>CAYMEV010000016.1:0-84644 GCA_964389675.1 uncultured Candidatus Sumerlaeota bacterium
AAGATCTTGGGAGACACACTATTTTTTTAATTTACAGAAAATATTTTACACTCTCAACTCCTTTATCCTGATTTTGCTATAATTCAGGATGTATTTCAATAAATTGCACATTTATATATTAACAAATCTCTTTTGCTTATGCCTGGATTATGGATTATTTTACTGATCAGCCTTTAAGTGCCTTTTCCAGGGCTTCTTCCAGGTCATTGGGATTATCTGTGCCTATCCGGTATTTCTTTCCTGATTTTAGTATGATCTGAATAGCGGTCAGTCCTGAAACATTGTAAAGCCATCCGTGAGGAGTAAGCCTTATGCCCCATCCATAGTACCACGCATTCCTTACAGTCTGGAAACTCTGGATCTCTTCAAGCAAAAACCTCTTTTTGATAAGGCCTATCCCGAATGATATGTTCAGGTACTTTTCATCAACAGTAATTGTCAGGGAAAAGAACAGGGCAAAGACTGCTAACAGGATCAATGATATCAATAGTATAACAGCATTTTCTTCATAATATACAGAACAGAATGCTATGAGAAAAAATGCAGCTGCAAGAAATATCAAAGCAGTATAACCTGTCTGCGTGTGTTTATAAAAAAGCTTCATCTTATTATTTGCATTATAATAGCAAAACCAGCCCGAATCAAATTATTCCTGCCTTTTTTATAAATGTTATACCCTTATGATGCTGCTGTATTTTATTCGCTCAGTCCCTTTTTATTTATATAATGGCAGAAGCCTTACAGCTTAGATCCTGGTATTCCAGGCTTTTATTAAACGGACATTTAGCCAGGTATTTAACAGCTCAGGATATTTAAATAACATTTCGTTTGAATACCTTTACAGGCCTGATAAAGAAAAGCAATGGTTTTTTTGATAGCTGGCATGGATCTGCCTGAATTACTGGTACTAATTCCCAACAGGGCTATTTCAGCTTTTCCACCTGCTCCTTTATCATCCTGTAAGCTTCATCATAGCCCGGAGGAGGACCGAATTCAAGCTCCCTTTCATTTATAAAAATAGAATCAGTAATTCCCCATTCATTGATCGCTTTACTGCTTATTGTATCTATTTCCCTGAATTCTACATTTTCTCCAAATTCAGCGGAAGCCTTCTTAAAATTCTCATAAACGGTGCTAAAGCTGGGGCACCATCCGTTTCTGAAAGCCGTCACCGTGACTTTGCCCTCTGTTATATGGGGTTTTTTCATTGCTTTGCGCCATTTCGGAGGCTTTACATCAGATGAGAAAGCTTTCCATACCAGTTCCTGAATCCCGGTAGTATCAGCAAGACTGTAACCAAACCTTTTATAAAAGGCGGAAGGCATCCAGAAGGGTTCTGACAGCCCCCATGCTGCAATACCCTTAGCTCCCCTGTCTTTTACATCCTCTTCAGCAGACAGCAGTAATGCTTTCCCCATACCCCTGTTCTGGCGGCAGCCAATGCCTTTATCCTCATAGCCGTATACCCAGATGCAGGTTATCAGGTATATGCCATCACCTTCAATAAAAGAGTATTGAGACGGTATATACTGAATCATGCCGCTTACCTCTCCATCGTCATCAACTGCAACCTTTGCTCCGAGGCCCCTTGGCTTCATGTAATCATACCAAATACGCTTATGCTTCCGGGCATTCTTCATTTCCTCTGACCATTCTTCGAAACAGCACGCGAATGTAGGGAATGTCTCTTCGTTCACATCTGTAATTTTCATATTTGCTCCTTATCTTTTTTCAATCTTACTGACTTTATCCGAAGCAGAAACACTGCAGTAACAAATGCTGTAAATACTGCAGATATAATAATGCCTTCCCAGTAAGGAATCCTGAATCCCTCCTTTGCTACAAGTATATAGGATGTGGCAACCATGGTCATGAATACAGCAGGGATAAATGCGATAAGGAAGAACCTCCTGTATTTTACAAGGAAGACTGCAGAAGTCCATAATACTATGGTTGCAAGTGTCTGGTTCGACCATGCAAAATATCTCCATATTATTGAAAAATCAATAAAGCACAGGGATGTACCTATTATAAACAATGGTACAGCTATATACAGCCTGTTCATGATCTTCTTCTGCTCAAGGTTTAGTGCATCTGCAATAGTCAGACGGGAGCTTCTGAATGCAGTATCCCCTGATGTTATAGGGCATACAACAACACCCAACAGCGCTATGAACCCTCCTACCCTGCCCAGGGAGGAATTCAGGATCTTGTATACTATAACTGCCGGGCTCCCAGCCTGCAGGAGGCTGTTTGTATCCTTAAAGAAGGCAATAGCTGCTGCTGCCCATATCAGGGCAATAATACCCTCTGCTATCATTGCTCCGTAGAAAACCCTCCTTCCGTTCCTCTCCTCCACAACACAGCGTGCCATGAGAGGTGACTGAGTGGCATGAAAGCCGCTTATAGCCCCGCATGCAATTGTGATGAAAAGGAATGGAAATATGGGTATGTTTTTGGGATGAAGATTCAAAATATTAACCTCAGGAATATCATGTCCCTTCAGAAGAATGCCGACCAGCAGTCCCAGAGCCATCAGAAAGAGAAGAATTCCCAGATAGGGATAAAGCCTGCCTATGATCTTATCGATTGGAAGGAGCGTTGCTATTATGAAATAAATTATTATTATGATAACCCATGCAAGGTTATCCATATCTGTCAGATTTTCAAGAAGGTCTGCAGGACCCTTTATGAAAACAGTCCCGACAAGGACCAGAAGGATTACAGAAAATACCCTCATTATCTGCTTCATAAGTTTCCCGAGATAAAAATCGGTGACTTCCGATATGCTTACTCCATTATGCCTCAATGAAAGCATACCAGAAAAATAATCATGAACAGCCCCGGCAAAAATACAGCCAAATACTATCCATAGATAAGCGACCGGCCCCCAGACTGCCCCTGAAACAGCACCAAATATGGGGCCCAGGCCGGCTATATTTAAGAGCTGTATCAGGAATATCCTTTTCCATTTCATGGGCACATAATCAATACCGTCATTTTTAGCTGTAGCAGGAGTCTTACTATCATTATTTATTACAAATATTTTCTCAACAACCCGTGAGTAGATAAAATAGCCCAGAAGCAGAAGGATGATGGAGGCAATAAAACTGATCATAAAAGGTATTCCCTCTCATGTTATTATTATTGTTTAGATGGTAAGAAAACCATCCATTTTGTCAAACAATTTGGCCCTGTTTTTAATTATCTTTACTTTTAATGTAACTGGACTATATTATTCCACGTAAGTTATTCGGACTGCAAGATTAATATTTATAGAAGAGGTTTTCTAAGATGATAAAGATTACATTTCCTGATAATTCGGTAAAAAAGATTGAACCTGTCTCCGCACGGGAAATAGCAAAAAACATAAGCAACCGGCTTGGCAATGAAGCAATAGCAGCAAAATTTAATGATAGATTTATAGACTTAAATACAGTTATTGATGAAGACGGAAAGATAGAGTTTCTAACCTTCGAAAGTGAAAAAGGCAAGGACATTTTCTGGCATTCCTCAAGCCATATAATGGCTCAGGCAGTTAAGGAACTATTCCCCGATACAAAGATAGCCATAGGGCCTGCAATTGATAATGGCTTTTATTATGATTTTGACAGGAAAGAAGCATTTACAGAGTCAGACCTGGAAAAGATCGAAAAAAGAATGCATGAAATTGCAAGCCAGAAACAGATATTTACAAGAAAGGTACTTAAAAGGGATGAAGCGCTTAGATTGTTTAAGGATATGAGCGAGGACTATAAACTTGAACTTATATCAGAGCTCCCGGAAGACCAGGAGATAAGTATCTATACCAACGGGAACTTCACCGATCTTTGTAAAGGGCCTCATATACCCGATACAGGCTATGTAAAGAAATTCAAGCTTTTAAGCATTGCAGGCGCTTACTGGCGAGGAGACTCAAATAATAAGATGCTGCAGAGGATCTATGGGATCTCCTTCCCCAAGGCGAAGATGCTGCAGGAATATCTGCAGTTTTTGGAAGAAGCAAAAAGAAGGGACCACAGGAAACTTGGAAAAGAGCTTGAACTTTTCATGTTTGATGACAAGGTAGGCCAGGGACTTCCCATATGGCTGCCTAAAGGAGCGCTGATGAGGAAGATAATAGAGGATTTCTGGAAGAACGAGCATCTTAAAAACGGGTACCAGCTATTAAATACTCCCCATATCGGCAAATCAGAATTATGGGAAACCAGCGGCCATCTTGATTTCTACCGGGAATCAATGTATTCAGCAATAAATATTGATGATGTGGATTATTATGCAAAACCGATGAACTGCCCATTCCATCTCACCGTCTATAAGAACAAGATACACAGTTACAGGGACCTGCCGATAAAGTACGCAGAACTCGGGACTGTCTACAGATATGAGCTGTCAGGTGCTCTTCACGGGCTTTTACGGGTAAGAGGCTTTACCCAGGATGATGCCCATATAATAGTAACCCCGGAACAGCTGGAGGAGGAGATCATCAGGACTGTGGATTTTTCAATATATATGCTGAGATCCTTTGGCTTAAATGTATATGACATATATATCTCAACAAAGCCTGAAAAATACCATGGCACTGACAAGGAGTGGGAAACCGCTACCAAATCCCTTGAGATTGCACTTAAGAAAAATAAACTGGAATATCAGTACGATATCGGCGGCGGTGTGTTCTATGGACCCAAGATAGATATAAAGGTTAAGGATGTTCTGGGAAGGACCTGGCAGTGTTCAACCATACAGTTTGACTTCAATCTGTCAGATAAGTTCGATATGAGCTTTATCGGTGAAGATGGCCAGGAGCACAAACCATATGTGATCCACAGGGCTCTTCTTGGTTCACTTGAGAGATTTTTCGGCGTTTTAATAGAGCACTATGCAGGAAGGTTCCCGACCTGGCTGTCGCCAGTCCAGACAATTATTATTCCGGTATCTGAAAAATACGAGGAATATGCAAATTCAGTATATCAAAAATTCATTGAAAGCAGTATAAGGACCACCTTTGACAACAGGAGTTCAAAAGTAGGCTATAAGATACATGAAGCTGAAGATCAGAAAATACCATATATCCTTGTTCTCGGTGAGAATGAGAAAAACGGAGCTGATTTCCCTGTAAGGAAATGCGGGAGAATCGACCTGGGGAAAATGGCACTAAAGGATATTATTGACAGGATCAGGTATGAAGATTCAGCAAAAAGGGATATACCTGTACAGAATTAAAATTAAATACTGAATAAACATCGTTTCTGCAGATTGACCGGCTAATAAAGATATGCTTTATTGCCAGTGCCAGGCCTGCAATGATAATTATAAATGATCTGATGCCAGTATATAATAGTATAATGCACTCCAGGCAATTAGCCTGCACTCAGGTTGATCAGCCTGAATAAATGTAATTACAGTTTGGTTCTTTCTAATTTCAGCAGTATAATTTAATCAGACAGGATAAAGGTAATTACCAGTGTAACGCGGTAATCAATTATCTTACCCTTTTCTATAACCATCTGCTGATCCTTTATCCAGGCACCCTTTACATTCTCCAGTGTTTTATTGGCTCTCTGGATACCCTGTTTGATAGCATCATCAAAGCTCTTTTTTGATGATGCTATAATTTCAGATACTTTTGCAACAGACATAATGACCTCCTATATTTTTTTATTATATCTTTTCAGTATAGCATATCCTTTTTTATAAATCCAGAACAATTCAGAAATAAATATTTAAGACAAAAGGATCTTTTCAATGTTTTAAGCATCTTTACATGTTTGATATACAGTATCCCAGCATAAGTAAAATTTTGTTCTTATAAAGATTCAGAAAATGCATTATAATATCTTCCCAGTTATGAATAAAATTTTTACAAAAGCCCGGAACAGGTCAAAGAGGATCTGCCTTGCCATGATGAACCGCATAAAGGCCTGCAGACTGCAGAAAAAAATCTTTTATGAAACAAAAATATACAGGACATGGTATCCCGGGCCAATCAAGGAAGACACCCTGACAGACAATACAGTATCCTATAATATATTCGGTCAAAAACTGGATATCTCCAGCATAAACTGGCATATGGATTATATCTCAGGCATTGAATTTGAAAAAAAACGCTTTGACAGGATTAAAATAAAAAAATATTTCAACAGGGCTGATGTCAAATTCCCGTGGGAAACCTCAAGGCTGTATTTCCTTACTGATATAGCCAGAGCTTTCCTTATCAAAAAGGACAATAATTATATAAATTTATATAAAGAAATTATAATAAACTGGCAAAGGGAAAATCCATATCTTACAGGAATTAACTGGTTCTCCGGAATGGAGGCGTCTATAAGGGCAATAAATATCATTGTATCATATAATATTTTAGAAAATTATCTTTCTGAAGACAGGCTGTTCTGCTCAAATCTCTCAATACTGCTTTCAAAGCATCTTGAATATATAATTGCCTTTTTTGAAAATATAGAGAACAACCACAAAATTGCCTGCTATTCAGGTATCCTCTTTTTATCCATGAGCCTGCAGGACTACCCTCTATCAGCAGAATACAGGAAAAAAGCCCTGGATGGCCTGGTTGAGTGCATAAATTCCCAGGTTCTTGAAGACGGTGCTGATCATGAGGGATCAATTGCCTATCACAGGCTTGTACTTGAATTATTCTCCTGTTCGGCATTATTATGCATTGCAAACAATATAGACCTCGGAGAAGATTTTTACAAAAAACTATTTAAGATGTATGAGTTTTCAGCAGCATATATGGATCATTCGGGCAATGCGCCTCAGGTTGGGGATAATGACAGCGGCAGGGTAATCATATATGATAAGTCAGAAGAGCACGATCACTCATACCTTCTTGAAATAGGAGAGCTGATCTTTGATCACAGATTCCCCAGCCAGTCATACAGAAAGAAAAACATTATGAAGCTATCAGTTCCTGAGCCAGAAAGAAGGATAGACATCCAAAAAGCCGGAATAATCCCCAGGAAAACTGCAGATACAATATTTTTTAAAGACCTTAATGCCATTATATTAAAGGATGAGTTTTTTTCAGTATTCATAAGCTGTTTCCCGGCCAGATATGAAAACAGCGGGCATTTTCACCTGGACAGGGGAAGCTTCACATTATCCTTTAAGGGCAGGCAGATAATAGTCGATCCCGGAAGCTACAGCTATACAGGGGATATCTGCATGAGGAAAAGGTTCCGGTCCAGGCTTTACCACAATATTCCAGTCACCAGAGAAGAGTATGAAAAAGACAGCCTTCCTGATGATCTGTGGGACATCAGGACACCATACTACTCTGAGATTACCGGTATGGATCAAAGCAGTACAGACCTGATAATCTTCAATAAAGAAACTGGTTATCAGATAAAAAGGCATATAGAGATAAAAAATGGAAAATTCATATTAAAAGACATATCTGATTCAGAGATATTATCCCTTCTGCACTTTCACCCGCAGCTGGATATAAATCAAAGAAACAATATGCCCCAGGCTGTCCTGAAAGGCTCTATCCTCTGTAATATAAGAACAGATTCAGATATAGGCCTCACTGACTATTATTACAGCCATAAATACGGCACAAAGCTGCCTGCAAAATGCCTTGTGGCAAAATCCCCCAATTCCCTGGAAATTGTAATTGAATTTGAGCAAGCTCAGTTACTTTGATCTTTATGCAGCGGTCATTTATTTTTATCCGGCTGACCTTTTAATGACAGGTAGGCAACTGAGTTATTATAGATCAATTGTTCAAGGGTATCAGGATCAGCTTTTCTTATCCTTGCAAGCTCTTTGAGAATTACAGGTAAATTGGAGGGATAATTGACCTGCCCTTTCACAGGAGACATCACGGGGGAATCGGTCTCAAGAAGAAGCCTGTCCTCCGGGACAAGCCTTGCAAGCTTTTGTTTCTGGGCTGAGTAGAAGATGCTTCCCGGTATGGAGAAGAAATAGCCGTGTTTTTCTGCAGCATCCCTGGCTTTTCCGCCTTTACCGGAAAAAGCATGCATATTTACAGGTATTTTGAGATCGAATGAATTCAGTATCTCAATAGCCTTATCTCCGGCTGAACGTGAATGCACGCTCAGGGGGAGGCCAAATTTTATTCCTGTTTTTATAAATTCCCTAAAGATGCTTTCCTGGACATCCCTTTCGGTATGATCCCTGATCTTAAAGAAATCCAGGCCTATTTCCCCGATACATGATATCTTTTCATAATTCTGCTCGATAAGCTTCAGTGTCTTTTCCGATTCTCTGATATCAGTGCTTTCAGGGTGATGCCCCAGGCCAGCTTTTATAATCGGATATCTGGATGTCAGATCCAGTACTCTGAGGTTATCTTCATAGTTCTCACCGACTGAAAGAATTCTTGTGATACCGGCATCTTCAGCTTTTTTTATAATACTGTCAATGTCTGTATCAAATAGATCTGAAGAAAGATGGCAATGCACATCAATAAACATTATTCTTTCCTGTATAGATAGGATATCCTGCAGCTTCCCTCAAGGGAGACCATACATGGCCCGATGGGGTTTTCCGGCCTGCATGACTTTGCAAAAAGCCTGCATTCATGTGGCTTTTTCTTTCCGAGAATTATACTGCTGCAGATGCAGCCAGGGTTGGACCCGTCACTCTTATGTTCAGGTACTTTTTCGTTTTTGAGTATATCAAGATGTGCATAATCTTTCCGGAAAAAGAATCCCGTTTCAGGCAGAGGGCCGATCCCTCTCCATAATGATCTATCTTTATGAAATACTTTATTGATGATAGCTATGGCCTTTTGATTACCCTCATACTTAACAGCCCTTTTGTATACATTATGAACAGCAGTATCCCCGGTTAAAATTGATTTAAGGATCTGTTCAACTGCCCTGAGCACATCCTCTGGCTCAAAGCCGGCAGCACATGAAGGCATCTGGTATTTCCGGGAGATATCCTCATAGGGCCCCAGGCCGGACATAATACTGGCATGCCCGGGTATGATAAGTGCATCAATGCCCCTGATCTCTGATGAAAGGAGAATGTCCACTGCTTTAGGGACATACCTCAGGGAAAGGTAATAGAACAGGTTTGGGGGAGACCCGGTTAGTATGGTTCCTGCAACTGGCCCTGCCGTTGTTTCAAAACCGACACAGAAAAATATGAATCTTTTATCAGGATGCATGCCGGCTATGTTTACAGCATCCTGCGGGCCAAGGATGATATTCACCTGACAGCCTGTGCTTTTCAGCATCTGAAGTGTGATCGTTGATGAGGGGACCCTCATCATATCCCCGAATGTAAGAATGGCGTAGCCCTGTTTCGCAAGATGAATGATATCATCGAGGTCCCCGGAGGGGCATACGCATACAGGGCATCCCGGCCCGGCAATTACTTCAACACTTTCAGGAAGGAGGGACCTTATATCATATCTTGATATGGTATGCTCATGGGTGCCGCATACATGCATGATCTTTATATCTCTTTTAATCTCAGACGATAGATCCGCAATTGAGCCTTGGAGATATGATATGGCTTTTTTCAAATCAGCATATCCTTGGCAGGTTAAGCCCTTCAGGCATGTTCATCAGTATATCCGTACCGACACTTGTGTGCAGTACCACCACTGGCTTCATGCTGTCTGTAATTTTGCCGATGACCGATGCCTTTTGGCCTATTTCAGTGCCTCTGATAATTTCAAGGGCTCTATCTGTATCTTTGCTTTCTGTAATAATAACAGCAGTTCCCTCACATGCGATCTCAAACTGATTAAGCCCGAGGATATCACATACTGCCATAACTGAAGGTCCAACAGGTATTGCTGTCTCATTTACCCTTATACCCATTTTTGATGATGAAGCTATTTCATTCAGGGCAGCTGACAGGCCTCCCCTTGTCGGGTCTGTCATAAATTTCGGTGAAATACCATTCTCGCTTAATGCATAGATTATCGGGTGAAGGCTGCATACATCGCTTATAATGGGAGTATCAAGGCTTATACCCTCCCTCTGGATAAGCACTGCTATGCCATGTTCAGCAATACCCCTGGTAATAATTATATCATCCCCGTTCCTGATATTGGAAAAATGGCACAATGGCTTAAAAATGGGTATGCCTATGCAGCTTGTATTAATAAATATCTTGTCGCCTTTCCCTTTTTCGAGCACCTTTGTATCTCCAGTAACAATCTTTATGCCTATGTTCTCGCATTCAGCCTTTATTGAATTCATCAGCATCTTCAGTACGGCTGTTTCAAAACCTTCCTCTATTATAAGAGAGAGGGACATAAAAAGGGGCTTTCCCCCTGATACAAGTATATCATTTGCCGTGCCACAGACTGAAAGCTTGCCTATATCGCCCCCGGGAAATATTATCGGGTCTATTATATGGGAATCTGTTGTAAACAGCAGGTTATTCCCGTTAAATCCTACAGATGCACTATCTGTCGGGAAAGCCAGATAATTGTTGTCAATTGGGGGTTTTATTACTTCATTGATGAGCTGATGCATTTCATATCCGCCATTGCCAAAGCTGATATCAATTGTATCTCTCAAGTTTCGGAACCTCTCTCAATTTCTTCAAACATCCTTATAGTCTTTTCTGCTTCGTCTTTGTCTATCTTGGATATTGCATAGCCTGAATGCATAAGCACCCAGTCTCCAACCTTTGGATCTTCCAGCAGTATCAGTGATGTTTCCCTGGTTACATTATTGAATGTGACCTTTGCCCTGGAGTCCTTGATCTCTATTATTTCCATTGGGATAGCAACACACATTATTCTTCACTCATGCCTGTATTATTTCCTCTTTCAAGGATCTTTCTGGAAACTTTCACATCACTGTTCAAGCCATCTATGAAGTATTTTATGGATTTTGACGGGTCTTTGCCTGCACATACGAAAATATCAACTGCAATATAGTTAAATTCCGGATATGAATGCAGAGATGCATGACTTTCCTGAAGAATGAAAAGGAATGTAGATCCGCCATTGGAAAAGGTATGGCGTTTCCCCTCACCGACAATATTCATTTTCCCTTTGATAAGTGAGTGCCTGAAATGATCATACAGCCATTCAACATCTGTTATGATATTATTGCTGACATTGCATATATCAGCTAAATACTGCACACCTATAGTTTCCATAGCCTAAATATATATTTTTTTCTCTTTATTTCAAGATTTTTTATAATAAAATAGCCTAACAATAATGAGCAATATGATGAAAATCACGAAAAGGTTATTTTTTGTTCTTCTGATAGCCTTTGTTTACAGTATGCCTTTATTTTCTAAGGAAACCGATAAGGCTTATAATCTTAAAGAGGCTGCTGAATATATTAAAAAAGGGCTTTATGAACAGGCAAGGTCTGCCCTTATACCATGTATTAAATATTCCAGGGACATCAATATTAAAAGCAATGCCAGTATCCTGATGGCTATAACATACTATCATGAGGATAATATAAAACTGTCCCTGTGTATGTTGAGTAATCTTATGCAGGAAACATTAACAGATGAAATCAGGGATGATATTCTCTCTTTCCTTGAAATAATGGCCGAAAACCTGGATAATCACAAGGAAGAAGCACTGGCAATAAGCCTTTTTATAATCAGGAATGATCCTGGAAGGAAGGATGCTTATTTCAGGGCAGGCTACATACTTTACTCTCTTTTTGATGATAAGCAGAGCGCTCTTTTTTATTTCCAGCAAGGATTATCCCTGTATCCCGCAAAGAATCTCAAAGCCCTGTATTTTCTTAAGGAATATTATGAATAAAAAAAGAATACTTTTTGCCATAATCATGATTTTGCTTATTTCAGCAATGCTGATAAAATGCAATTCAAAAAGGGATTCTCATAATGTTTTTGTACTTTTTTTAGTTGATACATTGAGATATGATACCTTTTGTGAAATTGCCGGTAAAGGCTATGATGATTCAGGCTTCGCCCTCCTTCTTGACAAAAACGGCAAAATATTTGATAAGGCCTTTACCACAAGCCCCTGGACATTGCCTTCTTTTTATTCAATATTTACCTCTATCCCTGCTTATCAGCTGCCTGCAATAACAAGGGGAAAGCCTGCTGAACTTGTTTTTTTTACTGATGTTTTAAGAAAGAACAAAATTTATACTTTGGGGATTGGTTCATCCCCCTATTTCAATCCGTTCTTTGGATTTGACCGTCATTTTGATACCTTTAAGAATATCAGGAAAGATTCAGGGGAGCTTGAATATTCAAAGAAGGTAGCCCCTGATCTGTTCTTTTCATCACTGGCAAGCGCCAGAGAAATACGTCAGTCGGTCATTGAGATTATAGACAATAATGCATTGGAGGGGGACCTTTTCCTGTTTATTCATTTTATTGACCCGCATATACCGTATCTGCCTTCAGGTAAAAGCATTGAGGATTTCCTGGAAATGGATGAGATTCAGGAATTCTTTAAGCCCAATAACCTCGCAAATCTGAGAGAAATCAGCCCTGATTTCTCTTCAGGCACAAAAGAAGAGATAGAGAGGCTTTACTATGAATGTGTCAGGGACGTAGACAGAGAGATTGGAGTAATTGTAAACCATATAGAGAAATCATTCAATAAAAGCAGAATATGCTATCTTCTTTCCTCCGACCATGGAGAAGAGTTCTGGGAACATGGAGGCTTTGAACACGGGCATTCATTCTATAATGAGGTAGTGCATATCCCTTTCCTTATAACTGATCATGAATTACAGCAGAAGAATGCTTTTGATCTTACATGTATCGGAGGTATTGTATTTAAGTTTTTTGCTATCCCCCAGAAAGAGAATCTCAATAATGAGATCATTATAAGCAATAATCTCTACGGAAAGCCTGGAGTCGCTGTTCTGGATTATCCAAAGAAGTTTATATGTCATGACATTACAGGCCTGTTTGACCTGGAAACAGACAGTTCTGAAAAGTATCCATTAAAAGATAATGAACTTATTAGCGGGTTTTTGAAAGCAGCAAGGAGAATCCTTGATCATACTGAATCCCAGGAATTTTCAGATATTGACAATAATCTGCAGGAGGAACTTAAAAGCCTTGGGTATATTCAATAGCAGATACCTTATAGCAATTGGCATTATAATTCATCTTCTGTGGCTGATCTCCCTGGGGACTGGCTTTTTAAATGAATTCTTTTATGATTCCTCCCATTTCCACAAGGGCCAGGCTGCTGATTTTTTTGTTTTTTATAATGCATCCAGGCTTCTGCTGAAACAAAAAAGCATCTATGGGCCAAAGGATGCAGGCACACCATATATGTACGGCAGATACACATATATCCCCACTTTTGTAATGCTCACGTTCTGGCTGGGGCTTCCCGGGCCGTTTTTATCATATTTTCTCTGGGCAGCAATAATAGAGATAACCCTGCTTTTATCTATAATGCTTTCCATTAAATGGAAAAGAAAGAAGGGCTACAGGATATCTGATGAATTTATCATCTTTTTATGGCTGATTCCCTCACCATTTTACCTTGAGCTTTTTATGGGGCAGAATACTTTTATTTTTGCCTTTTTCCTTCTGGTTTTTCTTATTTCAAAGGATATTTCAAAAAACAGGGCTATCCCTGTAATATCCTTTTCCCTCAGCGTAATATCCAAGATAGCAAGCATTATATGCACTCCAATATTCCTCAAGAACAGGCAATATGCAGTCATCCTCATCCCGGCATTAATTGCAGTGATTACATCGCTTTTCTATTTTACCGCAATTGACAGGGAAAAGATTGAAATAATAGGCACTGAGAAAATTGAAAAGCAGGTTCCTGCTGATAAAAAAACGACAAAAGGGGACAAAAGCTCATATAAAATGCCAATGGTCTCCAGGGGAGACCATACCGAGGACAGAATTTTTATAAAATCTCCAGTAGAATTCAGGATAAGGGTCCCGAAAGGCATCTATATAACACTGCATCATATCGGCAGAAAGCCCAAAACCCTCTTTTATCCACAGGTACCGGGGTTTTCATCCTTTCTGTATAATATAACACGTTCAATATCGTTCATGAGATATTTTGCAGTTATCATGTGGATAGCTGTTTACAGCATAATTCTATTAAAACCGTCTGATTACATACTTGATTTCGGCATACTGATAATACTGTTTTTTCTGACATTCACTTTTATATGGGAACATCATTATACCCTTCTTATGCCTTTCATAATCCTGCTGATCATCAGGGAATACGCCATCAGAGTGCCCCTGCTTATCGCATACTTTCTTATAGCAGTTCCGACACCATTCTTTCTGTATAATCCTGATCTATGCGGCATATTAAACATGGATGCTAACCTTATAAAGGATATTTTCTATTATATACCTAAGAGCGCAGGCGTTCTGCTTGCCTTTGTCTCTGCCCTGTACCTGAAATTTAACTGCAGTATGGTTACCGATGAAAAAAAGATTTAATACCAGTCAGATTTACCTCATAATTCTAATCCTCCTATATCTTTTCCTTACAATATGGATCTTAAAGCCAGCATTCCAGGATGATGCATTCATTACTTTCATATATGCCAAGAATTTTGTTAAGGGAAAAGGCCTGGTATATAACTCAGGAGAGTATATTGAAGGCTTTTCATCTCCATTATATACCCTTCTGATAGCATTCCTGTCCTTTGTCCCATTCATTGATATACCCACAGCCTCACTGGTCCTGTCTGTAATTTCAGGAATACTGGCGATCATAATATTGTATAATATTCTTAAAGCCTATTTCCCGGGCCGCAATTTCTCAATCTTTTTATGCCTTCTGGTCCTGATCAGCTTCAGTCCTTTTCTGGTTGAGACAATGCAGGGCATGGAGACTGTGTTCTATATTTTCCTTTTAACAGCATTTATCAGGAATGAAACATGGAAAAGGGAGACAAAAGCTTATCTGATCCTTTATCCATGCATAATCCTTACCAGGCCTGAGGGTTTCTTTTTGCTCCTGGGGTATCTTTCCTATCGCTGTTTTTTTGACAGAAAAAATCTCCATAGAATGATTTTCATCACAGGCTTTTTTCTGCTGACTGTATGTGCAAGGTATCTTTATTATGGAGACATCTTCCCAAATACCTTTTATGCCAAAACACCCTTTTCTTTTGGCCTTCTCAGGCAGGGCATAGCATCAAATTTAATATTTTTCAGAAAGATAATCCCTCTCCTGCTTATTATGATAAGCTTTGTTATGTTTAATTTCAGGAAGCTGATGAAAAACAGTTTTATAGTTATCTACCCGGCTTTGTTCTATGTATTCTTTACTTCCTATATTGGTGGAGGCTTCAAATTTACCCACAGATATGATATTTTCGCAATACCCTCCTATATCATATTATTCAGCCTGGCTTTGCTTAATCTGTCCCTTTATATAAAAAAAGAACATTTCAGGCTCATATTCATCATTCTTTTCATATTATCTGCAATTACTTACCAGCATCACAGTTTCCAGAGAGCTGTAGGTTTTCACAATTCAAGGAAGACAATAATAGAAAGGCAGACAGCTTTTGCACTGTACCTTAAGGAAAATTACACGGAAAACACTGTTATCTCTACTGGCCAGGCCGGTGCTATAAAGTATTTTACGAATTTTACAAATATTGATATGCTGGGTTTATGTGACAGGCATATTGCAAAAGGGAAATTTGACACAAGGGGCCTGAACCTTACCGGCCATCTTAAGGGTGATGGAGAATACGTATTAAGCAGAGACCCCGATATTATTATCTTTCATAATGGGCTGTTCTCAACAAAGCCTCTGAAAGCTGAGGAAGTAAAAGACAGGACGCTGAGCATGGAAAGATTCTCTGGCTGGCTTTCTGAGGCAGAGATAATGCAGAATGATTATTTCTGGGAAAAATACAGCTATAAAAGCATAAGGTTTCCTGATTTTTATGCAAACTACTGGGAAAAAAGGGATCAGCCTGAAAGCATCGGGATATCTTCTCCTGTAAGGGCTCTAAAATGATATCCGAGTGATTCTGTCAATCCGGTCTTGTCATAGCCTCCTTCAAGAACACTTATTATCCTTCCCTCGCAGTAGTACTGGGAAAGGTCGACAATCATTCTGGTAATCTTGTAATATGTTGTTGATTCCCAGTTCAATGTTGAAAACGGGTCCAGTCCATGAGCATCAAAGCCCGCGGAAATAAAAATAAACTCAGGATCAAAGAATCTGAACAGCTTCTCCAGGTTTTCCTCATATATTTCAAGAATCTCTTTTTCTCCCGAATATGGTGGAAGCGGGAAATTGGCTGTATAGCCCTTTCCTTTTCCCTTTCCCTTCTCCCTTTTATATCCATGTTTGAAATACTTGCCTATTTCATGTGTTGAAAAATAGAATACCGTATCATCCTCATAGAATATCTCCTGTGTTCCGTCACCATGGTGAACATCAAAATCAATGATGATAACATTCTTTATGTCATACCTGCTCTGCAGATACCTGACTCCAAGTGCAACATTATTTATCAGGCAGAAACCAAGGCCATATCCCCTTCCAGCGTGATTTCCCGGAGGCCTTACAAGACAAAGGACCCTTGACAGGTCTTCTCTTATGACATTATCTACAGCAGACATTATTGAACCGGCACAGAAAAGAAGTGTTTCAAAACTATCCTTTGACATTCCGGTATCCGCATCAAAGAAATGGTAACCTTCGTTTATCTCATTCTGCAACAGATCGATATATTTGCTGTCATGGACCATCAGAAGGTCATCCGGGCTTGCCTTGGACGGCAGTATGAATTTGGCAAGAGAGAACAGGTTCTGCTCTTTCAGGTAGCTCTCTATCCATTTCAGCCTGTAGGGGCTTTCGGGGTGGAGAGGGATTCTATGCTTCTTAAAAATATTATCTAATACTAAGCCTATCTTCTGCATTCTAGAACTTAAACTTCAATATATCCTTCATTATATGCCCGGCAACACTCGGATTTTCTTTCAGCCTCCTCATGGAGTAAGCATACCAGTGTTTTCCAAACGGAACATAGACCCTGAGATTATGGCCTCTCGATACAATGATATCCCTCAGGTCTTCATCCACACCAAGCAGCATCTGGAATTCATACATGGTCTTGGGTATCTTCATTTCATCAATAAGTGCCAGTGCCTTACAAACAATATATTCATCATGGGTTGCGATACCGACATAAGCATTGGCTTCAAACATCTTTTTAAGATTATAAACAAAACTTTCATTTATATTTTTCATGTCTTTATAGGCATGCTCCCTCTTTTCAATATAAATCCCCTTGCAAAGCCTGAAATTCAGCCCCTTGCTCCATAAAGCATTTATATCATCTATTGTTCTTCTCAGATAGGCCTGAAGAACTACTCCCACATTGGGGAACTTCTCCTTCAGGGACTTATATATAAAAAGGGTATCATCAGTTGCCGTCACATCCTCCATGTCAATTCTGACAAAATTGCCTAATTCCTGTGCCTTCCTGACTATCTCGGTCATGATCTCAAGGCACTTATCTCTGTCAATTCGCAATCCCATCTGGCTCAGCTTGATTGAAATGTTTGCATCCACATTTTCGTCCCTGATCTTTTCAAGCACCTTAAGATATTCATCTTTGCTCTCATAAGCTTCACTTAAATCCGATATGTCTTCACCCAGGACATCCATAGTAGCCTTGATATTCATGGCATTCAGTTTCTTAACTGCATTTATGCCTGCATCAAGGTCATTCCCGGCAATATATTTTTTGCTGAAAAATCCCACTATGGGTTTTGGAACAAAAGGCATAGTCATTACAATCATTTTGTTGAAAAGGTTTACCATTTTATGTAATCCTCCTGAATATTAAATTTATTAATTATATTTAAATCTCTTAATTGTCTCCATCAGCTCCATATGTGAAGCTGTTCATCTCTGATACTCTGCTCAGAAGATCCTCAATTGCCCTGGTATAAGAATCCCTATCATTCAATATTGAATTATTGTGGCCGCCATTCATATCAGTGTATATTTTTGGCTCTGCTGCTGCATCGTACAATTCTCTTCCCATTCTATGGGGTATTACATCATCATCGACTGCATGCATAATAAGCTTGGGCTTTTTTATTTTTGACAGCAGCATTATGCTGTTATATTTCTCCCTGTTTATAATTGAAACTAAAAGAAAGGGATAATACCGCCTGGCCATATCATCAATGCTCGTAAATGTGGATTCCAGGATTAGTGCATCTGCTTCATACCTTGAGAAATACTCGACTGCGACAGCCCCTCCCAGCGAATGGCCATAAACCAGGATTGGCCGGCCATCTTCCACGGACTCATTGAGAAACCTGCTGATATAGCTGAATGTATTTCTTATGCTGCTGATTGATGGTGCTCCAGTGCTCATGCCAAAGCCCGGATAATCAAAAGCAAAAACATGAAATCCTGACTCGTGAAACATTTTGAAAAAAGCCAGCCTGTTGGAGATATTACCGCTGTTTCCGCAAAAATAAAGAAGATATGCCCTTCTCTCATGCCTGGGCATCTCCCATCCATGGAGAAGGCTGTCAGGTGTATTAATAAAAACATCCTTATATTCAAGCTGCAGGGATGAGGGATATTCTTTAATTACCCCGGAGGGGAAATATATTAATTTTTTTTGAAATAAGAAAAATCCGGCATTTACAAGTACTGTCAATAAAAGAAAGCCTGAAACCAGCAAAACGATAGTTTTCTTTATCAAATGAAACATTATGTATTATCTGTTTTGAAAACGGAAAAAAGTCAATAAATATCCGTCTTTAATCTGTATTTCTCGGATTACTTCATCAGGGGGTCAAGAATCCTGTTCAACCTTATTTCTATCTTCTTTTCTTCATTTTTTCTGTATATATAATCAAGCTTATCCATGATATCAAGGTTGCTATTAAGATTATAGGCAAGTTTATAGTACTTTAAGGCCCTTTCATAATCTTCCATGCGAAGGAAGGTATACCCAAAAAACAGCAGGAACATGGATTTTTCAAATAAAGTGAGATGGCTGATTTTCAGGGCTGTGCTGATCACCTTCTGGCAGGCCAGTATATCGTTTTCTCTGAGGAAGATATGAAACAGATGCGGATATACTGCAGGAATATCCTTATTTTCCCTTATAAGACTGATTAATATGCTCTTAGCCTTACTATCTCTTCCATTTCTTCTCAGCCTGACCGCCTCGTCTATTTTGACTAACTGCTTTTTACCCGCATTTCTTATACCAAAGGTTTCAGGGGCCTGATCTGATTCTTTAATGTAATTTTTGACATCCAGTACTGAGTTTGCATAATCCCTTAGGTCATCTATAACCTGACTGGTTGCATGTGGACTCTTTTTTTCATGGTTTTTTAAGGTGGGCACCTCAAAGGTCCTGTCCTTTGCTTCCTGCTTTACAAGTTCCTTTTTGAAAAATTCGAGGGAACGTATGTCATTAATCTCCCTGCAGATTTTTATAAGACTATGCAGTGTAATTATTGCATTCCTGTGATCATTATTTTTCAGCTGTATCTGATATATATAATTCATGATCTTCTGCTGATAGAAAAAGTCTCCCTGGGCATTTGCAACATCCTGAAGAAGTACGAAATGGTCAAATGCCTTATCCAGGTCATTTTTCTTATAATAGATGGCTCCGATAATAAGATTTTGTTCCTTGATAGCCCTGTAATCACCTACAGATTCAAGGAAACTGATGTATGCTGTCCTGACTGCAACATTCTGACCGCAGCTATTGATCAGCTTCTTATATATTGTATAGGCTTTCTTTATATCATTATTCTGTATATAATAGTCCGAAAGCTGCTGTATATAGAAAAGTGCATCATCATAATTCTTTTCATTCAGGAATATCTCGGCAAGAATATCTTTTCCTTTCATGTACTCAGGATGCAGGGCATCATAAAGAAGAAAAACGCTCTTGGCAGAGTTGTAATCCTTTTTATTATAGTAATAGCTTCCAAAATAAAGCAGAAGGTCCTTATCTTCAGTGTTAAGCTTCATTGCCTCTTCAAAATACCTTGCTGCATATGCAAGCTGGTTTTCTTTTATGTATATATGCGAAAGAGCTTCAAATAATTCTTTGTTCCTGACCCTGTGGTTAAGCAGCTCCAGGTAGAAATCCTTTGCTTCATCAAACTTCTTGTTCTGAAATTTAATAACCGCAATTCTCTCCAGTATATTAAGGTAATCCTTCTTTGTGTGACATGATCTGATGACAGGGAGTGAATACTTAATATAGCTGCACCCCTTGTTAACATAGGACAATAATACATCCACGAGCTTTTTCAGGATATCATTTCCAATGACCTTTTGTTTGTATCTATATTCAAGCTCGTCAATAAGGGCTAAGGCAAGTTCCCTGTCCTCCCGCTCAATTGCATACCCGACCAGAGCGGGGTACTTTTCAAACCGGCATGTAAAATTCATAAGCCTGAACAGAAACAGGTAGGCATTTTCCCTGTCATTTCTCTTCAAAGCTAATTCAAAACCCTTTTCAATGATATTTAATGCCTTTTCGTGCGCTATCTGGCCATTATTCCTGAGACTGAGAAGGGAATCCTGAAAAATGTCGTACAATGATACGAACGGTTCATTTGATTTTATTGCCTTTTCAATCCGGTGATTTAGCAGTAGATCCTTATTTTTGAATAAATGCCTGATATTCAGCTTTGCACTCATTTATGCCCCCCGATATTTCTTCCTTTTACCTATTAGTACATGCAATTTTTGTTCCAATTGCAAACCAGTGAAAAAATCACCAGTTTTCAGGTTAACACAAATTAATTAATTGTGAATAAAAAAATTATATGTAACTTATTTACGAATCATTCGACATTTATGTCGAATTTTTTATTTTTAGCTGATGGTATATTGTATTTCTTCATCCTGTCTCTCAGGTTCTTCTCCGATATCTTCAGGAGCTTGGCTGCTTTAGACTGATTATAATTTGCCCTTCTGAGCTTTTCAAGTATCAGCATTTTCTCTATATGCTGGAGCTTTTCTCGCAGGCCCTGGTTTCTGTCCTCTTTGATATGCTGTTCTGATATTATATCTATCGGAAGGTCTTCTATATTGATTATATCACCTTTAGAAAATATAAATGACCTTTCGATTACATTTTTCAGCTCACGTATATTGCCGGGCCAGTCATACAGCATAAATGCATCCAGCACAGTCTGTGACAGCCTCTTTAAAGGCTTTCCATTTGCTTCGCAGAATTCCTTGATAAAATAATCTGCCAGCAATGGGATATCATCCTTTCTATCTTTCAGGGCAGGCAGATTGATCGTTACTGTGTTTAGCCTGTAATACAGGTCTTCCCTGAAAGAGCCCTCTCTAAGCATGGCATTAATATTCCTGTTCGTTGCGGCAAGCACCCTTACATCAACATTAATGGTCCTGTTATCTCCCAGCCTTTCAAAGCTCTTCTCCTGTATTACCCTTAACAGCTTAACCTGGATATTTCCTGGAATATCGCCAATCTCATCCAAAAATATGCTCCCCTTGTCTGCAGTCTGAAATCTTCCTATTCTATCCCCTTCAGCACCTGTAAAACTGCCTTTTTTGTATCCGAAAAGCTCAGCCTCCAGAAGCGTATAGGGAATGGCTGCAGGGGTTACTCTAATAAAGGGATTTCCGGAACGCCTGCTGTTATAATGTATTGTCTGCGCCACAAGGTCCTTGCCTGTTCCTGTGGCACCGAGAAGAAGTACATTTGCATCAGATTCAGAGATATCTCTGATGACATTGAAAAGCTTCTGCATAATACTGCTTTTTCCTATAATACCATCAAAGCTGTACATTGCCTTTGCATTATCCTTGGTGCTGTATATCTGATTCTCAAGCCTGTATGTTTTCTCTGCCCTCTCAATAATAATCAGCAGCTTGGAAAGAGAATCACCCTTTTCAAAAAAATCATAGGCTCCCCTTTCTATAGCCTCGATTGCAGTATTTTCTGTGTTAGAGCCAGTTGTAACAATTATTTTTGCAAGCGGATTTGATGATATTATCTTGGGAATGAGTGACAAACCAGCTTTACTGGTCATCAGTGGGGGAAGCCTTAGATCCAGCAATACAATGCTTACTCTTCTGTCTTTAAGTATCTCAACGGCCTCTTCTTCATTCTGGGCAAATTCGACTTCATACCCTTTATGAGAAAGCCATTTAATATAGATATCTCTGTATTCTTTTTCATCCTCGATTACGAGGATGGTTGTCTTCTGCATAGAATAGTCTTACGGAAGCTTTTTGATCAACTTGCTCGGCTTGAATTTAACAGTTTTGTATCCCTTTACCTTAACCTGTTCGCTGGTCTTTGGATTAATACAAATCCTTGGATTTCGATTAATTGTTTCAAAAACACCAAATCCCCTTATTTCGATTCGTTCTCCCTTCTTGATGGTCTCAACCAGTGTTTCAAAAAACAGGTCTACCATCTCTTTAAGAACCTTCCTTTGCAGATCAGGATATTTTTCCTGGAAAACTTTCAGGATATCAGCTTTTGTCATCTCTCCCTCTCTCCATTTTTTATATTTTGGATCCGATCAATTATCATCTCCAATTCTTCCTGTTTCTGAGTATCTAAAATACTTCTGAGAGCTGTCAGTTTTATTGTTATTTCATCAAGATACTCGTTTAAATGCGCTTTAATGTATCTATTATAGTCAATCTCAGTTCTTAAAAGCCTTTCCTCAAAATCCCTGATGGTTTTCTTATTTCTGGATTCTAATTTCATTACAGCATCCAGGGAACTATTTAATCTGCTGTTCATTGTCATTGTCCTGTTAAAAAGCAGCACAGCAAAGAAAAAAGATAATCCTGCAAGTATCAGCGCCATATATGCCAGAAATTTATAACTGGTTTTTGCATGCAGTTCGACGGTTTTTATTCGTCTGTCAAAATCATCAAAAGCATCTTTATATGCTGTAATACTGTCTTTGCTGATCTTAAATATCTGTGGGGATGAATATCTCAGCTTATTATCATCATTATCAGGACTTTTTTCTTCAGCAGGTTTTTGCTCTATATCTGATGAATCCTCTTTTTCCGGGGGCTTCTCCACCTTTGGCCGACCTTTGTCATTATCATCTTTATCCAGGCCTGTATTTTTATCAGTATCTTTCATTTTTGTACTCACCTCCTCCTTTATATTCAATTGCTTCTCTTAATTCTTTACAATACCACACTTATTTAACAAAAACAATAGCTTATCATAAAAATTATCCAAAAAATTTCTATTAATGGATTCTGCAAAAATCCTTATTTTTGGTTCTGTCCCCGATAATCTTACTACAGAATAGAAATCTGACTCATATCTTATGACTATGGAATTATTAAATATTTCAATTGCAAGATTAGAGAATTCCCTCTTTATAATTGAATAAAGCTCCGGGGGGGTAATTTTCCTTATCAAAGCAAAGCTGTCCATCTTTTTCTTTGTTAAATCACAGGCTCTTTTAATCTCCGGTATCAATCCTCTGATATATGGGTCATAATAAATATACAAAAACGCAAGTGAGTTGAAAAGGCCATCACCGGTCGGGAGATAATCCCTGTAAATGACATGCCCTGAGGATTCTCCCCCTATAAGTATGTTTTCAAGGTCCATAAGAAGTTTCAGATTACGGTCTCCTACATCTGATCTGTAGAGTTTGAAGCCATTACTGTCCAGCAGCTTCTCAACTGACAGGGAGGTCATTATTGTGCCCGCAGCAGTCCTGTTCCTTGATTTATCCCTTGACAGATATAATGAGAACATTGTCATTATCAGATCCCCGTTAAATATAAAGCCGTCCCTGTCCATTGCAATGACCCTGTCAGCATCTCCGTCATACGAAAATATAATATCAAAATCTGCTGCCTTATCTTTAAGGCAGGCTATATGGTCAGAGCCGGAAAGGTGATTGATACTCCTGCCGTCTGATCCTTCATTCACAATCTCATAGCTTACAGGCAGGCTTTCATATATTTCCTTAATGCTGACAGCTGCTCCGTTAGCAAGGTCAAACAGTATCCTGGGTTTTTTCCCGGGAATGGAAAAATCATTGATCATTGTGTTTAAGGCTTTTTTGACCTGAAAAAAGTATTCATTCTTATTTGAAACATAAGCAGTTATCCCGAAACCGGATTTGGATGGCTTAATAAAACCGGGTTTAATGTCCTGCATATAACTGGATTCAATAGCGCTTTCAAAGCCCTGCCCCTCTTTATTCGCATCCTTTTTAAAGAATTTAAGCCCATTGTCATAATAGGGATTATGTGATGCAGACACGGCTATGCCTGGTATTCCGTGGTGTTTACAATAAAATGCTATTCCGGGGGTCGTGAATATGCCTAAATTATATACATTTATACCATGGTAGTTCAGAAACGAACACAGGATATTTCTAATGAAATGGCCGGACAGCCTGGTGTCTGAGCCTATTACCACATCCCTGGCATCCTCCTGCCTCAGGCATTTTATATAGGACAGTGCAATCTTTTCAAGACCAGCTATATCTAACGGGGATTCCCCTGCTCTTGAACGGATGCCGTCAGTACCGAATAATTTCTGCATACCGGTTATTCAATATACCAGTGATAATCTCCCCTGTCTCTCACCCTTATTGTAATTTCCGCTTCAAGCTCCCATTCATTATAATAGGGGTTCCACCAGTATGCCTCCAGATGATGATCACCCTCTGCAACATCCCTGATCTGTCCTGTTTCATAATAATCAAGAGTGAACATCCTGTTGCCGTTCATATAAATATCCAGAGTGAGCTCATAAGCGTTCCTGTTATGAACGTATATCCTGGCCCTTTCGATATCATCATCATCAATTATTATACAAGAAGCTGAAAAGATCAGGGTCATTATAATTATAAACAATATAATTCTTTTCATACATTATCCTCCTGCTAATTTTATATAATTATATATTAGTTTAATAAGATATGCAAAAAAAATTATTTATTAAAATTCCCTTGCTCTTAAAAAGGTGAGGGGGCCTTTGAAAATTCTGATATCATCTATCCAGACTGTTCCACTGCCTTCAATGACAAGGTTCAGTTCAACCGACTCCGGGTAGTGGCCCTTTTTCAGGAAAAATATTGTATCAATCTCTGTAAAATCCTCATCTTCCTTTATTTTTGATGCAAGCCCCCTTACGATCTGCTTTGCTTGTTTGAAACTTACGCGCATTTCGAGAAATACATTGCCTTTTAGTCCTTTTGTCCTGGCATATGCTTTGTAAATAAGGGTAAGATTATGGATCTTCGGTTCCTTTATCTCATAAAGCCTTATAATAACGGGATCTTCTGCAGTAATCTTTATGCTTCCCTTGCCGTCTCTGCTAACATTTTCATCAAATTCAGCATATTCAGCATCTATCATGCCTTCTGTACTGTCAAGGGGATATCTGAACAGAAGCTCCACCTCAAGAGGCTCTTTCCTGCAAGAAATAAGTATAATAGATGCCAGCATGAAAAATCCTGATACTAAAGCTCTCCTCCATCTATAATTATGGTTTTTTTTAATCATATCCTTTTAAACCTGTATCCTTTCATTGATTCCTGGACCATTTTAATATATCTTTCTGATGCAAAATAACCGCATAAAGAATCATCAACAGGCATTACCATTTCTTTTGAAACCCACTCGTATATCTCTTTATCCTTCCCCTCAACCAGATTTGATTCAATCATATTTGATATCAGGTCTATATCGAAAACACACAAATCCCTCAGGACAGACAGGAATTCCGCCTGTTTATCGTGGTCTGCAAAATAGAAATACCTGGAATAAAAATAAGCATTATGGAAAAACTCCGGAAAACATAAAAGACCGTCAAGCTCAAGCTTTTTTGCAATAATCTGGAAAAAGTCAATAAGCGCATATCCAAGGGGCAGTCCGGGAAAATCCTGTCCGGGGAATCTCCTTCCCTTTTTCCACAGGCTTATCCTGGGATTCTGCATTACAAGCCATTCAATCAGCAAAAAGCAATATTCCCTTCTATTGACAGCATGCTTTATCTGCCTGTAACCATCGCCATTTGTCATTCTTATCTCAATGAGAATATGGTCCCTGTCTTTATTGTCATAGTATACATATATTCTCTGATCCAGATAGCTTCTTAGGTCTATTTCAAGGAGAATATTGGCAAAACCGGATTTTTCAAGCTTTTTTATAATATTCAGCCTGGTAAGGATATCCATTATCTCCTGCTCATTAAATCTCTCTAGAAGAATATCCGGCTTGCTGCTTATAATCGAATCCTGATCAACCGTTTTTGAATCCAGGCTGAAAAGGTGTTCATCAAGGGAAATACCTGGTGTTCCTAAGAGCCTCTTAAATATTTTTAGAGGTTTTTTATCCATTCTACCTGTATATGCTCCTCATTGAATTCAATGTATTCCTGTAAGCTTCAATCTCTTTATTGACATCAATATTATACCCCCCGCCCATCAAAACTGCAATAGGTGTCCCAGATTCCTTTGAATATTTAAATACTATATTATCCCTTTTTTTAAGATCATTCAATGTAAGGCTGAATGATCCGAGCCTGTCACCAACAAGGGTGTCAGCACCGGCTATATAGAAGATAATATCAAATTTCATATCCTTCAGCAGGCAATGCAGTGAATTTTTCAGGTTGTAAAGATATATCTTAGGCTTGAATTCACTTGAATTTATTGAAATATCAAGGGAAGACCTCTGCTTTTTATAGGGGAAATTGTCCTCCTGATGAATCGAGAAAGTAAATACAGAATCAAAACCTTCAAATATACTTGCTGTTCCATCACCCTGATGCACATCCAGATCAATTATCAATATTTTATGAGCTTTATTTTCCTCAATAAGAATCCTGGCTGCTATGGCAATATCATTCAGAACACAATAACCACCCGGCTTATCTGATTTTGCATGATGAAAGCCGCCTCCAAGAAGCATTGCACAGTTGTGACTTATGGCTTTTAATGATAATTGCAGTGTTGCATTGCAGAAAATCTTGATTATCTCATATAGATGAGCATCCATTTCTACATCTTCAAAAGCATAATTGCCAAAAAGGAGTGTTTCCTCAATGTTTGCAATATAATGGCGCGCGTGAGCAAGATATATCTGGTCATTTTTAACAGGCTCTTCAACAAATGTGATTTCACCCTGCTTCAGTATGCCATCATCAATAAGGGATTGAAGAAGAAGATAATATTTGGAGAAATATCCGGAAGCATCCTCTTCGTACAGGTATTTAAGGTGCTCTGAGGAAATGGAGAGGATATTGGGCACCCTGTAAGCGTTCCCTATCAGTTTTTTGAGTATTTTCACTATATTCAGTTAATTGTTGCAACTAGCCTTAAAATATCATTAACAAATACCAGCAAGGCAAGCAATATCAGCAATACTATCCCTATTGTCTGCGAAACAATGCGGGCTTTTTTTATCCTTTCCCTGCCAAATATTTTTTCAAAAAATAGAAACAGGATATGCCCTCCGTCAAGAACAGGCAAAGGCATAAGGTTCAGCAGCCCAAGCTGCAATGAAATAAATCCAAGAAACATGAAAAACTGAGAAATACCGAACCTGTCACGAAAAATGGCTTTGCCGACCTCCCCTGAGACACCTGCTATCATTATCGGCCCGCCGACTGATTTTACTGATGCCCGGTTTGAAAACAGATTCCCTATAAATCTGCCTGTCAGCAGAACCCATTCTTTGCATTTTGCATAGCTCTGTGTTATGGATTCTAAAAACGGATAACTCTTTATTAATGTTCTGTCTGGCGCTCTCTCAATCCCGATATTTGGACTTCCCTCCAGCAGTTGAGGCCTGACCTCAAAAGCCATGATATCTCCTGCCCTGTCAACAGCTATTTCCATTGTATCCAGCGCCTCATTATTTCTGACAGCTAATGATAGGTCATTCCAATGGCCTATCATTTTGCCGTCAACCCCGACAATCCTGTCGCCTTTTTCCAGTCCTGCTGATTGAGCAGGAGAATCAGGCAATACCCTGTAGATAACGGGTTCTATATTATGCATGACAGCTACTACGCCAAGACCTATCTCTTTTATCTGTTCAGGCAGCAGGTCAATATTCAGGATTTTTCCATCCCTCTCGATTTCCAGTTTTATGATACCCTTGGGGTTGATCCCAATGTTTTCCATGAATTCCTGCCAGTTTGAAACTGAATAGCCATTCACTCTTAAAACCTTATCATTAATCTCAAGGCCTGATTCTTCAGCATTGGAACCAGGTGAAATCCAGTAGATCACTGGTTCAAGGCTCAGATATTCCGGCATCTGTATACCTATCATAAATGCCAGTGCCACTACGATTATCGCTAATATAATGTTATTCAGCGAACCTGCTGCAAATACAAGAAGCCTTTGTAAGGTTGATTTTGACTGCAGATTCCTGGGATCATTATAGTCACCTTCTTCAGGGTCCTCTCCCAGTATCTTAACATAACCTCCCACAGGGATCAGGCTTAAGCAGTATTCAGTTTCCCCATACTTTTTTTTCCAGAGTATCGGGCCCATACCTATGGAAAACCTCTCTACAAAAGCTCCGGACCATTTCGCTGTTATGAAATGACCAAATTCATGAACTGATACCAGGATGATAATAATAATTATAAAAAACAAAATTGAAAACAGTATTGATAAAAGCATTATTTCTTGGTCCTTTTAATTATTTCTCTCGCCCTTTGCCTGTACAGGGCATCATATGATACAACATCTTCAATAGAATCCGGATCATTTTCAGTTATTGTATCCAGTGTATCAAAAATTATCCGTTCAATTGCCGGGAAGGGTATTTCTCCATTCAGGAATGCATATACCGCTTCTTCATTAGATGAGTTAAGGGCTATATGATAGATCTGCTGTTTTCCCATATCAACAATCTCCGGATATTTAAGTATTGGAAATCGTTCAGCAGATGGTTTCTCGAAGGTCAGGGCTTCTATTCCAGCAAGGTCAAATCCTATAAACTGATTATAAAAATCATCTGGATAAAAAAGGGCATTAGCTATCGGGATTCTCATATCCGTTGGGCCCAGCTCAGCAATATAGGTATTCGACTTTGTCCTTATGAGCGAATGTACAATGCTCTGAGGATGTATAACTATCTTTATCCTGTCATAGGGCATGTCAAAGAAATAATGGGCTTCAATGACCTCAAGAATCTTATTGACCATTGTTGCAGAATCAATAGAAATCTTTTTCCCCATTTTCCATCTTGGATGATCTAATGCATCAGATATGCTCACCTCTGCAAGTTTATCTCTTGAGTATCTAAGGAATGGCCCCCCTGAAGCTGTCAGGGCAAGGCCGGCTATATCAGATGCCCTGTGCCCGGATAATAATTTAAACAGTGTGCTGTGCTCACTGTCAACAGGAATAATTGAAATACCTTTTTTGCGCGCTGATTCAATCAGTATCCTGCCTGCACAAACAAGCGATTCCTTATTGGCAAGGGCAATCTTTTTCTTATTATGCTTGATAGCATAATATGTCGGCATCAGCCCTGCAAAACCGCTGATAGATGAAATAACTATATCAGCTTCACTCTCTTCAATAAAGCTTTCAAGCTCCTCTCTGCCAAAGAAAATGCGTACGGAAGGGAACCTATTTTTTATTTTGTTTTTATCCCTGCTTTGGTTTATAAAAACCCTCTTCGGCTTAAATTCCCTTATCTGCGTTTCAAGCAGTTCCTCATTGGTGTTGACAGCAAGAGAATCCACACTGAAAAATTCTCTGTGATTATCTATTACTGATAATGCGCTTTTCCCAATGGACCCTGAAGATCCCAGAAGCATTATACTTTGCATCATAATAACCCTGATCTCTGCATAAAATACACGATAAAGATCACAGCTGCACAGGTAAACAGGAGCGAATCTGTCCTGTCCATAACGCCGCCATGCCCTGGGAATATTATTCCGGAATCCTTAACCCCCGCAGACCTTTTAACATAAGATACCATAAGGTCGCTCAATATAGCTATAAATCCAAGGAATACTGCTATAATTACCAGGATTGAAAACTTAAAACCCCTGAAAATAAAAATATAATACAGTATGATCCCGATGATATTTCCTGCAAAGTTTCCCAGGACTCCTTCCCACGTTTTCTTAGGGCTGATGAGAGGGATCAGGGTGTGCCTGCCCAGATATCTACCGGCAAAATATGCGCCTGAATCTCCTGCCATGATTGCAAAGAAGACAAGCAGGAGATATCTTCCGCCATAATCATCCCATGCCCTGAGCTGTATCATAAGTGTATAGAGTATTGTGAAGAATACAAAGACATAGACACTCATTGCAGTATTTAAAAGCCCCTGGGCATTAGGCTCTTTTGTTTCTCTATCCACAGGAGGTTTTATAAATAATCCCGCAGTCATGATCACAAATAATCCTGCTGAAGCAAACATCAGGTAAAGAGGGATATCAGCCCTGAGGTTTGTTATTAAAGGAAGAAGGCCTAAAATAACAGTAAAAACCCCTATTATATATACTGATATGGAGATATTGATCTTCTTTAGAATCAGATTGAACTCCCATACCCCTATAAGTCCGAAAGCAGTAAACAATACTGCAATATACACGGGATTTTTTATCATGCATAGAAATATAAGCAGGGGGATCCCAATACCTGCAATGATCAACCTTTCTTTTAACATTATTCCTTTACTGCCCCGAACCTTCTTGTACGGTTCTTATAGTTCTCAATAGCATTTATCAGGTCCTGACTGCTGAATTCCGGCCAGTATTTATCTGAAAAATACAGCTCTGTGTATGCACTCTGGAATAAGAGGAAATTGCTGATCCTGATCTCACCTCCGGTCCTTATCAATAGATCCGGGTCTGGAATATCCCTGGTAAAAAGCTGTTTTCTGAAGCTTTCCTCATCAATCATATCAGTACCAATTTTGCCTTCGCGTGACAGTTTCATGCATTCATTTACTGCATTTAATATTTCGCTTCTCCCGCTGTAATTCAGTGCAACGATCAGATTCATCCCCTTATTGCTTTCGCTCTTTTTTGTTACATCCATTATGGTTTCAAGTATATGCTCCGGTATCCTGTCATGGAACCCTATCATCCTGAGCCTTACACCATTCTCAAGCAGGCTTTTTGATTCCTTCTTCAGGAACTGCTCAAGATATTTCCACAATGTATCTACCTCTTTTTTAGGCCTGTTCCAGTTCTCGGTGGAAAATGCAAATAATGTAAGGTACTGTATGTTAAGTTCAATACACTTTTTGGTGATATTCTGTGCTGTTTTAATACCTTTCCGATGGCCTGCAGTGCGTGGCAGATATCTATTTTTTGCCCATCTGCCGTTCCCATCCATAATAATAGCAATATGTTTTGGCAGATGAAGTTCTTCAGTCATTTAGAATTTCGTCAGTCTTCTGTACCACAAAATCATCAATGGCTTTAATTGATTCATCCGTTATTTCCTGAACCTTTTTCTGCCCCTTCTTTGATTCATCTTCACTGATCTCTTTGTTTTTCTCAGCTTCCTTAATTTTTGATATATAATCCCGCCTTATATTCCTGACAGAAACCTTGCTGGATTCCTGCTCGGTCTTGACCAGCTTCACGATCTGTTTTCTTCTCTCTTCGGATAAAGGGGGAATGATTATGCGCAGTACCTTTCCATCACTTGAAGGATTAAGCCCGAGGTCTGATTTCTGAATGGTTTTAGCAATCTGATCAAGCATGGAAGGATCCCATGGCTGTACTACCATCAGGTTAGCTTCAGGCAAAGATATTGTGGAGCATTTTTTAAGCTGCGTCTTATTTCCGTAATAGTTTATAAATATATTATCCAAAAGCGCCGTAGAAGCCCTTCCTGTCCTGATGGTAGCAAGGTTGTGCTTGAGGTTGTCTATTGATACCTCCATATCTTTTCTGGCATTTTTATAAATATCTTCCAACATTTTATGCACCTCCTATATAAGTGCCAACATTTTCACCGAGTACTACTTTAACAATATTACCTGGTACGTTTATGTCAAATACAATGATAGGGACATTATTGTCCCTGCACATTGCAAAGGCAGTCTGGTCCATGACCCTGAGATTTTTCTTCAGGGCATCATCATAAGATATAGTTTTATATTTTTTTGCACTGCTGTTCAGCTTCGGGTCGGAGTCATATACTCCGTCAACATTAGTACCTTTTAACAGGACATCAGCCTTCATTTCTGTTGTTCTCAAAGCTGCGGCAGTATCGGTTGTAAAATACGGGTTTCCAGTGCCTCCTGCAAATATTAGAAGCCTGCCTTTTTCAAGATGCCTTAAAGCTCTCCTGTATATAAAGGGTTCAGCCAACTGCCTGATATTAAAAGATGTCTGAACCCTTGTCTTGATGTCATATTTCTCGAAAGCATCCTGGAGGGCCAGGGCATTGATCACTGTGGCAAGCATTCCCATCTGATCACCCGCAACCCTGTCTACACCATTTTTGGAGGCCATATACCCCCTGATGATATTACCACCCCCGACAACAAGGCTTATCTCTACTCCGAGAGAAATGATCTCCTTCAGCTCATGGGCAAGCTTGGTGGTCTTTTCAGGACACAGGACACTTCCATCTCCTGAACTGAGGTATTGCCCGCTAAGCTTTAAGAGAACCCTTTTATATACAACTTTCATCCAGCGTATTACTCACCGCCCAAAGCAAACCTGGCAAACCTTGTAATAACTATATTCTCCCCGAATTTTGAAATATGTGATTTTATAAGATCACTTACAGTTACCTTATTATCCCTGATATAAGGCTGATTTAACAAGCATATCTCCTTGCACATTCCTGAAAGCTTGCCTTCTACTATCTTATCTGCAACATTTGCTGGTTTTCCCTGTTCTATAACCTGTTTTTTGAAGATCTGCCTTTCCCTTTCCATAAATTCTTCGGGGATCTCATCCTCTTTAATGAATTTGGGGTTTGCAGCTGCTATCTGCATGCATATTTCTTTGATCAGAGACTGGTATTCTTCAGTGTTTGAAACAAAATCCGTCTCGCAATTTAACTCAAGCAATACCCCGATTTTGCCGTTTGCATGTATATAAGACCCAATTTTGCCCTGCTTTGCAGCCCTCGACAGCTTTTTATCGGCTTTACTGAGACCTTTTATTTTCAAAATTTCTATTGCTTTTTGAATATCCCCTTTTGATTCAGCCAAGGCTGATTTACAATCCATTATTCCACAGCCTGTCCTGTCCCTCAATTCTTTTACCTGACCTGCTGATATATCCATATAATTTTATCCTCCTGGTATTTATTATGCTTTACTCATCCAGATCCAGGTCTCCGTCATCATACTTGATATCAATATCTTTTATCTGGATTGGATCATAGTCATCATCCTTTTTGGAGAAGAATGAATCTCCTGATGTGACTTCCTCAGTCTTCTCTTCTTTACCTGCAGCCTCTTCAATATCCTCACCCTCGGATTCCAGGGTAGCCTGCTCTTTTGCAAGGTTCTTTCCCTCAATACATGCATCAGCCATAAATGAGGTAATAAGCTTCACTGCCCTTATTGCATCATCATTTCCCGGAATTGGGTAATCTACCAGGTCCGGGTCGCTGTTGGTATCAATAATTGCGACTATTGGAATATTCAGTTTCCTTGCTTCAAGAATGGCTATCTCTTCCTGTATTGTATCGACTACAAAAAGTGCATCAACCGGGACCTGCCTCTTTGAATCTGCAAGATCCTTAATACCGCTTAAATATTTTCTCAGCCTGTCAAGCTTCTTAGTATGAACCTGTATCTCTTTCTTTGTTAGATGTTCAAGCTCGCCTTCCTCAAACATCTTCTCATAATCTAACATTTTCTGCATCGATACTTTGATAGTTGAAAAATTTGTAAGAGTTCCACCGAGCCATCTTGTATTTATGAAGGGCATCTGTGCCCTATGCGCTTCTTCGTTTATTGCATCAGCTGCCTGTTTTTTTGTTCCGACATAAAGGAGTGTTCCCTTGTTTTGAACAAGGTCCCTGACAAATGCATAGGCTTCATCAATGAGCTCGACTGTTTTCTGCAGATCAATGATATAAATATCATTGCGTTTGCCAAATATATACTTTTTCATTTTGGGATTCCATTTCTTGCTCTGGTGACCGAAATGAACCCCTGCTTCTAATAGCTGTTTCATACTCGCTATTGACATAATTTCCTCCTGGTTTATTGTTATTTTAACACTGGCTTCCAAACCCTACACACCCATTAAGATGCACAATCAGGAAATCCACCAGTGCATTAGTCTCCACAGTGAAGCAAATCTTAACGTTTTGAGAACTGGAACCTTGCCCTCGCTCCCTTTTGACCGTATTTCTTTCTTTCTTTCACTCTTGGGTCTCTTGTCAGCAGGCCTTCCCTCTTTAAAACCCCCCTGTAATCCTCGCTGACATTAAGAAGTGCCTTGGCAATGCCATGACGTATCGCATCACTCTGACCATTTGGCCCTCCACCTTTCACAGTTGCAAGAATATTGTACTGGCCATAAGTGTTTGTTACAACAAAAGGTTTCAGGAGATTTTTCCTGTACAGTTCATATGGAAAATAGTCTTCTAAAGACTTCCTGTTTATAATGATGTCTCCCTTTCCAAAATATATCCATACCCTTGCAACTGATGTTTTCCTTTTACCCGTCGCATAATATCTAGTTACATCCATTCTTCAAGCACCTCTTAATTAATTTCATATTTTTCAGGCTTCTGTGCACTATGGGGATGATCAGGCCCTGCATACACCTTTACCTTTTTGAACAGTTTTCTGCCCAGCCTGTTCTTCGGCAGCATCCCTTTTATTGCATTCTGGATAATGCGCTCAGGATGCCTGGCTATAAGCTCATTAGCACTGGTAGCCTTTATACCGCTAATGTATCCTGAATGCTTATAGTATGTTTTATCATCGATTTTTTTTCCAGTTAGCTTTATTTTTTCAGCATTGATAACAATCACAAAATCTCCAGTGTCTGAATTAGGAGTGAACTGAGGTTTGTTCTTTCCCCTTATGATCATTGCAATCCTTGTCAGCAGTCTTCCTAAAACCTGATCCTGTGCATCAATGATATACCATTTCTTTTGAACCTCATTTGTAGAAAAAAATCTGGTTTTCATTCTTTCAACCTCTCATAGCATTTTATACATTTAATCTTATATGCAAATAAATGCAAATATTAAAAACTTATTAATAATTGTCAAGTATTTTTTGAGCTTATGATTATGTTTTAGAATTGATATTGACCAAACTTTAAAATAATCTAATATTATATTCTATGGTAAAAAACATCATAATAACAGCCGGTGGAACAAGTGAAAAGATTGATGATGTACGCACTATTACAAATATATCATCCGGAAGGCTTGCCATGTCCATCTGTTTGAGGCTCCTGCAATCAATGAAGGATATAAAAATATACTATATATGCGGCCAGAGGGCGCTAAGACCTTCAGTATCTCTTCCAGGCGTCTCAATAATACAGATCAATGACACTGAAGATCTTTCAAATGCCCTGCAAAATCTGCATGGCATATATCCTGACGTTTTTATACATTCAATGGCTGTCAGCGACTTTAAGCCTGTCATGTTCAAGGGGAAAATGTCATCAAATACTGATAATCCGCAAATAAAGCTCACTCCAACATCAAAGGTAATAGACAAAATCAGATTTTTCTTTCCCGATACTATTCTTTTCGGATTTAAGCTTGAATCCGGAATAACCAGAACTGAGCTTTTTAAGAGGGCCAGACGGCTTATGACAAGATCCGGATGTAATTATGTAATAGCTAATCTGATCTCTGATATATCATTGTTCTTCCATAATGGCTGGATTATTGATAAAGAAAAAACAGTTTCGGAATTTTACTCAAAATCCGACTGCAGTAAAAAGATCACAGAAATAATATACAGGAGAACCAAATGATCAGAAGAATTATTATAGGTGTAACAGGAGGAATCGCAGCATATAAATCAATTGATATGACCTCCCTTTTGAAAAAAGAAGGATTTGAAATTAAGGTAATACTGACCAGGAATGCCATGGAATTTGTCAGGGAGCTTACATTTCATGTTCTTTCCAAAAACAGGGTATACACGGAAATGTTTAACAGCGAATTATCAGTTGACACCGATCATATAGAACTTGCAAAATGGGGGGATATTATGCTTATTTACCCTGCAACTGCAAATATTATTGGCAAGATATACTGCGGGATTGCGGATGATCTTCTTTCAACAGTTGTCCTTGCCATGCCCGGCAAGTATAAAATCATCTGCCCTGCTATGAATACCAATATGTGGGAGAATCCAGTAGTTCAGAGAAATATAGATTATATATCTTCTCTTGACAGCTATCATTTTATAGACCCCGTATCCAAAAAACTTGCCTGCGGCGATATAGGAAAGGGAGCACTTTGCGAACCCCGGAAGGTATTAGGCCTGATACAAAAACTGGATAAGAAATTAAAATAATGGAAGCTGTAAAGCCATATATGATTCTTAAAATACTTTTGAAGAATATATCAAAAGGACAAAGGGAGGAAGCAGTAAACAACCTTTTTCTGCATTACTGGCATGAATTTTTCAAAAACACCCCTCTCAGCCGTACATCCTTTGTCAGATACCACAAAAGCATTATGTATATTCGTTCCGATGGAATTGATAACATTGATTTCGAGAAGAATTATAATGAGATAAAGGCATTTCTTGACGACATTCTAGGGCCAGGGTTTAAAAAGATTGTTCTGGAGGCCTGAAAATTTATGAACAGTGACAATGAACATATGATTGAAAACCAGATCATGTCACAGGGGATCAGAAATACAGCATTGCTTGATGCCATGAGATCTCTGGACAGATCTCTCTTCGTCCCTGAAGAATACAGGGCTTCATCCTATATTGACGGCCCCCTGCCCATCGGTTATGGCCAGACAATATCGCAACCATATATCGTCGCATACATGATTGATGCGGTCTCTCCGGGAAAATATGATACAGTGCTTGAAGTAGGCTCCGGAAGCGGATATTTAAGCTGTATAATATCCAGGCTTGTCAGGCAGGTTTTTGCCCTAGAGATAATTACCCCCCTCTACCAAAGATCAGCAGGGCTCATCGAAGACCTTGGCATAAATAATATAAAGCTTTTTAACAGGAATGGTTATAATGGGCTTCCTGAACATTCACCATATGACATAATCATAGCATCATGCGCATCCCGCGAAATACCAGCTTCCCTTCTGGAGCAGCTAAACACCGGAGGAAGAATGATAATTCCAATAGAAGAATCATTCTTTTATCAGGATCTCATATTAATTCAAAAAGATTCTGAGAATCTGATTACGGAGACCAACCTTCTACCTGTTAGGTTTGTTCCTTTTGTGAAAAAATAGGGATTTTTCCAGATAGTGCAGATATTAAACCTTGAGATCTATCTTCCAGAAATTATTGCTCTCATTATCAGGCAGGACTGCATAAATAGTGTCTATCTTTGGGCTAAGAGACTGAAAGATCACAGATGTATCAAGCAATTCTGAAACACCAATGTTTATTCTCCCGATACAGTAATTATTTATGTAAATATCAAGATACCTTGAGATTAAATGCTTGTTTTTAAGATAATTGAAAAGAATCTCCAGAAGCTTTCTGTTATGGTCATAATTAACTGCAATATTTGGTATGTACCCCTTTTCTTCCTCCTTTGGGAAAAGGATGTTTTCCGGAGAAATCATCAGAGAAAAATCAAAATAGGCCAGTTCTTTATTATAGCATATCTCGCAGTTTTTTATCTCATTATCGAATGCTATATGCTGACACCTGCTGCAGAATAACATATTTCATCTCCCAGTTTCCAAAAAATTCTGAACTAATAGGTGATAATAGCCCTAATTAATTTAAAAATCAATCAATATTTAAATAATTTATTGAAAAACTTAAAATTTATCATAGAATTACAGAGTAATAATTATAAGAGGCTGTCAAAAACATATTACAGGAGATTTAAGATGCAGTTCGATATTTCAAGGATTATAAAAATTCTCAGGGATATAATAGAAATTTCCAGCCCATGCGGCTTTACATATGATGTTTCTAACTATATTCAGGATTTTATCAGGGGGCTTGGCTTTAATGATATTAAAAAGCACAGGGATTCTGTCTATATCAAGATAAATGGAAGAGAATCAAGGCATATCCCGTTTGTATGCTCTCACTTTGACACACTGGGAGCAATGGTTTCCAGCATACATGAAAGAGGAAGGCTTGGATTTACAAAAATAGGCTTTTATCATCTTTCAGTCATTGAAAATGAAAATGTCTGGGTTATCACATCTTCTGGAGAAAGATACAGGGGGACAGCTGTCTATAAGAAGCCTACAACACATGTCTTTACTCATCAGGAACTTGATGAGAAACGAAGCCTGGATAATATGGAAATAAGACTGGACACGGAATCTCAAACAAAGAAGGATTTAGAAAAGACTGGAATAAGGGTGGGTGATTATATAGCTTTTGATACAAGGTTTGAGCATACTGAAACCGGCTTCATCAAGTCAAGGTATCTGGATGATAAAGCTTCTGTAGCAATAATGCTGTATGCCCTGGAATTAATAAGCAAACTGCCCCCGGAGGAAAGAATAATGTCATATTTCTATTTTTCAGATCTCGAAGAAATAGGATATGGTGTTAATATGAGAATCCCCGATGAATGCAACCTGGTCCTGGCAATGGACATGGGAGCAGTGGGCAAAGATCTCAAAACAGATGAATTTAAGGTCAGCATATGCGTTAAAGATGCTGTAATACCCTACTCTTACAAGGTAAATCAGTATTTATTGGAGCTTTGCAAAAAGAATGATCTGGATTTTGCATTTGATGTCTACCCTCATTATGGTTCTGACATAATGCCTGTCCTGAATGCCGGATACGGCGGCGATTTTGCTTTATTCGGACCTGGGGTCGCAGCATCCCATTCCTATGAAAGGACGCACGAGAAGGGGCTGTACAACACCATGGCGCTTCTATATTCTTTCATGACTGATTTAGGATGATATGGAATTATTTTTTGACTTTATAATTTTTGCGCTTTTATTTAATCTCTTTTATCAGGCAATATTCAAATATCTGAAAACAAAGAGCCTGAAAGACCTCAACCTGGCGTTCTCTTATCTGCTTCTTGCTTTCCTTCATTCAAGGACCTATATCCTTATTGAGGATCTAAATACCCAGAAACTGATCATTTCCCTGGGAATGTTTGTCCTGTTTTTTCTTATCTCCACATTATCAAAATATCCTGACAGGAGAAAAGCAAACCAGATTACAATGTTAAGCCTGCCCCTGTTTTTTATACCTACATTATTTCTTGCGGTCTCTTCATTCTATGCAATATATAGCCATTGGAGCTTTTTTAATGAGAAAAAAAGGCTGTACATGGTCTATTACATATTCAGCTATACCACACTTACATTTGCAGCTTTCACTCTTATGCTCGGTTACCATTATAATATGTCCAAACTTATGCCTTATTATATTCTCGTAGCTTTAGGGGTAATATTTCTCTTTATAGGCGAACACACGGACCTCAGGACCAAGAATATAAGACAGCTCAGCAATATCGCATCAAATATATGCTCGTTTTTGCTGGCATTCACAATACTTGCATCCCATACAATGCTTTTATTATTCACAGAAAGCCGAATCGACCTTTTAAGGGACCATTTTCTATTCCTTATAGCGCTTTTCATTATACTTCATATAATATTTTCAATCGGCATGGAAACAGCCTTAAGGGATAATATAGCTTCACAGCTTCAGACACTTGGTATTATACGTGATATTCAGGCAGGAAAGGTCCCTGAGCCTCCCCCCGGGATAGACAGGGCAAATATTGCTGAAAGCCAGTCTATTCCTAATAACCTGTATAAAATATCCTCAATAATTAAAAAGCACCAGGATTCATCTGCGGATCAGCTTAATAAGCTTAAAGAGGTTGACAGGCTCAGGGCGGAGTTTTTAAGGAATGTCAGCCACGAACTCAGGACACCTCTGACAATAATCCTTGGTTATATAAACCTTATCTCCATCAAACTCCAGAAGGAGAACCTTAATCAGCTGCACACGTACAGTGAACATGTCAGGGCCCAGGCCTCAATACTGCAGAGGCTTGTAGAAAACATCCTCCTGTTCTCAAAAATGGAGAAAAAGACAATGGAGCTGTATATAAGCCTGATAGATGTCCCATCAATCCTGGAAAAGCTTTTGAATGAATATGAACCCATAATAAATCATATGGATATCACAGTTGTCAAAAAGGTTACCCCATTTAAGATTTATGGTGATTATGATAAGATTTATACGGTATTCAGGGAATTGCTTAGCAATGCCACGAAATTTACTCCTAAAGGCGGAAATATTCTTATAAAAAGTGAAATATATGAACAACAGGATCAGGATATTGCAAGATTTATATTCCAGGATTCAGGAATAGGCATACCTGAAGAGAAGATTGAGATTTCATTCCAGAAGTTCAAGCAGATTGATGGAGATGCAAACAGGGAATATGGAGGGACTGGAATGGGACTGCCTCTCTGTAAAGGGATTGTCGAACTCCATAATGGCAGAATAAGCATAAAAAGCAGGGAGAACCAGGGGACCAGGGTAACTGTGGATATACCTCAGAAGAAAGGTATAATAAAGAGAGTTTCCGTACCTGAAATCCCAAAAGACCTGGATCCCGGAAAGAATTATTTTCTGATAATAGAAGATGATCCCCTGATTGGCGATCTGATCACCAGTTATCTCGAGATGAGGGGAATTATTGGAATACAGGTAAACAGCGGCAAATATGTAAATAAATTCATAAATTCTGTAAGGCCTGTCGGCTGTACCCTGGATCTGAATCTTCCTGACATGGACGGATGGAAGGTTTATGAGACTATCAAGAGCAATAAGCACAGCAAAGACATACCTGTTATTATCATAACAGAAGATGATGATAAGTCTTATGCCCTCAAGAAAGGAATAAGCATGTATTTAAGCAAGCCGATTGACAAGCAGACCTTTGACAGCTGTATTGATAAAATCCTGTCAGATCAGTCCTGAATCAGCTAATCAATTTCTATAAGGTTAAAGTCAATATTTCCAAGCCCGATATCCTGAGCGTATTTCAGCTGTACAGTATAATCAATATCATATGCTTTATCTCTCAGTCTCGTACTGTTTATCTCCTTAATAAGGTAGAGGCTTGCAGTATCGATTGCAACAGGATCGTTTGATGCAAGTATGCCTATATCATCAAAAATGGGTGTCTGGGATTTCCTAATGCAGTCGCAGTCCTTTGTAATATTCATCAGTACATTTATATAGGAGGTCTTTTCTTGTTTTCCGCTGACTGCTCCGCATGCATATTCAACTATTTTTTCCTGGAATTCAACAGGGTCTATCCTCCAGTCAAATTTAACCGCATCATATCTGCATACAGCAAGGCATTGCCCGCAGCCGATGCATATTGCAGGGTCAATTTTTGCTTTCTTGTCCACGATTGATATTGCCTGCTGAGGACACCATGAAATACATTGATAACATGCTGTGCATTTACCCTTATTGATCTTTGGCTTCATTTTTGAATGCATTTTCAGTTTTCCCTTCCTGCTTGCGCATCCCATCCCGAGATTCTTAATTGCGCCGCCGTACCCTGCTGACAAATGCCCTGTAGGGTGGCTTATTACAAGCATTCCATGTGCCATGGCGATATCCGACGCAATATTCACTGTTTTGAAATGCTTTTTATTGATAGGGATTTCTATATTGTTTGTTCCGAGAAGCCCATCTGCTATTATTATCGGTACGCCTGCCTTTTTACTGTAAAGCCCCCTCTCTTCCATAAGATTCAAATGATCTATGGAGTTTTTTCTTCTGCTTTGATAAAGGACATTGGTATCTGTAATGAATATCCTGCTGGTTTTTTCCTTCAGGTCAGATATAAGCTGAAATATGATCTCAGGCCTTATTGATGTAGTATTCAGTTCTTCACCACAATGGATCTTTACTGCTACAAAATCCTCCTGGTCTATCTCAAAACATATATTTGACCTGTTAAAAAGATAGCTTATTCTTTTTAAAAGCCTGTCAAAAGGCTCAAAATTTTTAGCCCTCAGTAAAAATACATCATTCATAGGATGCCCTTCTAATCCAGTTTTTTATGGGGGAACCTGCTTTTATTGAATATAAGTGATGTAGGTTTATTAAGCCTGTTTTTCAGGTTATTGGCAATATTGGTTGGAAGGCTTACACTGTTTTTTACAAAGCTTTTCTCATCATTCTCATCTTCAAAAAAGAATTCATCGACATCCTCCATCTCTTCGCTAAAATTATTCTGTTTTACCGGATCACTTGATCTGGTGAAATCAATAGCTACATTCATCGGAGCAGGTTCAGCAGCAGTCTTTTTTGTTTCGAGAATATTTGATTTTTTTGTCATTCCCATATAAATGCCCTGGTTATCGCTGTTATTCCATCTGAAGCCTGTAATTATCAATAATACCTTTATGCTGTCACCCATGGAATGGTCAAAGCCAAACCCCCATTTTAAGTCCGCTTTTGGAGATTTATCCCTGATATAATCACCTACACTGGTAAGTTCTTTGAGTATCAGGTTCTGCGGAGCACCTATAAAATAGAGTATAATTCCCTCTGCATCATCAATATTATATGATTCCATCAGGGGATGATTCAATGCCTGATTTAGTGCCTTCTGCGCCTTATCCTCTCCTGAAGCTACTCCAATACCTATAATTGCGGAGCCTTTGCCATGGGTAATTGCCTTGAGGTCCTGAAAATCAACATTCATCTGGCCGATATCATTGACAATATGCGAAATTGTCTCAACTGTATCTTTCAGGGTATTGTCAGCCAGCTGGAATGCATCCTCTATCTTTATTGATATATTGCTTTTATCAATAAGCTTCTGATTGGAAATAACTATAAGTGTGTCTACATTCTCCTGAAGCCTGCCAAGGCCTTCGTGGGCAGCTCTCAGCTTTTTATCACCTTCAAACTGGAATGGAGTATATACAATAGCCAGTGTCAATATTCCCATTCCTTTAGCAATCTCGGCAATAATCGGCAGAACACCTGTTCCAGTTCCCCCACCCATTCCTGCTGTCAAAATTACCATATCCGTATTTTCCAGGACGCTCCTGAAGGTTTCTTCGGCCTCCCTGGCAGCATTTTCACCCACTGTGGGCATACCGCCGGCTCCCTGTTTTGTTTTGCCTACAGGTATGCGTATATGCGCAGGCACATCGTTTAATGATTGAGCATCAAGGTTTACTGCAATGAATTTAACATTGTTTGGATAATTTCCGCTTATCAGCCTTTTTATTGCATTGCATCCAGCTCCTCCTGCTCCCAGAACCTTAATGTTTACAATGTGTTCCGTCCTTTCCTGGTCCATGCCTATGGGCAGTTCCTTTTTGGGACCTTCATTTTCATCCTGAACAAAATCACAGTCAAAAATGTTGTATTTTGTATCAAAATCTTCCATTTTTACCCTCCATTTATTTTAATTTAGAAGAACCTTATATTTAAATCTTTTTTAGATATAATATTTATATTTGCTGAAATTGTGTCATTGTCATCCGGGTCATAATCCTCATAATCAAGGCTGAACATATAGCTCAAAGCACCAAGAGCAACAGCTGTAGATTTATTGAAATAATACATGTTCTCAGAAGAAAGCTCATTATGGTAATTGATCTTGGTTTTCAAAAAAAGGTTAAATCTTTCCTGACTGTTCAAACTATGAAGCAGTAGCTGTTCAAATACGTATTTTTTGTTGATTTCAAGAGGATTACCCCCTGCAGGCTCATAATGGAGTTCGGCTCCTCCCCCTACTACCATCAATGCACCGTCATATTCCTGGTCTTCCAGATCAAAGGCTATATTCCTGTCAATAAATGAAAGTTCATACATAAGCTGATCAATTATTTCATTACTTATCGGCTTTTCTCTTGAATCCTTGTAAACCTTTATTTTTGTATTTATAATGGCATCCGCCTTCCTTTTTATGTTCTTATTCAGCCTTTCATCGAGCATCACAGCATACTTTATCTCATAAAGCCTGTTAAGGTTAATTATATGATTGATGAAAGAGCTGATTTCAAATGTGATCTCGGAAAGCCTGTTATTGTATAGGTCCATTATCATTTCCAGAGGCATCCAGCCTTTTTGATCATCCATCTTACGGTAACCGGCATATCCTTTAGGATCCTGGATAAATTTTGAATATATCTCCTTGAAGCGATGCTTTATATCATCTGCAACAGATGGCGTACAGTGGAAATGCCTGCACATATCGTCTGTAATGGATTTGGATCCTGTGTCTATACTGAACAATCCTACAAGGTATTTCTTAAATACTGTAATACTGGTAGTTTCAGCACCAATATCAACAAGTATGGAGCCTTTGTCTTTTTCATTTTCATTGAACATTGAAATAAAACCGATCACATTATCAAAGACAACCTCCTCAAGAATGCATCCTATTTCCTTCAGCAGCTGCCTCCAGGTCCTGTCTATCGATTCATCAAGATATGTATAGATATAGTCGCATGAAAGGACTTTGCACATCTGCTTATTAGGATTTGGGTAAAATCTTTTATTATCGCAATATGTTGTCCTTGGAATAAAATCAGCTGTGCTCCCTTCGCCTACCTGTCTTTGTATCTTCCTGCCGCATTTCCTGTACAGATTAAAAATATCAGTCGAAGAGACCAGTTTTAATCGTTGTGAAATAAGGGTTCTCATATCATCAGATATAAACCCATAGTCAAAATATGCAGATGCTGCAGGCAATCCCAGATAAATATTCAGTATATTGATGTTAAGCAGAGGGTGGCTCTTCTTAAGCTTTTCCCTGACTTCTATGACAGCCTTTTTCAGCTCTCTTTTTGCAAGGTCGAAATTTACGATCCTTCCATTTAAAAAAGCCCCACCGGTTGGTATGGAGTGCAGGCTGATTATATCGATAAGCCCATATTCCTTTTTTATTGCAACTATAATATCTATATGAGAGGTACCTACTGATATATAGTTTATCTGTCTGGCCCTGTTATCCATAAATACTTTGATTTCTCCTGACTACAACCATATTCTTAAATCTGAGATCAATTATACAGCCGGCATAATCCCCTTCCTTTTTTATGGCTTGCAGTATTTTTTCAAGCCTGTCATCAAATCTGGGGGATATGGATATATTAGGGATGATCATTTTAATTTTATCACCCACAGCTTCAGTATAGAGAAAACCTATCTGATATCTGTTTATATGGAAATTGCTGTCAAAGCAGTTGTGAAACATGATAATGTTCTTAAGGGCCTCCTGCCGCTTTGAAACAGATGAAGTATTTACTTCAACCTTAATAAGGTCATTCCTTTCATAGCCCGGCAAAGAGCAAATATTCCCCTTTTTATCTATGAACAGATCAGATTCGCCATCTGTCGTCTTTGCCCAGAAATCTCTTTCCCTTATGCCTATATCAAGCATTAAAGGAAACATTGAATATGAGATAGAAACTGAATCTACCCGCCTGTTTTTCAGAATATCTTCCTTAAGGCCCTCAAGGCTTATACTTAACATGTGTTTTCCCTTAATTCTGAACAGATCATTTTTTATCTCAGTTTTCAGGGCTATGTCCTGACAGCTGATAGAAATATCCGATACATAAAAAAGCCCGTTTTTTTCAAAAATTGTAATTGACCCTATAAGTATGAAAAGAAGTATAAGCAGCTGAATAACCGGCAGCAGGATGCCATAATCCTTTTGACCGGCAAAATCTCTCTGGCTGGATGAATAGTATGCACATCCGTATTTCTCTCCTGCTCTAAAAGGAGTTTTAAGATGCGTGCTTCTGTATTTTATGTTACTCATCCTTGAAATACCTCTTCACATATTCACCAAGCGGTCCTGCGCTGGAGATGAGCATGACTGCCTTTTCACCGGTATTATCCTTTATATATGAGATAATGCTCTTATAAGCCTCAATGAAAATCACATCAGGGAAATATTTCCTGATATCATTGATACTCCCTGTAATATTAAACGACTCATTGGGGTCCATTCTTGCCTTAAAAACCTCTGTCAGAATAAGTTTATCAGCAAAGGAAAATGCATTTACAAAATCATTAAAAAAGTATTTCAATCTGCTGGGCATATGGGGTTCAAATGCAAGTATGATCCTGGTACCCCTGTGTTTTTCCCTCAGGGCATCCAGCGCACTCCTGAGTTCAGTAGGGTGATGGGAATAATCGATGTATATCTGAAGATTATCTTTCTTACCTATATATTCAAGCCTTTTTGATACGCCCTTATACCTTTTCATGCTCTCTAATATAATATTCTTCGGGATACCAAGCTCTTTCATCAATGTAAAGGAAGCAATGAAATTTTCAGCGTTGTAGAGGCCAAAGATCTGTGTTTTGACTTCTATGGCTTCAGAGTAATAATCAAGCACAAAATCAGTATGATTCAGCCTTTCTTTGAGAAAAACATCTGCAGTTTCATATGCAGAATATGATATGCAGTTGATCTTTCTTCTCTTCGCATCAATGAGATTTGCCAAATCCTTATATGAACTGTTGTAAATCACAGTTTTTATTGATTTCTTCTCGATAAGTTCCTTGAACAGATCGATAAATTCATCCTTTGTATATGATTCAGGATGATCCCATTCCATTGAGCTTATAAGAAGTATTTCCGGTGATAGAAGGAGTATGTCCCTATTGCTTTCGTCACCTTCAAGTATAAAGTACTCGCTTTCAGTAAATTCCATTGCTGGAGGAAAATCAACCGGTATTGCCCCTATCATGAATGAGGGCTTCTTTTCACCTGACATGCCTATATTGGAACTTAATGCAGTAATAGTAGATTTTCCATGAGTCCCTGTAATAAGGACCAGCCTTTTTTCTTCAGTTATCTGTGCGAGTTTCTCAGGCCTGGAAGAAATGCTGATGCCCCTTTCCTCAGCACATAATAATTCCGGATTATCCCTGTCTATGGCCTTTGAGTAGATAACCTCATCGGGCATTGCTTCAAGAATGTTTGCAGCACTATGCCTGTTGTAAAATCTGATCCTGTCCCTGTATGAATAAAGATACTGATGTTTATCAAGCTCCTGGACATCTGATCCGGATACATCAATATTATTGTCTATAAGGTATTTTGCCATTGATGTCATGCCGGTCCCCAGAATGCCGATCAAAAAAGCACTTTTAATAGATTTGTTTTTTATTTTCATAATCCACTCTTAGAATAAATCCAATCATCATCATAGTCGCAAGGTAGCTGGATCCTCCAAAGGAAAACAGGGGCAGGGGCAATCCTTTGGACGGAAGAAGACTTACAGCTACACAAAGATTCAGGCATATCTGCAGGCCAAGCAGAAATACCATGCCGAATACTGCATATTTGTTGAAAAAATCATTGTAGCTGGTTACAAATGAAATATGGAATCCTTCAAAAATCAGTATTACATATAAAATGATCAGGGATAAAGACCCTAATAGGCCGGTTTCTTCAGCATATATTGAGAATATATAATCAGTGTGGCTCTCTCTGAGGAAAAAGCATTTATTAAAGCTGTTCCCGTATCCTTTACCTGTCAGGCCTCCTGTTGCAATGCCCAATATGCTCTTGTATGGCTGGTAGCCCTTGTCAAACCTGTCGATTTCCGGATTGAAAGCAACTTTTACCCTCTCCATTCTCCATGGATGGAAGATAATGAACAGGGAAGCCAGTACAGCAAGGATTAAAACACAGATAACAAGTATCTTGATGTTAAATCCAGCAATATATATCAGTATCAGGGCAGTTAACGACAGTATCATTGCATTTCCAAGGTCAGGCTCCAATGCTATCAGAATAAAAAACCCTATTATAACAAGCATTTCCTTCTTCAGATATCTTAATTCAAATTTATTCTCGCGGATTTTTGCAAGCCAGGCTGCAAGCCCTATAATAACAGCAATCTTCGCAAATTCAGACGGCTGTACCTGCATACCGGATAAACCGATCCACCTTCTTGCTCCATTTATATTCATCCCTATACCAGGTATAAGAATGATTGAAAGCATAAAAAAGGAAAATATCATAAATGGCACAGCATATTCCTTTATTTTTTTGGTTTCAACCGAAAATACAGCTGCCATAAGGATAAAACCAATAATAACTGTGATTATTCTTTTCCTGATAAAAGAATCAGCATTTTCTCTGAACTGTATATCAGTAATATTAATTATGAACAGGGTTCCTATTACAGTAATTACCAGAATGGGGAAAATTATATGCCTGTTTGTTTTTAATATATAATCAAGCATCTTTATCCCTTTTATCAGTGTATTTTTTTAGTATCTCTCTGTCATTGAAAGGGGAGAAGCTTCCTTTTGCCTCAATAAATTCCTCATGGCCCTTTCCAAGTAAAAGGATTATATCCCCATCCTGAGCTGATTCAACAGCCATCTCTATAGCTTTTTCCCTGTCCTCTTGTATAAAAACTTTAACATCATCCCTGTTCTCTATTCCATTGTAAATATCGTATATTATCTCAGAAGGGTCTTCATCCCTCGGATTGTCAGAGGTAAGAAATATTACATCAGAATATAGTGATGCATACTTCCCCATGATTGGCCTTTTGCTCTTATCTTTATTGCCGCCGGCCCCGAATATTGTAATTATCCTCGTACTGGGATTCAAGCCCTTGAACTCCCTGGTAACACGCATTATAGCCTCAGGTGTATGGGCATAATCAATATAAGCAGAGAACCTGCCGTCATAGACAAGTTCAACCCTTCCAGGTATCCTGATAACATTCTCAACTGCTTTGGCAATATATGAATTGGTAATTCCAATGGTCTTTGCAATTGCAATGGCAAGAAGAAGGTTCTCATGCATAAAATCGTTCATATATCTGGTGGATATGGATATTTCACCCTCCCTGGTCCTGATCCACAGCAGAAACATATTTTGGCTGTATTTTTTGCGTTTTATGAAATAATCACTCTTTTCATGATTATAGCTTACTATACTGCGGGAGATAAGGTGCTTTTTAAGTTCATCTTTTTCGAGATAGCTGTATGGAATAATACAATATCCATCCTCAGTTACATAGTCAAAGAAGCTGTATTTTACTCTTGCATACTCCTCAATATTCCCATGGTAATCGAGATGATCCTGTGAAATATTTGTCAGGGCTCCTATAAAAAATGGGAACCCGTGTATTCTTTTCCTGTGTATTGAATGGCTTGATACTTCCATTACAACCCACCTGATGCCTTTTGAGTACATATTGGCAAACAGTTCAAGGGAATCCAGGGACAATGGCGTTGTCATCGTAGATTTTACCAGCCCGTTTCCAAAATCATTATAGATGGTCCCGAGTAGCCCACATTCCCTGTTCCAGCTTCTTATGATGCTGTTAAGGAAAATAGCAGTCGAAGATTTTCCATTTGTTCCTGTTATTCCAATTAACTGCATTTTCCCGAGAATATCTCCATAAAATATGTTTGCTGCTTCTGACATTGCTTCCTCTGCATCTTTGACAAGTACAATATCAATTATGGAATTATATTTTTCGTAAATCCCGGCATCGCTTGTAAAAACCCCTGCAGCCCCTTTTTTAACAACGCTTTCGATATAATTATTGCCATCATCCTTAAGGCCTTTTAATGCAAAGAACAAACTCCCGTTTTCTATTTTCCTTGAGTCATAGGACAGCTTTTTAACTATCATATTGTTTTTTATCCGTTTTTTTGCCACAGCTGAATTTCTGCAGAGCTCACCCAGAAAAACTGGATTAGTGCCTTGTGTATTTTTTCTTCCTGTTGACAGCATAATTACATTCTCTTTATATACCTTTGTCTTGAAAGCTTTTGATAGTTTATTGCAAATTCTGCAATCTTTGAGAAATAAGGGGCAGCTACCACTCCGCCGTAATATTCGCCTTTGGGGCTGTTTACCAATACAAGAATGACTACCTCAGGATTATAAGCAGGAGCTATGCCGATAAATGATGAAATGTACTTTTCATCATAATAGCTTTTTGTCTCTGAGTTAAATATCTGTGCTGTCCCGGTTTTTCCCCCGACATCCAGGCCAGCAACCTGCGCCCTTTTGCCTGTCCCGGACAATACAGTATCATGAAGAAGGCATCTCAGTATTGCAGCAGTATTTTCCGAAAATATTCTTCTTTCATCAGATCTGTCCTGATCAATATCAATCCTGCTATAAAGTGTATTGCTGAGATATCTGACAATCCTGGGTTTTACGAGAAAACCGTCATTGGCAATGGCCTGATAGAAAGAGAGAAGCTGCAGCGGGGTCACGCTTATGCCCTGTCCTATAAAGCTAAGGTATCTTGAATGCTCATCATTAAGGACGGACAGGTTTGTCAGGCTCCCTGATGATTCTGCGTTCAGCGGTATTCCGGTCTTTTCCCCGAATCCGCATTTCTCAAGGTAGCTTACCCATAAATTCTTCGGTATGCCCATTGATAATTTTATTGTACCAATATTACTGCTTTTGGAAAAAATTTCAGAAACCCTCAGATCACCATATGGGTGAACATCATGAAATTTATACTTTCCGCAGGAGTAATAGCCATTTTCACAGAATACTTTCTCTTCATCGTTTATATCAATAATTCCGTTTTCAATCAGATAAGAAAAGGATACAGCCTTAAAAGTACTCCCGGGCTCATAAGAGTATGCTACAGCAGGATTTGCGAATATCTTTCTGCTGGTCTCATCTGCGGCTGAAAGAGGCGGATAGACAGAAAATGCAAGTATCTCTCCCGTACCTACCTGCTGTACAAGAATAATGCTGTATGCAGGATCATATTTCTTCCATATTTCTTTATTTATCTCATTTACTTTCTGCTGAACTGGCAGAGATATCGTAAGGTAAAGGTCGTATACCCTTGATCTTTCCCTCTTGTAGGCTGATGAAATCCTGAGGATATTTCCCCTTCCATCAATGGTATTTTTGTCATTATCCTTCTTAGAATGTCTCAGATATTTATCAAATACCAGCTCTATGCCCTCTTTTCCTACACCATATGGATCCGTTCTTCCTATTACATAACTGAGCGATTCACCTGAAGGATAAACGCGATCATACTCAATCTTATGTTTTAAGATCTCCCCCTTTACATTATCAGGGTATCTCTCCTTTGCCAGATCGTTAATCCTGCATATATCCTCAAAATCATCTGATGATACCAGCCTGGCTATATAGCTGAAATGACTGTCCCTGTTGACAGCGTTCATTATATGATCCACAGGTTTGCCGGTTTTTTCCGCTAATTCAGAAACCAGCCATAGAATCATGCGGGAGTCCATAGTTGATCTTATCTCTTTTGGATTTATGAATAGTGAAGGTTTTTTAACGCTTGCTGCAAGTATCCTGCCGTCCCTGTCATAAATGGTTGACCTTTCATAAGTTTCTCTTGATACCAGTTCTGTATCAAGGGACATTCTCCTCATGAAATACTCATGTTTGACAACCTGGAGATAGAATATTTTGAAGATTACTGCTGAAAAAACCAGCAGGAAAATTACAGCGATGACAAGGATCCTGTTATTAACATCCTTGAACTTGGATTTGATCTCTTCATAATCAAACAATAGAAACGCGCAGATAATCATCATTCAGATTCCTTGCCTTTCTCCTGTTCCTGAATTATTTTTTTCAGCATATTAAAATCAGTATTCTCCTCAAGGTAGGTTTTCAGTACCCTGTTTTCATTTGTAAGGTCAGCTATCTCTTTTTCCAGTGCTGCAATCCTTGGCCCGCAAAGTGTAATATTGTTCTTCATTCTTGCAAAACGTATCATGCTAAGTATCAGGACGATCAGGATCAATGAATACAATACATAGTTTATGACCCTTAATGTAAACATGAGCCAATTATATCCTTTCAAAAACCCTTAGTTTTGCTGACCTTGCCCTTGGATTTGACAGAATTTCGCCTGTGGATGGCTTTATTGGTTTTTTTGTCAGATTAATACCCAATGGGACTGTAACTGAATCTCCTGGTTTATATTTATTTGTTTTTTCCCTGTGGGAATAATTTTTGAAATATTCCTTTGCAATTCTATCCTCAACAGAATGGAAGCTAATTATAGCCAGTCTCCCCCCTGGATTAAGAACTGACGGGATAATATCCAGGAAATCCTTTAGATTACGCAGTTCTTCGTTCATATAAATCCTTAATGCCATAAATGTCTTTGTTGCAGGGTGAAGCTTCCCTCTATAGTGCCCTTTCAAAACATTCTGTACAAGATCCGACAATTCTTTCGCTGTACTGATTGTGTTCCTGTTCAGGTACAGTGCCGCAGCAATTCTTCTTGCATGCCTTTCATCAGCATACCGGAACAATATGTCAGCTATCTCATCCTGTTTTAGACCGGGAAGAATCTTAATGAAAGGCAGTCCGGCAGTTGTATCGAGTCTCAGGTCAACAGCGGTTTCATCATTAAATGAAAATCCCCTGCCTGACTCAAAATAGTGGTATGAGCTTATCCCCAGGTCAGCCAGTATAAAGTCCGCTTTCTTATAACCAAGTTTCTTCAGTATATCAGGAATATTTTTATAATTGTCATTGATGAAATATATATTATTCTTTTTGAACCTGTTTATTCTCTGTGAAGCCTTTAATAGTATCTCTCTGTCTAAATCAATACATATCAGGCAAATACCATTGCCGATATTTTCAAGGAATTTTATGCTGTGCCCGCCTTCTCCGGTTGTTGCATCAACAAAGACCCTGTACTCTCTCTTAATAAATGACATGACCTCCTCCACAAAGATAGGATCATGCACTGCACCTGATACAAAGTTGCCTGCATCAAAGGATATCATCTATATTATTGCTCTTATCGTACTCTTCAAATACATCCGGTTTCCATATTGCCAGATGGTCAACAGCCCCTACGACAAGGACAGCTGAATTCCCATCTATTCCGGATATGCTCAGTAGCCTTTCACTCAGCTGTATTCTTCCTTTTGAATCAAGTTCCTTTATTTCAGTTACACTTCCTATTTTAGACTTGATATCTGTCACACCGCGGTTCAGCCCAAGTTCAACCTCTTTCTGAATAAGGATATCAAAAAGCCTGCAGGGATATATCTCTATCTTGTTTAATCTGGCAATAGCTACAACATTATTATTGCTGTCAACAATTGCATCCCTCCACTCCTTCGGGATGGGCAGCCTGTTCTTTTCATCTATCTGTCTCTTATTTATTCCTCCAAAATAGCTCATTCATTTATCCTTAATCTATTTCTAAGTCCTGTATGTCAATTTTTGTAATTATTTTCCCACTTTTGTATCACGATAACCCATTTATTATTAAAAATCAAACAAATATTCATTTTTTTTTATGATTTTTAGAAGGATTTATTGGATGGTAAATCTAAATATTTGGATATATTAGATATAAATCTATAATGAATGAGGTTTTATTATGAAAAATGTGATATTTAGAGGCTATACAATATGAACCTGGATATTTATGAACCTGGGATTTAACGCTTTATAACCTTTTTAAGAGTATTTTATCTTAAAAGTGAAAACAAATTGACTGATTAGATCATATAATTTCTTTTGCCTGGTTCAAAAGCTCAAGCCATTTTGCAACCAGCGGATGAATTTCATATTCCAGAAGGTCTGAAACCAGAACATAGTCTTTTGATTCCTGGGCATCCATAATCTCCTTCAGGAAAGAGACAAAGTCAGATATCTGGAAGTCATTAAGCTTGAAATCCGTATCATTAAATATGCCATGCTTTGCCATAAAATCCACCAGATCCAGAAGCCAGTAAAATGAATCAACAATGGCTGAAAGCTGTTTTGAAGCATCATTGAATGCACCTTCCCTGAAACCCATTGATACTTCATTAATCTCACTTAATAATGATTCTTTAATATATTCAATGCTTTCTGCTATGGACCTTTCCAGGACCTTGTCAGTCTCTTCAGTGATAACATATATATTCTGGCCGTTGTAGGGGGTATTGAGGGAGCTTTCATCCCTCTGATCGATAGGTTCCTCATCGATCGATATGGATGTTATAATCCTTCTGTTATTATTTGCAATCTCTATAAGCTTGTTTATTACATCTTTCAAATTCACAAATTCGCCCTTAATATCTATTGAATCACCATTTATTATTACTTCCATATCACCCTCCTTATCAGATTTCAATTCCGATAATCTGTTTGATAGAATCTATTATTTTATCTACTTTTTCAAGAAAAATAGAGAGAAACGAAATAATATAGCTTAATCCATCATTGCATCTGGCATCAGCAGGAGATCCTGCCTTTAACACGCCGGCCCTGCATAGGCTTTCTGAAAAATGTGCAAACTGCTGCAAATATAAAGGCATACCCTGGTCATTTTTAATTATATACTCCTGCAATGCTTTATAACCAGCCTTTTTTATTGCATTAATGATATTCGCAACTTCAATCCGTACCAGCATCAGCTGCTCAAGCAGATCCGGATCAAAATAAATCCGATAATTTTTCAGAATATACTTATAGATGTCTGTTTCTTTCTGGCTAATCTTCAGAAGAATCTGCCAGGTATCCAAAAGAAGGATTGATAATATTTCATCCTTATCTATTTCATATTTATGGACAGGTTTATAGTCAATTATATTTGAAGGAAGGAAAGACCCCCTATAAAGATATATATGGTTCATTTTTTCGCTGATCTCCGGGACAGTGCTGATATCTGTCATTATGCTTCTGGCCAGCTGAAAAATATATTCCGGCTTTATCATTCTGCGGCAGTTCACATGCGGACAGCAAAAGTCAAAACTGCAGGGAAAGCAGTCAATAGCAGGTGCGACAATATACGAAACTGATGAATATGGGCCATTTTCCCTGAACAGGCTGCAGCCCTGCGATATTTTAATAACAGGAACATCAAAGATTGATGCTGCGCTTAAAAATTCATTTTCATTTGAAATTATCAGGTGAAGCTTTTTAAACAGGCTGATTATCATTTTATAATCCAGCATTCCGGCCAGATTAAAAATATTTTTATTGTTCGCTACTTTTTTTATTCTCTCCCCTAAATGAAATTCATTTTCACTCCCGATTAATACGATATTCTGATTAAATTTGGAGGCAATCATATCTGCAAGCAATGCGAAATTCTGTATTCCCCAGTTCATTTTTTCACTGCAAAAGCCGAAAATAATTCCTACGCAGCTTTTTTCTAAGTTTATGCCTTCCTTTGCAAATAGTGCATGTATCTTTTCAGCAGATTTTTTATCAGGCCTCATTTGGGGCCTGTATACCCTGGATACTGGAAAACATCCAGTCAGAATATTATTCAGGTCAATACGATTAAACCTGTTATAACTGCCTGCAGCTTTGGCTGATGAATATAATGCACTGTACCGGTCCGGCATGACCCTGCATTTATTATCCCCCAGAGTATAGCCATGCTTTACCCTGGATTTTATGATCGCGGAAATAATATTGCCAGCCTCATCCCCTGAAAAATTGATTAATATATCATGTTCAGAAATACGAGACAGTTCATCCAGGTAGTTTCCGGTAAGGTTGTATTTTATCTCAGCTGAAATATCACTTGTTATGCCTGCAGTGAGCTCTGAGGGATTAAATGTCCTGTAGCAGTCTATATTATCAACAAGTGATAAAATCTCCCTGTATTTTTCCCAGAAAAAATAGGTTATCCTGCTGTCAGGATAGCGCTCCCTGAATAGCCTTATTGCAGGAACCGTCTTTATAATATCACCGAAACCCGCTGAATTTACCAGTACAATTTTCATGTTTTTATCCTGAGTTCCCTAAGATACCTGATTGTAAGTTCTTCAAAAGAAGGCTCGTCATAATTTCTTAAATGGCCCAGCAGGCTGTATATGCTTATCCTGTCTTTCCCGATATCCTTCAGAATTGATTTCAGCCTGACTGAATCAATGGAATTTCTGCCATCAGAGCCCATTATTATTGAATCAGCCTTATAAAAAGCATATATGGAGTTTATGCTTTCAATTACACCGGCATAATAACGGGAAAAAAGATTATAACTTCCTGTATTCACCAGTATGCCTGGGGGTAATTCATCACTGAAAATCTTATCTTCATATGGATTGTATTCAGGCTGAAGTCTCGTGCCGAGGTTGATCCTGCATTTATTATCGACAAAGGGCTTTAATGAGATATATTCGAGGCTTTTGAAAAACATGCCTGGATCCGCTTCAAATACAATGACATGCTGAGGCCTGTAATATTTGAAAATCCTGCTGACATGGTATGCAAAACCCCAGCCTATTACACAGATCTGTTTTTTATTCCTGAACCTGCCTTCATAGCTTCTTAATATCTGATCCGCTTCATTTGCAGGATCATATCTGCTGTGGACATGAATATTCTTCACAACAGGTATTGGAAACCCTTTTTTTGATTCTATTACCTTTATATAAGGAATGCTCCTGTATCTGTGATACTTCGCATAAAGGCTTCTGCTATAATCCTTTAGCAGGCTAAGATTGTCCTTGAGGGTGGTACTCATGTTTTAACAGGATAATTTTTATGGCCTGGTTTGGCAAGAAAAAAGGATTATGCCATTTTTCAGGAAAACAGCGGCTTGTACCTGCCGTTCAAGCATTCTTAAGGCAGATGAATCTGAAACCCCAAAAATCAACAACCGGCTTAAAACCGATATGTAAATACCATTTATATACATGGAGATCCTTTGCAGCTGATAAGGATACATTCTGAATTCCTGATTTATAAAGAGCAGAAACAGCTTTTGATATAAGGAATGTACCGATGCCTGTATTCTGGTATTTCCTTCTTATGGCAATCTGTGGGATATGACTCATTCCATCACCGATCATGGTTGTGATAATGAATCCGACAGGCATTCCCATGTAAAAAGCTGCAAAGGATGCGTTCCTGATGTAATTGCCGCAACCTTTCATTTGGATCAATTCATGCATATAAATATACGCACTTGCCCTGTCTGCATAAAAGCCTGACACCCGGCTTTCAGGGCTGCCTGAATAGCTGTCCAGCAGGATATCCGCCAAAATATCAGCTTCAAGCCTGATATTCTTTATTTCAATATCTGGCCTTTGATTTTCGCATTCGGATATAGTTGAAGTACTTCCTGTCATATATGATTTTAGGATTATTTCATTTTTAAATGAATAAAACCTGTCAGTATCAAGCTCATGGTATAATAAAAATGGCTGACCCTCTATGGCCCAGTCTGATTTCTTAAGAATATCACCGCAGAATAGCAGCAGCATGTCTTCAAGATATCCTTTATCTGAATATTCTCTCAATATAAAGGAATTAAGGTATAAAAAATGGTTTACAGGAACTGCCATGACATAGCAAATAACATTCTTATCCTGAATCAGGGCAGAACCAATTACATCACCATTCCCCACAGCAAGCATTTTTTCCCTTATATGCTCACTTATGTCCCAGCCGAGGTATTCTCTATAATCCCTTTCTTCTTCTTTGAGTATATCAGCAAAGGATTCTTCAGAAATACTTGCTGTATTTTTTACCCTGATATAATTTTGCTTAAATTTATCAAGTATTGATAATCTTTCAGCATCATATGCTGTGGTCATATTCATATTCTTTCAGGAGAGCATTATGCTTCTCTAGAAAAGGCCTTATCTTATTCCCGATAAGCTTCGCTACTTGAATACCGCATGTACCCGTGTGATGTTCTGGATCCAGAACACCGGCAATAAAGTCTTTATATTTTCCTAAAACTTCATCTTTTAAGAATTCATCAGGGATCTTTTCAAGGTTCATCTGCTCAATCAGCCTTACTGATATATCCCTGATTTTCCGATGAGCATCCTGGCGGGGGATTCCGTTCCTGACCATTTCTGCAATCAGCTTCTCTGAGATCAACAATGGCATATATGTCTTCAGGTTTTTAGAAATATTATATTCATTGATCTTAATACCCTTTATTATTTCAGTAGCAAGGCTAATGACAGCATCAGCAATCATAAATGATTCCGGTATAAGAATCCTCCTTGCTGCTGAATCATCAAGTGTCCTTTCCAGCCACTGATTAGCCGCAATATTAGCAAAATCAACAGGTTTTGAGATTAGGCATCTTGCAAGCGATGTGATTCGCTCGCATTTCATTGGGTTCTGCTTATACGGCATTGCGCTTGAGCCAATTTGTGATGATCCGAATGGCTCCATTATTTCCCTCCTATGCTGAAGCAATCTTATGTCTGTTGCCATTTTTATAAATGATTGAGCGATCTGAGACAATATGGAGGAAAGCCTGTAGTCTGTTTTCCTTGGATATGTCTGCCCGGTAACAGGAAAGGTTTCCTTAAAGCCAAATGCCCGGGATATCCTCCTGTCCAGCTCAAAGCATTTATTTTCATCGAGGTTAAACAGTTCAAAGTAGCTTGCCATGGACCCTACAGTTCCTTTAGTTCCTCTGAAAGGCAAATTATCAATGAAGAGTTCCATCTCCAAAGCATCCTCATACATATCATAAAGCCAGAGGGAAAATCTCTTGCCAACTGTTGTAGGCTGTGCAGGCTGAAAATGAGTAAACCCCAGTATTGGAAAATCTCTGTATTCATATGCCTTTTTTGAAAGATATTGCATAACCAGCAAAAGCTTGCTAAAGATAAGCCTTCCAGCTTCCTTTATCTGTATCAGGTCTGTATTATCAGTAACAAATGCGCTTGTTGCACCGAGATGGATAATAGCTGAACCCTCTTCTGCATATTTCGCATATCCTTCAATATGTGCCATTACATCATGTTTTTTCTGCTTCTCAACCTCATTCACATAATCATAATCAATTTTATCAAGATTCAGCCTGAGATCTTTAAGCTGTTCCTCTGTAATATTAACACCAAGCTCTTTCTGGATTTCAGCAAGGGCAATCCATAATTTTCTCCAGGTTGTATATTTAAAATCATCAGAAAATATTTTTGACATTTCCCTTGAAGCATATCGAGTGATCAAGGGATTTGAATACATATCTCTGTTCATTATGCTATCCTCATTATTTTTTTTATTATTACCATATTTACAATTAATGTCAATTATCATAATCTAAAAATAAATGATCGAAATCAGTGCACAATAGACTTCTATAAATCATATAAGCCTTAAATACATCAGAAATCAATTAATTTATTTTAAAACAGGCCGATCCAAAGCAAAAATCCTCCTGTTTTATTTCTTTCTGGCATATATCTATCATAATTCTTCGGGCAGCTTAAGATAGAAAAAGAATTACAAAGGGATTGATAATAAAAAAAATAATGCTATTATAAATGTAGCATACTAAATGGAGAAATATTTATGGATGTTCTTATTATCTTCGATATTAACGGAACGATAATCCAAAGGGATCACAGAACTGACATACCTTATTCAAAATCTATAGATGAGCTTCTCGAAGAATATAATGCCATGAGAGGGATAGATACATCAGCAAGGAGTGATAAGGATGTATTTATGGAAGTTCTGAAAAATTTCGGCAGGGCCTATGATGACACGCTCTGGAATACCTTCCTGAAAATATATGAAAAGAACCTTGAGATCTTTAAAAATACAGATATATGGAGAGAGAATGCCGGTTCGGCTGGTTTCATAAGCAAGCTTTATAAGAAGGGTTATCCTCTTGCGCTTTTAACCGGTGAGCTTGAAATAGGGGCAAGATATAAGCTGGAAAAACTTGGGATATGGGATTATTTCAGCTGTGGAGGATTTGGAGAAGATGCACTCTCAAGATTCGAGATTGCGGATAAATGCCTTGCAAAAGCCAGAAAATACCATGGCACTGACTTCAGGAGCATAGTAATGATAGGCGATACAGTAATGGATATAAAAACAGCAAGGCACATTGGCTCAAAAATAATCTCCATTACAACAGGCTCAAATAAGTATATTGAATTGAAGGAATACAATCCTGATCTGATTATAGATGATTTCTACAGCCTTAATATAGATATGCTTTTTTAAGAAGGCCTGATTTAATTTTATTTATTAAGTATTGAAGATATAGCAATTAGATTATTTTCTCAGGAGAAGATGAAATGACTGATATAAGGAAATCGATCTTAAGCGGATCATGGTACCCGGGAGATGCAGGAACACTCAGGGGAGATATAAGAACATATGAAGACAGGTGTCCTGAGGTAAGCCTTGATCTTAAACGAATATACGGAATAATTGCACCCCATGCAGGTTATATGTATTCAGGGAAAGCTGCTGTATCAGCATACAGGCATTTAAGAGGGATGGAGTTTGAAAATATAATTTTGATCGCCCCTTCCCATTCAAGCTACTTTAGAGGTATAGCATGCAGTGGATATTCATACTATGAGACACCCTTAGGTAAAGTCCAGGTTAACAGGGGTCTGATTGAAAAGCTGAGAACATCTGAAGGCCTTTTCACAGAGGACATTACTGCAGAGGACAATGAACATTCTGCTGAAATACAGCTGCCATTCCTGCAGTATTTCCTGGATAATTTCAAGATCGTGCCACTGCTCGCAGGTAATATCACAACAGATGAAATCCCCGGAATTGCTGCTGCAATAAAGGGCATTTCCGGTAAAAAGACACTTCTTTTAGCAAGTTCTGACTTCACGCATTATGGTTACCGTTTTGGGTACAATCCATTTGATAATCTCAGAAATCCGGAAGGGATCAGAGAAAATATCAACAGGCTGGATATGGACCATATTGAACTTATAAAAAAAATGGATTATAAAGGGTTTTTAACTAAAAAGCACAAAACCGGAGCCACAATATGCGGCTACATGCCAATATCAATAGTTGTCTCGATCCTTTCCAGCCAGGATATCAAAGCCTATTTAGCAGATTATTACACCTCAGGGGATATTACAGACGATTATGAGCAGTCTGTTTCATATGCTTCAATCCTTTTTTATAAATAATTTATTTGACAATGCAGATAATTCTATTAGTGTTAATTTTCCAATATTATCATTGATTATCTTATAAAGAGAGGTTAAAGATGAAAAGGACATTTCAGCCAAACAATAGAAGAAAGAAGATGGTCCATGGCTTCAGGAAAAGAATGAGCACTAAACAGGGAAGGATTGTACTGAAAAGAAGAAGGGCAAGAGGCAGAAAAAGGCTGACTGTTTAATGAGATTTGTTCTCAAAAAAAAAATATTATCCGGCACCAATCAGACTTTCATGCTTTAAGGCAAAAGCGGGACATTTTTCTTGGTAAATGCTGCCTTATATATTCAAGGATAAATGAAATCGGATATACCAGGTTCTCTTTTTCAATATCAAAGAAAGCTGGAAAAGCTTATTACAGGAACTGGATAAAAAGGATAGTGAGAGAATATTTAAGAGTAAATTTGGTTCCCCTCCGGCACCCTGTTGATTTTCTCATAGTAATAAAATCAAGAGTGGAATATAAAGGTGATATTCTGAAGGATATTGAAGCCTTCATAAAAAAACTTGATAAATGAATTATATTCTGAAGATCTTTAATACTGCTGCAAAGAGAATAATACTGTTTATTCTCAAGGCATATAAACTTATGATATCTCCTTATCTGGGCAATAACTGCAAATACTATCCGACATGCTCCGTATACATGGCACAGGCAATTGAAAAGCATGGCATTATCAGGGGATTTATAAAAGGATTATATAGGATACTTAGATGTAATCCTTTCTCAAAGGGTGGTTATGACCCCCCTTAAAAACTACTTGATCACAGGAGTTAAACATGGATAAAAGAAGCTTATTATTTATTGTATTAACATTTTTGGTAATTATAGCATATTCATACATCAATGCCCCAAGCCTTAATGAACAGACTGAAAAGGCTCAGAATGCATCAGAGGCACAGCAGGAGCAGATTCCGGAACCTGTCCTTACAGAAACTGAAAATCCGTCTGATTTAATAGCTGACTTTCAATTATCCAAAATCAAGCCTTCAAGCAATAAGATTTATATAGATACAGAGATGCAATCATTTATTATTGATGCTGACAGGGCTTCCATTATCTCCTGTCAGCTTAAAAACTACTATGTCACTACTGATAAATCATCAGAAATAGAGCTTATAAGTGAAGAATCAAATGCTGAGTGGCTCTTCCCCCTTGATATAGTATTTTTTGACCAGAATATGCAAGAAACTTATGAATCAGTGCCATATAGCATAGTCAGCGGCATAGACAGTGCGGGGATCATAAAGCTTCATTCCCCAAGGGAGATAGTTTTTCAGAAACAGCTTGCAGAATCAAGCATAAAGAAAACGATAAAATTCTACCCTGATAAGTATGGCCTGGATGTTTCTATAGATATTGAAAATTCAGATCAAAACCTGAAATACGCTTTAATCTGCGGGCCAGACCTTATTCTTGACAGGGAGGGCATGCAGGGCAAGGGAAGATATTCTCAGCCGGACAATATCATTTTTAGATTAAATGAAAAAAACAAGGGGATTAAAGCTGAAAAGATCGAAACAGATTTCAATGTGCTCTCAAAAAATGCTGAGTTTATTGCATTAAATGACCTTTATTTTGTGCAGGTAATGCTTTCAAAAGATATGAATGCAACTCCGTTTTTTACCAGCAATCTGATAATCGGCTATGCTTTCAGCAGTCATCATGCTGATCTTTCCCTATATATGGGTCCAAAGAGTAAAAAACAGCTTAATAATTTCGATACAGGCCTTGCCAGCCTGGTTGATTTTGGTTTCTTCAGCATAATTGCAAGCCCCCTTCATAAAATAATTGACCTTTTTTACAGTTTTATCGGCAATTACGGCATTGCTATTATACTGCTTACTCTATCAATAAAACTCATATTCTTCCCTATCACATTTAAAAGCTATCTGCAGATGAGAAGAATGAGCAAGTTAGCCCCTCAAATGAAAGAGATCAGGAAAAAATTAAAGGATCAGCCCCAGAAAATGAATCAGGAGATCCAGGCCCTTTACAAGAAACATAATGTAAATCCGTTCTCCTCATGTTTGCCTATGTTTCTTCAGCTTCCTGTGCTTTTTGCTCTGTATCGAGTACTGAGCATAGCAATAGAACTGAGGCATCAGGGCTTTTTATGGATTACTGACCTGGCGGGCCCAGATCCTTATATGATACTGCCTATACTTATGAGTGTAGCAATGTTCTTCCAGCAGAGACTGACTCCTACATCAGCAGACCCTAAGCAGGCAAAGATGATGTCAATACTGATGCCTGCCATATTCTTTATCATGTTCAGGAACCTGCAGGCAGGCCTTGTTCTTTACTGGTTCACCAGCAACCTTCTTATTATCCTGGAACAAACCCTGATAAATAAGGCACACTTGAAGGAAGAACAGAAATCATAAGGGATATACATCCAAGACAAATTTTGGAGGATATTTATGAAATTTACTTTTGAAGAATCAGGAAAATCCATTGAGGATGCACTAAGGAAAGTTGAAGAAAAATCCGGCATAAGCCGAGAAAGACTTAGATATGAAGTAATAGAGGAAAAAAAGGGGTTTCTTAAATCCCTTTTTGGTTCGAATCATTTTACGGTCAAAGGAGAATATGAAAAATTTGAAGATATTAGGGAACTTGCTGAAGATGTCCTGAAAAATGTCCTCAAACATATGAAAATGCTTGATTCCTCAACGATCAGACTTAATGAAAGTGAAAAGCATATCACCTTTAATATTGAAAGCCCTCATGAAAGGCTTTTAATAGGGAAAGACGGCGCTACCCTTGATGCATTAAGGTATATAGTTAATCATATAACAGCACAGAAAATGGAATGCCCGGATAAAAAAAGGATTATAATAGATATAGAAGGGTATAATGAAAAAAGGAATATTTATTTAAGCAAAATGGCCAATAATTTGATAAAAAGGGTAAAAGCAACGAGAAAACCGCATACCATGAAGCCACTATGCCCGAGAGAACGAAAGCTTGTTTATAAAATTGCTGAAAAAGACAGGGCAATATCTGCAAAATCCTTTGGCAATGGCTATTATAAGAGGATTAATATCTCTCTGAAGAATGCGAAGAACAGCAAACAAAACTAATTTATTTATTGATGAACCGATTCTAGCTCTCACACAGCCACTTAATACAGGCATTCTGAATATAATAAGAATCAGCGGCAGGAACATAATAAAGCTGATACAGCCATTCATTAAGAACAGATACTGGGCAGAAGGCAGGCTTAAAACCCATCATATATATAATGGATACTTCGTTAATCCCAGAACGGGTGATATTATTGACGAGATCATTGTCCTGACATTTTTTTCTCCCCGCTCATATACCAGGGAAGATATGCTTGAAATACAGATACACCAGAACAGGTACAGCATAAATTCAATGATCTCCCTTCTGATGGAAAAAGGAATCCGATATGCCAGGCCCGGTGAATTTACCAAAAGAGCTCTCGTTAATGGCCGGATAGACCTAATGCAGGCAGAAAGCCTGGATGATTATATTAGCACCAGCAGCTTTTTTCAGTCCAGGAACAGCCTCAGGATATTAAAGGGTGATTTAGGGAATTTCATAGAAAGCCTGAAGAATATCCTTATCGACTATCTTGCCTTATGTGAATCTAATATAGATTTCAGCCAGGAGGATATTGAGCTTATAAACTACGATGACATGAAGCACCTGCTGATTGAAAAGGCTCAAAGCATAGGCAGGATAATCCAAAAAAGCAGGCAGGTAAACAAGATTGATGAAAATTTGAAAATATCCATAATCGGTAAGACCAATGTAGGGAAATCCAGCCTTTTCAATGCTTTATGCAACAGGGACAGAGCGATTGTATCTCCATTCCCTGGTACAACGAGGGACTTTATTTCAGAAATTATACTTGTAGATAATTTCACTGTAGAAATAGTCGATACCGCAGGAATAAGGAAAAACAGCTCAGCAATTGAAAAAAAGGGGATCAGCCACACATTCAGAAATCTTTATGAATCAAATCTCGTATTTTTGGTAGTTGACAGCTCAAAAGAGCTTGAGCTTGCAGACCTGGAAATTTTTAAGGCAATTAAAAATGAGGAATTTAATATAATATTAATAGTAAATAAAACCGATAAAAAGAAAAAGCTTGACCTTGCAGGCATTGAAAGACATATCCATCCGAAGAATGTATTTTATGTTTCCGCCAAAACAAAGGCAGGTATAGATGATATTCATGTTTACCTTAAGAATTATCTTTCTGAACTGATCCCAGATAATGATACAATATTCCTTACAAATACCAGGCAGACAGAGAACCTTGCAGCTATAGGAAATGAACTTGAGGAGATAATCAAACTGATTTCCTCGGAATGCTATTATGATGAACTGATAGCCTATCACCTTAAAGAATCCCTGAGCAGGATTTACAGTCTTTTTGGGGACGACCTTGAAAGTGAGGTCCTTGACAGGATATTCAGCCGTTTCTGCATAGGCAAATAATCATGAAAAAATATAAATATGATATTATTGTTGTAGGGGGAGGGCATGCAGGAATAGAAGCAGCTTTGTGCTCTGCAAGGAGAGGATTATCCACTCTCTTCCTGACAATGGATACAGAAAAAATCGGGCAGATGAGCTGTAATCCCGCTATAGGGGGTTTAGGAAAATCTCACCTCGTGAGGGATCTGGATGCTCTCGGGGGAGAGATGGGTAAGGCAATAGATGCTTCAGGCATTCAATTCAGAATGCTTAATAAAACTAAAGGCCCTGCAGTCTGGTCGCTTAGAGTACAGGCAGACCCTGCCCTTTACAAAAACTATATGCAGGAAAAGCTTTACAGTACCGGGAATATCACTGTTAAACAGGCTGAAGCTGAGTGCCTCCTGCATAATAATAATGCTGTTCACGGCATAAAAACAGTATTCGGCGAGGAGATACAGGCAGGTGCTGTAATATTATGCAATGGTACATTTCTTAATGGAAGGATCTATATAGGTTTTAACAGATACAATGCGGGAAGGGCATGGGAATTTCCTTCAGATTCACTTGCAGATAACCTCAGGGACCTTAAAATCACGACAGGAAGGCTAAAAACCGGAACACCGGCGAGATTATGGGGTCGTTCCATGGACTTCTCAAAATTTGAGATCCAAAAGGGGGATGAGAAGATAGAATTCTTTTCTTCTGAGACACTGCCGAAAAATATTACCCAGATAGACTGCTATATAGGGTATACAAACCCTGAAGTACATGAGATTATTAAAAACAATCTCCATCTTTCACCGATGTACGGCCGGAAAATAATTGAAGGCACCGGGCCAAGATATTGCCCTTCAATTGAGGACAAGATAATCAGATTCAGTGACAAGCCAAGGCATCAGATCTTTTTTGAACCGGTTACAAGGGATTTTATGGAAGTATACCCAAGTGGCATTTCAACAAGCCTTCCGCTGAATGTTCAGATGGAGTTCTACAGGGCAATTGAAGGACTTGAAAAAGTGGAATTCATAAAACCTGCATATGCTATTGAATATGATTTTGCAAATCCTTTATCACTGGAACCGACACTGCAGAATAGAGAATATAAAAACCTTTATATGGCGGGGCAGATAAACGGGACATCTGGATATGAGGAGGCGGCGGTGCAAGGCTTCATAGCTGCCTGCAATGCAGCGAACAGCCTCTCCGGTATGGATCCCTTTACGCTTTCAAGGGACGAAAGCTATATAGGGGTCCTGATAAGTGACCTTATTACCAAAGGTGTTGATGAACCATACCGCATGTTTACAAGCAGAGCTGAGCACAGGCTCCTTTTAAGGCTTGATAATGCAGAAGACAGGCTATTGAAATATGGCCATGAGCTTGGATTGATCAGGAAAAAAAGATGGGATAATTTCATGCTTCTCCAGGAAAAGAAGTCAAGACTCATCAACAGCCTAAAAAATACTGCTTTGAGCAAATATAATGGATTAAGCCTCCATAAGCTTTTAAAAAGGCCTGAAGTCAGCATACAGCAGCTTTCTCAGCATATAGCGGATTTTGATGCATACCCGGAATCATTGTTAAAAAATGTAGAAACCGGGATTAAATATGAGGGTTATATCTTAAGGGAAAATATCAGAGTTGAAAAGTCAAAGCAGTTCAGAAATATAAAAATACCTGAAAATTTAGATTATTACAGTATAACAGCACTTACTAAAGAAGCACAGGAAAAATTAAGCCTGATAAAACCGTCAAACCTGTATGATGCTTCTCTGATACCTGGAATTACACCAGCTAACATAGATACAATTCATATCTTTATAATGAAACAGGGATAAAGGGATTAATCATGAAGCTTGGGAGAAATGCCTTTAATCTTATACGGGTATTCATAAAAAGCGGGCTAAACAGCATATATTATTCAAGGCCATTGACAAACCTTATCAAAGGCGGGTTATTCTCCCTTGGCATTATATTCCTTTATGGGCTGTACCTTTTTTTCCTGCGTGTGTTCAGGCTTGTTTATATACAGGGTGAAATAGGGTTCATACTTCTGGATAAGCTGTTTTCCATATTATTTCTCATGATTTTAAGCCTTCTTATTTTCTCTTCCATGCTTTCATCCCTTTCTGTTCTTTTTACATCCAGGGAGCCTGAACTGCTTATTTACCTGCCAATAAAATCCTTTGACAGATATCTTTATATGACCTTTAAGAATACAGCGATCTCATCATGGTACATAATATTCCTTGGTTACCCTATATTTCTTGCATATGGCATTGTATACAGCCAGCCGGCAGCATTTTTCCTGCTTAGTTTCCTGTTAATAGCAGCATTTGCCTTCATTTCTTCAAGCATCGGGATCACCATAACCACTCTTATAATTCGGATACTTCCGACTAAAAGGATCAGACAGATATTTTTTCTGATGGGATTATTCTCCGTCTTATATATTGTGACCTTTTTCAGGATAAGCAAGCCGGAAAGGCTTTACAGTTCCATAGGCATCTATGAGTTCCTTATGATGCTTAAAAACTCAAAATTACCCCAGAACAAGCTGTTTCCAAATGATATTGCAAGCGAACTTATCTCAAAATTCGAGTATATGGATATAACGCTTGTTTTGATGAATATAGGAAAGCTCGCCATCTACATTGCAGCTGTATTCTTATTTGGCCTGCTGATGCACAGGATGTTCTACAAGAAATCATTTACAAAATTCTCAGTTACCAGGACAGCAAAATCCCGATATGTATCAAAGAAACGCTTCGCAAAACTAAAATCTCCTTACTCAATAATCTATAAGGACACAATTCATTTCTCGAGGGAAGTTGAACAATGGTCCCAGATCTTTATACTCCTCTCCCTAATAATAATATATGTAATAAACCTTAAAAACATACCCATTGTGAATCCTGCAATAAAAGATGCAATTGTCTTCCTCAACATCTCATTTATCGGGTTTATAATATCTGCTGTAACACTGAGGTTTGGTTTCCCATTATACAGCCTGGAGGGGAAATACAGGTGGGTATTAATTAAATCAGCAGTTTCAAAGAGGGATATCTTCATCTCCAAGCTCTGTTTTTCGCTTATTCCTTCAATCCTCATGTCCGTGATACTGACGCTGATCTCTAATATTTTTCTTGAAGTAGAGGCTTCAATAATCATATACATCCTCTTCATAAATCTAATGATATCATTTGTCATATCTTTCATGGGGACATCCCTTGGAATTCTTTTCCCGAAATTTGAAACAGATAATCCCATGCAGATAGCAATGAGTATAGGCGGATTTCTGTTCATGCTGTCAAGCCTGGTTTATGTTGTATTCATAAATTACCTTGTGATAAGGCCCTTTGCAAGATATTACAGAATGATACCAGAGATACAGCTTTTTCTTGCAAATAAAGGATTTTTAAAGGACTATTTCATTTTTACAAATATTCTGATTTTTGCCATCAGCGCTGGAATCTGTTCTTTCTTCTATTACCAGACAATAAGAAAGCCTTTAGCATGAATCAATTCAAGAAATTCTAACAAAATTTCAGCCTTTATCGTAAGAATATAAGTAAAAAGTCATATAAAAGAGGATAATATGCAATGAAGATGAAAATATTAATAATAATATTATTTATAATGCTAATTTTTCAAATTCCTTCACAGTCATCGGAACTGCCCGGAGAAATTGGTCTTAAGGATGCATTAAACCTGGGTTTTAAGAAAAATTTAGACATCAAGATTGCAATTGTCAGAAAATATCTGTCTGATGACAGCATAAACCTTTCATACTCAGGGCTGTACCCCAATCTTTCTCTTTCTTCATCATTTACCAGGTCGACTATCAAAAGCTCAGGGACTGTAAATATTGAGGGAATTGAATTTGAAGTTTCAGATAAAACCTCATCAAGCAATTATTCCTATGGAATGAACCTTTCACAATGGATATTCCTTCCCCAGGACTATCTGGACATAAGGAGGATCGCTGACTCAAACAGGAAAATATCAATTTTAGCTCTTCAGGAACAGCTGCAGAACATCTATTTTAACCTAATAACCAAATACTTCAATCACCTGAAGCTGATGTCACTATATGAGTTAGCCCTTGAGGACCTGCAGACAAGCAGAGACCATTACAACAAGACATTAAAGATGTTTGAACTCGGCCTTACGAATAAGCTTTCACTATCAAGTGCTGAACTCACTCTCCAGAATAAAAAGTTTAATCTGATACAGGCTGAGAATGACCTCAATCTTTCAAAAATAGAGTTCCTGAGCCTGATTGGGATTCCAGTAGATTCAGATATAAAGATAATAGATGATAACCTGAGGTTTGAAGCTGATTCAATTCATACAGAAGAAAACTATGAATATGCATTAAAGCATAATATATCATTGAATCAGAGAAGGGAACAGCTTAACAGGGCCAGGCATAGCTATAAACAGGCTGTACATGAAAATCTTCCCACTCTTTACTTTAATTCAGGCTTGAGTTATTCTGATAATGAATTCCCGACCAATGATTACAGGATAACAGGTTCCATAAGCCTGAACTTTAATCTTTTCAGAGGTTTTCAGGATAAATACAATATAAGCATGTCAAGGATGGAAAGGACAGAAAATGAACTTGAGCTCGAAAAGCTTGAGCAGGAGATCCTGCTTGGCATGAAGGAGGCTTTGGCAAATATAAGCGTTACAGAAAGCCTTCTTGACCTTTCCTCCAGCAGGGAGAATATGGCAAAAAAGGACATTGACCTTGCAGAAGCAAGGTATGCATCCGGGCTTGCAATCTACCTTGAAGTTGAAGATGCCAGAATATCATACATAAGAGCAAAAAGTGACAGAATATCATCATATTATGACCATATAATGGCTAATATCTCGCTTTTATTGAGCAGAGGCGATTTTTTAAGCATCATAGAAGAAACCATTCTTAAAGGCAACTGATATACTAAAACCTTGTTCCAATGGTAAATTGAAGTATGGTATCCGATGTGGTTTTCCGCAGGTTGAATTTCTTAATATAGCTCCATGTAAGAAGAACACCCTGAATAGGGACATTTATGGCATATCCTATTGAGCTCTTTATATCCTTGAACTCCAGGGAACCATTAGGCCTGTGGAAAAGATCGAGTTCTGATGTATCATCCCATGCAACCCCCATATCCCAGAAAAATGTCCCCTGGATATATGGGAAATGAAGTCCAAAGGCAAAAGCAATAAGGTCTATGAGGGGAAATCTCCATTCAATGTTTATCAGTCCGTATTTTGTCCCGTAAAACTCAGATATCTTATATCCGCGCAGAGTATTATTGCCAAGGAATGTATCTGCTCCTCCCAGGTAAAAAAGCCTTGGCTTATCACCTGAAGAATAACCCCCGGATACTCTGAATGCAAAAAGATTTCTCCTGGAAAATGGCAGGTAAAACCTTGAATCCAGGACTGCAGTAAAACTGTCTTCAAATATATCTCCAATTTTGGGGGCATACATTAATGAAAGGCTGGCCCTGTAGCCCCTGTAGGGACCGAATATATTGTAGAGGGTCTTATCAGTGACAAAAGCTGCTTTGGTATATATAAGCTGGGATTCAGCATCCCCCAGATTAAGGTATTCATATATCGGCTGTTTAGCATTCTCATATCCAACTGAAACCTCAACTCTTGAAAACAATGAGAAGGGATAGGATACAATTCCCTCAAATCCCCAGAATTTATCGATCATATACCTGTTGCCATCACTTCCCGGCACATAATTGACATAATTATTATAATATAAGACACTGCCGTAATTAAGCCTGTTTTTCAGATTACTGTAATATAGGATTGCATTTGCATAATTTCCGAATTGCTGATAGATACCTGTAATATTATTATCACCAAGTATATCTGAAAAACTTAGGACAGTCTGGCCAACAATAAGGCCGTCAGAGCGGTATGCTGCCGCAACATTGATAGTATCCACATAGAATTTGGTTTTCAGTCTGTTTTTATCCGAGTCGGAAAAACCATCAAATCCCAGGTCTACATCATATTGATATGCTTCAGCTTCACCCAGTTCAATTGTCTCGAAGTACTCCATATCATCATAGCTGAATATGAAAAGATTATTCCTCTGGCCTTCATAACCTGTAAACACTATTTTTGAAGGCTCACTGTCAATATCATAAATAACTTTCGGGGTAAAACAGCCTGTGGTAATATTGGATATCCTGTATACAGTATTTTCATCGATCTTATAGATATAAAGGTCACTTATATCATCCTTTCTGTCACTTGCAAAGATTATGGAATGCTTCCCCTTTATATAATGTGGCTGTATGCAGTTTCCTTCCCAGCTTATAAGGACCTTTTCCTCTTTTGTCTGAAGATTCAGCTCAATAAGCCTGAAATACCCTTCCCTGTAGGATGAAAAATAAAGATATCTGCCATCACTGCTCAAGGCAGGATCTTTATCAAAATATCTGCTGTCAGTCAGGTTTGAATAGACACCGGTTTCAGAATTCAGCTCGTAAATATTTGTCAAGCCACCTTTATTTCCTGCAAAGACCAGCCTTTTTGAATCCGGGAAAAAGCATGGAGTCTTCACATTATGTATATCCAGGTCGAATCTTTTACTTATTGCTTTTGTGAGGACATCAAGAATATAGAGCCTGTATTTCCCTTCCCATTTGGCACTGAACGCAATTTTTTCTCCATCAGGGCTCCAGCTGATCGCAGAGCCCTCTGTTGAAAGCCAGAGATAATCATCAAAATCCTTTCCTTTGGTCAGGTTGAAGATATCCTCGTCTTCTTCAACATTCAGTATCCTTATCCCGAGGAACATGGATGCATTTGTCAGATATGCCAGCATCAAACCGCTGGGTGAAGGCTCAGGAGAAAAGCTGGATACGCCAGGTCTGCTCTCTCCAAATCTTTTTGAGTAATCATAAGGGTCATATCTGTTTGTTAAATACCCGTATTCCTCTTCTTTAAGATGTTTGCGCCATATCCTGTCCAGCTCATCAATGTCTATATCAAGGCTCTCCTCCACAAACTTAGGAAAATCCTTTGTCTTTTGCTTGGATGCCTCGAATATAAGCGCTCTTAAACCCTCAATGCCAAACTCATCCTCAATAAATCCAACTATCGAAGCACCATATACATAAGCCTCAAAAAAACTTTCACCAAAATCCTTTATCCGCGGTATTATATTCTTATACAAAGCATCCCTGAGATACATTTTCCTCTGTGAATCCCATTGATCCGCCATGTGCACGGATAATCCCTCATCAAACCACAGAGGCATCCTGGAGATTATCATCGCTATTGACCTGTAGTAAATGCTGAATTCGAAAATATGGTTTATTTCATGGATAATTACCTGTTTAAGGTTTTCCAATGGCTCATCCAGCGGTATAACCACTCTAAAGTTGAAAGGCTCAGCAAAACCCCTTACTCCTTCCGGTATAAAGCCTGCATATATATTTGTCTGTTGAAAATCATCACTGTTAAGGTAGAATATAATCGGTATTTTTTCTGTCAACTGGTGCTTGTAGGCCGAGCTCAAATCATTATATGCCTGTTCACATACTTCTTTAAGATAGGCGACATATATCTCCATCCCACTATACCAGTGGATTGTAAAATGCTCTGTCTCAGCAAAATACCATTCAAGTTCATTATATACGACCTTATTCTTTCCGAAGTTCTGCGCACTTGCAATAATGCTGAAACAGACCACAATAATAGCAGCTAAAAATATTTTATATTTGTTTCTCATCAGCCTTCCCTTAATCTAATATATACTTGGAGGTTTCCACCTTCTTGGGTATAAAAACATCCACTATGCCGTCAATCATTGAGGGAATCAGCTGCCAGAAGCCGTATACCTGCCTCTGGTACTCCTCCTCAACAATAAGATTGTCTGTTTTGGTTTCCTCTTTGATATACTTGTCCTCATAGGAAGAATATATCCTGTAATCCAGATTGACAATGAACTTTCTTCTTCTTACCCAGATGTTGTAGGTAATATATCTTCCGTATCTTGAATCATATTCTCGTTTTCTGTCATAACTTGAAGCGTCAAGTGTATTAAATTCTATCCTGCCTGAAATAATATATTCAATATCATAAGCACTTGATATCTGCCTTATGACATCCAGGCTGACATCCTCTTCATCCTGGCTGAAATAAGTGCTGTATATTTCTTTTGAGGTATTCAGGTCAGTAATATTGTAATCACCATTTTTGGTCAGCCTTTTATAGAGCTCGTTTGAAAAATCATCAGAGCCGGCCATGTAGACATCCTTGGCAGAACTGATATTATTGAAACTGAAAGGCAGTATAAGCACTGCATCAGTCTTTTTAAGCTTCACCAGTGGCGTTTTCTCAAGCTCTATAAGTATCTTTGACTGGCTGCATCCAGCCATGAAGGCAAGCATGAAAATCAGATAAAATAATAAATAAGAGTATCTTTTATTCATTTCTATAACTCTACCGTTTCTTTCAATGAATTTATATTGGCCAGTATCACAGTGTTTTTCGAGATTGCATATGCCTTCTCATAGTACTCCAAAGCCTCTTTATAATGCCCTAAGGCTTCGAAGCATATTGCAATATTATTCAGGGCTGATTCGTTCTGACCGTCTATTTCAATCGTTTTTTCAAACCAGAATATAGCATCCTGGAACATTTTGTTCTCAAGGCATTTAATCCCGATATCATTGATCCTGTCAGTCTTCTCTGAAAATCTCATGGTTGAGCATGAAGCAAGAAGGACCAGGCATAAAATATATAAGATTAACTTTCTCATATTTATCCCCTACTTTATACTACTTATAATGAATATACAAAATTTCAGAAACAATGTTACATTTTTTTATTCTAATTGAATTTTAAATATTTTACAGGTTTTTTCAATAAAATTGAAATGCAAAAGACAGGAAGTATATATATATGAGTCCTATAAAAAAAGCCATATAAGAGGTGCCTGCAAATAGACTGCTTAGCACCCCTTAATTTATATACTAATCAGGAGTGTATTGAAGCAAAGCAGCATTGCGGGCCAGTTTCATCTCTCTGGCCAGTTCTCTCTGGTGCTTTGCACATGTCCCGGTCATTCTGCGCGGATATATTCTCTTCCTTTCAGATAAGAAATCCTTTAATAGCTCAACATTCTTATAATCGATAAAAAGTGTTTTATCAGCACAAAATCTGCAAAATCTCTTTTTCCTTGGAAATTTTTTATATGGTATGTTTGTCTTCAATTTACTCCTCCTCATAACCAATATAATCTGAGTCACTCAGTTTTTCAATCTGGTCACTGCTCTTATCAATTGAATCTCTTGATCTTAGATTCCTGGATTTTTTGTCTAAAAATTGTATATGTGATGCAACAATATCGTGTTTAGACCTTTTATCCCCATCCGGGCCTATCCATGTCTGGTATCTTAAACGCCCTTCCACAAGCACAAGGCTTCCCTTGATGAGATTCTCCCCGCTGTTCTCCCCCAGCTTGCCCCAGACAGTAACATCGATATATGCAACATCTTCAAACCATTCATTCTTTTTCTTGTAACGGTGGTTTGTTGCAATCCTGAACTCACATACCGGACTCCCACTGTTGGTGCTTCTTAACTGTGGATCGGATGTCAGATTTCCCAGTATAAATACCTTATTCAGACTCGCCATAATCCGATTTATTTACCTCCTTAGCATCGTGAATGTCCCCTTCATCTAATTCCTGACTGTTTTCGTCCGCATCAGGCTTTTCTTCGATCTTTTCCGGTATCTTTCTTTCCTTTTCAATCTTTATAATTGATCTTAAAACATCCTCATCAATCTGAAACTCCTGCTGGATTTTCTTTATGCTTTCCGGCTGTATATCAAATATCAGGAAAGCATAATAGGCTTTCTTGTGGTTCTTTATCTGATAAGCAAGCTGTCTCAAGCCCCAGAAATCCTCTCTGATAAACAATGCACCATCCTTTTCAAGAGTCTGTTTTATGCTGTCAATTTTTGCCTGGAAGCCTTCATCACCCATCTCAGGCTGTAAAATAAGACATATCTCGTACCTTCTCAATTCAAATTACCTCCCTAAAATTTTATAATCCTATATTTTTTAATATTGGTGCTATCAATAAAGAAACAACCCCCATTAATTTAATGAGGATATTCATTGATGGTCCTGCAGTATCCTTGAACGGATCCCCTACTGTATCACCGACAACAGCTGCTTCATGGGCTGAAGAACCTTTGCCGCCGAGGTTTCCCTGTTCAATGAATTTCTTTGCATTATCCCATGCTCCGCCGGCATTTGCCATAAATAATGCCAGCAAAACACCTGACAATGTGGCTCCTGCGAGCAATCCGCCCAGCGTCTGCGATCCCAGAACAAATCCTACAAAGATAGGTGCTATTACTGCAACTGATCCAGGTACAATCATTTGTGTGAGGGCTGCTTTTGTGCTTATGCTGATGCATTTTTCATAATCAGGCTTTGATTTGCCCTCCATCAGCCCGACTATATCCCTGAATTGCCTCCTGACCTCATCTACCATGCTTGAAGCAGCCTTTCCTACAGCATTCATTGTTGAAGAAGCAATAAAGAAAGGCAGTATACCCCCAAGGAACAATCCGACAATTACCTTAGGATTAGTGAGGTCAATAATAATCTCAGATCCCACTGATTTAACATAAGCGCTGAATAAAGCCAGTGCAGTAAGTGCAGCTGAACCTATTGCAAATCCCTTTCCCATAGCAGCTGTTGTATTGCCAAGGCTGTCAAGCTTGTCTGTGATCTTCCTGACATCTTCCCCAAGGCCTGACATTTCAGATATTCCTCCGGCATTGTCTGCAATGGGCCCGTATGCATCAACTGACATCGTGATTCCAATAGTGGCCAGCATTGATATGGCTGCTATTCCTATTCCATAGAGCCCTGCAGAATAATAAGAAACCATAATTATAACTGCAATTGTTATCATTGGCATAACAACTGATTCGAAACCAATTGCAAGTCCAGATATAATATTTGTAGCGCTGCCTGTCTGGCTTGCTTTTGCTATCTTTTTTATTGGATTTCCGGAGGTATAATATTCAGTTATAAGCCCTATGGCACTGCCCCCTGCGAGACCGAACAGGACAGGAACAAACAGGAGAAGATTCCTTACATCAAAAAACCCGGTTATAAGGGTAATGCTGAAAAAAGCCAGCAGAAGATAGATCCCGCCTGCAATATAGGTGCTGTATCTCAGTGCTAAATGAGGCTCCTTATCCTTCAGAAACTCCATGAACCTTATCCCCAATATGGACGCTATCAGCCCAACCATGATCAATACTATCGGAAGGCTCATAAAAGCTACCGGGTGACCTATGGGAACTGAGGTATTTTCTGATGGATGAATGGTTGCCGCTATAGCCATTGTTGCAACAACAGAACCAACATAAGACTCGAACAGATCTGCACCCATGCCAGCCACATCTCCGACATTATCTCCTACATTGTCTGCTATTACTGCAGGATTCCTGGGATCATCCTCAGGTATCTTGGCTTCGATCTTTCCGACGAGGTCAGCTCCAACATCTGCAGCCTTTGTATAAATACCTCCTCCAACCCTTGCAAAAAGTGCAATTGAACTGGCTCCCATTGCAAACCCTGTAATCACCTTTATAAAATCCGTTGTATAAATAAACAGCTCTGAAGGAAGTTCAGGGTCTCCTGTAAATATTATATAAAAGTACAGTATCCCAAGCCCTAATAAGCCGAGGCTTGCAACAGACAAACCCATTATACTGCCTCCATCAAAAGCCATTTTAAGTGCTCCTCCAGGATTGTTTTCTTTAGCTTTCTGTGTTGTCCTGACATTTGCAATCGTTGCTGACTTCATTCCAAAAAAGCCTGCTGACATTGAAGCAAGAGCTCCAAACAAAAATGCTATTGCAGACCAGAATCCGACAAAAAGAAAAAGAAGGATAAGGATTATGGCTATAAATATGGACAAGACAGAATATTCCTTTTTTAGAAAAACCATTGCCCCTTTATGGATAAGGCTTGATATATCCTGCATCTGCTGGGATTCAATAGAAATTCCCTGAATACTTCTGAAAGTCCTGAATGCAAAGAATAAACCTGCAAAGGCAATCAAAGGAGCAAAAAAGCTAAAGAACTGTCCCATCTCTTTCTCCTTTCAATCAATATTAATATATTAAATCAAGCTGACCCTGTTGTAGAGGTTAGCCGCTCTGCTGATCCCATTGTGTATTAATACATCAACAGATTCAGCTGTTCTTTTTAGCAAAAATTCCAATTTCTCAGATTCGGCTGTTCCAAACCTGTCCAGCACATAATCAGCAGGGTCCATGCCCTCTGGAGGCTTTGAAATCCCTACCCTGCATCTCATAAACAGGTTTTCAGGAATTAGCCCGCTAATGCTCTCAATTCCCTTATGTCCGCCACTTCCCTTGTTCATACTGTATTTGATGTATCCAAATTCAATATCCATATCATCGTGTATAATCAGGATTTTATCCCATATGGCCTTTTGCTTCTCAAAAAAATAACCAAGGGACTCACCGCTTCTGTTCATATATAATGAAGGCTTTAGCAGGCATAGATCTCTTAATGACCATTGTTTATAATATTTATTTTCGTGGAAGCTATATCTGCTATTTGAGAATTTCCTGTAACAATCCAGAATAAGATATCCGATATTATGCCTTGTCCCTTCATATCTGGCACCAGGATTACCCAAACCTACTATTAAAAATGACACGACTGCAGATTACCGGCAAAAGCTATTCCTTAACCTCTTCATCAAGAGAAAGAGGCTCGAGAAGCATCCCTCCGCCCTTACCTGTTTTCCTTCTTAAAGTACATATAACCTTCTCCGGGACGTCGGAAAATATCATTCCTTCTGGAAGTTTCATGTCTTTTCCATATATTACATCATTTATCTGCATATCGGATACATCAATTGCTATATAGGGAGGAATTTTTTCTGCACGAACCTTTACATAGATTCTGTCCATATAAACCCTGATGTTGTTATTCTTTATATGATCAAGATAAAAGCCTTTATACCTTAAAGGAACCTGAACCCTGACATAATCTTTTTCTTCTATCCCAATAAAATCGACATGAATAACACTTCTTGTAACAGGATGTATCTGATAGTCCTTCAAAATGCAGTAATGCCTTATTCTTCCATCTGATTTCATGATCAGTCTAAAAACTGTATTTTCACCAGCTTTGGATGCTTTACGGAGAAATTCCTTCTTATCCAACGATATTGCCAAAGGTTTAATCTTTTTGCCATAAACAACACCCAAAAGCCCGCCACTGTTCCGCATATCCTTGTTTTCTCTTTTGTTCAGTTTAGTTCTTTCTTCAACCATAAGCTCCAATGCTTCCATAAGTATCCTCCTAAATGCACTTGGTAAAGTAAAGCTTTTATCTAAAAATAAAAAATATGCAAGAAAAAAGTAATATTTAAATAGAAAATTGAGATAAGGAGGTATTCCAAATGACTGAATAGATGGCTTTTGATATGATTTCAGATGAGTCAATGATCTCGAGCTTTTCTCGAATCTCAAGGTCAGGGTTGAATATGGAATCAGTAATAAATATCTTTTCAATATTGGAATATAATATCTTATCTATATTCTCAGTCCCAATAAGGGAATGGGTAACTAATGCATAAACCTTTGAAGCACCTGCCTGCTTGAGTTTCTCTGAAACCACCGCAACAGTTCTTCCGCTGTCAATAATATCATCAATGATGACAGCATCCTTCCCCTTAATGTCACTGGAAACCGTGTCCAGGCTGTCTGCTCCCTGATGTTCAATCCTTTTATCACTAAGTATATAAGGCTTCTTCATATATTCTGAAAATAAAAATGCCCTGTGAAAGCCTCTTGGATCAGGCGCAACGACCACATAATCATCAAGGGAGAGCTTGTCAAGTACCGTTTTAAATAACGGGAAAGGGCTCAGATTATCAACAGGAATATTGTAAAAACCCTGAATTTCAGGAATATGAAGATCAAGGGTTATTAGCCTAACCACACCTGAAAACTGTATCAGGTCAGCAAGCAGCCTTGATGATATTGGTACTCTCTGCTTGGTTTTATATGTCTGTTTACTATAGGCAAGGTAGGGTATAACAGCAATAACACTTCTTGCAGATGCTCTCTTAAACATATCAACTGCAAGCAGGAATTCCATAATTGAGTCATTGACAGGGCTGTAGAAGGATTGTATAAGAAAAACGTTCTTGCCCCTTACGCTGATTGGACAGTGCACAAATATCTCACCATCCCGGAACCTGGCAATTTCAAGAGGAGAAAGCTTTGTGTTAAGCCTTTTTGTGATCTTCTGGGCGAGGCCTATACTGTTATTACATGAAAATATTAAGGTATTTTTCATTTCACGATTAAGCTGGGGCGGAAGGATTCGAACCTTCGAATACAGGTACCAAAAACCTGTGTCTTACCACTTGACGACGCCCCATTTATATAGAAAGCCTATAAGCTTTCCGGGTCTTCACTGCTGACTTGGGGTTGGTCCTCTTCATCCATCTTAGCAATTTCAATATTATATTGATCAAGAACAGCTGTCTCGATCAATCGTCTTGTTTCATTGTTAAGGGGGTGAGCAATGTCCTTGTAGGATCCATCTTTCCTCTTTTTACTGGGCATCGCTACAAATAATCCATTATTACCGTTGATAATCTTAAGGTCCCTGATAATAAAAGCATTGTCAAAGGTAATAGTAGCGAAAGCCTTTAGCCTGTTCTCATTGATAGGAAAAACTCTAACTTCTGTGATTTCCATTAACCTCCACCATCCTAAGTGTTGTATTTTTCCTCTAAATAAAAGAGGTTGAACCAATATTTACCATAGTAATAAATTTTGTCAAGACAGTTTTTTCTATTAAATTTTTCGGTAAAGAATCAATTATTGCCCCGTTATCAACTGTCTTATCAGGGTTTATTAGAATAAATAGTGAAGATCCTGATCCGGTAAGCATTGTACAATTCTTATATTCGCTGGGTATTGATTCCATGATAAGATTCAGCGGTTCTGAAACATGTAATGCCGGCTTCTGCAGATCGTTTGCCATCCAATTGCAGATATCAGCATAGCTGTACTTCTTCATGCTGATAATCTCATCCCTTAAATGATTTTCAAAATAGTCTAGATCAGGACATGAGCCGGTCAGCTGATCATATTCCTTATATACAAGGGCTGTGCTTAAGCCGCTCTTGGGCTTTATTACCAGGCAATTGCAGTTAATGCTTCCTTCCACGGGCAGTACCGTCTCTCCGAAACCCTTAACAAAAGCGAATCCCCCGGATAAGAAAAATGGTGTATCATAACCGCATGTTTCTGCAATAGCCTTTAAAGCCCTATCATCAAGCTTTTTCCCATACAGCCCTGTAAGGTATCTGATAACTGAAGCAGCATTAGAACTACCCCCACCAAGGCCTGCGCTGTGTGGTATCCTTTTTTCCAGCAATATGCTTATTTTGGGCAATTCTCCATCCAGGAAATAATCAGAGAAAAATTTCACACCCCTGTTTACAAGATTGGATTCATCAGAGGGTATAGCCTTGTTGCTGCAGGCAAATGAATATTTTTCGCTTTCTGTTATGGTTATCTCATCAAAGAATGCAATTGTATGCATCAGGGATATTATTTTATGAAACCCGTTTTTCTTAGGGCCTACTCTTAGATACAGATTAAGTTTTGCAGGGGAATGCAGTCTTACTTCCATATGAAAAGCTCCTCTTTAAGTTCCAGGTTAATACTGTATGATTCTATGTCATATTCCAGTCTGCCATTCTTAAAAATTACAGACCTGCTTCTGAAAAACAGGCAGTCACCTATCTTTTCAGGATTGCTGGCACTGAAGACCAGCTCATCTGTATCAGTTTTTCTTTTAATTATATACCCATTACCATTGTTGTTAAACACCGATATGCAAATGTTTTTGCGGGCAAAATCCTCAAAAAGGAATCTTGCAGGGTAGCTATCCTTTAGATAATAATCATAACCGGTAAAAAGAAAACCTGGATGCATGGCAAATATGTCAGTATCAAACAGATAATATTTATCGATTCCCTTCCTGTAGATATCTGTGGAATTTTCTCTCCTGTTTTCCACATGTATGATGTCTTTATCATAAATGATTATAATTTCAGCAAACCCGAGTGTATTCAATATCTCCATTCGCACTCTGGTATCCTTTGAATAAACAACTGCTTCAAACCTCTGCTTTTCCTTGCCATCAAAAAATGCACCTTTTATAAGGAAAACATAGCTTTCCGGAAAAATAAGGTCATGGCATATTCTTTGAAAATGGTAATTTTTTTTATATGCACAGCTGAATGAAAACAGAAGAAATAATAAGATAATAAGGCTCCGCTTAATTCTTTTACTTATCATAATCCGCTGCTTAGCTTTTCAATAAATGCATTTATCCTTTCAATATCTTCTTTATCAGCATATTGCCCGGCAGATTTCTTAAAATATTCCAGAGCCTTATCATAATCCCCGTTTTTTTGATAGATCAGACCCAGGTGCTCAGATATTTCAGGATCTGATGAAGATATTTCACATGCCCTTAAAAGATAATGCAGAGCTTTATCAAACTGATTATTATTATAGTGATACCAGCCTAATGAATCCAGAAATGCAGGATTTAAGGGCTCAATCTTAACAGCATAGGTCAGCAGATCATATGCAGTGTCCATATTCCTTCCTTCCAGAACATAGCTGTATCCCAGGCTATTGCAGATATCTGGAGAATATGGATTTTTTTGATTAAGCCCTTCAAGTATTTCAATGCTTTTATCAATAGCATCCACCTGAAAGCAGTAACCACTGTAAGAAAAAAGGACATCCCTGTCATCAGGATAAACATCAAGCGCTTCTTTAAAAACGCTTTCAGCAGCCTCATATTCTTTCAGCCTCATAAGATAATCTGCTGAAATTAAATAATCCTGGACTTCATTGAAATTATCCAGATACAGGTCAGCTATCCAGGTTTTATCAACTGTTTCACCTGCCCTGATATATAAGCTGAATCCAAGCATATATGCCTGCTTCAGGTTTTTATTCTCCTTTATCATCTTTTCATAGCTGATAATAGCCTCTTTTATATCATTATTCTTAAGAAGCATTTCAATATAAAGTGCCCAGAGCTTAAACTCCCTCGGTTGCCGGTCACTTAGGATCTGATTAAGCACTTCTATGGCCGTCTTCTTTGATCTGAGATGAAATATTGCATTTATAAGCTCAATAAAAATATCATCTGATTGAGGATTCTCATCATGAAGATTTTCAAGCAGGGAAAGTGCCTCCTGCTCTTTTTTCTCCAGCACAAGCAGTTCATAGAGCATCATCTGATAATCCACTGCGGGGAAAATGTCCTTGTACTCATTTAGGAGATTCTTTGCTGAATTATACTGTCCGGTCTTGATATAAGAATTATAAAGAAGCATCAGCAGGTTCATATCACATTCCTCAATGCTTATCAGGCCTCTTGCTGACTTAATAATTCCATAATAGTCACTGCTGAGGAAACGGGCATAATTAAGCCTCCTGTAATAGTTAAGATCCCTTTCCTCTTCTGGTACAGCTTCATACAGGCCAATTATATAAGGCAGATATTCCTTAACATTATTTGCAAGTACATATGAAATAAATGCCTCGGTAAAATAATCCCTGTTCTGGCCATTATCGATCATAATTTTATAAAACAGAGCTATATCTATATTGAGCTTTTGCGTTTTTGAGACATTTTCAAGAGCTTTCAGGGAATAGCTGTAGTAAGGGTGGAGTTCTATTGATTTCATATAATAATATGCTGCAGCAGAATACTCCTTATCCATTTCGAAAAGATTTCCTATCAGGTAATAGATTAATTCATCCTGCGGCTTATTTGATTCAATATGTTCTGCATAATGCATTAAATGATCCTTTGCTTCATCTTTCCGCCCATGGAAGAACATAAGCCTTCCAGCCTGGGCATAGTATTCAAGCCTGTCACACCTGATCTCAATAAGCTTCCTGTATGTATCAATAGCCTTTTCATAGTGATCGCTGCTTATAAGCAGACCGCCGTATGTTTCCAGGGCTTCCGTATTATCTGGATACCTTGACAGGAAATCCTCGGCAAGTTTCAATGCTCTTTCTTCGTCCTTGCAGATCTTTATTATATGCAGATAAGGGACAAACAAATCATCCCTTAAATCAATAATTTCCTCAAGATAACTGATGCTTTCTTTGTATTTCCCCTCTGCTTCACTTTGAACAGCATTTACAAATTTTTCGATAATCCTGCTCTCTTCTTTGAAATCAGGTTTTTCTGCTCCCGAAACCAGAAAGACGCCTGACATTAGGACCATTAACAATATATAAAGCCTGTTCATGCACATTTGTTTTTTATTTGATTATAACCTCTTATTAGAGTAATATGTTCCCCATTATATTAATTATGCCGGACATAAACAAGATTTTTATTTCTGATGGTTCCCTTTACCTTCATGAATCTGCCTCAGATAAGGTATATACTTACAGTTTTTCAGATATTGAAAATGTCGACATATCTCTTTCAAAAGCAGAGGACAGGGAGATAAAATGCCTGATGGAATTCAGGGATATGAAATTCCTGTTTCCAATAAATATCACAATAAATTATAGAGATTTCCTGGAGATCCTGGATTATTCATGCATCGTAAATTTCAAGGAATTCCTTTTTTATCTGGAAAGGAATACAGATAAACACATACTCAGCAACAGTGTTTCAGAATGGATCAGGTTCAGCAAGCCGATACCTAAAGAAGATCAGTATCCTGATAACAATGAATTCAGGCTTTCCGTGGCAAAGCTTGCTTTAATGACCATGGACAGAAGGCTTAACAGAAGATTATACAAAAGCCGTGTAGAGGTATTTTTATACATCTCTTTTGGGATGCTTTTTGTAATATTAGGTTTCATAATGGGTTATAATCAGTATATTAAAGACAGGTTCCCCTTTCTTTTCGCCTTTTGTATTATTGGAGCAGGCCTGATAATATTTTCTTTCATCCCAAAAAAACCAAGACAATATTAAATTGACAATATTGCTTATTATTATAAATGTAATTAAAAATTTATGGTTAAGGAAATTTTATGAGACTTCTGGTTAATTTGAAGAATCTCCATCAGCACCGGAACCT
>CAYMEV010000017.1:0-82279 GCA_964389675.1 uncultured Candidatus Sumerlaeota bacterium
TTTCTGTGAACTCATCAATAGAAGTCAGGCCGACTGAGACAAGCACCGTATCACAGAGAAACGTCTTCTTTGTTGAAGGTATCGGATTAAATTCATCATCAATTTCAGCAATTGTTATGCTCTCAACTTTATCGCTCCCGTTAACACTTACAACTGTATGCCTGGTATATATGGGTACACCGAGCCTTGCGAGTTTAGAACTGTGCACATAATACCCGCTGCATCTGCTTAAAGCCTCTACCAGGCCTACAACTGTCATGTCCGCCTGAATTGCATGATAGGCTGCAATAAGGCCCACATTTCCTCCGCCTATTACAAAAATTCTCTCTGACGTTCTGACAAGATCCCTGTTTACAAGTGTCTGAAATGCACCAGCTCCGTAAACACCTGGCAGGGTACAGCCTGGAAATGCAATTGCCTTTTCTCTTGCACCGGCAGTATTAAGCAGCACCTTTGGCTTGATAAGCATATACTTATCATCTTTAGTGATCCCTACCTTTTTATCTTCATATATCGCTATAGCATTAGAATTCAGGTAAACTTCAATTGATGGGTATTCCTCAATCTTTTTTGAAAGCATTCTGCCGATATCAATCCCTCTTGTACCGGCAAAACAGTCTTCAATTGAACCGAAGAACTGATGAGTCTGCAGAACAAGCTTTCCCCCAAGCTTCTCTTTGTCATCCACTATCAGTACTCCTATCTTGTTTTCCCCGAGTTCTATTGCAGCGCTTAACCCTGCGGGGCCGCCTCCTATTATCAGAACATCAACATCTTTCTCAATAATATCAGAAGTTTTGATCTCCCCTTTTTCAACGGGGAGGTTGCAGGGGTCATCTTCAAGCGATTCAACACGCATGCCTTCCCTGACAGGGGTTATGCATGCTTTCTGAGGCAGCCCGTCCACAAGCACCAGACATTGTGCGCATTGACCATTGGCACAGAATATGCCCTGAGGGCTGTTATCCTTCTTATGCTTCCTGAATGTATGTATACCGTTTGCAAAAAGTGCTGATGAGATCATTTCATCCTTTTTTGCTTTCATTGGTATGCCATTGAAAGAAAAATCTATAAACTTGTCTTCACCTGTCTCTCTTAAAATTGGATGATTTTTGACTCTATGCATTTAACTCTCCGTAAGCTTAGAAATTAATCCTTCAAGTATTGCAGAATTTTCAAATTTTTCAAGATTAAATTTTAATTAATCATGGGAATATTAAACCTGAAAATATATCAAAAAAATGCTTTTTATTTGGATTGATTTTGATATATTTAGAATATGAAAAAGAGCCTGCTGATAATTTTATCCCTTCTACTTTCAGCATTGATATATGCATATGAATGGAATTATTCTGACCGGGATTTCAGCTATGAACTAATAGATTACGATCAGGGAGAGATATTTATTCTGGAAATTTCTCCAGATAATTTCAACATAGAATTTAATTATAAAAAGGAAAGAATATATTTAGACCAGCTGAATGACAATTCTATCATCTTTGCAATAAACGGCAGCTATTTTTACACAGACGATGATAATTACGGCATACCTGTGGGATTATTAAAGACATCAAAAGGCATGTACGGCAGTATTAACCATAAATATCCGTTCTTTTATATTCTTGGGGATAAAGCTGGCATAGTAAAATCTTCTCAATGGATACTTTCTGAGCTTGATTCTGATATCCTGGCTTTCCAGTCAGGGCCCATGCTGATATGGAATAATCTGAATATATCCATCTCAAACAAGAAAATTTCTGAGAGAAGCGCAATAGGGATAACGAGTGATGGTTCAATTGTTTTCTGCATTACAAAGAATGCTTTTCTTGAACTTAATGAACTGGCTTCTTTACTGAGGAAATACGGCTGTGTAAAAGCATTGAACCTTGATGGTGGAGGCTCCTCCCAGGCAATCTTCCGGCATAAGGATTTCTCATGGCAGTCCAGCGGTTATTACAGGGTCCCATTTTATATCACCGTAAAACCAGAATAATATACTTTATATAATTAATTTTTTTTATATAATAATTTGCATGATAACCCGGATATTTAAATATTTTAAAAATAATGCAGGCAGATTCTTTTCCCGTATAAAAGCATATCTGGTTTTATGGGTTATCCTGTCATTATTTTTATCTCTCATAACAATATTCATACTTTTTGAAGGTAATTTTGATTATTTTATCCCGGTAGCTTTATTTTTTCTGGCAGGTATTACTGCACTCTGCTATATGCATACAGCAAAAATATGGTCAGACCTGAAGCTTATGGAAAGGCTTATAAACCAGATTACGAACAGCAATGTCGATTTTAACCTTGAACTAAAGAAGTTTTCCATAAGATCATTAAGGGAGAGTATTTCATTCTTATCTGCTGCTTTCCAGAAGCTTATCCTGCAGATCGAATTTACGAGGGAAGATATTCAAAACCTTTCAAAAAAGCTTTCCATAAGCACTGAAGAGATATACAGGAATACGCTGACTCAGAAAGAGACGACTTATTATGTCATGCAGTCTTCGACAAAGATTGATGACCTGCTTGATAATATAAAGAGCCAGCTGGCCCTGATTGAGGAAAACACAAAAAATACCCAGGATACGTCAAAGATCATTGAATCCAATTCAGAAGGGATAAACCGTCTCGTTGAAGAACTGTCCGACATGATAGGCATAGCTGATAGTATCATGATGAATACTCAGAAATCACTGAAAGAAAATGAATATGCAGTTAATGAAATAAACAGCTTTATAGCCTATACCACCCAGTCTATTGAGGACCTTAGCGATATTGCCCAGGAAGTGGAACAGAAAGTCGCCTCAACAGTAAGATTTCAGAAGATGGTTTTGGAGGAGGTACAGAAAAGTGAGCATATTATCAATAACTATTCACAGAGCGTTGATACAATAAGAAACACGATACTGTCTACAAATGATACGATTGAAAACCTGAGCTCCGATTCTGACCAGATAAATCTTATTATTGAGGCTATAGAGGCCATATCCAAACAGACAAACCTTCTGTCCTTAAATGCAGGGATAATCGCCACTACATCCAGGGAATCAGGGAAAAGCTTCAATGTAGTTGCTGATGAGATACGGCTTTTGAGTGAAAAGACAGAGCTTTCAACAAAGGAGATATCCCTTATTATAGAAAACATTAAATCTGATATATCTGACAGCAAAGGGAATATAAACAAAAGCATCAATATTGTTAATTCTGCCGGAAAGCAAAGCATCGGTATACATGAATCGCTAAGGGAAATTATAGAGCTCTCTAAAAGCAGCATAGTCAATATTCAATCCATACAGCATGCTACCATCTCTCAGCTTAAAAATTTTCAGTCAATGCTTCAAATCACAGAGGATATAACAAAGCAGTGTATTGACATTAAATACAAAAATTCAGCATTGCAATCAGAATTTGATAATCTTTCCCATGTCACTGACAGGCTTTCTGAGATTGCAAACAGCATTAAAAACGAAATACAGGGCCAGTTATATGAAGCCAAGGATATTATGAACCTTATTATAGAAATGAACAATCATATTGAAAATATTATTAATATCAGCTCTGACATCTCAAATCAGAGAGAGAGCATAGAAACAGCCTTCAAAGAAGTGGAGAGTTATTCAGTAAATGATCTTCACTCATTGAAGGACCTTGCGACAACATCCTTCAACATGCATTCAGAATACAACAGGCTGGAAACCCTGACGGATTTTTACAGGGGAATGAAGCCTCAGAGGGGAGGAGAGATCGTAATAAGCTACAGTATTGTAGATAATCCGGTTATTGACCCTGCTTTGCTTGTCAACACTGAAAAAATCATGGTTCTGGCAAATATCTATGAGCCTTTGCTTGAATATTCCTCAAGCTCAGAGATAAAACCCCTGCTGTGTGAGAGATTCAATATAAGTACAGATGGAAGCAAGATTACATTCTTCCTGAAAAAGAATGTGTACTTTCATGGCGGGGAGCATTTTACAGCCCGGGATGTAAAATATACATTTGAAAGGCTTAAACAGGTATATTCGCAAAATTCAAGCAAGCTTTCACAGTTCCTGGGCCCGATAGAAGGCTATGAGGATTTTATAAGCGGGAATGAGGAAACATTAAGAGGGATCAGGGTCATAGATGACTATACCCTGGAGATAATCCTGTCAAAGCCACTTGTATACTATATTCAGGCCCTATGTCAGCTTGAGCTGTCAATTGTTCCCTATAAGGAATATTACAGCAGGATCACATACCCGAACGGGACAGGCCCTTTTAAGTTCAAAAAGCTGGCTGAGCTTGATTACCTTCTGCTTGAAAAAAATGAAAATTACCATATTCCGGATATCCCATATGTTGATTATCTCAGGTTCCAGGACGGATTAAGGTATAAAGACCTCTTTTCAAAAGAGGTTCATATAATCCCTCATGTTGTTGTATCTATTACTGATTTTTCCGTATTTATAAAAAGCAGTTCAGGAGTAATAATTGAACCGATTGAAATATATTCAGTCAACCTTGTAATCCTGAATACAACAAGGCCTCCTTTCAACAATCCTTATACAAGGAAAGCCTTTATGCTTGCATTAAACAGAGAAAAACTTATAAAGGACATCTTTGCCAACCATAATAAAAAGGCAGAATCCTTCATACCGCCGGGTATCCTCGGCCATGCTCCAAGAAAAGACCTTGCCAGGTTCGATCTTGATACAGCCAATGAGCTTATGAAAAAATCAGGCATTTCCCTTCCTTTTGAGTGCCCATTCTATATAAGGAAGGGTTTGCACCCGGAAGGATACAAACCATCAGCCACAATGAGATTCCTGTTTGATACACTGGAGACTATAGGCATTAAAATCAATTTCCTTGAAGTTGACCTGGAGGAATATAAAAAACAAAGGCCCAACCAGCCCTTCAATTACATTATATGGCATGCAGATTATCTGGATCCTGATAACTTTCTTTTTCCGATATTTCACTCAAAAAACATAGATTCTCTCGGCTCAAATTCAGGCTGGCATAATCAGAAGTTTGATGAGTTAATACAAAATGCACAGTATATTCATGATGTAGAGAAAAGAAAGCAGATTTACTATGAAGCTGAGGAGATACTCTTTAATGAAGTTCCAGCCATTCCAATATGCTACAACAAGCATTTCTTTGCGCACAGATATGAGCTTATATGTCCTATAAAGAGCGTCTTTCCATATTTTGTACCCAAATATTCATGGTTTTTTCTGAAAGATGAATAATGTCGTTTATTAGCAAAAAAACCATCCTTATTCCGGGTAATTATCTTGTCAATATAACCGGCCTGGTTTCAGTAATAAATTCCCCAGTTGTTCAAAGGCTTCGTTATGTAAAACAGCTTGGAAATTTATTCAGAATGTTTCCCGGAGCTGTTCATACCAGGTTTGAACATTCATTGGGATGCCTTTTCTGGACATCAAAAATCATTGACCATCTGAGGCTTGATGACTATTCATCAAAGATTTTGCGGCTTTATTCAGTTCTGCATGATATAGGGCACGGGCCTTTCAGCCATGAGATTGAACCCTTATTAAATGATAATCACAATAATATATTTTTCGACAGGATATCCTCCATCAAAAATGAAATAGCCGAAACAGGTGTCGATTATAATGACCTCATTGCTTTTGCCAGAAAGCCTTCTCCACTGATAGACATAGTCAGGGACCGAAATATTGGGTCTGACAAGCTGGATTATATGCTTAGGGACTCCCTGCATATCGGATTTATCGGCGCGCCTGATCCCGTTTCGCTGATAGAGAATACACTGATACATGATAAACAGTATGCAATAGACGAGAAAGCAGTGGAGGATATCAAGAGATTCCAGATGTTTTATGCATACCTTCATAAAAACGGTTATCTTAATAAAACATCCATTATGATAGAAAGAATGTTTTCCAGGTCAGTACAGGAACTGCTTGTTGAGGATCCTGAAATAGCGGATATCATGTGGAATTTGACTGACATCGATGCAGAAAGCCTTATTCTTAAATCAGACAATTCTGTCTCAAAATCCATATATAATCATCTTTATAACCGCAAGATTTATCTTTCATCAGTCATTCTGAGGCTCTCAGCATATACATACCAGGAACGTATTGCAAACAAGCCGATTGCAGTGTTCGGGCTGGAGGCCAGAGCAATAAACAGGCTTTTCAGCATATATTCAGATATTTCCAGAAACAGGGCACTGGAGAATCAGCTTTCAGGAGTTTTAGGCATTCCTGAAGGCTCACTGCTTGTTGCATTTTCACCCCATTTAAAGAGGCTGCTTCCGAAAGATGTGAAACTCTACTGCCCTGATTCCTCTGAAATATTATCCCTGGAAAAATCCGATCCACAGCATTATGAAAAACTGAACAGCGAGTATTACAGCTCTCTTTGCATAAGGGTGGGTTCAGCACCAAAATATAGGGAGCTCTTGTTCAGGAAGGCAGATCTTATTGCAGATAATATAATTAACCTGAATATAGACTAGCCGGAAGTTTTTTTCAGAAGTTCAAGATCCGAGTCGACCATCATCTTTACCAGCTCCTCGAAACTTATTTCCGGAGACCATCCAAGCCTTTCCTTTGCCTTTTTTGGATTTCCAATAAGGTAATCGACCTCAGCAGGCCTGAAGAATCTTTTATCCACTTTTACATACTTTTGCCAGTCTAAACCAATGTGTTCGAAGGCTATCTCGACAAATTCCTTGACGCTGTGGCTTTCTCCCGTTGAGATAACATAATCATCCGGTTTTTCGTAATTCAGCATCAGGTGCATTGCTTTAATATAATCCCCTGCATAGCCCCAATCCCTCTTGGCTTCAAGATTGCCAAGCGGGAGATCTTCTGCAAGTCCCATTTTTATCATAGCTGTGTGGTATGATATTTTTCTGGTAACAAATTCAAGCCCCCTTCTTGGTGACTCATGATTGAACAGGATTCCTGAGCATCCAAATATACCGTAGCTTTCCCTGTAGTTTACTGTTATGTAATGTCCATATGCCTTTGCAACCCCATAGGGGCTTCGAGGATAGAAGGGGGTATTCTCTGTCTGGGGTACTTCTCTTACTTTACCGTACATTTCGCTTGAAGAAGCCTGATAAAACCTTATTTTCGGGTTTACTATGCGGATAGCTTCAAGCATTCTTGTAACACCAACTGCAGTAAATTCAGCTGTAAGCACCGGCTGGTTCCAGGATGTAGGAACAAATGACATCGCTGCAAGATTATACACCTCGTCAGGATCTGCTTCCTCAATTGCATTTATAAGTGAGAGCTGATCAAGCAGGTCCCCCTGAAGGATATTCAGCTTTGACTTTATATGTTCAATCCTGTGAAATGTCTCAGTGCTGGCCCTTCTTACCATGCCAAAGACCTTATAACCCTTCTCAAGAAGGTATTCAGCCAGATATGAGCCGTCCTGTCCGGTAATTCCTGTGATTAATGCTGTGGGCATATATCTACCTATTCAGCTTTTTTTCTGGTTTTGGTCTTTTTTTCTGAAGGTTTTTCAAGTTTCTGCAAAAGGCTGTTAAGCCTGTTTATTCTCCTCTTGACCCTTCTTAATCTTTTTTTATAGTGTATAGGAGTAATAAGGATTTCCTTTTCTTCTCCGGTTTCAGGATTTTTTACCTTCTTTCTGGTTTCAGTATTCTCCTGCACCAGAATCTTAAGTTTTTTCTCCCTGTTCATATTCCTTCTTAACAATGCCTGTAAAACTCCTAAATCATGCTTCTGCTTCATTAGCAACCAATCCTCCTAAGATTAAAGATTAAACTATTTATCAATAAATCTGGTTTTCTGTCAATAAAAATTCATTTTTATCGATACTTCCACAAAATAAAAGCCTTTAGACGACTGGTATAGGATACTGGCTGTTAAAACACGCAATGCAGAACTTTTTCTCATAATCCGGTATTTCAAGTGCTTCAAACATCTCTTCTACAGTAAGATACCTCAGGCTTGAGGCTTCTCTTTTACTTATTCTGTTTTTTATTGTGCTGTAGAACCTTTTCATATCCCCATTCCTGATCATCTCCTCAAATGAATTGGCAATAAGAGTGCTTTTATCCCTGGTTTCAACTCCATAATGGCACCCGTAGGTATATGGAGGCGAAGGGATTCTCACATGGACCTCCTCTGCCCCCGCATTCCAGAGCTTGTCTACCACCCAGCCAGTGGTAAGGCCCCTCACTATTGAATCATCAACGACAACGACTCTCTTGCCGGCAATTATATCCTTCAGGAAATTATACTTCTTATGCGCTGATTTCTGCCTTTTAGAAAGGCTGCTTTCAATAAATGTACGCATTCCTCTCAGCCTGGGGTTTTCTATAATACCGATGCCCAGGGGAAAATCCCCCGCATTGCTGTAGCCTATGGCTCCAGGGATCCCTCCCTTTGGCACAGGGATTACGAGGTCAACATCAAAGCCATTCTGGATATCCTTTTTAGCAAGTGCTGCACCAAGTTTCTGCCTGCAGTTCTGGAAGCTCCTTCCTTCTTTTATAAAATGAGGCGCAATAGAGTCAGGCCTTGAAAAATATATATATTCAAAAACACAGAATGCCTTTTTCTCAGGTTTCATATCATGGCAAATATCAAGGCCTTCCCTGGAAACCCTTAATATTGACCCGGGCGGTACTTCTCCCATTATTCCCTTCTCTTCATCGATATACAGCTCAGCGTCAATTGACTGCAGGGCACAGGTTTCAGAAGCAAAGCAGAAATGCCCGTCCTTTTTACCGATGTAAAAAGGCCTTATCCCCAGCGGGTCCCTGAAGGCATATAGACTCTGCTCAAACTCAGTCATCAGCAAGGCTGAATAGCTCCCCTTTATCTCAATCATGGCTTCCTTGATGCTTTCAACCAGGTTCATCTTGCCTTCATAAATTTTTGAATGTATATATGCACATATTATCTCAGCATCGTTTTCAGAATATATCCTTACTTTATTGTCCAGCAGGATTTTTTCAAGTTCTCTGATATTGACGATGTCTCCATTACTTACCATTGCCATCTTGCCGGAAAGGCTCTGGGTATAATGAGGCTGAACATTCCTTTCTGAATCATCGCCCTGGGTAGGCCACCTTACATGTGCAATAAATGCATCACCTGCAAGATTATGGACTTCAGGCGTGTTCATCACTTCATCTACAAGGCCCTTGTCCTTCTTTATCCTGATTTTCCTGCCCTTCATTGCTGAGACCTCCCTGCAGCTGTCGTTAAACTGATAGGCAGCTATTCCTGTAGCATCCTGCCCTCTGTGCTGAAGGCTGCTTATACCCTCAATGGTGAGCAGCTTTCCGTCAGGATGACCAAATATACCAAATATACCGCACATAGCAAACTCCTAAAATATCATGAGTTTTATCAAGAAGAGGAAAAGATATCAAAAATAAGCAAAAAGTCAATAAATGTTTTATTGAGCCAGGAAAACCTGAGTTATAGATATATTCAGCAGTTTAAGCCGGGTATGAAGAAAGCCTTTTTATGAATACAATGCTTATTAGGCCAAATTCATCAGCTAATTTTTCAGCAAATCCATAGTCTGCAGCCAGATCCTCCACCTTATGGGTATCAGCACCTATGGTGATCTTCAGGCCGCCTGCCTTCCTGTAAAGGCTGAGTAATTTCCTGCCAGGCATTGTATCTGTCAGTCCCCTTCTCAATGATGATGTATTAATCTCAAGTGCAATGTCATTTTTAAGCATATTTTTAAAGATATCATTCATCTGATCTGCTGACCAGATGCTTTCCTGCAAATATCTCTTTGGATAATCAATATGGGCCAAAGAGTCGAATCCTCCATATGTTACAGCTTTATAGACCTCCTCCCAGTATTTTTCATATAATATTTCCAGGGATGGCTTATTTCCAGATTTGCTCAGGCAACTCATATCTTTACCCCAGTAATGAACGCTTCCCAGAATAAAATCATATGGTTTTTTCCTAAGTTCATCAAACTCCCTTTTATAGATGTGAGGTTCTGAAAACTCTATACCGCATAAAATTCCAAGATCAGCCCCATATCTTTCCCTGATCTCATAAAATTTCTCAAAAAAGGCCTGAGAATTATAATAGCCATAACCGGGATCTTTTCTGTTAAAATCCACATGATCAGTAAAGCAGACATATTGAAGCCCTTTTTCCAGAGCTTTCTTGCAGTAGTCCTCCATTTTTACATCGGAATCTACTGAATAATTTGTATGGACATGAAGGTCTATCATCTGCTTCCTCAGAAAACCTGGCGCTATAAATAAAAAAGAAGGAATGTTAAAAACAACAGCATATAAATCGAAATGAAGATCTTTTTATCTCCTCATCTTTTGTTCTTTGTTTTGGGTTCAGGCATTTCCTTTTCTGTAATCCTTATTAATTCACTGAACCACTCAGCATTTTCAAATCCATCCTCTATCAGAAAACTGCTTTTCGCTCCAGGATATGGAGGCGCTTCGACGGTCTCCCCAATATATATCCTGCCTCCCTCGGTTTTCTTGATAAATACCTGATTATCACATATCAGTGCAACAATTTTGTTATTACAGTAGATCGCATACTCCCCGAACATTTTTCTATGACGTATAGAACCTGCATTATGAATCTGACCAGCAATATATTCCACAAATTCTTTATCTGATGACATTGGACGACCCTTTAAATGAATTATCTATTTTCTCAAACCAAGCATACCCATTTTAAGCTTTTTCTGGACAGGGTCCGGCCCTAGCCATATAGCATAGAGCGACTGTTTAAACTCATTTCCCTGTATCACTCCAAGATTCCTTGTTTCACCGCTTTCATCAAATTTTATGCTCGTACTAAGTCCCTCTCCAGGTACATAGCAGAGCCTTATCTCATCACGTTTATTAATTTCTATACTGTCAAAAAGGGAGATGAATTCACCGTCCTTATCAGTATGATAACCGGAAGCTTTGGCTTTCTCGAATCCCTTTTTGACAGCCTTTAGAAATCTTTCTCTCGTTATCAGCCTCGAGGTAATATTCATAATAACAGCAGAAGGCCTGTCAGCCTCTATTATATCCTTTTCAGTCCCGCCTTTCAGTTCTGAGGTAATATAGAGTGAAGAAGTATACACTGATCCTATAATAGTCATGGTCCTTTTACCTGTACCAACCAGAACAAGGTCTTCTCCGCCAAGCTGAAAAGCATGATTTGAAAGGCAAAGGGCAGCACTGCATAGAAAAAATATGGAAATCAATAAAGCCTTTTTCATAATAAACTCCTCTTAAAATTTATAGATAAGATCTCATTATTTTCATGTATTTTAGGCTTATGTCAACAGAAAGTTGGCCAGGATGATTTAAAGCCTGCTGAGCCATGCTTCTTGAAGCATTCAAAATCAAACTTAATATCATGTATTTCGTATTTAAAAAATGATGTATTTTTCAGCTTTCTTTCTGCTTTAAGCTTAATAATTTTAATAAAAACAAATTTCTGACTTTATGGAGGGACCTGGAATGAAGAGTATTTTGTTTATGTGCCCATTTTTATATTTTCTTTTTTTATTAGTTTTTGCAGTATCATGCACACATGCATCTGAAAATTCCTATGGAGGTGAGAAGACCATGTTTGACAGGGAGGGATTTAGTAATTACCTGAAATCACTGAAAGCTGATGATGAAAGTATTAAGAACACTATGGGCCTGGTAGATGAATACCTGTCATTTGTTAATTCTGATGACAAAAACTATGACTTTGACGGTGTAGAAGCATTCTCAAAGAAAAGTATTGCAGGCAAGGATGATGCCCTTCAGAGAATAATTGCGCTGGCCAGGTTCTGCAAGTTTACAAACAGGACAAAGGGAATGATATACCTGATCACGCTTTCAAATACAATAGGAGTATTGGAGAGCATTCAGGAGAGGTCCAGGATAATTGCTGGAGATGAAATTACAGGCAGGATATTTTCTGGCATTAATCCGCCTCCACTGGGTTCATCCATTGAGGACTATCCTGATGTCATCAAGAGCCTCCTTAAAAATATGAAAGAGAACCTTCCCCCCTGTAAATACAGGAAGATCCTTGCAGGCAACCACCACCAGCTTCCTGTAGAGTACTTTATAGAACATAAGGATAAATTTGAAAAACTTGGGTCCATTGACGAGTTTCTGAAATACAGGCATCAAAAGATAATTGAGGAAATGGAAAAATGTATGAACGAAAAAAGGCTCTGGTATGAACAGAACATTACTCCGGAGGTTATTGAATATATGAATGAGAACCAGGAGGTGAGTTCAGGAATTCGCCAGGGCAATAAGATATTCATTACAAAAATACCCTATATGGTTGATGAGTACCTTAAAACGGAAAATGAGGACATAAAACCCTATCTTGCCTGTCACTGCCCATTTGTAAGATCTTCTGTAAAAGAAGGAAAAAGCTCTGTCCCCGATGAATGGTGCTATTGCAGCGGAGGATTCCACAAGCTTATTTTTGATATCATATTTGGAGAGGAAGTAGAAGTTGAGCTGCTGGAAAGCATAATTTCCGGAGATCCCAGATGCAGGTTCTCAATTACAATTCCTGATAAATACACAGAAGAATAAACATTTCTCCAGGATACAGGATTTCACTTATAGCTGGGGATATATTACCTACGGAATTTTTTCTTGCTCTTTTTTCTTTTTGCCTTGATTCTATAGTTTTGAAACAGAACACTATTACAGAGGAATATGAAACTTGAAAAATATATTTAAGAATATATTATTTGCCTTAATTGCCTGCATCATTATTTTTCTATTTCTTGAAGGAATTTCATATATCGGGCTTCAGTTTATCAAAGACAATAAAACAGATTCTGAAAATAAAAAATTAATTGTAGAGGATGACTGGTATATCTACACTCCTGAGCTTGGATGGGAATTTAAACCGAACTACAGCGGGCTTATAACAGGGAAAATGAGATCCTTTGACTCTGATGGAGGGCTGGAGTCAGACAGCATCCAGAGGCACGATAAAAGCAGGGAGAAAATACTATTTTTGGGAGATTCAATAACCTATGGGTACGGGATTGACACTGAATATACTTTTGTTGAGGTTATTGATAACATGATTCCTGATATAAATGCAATTAACCTGGGTGTGCCGGGCTATTCATCATACCAGGGCTACAAAATGCTTTTAAAGCATGGAATAAAGATGAAACCTGATATAATAGTCGTGGCATTCAATTATAATGACCGGAGATATGTCCTTTTTCCAGCTAATATTGACAGCGACAAGAAATTCCAGGCGATAGTCCGCCAGAATATGTATGACAGAATAAACAGGTCTCTGAAGCGCTTTGCGCTCTATCGCCTCATGCACGCCATACTGTCAGGGTCATCAGAAAACACAGCATACAGGGAGATTGAATGGACAGGGAAAATTGACATGGACACCATATTTCCAAGAGTCTCAAAGGAAAGCTACCGGAAAAATCTTGAGAATATAGCCGATACTGCATCTGAAAACGGCATAAGGGTAATTTTTATGCTTCTATATGATAATCCTGAATTTGTTGATAAAATACGAAAAGGCCGTGAAATGCTCAGAAGTGCGAAATATGATGAAGCAGTTAATATGCTTAAGCCTGAAGTCAGACCGGACAATAAGTTTTCAGCACTGGCAAGGGTATACCTTGCCCGGGCCCTGATAGGAAAGGGATTGAATGAAGAGGCCCAAAGCATCTACATTCTGGACGATGCCTACCATTCAGCCTCCGGGGGAACGCCAATATCACTGGATGATGAGTATAACAGTATTATGGAGGATGTTGCCAGATCACGCAATATTCCGGTTTTTGACACCGCTGATATCTTAAAGCATAATGCAGGCCTTTATCTGGATTTCTGCCACTTCAACACAGAGGGCCACCGGCTGATAGCCAGGGAGCTCTCCGTTCTCTTGGTAAAAGCGCTTCAAGGGGAATAATATCCTTTATAATATCAGTTAATTTCTCTCAGTATTTAATAAAAGCATGTCAGGATTGAATTTTTATTTATGTTTGTCTGTATTCTCCTCTCTCCTTCTATTTATGGCTTTTTTAATAATGATGCAGATCCGGTATAATGATGCTCTCTACCTGTCTGATATTTTCTGCTTGACTTTAGCAAAGGGATTTAGAATTATAGTAGAATTAATAAAAACATTGTTTTAATGAATATATAAGACAAAGGAGATTTTTATGAATTTTACCAAATCTGCTGGATTTTTTGTTATCCTGAGCTTTTTCAGCATATTGGCCTTTGCTCAGGCTGTCAATGAACATCCTCTTATAAGGCCTTTTCCCGGATCAACTCTAAATGAAAAGATGTGTAAAAACATGGATTATAATGAATATTCCTTTCATGTTCTTGATACAAAGACAAATAAGAAAACCAAAGTCGATGTCAAAGGAAAATACTGGAAGCTTCTCTATACTCTCTATGCACCTGATGGTAAATGGGACAGGTCTCACAGTGTGCTTGAGTATAAGGAGAATTACAAATCAGAAGCATTAAAGCATAATGGTCAGGTCAAATATGATAAAGGAAACGAACTGGTTTTTACAATTCCTGATGAAAAAGGAGGCACTACCTGGGCACATCTCTTTATAACAAATGGCTGTCAGCAGAACCTCGTAATAGTGGAAGAAGCAGCTTTGGATACAAAACTGGAATTCGGGCCTGCAGAGATGAAATCAGCATTAGACAAAGACGGATACATAGAGCTTTATGATATACTGTTTGATAGTGATAAAGCTACCCTTAAGGTTGAATCATCCAAACAATTAATGGATGTTCTGCAGCTTTTGAAGGGCAACCCTGGCCTTAAGCTGGAAATACATGGGCATACTGATGATCAGGGCAATGATGACTACAATATGAGCCTTTCAAAGCAAAGAGCAGAGGCCATTGTATCTTTCTTGCTGCTTTTTGGGATCGACACCACCCGGCTGATACCAAAGGGGTACGGTGAATCAAAGCCGATTGCCACTAATTCAACAGAAGAAGGAAGAGCAAAAAACCGCAGGGTAGAGCTGAAAAAAATAAGCTAGTCCAGAAAAACAGCAATTACTGCATGAAGAAAGCAATCAGCCATACAATTTGAGAATATGAGCTGAAAGGGTCAAGGGAAAATGGCATTGATTCATTTTCCCTGATTTTCATATCTTTAAAAGCATGCTTTTATTATGGTCATATATGTTTATCCGGGGAAGCCTGGATTCACCTATTGAATGAGAAGCGCATGCAAAACAGGGATCATAGGCCCTGAATGCCATCTCAACCATATTCATGACTGCAGGGTTTATATTACCTTTTGATATAAGGTTCATGGCAGCCCTTTTAACGCTCAGGGCAATTGGAGCATAATTGTTCGTTGTAGCCACAACAAGGTTCACCTTTTTTATCAGGCCATTATTATCAAGCTTATAATGGTGGAACAATGTGCCTCTTGCAGCTTCTACTATACCCACTCCTTCACCAGGTTTTCCCGGCATATTCCTTATATCCGGCCCGGTAATGTCCGGGTCGTTTACGAGTTCAAGGCCCCTCTCTGTTACATACAGAAGTTCTATCAGCCTGGCCCAGTGAAATGCAAGTGTATGGTGGACCGGTTTTTTCCCAAAGAAGGAGTAGAACCTGTCATATTCCTTTGATGCTTCAACTGTCCTGATGCCTGAGCTTGTATTTAGCCTTGCAAGGGGGCCTACCCTGTAGAGTGAAGTGCCTTTACCGTCATTGAACCCTCTCCAGCCCATGCTCTTTATATAAGTAGGCTTAACATAGCTGTTCTGCAATGGTTTTTCTTCAATATTTTCAAGGTATTCCTGCGGTTCAAACTCAGCAATTTTTACACCTTCTATATCTGAAATCCTTACTTTTCCATCATAAAAATTCAGATATCCATCTTCATCCACAAGGCCCATATCGTTTGTAGTCAGAAGAAATGCATCGCTCTTGATTAAATCGAGGTAATCTTTGTTTTGCAGTACTATATCATTGAATAGTACAAGGCTTTTTAATGCAAACTGGAAACAGCTGTTGAGCATCATTTCAATTTCCTGCCTTTCCGCTTCCAGAAGTGATTTGGTAACACCCCCTGGCAGCCCGGCGACAGGATGAGTAGCCTTGCCCCCTATTATCTCCGTCAGTTTCTGGCCATAAGCCCTGTGCTTAATGACATCTTTTGCTATATCAACACCGGCCTTTTCTATCACTCCAAATATATTCCTCTTTTCAGGGGGTGCATCCGGCCCAACGACAAAATCGGGCCCGCCAAGGAAATAAAAATGCAGTATATGGTCATAGATGATATAACCGCAATACATAAGCTCCCTGATCTTTTTTGCAGTTGATGTCGCCTCAACATTAAAAGCCATGTCAAGTGTCTTTACAGATGCCATGTGGTGAGCAACCGGACAGACCCCGCATATCCTGCTTGTTAGCTGAGGCATCAGCTCTGCCCTCCTGCCCTCGCAGAACCTTTCAAATCCCCTTAATTCGGGTATAATCAGATAGGCATCCTGTACCTCATCTTTTTCATTCAGGAATATATCAATTCTTCCATGGCCCTCAAGCCTTGTAATAGGGTCAATCGTTATCTTTTTCATTCTTTTCATACCTCCCTCCCAGAATAGAAGAAGCCAGGCTGTACATATAGAAGGTGCCAATAGGGTCTCTTATCTTGTCAATTATCTTGTTTACCTCTTCTTCTGACGCATTTTCTTCATTTTCAAGCATTAAAATTGATGTAAGTGCTGATATCATCTTGCTTCCCGCATCTTTAATATTAGGTGCAGGCCCCATGCACCCTGTGCAGGGGAAATTGCCGTTTATGCATCTTGAACCGCACCCTGCACGTGTTACAGGCCCCATGCAAATAAGACCCTGTTCAAGAAAGCATTTTTCCCTGTCAGGAGTGACATGAAGAAGGTCTGTGATTCCCGGCATCCTTTTTTCAGTAACCGGGTTTCTTTCGCATACATCACACAGAGTCTTATCCGGCGCGAGGACTGAGCCTTTAGCAGGAAGCTTTCCTTCAAATATCGCATCAAAAGCCTCCACAATCAGTTCAGGCGGAGGAGGGCAACCAGGCAGGTAATAATCAACATCAACAACCTTATTAAGGGGCTTTACCCTGTTGTGGAATTTCGGAAGGGTTATCTCACCCTCATTGACCTTAGTTAATGTTTGCGGAACAAGCTTATCAGGGTTTTTGGTGGAAGGGCTTGAAAGATAAATCCTGTCAAAGACCTCATCTCTTGATGCAAGGTTTGCCAGGCCCGGGATACAGCCTTCATGGGCACAGCTTCCAAAAGCGATCATTATCTTTGTCTTCTTCCTGAATAAATGCGCTAATTCCTCCTGTTCATCAGTCCTTACAGAACCGTTGAATAAAAATATATCAAAGTAGTTGTCAGGCTTCTTTCTAATATCTTCATATTTTGAGTCCATGGCTACAGGCCAGAATTCTATATCTACTTTTTTAATTACCTCAAGAACAGTTTCATTAATATCAAGAACAGCTATCTCGCAGCCTCCGCAAGATGCTGCCCAGTAAAAACCTGCTTTCAGCTTCTTATCCATATCATACTCCTTCTACACTATGAGGCCGGGATCTTTCGGCTTCCTCTGTTTTTCTTTAACTGACTTAGGTATATAATCAGGCAGGAGTATCGGGCTGATCTTGCTGACTGGTACCTGCAGCTCAGCAACCTCTGTCTCATATTTATCAATATGAGAAAGTGTTAATTTGCCAATCCTGGCTTTTTTGGCATAATCTGAACTGTATATGCCGGCCCTTCTTCCAAATACATTAATATCCAGCTGGGAATTCCCCATAAGCCTGTTCCTTCCATGAACACCGCCTGATGCTTCTCCAGCCACATAAAGCCCGGGGATATTTGTTTCACACCTGTCATTAATAGCAATACCGCCATTCTGATAATGAAGTGTGGGATATACAAGTATAGGCTCTTTTGTCATATCTATCCCGAACCTTTTGAACTGCCTGTGCATAGCGGGAAGATTCTTTTTGATTGTGCCTTCTCCGTTAATAGCCTCTATAATAGGCGTATCAAGCCATACACCCAGCCTTCCTGTTGGAGTCCTAATTCCAAGCGCTCTTTCCTGGCATTCCCTTATGAATGAAGCGGATTCGACATCCCTGGGTTCCAGGGGGAATACGAAAAGCTCGCCTTCTTTATTTACAGGCTGTCCTCCCATACCCCTAATCTTCTCAGTGCAGAGGAAACCCACTATCTGCTCCGGATATACTGCACCTGTAGGGTGGTACTGGACAGAATCCATGTAAAGAAGCTTAGCCCCGGCCCTATATGCTATTACCAGGCCATCTGCAGTAGCACCATAATGGTTGGTTGTTGCAAAATCCTTTATATGAAGCCTCCCATAACCTCCTGTTGCAATTACTGTGCTTTTTGCCTTAATAATATGATAATCCTTGTTCTCAAGATGGTATATGACAGCACCTGCACATTTGCCTTCATCATCGAGAATAATCTCAACTGCAGGTGAATATTCGATCAGCTTTATCTTATCAGGCCTGTTTAAGACCTCATCCCGAAGAACGGAAATAATAGCCGCACCTGTATAATCCCTTGCAGAATGCATCCTTGGCCTGCATGTGCCTCCGCCGGGCTTTACTGTAAGGCTGCCTTCCTTGTCTTTGTCAAACATGACCCCCATGTTTACAAGCCAGTCAATTACATCAGGGCCGTCCAGAACAAGTGCCTTTACAAGCTCGGGGATATTGTCAAAATGGCCCCCTCCTATAACATCAAGGTAATGCAGCATTGGAGAATCAAAGTCTTTTGTCGCTGCCTGTATACCCCCCTGAGCCATAACGGAGTTTGAATCCCCAAGCCTCAGCTTGGTAAGGAGAATAACATTGGCTCCGTTTTCAGCAGCCATTAATGAAGCTGCACATCCTGCACTTCCGCCTCCAATAACAAGGACATCTGTCTCATAATCCGGCTGGGCAAGATCGAATGCGGTTGAGGATATTCTTGAATAGCTTTCCAGGACATCCACCACTTTCGTGGTCAGCTTTTCATCCTTATTTACCCCGACTCTCAGTGTTTTTCTTGCATCATCCTGATAGTCCGGGTGAAATTTTGACAAGACTTCCTCTCTTTCTTCAGCAGACATGTCAGGGAAAATCTTTGCTCCCTCTCTCTGCAGTCTTATCCTCTTAGGCCTTGTCAGTTCAAGCTTTTTTATAGATTCTTTCATTGATTCTGGATACATATCTGCCTCCTATTTGAGTTTAATCTCACGTTTATAGTATTTTTCACTAAGAGATTTCTTATCAAGAGCCATAAGCTCGTTAATCTCTTTGTCAAATTTCCCCTGCCTGATTTCCTCTAAACGTTTCTGCAGCTGCTTTGATCTCGGAGCAAGGTACCTTCCATATAGCCTCCTTGCCATTATAGCAGCATTATACTGCACAATCTCTGCAGGACATCTGAGAGCGCATAATCCACATCTTATACAGTCAAAGGACAGGTCCGCAGCAAGTGCTATATCTCCTCTTTCAAGTGCATTAACATAATCCATGACCTGAATATCCTGAGGACATGCTTTTGTACATGTATTACAGGACACACATCTGAATAATGACGGGTAATACTCCTCAAATGTCCCTACGGAAGGTTCCAGTTCATTAATATCGTATATTGCCTTTTCCGCAGGCACAAAGGGGATCTGTGCAATATACATACCGTTTTCAACTACTGTCTGGCATGCAAGGCCGGTATATATCCTGTAATCCTTCTCTTTCCTGTAAACTGTTGCACACGCACCGCAGAACCCTTCCCTGCACCCGACCCCCCTCTTGAAAACGAAGCCGGAATATTCCATAGCACCTACAATAGTTAAGCCCTCAGGAACATCATAGGTTTCTCCCATTATATGAACCTTAACCATTTTCAGCATAATATGTTACCTCCTTGTTAAAGGTTTGGGAGCTGGTCCCAAATATTTTATATTAGAAATAAATTCATTCATTGTTTTAGCAAATTTATTGCCCTCCGAAGCAGATATCCATTCAAGCCTTAGTCTTTCCTCCTCAAATCCAAGGGATTTAATAATCTTCTTTAGAAGAGCTACCCTGCGCAGAGTCTTATAATTGCCATTCTGATAATGACAGTCGCCAGGGTGGCACCCGCCTATAAAAACACCGTCTGCCCCCTTTTCAAAGGCTCTCAGGATATGCTGAGGGTCTATTCTTGATGAACACATGACTCTGATTGATACGCCGTTGGGCCTGTATTCCATCCTTGAAGTACCTGCAAGGTCAGCACCGGCATAGGTGCACCATTTACATAAAAAACAGACAATTTTAGGCTCAAAGACTTTCATATACTATACTCCTTTCAGTATGGAATCTACCATATTGAATATCTGATTATCAGTAAGATTTCTCTGTTGGGATGCTCCTGTAGGGCAAGCTGCGATACAGCTCCCGCAGCCTTCACAAAGAACATCTTCCACTCTGGCTATCTTTTCCGTTGCATCGATAACTCTTGCGGAATAGGGACAGACAGAGACGCATATGCCGCATCCACAGCAGTAGTCCTCGATAACCATTGCAATGTCAGGATCATGATGAAGGTATTCGGAACTAAGCATGGCCAGGGCTTTAGATGCTGCGGCAGAACCCTGTGCTACAGACTCGGGTATGTCTTTCGGCCCTTGTCCTGTACCGCAAAGGAAAAAGCCCGCCTTCATGGTCTCAACCGGCTTAAGTTTCGGATGTGCTTCGCTGAGGAACCCAATGTGGTTGGTAGACAATTTAAGTTTCTTAATAAGCTCATGAGAGCCTTCAGAGGGCACCATAGACATAGCCAGGACAACCATATCTGCCTGTATTTCGACCTTCTGGCCAGTCAGAGTGTCAACACCCCAGATGGTCAGTTTATCCCCCTCCTGGAAAAGCTTTGCTACTTTACCCCTGATATAAGTTACTCTTTCATGCTCTATTGTTTCCTGGATAAATTCCTCATACCCCTTGCCCCCTGATCTAATATCAATATAAAATATAACCGAATTACCGTGATGCACTTTATGCTTGTACAGCTTGGCATGCTTCGCGGTATACATACAGCATATCTTTGAACAGTGAGAATTATGCCTCTCCGGGTCCCTTGAACCTGAACACTGGATAAAAACTATATTCTCAGGAACCTTGCCGTCAGATGGCCTTCTGACCTCCCCTCCGGTTGGCCCGGTTGCTGACAGTATCCTTTCGAACATCAGTCCGTCGATAACGTCAGGATACTTCCCATAACCGTATTCTGCCATCTCCTCGACCGGATAAAGGTCATATCCTGTTGCAATAACAACAACCCCTACCTCTTCTTCGATCATGCTGTCATATACATCATAATCAATTGCCTTAGGTTCGCATACCTCCCTGCATTTTCCGCATGCTATGGGCGAAAGCCCCAGGCAGTTGTCAATATCAAGGGTAAATGTTGCAGGAATGGACTGAGCAAAGGGTATGTATATGGCTTTCCGGAATGCCAGGCCTCTGTCATACTCGCTGGGTACCCACACAGGGCATACTTCGCTGCAGTCTCCGCATATAGTGCATAGATCAGGGTTTACATAGGGTGCTTTTCTTTTTATTTTAACCTTAAAATTCCCGACTATACCTTCTATATCAGTAACTTCACTGTTATTGTATATTGTTATATTAGGGTGTTTGGACACACTGACCATTTTTGGTGTCAGAATGCACTGAGAGCAGTCAAGGGTAGGAAATGTCTCAGATAATTGAGCCATATGGCCCCCTATTGACGGTGTTTTTTCGATTAAAATTACCTTTTGGCCTGCATCAGCAAGATCAAGGGCCGCCTGTATGCCAGCAACGCCGCCCCCTATCACACATGCCTTCCTGGTGACAGGCACCTTCACAGGTTCAAGGGATTCGTTAAGTTTTACCTTTTCAATAATGCTCTTTATTATCTTTACAGCTTTTTCTGTAGCCTCGTTAATGTCAGGATGAACCCATGAGCACTGTTCTCTAATATTTGCGATCTCAAGCTGATATGGGTTAAGGCCCCCCTCCTTGGCAGCAAGCCGAAATGTTGATTCATGAAGGGTAGGAGAACAGCATGCTACTACTACCTTATCCAGTTTATTCTCCTTGATTGATTTTGATATAAGGTTCTGTCCGGGGTCTGAACACATAAATACATAATCCTCTGCCATGGCGACCCCTTCATAACCACTTATCTTTTTTACTACCTCTTTGATATTTACTGTCTCTGCAATATTTACTCCGCAGTGACATACGAATACTCCTACTCTCTTCATACCAATTCTCCTAGTATTTTCTTTTCTCTAAGAATGGGAAGTATATCAAAATAATGATATTTGTTCCAGCTGCTGAACCATCTGGTCTTTAGTGCGAGATAAAGAAGCTCAGTAAAATAGAATACAGGCATGCCCTCAAAATCAGTAAAAGCCTCCTGTGTCTCCCTCTGCATCTGATCAAGGTTATATGCACACAAAGGGCATGAGGTTATCAAAGCTTCACAGCCCGCTCTTTTTGCTGACATCAGTATTTTATAGGTTCTGTTCTGGACCATATCAGGTGATGATACCACCTGATATGAACCACAGCACTCAAGTTTATAGGGGAAATCCACAGGTTTGCAGCCAATGGCGTCAAGCAGCCTTTCAAGGATATCAGGATCTTCAAATCTGCTGTCAAGACTGTATTCCTTAGGCCTTACCAGCATACAGCCATAATATGATCCTACCTTGATTCCATTCAGCGGATTCTTAACAGCATCCTTCACCTTTTTATAACCTATGTATCTGTCAAGGACCTCCAATAAATGCAAAACCTCAACATTGCCCTGATACTGGTGATCCTCCATATACATGAAATCATTAATCTTTTTCATGTTTTTTTCTGATGCTTTTATGAAGCTGTTAGCCCTTTTTAATGTATTATAGCACATGGAACACATGGTAACCAGCTTGTCCGCACCCTCTGCCTCCACTCTGAGCAGATTCCTGAATGCTCCCATCTGAAGCATGAGATTATCCTGAGTCATAGAGTACACTGTGCCACAGCAATTCCATCTATCAAGCTCTTCAAGTTCTATTCCCAGTTCATTCATTGCTAGAATGGAGCTTTCTTCAAAATTGATTGCTGAATTTTTCTGGGCACATCCTGGATAATACTTTATTTTCATAAATATTCTCCTTATAATCCTGCAAATTTTCTGAAAGCACTTACCATGGCAATTGATGGAAGCCTTTTCCTTACCTTTGGGTCCACATCCCTGACATTAAAAACTATTTCCCTGTTTCTCAGCTTAATTTCCCTGTATGCCTCCATTACAGATGCAACATCTATCCCTTTAGGGCATCTTGAACTGCATTGCAGGCAGGACGCGCAGACCCATATTGTATCACTTTCCAGTATGCTGGCAAAATCCCCGGTCTGAGACATCTTTATGACCATTGTCGGTGTAATATCCATAAATTCAAGTACTGGGCATCCGGAAGAACAGTTACCGCACTGATAGCACTTAAATACATCCTGACCTGATATTTTTGCGACAAGCTTGAACATAGTAGTGTCCTCAGCATTATGCTCCAGCTTCAAGAGGTCTTTCTTCTTATTGATTGTATCAGTCATCTATTTCTCCTTTTCCGGAAGATAGTTAAAGCCCAAATAAAAGGCTTTTTTATTTAATTCCACAAACTTTGAAGGAACTGTTTTTTCAATTGCCTTCTCCACATTTTCCGAGCTGAGTATCCTGGTCTGGCCGATCATAAAGCCGATCATAACCATATTTGCCACAATTTTTTTCCCGATACTTTCTGCAAGTCTTGTTGAGGGTATCTTATACTGGTATATATTCTTATTCAGGGTAACAGGCACAACCAGGTCTTCATCATAGAATATCCTGCCATACTCGACCATATCCCTGCAATATTTATCATAGCCCTCCTGGCTCATTGCAAGTAGTATATCCGGATTGTCGACAAGAGGATATTTAATCTCAGAATCGTGTATGGTTACCTGTGTAGAACACGCCCCGCCCCTTGCTTCCGGCCCATAACTCTGGATCATGGAAGCAAAATGTTTTTCAAATATTGTGGCAGATGTACCCAATACATAGCCTGACAGTATTACTCCCTGGCCCCCAAACCCTGAAATCTTAATCTTCCATTCTTTCATTGCTTCCCTCCGTAGATTGTTTCCTTTTCATTGCTTCAGCATGCCTGACATCCTGATATGCCTGCTTTAGCCTGTCATAATAGCTTAATCTTTCATTCCTGACAAAAACACCAACCTTCAAAGGATCATCATATCCTATATTACAGTCCTTCGGGTCTACATTATGCGCTATTACAGAACGGGCATGAAACCTTTCAAGAAGGTCAAGGCCGGTTCCTCCCATATTCTTTTTTGCATAGACGGTAGCACAGGGAGTAATTATCTCTACAAAGCTGAAGCCTCTCCATAGAAGAGCTTCACTGATCGTATCTATAAGCCTTCTGACATGAAGGGTAGTCCATCTTGCTACAAATGATGCACCTGAAGAGGCTGCCAGATAGGACAGGTTAAAGGGTTCCTCATAATTTCCATAGGGAGCTGTTGTGCTGTAGGCAGTTAGAGGGGTAGTTGGAGCATTCTGTCCCCCTGTCATTCCATATATAAAGTTATTTACACATATGACTGTCATGTTGATATTCCTTCTTGCTGCATGTATCAGGTGATTACCGCCTATTGCAAATAAATCGCCGTCCCCTGAAAACACCACAACCTTCAGGTTCCTGTTTGCCAGGGCGATACCTGTGGCAAAAGGTATGGCACGTCCATGGGTAGTATGAAATGAGTCAAGCTTTATATAGCCTGCTACACGTCCTGTACAGCCGATTCCTGAAACAACTGCAAATTTTTCAGGGGGTATCTGTGATTTTTCGATTGCTTTTGCAAAGGTTGTTACATTGATTCCAAGACCGCATCCAGAACACCATATATGCGGCATCCTGTCCATCCTCAACAGTTTCTCTACTGGATGATTTTCTAAAAGGGTACTCATTTTGCAACCTCCAAAATAGCATTAACTATATCATTTATTTTATGGAATCCTCCACCTGGATGTGTCAGCGATTTTACCCTGCAGCATCCTGAATACCTTTCGACCTCTCTGACCATCTGTCCCATATTAAGTTCAGCAACCACAAAACCTTTTACTCTCCCTGCAAGCTCTTTTATCTTGTCATCACAGAAGGGCCATGCTGTAATCAGCCTGAGCAGGCCTACCTTTACACCTTTTTTCTTTGCCAGCTCTATGCCCGGGACTACTGTCCTTGCAGTAATACCATATGAGACAACAACAACATCGCAGTCATCCAGGTCAATCTCCTCAAGAAGTATTATATCATCCTTATTCTTCTGTATCTTGTCTATTATCCTGGTAACATTCTCAATATGAGCTTTTTCAGTCATATCAGGATAACCTTTTTCATTATGCGTAAGCCCTGTAGAATGAATGGCATAACCGTCACCAGCCTTTGCAAAATCAGGGACAAGACTCTTCCCGGACTTATAGGGCAGGTATTTGTCATGAGTCTTTTTTGTATAGGTTCTATCGATAATCTTTATTTCTTCAGCAGGAGGTATAATAACCCTCTCCGTCATATGGCCCACAATAGCATCAGTAAGGATTATGACAGGCAGCCTGTATTTTTCAGCATAATTGAAGGCTGTTATTGTAAGATCGAAAAATTCCTGAGGTGATTTCGGACAAAGGCCAATTACCCCGACATCCCCGTGAGTACCCCATTTTGCCTGCATCATGTCAGATTGTCCCCAGTGTGTCGGGAGCCCGGTTGATGGTGAACCCCTCTGAACATTGACCACTACACATGGAGCTTCCATCATATACCCCAGGCCGAGATTCTCATTCATTAGAGAAAACCCGGGCCCGGAAGTTGCTGTCATACTCTTGACTCCTGTCCATGAAGCACCCAGAATGGCGGCCATTGACCCTATCTCATCCTCCATCTGGATAAAAGCCCCATCCTCAAATATCGGCAGCCTGTAGGACAGCCTTTCCGCTATCTCTGATGCAGGAGTGATCGGATACCCTGCAAAGAATCTGCAGCCAGCAATCAAGGCAGCTTCTGCGCAGGCAATATCACCCTGCATGAAGTATATTCCTCTTAAGTACCTATCATTATCTTTAAGCAATGTCATTTTTCCTCCTTTTTAACAATATAGATTGCATAATCCGGGCAGATGAGCTCACACAAACCGCACCCGACACAAAGCTCCCTGTTCTTTACATACGGAGGATGATGTCCTTTTTCATTGAATTTTTCTGATACATCCAATACATCTCGCGGGCAGTAGTTAATGCAGAAATTGCAGCCCTTGCATTTATCCTCAATTATCACTATTTCACATTCCTGTACAGCTTGAGGCTTTTTTCCGAAAGGGGATTTATAAATCTTCATATACTTTATCCTCCCTCAATAATTATTTGCAAAATTTGTATCCGAAATTTAATGATTGCTTTTGGAATTTGATTCTGAAAGAGATATGACCGCCTGGAAGAAATCCGCTTTTATGACTCTTTGTCTTGATAAAAATCAAGATATATTGTATTCCTTATTTTGGTATTAATAACAGTTGGCACCTAGTATAATCATTATTTAAAATCAATCAAATATAAAATTGCCAAAAAATTAAAAATTTTTAATTACTGTTATAAATCTCTTGTACAAGTGTAACAATTTTGTTGTTATCAATCCTCTCTGTGCATAATCCATCCAGTTTACAGCCCCTGAAGGTCGAATTAGCATAGCATGGACTGCATTCTGTTTCACCCCGGGCTATATATATATTCCTTAGATCATGGGGAAGCAGGGATTTTTCATCTGAAGGTCCGAACAATGCTACTGTGGGTTTTTCCAGTGCTACGGCTATATGGAGAGGCAGGCTGTCAGTGGTTATAACGACAGAGCTTTTCTTTATAAAAAGGACAAGGTCATGAATATCTGTAAGCCCGGCAATAATCCTGGTATTAAAAGAGGTTTCAAGGAAAGCTTTCTCATCAGCCAAAAGGGTGTCATCATATTTATCACCGCCAATTATTACATTATCAAACCCCTTTTCATAAAGAGCCTTGACAATCTTTATTGTTTTATCCTTTTTCAGTCGTTTGTATATGTTCCTTTCCCTTATATTTATCCCTCCGCCCGGGAAAAATGAAATATATCCCCCGCTTTTCAAAAAATCCAGGTTTATATTATGAAATTTATCATACAGATTTTCATCAATAAATGGCCTGGAATACAGGCTTTTTATCCCATCAAGCTCTGAAACAGAATTGTAAACCTTAAGTATATACTTTCCACGCGGGATCCACTCTGATGACTTAATATTAAGGAGATTTAAAAGCCACCCTGTTATCCTGTTTTTTCCTCTCAGGCAAAATGTTTCTCCGGAAAGAAGATAGGTGAATAGTATGGTCAAAATACTGGGAGAGTAGACATAAGCCTTATCAAACGACCTGAGGCCGAATCTTCGGATAAAAGATAAAAATGAACATAGCAGGTTAATATATCCTATTTTATCTTTCCTTAATTCAAGATAATGCAGGCTGTGCCCCGTCCCAGATAAAACCGGAATGCATTTTCCTGAGGTCAGGCACCATTTTTCAGCTTCCTCACAAGATTTTATCACTGAGCACATAGAAGCTGTGGTCAGAAGGACATCTCCAATGCTGTGCGTCTTTACAAAAAGGATTTTCATGCAAACTGCTACTGGATATAACCAAGGGATTTCATTTGTTCAATTGCTTTATCCTGCTTGGCATTATCAATATCTTCCAGGGCCTGGCTGGAGAATTTACCATAGGACTGTATTTTCCTGTAGGTGATTTTCTCAAGGACTTCCCCGCTGAATGCATCAAAAAGGATCCTCCCGTTAAAATCTTCAGCATGGGGGAATCCAAGGAGATAGAGAATTGTAGGGGCAATATCATATATGGATGCTTCCTTTACAGTATTTCCGGGGTTTATCATTACTGGATTATACATGAACATAACACCCTCCGGCTTTCCGTACAGGTGGTCCCCTGACTTTATAAAGCTTCCTGTAGGAAGCATACCGTGATCAGATGCAATAACGAGCACTGTATTTTCATCTGTATAATTCTCCATAACATAGCCTATATAATCGTCTACTTTCTGATATGACCGGAAAATAACATCCCTGAAAATATCCATTTCTTCCCTGTCGATCTCAGGAAAATATTCCGGCTGAAAATAATGCCAGTACTGATGGGCAAGAACATCCGTCTGCTGGTAATAAAGGAACATGAAATCATAATCTGAATCTTTCCATAGTGATTTTGAAACACAGAAAAAGGTCTCATCCTGAGCTGAAATCCACCTCAGAAGCTCCAGATTCTTCTGCATAAGCCTTGTTTTATTCAGATTTAGAAAATCTTTTTCAGAGATATTGAGATAATATGCTATATCAGCGAAGGAAAGGCTATCAGGATCTATCCTGCATTCTCTGATCTTCGGGTCAATATCAGGGGGGTACACGTCCGGCAGAGTATGGTCGGACTCCAGAAAGAGATCCTCAATTGAATAGGTATACTGGGGGGAAACCATATTACCATTAATAGCATATACAGGATATGTTACCCAGCCGCCGAGCACTGATGACCTTTTCCCTTTCTCTGACAGAATGTCCCATATTGCCTTGCATTTTCTGTGAGTTGAGTTATATATAAGTATCCTGTTGATATCCAGCCTTTCATAGAGCTTTACAATATAATGGATCATACTCATTTTAGGAAATTTGACCTTACCGTTGACTGGAGGGAAAAATGGCATCTTATACATTGAAAAATCCACTATACCATGTTCCTCAGGGAGCATGGAGGTATAGATGCTGTTCCAGATTACTGGAGATTTTGCAGGTTCAATAGTGCTCAGCGAATATGAAGAGCCATGTTCATGCAGAAACCTTAGATTCGGGAGCATATCGTCCTCAAACATCCTGTCAAGAACTGTAAAGCTCAGGGCATCTGCCGCTATGAATATTACCCTGTTTGGCGTAGCTGATACTTCATATTCTTCAGCAAATGATTCTCTGACCTTATCAGAAGAAGAATCTGCCCCGCTGTATATTATATAAAATCCGGCAGAGGCAAAAAGGAACAGGGCCAGTATCTTCGGGATAAGGGATAGATGGCTCAGCAGCTTTTCAGAAAGAATCAGCAGAAGAATGATCAGAAATGATAGTATTATGATACAGAATACAGAGGCAATAATAAACCAGGGGCTAAAAATATCTACTATATTACCTCTTCCAATTCTTATATAGTTGATAATCAGAAAACCTGCATTGGCAAGAATTATAAAAAAGGAGAAGATATAATCATAGTATTCCCTGTATACCCTGATGCGAAAGACAGAAAAAACCAGAACAGCTGTTATGCTTAACAGCAGGTTCAGCACAAAGCTGTTTATAAAACAGAACAGGAAGAGATACAGCCTTGTGGCAAGATCGTTAATAGCAGGATTCATATCGATAATGAAATAGATATTAATTATTCCCGTCAGGAACCCCCATAAAAGAGAAACCCTTAATATGGATGCCGGCAGGCTTGTTTCCTTTTTATTCAGTTCCCTGTATATGCTTTTCATTTTTAATTTATATACCCAAGGCTTTTCAGCATATTTTCATTTTCCCTCAGCTCTTCTTCTTCAATCTTAATCCTTTTGACAAATGCATTCCTCTCTAAAGCCCGGTAGGATTCTATATGCCTTATTTGCCTATTTACTTTGAAAATATCATGGGGAGTACCCGCAAAATCGTCAGATACCGGAAGGCCAAAATAGAAGAGCAGGGTAGGCGTAATATCATAAACAGATAGATTGCCCGGGCATTTATCCCTGTCTATATCTTTTCCGTATGCCATAAATACTCCATCAGGCGCATTTTCATGAATTCCCTGAAGATAAGGCTTAAGAGGGTCAGAAATGCTTCCGATAAAACCCTTCGACTCAAATCCATGGTCGGAAAGAATAAACACTGTGCAGTCCTCACCATAATTCTTTAAATAATCTTCAATCTCTTTTTCTATAAAGCCCAGGTATTTTCCCAGGTATGTTGAACCTGGATTATTTCCCTTATTTATTTTATTGAAAAAATCATCAAAAAAAAGATGTGAACTTCCGTCAAGGCCATGAATATAAATGATATCTACATTAGATTCAGGCTTCAGTAAAGACCTGATTTTATCAGCCATCTTCATTATCTTGAAATCACTTACAAAGAATCTCTCTGCCAGTTCTGCAGAGTATCTGTCCCTGCCTGCCAGAATATCACGGAATTGCCTGCTGAACATCTCATGAGCTGCAGGCTCCGTATTCTTTAAAAACTCGGTAATATCACTTTTAATTTCCGGAGGATATATGCTCTCAAAAGCTAAACTGTCAAAATTGGTTATAAACTCAGTTTCAGAGATAACTGCACCATTAACAATGCTTGGAGGCAATGTAACAGGGTAATTTATCACTGATAAACTGAATCCGGCACTTGACATTATATCCCAGATCCTTGGAACCCTGACATCATAGCTCATATTTGGATAAAAAGCTGCAATTCCGGCTTTTGAAAGCAGATAAAAATACTTGGACATGCCCATGAATTTTGGAAATATGGAGAAGCCGCCTGATTTTGCACCAAAAAACCTGTATCTTCCAAAACCAATAATACCGTGATTAAGGGGTGTTTCCCCGGATGCAACCGTTGTCCATATTACCGGAGAATGGGTTGGGAAAATTGTCTGAAGCCTTTTATAGATGCCTTTATCCCTGGCATTGCAAAAAAATCCATTGTTTTTCTCATCAGTATATTCATCAAGTATATTGGAGGATAAGCCATCAATGCAGAAAATAACAGTCTTATGCGTCAAATAGGATGATAATGGCGTTTTTATCTCATCATAATCAGAAATTGCAGGCTGAATTGAAAGGAAACAAAAAAGGAAAATAAAAGGGATGAGCATCACGGTTACAATACTTATAGGATGTTCAGGTCCGTGATATTTAGAATAATACAGGTAATAGACCAGAAAAAGCTGATTTATGATCAGGATCCCTGCAATCAGGTAATAAGCCGGCTTAAAAAAGCCTGAATAGATAAAAATATTGTATACAGACAGGACAAGGACCATAAGGGTGAATAAGCCTGCAAAAAGAAGGTTGAGATAAAATACCTCCTTTCTGGCAGGTCCAGGACCCCCACCTGAAGTAAATCTCTTAATAAAGGCAAAGAAACAGAACAGAATGAAAACGGGCATGATCAGGAAAAAAAGCAAATACATCCTGTCATTAAGAGAGGGATTGACAGGCAGATTCAATACGATTACAATAAGCAGTACCGGGTTTATTGCAATTATTGAAAACAAAAGATTAGTAATAAAAAAACTGAAAATCTTCATCTCAACTTCTTATACTGTGCTAATATGATTATTACAGCAATATGAATATAAGTTCAATATCTTTTTATACCTGATATTAATATGCTTTGTTTTAAAAAATGAAAAATGAAATTATCTGCTTATTATATAACTTGACTAGTTTCCTTAACTGCTGTTAAATTTCTCCTTCATGAAGGGAAAATTATGCAATGCATGGAAATATCTTAGAACTGGAGCTTGAATATATTCAAAGCCTTTTGCCGGCAGATATAAAAGGGGTTTATTCCTCTGGCAAAAATGAAATTTCGATACTGATTAAAGGGGAAAACTATAAAGGATATCTATCCATAAGACTTGACCCATCTTTTCCGAACATCCATGCCAGCGGACCCTGTGGGGGCAGGTTTATTGAAAACAGCAATATAAACAGGCTTCACAGGTTTATTCTTGGGCATAATATAACAGGAATAACCTCAGTACCTGATGAGAGGTATTTTTACATCAATCTGAAAAAAGAAAGACCACTGAAGCTTTTCATATCCCTTATACCGCAAAAGCTTAATGCTTTGCTGCTTGATGAATCAGGGATTATTGTCTGGGCAAACAGATATAAGGCCATGGATGTGGATAATGTCCCTATACTTGAAGGAATTGTGTTTTTGAAAAATGATTTTCTTTCAAAAAAGGAAAACAAAAAAGAAAGATGCAGGGCCAGCGATCTGCCTTTATGCTACAGTAATATACTGAGCCATGAACAGCAGAAAAGGCTGCTGGATTTTTTCCGCAGCCAGGACCATGCTGCTGGCCGAAAGGAAATTATATTCTATCTCTATTTTGGCCCATTCAGGCTTGCAGGCGAGATAAGGCCAGTCATACTACCCTTTCAGATACCTGATCAGGAGTACCTTTATAGTGGTAATCTAAACAGCATCCTGCAGGAATCACAATCCCTGATATTAAAGTATGTCAATGCCAAAAAGCATCTCAGGGAAAAGCTGAAAAGGCTGAAAAAAGATATTCACAGGCTTGACAGGAAAAGAGCTCTAATCGAACAGGAATACAGGACAGCCCGGAATCACAGAAAGTTCACACTTTTCGGGGAACTGATAAAAGCAAACCTTAAATGCATAAAGCCAAGCCAGAAAAGGGCAGTATTAAAGGGTTTTGACGGCAGGCAATATGAAATCCCGCTGGATGAAAAGCTCTCAGCGGTCGACAACATGAATAATTATTTTCAATATGCAAAAAGAATGAAGAGAGGAATTGACATTAAGAAGGAAAACCTTGATATTACAGAAAAAGAGATAAACATGCTGAGCAGTGAGCTTAACAGATTAGAAATGATAGATTCATACCAGGGCCTTGAGAATTTCAGAAAAAATGAGGCAAAACTGCCTTCAGAAGATAAGAAACCAGGGAATCAAAAGAGGCCTAAATATCCAAATATCAGGGAATATACAACCCCTGAAGGGTATACAATACTCGTTGCAAACAATTCACGTGCAAATGACGAGCTGACATTGAGAATTGCAAAACCCAATGATATGTGGCTGCATACGCAGAATATACCTGGGAGCCATGTTATTATAAAGAACCCTGACAAAGGCAGGTCCATCCCTCTTGAGGTACTGCTGCAGGCGGCAAGGCTTGCTGTAAAAAACTCCAGGGCGAAAAATTCCTCAAAGGTTCCTGTAGACTATACACAGAAAAAGTACGTAAAAAAACCAAAAAGATCTGCGCCCGGATTCGTAATATACACAAATCAGAAGACCCTTATAATTGAATCCTGATATTAATATGTCAGCCAATTAAATGGCGGACAGGCACATAGATGTGTTATATGCCCCGAATATCCATGCTCTTTTAATTTATGGGCTCATTTGCTCCATTCTGCTCTATATAACGGGGTCAGGTAGATGCTTTCGACAGCTTTTTGAATTTTATTTTTTTATTTTCATAATATTTTGTTTTTATAATAATATTGTTTTAAAATAATCATGATATCGGAATTTATTCCCGGAGATATGGATCCTATGTCAGACAGGCATGGCCTGATACCAGAATTTATTGCAGACAAATATAAACAGGGTAAATTTAAGGGACTTTTCTATTGTTATACAATGTTCATCGATATCTCCGGTTTTACAGCAATGACCCAAAGCCTTATGCAGTCCGGAAAAGAAGGGGCAGAGGTACTTTCATCCATTATCAACAGCCTTTTTACGCCTGCAATAGAGACCATCTACAGATATGAAGGTTTTATATCTTCCTTTGCCGGAGATGCATTTACTTCCATCTTTATCAGGAATAAGCCAGAATATGCACTTAAAGCAGCCTTTGAAATCAAGAAGCAGTTTATCAGAAATGGCAGTATTGTTACAAAACTGGGAGAATTCAGATTAGAAGCAAAGATAGGCCTCTCATGCGGAAAAGCGGAGTACAGCATAATTGACCCTGGCATTCAGCATACCTATTATTTCAGGGGAGAAGCTATTGATGGATGCGCAGAATCTGAGCATAAGGCCCGGAGATCGGAAATAATTGCTGATAAAAGGTTTATAGGCAGGATCTCAGCTGAGATTGAAAAGAGAGCGCTTTCTGCCAATTATTTTGAGATTTATCCTTCAGATATAGATATCTCTCATAGGAAGTCAAATAATCGATTGCTGAATATGCCTTCCATAGAAAAGAAATTTGTAAACAGCAGTCTGCTTGATATTAAGTATAAAGGGGAATTCAGGGAGATAACATCGGTTTTTATCAGCTTCTCTGATGAAAAGACCTTCGAGGATGGTATCATGCAGGTAATAAGGAATGCCCATAAGTATGGCGGATATTTCAATCGTGTGGACTTCGGGGATAAGGGCGGTACCATGCTGATAATATTTGGAGCGCCATCCGGGATAGAGAAGCTCTACACAAGGACAGCCGATTTTGCCCTTTGCCTTAAAGATATTCATGGATTCCGGTTCAGGGCTGGTATTTCAACAGGAATAGCATTTGCAGGCTATATAGGTTCTGACAGGAGAAGTGAGTATACTGCAATAGGGAATGTAGTCAATATATCCGCCCGCCTGATGATGAAGGCCGGCTGGTATGAAATCCTTGCATGCCAGGATATCAGAAACAGGCTGTACCATCATTACAACTTTTCAGCGGGTGGGTTAAGGAAAATAAAGGGTTTTAGGGCTCCCGCAAGGATTTATGCCCTGGAATCAAGGAAGGGCTACAACAGGAGAATAACATATAAGAGCGGCTATATACAGAGAACAGACGAAACAGAGAAATTAAAAAATCTAATCAGCCCTATTTTCAATGGCAGAAGTGCTGGACTGGTTTATGTTAACGGGCCTGCAGGCATAGGTAAATCCCGCTTTATTGATGAGTTCATGATCAGCAATGATAAATGCGCTTTTTTTTACATGCCCTGTGATGAGATACTCAGAAAATCATTTAATCCCTTCATACATTTCTTAAGGCAATATTTCAGACAGTCAGAGTCCAAAACAAAATTTCAGAATGCAGAAAGGTTTTCTGAATTGTACAGGAGGATGCTTTCAGAGATAAACGATGAATACTATAAAAAGGAGCTTGCACGCACTGAACCATTTATTGCAGGGCTGACCGGGCTCAGCCTGGATGATGCCATATTCAGCGATATGGATCCGAAGATCGTTTATGAAAACACCATTTTTGCATTAAAGGACTTCTTTTTAGCTCAATGCCTTAAGAAACCCTCTGTACTGGTAATTGACGATGGACATTCAATAGACACAGACAGCCTTAACCTGCTGAATACAATCCTGAGAAATATGGAAAGTTCCGCCATGGCTGTAATAATGCTCTGCCGTCTCAGGGATGATGGAAGCAGCTATGATTTTTTCAGTGACAGCCCCGGTAATTCATTAGAGCTTAAGCCCTTCGGAAAAAAGAACATGGACAGGCTTCTTGAGGATCTGCTTGGAACTGGCGATCTGCCTGCTCTAACAAAGGAATTTATTTGGGAAAAGAGCGCCGGTAATCCGTTCTTCATAGAACAGATCACTCTTTACATGTCAGAAAATAATCTATTCGACAGTAAATTTAATATTGCCGGTACTGAATATGCAGTACCTTCAGAAATAGGCCAGATATTAACCGCAAGGATTGACAGATTATCCACAAAGCTTAAAGAAGCTGTTAAGGCCGCTTCTGTACTGGGCAGGGAATTTGCGGTAAAAGTGCTGAGAAGCCTTCTATTTAAGATAAAAATCTCTGATAATGATGCTGACTTTGAGAAGCAGATTAAGGCAGGTGAAAAAGAACAGATCTGGGAAAACATCTCGGAATTGATCTGCATATTCAGGCATGCCCTTATAAGGGATACTGCATATGCCATGCAGCTTAAGGAAAGGCTCAGGCAGATACACAATATGGCTGGAAATGCTATTGAGGAGATCTATTCTGATAATCTTGAAGCAAACTATGAGGAACTGGCAGAGCATTTCGACAGGGCAGAGAACATTGATAAAGCTGTTTGCTACCTGGAAAAAGCAGGCAGAAAAGCAATGCAGCACTACAAGAATGAAAAGGCGCTGAATTATTTTGACAGGCTTATACACTATCTCTGGCTTGAAAAAAACAGGGAAAAAGTAATACAAATCATGCTTTTGCAGTCAAACCTCCATTATTTGACGGGCAGATGGGATAAGGCTTTGAATACCGGAAAGAGCAGCCTTAAGCTTGCTGATAAATTAGGTAAAGGCATAATATCAGTTAACTGCATGCTCAATCTGGCAGGCCATTATATTGCAATGCATAAGCTTAAAGAGGCTGAAAATATAGCAAAAAAGTCCCTATCACTTTCAGAAAAGACTGGTTATCAAGAAGGAATAATAAAAGCCCTGTATGAAATAGGCCGACTGAGCATTGCAAAAGGTGATTATGACAAGGCAAAAGAGCTTTTATTGAAATTTCACTCCAAAAGCTTAATGAAGGGAAATGCAAAGGATATCTGTTCATCTCTCGGGAATATCGGGACAATTTATTTTTTTAAGGGTGATTATTTGAAAGCCCTGGAGTTTTTTAAAAAAGCCCTGGCGATTTCAGAGAAAGATGATGATATTCATGGGATAAGCAAGGCTGAAGGCAGCATAGGGGTTATATATTTCAACCTGGGCCAGTATCAAAAAGCAATGGCATGTTTTAAGAGGCAATATAATATATGCATCAGGACAGGTAATCGTGAGGATTTAAGTCAGGCTGTGGGAAATATGGGCATGGTTAAATATACCATGGGAGATTATGTCAATGCATTTGAAAATTATGAAAAACAACTGCAAATATGCCTGGAAATAGGCGACAAAGCAGGTACTGCAAAAGTATACGGGAACATGGCCAATATATACAATGAACAGGCTGAATATGATAAAGCGCTGGAATTTTATGAAAAACAGCTTTCAATTTGCCAAAAGCTGGGAGACAGAAAGGGTATAAGCACTGTTTATGGAAATATGGGCGTAGCATACGGAGAGATGGGGAAATATGACGAGGCTATAGATTATTTTGATAAGGCAATAATAATCGCAAAAAGCCTGGGGATCAAAAGTAATCTATGCTCTTATCTGCACCAGAAGGCAGATCTGTTATATGCAAGGAATGATAAAGAGCAGGCAGGCATACTGAATAATGAAGCATTGAAGATTGCAGTTGAAATTAACAAGCATTCCATAATTTTCTATGCGACTTTGCTGCAAAGCAAACTGGAAAAGCATCCTGAGCTTTTATTAAAAATGCTTAAGAATGGAGACTATTCACCTGAACTTAAGGCAATTGCAAATTATGAACTCTGGAAAATTACAGGAAAACCTGAATACAGGCAAATAGCATCAGATATTATCACTGTCCTGGCTAATAAACTAAAAAAAACTGAATTGAAGAACATTATGGATGAGATTAACAAGCAATCCTGATAATATGTAAAAACCAATGGCCCCTTTTAATACCCTATGAAAATACCTGCCGCAGGTTCTCCTGAGGTTCAACCTGAAGCCATGGAGCATGAATTTTCTCAGATATCCATGTTTTCAATCAACCTGACCGTTTTTTCAAGGTCATCCCAGTTCTGTGCCATTGAAGTTACAATCCTTACAGAATCGCTGGTCAGGGAACTTACAAATATTGAGTGCTTTTTTAATAATGCCTCAAATGCTTTTCTGGCCTTGACACTCCTGAACCTGCACAGGACAATATTGGTTCCTCCCCATACCGGTTCCAGTTTATCAAATACCCTCAGTGCATTATATATCATTTCAGCCTTCCTGTGATCATCCTGGAACATCGATTTATACCTGTTAAGGTAATAATGAGCAATATAGCTTATGTATCCTATCTGCCTCATACCTCCTCCAAGCATTTTGCGGAATACTTTTGCTTTTTTTATAAACTCCCCTGAACCAATCAGCATACTTCCTGCAGGAGAGGACAGCCCCTTTGAAAAGCATATTGAAAGGGAATCACAATATTTTGCAATTTCAGAGGGCTCTTTTTCCAGATATACGCATGCATTGAGGAATCTCGCCCCGTCAATATGAAGCGGGAGTCTGTATTTTTTGCAGATATTCCTTATTTCGCTGATCCTTTTTATCGGATAGACTGTCCCCCCACCCCTGTTATGAGTGTTTTCGATCCATATCAGTACTGTCCTGGGCATATAATATATATCATCCCTGATTTTGCTTTCTATGCTCTCAGGTTCAAGGATACCGTCCTTATCATCGGCAAAACACGGCGTAATACCGGCTATTCTTGATATTCCTCCCGATTCATAGTGAATCGGATGGCTGTTTTTATCAAGGATTACCTCTCCTCCGTTGTTTGAGTAGATCATGAGTGCAATAAGGTTTGCCATTGTCCCGGTAGGAACGAACAGGCTGTCCTCTTTGCCGAACATTTCTGATACATTTTCCTGAAGCCTGTTTGTCTCATTATCCTCACCATATACATCATCACCGATATCAGCCCTGTACAGCTCCTTGACCAGGTTTTCATCCGGAACTGTAATTGTGTCACTCCTGAAATCAATTAATCTATTCATACCTCTAATCCTCTTGTTATTATATTATTTCATAATAAAGACCTGGTTTTTACCCAATGATTTTGCCTTGTACATCATATTGTCAGCATCAGCAAAAAGGCTTCTTAAACTTTTGGATATTGACGGGAAGGATGATATCCCTAATGATGCTGTGATTTTTGCAGAAATATTATAATCATTGAGGAATACAGCCTCCTCTATATCCTTCCTTATCTTTTCAGCGACTTCTCTTGCTTCAGCAATCTCTGCCCTTTTAAGCAATATTACAAATTCATCACCTCCATACCTGAAGGATTTGTATTTACCAGCAGACAGCCTTATGATATTTGACACTTCCCGTATCGCATTACTGCCCATCTTATGTCCATATTTATCATTAATGGACTTAAAACCGTCAAGGTCAAGAAATATAAGCGAAACAGGAGCATCTTTCGACCAGCTTGACCCATCAAGCTCCTCAAGTATGGATTCAAGATACCTTGAGTTGTAAAGCCCTGTGAGAACATCCGTTATAGACAGTATCTCATTTCTCTTTATCAGGTGCTGATGCTCTATCACAAGGGAGATCATGTCAGCCATGCTCTGGATGACACGCAGTGTATTGTCAAACAGCTCGACCGATGACCTGTTTGCCTTCAGCACGCATATCCCGAATATCTCTTCATTTGTGATCAGCGGTACAAATATAAGCGTTATCTCAGTTTTGCCATTTTTATCATTTTCGATCAGGGGCATAACATAATAGGTCCTGACCGGTTTATTAAATACCGGCTTCTGCATCATGATTAGATCAATGAAACGGTTTTGCTCTTCCCCGCTTATTCCTCTCGCAAGCACCTTTTTAAGCTGTGCCTTTTCTTTATTATAGAAGAATATTGCACTTCCTGTACAAAAGCTTATTTTCAGAAATGAGCGGCATAAATACCTTAATATCTCAAGAATGCTGCTGGATTGATTTGCCTTGATGCTCATGCTCCTGTAGAGATTCAGCACCTCAATTATGCTGTAGAGCTCCAGGACCCTCTTCCTTGATAGCTCGGAATACTTTAGAATCTCATCCTTTTTCTGTATTATACCAGACAGTGCCCCTGAGATTCTCTCCCCTTCAGATGGATTATTATTTATGAATTCAGCTGATTCTTCGATCAGCTTTATAAGCTCTTTGATATTCTCATGCAGGAGGCTCATTTGCTTCGGACTGTATTAATCCTCTCATCAAGAATATCAGAAATTATAACCTTAAAATTCTTTTCATTATTCTTCTTAAGGTAGTTATCAAGCTGAGTATATATCTTCAGGCTCTCTGGATAATTCCCTTTGAGCTCTTCAAGCATACCTGCAAACAGATTATAATGAACAGCATTGTTTTTAATCTTTTTTACCTGAAGATCATACCAGCCCACTCTCTCTGTAATTCCAATTTTAATGTCAATCTGCATTGCAAAAAACAAAAGCGTATTAGGATCTCTAATCTGCAGGGTGTCAATATTCTCATACAATTCAGAAGCCTTTTTATATTCGCCTTTATTATATAATTCGTATAAGTTGCTGCAGAGCGTGTCCACTACTATTTTATCCTTATCCTGCAGGCCAAAGTGATTTATTACCCTGTTAAACCATTCTTCTTCATTAAAGTATACCAGCAGAAAATAATTAATTAGAATTAATTCTCTTTTCTGCATAAATGGCATGATATTATCAAGAAAAGCTACATAACCCTCGTAATCCTCTTCAAAATAGTATTTCATCAGTACCGGCTGTCCGAAATAATAGACAAAGTCATAGGAATATTCTGAAAAAGCCTTCTTAAGATCTCCCTTCGATAAAATCAGGTTCTGCCATCTTTCAGTAAGGTCCATGGCATCATAGATAAAGCCATTTCTTAGAAGATAGAGTATATACGAGCTGAGGCTTCTATAATCAATTAATTCCAGCGACTGATAACTGAAAAGCAGATATGCTGTGCTTAATGATATCAGTTTATCAATATTGACTGCATTTTCATCAACAAATCGTCTGAAATAGCTGTTTGTAAACTCAATTGCATCATTGTGCCTGTAGTCCATTTCATATAATGTAAGAAGGTTCATATAGGAAAAATAAAAGTCCTTGTCAATATCCAAAGCCTTTTTATATTCATCTTCAGCAAGCTCATAATTTCCCATGACCCTGTAAAGATCTCCAAGGCTGTCATGGGGGTTTGGAGAATCCGGCATAAGTATGGCATACTGGTTCAGGTACTTGAGTGCGTTTTCATAATCCTCAATCTCGCTGAATTTATAACCCAGAAGATTATATGCATTTTCATAAAAGGGATCCTGATGTATTATATCCTTAAGGTATTCAATCTGGTCCTTAATATCCATAGTCCACATATACAGGTTTGTATAAAGCAGATAGGAGATTTCCGCCTCCTTTATTTCCCTGTTCAGTTCATCAATCTTGGATGCAAGCTTAAGTGCTTCATCCCGGTAGATCTTCTTGTCAAGAATTACAAATTCAAGCAGAAGCTGGTTAATCCGGTTAAAATAAAGCTTATTCTCTATTGCGCTGCTTATATTCTCTTCCCGGGCCTTGCCGACGGAGAGCGCAATAAGCATTATATATGCCGAACCGAATTTATTATCAAGTTCAACAGCCTTTTTTAGCTCATCATAGGCTTTATCATTCTTGAAATTGCTGATATAATACTGCCCCTGAAGATAATGATTATATGCCTCAGGGTTGTCTGTATCTACTTTGATCTCTGAACTCTGGGAGGTGGTATCACCGGATCCGCCTATTTTATCATCAGCAAAGATCTCATCAGTCAATGAATTCATTATATCAAATAGCTTGCTGAACATACCCCTCTGCACAGACTCTGAAAGTATAAACCCGTCGTCCACTCTCCTCAATGTGGCAGATATAATTATTTCATCCTGAAAGGTCCTGAAATTCCCGGTAATCAGGTATTTTACATTGAGCTCTTTGGCTATCCTTAACACAGAAGCTATAGAAAGAGACTCTGGATTGGTAATATTCTTCAACCTGAGTTTTGACCACAGGGTTGAAGTATCAACAAACTCAACCTGGCCTGCTTTGGAAATATTTATTATATAGTCAATAAGCCCCTCTTTAAGGTAATTGAAATTTTCATTTTCAGAGAGATTTGAGAAAAAATACACCATGACTACATTACTGTCCTCAGAATAGGAAATATTCTGACTTATTTCCTCTATCACAACCCCCCTGTCAGATCTTCCTGCGGATTCCCTATCATAGTCTCCGAGGGTTATATCTATTGAATTTTCTGCTTTTTTCCCGCATGAAACAATAAAACCGGCCAAAAAAAGAAGCAATATAATGATTAATCCTTTTCTAGCCATAAAAATTCCCTTCCTGTTTCAGAGATAAAAATTCTTATAATATTCTATTCAATTGTATATACGAGTATGTTATATCAATTGTTCATATTTTATGCCATGAGCATCGCCTGCAAAAAATATATTAGATTACTGCTTATAATAAAGATACAGTACGCTATGCTGGTTCATTCTCCAGGGCTGTTCTCCCGGGGATCAGGAATTATGAAGATTTGATTTATCCCCTGCTTTTTTGTAATCATGGAAAAATATTTTGCATAATAGGCCTATTCATCATAATATGTTATACTCTCAAATTTTTAAGCTGACAATATTGAAATTTTACCGTAAATATTCTATTGAACATAAATATCATCGGAAACATTAAATATTTAGATAAAAGGAGTAAAAAAATGATAGATTACAGGCTGAGAAACCTTGCGAATATCGCAGTGGAGTATTCCTCGAGGGTAAAAAAGGGTGACCTTGTCCTAATAAGGGGAAATGCAAATGCAAAGGATCTTATTATTGAGCTTTACAGGCAGGTTATTGAAAAGGGTGCACACCCGCTTACACAGGTTACATTTGATGATATGTCAAAGATATTCTTTGACCTGGCTTCAAAAATGCAGCTTGAGTATGTAAGTCCCTATGAAACTATAAATCATGATAAAATAGATGTTTCATTTGGAATATGGGGAGGAGGCAACACAAAAACACTGTTCAATGCTGATAAAAAAAAGCAGGCTGCCTTTTTTTCGGCAAGAAAGCACCTGCAGAAGAGGAACCACATGATGCCTGAAGATGGCGGTATAAGGTGGGTTGTTGTACCTTATCCATCAGCTCACGGGGCTCAGGATGCAAACATGTCAAATACTGAATATGAGGAATTTGTTTTCAGCTGCTGTATGGCTGACCATGAAAATCCGCTAAAGTCCTGGAATAACCTTAGAAAAGAGCAGGCCAGCATTGTCAAAAAGCTCCAGGTTTTCAAGGACTTTCATGTAAAAGGCCCAAATGTTGACCTTAAATTCCACACACGAGGCAGAAACTGGGTCAGCTGTGACGGCATGGTAAACCTTCCGGATGGAGAGATATACACCTGTCCTTTTGAAGACAGCCTTGAAGGCTTTATAAGCTTTACATACCCGGGCCTTTATGCCGGACAGGAAGTCGAGGGAATCAGGCTTGAGTTTAAAAACGGCAAAGTTTCAGATTTCTCTTCAAGGACAAAAAAGGATTTTCTGGAAGAGATGATCATGCTTGATAATGGTTCAAACATGGTAGGGGAGCTTGCTTTTGGCACCAATTATTTCATTGACAGGTATTCCAGGAATATACTTTTTGATGAAAAGATAGGCGGTACTATGCATATAGCCCTTGGCAACAGCGCCATTGGCACGAACGGCAAGGTCAGCTCTGCAATCCACTGGGATCTGATTACTGGTACCGATAAGGATACAGAATTGACAGGTGACGGCAAAGTAGTATACAAAGACGGAAAATTTCTCCTATAGCAATTACCGTATGGATATTGTCGAGCCTTATATTATCGGAACTGCAGGACATATAGACCATGGAAAGACCAGGCTGGTAAAGGCTCTTACAGACATTGATACCGACAGGCTTAGAGATGAAATTGAAAGGGGAATGAGCATTGAGCTGGGCTTTGCCTGGCTTGAAATTAACCTTTCCGGCAATACTCACAGGGTAGGAATAGTTGATGTTCCAGGTCATGACAGGTTCATCAGTACCATGGTCTTTGGAGCTGGTTTTATAGATTTTGCAATTCTCGTCATAGACAGCCTCCAGGGCATACAGGCCCAGACAGTTGAACACTACAATGTTATAAAACTTCTGGGGATCACCAATGGGATAGTGGTACTGACAAAGATTGACAGATCCCCTGATGATCTTATCCTGCAGAGGATAGAAGAGGCACAGGAACTCGTCAAGGACAGCCTGTTTTACAATAGAATAATGCTTGCTGATTCATTGAGCGGTAAAGGCATTGATGAACTGAAGAAAACCATATACAGGGAAATAATTAAACTCAGCCCTCGAAGGGATCCTTACCCTATAAGGCTTGACATTGACAGGGTATTCTCTTTAAGAGGGCATGGCCTAATAGGATGCGGGACCTGCTGTTCAGGGACGATAAAAAAAAATCAGGATTTAATAGTGCTTAATAATGGTAAAAGAGCTGTAGTAAAGAACATACAGGTACATAATCATGACCGTGAATATGTTATAGCCGGACAGAGGACAGCATTGAACCTGAAGGGGATCTCAATGGCTGATCTGAGGAAAGGATATACGCTGTCCTTAAAGGGGCAGATAGCCAGCACCAGCATAATATATGCCGAAATAAAGCTGCTGTACAGCAATTTTGCCAGCAATAAAACTGCAAGGATAAGGTTTTTATATAAAACAAGGGAAATACAGGCTACACTGAGCATTTCAGGAATCAGGCCCGACATGGCAAGAATACGGCTTGATAAACCAGCCTTTGTGTGCAGGAATGACAGGTTTATTATCAGAGAGTTTTCTGGTTCAAAAATCCTCGGAGGAGGCAGGATCATATTCTTTTCAGACAGGTCATTCTCTGTCCAAAATGCTGATTTTGCATCATTTCTGGCCAGGCTGTCAGATCAAAATACACAGACCGCTCTGGTACATTTTATTGGGTATAGGCCTTTCTATCACAGTATTTTTGATATTATGCAGATCTTTTGTCTTGATCATAAATCATTAATCAAAACAGTAGATGATTCAAAGGATCTTGTATTATATGAACAAACCTACCTGATGCATAATGATAATCTGCTTTCTGTCTTAAATAAAATAAGGAATTTATCAGCTGCCAGAAGTGGCAGAGGTATCTGTCCTGATGACATTACAAGCCTTGGAAGGGACATTGGATTTGGAAAAAGCTTTATCAGGATGGCAACAAGATACCTGGCAAAAGCCGGGCTGATAATTGTAAAAAAGGATTCCATATTCCCTGCAGATGTGTATCCTGAATCCGGTCTGAACATCAGGCTTTTATATGAGATAATTGATTATGCAGAAAATCAGGACAGGATACTGGATATTGAGGATGTATTTGGCAGATTCAGCATAGAGGGCAAAATGCGGCAGGATATATTGGACCTGCTCTCACAGGATAACAGGGTGCTGGTAATATCTGGGCTGTTTATGCTGTCCGCCAGGAAATTCAGGGAGATAGAAATATCTCTGATAGATTACCTGAATAAAAATAAATCCATAAAAATTACAGAATTTAAGCATATTATAAATGCTTCAAGAAAATATGCGCTTCCATTGCTTGAGTATTTTGACAGCATTAATATAACCTACAGGATCAGGGATTTGAGATACCTGGATTCAAGAATCTTAAAATAAAATTATAAAAAACTTGACATAAACAGACTAAAGTATTATTATAATAGGGTAGTAAAATATTACTCATTTATTTTAATAGGAGGTAAACGATATGTCAAAGATTATTGGAATTGACTTGGGTACTACAAACTCTGCTGTTGCTATAGTAGAAGGAGGAGAACCTGCGATAATTACAAATGCTGAGGGAAGTAGAACCACTCCTTCGGTTGTCGGATTTACAAAGGATGGGAACAGGCTTGCCGGGACAATTGCAAAAAGGCAGGCAATTACAAATCCTGAAAATACAATTTATTCCATAAAGAGATTTATGGGAAGAAGATATGACGAGGTATCACAGGAAATTGAAATGGTCAACTACAAGGTTTCCAGTGGCAAGAATGGTGATGTAAGGATAATGATCAAGGACAAGGACTACTCACCACCAGAAATATCAGCGATGATACTGCAGAAGCTAAAGGAATCAGCTGAAGCCTATCTGGGCCAGAAAGTGACTGAAGCTGTAATAACTGTCCCGGCATATTTTAATGATTCACAGAGGCAGGCAACTAAGGATGCAGGGAAGATTGCCGGCTTAAATGTCAAAAGGATCATAAATGAACCTACAGCAGCCGCCTTATCATATGGCATGAACAAGGATAAGGATGAACTGATTGCAGTCTATGATTTTGGTGGCGGAACATTTGATATTTCAATACTTGAAGTCGGCGAAGGGGTAATTGAAGTCAAGGCAACAAACGGTGATACACACCTTGGAGGCGACAATATTGATAAAAGAATCATAGACTGGCTTGTGACCGAATTCAAAAAGGACCAGGGAATAGACCTTTCAAAGGATCTTATGGCTCTGCAAAGGCTCAAGGAGGCAGCTGAGAAGGCAAAAATAGAATTATCACAGGTCCTTGAGACAGACATCAACCTCCCGTTCGTCACAGCTGACCAGACAGGCCCGAAGCACCTTCAGATAAAACTTACGAGATCAAAGCTTGAGCAGATGATCGAGGACCTTGTGGACAAAACCCTGGAACCATGCAGGCAGGCCATGAAGGATGCAGGAGTCTCAACTTCCGACATCAACCATGTATTGCTTGTAGGAGGATCTACAAGGATTCCGATGGTTCAGAAAAAGGTCAAGGAGCTGTTTGGAAAAGAACCTAATAAAACAGTGAACCCTGACGAGGTTGTGGCTCTTGGGGCTGCTGTACAGGGTGCAATCCTGGGCGGGGATGTTAAAGATGTGCTTCTTCTTGATGTAACCCCCTTATCACTTGGAATTGAAACACTCGGCGGCGTATTTACCAAGCTTATAGAAAGGAATACCACCATCCCCACAAGGAAAAAAGAAATCTTCTCAACTGCAGCAGACAACCAGACAAGCGTTGAGATACACGTTCTCCAGGGGGAGAGGCAGATGGCTGCAGACAACAGGACACTGGGCAAGTTCCATCTAATCGGGATTCCTGCAGCACCTCGAGGCATTCCGCAGATAGAGGTAACATTTGATATTGATGCAAACGGCATTCTCAATGTTTCTGCAAAAGACCTCGGAACAGGAAAGGAACAGAAAATTACCATTACATCTTCCTCTGGATTGTCAAAGGAGGATGTTGATAAAATGGTCCATGATGCTGAGGCCCACTCCAAAGAGGATGAGGAAAAGAAAAAGCTCATAGAAATAAAGAACCAGGCTGATACCCTTTCATATACAACAGAAAAAACTCTTAATGAAAACAGGGATAAGCTGGATCAGAATGAAGCACGAGAAATTGAGCTTGCAATAAATGATCTGAGGGATGCCATAAAGGGGGATTCATATGATATTATTAAAAACAAGATGGATGATCTGACAAAGAAAGCGCATAAGATTGCAGAGATAATGTATAAACAGGCTCAGGCTGAACAGCAGGGAGCTGCCGGTGAAGGCACAGAAGGCGCAGGACAGCAGTCAGGCTCTCAGAAGCCGGATGATGATGTTATTGACGCAGACTATGAAGATGTAAAATAATGAGAAACCAGGTGCAGGGGGTTTTCCTCCTGTACCTGAAATAAAAGGAGATGATTCATGGCTGACTGGAAAAACCTTTCCAAACTATTGAGTCTGCATGATAGAATATCCTGGCTCTTCAGCCAGGAAAACCTGGATGCAATGTCAAAACTTAACAGCATCGAAAACACCATTTCTACACCGGTAGATATAGCTGAAACTCCGGACCAGATATACATATATATGGAAGTACCCGGCATTGAGATTGAAAATGTAAGTGTATATTACAAAGAAGGGCAGATCATAATTAAGGGCTCAAAGGACTCGCCTCAATTATCAGATGATCAAAAGGCCATACGTATTGAAAGATTCTTCGGGAATATAGAAAGGCGTTTTTCAATCAAGCAGCCTGTGGATGAAAACAGCATTAAAGCTTCGCTGAATGACGGCATTCTGACAATAACCATGGACAAGAAGACAACAAAAAGAAGTATTGAGATAACGGGATAAAGGGGTCATATAATGGCAAAAGATTATTATAAAATCCTGGGTATTTCAAAAGGTGCTTCAGATTCTGATATTAAAAAGGCCTATAAAAAGCTTGCGAGAAAATATCACCCGGACCTTAACCCTAATGACAAAGCTGCTGAAGAAAAATTCAAGGACATTTCCGAAGCATATGCTGTTCTCGGAGATAAAGAGAAAAGGAAGATGTATGACCAGATGGGTCCCGATGCATTCGGAAAATATGGCCAGGGCGGCTACTCATATCAGGGACCGTTCTCAGGCAAAGGAGGCAGCAGCATATTTGAGGACATCGGCTTTGATTTTAATTTGAATGACCTGTTCAGTAATATATACAATAAAGGGGGAAAACAGAAAGCTTATTCCAAAAGAGAAGAGCCCTTGAAAGGGCAGGACATACAATATACAGTTGAAATATCATTTCTTGACGCTTTGAAAGGCCTTTCTACAACAATATCATATGAAAGGCTCGTTAAATGCAGTGCCTGCAACGGCACAGGCCATGACAAAAGGTCCAAGCCTGTTAAATGCCCTGATTGTAATGGCACCGGCAAAATTACCATTGGCCCGGGTTTCCTTAATATACCTCAGAAATGCAGCCGGTGCGGCGGCACGGGGCAGATCCATACAGCTTCCTGCAGTGCATGCAGGGGCAGGCAGTTTATACCTTCAAAAGAAAAGATAAGCGTGAAAATACCCCCGGGTGTTGACAACGGCTCCAAGATAAGAGTCGAGGGCAAAGGCAATGCCGGCAGGAACGGAGGCCCTGACGGTGACCTTTATATAATTACCAGAGTACCTGCGCACCCGTACTTTGAAAGAAAAGGAAATAATATTTATACTGAGGTCCCTATAACGATAAAAGAAGCTGTCCTTGGTGCAAAGATTGAAATACCCACTGTGGACGGCGTGACCATGCTCAGGATACCTCCAAACACAAACAGCGGACAGGTGCTTCGCCTCAGGAACAAGGGAGTTCCCGATCAGAAGGGAGTTCAAAGGGGGGATCATTTTGTAAAGCTGAAGATCGTAGTGCCTGAATCGGTTGATCTGGATTCCCAGAATCTCATAAGGCAGTTTGAAAGCAGGAATCCCTACCATCCCAGAAAAGAAATATTAAAATATAGCTGATATGGAGGAATTTGATGGCTAAAAGAGGTTTATACTCAATCTCAGTTGTTTCAAGCCTGCTTGATATTCATCCTCAAACCATCAGGTTATATGAGAGAAAGGGGCTTATCAAGCCAACCCGCACTGAAGGGAATACACGGCTTTTCAGTGATGAGGACCTTGAAAAGATCAAGATGATCCTCAGGCTTTCAAACGACCTTGGTGTTAATCTGGCAGGAATTGAGGTAATTTTCAATATGAGGGAAAAGATTGTGCAGATGGAGCACGAAATGATCAGGCTTTTAAAAAAGATTACAGAGGACTACCAGAAAACACTTCAGGAAAAGGATGTCGAAAATGCACTGGTGCCGCTCTCAGAAGCACAGATGAAAATAAGAAGGTTTGCAGAGATTGATATGTTCAATAAAATTGACCAGGACAACAGTGAATAAAAATTAAACAGGGAATCAATTAACACTGTTAAAGATAAAAAAGGAGGTGGCAAGAATGAAAAAATATATTAACGGTATCATCATTAGTTCACTTATTATGCTTGTAATGATTGCATCATTCATTCTGGGGAGTGCCTGCAAAACTCAGGATGCCAGAAGGCCATACAATTTATCAAATATCACAGACCGCCAGGAAGAGGCAGTTTTACCAATTGATCAGGAATCATACGATAATCCTTTTGTCGATCTGGCTCAGAAGCTTAACCCTGTCGTAGTAAATATCAATACTTCCAAGACAGTTCAGAGAAGGTCACCCTTCCAGAATGACCCATTCTTTGATGATTTTTTCAGCCGGTTTTTCGGAAACGAATACGGTTACCAGAGAGAATTCCAGGCGCAAAGCCTCGGATCTGGCTTTATAATCTCAGAAGACGGCTATATCCTCACAAATAACCACGTCATTAAAGATGCGGACGAGATTGATGTCATACTCTATGACGGAACCAAATACTCGGCTGAAATAATCGGAAGGGATCCGGATACTGATGTGGGATTAATAAGGATCGATGCGGATGGCCTGCCTTTTGCAGACCTGGGAAACTCGGATGAAACCAGGGTTGGTGAATGGGTAATGGCTATTGGAAATCCTTTTGGCCTTTCCAATACAGTGACAAAGGGGATTGTCAGTGCAAAAGAAAGAAGCCTTGGCAACAGCCAGTATGACAATTATCTCCAGACAGATGCATCGATCAATCCAGGGAACAGCGGCGGACCACTGATAAATCTCAAGGGAGAGGTAATAGGCATTAATTCAGCTATTATTGCAAATGCATACGGGCTTGGATTTGCCGTCCCTATAAATACTGCCAAATCCCTCCTGCCACAGCTTATGCAGGGAGATGTGAGGAAAGGCTGGATTGGTATTTCTATTCAGGATCTTGATGATGATCTTATTAAGGCACTGGATCTGGAATCCAGGGAAGGAGTGCTGGTTTCTGATGTAACAGAAGACAGTCCTGCTGAAAAAGCCGGAATTCAGCCTGCAGATGTAATCATTGAAATAGACGGGGAAAAAATGAAAAACTCCACACAGCTGGCAACTGCCATTGCACTGAAGGGACCTGATGCTGAGATTAAGGTAAAATTACTGCGTGATGGAAAAGAATACAGTATGAATGTCAAGCTTGGGGACAGGGAGGATTATATATCTTCAGGTTCTTCATCACCAGGGCAGAAGGACAGGAAGGAGTTCAAGGACCTTGGGCTTACTCTTATGCCAATCAATGATCAGCTGAGAAACCGATTCTCCATACCAGAACAGATAACCAGCGGGCTTGTCATTATTAATATCGACAACTCCAGGAGCTACAGGCTCAGCAGAGTCCTTAGCGTGGGGGATGTAATAATTGAGGTTAATCAGTCAGGTATCAGGACATTAAAGGATTTTGAAACTCAGCTGGACAGGATAAAAGAAGGGAAAATAATTTTACTTAGAATTGTCAGGCAAAACCAGCTGTTGTATGTAACAATTACAAAATAACAGCCGACAGTGGTACAGGAAAAGGGAATAAATATATATTTATTCCCTTTTCCTTTTTTATAATATATAGATTATACTATGTTTGAACATTTACATCATAATAATTAGAATTAGGGTTATATATGATAATATTGCCTGAAAAATATACAGATGCTGAAAAGGAGATCTTCCAAAGGGCCTTTTCAGTCTTTAAAGCGCTTAGCCTTGAAGAAATGCCTGAGAGGATGAAGGAGCTGTCTGAAAGCCTAAGCAGCCCCTTTACGATCCTGGTCGCAGGAGAGTACAACAGCGGAAAATCATCATTTATTAATTCACTTTTAGGTTCAGATATACTTGATATAGGAGTGACGCCAACCACCAGCAAAATAAATATAATTACAAACAGAAACAGGCAGTCTGACAGCAGTATAGAGTTTATACATGCTGAAACTGATCTGACAGGCCAGATGGATATTGTGGATACCCCCGGAACAAACAGCATAATCAGGGAACATCAGGAAATAGCCGAGTCATATATAAAGCTTGCTGATTTTATAATCTTTCTTACATCTACAGAAAGGCCCCTTTCTGAGTCAGAAATAAGCTTTCTCAAAATGATAAGGGGCAAATGGGATCGAAAACTTATCTTCTGCATTAATAAGATAGATCTTGTAAACAGCGAAGAACTCGAAACCATACATCAGTATGTCAATGACAATCTCATAAAGATACTTGATATAAAGCCTGAGATCTTCCTTATTTCCTCCAGATATGAAAAAAAGGGAATAAAAAATGTGCTTGATTATCTGCTAGAAAGGCTAAGCTCTAACAAGAAGATAGCATTAAAGCTAACATCTCCTCTAAGAAGCCTGATCAGCATAATTCTGGATAATCATAAAATAATCTCTAATCAGCTGGAATATATAAATACAGATCTTTTTTACATTGATAAACTTGACTCATTCATAAATGTGACAAAAAAGGACATGCTTGAAAACATTTCCAGGTATAAGGATAATATTGATGATATATTCGCCAGCTTTATCCAGAGGATGATTCTGTTTATCAACCAGACAATCAATCTTGGCTTTATCTTCAAGCAGGTTTTTCGAAGGAAACATATAAGGCTTGAACTTGAAAGATTTCTCAATGAGAAGGACAATCCATTAAGCCAGATTTCCATGGAAATCGACAAGATAAGCCACTTCACATCTGTAACCTGCAAAGCTTTATATAACCAGTCCATAGATTATATTACCAGCAATATAGCAAAAAAAAGCTCTGATATGGACCTCTTGCTTAAGAGAGAGTATATTGACAGAGAAAAGGAGCTTTATTTCACTGCACTCGAAAACAGCAAAATATACAGGGAAATTGATGTTGAGCGTGAAAGCACCGAGCTGAAAAACAATATAAGCCAGAGTTTCAAGGGATTTCTTGCTATGCAGGGCCTAGCTGTCGGGACTGGGATTACGCTTGTAGGGATACTTGAAGGAGCTTTAATCGATATCACCGGCATATTGCTTACAATTACCCTGGCTGGATATGGTTTTATTTTATTCCCCTATAAAAGGAAAAAAATGAGAAGGGAATTCCAGGCAAAAGCCCTTGAACTGAAGGAAAATCTCTGGGGTATTCTCCAAAGGGAGATGTCGCATCATATTCTTGAGGTGGAAAACAATATAAAATCCATATTCTCATCACATAAAACATTCCTCCTTGAAGAAAAGCAGAATCTTTCTGAATCCGGCAGTGAGCTTGAAAGGCTTCTTCGGGACAGCAAAGAACTGAATTATAAAATAGAAAAGGAATTCAGATAGGATAGCTTGAGTACTGTATTTTTTTTCCTGGGATTTTATCTTTTAGGCTCTATCCCCTCAGGTGTGCTGTTCTCCAGATTAAAAGGCAAAAACATAAGAAAGCTTGGAAGCGGAAATACAGGTGCAGCAAATGTTGCCAGGAATCTCGGGTTCCTCTGGGGATTTCTTACTTTTGTCTGTGATTTCTTAAAAAGCTATCTGCCTTTAAGCATCTATACTGCCTATATGCCTTTTGACCGGAATGTATACTTCTTTGCGATATTTGCCGTAATTGGACATTGCTTTTCTGTTTTTCTCAGGTTCAGGGGAGGCAAGGGCGTTTCTGTATCTATCGGAATTCTTGCATTTTTTTCATGGTATTATGCTCTAATCTATATTGCTTTATTTATTCTCATTGCCATAATATTTAAGATTTCATCGATTGCATCACTTGGATCATTTTTTTCTGTTTTGGGTTTAATTTATTTCCTGCCAGTCAGTACATATGATATTTCCCTTAACATTTTCTTATTTTTTGTTATCATATTTATTATTCTCCTGATAATGCACAGGGAAAATATCAAGAGGATTATAAGAAGAAATGAAATGCATTTTTAAGAATATTTCAATTCTCGGGGATGGAAGCTGGGGCACAGCTCTTTCAAATCTATTTGCCGATAACGGGCTTGATGTCCTTCTCTGGTGTCATGACAAAAGGGCTTATGAGAGTATTATCAGCTATCGGGAAAACAGGGTATTCCTCAAGGGGATCAGGGTATCCGGTCGAGTAACCCCTACTCTCAGCCTAAAAGAAGCATTTGATTCATCAAATCTTGTTTTGTTCGTTATACCCAGCAAATTTTTGAGGGATGTTCTGTCCACATCAGGCCAGCTAATAACATCAAATCACTACATTATTTCTGCAATAAAGGGCATTGAAAATGAGACCCTCAAGCTTCCTGGTCAGATAATACAGGATTTCCTCCCACCAAAATACACCAAGTATGCAGGATTTCTATCAGGGCCAACTTTTGCCCTTGAGGTTGCAAAGAGACAGCCAACGACCTGTGTAATCGCATCAAAGGATATGGAATTCTCCAGGATTATTCAGAAGATTCTGTCAAATGATTATTTCCGTTGCTACACAAATGAAGACACCATAGGGGTTCAGATCGGAGGAGCAATAAAGAACATTATTGCCATTGCATCCGGAATACTTGACGGACTGGGCCTTGGAACCAACAGCCAGGCTGCCCTGATTACAAGGGGGCTGGCAGAAATAGCCAGGCTTGGTGAAAAGCTGGGTGCAGACAGAAATACCCTTTTTGGGATCAGCGGACTGGGAGACCTTGTACTGACTGCTACGGGGAAACTGAGCCGTAACAGGTCTGTCGGGTACCAGCTTGGAAAGGGGAAAAAACTCAGGGAAATAATATCGTCGACCGAAAGCATTGCAGAGGGGATAAGCACAACCAAATCTGTTTATAAGCTTGCAAAGGGGCTTGGAATTGAAATGCCGATATGCTTTGAAGTCTATAATATCCTTTACAGAAACAAGGCCATTAAAGATGCTATAAAAAGCGTCATGACAAGAAGCCTCAAGGATGAAATAAAAAGTTACTGATCATCGGGCCTTTATGATAATTTATGAAAAGATTATTGAAAAATCCCCTATCTGGATCTCATCAAATCTTTCCAGCTCTTTCTCAAGATATTCCTGATTGTTGATAAGAATCATTTTTTCCCCGTTTGAACGTATATAATAGCTCATCCCCTCCAGATATATTGTCGCATATCTTAATGGAACATCAAATGACTCTGTCTGCACGGGGACGTCGCAGTCATTGCTTGAACCGATTATCATAGGCTCACCGGTTATAATAAGGGTTCTTGTCTTGACCCCCTTCTCTGTGATAACGATCTTCCCTCTTAAGACTGCCTGTGAGGTAATTAGTTTCTCCATGTCCTCAGAAGGTTTTTTCTCAGTTTTGCCTTCATCAGCCACTTTTTCTGATTTCTTTCTGTTCCTGGATCCTGCGTGCAGAGTCTCCAGGCTGAATATACTTATTGATGACGAGGATTCGCCAATGTCCGGGTTATCAACATCTTCAACCCTCTTTTCAGAAGGAAGGATTATCTTCTTTTTATAAAGCTCTGTAAGGATCTTTAATGTTTCATATTCATTGAGGTATTTCGCCTCCTTGCATATATCCAGGACTGAACGGTTCCCGTTGACCTTTCCGAGGATCTTCCATTCAACATCTGTCAGGTCCAGCTTTTGGCTGTTGGGGTCAATATCCGGGTTTACCTGCAGTATTATATCCTCTTTGGGTGAATCTTTGTGTATCTCCTCCCATTCATCGCTCATCCTGACTCCTTCCATCACAAGGGTCTGCGGATCAATATTGACAATTATAGCATGTTCCGGCAACCGGCCAAAATTAGAAAACTGAAATATGCCGTTTTTCCACCTGAAGAGTGAGTAAATAAGCTGAGAGATATTATCCTCGGCAGCTCCTTTTAATACGCGCTCATTCAGCAAATCCTTCTCCACCAGTATATCCCATGGGGATTTGTATTTGTCCGGGTTCTGCTTCATGATCCTGTATCCCTTGTTGAGCATTTCACTTGATATAAAGTTGTTTTCAACCATGTATTTTGCAAGGCTGTCCCTGTAGTCACTGGAAATGGCAAATACAATTATGCCCTGGTGCATGAAAATCTGCCTCTTCTCTTCCTGGTTTTCAATGGTCAGGACGCCTGTCTTTCTTCCCAGATGCAAAAGCATAAGTATATCATATATGTTGAAATAGTCGAGGTTGCCTGATAGTGAAACTATGGCTCTTTTATCCTGCATAATGAATATTTATAATACCTCAGCTGCTTTAGGTCAATTAAATAATTAAAAGCATTTTCTGTAGACCACCAGGCACCTTTGCAGTCCTGTACCTGGAATTCTGTAATCATACCTTTTATGAAACATAAATGAACCGTACTTCTCTTTTATTTCAGCATCAACATTGGGGCCTTTCATAAAATATGCCATAGACCCATTATTAAGCAGACTTTCCGCCCTGGAAAGCGTTTTTTCAATTTTCTCAACTGCCCTGGTTATAATTGAGGCACATTCTATCTTTGAGCCATTATTGACACTGTGAGGATATACCTCAATATTCTCGAGTCCGACCTCTTTTATTGCTATATTAAGAAAATCTATCCTCTTTGACCTTTTTTCAGCAAGTATAATACTCTTTTCAGGAAAGATTATTTTAAGAATTATGCCCGGAAAACCGGCACCGGAACCTATATCAAGCAAAGGGGCCCTGAAATTGATAAATCTTCCAATATAACAGCAGTCAATATAGTGTTTTTTAACGATGTTCTCGAAGTTAACAGTCCTTATAAGGTCATATTCAGAATTATATTTCCTTATAAGCCCATGGAAAAGGTAAAGTTTGCCAAGCCGGGCCTCCGGCAGGAAGATATCTGATCTTTTCAGCAGGCCATCAAGGTGTTTTTTTGTGTAAAGACTTTTCTCACCCATCTTTTCTGCAAATATCCAGCAAAGCATCAATATCCTGTTTACCAAGCTTTTTCACTTCCGGCTCATTTCTCAGCATGTATACAGCTTTTGCCAGATGCTCAGCAGATTCTACCCTGCTGAATGCCTTTACAATATCATCTCCTACAGCGGTAAGTCCATTATTTGCCATAATTAAAACATCCGATTTCTTAACGGCCGCAGCTGCTGCATCAGCAAGCTCAACCGATGAAGGCAGATAATAATCTATCCTGGCAGGAATCCCTATATTTATTATTGCTTCAGCAAAGAGTGCAAATTCAGAGAGGTCTAATGGCAAGACCCCTATTAATGAAGAATAGAAACAGTGAGCATGTACTATAGAAGATATATCATCTCTGGCATTATAAATTTCAATATGCATTCTGAATTCCGAGGACGGGGGTATATTATTGATAATATTGCCCTCCCTGTCAATAATGGATATATCCTCAGGCCTTAACTGTGCCTTGAACATACCCCTGGGCGTTATATAGATAAGGTTATCGCTTAAAATGCTGATATTACCGGACATTGACAGGTTAAGTCCATTTTCATAAAGAAGCTTTGCATACTTGACTATCTTGGCTTTTATCATCTGATATATTATCCTTTCATATTTAATTTCTTATAAACCCAGCAATAAAATATCTTAAGAACTCTCTAAATATCCTGAAGAATTATACTGATGATTTATTAAGTTGTAAATTGAAAACATTTATTCTATAATAATTGCCATGATAGGCATAATAATACAGGACCGCTATGAGATTTTAGAAAAAGTTGGAGTCGGCGGCATGGGAGCCGTTTACAAGGCAAAAGACCTGCCGACAGGCGAAATCTTTGCTCTGAAAATGATTTACAAACCCCAGGATGTAGAACTTAAGCGCTTTAACAGGGAATTTTTCGTAATGTCAAATATATATCATCCTAATATAGTCCAGGTCGTTAATCATGGCCAGCATAGCGATTACCACTTTATTATAATGGAATTCATCGAGGGGGACAGTCTAAAGAAGTATTTTACCATGCAGAAGGAAGCCCTAATGCAGAGCCACGAAAACTATTATGAATCCTACCTTGAATCGGTGCTTCACATATTCATGCAGATATCCTCCTCATTAAGCTATATACACTCACTGGATATTATTCACAGGGACCTGAAACCAACAAACATAATAATCACACCAAACAATATCTCCAAACTTATGGACTTCGGCCTGTCAAAAAGAGTAGGAATCTCCTCAGGAGAGTTTACATTAGGTGGTGCAATCACCGGCACTGTATCATATATGTCCCCTGAACAGAGCTCTGGAACAAAAATCGATATAAGGTCTGATTTTTATTCCTTTGGTGTGATTCTTTTTGAAGTCCTGACAGACCAGAAACCTTTTACAAGCGATAATCCCATTGAAATCCTTATGAAACACATTAATGAAAAGCCGCCGGCACCATCCAGCATTGAACCAAAAATACCAGAGGATCTGGACCGGATAATATTCAAGCTTCTGGAAAAAGACCCTATTGACAGGTATCAGTCTGCAGATGATATCCTGGAGGACCTCCTGAAAATAGGAATATTGAAGCCAACCATATTTCTTGAATCAGAAGCTGCAAAGGAAAAGATACAGACCAGGCTTTTCGAGCCTGCATTTATTGGAAGGGCAGATGAGCTAAAAAAGTTCAAGGAGTTAACCTCCGAGGATAACAGATTTAAATCCTTTGTTCTGTTTATTGAAGGAATGCCTGGTATTGGCAAGCTCAGGCTGATGTCAGAATATGAGAATATAGCTAAAAGGCTTGGCTATCTCTGTCTTTCAGGCAGGTATTTTCCTGAGCATAAGGGATCTTTCCAGGCATTTGAGGATATATTTGAAAATATTATATATTTCATGGAAAAGGGAAATATCAAGATAGGAGAGAACAAAATAGAGGAGATCTATTCTTTCTTTTCCAGATTCATTCCCAACATGAAGCTCATGGGTGATGATTTTATTACAGGCGTTATTGGAAGCATGTTTCATAATCTTCCGCAGGATATGGATATAAATATCCAGTTCAAGAAGCTGTTCGATATCCTTTGCTTCATATCCCAGAATAACCCGGTAATATTCTTCCTTTCCAACTATGAATATGCAAACACCTTTAATAAAAAACTGCTTCATTATCTTATAACAAACACAGTAAAAAAATACGATACTATACCTATATCCTTTGTAATAAGCTATAATGACAGGCTTTTAAAGCTTACGAACCTTTTTGATCAGGATGAACTGGATACATCTCAGGATTATTTTGCCAGGCAGAATCTTAAAGGCCTTTCCTTAGAAGACACACAAGGCTTTGTTTCTCAAATGATAGGTGTATCAAAGGTTCCGGACATTTTTGTAAGCAGAATATATGAAGATACTGCCGGGTGCCCTCTTCATATATCTGAATCGATGAAATTCCTTACCGAGCAGAGCATACTTTATAAGCGCAGGAATAAATGGCTTATCAATGTCGAGAGCAGGGACCTGCCCCTGGAAGACCTTGCGAGCAAGAAAGCTCTGAACATACCAATAAATGTTGATGAGATTTATAAAAAGAGGATAGTGCAGCTTGAGCCCGTTGCAAAGGATATACTAACCCTGATGTCCTTCTTTGTTGACAGGATCGAGCTTGATGTGCTGCTTATTATATCATCCTATACCAGGGATGAGACCCTGTCCGGAATAGATATGCTTCTTAAACGAAACCTTCTCATTGAAGACCGTGAGGGCAAGCACTTTTATCTTAATCCCTTAAAGCTAAAAAATATTATTCTATCGTCTGTACCCCCTGATGAAAGGTCAGGATTATATCTTAAGATTGCACAAACCTACGAAGACATGTACAAAGATAATCTCAGCCCTATATATACACAGCTTGCATATCTTTATGAAAAGGCCGGAGAGTATAACAAGGCATTCTATTTCTTTATCAAGGCCGGGGAAAACGCCAAGGATCTTTATTTTTACGAGCAGGCGATAGATCTGATATCCAAGGCTATTGACATAGCGAAGAGCCAGGAAGGTGAGGATTTTTTTGATATTGGTCTGATCAGGTCCTATGTTGCAAATGGAGAAATTGAAGAAACAAGGGGCAATACAAAAAATGCAAAAACATATTATGAGAAGGCCTATGGGATTGCCAAAAAGAAGAACAGGATATTAGACAAGGCAAAGATCCTGCAGCACCTCGGATGGCTCTATTACCAGACAGGGAAGAATGATATTGCTAAAAAATTCTTTGTTAAAAGCAGGGAATTGTTCACCCTCAAGGATGACAAGGTCGGGATAGCATCATCCATGAACAGGATAGCCCTTACAGAGCTTAAAAACGGAAGGCTGAAAGATGCCCTGAGAATTTTTCTGGAAGCTCTTATATATGAAAAAGAGGTTAATAATAAGATCTGGATTGCCAAGAACCTGAACAATATAGGGCATATATACACCAGGCTTGGCAACTACAAGCTTTCAATAAAGTATCTGGCTGAAGCAATGAGAATACTGGAGAATATAAACAATAAGATAGATCTTTTCAGATGCCTTTCCAATCTTGCACTCAGCTACTTTTACCTTGGAAAGATAAACGATTCACTGCAGGCCAACGAGAGGAGCCTGCTTGTTGCAAGGCAGATTGACTATAAACAGGGTATAGGGCAGGGTCTCAACAATACTTCAGTAATACTGAGGCACATGGGTATTTATGACAGAAGCCTGGATAATATAGATTCATCCATTGAATTAAGGCAGAATATAAAGGACAAAAGGGGAACCGCCATAGGCTTTCTAAACAAGGGGCTGCTTCTCTTCGATATCGGGAATATGGAAGAGGCAGAGCAGTATATTAGAAAAGCAATGGAATTCGATGATGATTTTGGCCTCAAAGACACTTTTATAGATGGCTATTACTATCTTGCTAAAATATCCCATCATCAGGAAAAAATGATAGATGCATCTGATTATCTTCAAAAATCACTTGAATTGGCCCGCAGGGACAAGGATTATTACAGATTCATAGAATCTGCTGTTTTTCTGAGTTATATTGAAGAAAACGAGAAAAGCAACGAGGATCTGATAATAAACCTGCTTAATCTGAAGAAAAAGGCCCTTAAATTTGGTTTCAATCTGCTGATAGCAAGGATTAACAGCAGGATTGCTGAACTGATGCTTAAAAACAATAACTATGATGATGCCCTGCACTATATAGAAGCTGCAATCCCGATTTTTGAAGAGATCCAGTGCAGGCCATTCCTGGTAGAGATATTTACCCTTGCAGGCGAGTTTCTGACAAAGACCGGACAGAACGAAAAGGCCTCAAACTTCTTTCAGAAAGCTCTGCAATATGCTGAAGAGATACAGTCCGGGGTCCCTTTGCAGTATGTGTCGAATTTTATTGTCAAAAAAGAGATAACCTATCTTTACAAAATACTATCAGAGCTTTATTAGGCTTTTGTCTAACTTAAAACCTTATCAAGCATATCCAGAGTATCTGATGAAAACTTCAGCGTGAAGGCAATAAGCTCATAATCCGCTTTAGTCCTGCTGTCCTTTTCACCTTTAATCCTGCTTGTAAGATAACTGCTGAAAGCATTGAGCTCTTTTATGATTGCAGGGATCTTACCTGACTTTATGGAGCTGTTTATTACAGGATATAGTGCTTCAAGATCAAAAAAGAGTTCATCTTTAGGATCCTGGGAGGGGCTTTGAAACCTTGAAACATTAAAAGATTTCAGATCTTCATCCATATGCATCCTCACAAAAAACTTTTTATTTATTTTCTGATATAATATTATATATTAAAAAGCATATAAAGAAAATACTTTTGTTTGGTGGAAAAGATGGAAAGCAGTTCAAAAAGCATCAAGAAGATAAGCATAACAAAGCGCCCTTATCTGGTTATAAGAACCTCTGGCCAGGAAAAGCAGATTATACTTGAAAAAAGCAAATATACCCTGGGAAGGGAAAACGCTGACATAATTATTGATAAAAAGAGTGTATCAAGGAAGCATGCCGAGCTTTCTGAAAACTGGGGAGGGTATGTACTTATTGACAGGAAAAGCAATAATGGTACATTTGTGAATAATAAGCAGATAACCAGCGACCATCAGCTCAGGGATAATGACAAAATCAGACTTGGGCAGATCAATGACCCTGATCCAGTGGTCATGATATTCTATAATCCGCTATCTGCAGATTTTGGCAGTAACGGGGAAAATACAGCCAAAGAGGGATCTTCTGAAATTTCCCCTGAGTCTGAAAAGAACCTTAAAAGCCCTAAAGCCTTAAAGGAAATAAAGGATATCAATGCCCCGATAAAACAGAGATCATTCCTGCCTGCAAATCCGCTGTATAGAATTGTAATGATTGCAGGAATCCTGTTTCTTGCCATAGGCCTGTACTTTATCATAAAGACACTCATCATCCCTGATGCATTCAATATGAAAATCTCTGTAATAAATCCAAAAGCCCAGCATCCAGGAGGAAACATAAAGATCATGGGCAATAATTTCTTCCCTGATAAATCAAAATATACTATTAAATTTTCCGGTTCAGAGGGCATAATACTAAATGTAACTCAAAAGGAGATATTTGCACAGATACCCAAAAAAACCGACCCTGGAGAAGTTGTCCCTGAATTATTCTATGAAGGGCATTTATTAAAAACACCTGAAATCACTGTACTTGAAAATCCTACGATCATATCTGTCGAACCGGATATTCTATACTGCGGAGAAGAATTAACAATAAGGGGAAAAAGCTTTTCCTCCCAGATGGATGAGAATTCTGTATGCATAGGCGATAAAGATGCCAGGATGGTTTCAGCATCCCATAAGGAAATCAGCGCTGTGCTGCCTGAGTTTGAGGACATTAAACCAGGAGAAGAGATGAATGCTGTTCTCTTTGTAAAGAGCAATCTCCTGACATCAAACAGCATTGATATTAAGATCAGGAAAAGGCCTGTCATATATATCAGTCATGATTTCTTTCCTGAGAATATCAAAGACCGCTATATCCTGATAAGAAACCAGTACATAGGTCTTTTCGCCCTGGACAGCAAAGGTAAGTTCAGCACAAGAGAGGATAGAACAGGCAGCATCTGCGATAATCTGAACAGCTTTTTCAGCCAGGAAAACAGGAATATAGACATAGGCTATATGAATGACAGCATTAATCTGATAACAGACAATATCATCGTATACAGCATACGTATAAACAGTGAAGACATTCAGCTTTACAAGGAACTTAACCCTGATGCCATGCTTGACTCTGTAAAGCTTGCAAAATGGATTGCCGCTGTACTGAAGGATTACATAAATGTCACAGTCCATAATAAGCCCCCAGAATATACGGTTTTATCTTCATACGGCGGGAGGGTCCTCGATTACATATATGATAACTTCAATAAAAGATCCGGTGATTTCAAGGGTATTACTGAAAATTACATAAGCTCTCTCAAACCTGATTACCTTAAATACCTCAAGGAAATTGGAATAAAGATCCCTGAAAACTATTGCGATATATCAGGGAGTTATACTGGCAGGGCAGCTGATAATTTGATAAGCAGGCCCATCAGCACAGGCTATATCTCAATAGTACTTAATATTCAGCCTGCAGGCAATAAAATCATTATATCCCACAAGATGTCCCTTGAAAAGACTGAAGATTCCGGTGTTTTTTCCCAGGAGGCCACAAGGAACATAGGGACATTCAGGATCCATGACCTTGATGTTTTTGAACCATATGTCTCTTTTTCAATAAACCTGGAAGGCTCTTCTGTAAGGTTTAACGGTACAATCATGGATAATGGCATACAGGGCACTTTTGCAAGATCAAACAAGCAGACAGGAAAATTTGTTGTAAAAAAATAATTGACAAATATTTCTATTTGATAAGAATAGAAAATATAAAAAAGGGAAGACGGTGCAAATCCGTCACGGCCCCGCCGCTGTAAGCGAGGACGAAAGCTGCATAAAGCCACTGGGTCAAGCCCGGGAAGGCGCAGTAATTAGGATGATCCGCAAGTCAGAATACCTTCTGTCAAATACTTCTTCGAGGGAGGAAGCTGATAATGGATATCATATCCCGACTTTCACCCTGGGAGGCCGGGTTTTTTTATTTTTAAAGACAATTAAAAAAACCTGGGAAGTCGGGTTTTTTTATTAAAGACAATTAAAAAAACCTGGGAGGCCATGTTTTTTTGTTTTAGATAAAAATTAATAAAGGAGTTTTTCCAATGAGAAGAGTCTTAATAATCATTCTCGGGGTGATTACAGCGGTATCTTTTATTCAGGCTGAAACTGTCTATTATGATGAGGTAATAATTACATCCTCGCACATCTCAGTTCCTCTTGATAATATTTCTCCATCAGCCATAGTAATAACCAGGGAAGATATAGAAAAGAGCTGTGTAAAGGACCTGTCCAGCCTGCTCAATCTTTATTCAGGCCTTTATCTTGTAAGGAACGGCATGGATGGCCAGGCTTCATCCATGTTTATAAGAGGTGCAAGGCCGTCACACACAGCGGTCCTCTACAATGGCGTGCTTATCAATGATCCTTCTACAGTTGACGGCAGTTTTGACTTCAACAATATATCGATAGGTGAGATAGAAAGGATTGAGATAATTAAGGATTCACAGGGATCTGTCCATGGCACAAATGCAATGGGCGGAGTTATAAACATTATTTCCAGGGAATCTTCCAGCCCTGACCCGCTGCATCTTTCAATAAATGCCGGTATCACTTCCGCAGAAGGCCACTATGAGAATATTTATGCAGGCTTTTCGCAGGGTCTTTTCTCTATAGACCTCAATATTGGAAATGAATACCAGAATGAACTTTATGCATCCGATCCAGATCTCCTCTATAATAATGACAATGACCCGTATAGAAAAACATATGGGAGCCTTAAAGCAACCCTTGACTATGGCAGGTTGACCTTCAGCTCTCTCTACAGGCACAGCTATGCAAAATCTAACATTGACCTTTTCGGGGGTGATTACGGGGATGACCCTAACTATATGTCAGGCAACAGATACCGCAGCTTCATCAACAATTTAATCCTTGACCTTGATATTCTTAAGCTGAACCTTTATTTAAGCCGGACTGATACCGAAAGGTCCTATCAGAACAAACCGGATGAATTAAGCACTGATATTATAGATTCTCTATATGACGGACAGCTTGATCAGTATAAGATTACAGCAAATTTGTATAATAAGCTGGTGCTGGGTTATGAACAGAATACAAGCAGCATGTCCTATGATTACTACAGTGAAGATGGCTACGGGCCATATCATGATTCAATGAGCAAAGAAGAACAGACCTCAGACTCTTTTTTCATTGAATTGAACCATTCAACTGATTCTTTCGGCATAATAGCCGGGCTACGCCATGACAGCTTTCCTTCAGACAAAAGCCTAACATACAGGATAACGCCATTTTATAAAATTTCAAGTACAGGCACGACCATATATGCCAATATAAGCACCGGATTCAAGGTCCCCTCCCTGTATGAGCTTTATTCCCCATATGGCAATGCAGGCCTTGAGAGTGAAAGATCATTATCCTATGAATTCTCCCTGTCTCAGGAATTTCCAGAAAAACAGCTGAATTTCAGCTTATGCTATTTTCATAACCGCTATGAGGAACTCATTGATTTTGACAGCCTCAACTGGCAGTACTATAATATAGGCAAGGCTGAAACCAGGGGCTTTGAGCTGTCGGCAGATCATAAGATCAGCCAGTATCTCAATCTGAAGCTCTTATCGACATTGCTTTATGCTGAGAACCTTGAGACAGGAGAAACACTCCTAAGGAGGCCTAAGTACAAGCATTCATTCATCCTGGACACACTTCTCCCCTATGAAATAAACCTCTGGTCAGAGATTTCATACGTATCAGGCAGGGATGATAATACTTACGACGAGGATTATAATACTGTAAGAATTACACTTGATGAATACTTCATTTTGAACATAGGGATCTCAAGGCAGTTTGCTGACGGCCTGGTGGCATATATCCGTATTGATAATCTGCTTGATGAAGATTATGAATTTATAAAGGGTTATGCAAAAGCTGAAAGGCTGTTCTACATTGGCCTTAGATATTCAATTTAGGAGACCGCAGATCGTCCTTCTAATGTAAAAAATATATGGTGTTCCTGAATCAGGAACACCATTATAACCTTGAAATTACAATAATATCTATTTACTTTACAGCAAACTTATAGTACTTCTTCTTGCCTTTCCTTATCATCATTGTATTTTCCTTAAAATCATCCAGACTGACCTGTTCAGAAATGTTTTCAACCCTGCTGCTGTTTATATAAAGCCCGCCCTGGCTGATAAGCCTTCTTGCATCGCTTTTTGACGATGCTATCTCATATCTTGTCAAAAAATCAGTAATATTAATGCCCTGCTTGAGTTCTGCAGGATCTACCAGCACCGCATCAAGCCCTTCAGAATCATCGATAATTATATTCTTTATTGATGATGAGGTCATTATCTTATTCTCCCTGTCATACTGGCCGAAGATCTTTGTTGATTCTATATAAGCTTCCCTGGCCTTTTCAAAACCATGCACGAGCATTGTAACTTCAAATGCAAGTATCTCCTTTCCCCTGTTTATCAGAGAAGAATCCGCTGCTGACAGTTCCCTGACCTCATCTTCAGGAAGATGAGTATAAAGAAGCAGGAATCTTTCCAGGTCCCGGTCCTCAACATTTCTGAAAAACTGATATAGCTCATAGGGTGAGGTCTTATCCTCCGTAAGCCATACAGCACCTTTTTCTGATTTCCCGAATTTTTCACCTGAGGATTTAAGTATAAGTGGAAATGTCACACCATAGGATTTTTTATTCAGTTTCCTTCTTATAAGGTCGATACCTGCAATAATATTTCCCCACTGGTCCTGGCCACCCATCTGAAGGTCGCAGCCATATTCCCTTGCCAGGTAGTAGAAGTCATAGGCCTGAAGTATCATATAATTAAACTCAAGCAAAGAAAGCCCGCTCTCCAGCCTCAGCTTAACGCTTTCTGAGGCAAGCATCTTATTTACGCTGATATCCTTGCCGAAATCTCTCAAAAATTTTATATAATTTATATCCTTTAGCCAGTCGGCATTGTTCACAATTACAGCCTTTTCAATGTCAAGGAACTTTTCCAGAACAGACTTTATCCCTGAAAGGTTATTGTCTATATCCTCAAGGTTAAGAAGCTTTCGCATCTCGGTCTTTCCGCTTGGATCACCGACAAGCCCAGTTCCTCCGCCTATTACAGCAATCGCTGTATGGCCCTTTTTCTGAAGACGCATCATATTCAGTATCGGGATCAGGTTTCCAATATGCAGAGAATCAGCTGAGGGATCAAACCCAATATAGAAGGTCATTTTTTCATTGTCAAGCTTTGAGAAGATCTCCTCGTCAGTATACTGATAGATGAGTCCCCTTGATGTGAGTTCCTGTTTTATACCAGTCATGCTATTTCCTCCTTTATTGAATTTATGGCATCCTGAAGCCTTTTTAATGTCCTTTCCCTGCCGATCAGGCTGATAATCTCAAAAAGGCCCGGGCTCTGGTTTGTGCCTGTAATTGCCACCCTCACAGCCTGGGCAAGCTGTACCATCTTTATGCCGTATTTTGATATAATGCTCTTAAATGCAGATTCCATTTCAGACTCTTCTGCAATGGCATCAGGGGATTTATCATATATCAGCAAAAGCTCTTCCAGAGCCGGCTTGACCTTTATATTCAGATATTTAGCGGACTGTACAATATCAGTCTCAAAACTGTCACTGTAGATATAAACAGATTTTTCCATTATATCTGTAAGCCTTTTTGCCCTGCTCTTAAAAAGATCAATAATATCCAGCTGAAGCTGTACCGGCTGCCTTAAAAATTCATGATCAGCGCATATTTCATTTATATGGTTCAAGATCCCCTCAGATGGCATGTTTTTCATGTGCTGGTTATTTACCCATTCAAGCTTTTCTATATCAAAAACAGCAGGCGAATTGTTGATACCCTTAAGGTCAAAGAGCTTTATCAGCTCTGGAAGAGAGAAGATCTCCTGGTCGCCGTGGCTCCATCCAAGCCTTACAAGGTAATTAAGCAGTGCTTCCGGAAGTATCCCCATCTTTTTGTATTCTTCAGTGGATGTTGCTCCATAACGCTTGGACAGCCTTTTGCCGTCACCTCCCAGGATCATGGGAAGATGGGCATATTCAGGTACATCAAAACCAAGCGCCTTATACAACAGGATCTGCTTCGGTGTATTGGTGATATGGTCATCCCCCCTTATGACGTGGCTTATATTCATAAGTGCATCATCAATAACAACTGCAAAATTGTAGGTGGGCATCCCATTGCTTCTGAGTATGACAAAATCCTCAAACTGGCTGTTTGAAAAATCTATATCCTTCCTTACCATATCTGTAAAGCTGGTACTTCCTTCAGGAACCAGAAACCTTATGGCAAAGTCGCCTTCTTTTTCCTGTCTGTCAAGGCAGTATCTGTCATACTGGAATATCTTCTTCTGCCTTTTCCTTAGCTCTATCTCTTCCGGAGTACAGAAGCATTTATATGCCCTTTTCTGTTCCAGCAGGCTGATAGCATATTTTCTGTATATATCCAGCCTGTCCGACTGATAATACGGGCCTTCATCTATATTAAGCTCAAGCCACTTAAAGCCGTCCAGTATTATATCAGTAAACCTGCTTTTTGATCTGTCCAGATCAGTATCCTCAATTCTAAGTATAAAAACGCCTTTTTTATTTTTTGCAAACAGCCAGTTATAAAGCGCTGTTCTTACTCCCCCTATATGAAGGTACCCGGTTGGGGAAGGGGCAAATCTGACTCTGACTTCTGACATGTCATATCCTTTCATATTTTTGTGGATATTTGATTTATTTTATATAAAATAAGAATGCCGAAGGTGGGAATTGAACCCACACGACCCGGGGGTCACAGATTTTTGAGACCTGCGTGTCTACCATTTCCACCACTTCGGCATCGGAAGCAATTAGAATATATGTATTGCTTTTTGTCAATATTTTTTAGGGAGAGCTCTTATGGATTTCATTGATTTTTTTAATGATATTGCCGCAAGGTTTCGGACTTATTTCTCTGATACCCTGAGAGACCTGAAAATTGCCTTTGAAATAGAAAAACAAAGGTATCAGCTCAGGCTTTACACAAAAAGGAGGGATAATATCCTGCTTAATATCGGCAGGTCGATGTACGACAATTACCGAATTTCAGGAGATGGGGCATGCGATTTTTCGGAGCTTTTCACATTATCTGAAATACTTGACAGCTTTATAGAAGAAAAGCGTTTTATGATAAAGTCCCTTACAGATAGAAGCAGTAATAACTAAAATATTGACAATCTGCCTTTTTGCTGTTATTAAGGTCTTTACTGGGGTTGTAGCGCAGTTGGGAGCGCGTGTGAATGGCATTCACAAGGTCGCGGGTTCGATCCCCGCCAGCTCCATAAAAAAAGGCTCCCTTCCGGGAGCCTTTTTTTTATCCTAATATATCTATTATACTAGAACTGATAAAGTATGGAAACATCCCAGTTCATCGGGCCTGCCCATCCGTTTGCATCACCAAAGTTTGATGCGTCTGCTGTATATTCTGAGAGAATTGACTGCTGATCAAAAACATTGTAGATATCTGCAATAAATGTGAGCTTGCCGAATTTGCCAAGATCAAAGTCATGCTGTAATGATATATCTGCAAACCATACACTCGGCAGTTCATAGTATCCTCTGCCTTCGTCAGATATAACATTGGTACCATAGCTGGGTCCGCCTGTTATCCTTTCTGCCTTGACCAGTTTTGAATAATGGTATCCTGATCTCCAGAATGCTGAGATACCAACAGATGTTCCCCAGTTGAACATATATGAAGCATTGAGTTTTACATAATGTGTTACGTCATATGGTGTCGGGCCGTAGAGATTCTCGCTGAGTTCAGGGGTATCATAGTAGTATGATGTATAGGTGATTCCTGAACTTCCCTGGTTGGTATCAAATACTGTACCTTCTGCTTCTGCATAGGTATAGGATGCCATAAGGGTAAGATTCTTCAGCTTTGCGTTTGTATAGAGCTCAAGGCCCCAGTAATCCCTCTTTGCCTCTTCAATTGTTCTGAAATTATAATAGTAATAGCCTATCGTTTCGGTATAAACACCAAGGTCTTCAGTGCCCGGGCCATTCCAGAGCAGGTTTCCGTCTGTATCATAGTAAACTCCATGATCTTCGCCGATATCCCTTGTTTTCTTTTCTGTATAGCTTATACCTGCAGACCAGTTTGTAGAGATCTCTCTCTCATAGCCGATCGTGAATTCATCGGTGTATTCAGGCTTTACATCAGGGTCAATTGTGTCGAAGTTCTCGCCAGGTGATGTTGCTGATTCGAATTCCCAGTTCATTGTGTCAGGATTCCACCTGTATGTTTCAGTCCATGAAAGGTCTTCGTTTGCCAGCTGAGCGCACATTGTTGACCATATTGTATAGAACCTTCCCCAGAAGATATTCAGTTTATGCTTGCCTGTGTTTCCAATATCCCATACAAAGCCTATCCTTGGTGCTATCATGTCGGTTAGGTCATGCTTGAACACGCTTCTGTCCCTATTATTAAATCCCTCATGGGATTCGAACCTGACACCTATATTGGCTGTAAAGCCTTCTATAAAATCAGGTCTCCACTTGTCCTGGACATAGAATGCATAGTATTTTCCCCTTGCGGTCTCAAGGCTCTGGTCATGCCTTACAACCCTTGTTGAATCATCTGTCCAGTACTGAGGATCATCATATGGGCCGTATTCATCAAATGTATAGCTGTCGTTCAGGTAGATATTGTATGATTCATCAGGATAGAAATATCCGCCATAGCTTTCCATATCATGGTATGAAATACCGGTTTTCCATTCATGGCTTCCTGCAACATCTGACATGAAGTATTTTGCAGAAATATCAACGCTGTCCCTGTTCCTGTCTGTCTCATAGGAGAAGCCGAGCCCTCCAAGGTTTATTACACCATAGCTTGTATCGGGATGATGATATGTATAATCTGTATCCATGGAGTTGGCTTTGATATTCAGTACCTGCCTGCCTATGCCTATCTTTGTTTCCAAGAACAGGTTCTGGTTTACTATCCATGTCCAGTTCAGCCCGTATGTATTTCCGCCCTGTTCCCAGTCACCGAGTGATTCTGATGAAAGTGTGCCTGTGCCGAGTCCTTCATCATTAGCCTGTGTCATCGGGTCTGAGTTCCATGTAAGAAAAACCTGATGCTCGGGGGTAATGGACCATGTCAGTTTTGCATACATATACTGCCAGAGCTCATCTCTATCCCATACTGTCTCCTCATAGTCGCCTGTTGCCCAGTTGATTCTCCTTACAGCCTGCTCTCCCTCGATCTCTATTCTTCTGTATGTAACAAAGAACCAGAGCTTGTCCTTCATAATTGGACCGCCGATTGAGAGGGTAGGCTCAATTCTTGATGAGCCTTCTGATTCGGCATAATAATCTGAGTCAAGCTCCCAGGAGGGATCGAAATATTTCAGCCTTAGGCTGCCTGAGAACTCATTACCTCCTGACTTGGTAACAGTATTGATAACACCACCTGAAACCCTGCCGAACTCAGCGGGCATACCGCCGGTCAGAACCTCAGTCTCTGCAACTGCGTCAGCATTAAGGTTGGCTCCAAATGTACCTGTCAGAGGGTCAGTTGTATCAACGCCGTCAAACATATAAAGGTTGGAGAACCTCTGTCCTCCACGGACCCTTACATTACCGGCACCAGTGGTACCGCCCTGCATTGAAAGGCTTGACTGGTAATTATCAGAACCAGGAAGCCTCTCTGTAAAATCCCTGTCAACATTAACACCGGATGTTGATGATGTTGTATCAAGCACAGGAGCTGCACCTGTAATAACAACCTGCTCCTCGAATGCAACTTCCTTGAGCTGTACATCAACCTGTGATATCTTGTTGACAACTACTTCCAGGCCTGTCCTTAAAACAGTCTGGAAACCCATCATTCTGAATTCCAGCTGATAGCCCTTTCCTGGAGGTAATTCTATCAGTCTGTACCTTCCGTTCTCATCAGTTGTGTAATACCTCGGCTGTAAAAGTGCTGGTGATTCAGCTTTTACTACAACGCCTGGCAATGGATCTCCCTGATCATCAGTAACTGTGCCTTCGAAAGCACCCCTTACCTGTGCATAGGAGATAAGTGTACCAAGCATAAGAATAAAAGCAAATAGTACGAACAATTTCTTGGTCATAAAACCTAAATGTCCTCCTTCTTTTATTTTTTGTGTTTTTTTATGCTTCTTTACATAGAACAACATTTTGAAAAGATATAGCTTCATAAAAAATAATCAAGAAAAAAAATAAAAAACAATAAATTAATATATTCTTAAGGATTCTTTAATTATTTTTATATATATATGCAGATATGCCCCTGATATTATTGGCCTCTTCATTTATTTATGCATAAAGCAATATAATTATGTCACTTATTTAATTTATTAATATTTTTAACCCCGAGATCTAAAGCAGTAAGAATAGAATGCAAAAATGATTCATCATAATTAATGGGATATATCATATCTATAATTCAGGTTCTTTAAAAAAAAGGGGATAACAGCCGAAGCCATTATCCCCGAAATGAAATTCAGTTTATTTGTTAGAATTCGTACTTAAGAGCAACCTGCCAGTTCATGGGTGTTTCCCAGGCTGTTTCATCTCCGAAGGTGCTGTCTGCTCTCTGGCTTACGCCAATTGCACCCTGCCAGTTGGTAACATTGAATATATCACCAATGAGTGTAAGCTTGCCCCATTTTCCAAGATGGAAATCATGCTGTATGGAGATATCGACTGTGTGCGAATCAGGCAGATTATATGCACCCATACCCTCATCAGATATTACAGTCCATCCTTCACTGGTTCCTCCTGGCCCGTTGATCCTTTCGCCCTGTATAAGCTTTGAGTAGGGCTGTCCTGATGCCCAGTTTGCCATGATGCCTATTGATGTACCCCAGGAGAACATGTAATTTGCACTAAGTTTAACATTATGCTCAGTGCTGTATGGAATAAATCCGTAGAGATTGTCTGAAAGGTTTGGAGTATCATATGAGTTTGTAAAATAGGATATGGAGCTTGAACCCCAAGTTTCATGGCCGTCATATGCTGTACCCTTGCTTTCTGAATAGGTGTAGGATGCAATAACAGTTAAATTGCTCATCTTGGCTGTTGAATAAAGCTCAACACCCCAGTAATCCCTCTTGTTTCCAGGAATAGTCGCTGCAAGGTAATATGAGTTTGCAACATATGTATCTTCATCATAGAGGAAACTTCCGTCAGTTCCCGGTCCTCCCCACATTACATTCCCTTCCTCGTCCAGGAATATTGTATAGTCTTCCGGGATATCCCTTGTAAGTTTGCGTGTATAGCTGATTCCTGCTGACAGGTTGTCTGCAAGCTCTCTCTCATAACCTAGAGTAAATTCATCAGTATACTCAGGTTTTACATCAGGGTCAATAGAGTTATGATAAAGCCCAGGTGTGGTAGCTCCTTCAAATTCCCAGCCTGAATCAGGGTCTGAACCGTCATAGAGGTCAGGATTCCATCTGAACCTTTCAGTCCAGGAATTATTTACCTCTGCAAAATCTGCAAACATTGTTGACCATATGCTGTAGAACCTACCCACAAAGAGATTCAGCTTGTGCTTGCCTGTATTTCCGATATCCCATACAAAGCCGAGCCTCGGTGCTATCATGTCAAAGAAATCATGCTTATAAACGCTGTCATCAACATTATTGAAGCCTTCCTGTGATTCAAACCTTATACCTACATTTGCAGTAAAACCATCGATGAAATCTGGTCTCCACTTATCCTGGATATAGAATGCATAGTATTTTAATGTTGCCCCGCCTGCTATATCATCATGCCTTATGGTCCTTGTTGAATCATCTGTCCAGTATGCAGGATTGTTCCAGTCATTTACACCGCCTGAATATGAATCATCAAGATAGATCAGGAATGATTCAGGAAGATAGAAATAACCGCCAAAACTTTCCATATTATGATGTGAAATGCCAGCCTTCCATTCGTGGCTTCCTGCTACATCAGTCATAAAGTACTTAGCGCTTATATCATAGGAATCCCTGTCCCTGTCAGTCTGGTAGGACCATCCAAGACCGCCTGCATTTATTCCATCATAGTCAGGAAAGTTGACAGTAATTGCAGGATCACTGCTGTATGCTTCAATATTGAGTTCCTGCCTGCCTATACCTATCTTTGTCTCAATAAACAGGTTCTGGTTTACTATCCAGGTCCAGTTCAGGCCGTATGAATTGCCGCCCTGCTGCCATTCACCCAGAGAATTTGCAGAAACGGTACCTCTGCCGACTCCGTAGCCATTATCCCTTGTCATTGGGTCAGAGGACCATGTTGCAAAGATCTGGTGTTCAGGGCTTACTGCCCATGTCAGTTTTGCATAGTAATAACCCCAGACATCATCCTGAGGCCATACTGTTTCTGTAATATTGCCGTCAGGCCAGTTGCTTCTCTGAACGACTGTCTCTCTTTCAATCTCGATCCTCTTCAGTGTAAAGAAAAACCAGAGCTTGTCCTTCATTATCGGGCCGCCAAGCATTACGGTAGGCTCAAACCTTGATGTTCCGCCTGTTTCCTCATAGTGGTCTGAATCAAGCTCCCATGAAGGATCATAATACTTGATCCTGAAACCGCCTGAAAATTCATTACCGCCTGACTTTGTTACTGTGTTTATGACACCGCCTGAAACCCTTCCGAATTCTGCGGGCATACCGCCTGTCATGATCTCGGTTTCAGCAATTGCATCTGCATTCAGGTTAGCGCCAAATGTTCCTGTAAGGGGATCTGTAGTATCAACACCGTCAAAGAAGTAAACATTGTTGAATCTCATACCTCCCCTGACTGACGGGTTGCCGCCGCCTGTCTGGGTTGTTCCACCCTGGAGCTGCAGCTGTGTCTGGTAATTGTCAGCACCGGGAAGTCTTTCTGAGAACTCTCTCTCAACATTTACGCCTGAGGTCGATGATGTTGTATCCAGTACAGGGGCAGCCCCTGTAATGATAACCTGTTCCTCAAATGCAACCTCTTTCAGCTGGACATCAACCCTTGTAATCTTGTTTACCACAACGCTGATACCGGTTCTTAAAACGGTCTGGAATCCCATCATTTTGAACTCAATCTGGTAATCTGCACCAGGTGTGAGCTCAATAAGCCTGTATGCTCCGTTTTCATCTGTTGTGTAATACCTTGGCTGAATAAGGGTGGATGACTCTGCCTTTACAACAACCCCTGGAAGAGGCTCGCCGTTTTCATCTGTAACAGCTCCCTCAATTGAACCTCTAAGCTGAGCAAACATGGAAACTGAACCTAAAAGAAAAACACAAAGAAGCATTATCCATAGTTTTTTTGCCATAGTACTTATGACCTCCTTTTCAATTTTTTTGTATTGGTTTTTTGTTTTTTTGCTTTTATATGCATAATGTAATTTCACTTACCCTTATTTAACCGGATAATATCCAAAATAATTGAAACAATTACATTGAAATATGAGTAATTACATATATTAAAAGAATTTTTTTCTATTACAATATTCATCCTTAATCTTATGTTTTAACATAATGATCCTTGTCCTGTCAAGCTATTTTATTAATATTTTAACTGAAAACTCACCTGGTATATAAAAGCCCGCCTTCAATATTTCCTGATATGGAGCATTTTCCATATATCTGCCATGGCCTTTCCTGGAATTTTATTATCAGGCCACAGCAAAAAAATATAAATTTTCTCTTTTTTTTATTTACAATTAGCACTATATATTGTATAGTTGCATTTAAATAACACAATATAAGGTGGGTGGAACATGAAAGAACTAAATTTTTTTGCAGAGAATCAAAAGGATCTGGACTATCAGAAAATCAGAAGATATATCAGCGATAAACATAAGGATCTTGCAGAAAAAGACATATCCAGGCTGATGGATTACCTGAATGACCAGTTAAGGGAAATATCAAAGGAAAGCCTTGACAATAATATCATTAAAAGCCTGATACAGAACCATGTAAAGATGATGCAGAACGGCAGGCCCAAAACCATTGCAAAAAAAGACCGGCCCTCAATAAAGCTTTCTGATAACTCAAAAACTGTACTGGAGAAAAGATACCTTAAAAAGGATTCAAAAGGCATGCTTGTAGAAACCCCGGAAGATATGCTCTGGAGAATTACGAACAGCATCGCTGATTTTGACCATGAGAAAGAAGAGAAAAAACTCGCACAGCTGAAATCCAGGTTCTTTGAGATGATGTCCATGCTTGATTTTCTTCCCAATTCACCGACAATAATGAACGCAGGCACTAGCCTGCAGCAGCTTTCAGCATGCTTTGTCCTTCCTATAAAGGATTCAATGGAGGATATCTTTGAGACTATTAAGAATGCTGCTTTAATTCATAAAAGCGGAGGCGGAACAGGATTCTCCTTCTCCCGTATCAGGCCTGCAAATGATATGGTCCTTTCAACCAAGGGTGTCTCATCAGGGCCTGTCTCATTCATGAAGGTATTCAATTCCGCTACCGAGACCATTAAGCAGGGGGGCAGAAGAAGAGGGGCCAATATGGCCATACTGAGGGTAGATCATCCCGATATACTTGATTTTATAAATTCCAAGAAGAATACAAAGGAACTCAATAACTTCAATATATCTGTCGCCCTGACAGAGGAATTTATGGAAGCGGTCGAATTCGATGAAAAATACAGCCTTGTCAACCCCAGGAACAACAAACCCTCAGGGGAATTAAAGGCAAGGGAGGTTTTCGAACTGATAGTAAATAATGCATATGAAACCGGCGAACCCGGCATAATATTCCTTGACAGGATAAACAAGGACAATATCACTCCATCGATTGGCGAAATAGAAAGCACCAACCCCTGCGGTGAACAGCCTTTGCTTCCCTATGAATCATGCAATCTGGGCTCTATAAACCTGGCTAACATGGTTATAACGGATAAACAGGGTCAGACGGAAATTGACTGGGACCACCTCAAGGAGACCATACACCTTGCTGTAAGATTCCTGGACAATGTAATTGATGCAAACAGATACCCCCTTGATAAGATAAGGGAGGTAACGCTTTCAAACAGAAAAATCGGCCTTGGGATAATGGGTTTTGCAGACCTGCTTTTTATGATGGGATTACCCTATAACAGCCAGAAAGGAATCAGTATCGGCGAAAAGATAATGAAATTCGTCAGGGATGAGGCGATTGCAGCATCTCAGGATCTTGCAGAAATTCGCGGACCCTTTCCGAACTGGAATGTCTCCACACTAAGGGACATCTATAAAAAACCATTGAGAAATGCCACACTTACAACAATTGCGCCGACGGGGACATTAAGCATAATAGCAAACTGCTCATCAGGAATAGAACCTCTGTTCTCCCTGGCTTTTGAGAGAAATGTTATGGATAATACAAAACTTAAAGAAATTCACCCTTATTTTAATTCTGTAAGCAGGAAAAGAAATTTCTTTAGTGAAAGCATGGTCAATGACATACTGAAGCAGGGCTCAATCCAGGATATAGAATATATTCCCCAGGATATTAAGAAGATTTTCGTAACAGCTATGGATATTTCGCCAAAATGGCATGTTAAAATGCAGGCTGCCTTCCAGAAATATACGGATAATGCAGTATCAAAGACCGTAAATTTCCCTGAAAAATGCAGAAAGGATGATGTGAAGGATGTATTTAAGCTTGCCTATAAATACGGTTGCAAGGGGGTTACAATATACAGGCAGAATTCAAGGCCTGATCAGGTTCTTCAACTGACCAAAGGGCAGAAGAAACCGGAAATAAGAGCCCCGAGGATAAGGCCGGATGTTACTTTTGGCCGAACTGCAAGAATGAGGACAGGGTGCGGCAATTTATACATAACAATTAATGAGGACGATAAAGGGCTTTCCGAAGTCTTTATAAGAATGGGAAAAACAGGCGGATGCATATCCTCATATACTGAAGCTATTGGAAGGCTCATTTCCCTGGCATTGCGTTCAGGTGTTGACATTAACAGCGTTACAAAGCAGCTCAAGGGCATAAGGTGCCCGAATCCGTCCTATACAAACAATGGATTTGTGGCAAGCTGTTCAGATGCCATAAGACAGGCTCTTGTAGATTACCTGAATGGCAGAAATGATTACAGAATGGTTGCAGATGATGGGAAAAAGAATGCTGATGAGGGCGAAAAGGAAGCGGAAGCTTCGCCTGATATCCTCAGCATAGGATTGTCGCCTGAATGCCCTGAATGCGGCAGCATACTGATAGTGGAAAGCAATTGTCTTTATTGCCGCAACTGCGGTTATTCAAAGTGCCCATAAAAGTTATTGACATTTGTAAAATTTAAAATAATTTTGTATTGTTTTCTACTAAAATAAGGAGGATTATATGGCACATAAAATTACAGACCTCTGCATAGCATGTGGATCATGCATAGGGGAATGCCCCGTGGAAGCAATATCTGAGGGAGACCCATATTATGTAATAGACCCTGATCTATGTACTGACTGCGGAGCATGTGTTGAAGCCTGCCCCGTTGAAGCGATCATCCCTGAATAGATTTAAATGTAGGAATGACGGGATGATCAGTCTCCCGTCATTCCTTGTATTTGCCATTGTATTGTTGAAAAATATAGATATAAAAATCACGGTAAAATTGATTTTCCTTTTTCTAATCCTTGCATCAGGCCACATACTAAGGGCTGATCATCCCAGGGACCTTGTCTTCTCTTTTATTAAAAAGGCCGACACAGGTCAGCTGTCTGATATACTTGCAGATAAGGTAAATCTTAACACGTTCATACCGGACAAGATTTCAGGGATCTTCTCAAAGAACGAGGTAGTAAATATCTTCAGGGATATATTCTCATCCTATAATACAGAGAGTCTGGCACTTATAATGGATAACATGGATGAAGATTCTTATTTTCTTGCTTATGAGTGGACTTTAAAAAGAAATGGTGCTATAATAAAGTTAAAGCTGTTGTTGACTTTGGAAAAAAGGAATGATCAATATTTTATAATAAAAATAACCTGTGTTGAAAAATAATGGATGCACAAAAAATTATTTCTAAGCTTCAGAACAGCATAATCAGCTATGCTTCCAATCCAAGCCCTAAAACCTTAGTAGAAGATGTTATCAATAAGAGCTTTGAAAATATAAACAGCTATCTGTTTGATAAGGATAAGCTTACCATAGGAATCGGAGATAATGGCCTTTTTCTGGATGATCATCTTTTTACGAAAAAGGAAACCGGATTGACTTTTATAAAGTCATTTAATGATCTTCTTACAGAAACCAAAATAGCAAGGATAATGATCTACCGTGACATAACAATGCGCGAATATATACATTTCATTTCGCTGTTGTCAAGGAATCCGGGATATTTCAAAAATCAGGATGAAGTAAAGGTATTTATAAAATCAAAGTCTTTAAGAAACATTGGCATAGATTTTTTACAGGAGCAGGAGCCTGAAATTGTCCGCGAAAAGAAAAAAGCTGTAATCCTCGATAATATTCCTGAACCTGAATATGAAGAGGATCAGAACACCAGCCATGAGATCTTTGATCCCTCGGAAACAGGCTCGCTTGCTGCTGTAAACACTGCAGCTGATCAAATCAGGGAAAAGGCGCACCATCCCTTCATTGCAAAATTTGACTCAATAATAGACCATATCAGCAAGGATGTTGAGAGTTCACCCCAGAAACAGAAAATCATAAGGAATATGATAGATTCACTCTCTCCAGAATCAATTCTTGATCTTATTGATGAATATCATAAAAGGAATGAAGCATCCAAAATTAATGAACTGATATATCCATACATAGACCATGAAAAATTCTTAATTTTGTCTTCACATATCCTTATGCTGATAAATGATGAGCTTTATTTTGAAAGAAAGGGAGGCATAGACTTCCCTTACTGCGAAAGGCTAAGGGACGTTCTCATAGACATTGCCAGCCGCCCTCATCTCTCAAAAAGCAGTAAAGCCCTGTCAAAATGCAAGGCAGCAGATATCTTAATATTGCATAAGAAAAAGCCGGATGAACCGATATTAAGCAGGGCAGGCCTGCTTAAGGGCAAGATTAATGTAAATGAGATCGTCAACCTTCTTTTCATGCTTGACCTGGAGTTCAGCGTTCTTGACCACAAGAATTTCTCGGATATAATAATCAATGAACTGCTTGAAAATCTTGAGAAATCAAAAGACCCGATTGTCGAGGAAGGCTTCAGAAGGATTATAAAAGGGCTTCTTGATGCATCACTGGAAAATGCTATGTCTTATTTCAGCAATATAATCCGCATACTATTTGATTATATCGATAAGCAGAAGGCATTATCGCCTTTATACAATTTTGCATGCGAAACTGCAGTATATTATTCACCTGTTCTCATCAAGAAAGGAAATATGGCTGTACTCAGAGATATCCTGAAAGTTCTCAATCATCACAGGGATACAAGGTCTGAACGAAGCGCAGAGCAGTGGTACAAAGCAAGGCTTACAATAAATTCAATCGGCCAGAGCCAGTCAATGAGGGACCTGATAGCTTCCTTTTTCTGGATGGAGGAAAAAAAGCGTTCAGAGATCCTTCTGACACTGCTTTTAATAAAGGAAACCGCTGTCAAATACCTCCTGAGTCTTCTTTCAGAATCAAAGGAGATCAAATCCAGGAAAAGCCTGATATCTTCTCTGATTACGCTGGGAAAAGATTCAGTGCCTGAAATTATATCTGAACTGTCCAGGAAACAACCCTGGTATTACCTGAGGAACCTTATTCTAATATTGGGCAAGATCAATACCCCTGAGGTTTCAGCCTATATCAAGGAATTCCTGAATCATGAGGATAAAAGAGTAAGAAAAGAGGCTATAAATGCGCTGGTCAGCCTTAAAGACCCTGTTGCAAACAGCTACCTTATTCCATACCTGAGCAATGAAGCAGAAGAGGATGTCTATATTATCAAAAAGGTAATTTCCGCTCTCGAATACTCAAAACCTGAGGATGTATCATTCCTTCTGTTCAGGATACTGAATGATGAGATCTACACAGCCAGGGAGACAGAGGAAGAAGACCTGAAACAGGCCTGCTGTTACGTTGCAGGTAAACTAAAGATAAAAGAAGCTGTTCCGATTCTTAAAAAATTTCTGTATAAAAGGTCCATTTTTGGAATAAACAAGGGGCATACTGATCATCTGCGTGCAGCCGCCATCTATGCCCTTCATATGATAGGCGGAGAAGAAGAGGAAATCAAAAGGCACCTGAAGGATGAAAGCGCTGTAGTCCGCTCTGTGGTAAAGGAAATACTCAAACCCTGAAAATCACGAAAAATGCAGAAGAAGAGAAAAAATAATTTGACATACGCCTTATATACGCCTATATTTATAGTTTAATAAATAAAAACTAAACTAACCTTAAAGACAGGCTATGATATTATTTCTGCAAATACCTTTTTTATACCCTCTTTTGGAGGAAAAAAGAAATCCAGAGCTTTCAGGAGCCAGCTTTGTCATCACTGACACAAGCCAGTCCAAAGTCCTTCATCCGTCAATAGAGGCATATAGGAACGGTTTCCGCAGTGGACAGAACATAGTATCCGGCAGACTGGCCATCAGAATAAAGCCTGACAGGATTTTATACAGGTCATCTGAATCAAAGATCATGTCTAAATTAAGTGAATTTTCTCCCATAATAGAAATATCAAAAACCGGTTTTTTTGTTGATATTTCAGGCCAGGAATGGAGGTACGGCTCTATTGAGGCAATTGCGGAAGAAATCATCAATGTTCTTCATCATTCCTACAAAACCATATTTTTTATAGGGATAGGATCAAACAAACTCATCTGCAGGCTGGCTTCCGATCTTCTGGTCCCAGGCCTGAAATCCCGTTTTCTGCATATACCACGCCATGGTGAAAAATTATTTTTGGAAAAAATGCCTGTCTCCCTGCTTCCTGATCTAAGCAGGGATATTACAGAAATACTCTACCTTCTGGATATAGAGAATATAAATGATTTGAGTGTTCTCCCCTACAATTTCCTTTATCAGCTTTTTACCGAATCGGGATCAAAATTATACAAATATGCAAGGGGTATAAGTGACGAACCTGTAAACAATATATTTTCAAAAGATTACCTTTTTGCGGATATCGCATTATCCCCTACCAATAATTTATCTGTAATCAAGGGGCATATCTATTCATTATTTGAAGCAGTCTGCTATGAATTAAGAAACATTCAGAAAAAAGGCGACAGGGGAATAATCTATATAGGCTTTGAAGATAGAAAATACCTTATAAGACACATAAGGCTTAAAAATTTCTCCTTTCTTGAATCTGAATATTTTGAAACCCTTATTTCAAACATTGATCTTGGCAGGATCCGGAGAATAAACATAAATTACATAGGCATGAAGATCTATAATCTTATACCGGTTTCAGCCCAAAGAACACTTTTTAATCCCCCTGTAAAAAAGAGAGAAAAGCTCCTCGATATTATATATGATATCAGGAAAAAGTACGGCAGCAGCAAATTATGCTTCAAGGGAATTAATTAACTGTTAGCTGAAATTAGATAATAATATGTATTTATGAATTAGAGGATTTTTGATAAAGCATAAAACCGAAACACAGAGGGATAATTTTTTTATTTATTTGTAAAATAATTTTCTTGCAATTTGTATGTTTTGGACTATCTTAGTTCAGTTCTTTGTTAAAATACCTCTGCAAAGGACAAATTTATTACAAATTAAGCTAAGGAGGTTAGCTAAGGAGATTTTATGTCAGTCCAAATTTATGTGGGGAATCTTCCATATGTCATTACTGAGGAATCCCTCAAAGGCGTTTTTGAACCTTATGGAGCAGTTGATTCAGC
>CAYMEV010000018.1:0-79563 GCA_964389675.1 uncultured Candidatus Sumerlaeota bacterium
GGGGATCAAGAAGAACTATGCAGTGGATACCGGTAAAGGAAATAGTATTAAATCCTGAGAAAAATTGATGGAAAATATTTTAATAAAAGGCGACAAAAAGGTTGACACATACCGAAGGCCTTCAACAACAAGTGACTGCTCCCCTGCAAGCAAAGGTCTGCATTCAACCCAGCCTGTACAAATATCAGTCACTGAAAGAGTATGAATACATGACCCGGATGTCCTGCCTCCATTATGTACAACAAAATCTATCTCCAGATAGCCTGGCTGAGGTCTGTCCCAGTCTCTAAACGTGCGGACTGGAATATTCTTTGACAATTTAGGTTTTGCACGCTTATTTTTTGATGGTTTTGCTTTTTTTCTCACAGACTTTAAAAGTCTATCTATAGTTGCAGGGCTTATATTAATCAGATGATGGCGCACAATTGGATCAAGATTAATATGGCCATGGGTCTCCATAGATTCTATTAATGCAGGCAGCACAGCTTTGAGACGCTTACCGCATATTCTGTCTGCGACTTCCCATATTACAGTTAATGCTTCACGGACAGCTTCGTCATAAATTCTGCATCCATATACCTCTTTGTCTGAAGTATGGTCACTTTTAAAAGATAGGATACGAATTGCGTGCTTTCTGTGGTACCCGGTTAGAAGAACAAATTCATCGATGATTTTAGTTTTATCTTCTTTACTGCAACTAGAATATTGTTTTCTTAGTAGTTCAATAACTTCCGCTCTTGCTTTTTTGCTTATTTTCCCATGCATTGTTGACCTCCTTTGATAAAATATTTATGGTAACATTATTATGAGGCAACAACCGGCTCTTGGTAACAAAAATCATGAGTCAATGCGACACTGGCGAAATTTATAAATAGCCGGCGACGACAACTATAAATATCAATTTGGAAAAAGATGTTAGTTATTCAAGATAACTTTCTAACTTAAGGAGTATCTTGGATGATAAAAGACGAAATGGTAAGGAGTTTAATAAAAACAATGGATAAAGCTCTGCAGTGAGCCCTTCTGTCAATACACATTTTAAAAAAATTTAGGTGGATAGCTCCCATAATTTATGCTGCCTTACTTTCCGGGCTTTTAGAAAAAGCCTTATAATAGATATCATCAGGCGTTGAATACTCTAAAGATTGATGAAATCTTGCAGAATTATAAAAACTAAAATACCTCTTAAGGGATTCTTTTAGATCTCCCATTGATTCATGATCATTTAAATAATTTTTCTCATACTTGACAGAACGCCAGAATCTCTCAATATATACATTATCAAGCGCTCTGCCGGCACTGTCCATGCTTATCTGAATACCATTGTTCTCCAGGATGGATATAAATTTATCGGAAGTAAATTGGCTGCCCTGATCCGTATTAAATATAGATGGTACCCCATATAAGCTAATAGCTTCCTCAAGTGCTTATATACAGAAATCTGTATCCATTGTATTTGATAGCTTCCAGGTTAACACCTTACGGCTGAAAATATCAATTATTTAAGATAAACATAACCTCCTCTAAGCTTCAGATACGTTATATCGGTGCCCAAACTTAATTAGGAAGCCATATACACTTATCTCTAAGCAAATAGTCGTATTTTTTATGCATTTTGGAATGTTTATAGAGTTTTCTCTTTGGATATATAGCCCTAAGCCCAGCCTTTCTCATTATTCGCCGGAACTGTCTTCTGCTTATTCCGAGATTACTCAATGCTTCAAAAATCTTTCTATGTCCATAGAATGGGTGTTTGTGAAGCTCCTATATTATGGCCTGCAATATTAAAAGCTCTATCTCTTTTGGATCTACCTGCTTCTTATAATAAAATGAGGATCTGCAGATCCCACGAAGATCGAACTGATGGGTTATTGTAAGCATCTTATTATCCTTTTCTATAAGTCCGGCTCTGTACCGAATAGTTCCTTGTATTTTTTTTTAAGAAATTCTTTTTCTACCTGCAGCATGCCGATCTGGTTATATAGAGCTTCCATCTTCTTTTCTGTCTTTTCTTTTTCTTTATCGCTTTTTTTCTTGTTATCAAAGATGTCTGATGCTGATTCCAATAGCTGTTTCTTCCACTTTGTTATCATATTGGGATGAACACCATGTATCTGTGCCAGTTCCTGAATAGTCTTCTCACCTCTTAAAGCTTCTAATGCCACTCTTGCCTTAAAATCATTGCTGTAATTCTTTTTGCTCATTGAATATCTCCTTTATTTTATATTTCTGGAGAAATCCACCTTGTCCATCAAAAATTTGTGTACAGATTTTAGGGCTCATTATAATATGACATCTTTTCCTCCTTGTTTAGAGGCGACATCTATATTGGCACATAGGGTTTCTGCAATACTTTATTGATTTCTTCTATATAGGAAGATATTACAAATTTCCTATCATATAATTTCTCTACTTTTCTTCTGGCTGCTATACCCATATTCCTCTTTGCTGTATAATCTAACTTAATAAATAGCTCGATCTTTTTTACTAAATCATTAGAATTTTTTGGTTCACAGAGATATCCACTTATACCATCATCAACGATCTCTTTGCATCCGGAGGTATTTGTTGCAATAGCCGGCCGCCCACATGCTGCACTCTCAAGGAGAACATTTGATATCCCCTCAGGATAGAATGTTGGATGAATTATACAATGCGACACCCTATAAAAGCTAATCACATCATCAACCCAATTATGATATTTAATAAGCCCCTTTCTTTCAAAAATAGATAATTTCTCCTCATAGTTATCTTCACAGAATCCTAATACGTGGAATTCAACAAAATGGTGTTTATGTTTTATTAGTTGTACTGCATCCAAGAACTCATCAATTCCCTTATCTTTTCTAATCCTTGAAACAAAAAGGAAAATAACCTGTTGTCCCATTGGGTAGTCCAGCAACCTGAAGTGTTGCAGATTCACCCCGGAACCTGGTGTCATCTTATACCTTTTTTTTATAATATTTTTTTTCTTAAAATATTTCAGATCCTGCTGTTTTTGAAAATAAACACAATTTGATTTTCTTAGTGCAATCCTATATAGATATGATAACAGAACTGATATAGCCCCGGCACCTACCATTGCAGAACCCATCCCGGTTATAGTAGCTATATGTGGCACTTTCATAAAGCGGCAGACCATCCCACCATATACATTTGGTTTAACTGTATAACTTAGAACAATATCAGGCTTTATGATCTTTATAATTCTTCTATATTTGTTCAGCAGTATCAGGTCTTTAATTGGATTGGTCCCGTGACGGTCCAGCCTGATATCTATGCATATGCATCCTATGTCTGCAAATTTATCTATAAGCGGACCATAGGGACAAGAAAGATATATATCATATCCAATTTCTAACAGTGATTCTACCAGTTCTTTTCTAAAATTGTAAATTGTATAATCAAGATTTACAAGAAAAAGAATTTTGCCCTTCAATTATAACTCCCTTACTGTTCCAGGATTGAATCAATAAAATTTTTTATTTGATAATCTGTTTTATAATGGCTCATACTTTTTTCATATATAAGACTGGAAAACATCTTATTCAAGACTTTATTTTTTTTAATAAGATATTTTACAAGGCAATTTAATGATTTAACCATTTTGATTTTATGTCTATACTTGATCGCCAGGAGTCTTACCATTTCAGATGTATTCACGTATTCAGAATTTTGGGGAAAGAATAATCCATTCTCATCATTATCAATAATCAGCCTTAGAAATTCACAAAAATTTTCAATATATATCATACTTCTCTGGTTCTCTATATATGGAAATATCGGTACATTTCTGGCAAGTTTAACAAGCCTGGAAAAATTACCTTTGCATCCCGGCCCATAAATGACAGGTGATCTGATGACAGCAACTTTATATCCTTCTGTTGCAAGCTCCCTGATAGTGTTCTCCGCTTTCAATTTGGTGTAGCCATATATATCATTAGGACATGGCACAGTATTCCGATGAATAACACGGTGTGTTTCCCTTAGGCTTCCATATACAGCCATGCTGCTCATAAAAATAAATTGTCTTACTCCCTGACTTTTTGCAATGCTTGCGGTATCAGCAGCTAAATCACAGTTTATATTTACAAACAGTTCTTTATTTTTCCTATTCTTTTTATATGTGATTCCTGCAACATGAAATACCGTATTATATTGTGAAAAATCATGTTTAACCCATTCATCTGACTTCATATCAAGACTGTCAATGGAATATTTATCCTGCCATTTTTTTAAATAATTTTTGAACGACATTCCTATATAGCTGTTAATACCAGTAATTAATATCTTCTTTTTAAATTTATTCATTGTCCTTAGATAATTTATTATCAATCTTCTTTGGCTTAAAAAGACCATAGATGGTACCAAAGAAGCATCTAATATCCATGCTGAGACTAATATTAGATGCGTATTCCCCGTCAAGTTTGGCTTTAATGTGTATTGGAAGCTCTCTTCTGCCATATCTCTGTGCCCATCCTGCTAGACCTGCTGGTACGTCATTAGCACCATATTTATCCCTTTCTTTAATGAGATCATACTGATTCCACAGGGCAGGTCTTGGGCCAATAATACTCATATCCCCTCTAAGGATATTAAACAACTGGGGAAGTTCGTCAAGAGATGTATTTCGTAAATATTTCCCTGTTCTTGTTAGCCAATTTTCGGGATCAACAAGAAGGTGGGTTGGTGTTTCGCTTGGTGTATCTGTTTTCATGGTGCGAAATTTATATATAATGAAATAGTTTTTATATATTCCAACCCGTTTTTGCTTAAAAATAATTGGCCCTTTCGTATCAATCCTTATTAAAAAACTTATTAGCAAAAACAAAGGGAACATTACGATCAATGATATGAATGAAATTATTATATCAAATAGCCTTTTGATCCTTAGATACTTACTTGCACTCAAATTTATATCTGCCTATGATATTTTATCCTGGAATTCCTATTATAAATCAATGAATATAGCAATATACTAACCATCGATCCCAAAATATCAATAGCAAAATCACTATATTCCCCACATCTTCCAGCAATAAATAACTGATGAATTTCATCAAAAAATGCATAAAATATGCAAAATAAAAGCGATAATAAGATAGATTTATTACTCATTATGTCCAAAGATAAGGCATTTATAACAAAAAACCCAAGAATAAAATAAGTAAGAAAATGAGCGATATTTCGCAGTAATAGTTCAATTTTTCTTAATTCTATCTCTATATTTGGCATTACAGTGTTGAACATAATAGCAATAAATTTTGTAACTCCATTGCTTAATTTTGATGACTCTGTCGCTGTCTGATGAGATAAATAGAATATAAATCCCATCCATATGATTACTAGAAACCAGGAAATTGCTTTTTTCTTATTCATAAGATCAGATACAGCACTAATAATTTATTCCTCTTTTGAGAATATAATGGAGTGAAGCTTATTATACAGGAAATTTATGCTCTTCTGGAGAATGCTTGTATTGGGTTCAAAAGGAACAGCTTCCGGAAAAGCGGGTATGGGTTCATCATTCAGGACAGCCTGGGGATTGGCTATGAAGAGTGCTTTTGCTGTCTCCTCGCCATAGTTCTGCATAATGTGATCATAGGCCTTCGAGAGTATTGGGGGCCTTTTCCTGGAGTGGGCATCGGATGATACGAAGTGCACCATATTGTGCTTTAACACCCTTGAGGCAAATTCCTTTGTTTTCTGATCAAATACTGCATCTGCGGTAAGCTGTATGAGGATACCTTTGTCAATGAAAGGAACAAGAATCTCAGGGTGTTCCTCAAAATAGTAGCATCTCTCTGGGTGGGTTATTATGGGTATATATCCTTTTAGCTGTATTTTATAAAGAAGGTCCAGGATATTTGGCGGAAGCACATCCTCGGGAAGCTCAAGGAGGAAATAGCTTGAATTATTTATAAACAACGTTGGATCTTCGGGAATAAGGCGCTCTTCAAGATCTGATGTGAGGGCAATGTCACTGCCTATATAGAGATCGATCCCCCTAACCTTCTTACCAACTTTATTGTATGCATTCAGGATATCTTCGGGATGCGCATTCAGGTCCTTTGATTTATAACGGTGGGGCGTAAGGACTATCTTCTTTATACCGTCCTTTTTTGCCATATTGAGAAGAAAGATGGATTCCTCCATTGAGCCCGGGCCGTCATCAAGGTTTGGAAGCAGGTGGGTATGTAGATCTATCATTTTATGCCTCCGTTGACTACCTCGGAGATATCCTCTCCGTATGTATAGTATTTATGGTAGTAGTTCTTGTATCTTCCCTTATAGTAGTAGTATGCGCTTCTTTCCATATCAACGCTGTTCAGGACTATGCCTGATATTTTGAGCTTCTCCAGGGTCAGCTTCTGTATGGCCCTGCTTACAATCTTCCGGCTGGTTTCGCCTCCCCTTACCACCAGTATGAGTGTATCGGTTATGTGGGCAATTATTGAAGGGTCTGTGACTGGTATTACAGGGGGAGCATCAAATATTATGTGGTCAAATACCTTGGATGCATTCTCCACAAAGGAGACAAACTGGTCTGATATCAGCATCTCTGAGGGCTGTGGGGGTATCGGGCCTGAAAGCACTATATATAGGTCGTCTATATCTGTCTTTTGTATTATCTTCTCTATTGGTATGCCTGATACTATATGGTTTACTATGCCGGATGTATTCTTCCTGTTGAAGATCTTGTATATCTTGGGTCTTCGAAGGTCAGTATCAACAAGGAGGGTCTTTTTTCCCATCTTGGCAAGGGTAATTGCCAGGTTTGTCGCTGTTGAGGTCTTGCCCTCCGATGGGAGGGATGAGGTAATCAGTATCTTTTTGGGTATTTTGGCTGTGGAGAGCAGGACAGCTGTCCGCAGGGTGCGGTAGGATTCGGATATGCTAATCCTGGAGCGGAAGTGGGTAATCATCTCTACAGGGTAGTTTATATTTGGATCTGATTCATTGTCCCTCGAATAGCTGTATGAATAGCCGTAACCTTTCTTATAGGATGCTGATCTGGAGTATTTAGGAATAATGCCGAGTGTGGGTTCTTTAATAAATCTCTCTACATCATCGGGGGTTTTAAGGCTGTCATCCAGGTATTCTATCATGAAGGCTGAAAGAAAGCCCACGCCGAATCCCAGCACAAGGCTTATGAGCATATTCATCCTGAGATTGGGGCTGGAGCGGTAGGAAGGAATCAGGGCTTTGTCCACAATACTGATGGAGTTTGATTTTATGGAGTCAAGCTGGGAGGATATCTCGGTCTCGCTCTGCCTTTGGAGAAGGACATCCATGACCTTTCTCTTGTTGTTTACTATGGAGAGAAGGTTCTGATATTCAACAGCATCTATATGGAGGGTCTGTGTCTCCTTCTTCTGGGCTTCAAGGACATTGTACAGCTGTTTTTCCTTCTGAAGAGCACTTTCATACTGGGCGCGGGCAGAGGATATTACCTTCTCTGCTGTATCCGCCACCTCTTTCTGAAGGTTCTGTTTTGCCTGGGATAGCTCCACTTCCAGCCGGCGGAGTTCGGGGTAATCGGGCTGGAACTTTTCTCTCATGGATTCTATTCTCTGCTCGAGGCTGTTTATGGTCTGCTTTATGCTGTTTACATTGGAGTTTCGAGCTACCTCATCGATCTGTTCCCGGGGGGTGTTTTTTATGGTATTATAGTAGGATTCCAGGGTTATCCGGTTTGTTACCGCCTGGGTATAATCGGCATTGAGCTTGCCCAGCTGTTCTATCAGTATGTTTGACCTGCCTTCCGAGAGGGATACTATGTCTTTGAGGCTTCCGTATTCTATGAGCCTGGTCTCGGCCTCAGATATCTCCTTCTGCAGGGTCTGGAGCTGTCTTGAGATAAACTGGTTGGCTTGGACCGAAATATTGTATTTTCTTTCAATATCCAGGTTTATATACTCCTGGGCTATAGTGTCTGCAATAAGAGCGGACTTTACAGGATCAGGGTGGGTGAACTGAATCTTAAGTATATTGGTATTGCCGTCTCGAGATACGCTTATCCCGCCGAGGATAAAGGAGGCAGCGGCTTCGAGGGCTATTGCCGGGTCAGGGTTTTGCCTACTGGAGCGGAAAATGCTTCTTATGGTACCCATTATGGAAAAGCGCCTGGGAAGCCTGTCGCTGGCAAGGTTGAGCTTTTCAGCGACCCTGCGGGCCAGAGTCCGGCTTGTTATGAGCTTTACCTGGGTGTCAAAGAAGCTTTTGTTGTTTATATCAAAAAGTATGGCATCCTGTGAGGGAAGCATATTGGGGTTTGTCTTTTCAAAGTTCATGGTCGTTGTGGCTTTGTAGAGGGGTGTCTGTATATATGTATATATAAACGCTGTTGCGACAAAAAGGAATGTTATAAATCCTATAAGCTTCCTGTGGTTCTGTATCAGCCTGAGATAACTCAGTATATCGACTTCCTGTTCCTGTATATCCATATCTTACTCCTTGGTAACATTGCAAAAATCAAGTACTGTTTTTGCACCTGGTATATTCATATTCTTAAACTCCCTGTGGGCTACGAGGAAGGCTATAATATCCGCCTTGTCAACAGCATCGTATGGCTCATAGAGTGCAAGGCCTCCATAGCTGGAGATGTTGGGCTCTGAAACTATGATATCGTGGCTCTCTGAGAGGGATTCTGCTATTATAAGGGATGGGCTCTCCCTGAGGTCATCGACATCAGGCTTGAATGCAAGCCCCATAAGGGCTATTTTAGGTGATCTGTTGTTCTTTTCTAAATATTCAAGGGAGGTATTCTTTATCTTTTCAATGACCCATTGGGTCTTATAATTGTTCAGTTCGCGGGAGAGGGATATCAGTCTGGTGAACTGAGGGTATGGTGAGCTTAGGAAATAAGGGTCAACTGCTATGCAGTGCCCGCCGACGCCTGAGGAGGGTTTTAGTATGTTTACGCGGGGATGCTTATTGGTAAGGGATATAAGCTCAAATACATCTATGCCCAGATGGTCGCACAGGATTGATAGCTCATTTGCAAAGGCAATGTTTACATCCCTGTATGAATTCTCTATAAGCTTGCACATCTCTGCTGTCACTGAGCTGGTTGGATGGAGGGCCCCTTTTACAAAAAGGGAGTAGAACGAGACTGCTTTCTGGGTTGATTCAGGGTTGATCCCGCCAATCACCCGGTCATTGTTCTCAAGCTCATAGAGTATCCTGCCGGGAAGGACCCTCTCGGGGCAGTAGGATATAAACAGCCTGCCGGCAAGCTCAGGCCTTTTTTTATAGACAAGTTCCTTCATCTCATCTGTGGTATTAACAGGGCAGGTGGATTCTATAATAATGAGATTCCCATCAGCAAGGACGGGTATTATGGACTCAATGGAATTTTTTACAAATGATATGTCAGGATTTTTGTCCTGAAGTATGGGAGTAGGCACTGTGATCATAAAGACATCTGCAGGGACAGGAAATGCTGATACAGAAAGAAATTTATTTTCAACGACATATCTGACAAGCCCTGCAAGGTCGGGCTCTGCAATATGTATCTCTCCCCTGCTTACTTTATCAACTACATAGCCGTTTGTATCAATACCTGTCGTCTTTATTTTTTTTGATGCAATGAGGGCTGATGTCGGAAGCCCGATATAGCCCAGACCAATCACCGATACATGTAAGCCGCTTTTCAATTCTTTTTATCCCCCAGCACTTTTAGGAATTCTCTCCTGTACTCACCTCCTGAGTTTGTTATCAGGTGTTCGAGGTGTCTGTAGTTTGAACGGAGCATATTATATGAGGTGTCAAAGCTTCTGTCAATATCAGTTTTATATCTTTTTATGAATTCTGATTTAACCTGGCTGAACCTTTTAATGCCCTTATTATAAAAAAATTGCTTTCTCTGGAAATAATACTTATAGCTCAAGAATTCACGTGAAAAGTCAACATTGTATATGTTCTTCTTGAGAAGATCTGAGAATATCATGTCCATTCCCCGCGTCATGTCTATAACCCTCTGCGAATTGTTGATCTCCTCATCAAAACGGAAGTCTGTCCATGTCTCTGTTGCTATATCCGGAAGTGTCATAGCTTCGGCATGGCCTATGTTCGGAATGACCGATAAAGGATTATACCATTTGTAGATGCTGTTCCTGTCAGTCTGATATCCGGAGAAACCCTGGTGGCTGAAGGAGTCCTGATAGGTGTGGAGGAATATTCCGAAAAGGAATATGTCTGAACTGAATGCCTGTTTTATATAATCTGCTATTATAGGGCTATCCGCCATGCATATTATGGAGTCGGTAGGGTGGAAGAAATGGTGAAGGGCTATCCTTGTCAGGTCTTTCATAATCTGGACAAAGTCCATGGGATTATAAAATACATCAGTAAGCTGGTCCATGATGCTGATGATCTCAGCATCTTTCCTGTCAAAACCAGACCTTTTCAGGTATTCCTGCGTGAAATAGTAATGAATGTCCTTCTGCACTAAAAGAAGCTCTCCCTTATAATTACAACATCTTCAGGCTCAAGGCCTATATCCTCTTCTTTACCTGAGATTATGCGGGATATGTTAATCTCCATCTCTGTTTCATTTCCCTGGTTGTCCTTCCTCTTGATAAGCACATTTCTCCTGGATGCCCTGTCTGTAAATCCTCCGGCTGTTGCTATGGCTGAGAGGATCGTTATGCGTTCCGATGATTTGAATTTAATGGCACCGGGCTTCAATACCTCGCCGAATACATATACTATGATTTCCCTGTCAATTGGTATATTGACCACATCCCCGGCTTTAAGGGGGATATTGTATCTCTGCTCTCCCTTGTAAAGAAGGTCTTCTATAAGGATCTCAAGCCTGTCTGATGCTCCGTCGGGAGATGTCCTGAAGACATAGATATACTTGCCTGCCTGGTTTGTTATCCCGCCTGCCATGGATATTATCTGAAGCAGGGTTGTCCTGCCTGAAAGCTCATAATCCCTGGGGTCTTTTACAGCGCCCATGAGGCTTACCCTCTGTGACTTGTATTCCTTTATGAATACAGATACCTGCGCGTTCTTCAGGTATTTTTCATCAAGCCTGGTTTTAAGCTCCCTTTCAAGGCCGAAGGCTGTCAGGCCTGATGCCCTTACTATGCCTACAAGGGGCAGTGTGATATTGCCGTCGGCAGAAACACGGACGGTCACGTTCAGGTCGGGCAGTTCAAATACCTTTATCTCAAGAAGGTCTCCCGGGCCGAGTATATAATCAGTAACGGGTATCTCCTCAGCATAGGCGACCGCTGATATTAATAGCATAATTATTAAAAGCTTTTTCATTATCTTCTCCTTAAAACTTATAGCTCGTAGAAAGATATACTCTGACGGTATCATAATTGTTTGAATCAATATTGGATTCCTTTGTCTCTTCTGACACTATTATTTTTGTATTCAGCATATCAAACAGAAGTATCCTGAATCCTCCGCCATAGGAATAGATGTCGTCCTCGGGTATGATCTCCTGCTCATCAATGGTGGTCGGAAATTGATAGCTGTTCTTGCCGAAAAAGTAGTTGCCTATTATACTGAAGTTCCTGGAAAGGGCATATTCAGCCTCTATTCCGTTCCTCTGGCTTATATAGTAGAAATTATCAATATTTTTTGAAAAATAGATGCTTCTCTCTGATGAAAGGCTTATGTTCATACGGTAGAATATGGGGAATGAGAGGAGTATATCCGGGAAAAAGCCGTCATAACCCTTATCCGGCATATTTTCAGGCTCAAAATCTATGTATGAAAGGCCAAGGTCAAGGTAATAGCTGCTCTGCCTTTCCCAGTTTATCGTAAGTGTATAGGAGCTGCTCTTTGAATCATAGACAGGATTGTCCATAAATTCATAATCAATTGTACCGTAACCGAGTGAAAATGAGGTATTGGGAAGGAGCTTTGCATGCACTGATGCGGTAAAAAAGCCTGTTTTTCTGGAAAGCAGAGTATCAATATCAGCATCATCTGGAAAATCAAGTTCGCTGAGGCTGTAGTCAAGCTCAAGGCTTAGTTTGCTTGAAAATTTTACCTCGGAGCTTATCCTGCTTGTACGGTCTTCCCTGAGGAGCCTCTGGTCAATCTCTGATTCAAAGAAATCAGCATCTCTCTGTATTGTGATGCCGGCAGACAGTGAAAAATAATTGAAAAGAGCCAGAATGTCCGCCCCGATTAGATAATTGGACCTGTTCAGGTCTGAGGTGTCAAAGTACATAAGATAGGAATATGATCCCTTTATATAGAGATAGAGGCTGTTGCCGAAAGGTGTGATCAGCGTAATACCGGGGGATGCCCTGAGTGTGAAGTCTGACTGTTCTTCACCGGTGTTGTTCTGTATATTGCTGTTATAACCTGCATCAATAAGGCTTAAATTACCCAGTATATAGACAGGCCCTGCTTTCAGCAGTGCTGATTCAAGGTCGCTTTCAAGCTGTTTTTCCAGCGAAAGCCTTCTGTCCCTGACCCTGTACCTTCCCCCTGACTGCCCATAGCATGGAAAAGCTGTAATAAATGCCAGTATTATGACGAATATTCCTGTTTTCATAGGCACAAAACTCCATAAAATAAGACTAAGTATTGTATATTTAAATTAAATCATTGTCAAAAATAATATTTTGTTAATAATTAGTGTATGAAAAGAAAGAAGATAATCCTCAAGCTGGTCTTTATGGCCATCGACTGCCTGCTTATCTTCCTTTCGATCATGGCATCCTATTATATATATGTAAGCTTCGATATAGGCAGGGGACAGAGGTTCGATCACCCGGCCTTTTTTGCCTATTCCCTGCTTATTACAGCATTCTGCATTCTTGTTCTTGAATTCATGCGCCTTTATAATATAAGCGGGTCTTTTCTATATGTAAGGGAGATAAAGATAATAATAAAGGGGCTTCTTGTATGCTTCGTGCTTGTAAATCTGATGATGGTGCTCCGGGCAATGACCATTCCGCTGGTATCAAGGTTTGTCATGATAATGGCACTTGTGCTGGCAGTTATATCAATGACAGTATTCAGGTTTTTTTACCTTTTTCTTTCAGGCAGGTTTATAAATGGATATATCAATGTAATAGCAGTAGGGTATAATGATGACTGCCAGAGGTTTATAAACACAGTTCTGAGGCATAAGGTCTATGGATACCGGCTCCTGGGCATTGTTGACAATGAAAAAAGGGATGGCCTTACGGGATCGGACGGCATAAGGCCCGGAATTGCCATAGAATATTTGGGGGATATGAGCAGGCTTGGAGAACTTGCAGAAAATACTGATGCATTCTTTGTATTCCCGCCCCTGGAGGAAAAAGAAAGGCATTTCATTGATGAGATCGCTAATAAGAACAATGCACAGGTTTACTGGTACCCGGAAAACGGCATAAACCTCTTTTATAATGTTGATTTTTTCTATATAGGTGAAAATCCTTTCCTGAAAAAGCTGAAGACCCGTCTGCCTTTCTATTATAAACCGTTAAAGAGGCTGATGGACATAATCCTCTCCCTTCTGATAATAATTATTCTTATGCCTTTTTTTATTGTGCTGATGATCCTTATAAAGCTTTCATCCAGAGGCCCTGTATTTTTCCGGCAGAAAAGGACTGGAAAGGATGGAAAGCCCTTTTTTATATACAAGTTCAGGACAATGAAAAAAGAGGCTCCGAGATATGCAAAAAGCCCTCTGGACCGTGAAGACCCCAGGATAACGGGCATCGGGAGATTCCTGAGAAAATTCAGCTTTGACGAATTTCCACAGCTTATAAATGTTCTTGAGGGAAAAATGAGCCTTGTTGGGCCAAGGCCTGAGATGCCTTTCATTGTAAAGAGGTACAGCAATTTTGAGAGGCTGAGGCTCAGCGTAAAGCCTGGCCTTACAGGCATATGGCAGATATCATCTGAAAGGCAGAGGCCCATACATTATTCTATTGAATATGATATCTTTTATATATATAATAGGTCATTGACCCTTGATTCAGCAATACTGCTTGAAACATTCCTGTTTTTGCTGAATCCCAGGGGCATCTAAGGAGTAATGAAATGAGAAAGCTGATCTTTTTTGCTGTTTTGATCATTCTGGGCTGTGGTGCTCTTAAAGCTCAGAGTACCGACCCTTTCTATACCAATCTTTTTAATACAGGCATTTCAAAGCTTAAGACCGGGAATTTTGAAGAAGCATACAAGGATATCAGGGTGGCATCCTTCGGGTTTATTGATAATAAGGAGATGCTTGCTGAATCATATATGGCCCTTGTAGTGGCTTCTTTCAAGCTTGAGGATATAAAGCGCATCAATAATTTCTGCACAAGGCTTGAGGAGATGGGCTACGGCGATCATACGGGGAATATCGACCCTTATATCAGAAGGGAATTTGATGAATTTCTAAAATGGCAGGAACAGAGGGAAAAGCCTGAGGAGGAAGAGACCAGGATGGAAGAGGAAGCAGGAGAAGAGAAGGACGGGACTGAAAAGACAATAAGCAGGAAAGATGAACTTATTGAAAAAAACAGGACATCAGGGCTCAATATGGATGAGATCCGCGAGCTTGCCGGCATATACCATTCTGAGGGGGATCTCGGGGAGATCTACAGCCTTCTTGAGCCCATAAGCAAAAGGATCGGGGACAGGCCTGCCCTTATGCTTTATCTGGCGGAAAGCCAGTATGAACAGAAGAGGTACGGGGACAGCAGAAGATCCCTGGAAATATATAATAATGCCCAGAAGGATAAAGATGACATCTATTACTGGCTCTCTGCAAACATGCATATAAGGGAGAAGAGATACAGCAAGGCAGAGAGAGATATTCTGTCCATTAGAGATAAAGATGCATTTGAGGAATATGAAGGCCTGCTCTCAAAGATAAAGGCAAATACAGAAACTGAAAAAAAAGAAGAGACCGCAGACAGCCCGGAACTGGATAAGATGATCGAGAACGGGGACTACAGCGCAATTATAGACTACCTTGAGGACAGCCCTTACCTGAAGGATGCAGAATATGGCTATGTGCTGGCAGGTGCCTATTTCCAGAAACAGCAGTTCAAGGACTGCATTGATACCGTAAAGAAGATCAGGATCAGTGAAATGGAGGAAAAGGACAGGGTAAAGATATATTATTACCTTGGTATATGCTATATAAACATGGATGACAGGGACCAGGGATGCAGGTATCTCGAGACAGCGTACAGGGGAAGGTCCATGCTAAACAGGGTCGAGGCGGAGAATGCAGTAAGGAACCTTGTGGAAGCAGATTGCATCAGCTATACCGATATAGTGAGGGAATACAACAAAAACAGGAATGACCATCTCAATATACTGGCGATAGCGCTTGCTGAGTACAGGAACAGGCGGTATGAACAGTCCCTTGAGTATTTCAGCGCCATAAAGCGTAAGGATGACGGCCACCTTTATGCAAACTATTATATGGGGATCAATAACTATTATCTTGGAAACTATACTGATGCAATATCCTGCTTCGAGAGGCTTATAGAATCAGGCCACAGGTTTGAGGCCCTTTACTTCAGGCTGGGCTCAGCCTATTATTCTGCAGGCAACTACGAAAAGGCTTATGAGTACCTTGACAGGATATACGACAGGTATAAAAACAGCGAATCGTTCATGAAAATATACAGCGATGCAAAGGATCAGACAGGAAGGTAGATAACGAATTCACTCCCCTTCGAAACCTCAGAGGCAACAAAGATATAGCCTCCGTGTTTCTTTATAATCGAGAATGCAACCGCAAGGCCAAGCCCGCTTCCGTGGCTCTTTGTCGTGAAATAAGGGTCAAATATCTTATCGATATCCTTTTTATCTATGCCAATGCCATAATCCCTTATGGCAGCCTTTACATATTCACCGGGCCTTAAAAGCATTGCATCATCCCGGGTTGATGTGTAATGGCTGAAGTTTATATCTACCCTTTTTTTACCAGGCATGGCTGCAACGGCATTAATAAGTATATTGTGGATTACCCTGCCGATCTGCTCAGAATCAATGCTTATATGGGGGACATGGTCTCTGCCTGATATGTTTATCTCTATATCATTCCCCGACCTTATCAGGTTTGCAGAATTCTCAAACAGCCTGATTAGATCATGCTTTTTCCTTACAAGCTCTCCCCCTTTTGCAAAGGACCCGAGCTCCCTGGTCAGGCTGTTTGCCCTCTGGCATGCCTCCTCGATAATGTCCAGGATATGCGATATATCTTTGCTGTTGCCTGTTTTTGTGCGTAAAAGTTCGGAGTTTGCAAGTATTACTGTGAGTATGTTCGCAAAATCATGGCTTATTCCCCCGGCAAGTATGCCGAGGCTTCTCAGCTTGCTTGTCTGGAGGTTCTCCTCCTGTACCCTTCTGATCTCTGAAATATCCCTGAATACGATTATAGAGCCGATTATACTGCCGTCCAGGTCCCTTATCGGGGCTATTGTCCCGCTTACTGCCATGCTTTTTCCCGATCTTGACACAAGGATCCTCGGGCCTTTTATATTCCCTATCTCCCTGAGCCTGATTGACTTTTCAACAAAGTTCTCCAGCTTGTCGCCCGATATTTCATCATAGATATTGAATACATCCCTGATATTTTCCCCGAGTGCCTCAGCTTCACTGTATCCTGTAAGATCCTGGGCTATATGGTTTATAAGCTCTATTTTGCCTTCCCTGTCCGATGCTATGATACCCTCGCCCATGGAGTCAATAGTTATTGAAAGCCGGTTCTTCTGTTCATGCAGGTCCTTTTCATACCTTTTTTTATAGGAAATATCTCTAATTACAATGAGCCATCTGTCTTTTTCCTCCATCAGGATCCTGGTAACCCTCAACCTTACATTAAGCCTGTTGGCAAGCACCGCCTCAAATTCATTAAGTTTTATGATATCCTGCTCAGCCAGGCATTTTGCAAGTATGTCCTCCAGGAACAGGTCCCTTATATTGCCTGAAAGTACCTCTGCTTTGGATAATCCTGACATATCGGAGAATGTCTTGTTTACATCAAGGACCGCGCCTTCCTTATCCATAAGGAGTATTCCGTCGGGAATAGTATTCATAAGGGTCTTCAGCCTCTTATTGCTGTCGCTTACAGCCTTTGACTGAAGTTTCAGGCCTTCATCCCTCTTCTTTATCTGCTGTGCCATTGTATTGAACCTGTCTGCTATGTCATGCAGTTCTTTGAACCTGAACATATTAAGGTCCATGCTTAACTGGTAACTGCCATCTATAATGCTTTGTATCCTGCTGATAAGAAGCTTTATAGGGTTTTCCACAGTTTTCCTTATAATTATGCTGAATATAAGGGAAAGAGAAAGTATATAGATTATAACAGGAATGAAGAAGCTCCTGAAACGTTCAGTATTCTCCTGCAGTGCCGTATTATATGAGATCCCTGTCTCAAGCCTCCCTATCACCATACCATCATGATCTATATCTTTTCTTATCGTTTCTGCATTATCCATTCCTGTATTATTCTTCTTCTCATAGATAAGCTCATTGTTCTCATTATATACACTGATACTGCTTATCATGCTTACCTGGCTGTATATATCGCATATGGCCCTGATCGAAGCATTGTCATAGGTGTACATGGGCACCTTCAGGACATCAGAAAGGTATTTGGATATTGCCAGGGCATGCGTGTGTGTTTCATCCTTCACCCTTTGCTTTGATAAATGATAAAATGCAAAAAAATAGGTCATGGCAACAGTGGCTATAACAAGCACAGTGATAACTATTATTATGGTTCTAAGGTTTTTCGGGTTTTTATATATTGCTTTCATGGTGATCATTCATATGGCTTAATAAGGGATCTATAGGCATCTTCATTCTTTATGCGGGAGATTGACTCATTGACCCTCTTTATGAGCTCAGGGTCTGTCTGCTTCGGGAAAAGAAGGTATCTGTGATTTCCCTGGGGAGCGTCTTTGATGTATATCATTTCTGTATTTTCCGCAAGTTCGGGACTGCTTTCCAGTATAAACAGCGCTTCCTCCTTGCCCAGCATTGTATAATCAGTCCTGCAGGCATTTATCATTTTTATTATATTTAACGGGATCGAGCTTATCCGCTCAACCCTGCCGGAATATTCATCAATTGCCCTGTCATACCATTCACCATAGGAAAATCCGTCAACAAGGGTCAGCTTGTACCCTGAAGAAAGGATCTGGGCTATATCGGACGGATCATTGCATTGCATATGCTTCCGGCACAATATAAAGACATTCTCCTTGTCCTGGTAGATGCTCTCAGAAAACCGGTACTCCTCTTCCCTTTCTGCAGTCCTGAACCATCCGACAGAACATGCATCATTCTCTTTTCTTAACTTCATCAGTATTCTCTTGGGCGGTATCTCTTCAAATTCATGATCAATGCCGGCATCATCCAGCACCATCCTTGTGATCTCCACCAGGAAGCCTCCAGCTGTGCCATCGCTCAATTTTTCATAATAGGGAGGCCTGTGGAAGTAATATACGGTAAGTACAGGTGAATCTTCCCCATAGGATACAGATACACAAAGGAGCATCAGGAGTAAAAGGACAGAGGGGATTTTTATCTTTATTGATTTCATATCCTTATGTAATTATACCTGATTATCAAAAAAAATTCAACCTTTATTTTAGATCATTACTGCAGGGTCTCAGACAGGTATTCCAGAGCTGATATGCCATGGCCGGGCTAATGGAATAATAAAATGTTTTTGACAAAACAGCTCAGTTGCTGTAGTTAAGTATCAAAAATAAAAATAAGCCAGGTGAAACAGATATGAAGCTTACTTTCTTAAAGGATAAATCAGAGATATTATGCCTTATTGCATGTATTTTGTTCTACTGCATCCTCTGTTATTATATATCGCCGTTCGTTCCTGATGATGCATATATATCCTTCCGTTATGCCGAGAACCTTGCAGAGGGGAACGGCCTTACCTTCAACCCCGGGGAGAAGCCTGTTGAGAGTTATTCCAACTTTCTCTGGATACTCATAACTGCGGCTGCATTCTATCTTCAGCTGGATATATCGCTCTTTATCATCTATTTTGGTATGTTCCTGGGCATAATTTCCATCCTTGTATTTTACCATATTCTGAAAAATCTTGGTATGGACCCGGCAAAGAGAATAATACTGCTGATCCTTTTCAGCTTTTCGGGGCCGTTCATCCTATACTCTGTATCAGGCATGGAGACATCCCTGTACTGCCTTGTAATGCTCTTGATAATTGCATGCCTGGAGAGGATAATCAGAAAAGGCGGGCTGATATGGCATATCCTTCTGGCCGTCTTCTGCGTTATCCTTAATATGACAAGGCCCGAAGGTATAGTAATGTATTTCATTATACTGGGATTGCTCATTGTTTCCGGATTCATCCCCGAAAGGTTCCTGGACAGGAAGGTCAGCATTAATATTTCAAAAAGGTATATTATAACAGGAATTATCATTTTTCTATGCCTTCTTACTATCTACCAGGCATGGAGGATCAGCTATTTCGGAGAGGTATTCTCCACGCCCTTCCTGACAAAGAAGGGAGGCGGAAGAAGCCTTCTTTTCTCATACTATATCAATTTCCGCTGGTTCTTCCTTACACATAATATTCACTTTGCCCCCCTTGGCTATTATTACCTTCCGCTTTATATCCTTGGCCTGTACTCGGTTATTGCATCCTTTATCAGCAAAGGCAGGAAAATCCCCGTTTTTGAGGCTGCAGTGCTTTTGATCGTTATTGCATACAGCCTGTTCTATGTCAATTTTGTGGACTGGATGCCTGCAATGAGGTATTTTGTACCCTTTATCCCCCTCCTTCTTATTGTTTCCGGGGCGGGGCTTAAATTGCTTTTTGACTGGGAAAGGCCTCTTAGCAGGATACTTAATTATTCGGTTATAATACTTATCATATTCATCCTGAATTTTTCTTTTATAACTGCATTGAAGAGGGATGCTGTCAATCTGCAGGAATCAACACAGAAAAGCCTGAGGGCCATCGGGGAGTGGCTGAATGAAAACCTGCCGGAGGATACGCTTTTTGCCATAAGCGATGCAGGGGCGGCCCCATTTTATTCAAAGCTTCCGGTATTTGACATAAACCCCTTTTCTCTTATTGACATAAATATTGCAAAGAACGGCTGGTCTGACGACTATTTCTTTGAGAAATCCCCTGATGTGGTTGCATTTGTATCTTTCTCAATAACAAGCCCTAATTTTTATGAAATGCACTACAGGCTTTATTCAAATCCCAGGTTCCGGGAAAACTACAGGCTTATAGGCATAAGCCGTTATGACTGGTTCAGGGACAGGTCATACTGGGTATTTGTCCATAATGATATCAGCCTGGATGAGGATGCAGCCAAGGCTTTTCCAAAAGGCCTGACATTCAGCCCGAAGTATCAGCAGTGACCAGTAACCCTGTCAAAGAGCATATTATAGCTTTTCAGTATCCTGTCTGATGTATAGAATTTATTAACATAATCAAGGGCATTTTCACCCAGCTTTCTTCTCTGGTACCTGTCTGACAGCAGTCTTACAACAGAATCCCTGTAGCTGTTAAAATCACTGAACGGCAGTCCTGCATTCCCTTTCCTGATATGCCCCATTACAGGCCCGCAGCTTTCCCTGCCAATTACGGGGATACCATGGTAAAATGCCTCAAGGGCAATGATGGAAAGGCTCTCAAGATAGGAAGGGACAAGTACTGCAACTGCATTTTTTATAAGATCGTACTTGAGCCTTTCGGAAACGAAACCAAGGTATATAACGCTTTCATCCTCGATATCCAGTCTGCCGCTTCCAGTTGCTATCAGTTTTTCCCTTCCGAGGACATGATGCCTGGACAGCTCCGTGTGGTATTCAAGTATGTCGAAAAACCCTTTCTGTTTGTCTATCCTTCCTGAATATAAAAAGTACCTTGTATTCTGAATATCTATTTCAGGATCATCAGTGCCTGCAGGGGTATCTTCAGTTTTCATGCTGATCAGGGTATCAACAGGGATACCTTCTGTAATGAAATCATCTGTCTTGAGAAAGCCGTATCTTTTGAATGAATTTCTCTCCTCAGCTGTATTAAAGATAAAGCCCTTTGCCATGGGAAGCACTTTTTTATATATTTCAAGGCCAGCAGGCTTCTCCGGATGAAATGTCGGAATGAGTACCGCCCTTTTGGCATGCTCAAGGCCGTAAACTACAGGGTAATAAAGGTATGTATAGAACAGTGCTGTGTCATAATTGTTGATATTTCCCCTGATGTATTCAATCATTGCGGGGGCATATGGCCCCTGAGCCTCTATCCATTCACGCTCCTGGCTTTCCGTATGCTTTTGCCCGGAAAAGAATGCTTCAGAGTATCTGTTGAACTGCTCAATGTCCCTGGCCCTTTCAACCCTGAACCTGATGACCCTTATATCATCCTCGACGGATTCGCCCTCAGGGTAATGATTTTCCCATGTAATGTAATCCCTGGCGCAGGTAGTTATAACTGTTATATTATGCTGTCTTTTCAGCATCCGGGCTATTATCCTGCTGTGAAGCTCGCTTCCTCCGACAAGGTCCCTGCCGTATCTCTGAACAATGATGGCTATGTTCATAGCGATGCAAGCTTCCTGATCATTTCAGACGCCCTCTTTCTCTGCTCATCCATTGAAAAATAGCCAAGCCTCCTGTTCTGGGAGGATATTACCGTATCAGCAAGGCCTTTTTCCGTCTTGATCCTGTATATAAGCTCGGCTATCTCGTGGAATTTTTTCTCTTTAAGCAGAATGCCCCCCTCGCCCATAGTTTCCGAAACTGCTCCTGCATCATATGCAATAACGGGGATCTGCGAATAAAAACCCTCAAGCACCGGCACACAGAATCCCTCATGCTCGCTTAAGGATAAAAGCACCGTTGAATATCTCAGAAAGGTGGAAAGCTCCCTTTCAGATACCTTTCCTGTAAATACGATATCAGTCAGCCCCCAGGCTGATGCAAGCCGTACAAGAGCATTGTAATAATATTTATGGTCATTTATCTTGCCTGCTATCCAGAGCCTGCTCTTCGGGTAGAGCTTCAGCTTCAGAGGATTAAATGCCCTTATTGCATCCTCTATCCTCTTGTTTGGAGCCACACGCCCGAGGACAAGCACATTCAGATAATCCCCGAGGTGCCTTGCAAGGCATCTTTTAGGGGGCCTGTCAAGCCTGGAAAAATCAATGAAGACAGGATAGACCTCCACATTCTCATACCCGTAGGAGCATAGAACCTCCATATTATAGGTGGAATCGGCTATGGCAAGGTCAATATGGCCTTTTAGGGATTCTATCTCCTTATAGCCGAGAGTGATAATATTATAAAAGCGCTCGTCAATATCCTTAAAATAGGATGCAGGCGTAATATTGTGGAATACAAGCACCTTCCTGCCTTTCAGCCCTGTGAACCTGGCAGTTACCTCAGAAGGGAGGGCATAATGAAGTATATGTATATCATCCTCTCCGTCATCAATATCATCAAGGCCCCTTATTTCAATATTTGCATCAGGGTCGCTATTGAGTGCATAGACACTGTTTTTTATGCCGGATTCACTTAAAAACCTGGAAAAGAGGATTATGGATTCGCCAATTGCATCATTCCTGTGGAGTACCGGTATGAACTGATTAATTTGCATCTAATCTATCCAGATATCCTTTCAGTATCTTTGAGAGGTCTTTTTTTAAGTATTCCCTGTACCACCTGTCCTGGTTTGCTACAATGCTTTTTTTAAGCTCATTGTCCCTGCAGATCCTGTCAATCAGGAAGGCTGTCTTTAAGTGGTCTCTCTCATCAAGGAGCACCCCCCCGTAACCCATGGTATATTTAAGCGCGCAGTCCCCTACTGAAACAACAGGGATGCCGGCTGTCATAGCCTCCATCACGGGCGCGCAGAAACCTTCATGAGCGCTCAGGCACAGGAATATATCGGCTGAGCGGTAGACTGAGACCCACTGCCTCGCATCCGTAAAGCCTGTAAATACCACATCATCCAGCCCCAGCCTGTTTATCATGGAGAGTATGCTCAGATAGTAATGGGAAAAAAGCCCCTCCTTATCCCCCATCAGTATAAGCCTTGACTGAGGGTTCAGGGTCTTCTTATAGTGGTAGAAGACCTTTATGAGGTCCTCTATCCTTTTCTGGGGCGAGATCTTGCCTGTAAAGAGAATATTTACCCTGCCGTCATCAAACATCTTCTTGTATATCCTGCATGGTCTTACCGCAAAAAGGTCTTCCCAGTTGATCGTAAGGGGAAGAAGGCAGGCATTTTCAAAGCCTGCTTCGGCCAGTTCTTCCCTGTTATACTCAGAATCGGCAAGGTAAAGGTCAAATTTGCCCTTCAGCGAAAGAAGCTCATCTCTTCCCTTCTTCACCTCCCTGTAGAGTATCCTGCTGTACATCCTGAAATATTCAGGGGGAGTGATATTGTGGTATATCATTATCTTCTTCTGGGGGAGCCCGAGTATATAATCAGTTATCTTTGATCCTATTGAAAAATGATAGATGATAGTATCATCCTCATTTTTCATATTGTCATATTTCCTGTAATACAGTGCCTTATCCATGGTATCATTATGGAAGAATTCGCAGAAGATAAGGCTTCTTTCCCCCCATGATTCTATGATCCGGTGAATATGCCATGTGTAGCTGCCGATGGCATCACCCATTCTGAATGCAGGCAGGAACTGAACTATTGCCATAATACCTTCCAGAAAAATATTTTCATCAAGACAATGCTGGAATATATAATCTTTATCAATAATTTTCAATATAATTATTATCGCTTAAAAATGCTTGAAATTTTTGTATTATGGGCTTATCTTTATTGTAGTATATAAAATTGACAGGAGTTATAAAATGAAACTGAATAAAGGCAATAAGGCTTTTTCACTGGTTGAACTGCTGATAAGCATTCTTCTTTTCGGGATCATATCAGCATCCATTATGATCACCATGTCAACATCCTTCAGGACAGCAATGGTGTCAAAAAATGTCAATGACATGACACAGAGCACCAACAGCATATTTGAATCCATCAAGAAGGATATTGAGCTTGCCGGAACATTTGTCATGGGAGGGATGAACATACCCAATAATAACCCTACACGTGTTATAGGCGGGTTTGACAATGCAGGATGCAGGAACAACCTGGTCTCTGATGTACCTGTATTTGATGTAAGCGGTATCAATCAGCTCGGCGTCATACCAGCCGGGACAGATACCATAGCTTTTGCTTTCATGAGGCCCCAGGAAGAGATGGGATTAATCGGGTGCGACCCGACTGCAGGCCCAATAGATGCCCCCGTTGAGCTTACAGCGGCTTATGATAATACTGCCGGCATGATGTTCCTGACAGTCGGAGACAATTCAGAGTTCATATGCCATTTCACGGGCAATACCCAGAGGCCCATTTTGGCTGTTATAATGGACAGGAGCAAGGGAATGCTTTCAGAGATATTTTCAGTAAGGAATATGCAGTTAAACAGGATAGACATAGCAAATGACGGTTTCAGCTCGGGCATACTCCTGGATTCATTCGATGCAGGCTCCATGGTTTACCTTCTTGGCTCAGCCCCAAATACAGGCAAGATAGAGTATTTCATCCTTGAAAGCTCGGATGCAAACCCTGCTGACCCCAATACACCGCTGAGAAGCCTTGTAAAGAGGGTAAACAACAGGGAGATATTCCCCGTTGCAGATAATATAACAGACCTTCAGCTGACCTATTTCTTCACAAACGGCCTTGCCGGAAACCAGGTGACAGCCACCCCCGCAGCTGTACAGGTGGACATGACAGTCAGGTCACAGGAAATGATAATCGGCGACCCGGGCTCAGCCCCTGATGTTGACCCTGTCACGGAGACAGACAGGGCAAGGTATTTCGAACACACCTATACATCCATAATAGCAATGACAGGCACTGTTTACAAGCCTGGATTTGATGTTGTCTATTATCCATAAGATTGTTTTTAGCATTATCGTAAAACATAAAAAAAGCCGGCAATTTATGCCGGCTTTTTTATTTATTTTATTAGATATGCTATATTGCCTGGGTTAATCTTACCCACTCGAATATCAGTGAACCCTGGTTGGTACCGGGCATGTATTTGGGCTTTATTATGCTCAGCCTCTTGTCAAAGAAATACCTCTCATACATTCCGTCCTGAGTTGACTGATGGATAGTGAATATACCTCCCTCATAGTTGACTACTGAGCCAAGCAGTACCATCATGCCATGTACTGTCTTGTCCCAGTTGCCGTTATCGAACCCGATCTTTGTACCCTTGGAGTTGCCGACATTTGAATAATACACAATATTTGCATATATCCCCCTGTCCCTGTCCTTCTCTACAGGATCTGAGACCTCAAGGCCTGTTGCAAATACAAAGGCATTCACCTCGAACCTGTCATTAAAATTATTTGAAAAATTATAGTGCCTCGGTACAACGAAGGCGTTCCTGCATATTAGTCCGTTCATGGTGTGAAGGTTTGAAAGAAGGTCATTTGTATAGTCCTCAAGGTTCTCCGGGATGTCAATACCGGAATATGTAAGGTCCCCTGTTATAAAGATATCATATGAGGATGCTATGGTGAGTATTCCGAAAGTCTCGCCGCTCAGGCCCCTGAATATCTGGTCTTCTATGTAGGATTCCTCTATCTTTGCAATTCCGTCTCCCGGCTTTTTCCCGAAATCCTGTATTGCAACATACTCACCCGGTGACCTTTCAGCATAGCCTATATTGCCGTCAACATAGATTGCAAGCCCACCCTCTCCTATAGCGCCTGAATATTCATGGTGGTTTATATGGTTTGCGGGGATGGCTTTGTTCTTGTAATAATCCCTTGTAATCTTTGTAATATTTCCGTCTGTATCCCTGAATATCTCTATGACCCATATAAGCAGTTCTGCTGAATTGCTTAAATTGGGCTGTTCAACAGTAAGGACGGTATTCCATACCTCATGCCCGTTTCCATCATGGCCTACAAAATCTCCTGACCTGAATGTAAGGGATGAATCGCCGTATATGAATATACCTGAATCCGGGTCATCCGGTATAAGTACCCTTTCCGCAGAATCGCTTGCAAATGGCGGTTTCGGGACTGCTGTATCCGGGTCTCCGTCATGGACAAGCGACATAAGGTCAGCGTTCAGTGTCGGGAAGGGTATATAGTCAGCATCAGTATCTATCTCCGTAGGTGTCCCGCCGAAACCTCCGTATGTGACCCTGTTGTCAGCATCTGCACCTCCGCATAATCCGTACCAGTCTGCATTGGGGTTTTCCGGGTGGTCCCAGTCATAGGGGTAGAGCCCTGGCGTAAAATCCCAGTCAGCAATGCCTACGCCGTGGAATGAAAGGGGTGAAGGCACGGCATCCCTGTAAACTGAGAGTATTGATGCATTTCCGAGGTCACCCCAGTCATTGAATACAGGGTCTTCCGGGTTCAGTACCGACTGTGTGCCGTCAGCGGTCGTCGATACTGAGTCATTGCAGTGCACCCTCCCGTAAAACCTTGTGGTTGGGATTGGATTTCCCGGCACCTGGCTTACCCAGAAAGCATTGCTGTTGAAATCATGCAGAAAGTATGCAAACTCTATCTCAGGCGCAACCCTTACCCTTATCCTTATCCTGGATTCATTGACGGGGTTATTGTCATCAAGGAGATAGCCCCCAACAACAACCTCGAAATCCTGGGGCAGGTCTCCTGCAACGCCCCCTATCCTCTCAGCTGAAAGTACCCTGAATATGCCTGCGGTATAGGTGCCTTCTGATGACTGGTAATTGAGAGTGTAATCATTCTGAAGGACAGCGGGGAAGTTTGGGAGCACATCCCCGAGGTCGCCCGTGGATGTCACCCATTCAGGCGGGTCTGTAAGCCTCTCGAAAAATGACAGGACCATATTGACCCCTGTCATTGCATGTATATAGCTGACATTGCTGTCCTGGAAGGTGGTGCTTCTCTGAATCCCGGTATATGAACTGACTATGATCCCGATTGAAAGTACCAGCATGAGTACAAGGACCAGGAGCACAGTGATCAGTGCAAAACCCTTTTTCTTATCACTATACATAAAATTAACCTCCTGTATCAGTTAATAGTTATATTAATAAACCCTCTTATTTACAAAGATTATGCTTGATGTTGTAAATTCGCGGGACCTTCCCCGCGAGTCATTCCACCTTATTGTCACCCTCAGGATATGCCTTGATGTAAAATCGGCATCAGAGGCCAGCATACGCACATCTATGGCCCTCTCATATCCTATATACCTCTCGATCAGAGTGCTGTCATCGAGAAGTACATACATCTGGGTATTGGGGACTATGGCCCTTCCATGGGCATTTGTATCCTTGATAGGCATGAAGCCCCTTAATATGGCATTTGTAAGGATAGCTGCCTGGACATTGTTAACCGGCTGATTGAAATACTCCACTGTTGATGCTGCAAGTTCAGTAGCTATGAGCACATCCTGTGATGTCTGGACATTCTGAAGGGACAGCGGAAAAAGAGTTATAACTGCAATAACACCTATGGAGAAGACCAGAATAGCAACAAGAACCTCCACAAGTGTCAGGGCATTCTTTTTTGATCTCATTTAATTTCTCCCTGTAAAAGTAAAATTTTAATAAACAATCCTCTGATAATAAAATATATATCAAATCTTATCAATGTCAATATTAACCTGTATATAATTATCAGGATAATTTTATCTGAGGCCTTAAATCCTTCATGTTCGGTATTTTAATCATAATACCTGTGCAGGGGAACTTAATACCCTGTCATGTGTTTTCCTTGAAAAATAAGATATTTTTATGCAATAAACCTGCAAAATAGTTTGAATTATTTATTTGAGCACTGTATATTTATCTATGGAAATAAAAAAACCAGGAGCAAAAAAAATGAAGTTTAATAAAGAATCGGGCTTCAGCCTGATAGAACTGCTTATTTCAATTATCCTGTTCGGCTTTATATCGGCAGGGGTCATGATAGCAATGAGGACATCATTCAGGACCACAACAGTGTCACGGAACCTGGATGAGATCGGCATCAATGTCAGCCAGGCCCTTTCCATTATGAAACACGATATACAGGAAGCAGGCAGATACGTTTCACAGGGCATAGTGATCCCCAATAACCCTGTAAATACCAGTATACTATACGGCTTTGACAGGAATGCATGCCATGACGACCTTTCAGCACCAATAAACATATCCACGCTATCAGGCACCCCTCTGGGACAGATACCTGAAGACACGGATGTCATAGCATTTGTTACAATGGCCCCTCCTGACCAGCTCGGGCTCATAGGCTGTGACCCTTCCGGCCCTCCGGCAGGCCCCCAGCCAGTTTCTGTCAACTATATAGCAGGCGCTAATGTAATTGAGGTGGATGACGGGTCGGATTTTGCATGCTATATGGCAAATACTGCACAAAGGCCTGTTTTTGCAATCCTTTTTACAAGCATATCAAACAATATCTTAAGCGAGATGTTCACCATTGAAAATATCAATGCAAATACACTGGAAATAGCAAATGATACATTCTCAAACGGCACATTAAGCAGGGAATACCTTACAAATTCAGCGGTATACCTTATCGGGGCCAATCCTAATGCCTGCAAGATCGAGTATTTTATCCTGGAGAGCAATCAGCCCAATCCAAAGGACCCCAATACACCGCTGAGGCACCTTGCAAAGAGGATAAACAACAGGGAGGTCTATATTGTCTCAGATAATATAACCAACCTGCAGGCTGAATATGTAATGTATGACGGAAGCAGGATACAGGATATAGCGTCAGAGCCCCTTAGCAACAGTAATTTCCCTGTTGTCGTTGAGATAATGCTCTCTGTCAGGTCAGATGATATGGTCAGGGGAAATGAGGATTCACCGGCAGATATTGATCCTGTAACACTGACAGACAGGGCAAGGTATATCGAGGAAACTCACCATACCATAATAACCGTAAAGGGAATGACATATAAGCCTACAAACGAGGTTGCAACTCCGTATTATCCATAGCCCTGTATTTTTTGCTGTTTTGTGAATTAGTTTGAAATTTTATAAGAGCCTGTCCCTTTCGGTATAGGTGTCATCCCTCTTGACAGCCGGCCTTCTTGCAGGCCTTCTTCCCCTGGCAGGCTGTTTTTTTGTTTCCTTTACAGGTTTTGAGGTTGCTTTTTTTATCATATAGGCACAGAAACCTATGATGATAAGAAATAGCAATATCTGTATGCCTATCGGCAGGGGCCCTCCCCTTTCCTTCAGCATTATGACTGCAGGGCTTGCAGGCAGGCCGAATGAGGATTCCCGCCCTACAAGGTTCATGGCCTTAATGTAGAAGCGGATCTCTTTCCCGAGGTAGTATTTTGGTACTGAGACTGTAAAACTCTGCTCATAGATCCTTCTTTCCCCTGACATTATCTCCCTGCGGAGCGACTGGTCCTCTGCACTGCTTATAATATCATAGGTACTGCCGTCAGGAGTCTGGATATAGAAAAAGCAGTTTGTAAGAAATGGCGAGATGGTTGTAATTATGATCCCTGGCGGTTCTCCGGAAGGATCGTAGCTGTCAGGATAATCAACGGTAATGTCTATTTTCAGGGGGTCAACATAGGCTTTATCTATCTTTTCTTCTTCTTCACCATCATCATAAAAGCTTGTCCAGTCATCATCATTGGTATCATCTGCGGTTACGACAGCGCCTTCATCATCAGTGATGACGCCTGAGCATAAAAAAAGCGGGAATAGCAGTATAACTGCTATTCCCATCCATATTGCCACTGGTCTCATAAAAAAATCAATTCACCTTGGATAATTCAAATATTCTTGCCCTGAGCCCTGCCTGGGGATAAAAAGGAGGCGTCATGATCCTGAACCTCAGGTCATAATACCAGCTGTGGGTCATACCCTGAAGGTATGTAGAACTCATTGTCCCGAAGGCTGTCCTGTTGTTTGCAGCATAGGAACCCCTTAAAAAGAACCTGCCCTTCTGGTTGGTCCCGTCAATAGGGTCAGGGTTGTTTATTGAAGTAGGCAGGTTTGAAGACGGTGTGCCGAAGTTCTTGAAATATATCATATTTCCCATGGAACCGTGTGTCCTGTTGCTGGAACCGCCTGACTGGGAAAGCCCGGTGCATATGATCCCGGCATCTACATAGAAGGGCGTGTCAAAATTCCTTGTAGATCCGTCCTCCGGATCATAGAAGAATGGGAATATTGCCACATTCCTTGCGACAATACCGTTCACATAGCTTATCTGAGAATAGTCATAGGGTGTAAAATCAGGGCTCAATGGTATCTGATAGTCCTTGAATACAAAATTGTCTGTTATTACTACATCCATGGATGTATATATGGTCATCCTGCCGTAAGTCTCGCCTGAAAGCCCCCTTATGCTCCTGTCTATTGCCCAGTCACGCTTATCATGCTCTGAGGAAAGAGTGATACCCTGCCCCTTTTGAGACAGCCAGAACTTATCCGTATTTCCATTGTCAACCCAGCCGATATTACCGTCAACATAGATGCCGAGGCCCTCGTCATTGAACGGCCCTTCATAAATATCCTCCATCTGGCCTGAACCGCGGAAGACAGGGACCTGCTCTACATTGGAGATCTCATTGTTATGGTCATATGTGAGCCGGTAAAATCTCCTTGTCATCCTCTCTATATCCCCGCTTTCATTCCTCTCTATATCTATGGTCCATCGGAAGAGAAGGTTTCTAGCGCCTATTGCCGCCTGGTATGGAGGCTGTTCAATAGTGATGTGGTTGTTGTAGACCCTGTTTCCGTTAGGGTCTATGAGCCCCGAGTCAAGGGCCTCAAAGTCCATGGATACATCGCCGTAGATGAATATTCCCCCTTCAGGCCTGGAAGCGTCAGGAATAACAACGCATTCAGGATTGTGGTCCGGAGCCGGCTGATAGCCTCCGTTCGGGTTCTGTGGAGGATTTGATTCAGGGTCCCCGTTCCATATCTGGTTCCTTATTGCTTCTGTATCATCCCTTGTGGGGAATTCTACGTATTCAGGATTGTTGTTTATCTGGTTCCATCCCCCGTATGTCGTCCTGAGGTCTTCATCAGCCCAGCCTGCCACGCCGAACCATCCCTCATTTACATTGCCAGAAGAGCCCCAGAGATACTGCCTGTATTCTTCGTCATAATCCCATCGGGCAAGCGGGCTTGAACCCCACCTGAAGGTATTGTTGAAACTTCCGCCTGCAACAACGCTCAGATTCGGCGTCCTTCCGTAATCCCAGGATACGAAGATCGGGTCTTCAGGGTCAAAATACCACCCTGATGTATTGTAAAGGTTGGTGGTCTCATTGAAATGGACAGGCCCGTGAAGCCTTGTCCCTCTTCCAACCCTGTCATTTGTTCCTATCCACCATATATCCTTGGGATGAGTGTTTAAGAAATAGACCCACCTTGTGAATGTATCTGCCTCTACCCTGAGGCGCATTCTCATCAGCACCTCGTTTGACATGCCTCCCTGTGGTCCTGCTGACCTTCCTGCTATCATTACCTCGAAATCCTGCGGGACAACATTGGGGCCGTGACTGCCTTCAAGGCGCTCGATCGATAGAACCTCAAACTCGCCTATGACTGCAGGATTGCCATCTGTACCAGTAACAGATATCGGGTATGGAGACTGCAGCTCTGCAGGAAGGTTCTCAAATTCCTCTCCCGCAGGCCACGGCGGAGTCCTGCTTATTGTCTGGAAGAAGGCTGATACCATGTTCGCCCCGGTAAGGGCATTGACATAAGCTATTCCTGTATCCGTATGGCTCGAAGTCCTTTGTATTCCTGTTGAAGAAAGATAAAGTATTCCAACTGACATTACTGCAAAGAGCAGAAGTACCATAAGTACAGTAACCAGCATAAAGCCTTTTTTATAACGACTAACCATAAATAAAATAACCCCCTATGGTTTTTGGATATGGTATAACTATACCCCGAGGTATACAGATTTATTCAGGTCAATAACCGCCGGCATGGACATTGTCCTCTGCCTGCCTGTGGTATCAGTCCACCTGACGGTAACCACGACCCTGACCCTCGGGCCATATTCCGGGTCTTCAGGCATACGGTTCACCAGTATCTGCCTTTCAAAGTTCTGATAACGGGGTATAAGGGGATTTCCGGGATCATCATATCCTGCAACATTGGGCACTACATGGTTTGCAAGCTCTCGTATGGGCTGGAAGGTATTCATTATGGCATTACTTGCGAGGGCTGTCTGCACAGGGTTGGACGGCTGATTTAAGAGCTCTATCGTGCCTGTAAGTATCTCTGAGGCTATGAGAAGATCCTGAGATGTCTCAACATTCTTGACTGAAAGGGGAAATATATTCGATATTGCCAGTATGCCTATGGTAAACAGCAAAAGGGCTATCAGAACTTCAACAAGCCCGAAGCCTCCTGTTTTATTCCGTTTCATATACCATTCTCCTTTCATATAGAACATCTCCATTTAAAAATATACTCATTGTTTTTTTCATAGTCAATACTTAATTAAAAATTTATTGAAAAAATTCTCTGAAATGATAGAATTTATATAAATAAGGATAAAAATATATGAACCTTAAGATCCTGCACCTCTCAGACAGCCATATTTTCTCATTATCAGGCAATATGAACGACATCATGAACACTGAGAAAAACATCATGAAGCCATACTATAATATCTCAAAACGTGTAAGGATCTTCCTCACGAAGAAGGAGAAGAACCATAATCTCTTTACTCTGCAGGATGCTCTCAAAGGGCAGGATTACCATCATCTTATCTTTACCGGGGACCTTACCCAGACAAGCAATTTTGACGAATTCATAATAGGAAGGAACGCTCTATATTCACTGAGGGAAACCCTGAACTCAAGGTTCAGCATAATCCCCGGGAACCATGATAATCTTCCCAATAAAGACAGGATAAATTTTTACAGCTTTTTCAATGTCCCTCAGAAGAATTATATCCAGGTTTTCAGGGAATCAGGCTACTGCATTATAGGATTTGATTCGACATCCTTCCTCTACGGGCTTAAGAATCCCCTGTCTGCCATAGAATATGTCACCCTTTCAGCAAAGGGGGAAGTGACCAAAAATCAGCTCAAATGGCTCAGGGCAACTCTTCAGAATCCTCAATTAAAAAACCTGTACAAGATAATATTGCTCCACCACCATCCGATCACACATAATAATGACAGTTTTATCAGAAACCTGGCTCTTCCGAGAATAAGAAACTCTAGAAGCTTTCTTTCATTCCTCCGGGAAATGGGGGTCAACCTTGTGCTCTATGGCCATAAGCATCCCAGGACTTCATGCTACAGGAAGATCGACGGCATACACTTCGTTTTGGCCCCGAGCATTAGGGATGGCCTGTACAACTCTATCGAACTCAAGGGAAGCGATATAGATATCAGGACCTGTTCTGTTTAGGAAATATTTTTTTAAACGGGGGGGGGGGGGGATTCAGGCCGGGGATTATTAACCGGCCTGAATCCTTTAATAAGTATCTGCTTTATATTTTATATTTTGCCTATAGCTGGTTGGTTTCTGCCTGTTCCCTTCTTAGCCTTTCCTCTTCCTCAAGCCTCCTGATCTCTTCTTCTTCAGCCTTTTTCTGCTCATCCTGATCGATCTGTTTTTTTACTATTTCGAGGGCTTCCTGTGCAGCACTATAGCCTGGCCTCAGCTTCAGGGCAGTTTCATATGCTGACCTGGCCTCAGGCCTTTTTTCCTGCTTATTGAGGGTAAGGCCCAGATAGTAGTATGCTTCAGCATCGGTCTTGTCCTTCTGTATCGATGTATTTAATGCACTCTCGGCATTCTCATAACTCTCGGAGTTGAAATAGGCTATCCCGAGGAATTTATGGGCTTCTGCCTGCTTGTCGGTGTTTGCAGAAATAGCTTTTTTAAGGCTGTCTATTGCCATCTTATTGTCCCCTGCATTTATATATGACCTTGCAAGGAACATGTTTGCATCATCATTAAGCTTGGAGGGCTTTGGAGTATCCACCAGTTTCTTTGCTATTGAGACAGCAAGATTGGAATCCTGTGTTCCAATGGCAGCTGACCAGTATTCTATCAATGAATAGAAGTCTTTTTCCTCAAGCTTGGCAAGCTCCATTATGCCGGAATTTTTGAAGTAACTGAGCGCTTCTGCGTTCTTGTTCAGTTTTGATGCAGATTTTGCAAGCAGAAGGTCAAGTTCGGTCTGCCTTACACCTTCTTTATACGGCTCAGCAAGCAGGTCATAGGTTGCTTTATAATCCTTTTTTGTAAAATAGTATATCTCACCAAGGGCAACCAGGGTTTTTGCATAACGGGGCTTAGTCCTGGGGTCTTTGCTTCCCTTCAGCTTTCCTAATGCTGTTTTGTATTCATTTACAGCCTTGTCGACAGCCTTTGTCTGCATATAGATAATTCCCAGCTCAATATTATGAGCGTATTGACCAAAAAACCTGTCATCCCTTTCTGAGATCTTTGCTGCCTCTTCCAGGGCTACAACAGCTTCATCAGTATTGCCTTTCATCCTGTAGGCTATACCCAGATTGAGATATGCGAAATAGAAATTCGGGTCAAGGGTCAGCACATCCCTGAATTTTGTTATTGCTGTATCAAAATCATTCTTCCTGAGGGCGGCATTGCCCTCCCTGTAGATCAGAGCTGCATCCTGAGAATAGATGACCGATGAGAATACAGCCACGACCATAATAAATACCAGCATAGTCTTTTTCATAAATCAAGCTCCTTAGCATATATTTTGCAAAAGCAAAATCTTTTGAATTTTATTCTTTTATCAAAGTTAGACCGGCTTGTCAATAATTTTTATTCCCTGTTATATTTGACAAAATGCTTAAGCAAAATGTTTATTTTTGTTTTTATTTTTGTTTTTATTTTAAGATGATATATACAGATATCAGAAAATACATGAAGGATGGAATTTGGAACACTTCAGAATAGACATAAAGGATGAAAACAGCTTTGCAAGGACAGGCTGCCTCACACTCGGCCATTCTCTGGTCAGGACTCCGGTTTTCATGCCTGTGGGAACATACGGCACGATCAAAGCACTGACAAGCAGTCAGGTGTCAGAGACAGGATTCAGCCTTATCCTTTCCAATACCTACCATATATTCCTGAGGCCTGGGACAGATCTTATAAAAAGGTACGGAAACCTCCACAGGTTCATGGCTTTTGACGGTTCTATACTTACAGACAGCGGAGGCTTCCAGGTGTACAGCCTGTCAAAGTTCATACAAATAAGCGATAAAGGCATAGGATTTAAATCTCACATTGACGGCAGGGAATTTTTCCTTTCTCCGGAGGACGTTATCGGCCTTCAGGAGATAATAGGCTCGGACATTATGATGCCCCTTGACCAGTGCATCCCTTATCCGAGTGACGAAAAACTGATTCGTAAATCCGTTTCAAGGACTACCCTGTGGGCCAGAAGGTCCCTGTCTGCAAGAAAAAGCAATAACCTGCTTTTCGGTATAGTACAGGGAGGATTCTCGCATGAATACCGTGAAAAGAGCGCATATGAAATATCCGGGCTTGATTTTGACGGTTATGCAATAGGAGGAGTCTCAGTCGGTGAACCTCAGGACAGGATGTACGGGATCATTGAATTCACCAGGAAAAGGCTGCCTGACGAGAAGCCGAAGTATGTTATGGGAATAGGCCTGCCCCAGGATATTGTCTTTTCAGTACTGAATGGTATTGATATGTTCGACTGCGTGATTCCTACAAGACACGCAAGAAACGGCTACCTGTTCACCCCCCAGGGCAAGCTGCTTATCAAGAATGCCAGGTACAGGGATGATACAGGGCCCATTGACCCTGACTGCCCGTGCCATACATGCAGAAACTACACCAGGGCTTATTTAAGGCACCTTTATATAAGCGGGGAGATACTCTATCACATCCTTGCATCATTACATAATATAACCTTTTATAAAAGGCTCATGGACACCATAACGCGCCACATCGAGGACCAGACGCTCAATAGCTATTATCAGGAGATAAAAGAGCTCAACTACTAATATATCTTGACTCGATCTTATCCCTGATACATAATAGCAGTTCAAATTTACTATGGATTTTGCTTTTGCTGTTTGCTGACAACTTTGTCATTAAGAAAATTCTTTACAAAATCCTGAATTTTCATACAAACTATAAAATCCATAAATCTAAAGATATAAGGAGGGTCAATAATGGGCGACATGGGTAATTTCCTCGGCAGTCCTATTATAATGCTTGTAGTCATCTTTGCATTGTTCTATTTTCTTATAATCCTGCCTCAGAAGAGAAAGCAGAGGGAAATGAAGGATATGCTGGAAAGCCTTAAGAAGGGAGACAAGGTTATCACACAGGGGGGGATCGTAGGAACTATTTCATCAATTACAGATGAAGAGGTTCAGCTTAAGGTATCAGAAAATGTCAAGATTACATTCCTTAAAAATGCAATACTGGCAAAGAAACCAGACCAAACGCAAAATAAACAATCATAAGGAGAGGCTACTGTGGATATTTACAATCTGAAATTAAGGATTCCTGTTGTAATATTGAGTATTCTTGCAGTAATTCTTTTCTGCATACCATCTCTCAATATCTATCCATACTTCCCTCCGTTTCTGCAGGAATACCTTCCGGAGGATGCCGTCACATTTGAGGCATATGAGGACAGCAGCACTATTTTCTTTAACATTGACAAGGCCGTTCCCCTTCCTGAAGGAACAACCAATCTGAATGCCCTGGCAACCGCATCGACATCGATCAAGAATGCAGCAAAAAGCAGGCTGAAGCTTTCGCCTGGAGAATACAGCGTTAATGTCAGCGACGACAGGACCAGCCTCCTTTTTACCCTTAACAGGGTTATAACAGAAGGGGATGTCAGGAATTATGTGGACAATCTTCACCTCTACGGGAGCCTGCCTCTGTTTATACAGAAGATCCTTCCCTATAAAAAGGTGAACCTGGGACTGGATCTCCAGGGTGGGGTCCACCTTGTGCTTCAGGTTGATACTGAACAGGCTGTAAACATCCAGATTGAAAACCTTCTGAATGATATAAGGAGAAGGCTTTCAGAGAAGAAGATAGATTTTATAAATATCAGGAGGAGCGGAAGGCGCATTTTTGTCGTGAAGCTTCTGACTCCGGACCAGAACGAGATAGTGAAGACTATCCTTGCTGATGATTTTCCCGATACTGAGATCAGGGAGGAAGAGACTGCAAAGGACGACGAGGTCATATTCAGGATAAAAGAAGCAACCATAGTTTCCAAAGAGGATTATGCAGTTGACCAGGCCCTGAAGACCATAAGGAACAGGGTTGATGAGTTCGGGGTTGCAGAACCGCAGATACAGAGACAGGGCTTCCGCGGAGACAAAATAATACTCCAGCTCCCTGGAATTGAGGATTATGAAAGGGCTGCAAGAATAATACAGGAAATGGCCCACCTTGAATTCAGGCTTGTTGAGGACCAGGGCGACAATGTGCAGGAGATCCTGTCGCGCCATGACAACAAGGTCCCTGAGGACATGGAGATCCTCAATCAGATAAAGACTGACAGCGCAGGCCAGGAAATAGTGCATTACTATCTGGTAAGAAAGGAATCGCCTGTAACGGGTGAAGATCTGATCAATGCGCTTCCGACACGGGGCGAATTAGGCCAGTGGGTTGTCAGTTTCGAGCTTTCTCCGTCAGGGGGAAGAAAATTCGGTCAGCTTACAGGCGAGAACATAGACAGACCATTGGCAATTGTTCTTGACGGAAAGGTTCAGTCCGCACCTGTAATAAGGGCAAGAATTGATGCAAGGGGACAGATCGAAGGCAATTTCGGCGAACAGGAAGCAAAGGACCTTGCACTTATATTAAGGGCCGGCGCCCTTCCGGCACCGATCAAGATCCTGGAGAACAGGACGGTAGGCCCTTCCCTCGGAAGGGATTCGATACGGCTTGGTGTCCGCTCATCGCTTATTGGAGGCCTTCTGGTCCTCATATTTATGCTAATCTATTATAAAGTAAGCGGATTTATAGCTGACTTCGCCCTGATAGTCAACCTGCTTATAATAACCGCGGTACTTGCCCTTTTCGGAGCTACCCTTACTCTGCCGGGCATTGCAGGCATCATTCTAACTATAGGAATGTCTGTCGATGCCAATGTCCTGATATTTGAAAGGATAAAGGAAGAGCTCAGGCTGGGAAGAAGTATCGCAAAAGCGGTTGAGATAGGGTTTGCAAAGGCTGTCGTGACTATAGTCGATGCTAATGTAACTACACTGATAGCTGCATTTGCGCTTTACCAGTTCGGAACGGGGCCAATTCAGGGATTTGCTGTAACACTGTTCATAGGCATACTCTCAAGCATGTTTACTGCAATATTCGTGTCCAGGACAATCTTCTACTTTATCCTGGCAAAATTCCAGCCTAAATCCCTCAGTATATAAAGGAGTTCAGAATGAGCAGGAAAAATATTGATTTCATATCCAAAAGATTTTATGCGATAACAATATCTCTAATTATTATCTTTGCCGGGCTGGTCACCTTCATCATAAAGGACGGATTCAGGTATGGCATTGACTTTGAAGGCGGTACGCTGGTTCAGCTAAGGTTCAGCAACAAGGTTGAGGTTGTCAGGATAAGAGAGATCCTCTCCACCATAGGATTTGGCGATGCAAGCATACAGAGCCTTTCTGAAGCATACGGGACGACATTCTCATCGACGGAGGATGAACCGGACCTTGAAGTATACAATGATATTGTAATAAGGACAAAATCAGATGAGTCCAAGATCATCAATGAACTCTCACAGAAATTAAATGAACGCTTTGAAAACAGCCTGCTTATCACACCTGATAAGGAGAACCCGAATATTCTGGTTATACAGTCATCAGAGACTGTGGACTTTGATAGGCTGAACGGTGTTGTTGAGGAGCTTGGTTTTGAAGAATCCCTCGCACTTACAGATCTTCAGAATATTTTCAATCTTGATATTGAAAAGAAGCTCGGGGAGGTGTCGAAGGAGATCGTTGATTCGCTGAGGCAGAACCTTTCTGAGATAGATGTAGAAATAGTCTCAATACAGATGGTAGGGCCCCAGGTGGGAAAAGACCTCAGGTCACAGGCATTCAAGGCTATTTTATGGGTTTTCATAGGCATTCTCGCCTATATTACATGGAGGTTCAAGTTCAAGTTTGCAGTCAGCTCAATAGTTGCCCTCATACATGATGTTCTTATTACATTAAGCGTATTCCTGTTTTTCCAGAAAGAGATAAACCTGAATATAATTGCAGCAGTACTGACAATAATCGGTTATTCCCTTAATGATACAATTGTCGTTTTTGACAGGATCAGGGAAAACCTGAAATTCAACAGGAAAAGCAGTCTTTTAGATATAATAAACAACAGCATTAACCAGACGCTTTCCAGGACACTTCTGACAAGTTTGACAACCCTGATGGTAGTGCTTATACTTTTCCTTTTCGGCGGCGATGTCATACACAATTTTGCTTTTGCACTGCTGATAGGAATAATGGTAGGGACATACTCATCCATTTTTGTCGCTGCTCCAGTCTATTATGACTGGGAAGAGACATTTTCCAAAAAAAAGAAGGCTTAACTTTCAGATTTAAGCAGGTGCAGTAAACCTTTACACTGCACCTGCCTTTTTTAATTTTGAATTGAAAAAACCTGAATTAGGGATATAATTTATATTATAGCCGGCATATATGCCGCTATTTTATTATCTGGAGGGCATTAATGCCTAAAATATCCTTTACGGAAGATGAGCTAAAAAAGAATATTGCAGAGATAAAACCAGGCTTTGATACTGTTCTTCTGAATAAAGCCCTGGAAATGCTCAAAGGTGCTTTGGCTGATGTAAAGGGGCTGAAATCTGAAGACCGGCAGAAAATCATCGAACATAACCTTAGAGTGGCAAACTACACAATAGAGCTGTTTCCGGATGAAAATACCACCATTGCAGCCCTTGTCCACAATATACTCAATATTTCACAAATCAGCGAGGAGCAGATATCAGACAGCCTGAACCCTGATATCATACATATACTGAGGGAATATAAGGACCTTGCTGAGATATGCGATGAAACAAAAAATATCATAAAGGAAAAGGAGTTTATTAATTTCTTTATTTCAAAGACTGCAAGCTTCTCTTCAATGTTCATTACATTCTCAAACAGGATCGTGATGCTTGAGAACATAGTGGCGAAAAGGTATAAGCACAGCAGGGAAAGAAGCCGGGATATAGCAGAGGAAAGCATAAGGATTTTTGCAGCCATTGCAAATATACTTGGCATATGGAGAATTAAAGCCATGCTGGAAGACCTCAGCTTCCAGATCCTTCACCCGGATGAATACCAGGAGGTCAAAGAGAGGCTTGAGAGCGGAATGCAGGCATCAGACGCCACACTTAAGAAGGTCACGGGATTAATATCGGACAAGCTTAGTGAAAACCAGATCACTGATTTCAGGTTCTCGTTCCGCAAAAAGCACCTCTACAGCATTTACCAGAAATCAAATAAGAAAGCCACTGATATAAACTATCTTTATGATATAAACGGTATCAGGATAATCCTGAACAATATAAATGAATGCTATGTCGCAATGGGCGTCATACTGGAAAATTTTGAGGATATCCCCAACAGGAGGAAAGACTTCATAAGCAACCCCAAGCCGAACGGCTACAGGTCGATACATCTCGGTATAAAATTTGAAGACTACCTCATAGAGGTTCAGATCAGGACAAAGGACATGGATTTCATAGCTGAATACGGTGAGGCTGCGCACTGGGTATATAAGAACAAGGACACCAATGATGCAAGGTACAGGACATTCTTTAACACGCTTAAGAGGCAGCTGGAGACCATTGACGATTATACATCTGCTGATTCGGTGGATAAGGACAAGCTTCTCAATGTAGTCCATATCTGGACTCCGGACAAGGCACGAAGTTTTGCGCTTCTGAAGGGTGCAACCCCGCTTGATTTTGCCTTCTGTGTCCACACTGATGTTGGACTGCACTGCAAAGGCGCTTTTGTCAACGGCAATTATGTTCCTCTTGATTATGAACTTCAGAATGGAGATACGGTAAGGATCATTACATCAAAGAACCAGAAGCCCAATATGGACTGGTTTTCAATAGTAAAGACAAACAGGGCCCGCAAGAAGCTTACCCATTACTTCAGGTCGCTGGAAAAGGAAGAGAAGATCAAGAGGGGAAAGGAAGCGGTCATTAAGGAATTTAAGAAAAACAGGCTTAATTTCAATAAATGGATAAAGACAGAGCAGGCCCGTGAGGTTTTTGAGAAGCTTAAGCTCAGTATTGAAAACCTTGACCAGCTTTTTGAGCAGATAGGGCAGTCCAGCTACAGTGTCTATAAGATCATCAATCTCATCACAGACAAGACTGAACAGCCTCAGAAAAAAGAAAAGGCTGCCCCTGCTGTTACATTTGACAATGTGGATGATACAATAGTCATTGACGGCATGACGGATATAAAGTATAAGACGGCCTCATGCTGCAATCCGATACCGGGGGACGATGTGGTAGGATATATTACATCGGACCATGTGATATCAATACACAGGAAAGACTGCATAAACACCCTTAACCTCAGAAATGAAAAACTTCTCAATGTAAGGTTTATAAAGGGGTATGACGGATTCTATAATGTATTCTTTCATATTGAAACAAAGAATGACATGCATATATACAGAAAGATACTTGAGATAATAGCTAATGACAAAATCAATATATCAAAAAGCTCCAATATTGTAAACAGCAGAAACAGCGGCGAGATTAGGCTGATCGACCTTCACCTGAAAGTTAAGGATACACAGCAGATACAGAGGCTTATACCAAAAATATTCAATCTCCCGGGCGTAATCAAGATAACAAGGAAGGCCAATGCTGAAGATTAGCCCATTTGAGCCATCCGACGCAACGACGCAAAAGGGACGGTTCTTTTTGATTCATCCACGTTTCGATTTTTATTCACGGCTGATTCTACGAACCATACTGCTGCTTATATTAAGAAGGCTTGCAATATTACGCTGACTCAGGCTGGTTTTCTTTAATAGCCTCCTTACCGCCTCTTTTTTAAGTTCTTTGGAACTTAGGAGTGAACTGATATCTTTGGTACCATAATAATCCATAATTTCGCTTAATATTTCCATTACTGCTGATTTTCTATTTCGTTCTATATCTTCTTTTGTATCCAGATATTCATTAAAATCACTGCTAAAGTGAAATTCTATAAAATGTTCAAGATTATTATTAAAAAGGCTGATAATGAATTCCATCTGGTTTGGGGATACCAGAACAGGCCTTTTTGTAATAAACTCACGGTAACTGCTCCAACTATAACTGTCAGGCTTTTCAACAATTTTGGCTGCAACAGGGTTATTATGAATATACCTTATTAACTGCAAAAAATAAGTATCATCCCTTATAATTTCACTTCTGAACCTGTCCTGAAATACATGCCCTATCCTTTTCATTTTGCTGTTATATACCATGGCATACTGTATATTTATTTTTTTAAAGGCGTGTGAAAGGTCTTCAATTTCTCCATAAGCTAAAATATGTACATGATTATTCATTATACAGTAGGCAGCCAGTTCCAGAGGTTTCTCCATATAAAAAAGGTCTTTCAGCAGTCCTGTAAAATAGTGCTTCTGCTCATACCTCCGGAAAATAGCTTCGCGGTTATTTCCCCTCATCATCAGATGGTAATATTTTGTTGGACTTGTTTCCCTTGCTTTACGAACCATTTTTTTCACCTCTTTATAATCCTATACATGCTGAAAAAGAAGTTCAAGGTTTTTTAAATAGGAGTTTTAATAAAAACCTGAGGTTTGACGCAAAAAGAACCGTCCCTTTTGCGTCGGGTCGTCGTTTTTGTTGTTTGTTTTGTTGTTTATTTTGATCTCTTTTGAGTGCTTTTGGTTCTTATTCCTGTTTTTTGCTTCTTTTTTCCGGGGATATGCTGATATATTCCTCATCCCGGGAGTGCCTCGGCCCGATCTTTACATAGTGCAGGTGCGGATATGCCGGCATTTTTATCCCTGCAACTGAAATACCTGCAGGGGCGCTGAAAAATCCTCTTATCCTGCCCTCTCTCTCTATCTGCATGAGTATGGGGCTTTCAGAACGGTTTATAAGCCTGATGCGCATTGATAGAATATCCTCCTTTGTTCCCGCAAGCCCGCTTATGTGTCCTCTGTCAGGCTCCTGGCCAGATATATTCAGCCTGCCTGCACTTTCCGACATAAGGTCAAATATAATAAAATCATCGTCCAGAAAGGCGACTTTATAGACTTCTGAAAGATCTGACAGCTTTCTTGCTGTATTTCTGTCATATTTTTCATATATTCCCAAAGGATAACCGAACCATTTGACACCATTCTCCTTATGAAATTCCAGCCTTATTTTGCTCAGGGCCTTTTCCATAAAGCCATAGCGCCGGGAATAATAGAGGGAGGAATGAAGCACGGTAAGGACCCTGTCTTCAGGCTTTGATATTTCTGAGAGCTTTCTGCCGAGCCTTAAGGTTACATTTTCGCATTTATAGAAGTCCTTTATATAAAGGCAGGAATAGATAAAAAGAATAGAAATTATAATAATATAGAAAATATCCCTTCTGAAATACTTTAAGAAGGCTTGTATCCCGATCCCGGAGAAAATTGCAATAAGAGGAGTGATCGGGAAAAGATAGTACGGGTTTGCAATAGTGCCCTTTGCAAGGATAAAGAAGGAAGAAATAACACCCATAAACCAGAATAAGAGGATATATTCCCTGCCTTTCAGGCTCAGGAAGATGCCTGCCAGGAAGAAGGGCAGCAGGACTGGCGTGATACTGTATTCGAACAGCCTCTTTATAAGCGATCCCCAGAATATTTTCCCGGTAAGTGTCTCAGTATCTGCCCACTTGGATATATGCCCGTGGCCTGTTTCCCATATCCCCACGCTCTGGTATGCCTTGCCAAGCTTATAGGAATGGTAGTAATACAGAAAAGGGGGGACAAGGATCAGAAAAATAAGCAAAGGGATTACGAATACCCTGAATTTCAGCCTGCCCTTTCTTAAAAACAGAAGGGGAATAAATACAGCAAGTATGTAGGCTGCAGGGGCTTTTGACAGTATGGCGAGGGCTCCTGTAAGGACTGCGAAAAAAGCATGGAGCATTTTCCCCGTTTTCTGGAGCTTTACAGCAAAATAGATAAAGGCTGTTATGAAAGCAAGCATTACAGGCTCAGGCATAAAGCATCTTGAGAGATAGATATTCTGGGGCAGGATGGAGTATATCAGCATGATACTGAGGTTCAGCATTCTATCAAACATAAGCTCATTAAGCAGAAGGTAAAGGAAGATAAACCCCGCTAAAGAGAACATTACCGCCACTATCCTTCCGATTATCTCATGAAATCCGAAGATTTTATAGAGCTTTGCAGTAATATAGGGAAGTATCTGGAATTCTATCTCGATATACCCGCCCTCTCCCCCTTTTATGGAATACTGGGGATAGAGGATATTCGTTTTCTTTTCATAGAAATTTTTGGCAATATCAGCTGTAGGCACCTGCCTTAATCCTATATAATCCGTAAGCGGATTATATAAGCCGTAAAGCCTGAGAAAGATGAAAAAAAAGAGGATCAGTAATATAAGCCTATTCTTTATGCCCATTTTTCTGGATTTCATGGAGAGGTGCCCTGACCACCCTGTTTTTGCCACTTTCCTTTGCAGAATACAGGGCAATATCAGCAAGCTTTATAAGCTCAGTTTCATTGTTTACAACTGATTCCGGAAATGATGATACACCAAGGCTCAATGTCCTTGATATGGAGATATCCCCCCTGATGAATTTATGCTCCATGACAGCCTTCCTGATTCTTTCCGCTACCACAAGGGCACCTTTATATGTAGTATTAGGAAGCAGGAGGACAAATTCCTCTCCGCCATACCTTCCCACAATATCCGACACCCTGCTGCTGTTTACAAGGATTGCGGATATGTCCTTCAATACAAGATCACCGAAATCATGCCCGTATGTATCATTAACTGATTTAAAATTATCTATATCCACCATAAGGCAGGACAGTGCAAACCCTCCCCTGACACTGCGCGAGTATTCGCTCTTTATCCTTTTTTCAAGATAGCCCCTGTTCAACAGGCCTGTCAGGCCGTCTGTAATGCTGAGCTCTTTCAGTATCCTGTTTTTTTCCTTCAGCTCCTGATGAAGGTACCTGACCCTGAGATGCGCATTAACCCTGGCAAACAGCTCCTCCATATCAAACGGCTTATAAAGGTAGTCGTCAGCAACATTGTTCAGTGCACTGATAAGCTCATCCTTCCTGGTGACAGAGGTAACAATTATTTTCGGGATAAATTTCAGGTTTTCAATCTGGCCAAGCTGTTTGAACATTTCTTTGGCAGTCATATCAGGCAGGTCGAATTCCGATATGATAATATCCACCGGGTTCGTTTCAATAAAATCAATAAGCTCTTTGCCTGTTTTCAGCAGGTAGACGACATAGCCCTTCTTTTTCAGGCTGTATTTCAGTATGTGGCCAGTGGTCGGCTCCTGGTCAACAACAGCGATCCTTCCAAATTTTTTCTGTTCTATGGCATTGAACAGGTTCTTTATAAAAAGCCTTAGACTCCCCTTGCTGAAAGGCTTTACGAAGTATTCTATAGCCCCCACCATAAAGCCCTTCTCCTTCTCTGCCTGATCTGTCTTGGCGCTCACTATTATAACCGGGATATCCTGTGTTTTATCATCGATCCTTAATTTCTTGCATACTTCATAACCGTTCATGCCGGGCATTTCCAAATCCAGCGTGACAAGGTCGATATGCTCCCTCTGGGATATTTCAAGGGCAGTATCTCCGCTTCCTGCAAGAAAGAAGTTGTAACCGTCAGGCTCCAGCTCCCTTTTTATCAGCTTTCTCATAAGGTCAGAATCATCAACTACCAGGATATTCCTGTTATTATTATCCCCTGCAAAGAACTCCTCATCCTCTTTGGCTGCTTCAGAGTCTTTAGCGCTCTCGGGCATGCCCCTTCTTATAAGCGGCTTCAGTATCTTCTGCAGGAAGCTGTCTCTGGAGAATGGCTTGATGATAAAATCCGAGATCCCTATCCTGAATGCCCTGTTAAGGTTATCCTTGTCAAGGTGGCTTACTATCATTATAATATTCAGGAAAGGAAATTCACCCAGAAGCTTCTCAATATACCCGAACATGCCTTCATGGTAATTTTCCCACTCAATAAGGGCAAAAGAGGGAGAATCAGACTGTATCACCTGGTATACCTGCCCCAGATTCTCTGTAGTAATTATCTCTATTCCAATATGCTTGACATATTGCTTTGCAGCAGCTCTCAGGGATTTGGAGGAGTCGTAGAAGAGAATTTTCATCAGCTTAGCTTCTGTATCTCACCTTCAAAGAACTCAGCGTTTCTAAGGCCGCTTATCCTGTTAATCTCCCTGCCTTCTTTGAAAAATATAACTGTGGGCACGCTGAATATGTGAAAATGGGATGCAACCTGCTGGTTCTCACCTACATCGCATTTATAAAAGGGTATGGCTGAGTATTTCTCAGATAGCTCTTCGAGAATGGGTTCCAGCTTTTTGCAGGGGCTGCACCAGGCAGCGCCGAAATCCAGGATGAGACTGCTTCCGTTTTGTATAATATCCTTAAAATTGTCATCAGTCAGCTTCAGCATTATATATCCTCCTAATAATTCTTGATTATTTTCCTGTATTATAATTCAAATAAGATAAAATACAAATATTGTAAAGCATAAAAATTCCATATGACGGAGTCGTCATATATGGCATTTTAATCTTGCCTTTTTTGCCGCCTGGTAATATAAATGTTGACTGCCTGGCTTTTATAGCTGAGCCTGGGATAAAAAATGGAATCAAAGAGAAACATATTCATACTCCTTTTTATATTTGGTTTTTCCATACTGCTGATAGGTATTATCAAGTCAGCATTTATATTCAGGAACATCAGCATCCCCGAAAGCTCTTTTATCAAGGTATCATTTTACGGCATACTGACACTGATACTCATGTCCTTCCACCTGTTCCTCCGATTTATTAAATGGCATCACCTGCTGAGGAACAACCAGATACTCATACCGGTCAGGACTTCCATGCTGGGTTTCTTTTCAGGGTTAAGCCTTATATTCATCCCCCTTTTCATCGGTGAAACATACCTGCGCAGCTATATCATATCCAGGAGGGAAAGGGTCAGCCTGAACTCAGTATTCAACACTGCCGCTGCCGACAGGGCATATGATATATTTGCAGTCCTTTTCTGGGGGATATTCTTTTTAGAATCAGATTACATCAGATTATTCTCATTTGTCTTATTTTCTGCAGTTCTTCTTGTGCCGGGGATCAAAACCTTCTTTATCAGGATGCTTGTAATAATAACCGGTTTTCTCCTGAGGCTTTTGGGCATAGCCTATATATCCCTTGACAGGGGGATCCTCCTGAATATCAGAAAGAGGCTGATGCTTAAGAACCTTATACTGAGCATCTTTGCCTGGGCTGTCCCCTCCTTTATGGTCTACTGCATCCTTCAGGAGCATATCCCTGTCTCTGTTGCGGATGCATTCAGGTTCTTTGTAAATTCCACATTTCATCAGATCTTTGTTCTCTCATCAGGAGGCATAATCACTGCCGGCTCATATATGACAGGATTCCTCACCGGGGCAGGATACCACTATGACCAGGCGGTAATTTCAACTTTTGTCTTCAGGATCTCCACGACGGGTTTTTCATTTTTGGCCGGCCTTATATCGGTTTTAAGCTTCAGGAAATACCTTTTCAACAGGCATGCCTGCACCCATTTCGAAGAGATCGCGGGGGAGTATGACGCTCAGATACCTGCTCACTCCACCAGGATCGTTGTAGATCGGAAGATGGAAAGAATGATTGAAGAGTTAGCGGTCAGACCAGGCCTTACGGGGCTTGATATTGGCTGCGGCCAGGGATATTACCTCAAGGAATTTGGAAATAGGGGGATAGATGCTGCAGGAGTAGAAAGCTCAAAAAACCAGCTGAGAAGCGCCTGCCGGCTTACTGAAGGCAAAAATCAGTTATTCAGCGCTTCACTTCCCTTTCTGCCATTCAGGGACGGATCATTTGATTTTGTCTATATAATAAATGTGCTTCACCACCTTCCTGACAGAGAGGCTCAAAAGAGTGCCATCAGGGAAATCCTCAGGGTAACAAAGAAAAACGGGCTGGTATTCATCAATGAGATCAATACGCGGAATTTTATCTTCAAACTCTATATGAGCTATATCTTCCCTCTGCTGAATAATATTGATGAAGGCACGGAACAGTGGATAAACCCTGTTCATCTGGAAAATGAATGGCAGTCATTGCATGCAAAGACCAAATATTTTACATTCCTTCCCGAATTTACCCCCGGGATAGCCTGGAAAGTCCTAAGCCCTGCCGAAAAGCTTCTTGAGCGAAGCTTCCTTGGCAAATACTCTGCACACTACATATCCATCCTTAAAAAGGCCTGATAAATAATCCGGAGCAGGTTCAGGCATTTTTATCTTTTAATAACCGCTTTATAATGCTATAATGGATAAAAATTCTGTACTCCGGTAATAAGAAGAAGGATGATAATTAAAACTGTTACAACAAAAAAGGAACTTGAGGATTTTATTAATTTTCCGTATAAACTGTATGAGCCCTACCCAATGTGGGTACCCCCGCTGATCTCCCAGCAGAAAAGGATGCTTGACCCCGGGGCAAATCCATTTTTCAGCCATGCTGAAGTAAGGCACTTCCTGGCCTATAAGAGCAGTAAGGTCTCCGGCAGGATAAGCGCAATAATAGACAGAAACTTCAATGAATTCCAGAATGAAAACACAGGTTTTTTTGGCTTTTTTGAGTGTATTGACTGCAGGGACACTGCCAATGAGCTGATAAAGGCAGCAGAAGATTTTCTGAAAGAGAGGAACATCGACACTATAAAAGGGCCTGTCAATCTCTCCACAAATAATGAATGCGGGCTTCTGATCGACGGATTTGAACTCCCGCCTGTAGTAATGATGACCTATAACCCTCATTATTATACAGAATTCTTTGAAAACAGCCGTTTCAACAAGGCCATGGACATATACGCCTATATAATGTCAAAAGAGGATGTGGATGACAGGATAGAAAAGCTTATAGACTATGTATCCATTCCTGAAGGCTATACCTTCCGGACCATAAGGAAAAAAAACCTGAAGCGCGAGATAAGCCTTATAAAGGATATATACAATTCAGCCTGGGAAAAGAACTGGGGCTTTGTACCTCTCCAGGATGATGAATTTGATTTTCTTGCTGATGACCTGAAACATATAATAGATGAAGAGCTTGTATTCATTGTAGAAAAGGGAAGCGAAACAGTCGGCTTTTCTCTCGCTCTTCCGGACATTAACCAGGTCCTTGTCAAAATGAACGGGAAGCTTCTTCCCTTCGGTTTCCTGAAACTGATGAGGGGCATGAAAAAGATTGATACCATACGGGTAATTACAATGGGCGTAAAAAAAGAGCACAGAAAGACAGGGATTTCAGCCATGTTCTATCTGAAAACCATTGAAAACGGGCTCCGAAAGGGTTATACAAGGGCTGAATGCAGCTGGGTACTGGAGAACAATAAAGCCATGAACAGGGACCTGAGGCTTCTCGGGGCGCATAAATACAAGACCTACAGGATCTACCAGAAAGAAATATAGGGATTTGAGATGAGGATACTTATTACCGGTTCCACCGGATTCATAGGCCTTAACCTGATTCAGCACCTTCACGCAGAGGGGCACCATATAACTGCTATAATACGAAACCCTGAAAAATCCTCTCTAATTGAAAAGCATGCTGACAGTATAATCATAGGAGACCTTAAGGAACCTGATTCACTCAAGAAAATATTCAAAGGCACTGAAATATGCTTTCACCTCTCAGGACTCACAAAATCAGTAAGACTGAAAGACTTCTGGGAGAACAACTATACTGCTTCGATAAATCTTATTGAAGAGATAAAAAGGACAGACCCGCCGATAAAGCATCTTATCATGCTCAGCTCGCTGGCAGCATCTTCTCCATGCTCTTCAGAGGAGGGTGTTGGGGAGGGTTTGCCTGAAAAGCCTGTATCAGCCTATGGCCAGAGCAAGCTTTCTGCAGAACTCTATCTCAGAAAAACAGCCCTGCCCTACACTATAATAAGGCCTCCCATAGTATACGGGCCATATGACAGGGATGTATTTTCCTTTTTCAAAATGGCAAAACTGGGATTTATCCCGGTCATGGGAGCAAAAAAGAAATACTCGGTGATATATGTCGGGGACCTTGCATGTATCCTTTCCCGGATAATGGGCAAAGAGGCCGCTTTTGGCAAAATATACAATGTTGGCGAGCCTCAGAGCTATACTTATGGAGAAATTATTTCAGCAATATGCAGGGCAGTAGGCAGGAGATCCACCATAATAAACATCCCTGAGTTTCTTCTCTATATTATTGCGCCGGTTTACGAGCTTTTATCCAGGATAACAGGGATATCCCCCATACTGACAAGGGATAAACTGCTTGAGATTGTACAGGATGGCTGGACATCAGATACAGGCCTTATATCCAGGGAACTTGGCATCACAGCACAGACTACGATCGAAGCAGGAACAAAAATGGCATTTGACTGGTACAAACTGAATGGATGGTTATAAGAAGATGAGACATATATATGCCCCTCACCGGTCCTCATATTTTGAACTCCCCAGGGATGAGGAATGCCTTTTCTGCAGGCTTATAAGGGAGGATACTGCAAAGGACAGGGAAAATCTCATAATCTACAGAGGCAGGCTCTGTTTTGTCATGCTTAATAAATATCCGTATAATAACGGCCATACAATGGTAGTTCCATATGGTCACTTTACATACCTGAAAGAGCTGGACTCAAAGACCATAAGCGAGATATACACATACTTAAAGATCATTGAAAGCACTCTGCTGGATATTTATAATGCTGACGGCATAAATATAGGCCTGAATATTAAAGAAGCTGCCGGCGCAGGGATCAGGGACCATATCCATTACCATATACTGCCGAGGTGGAAAGGGGATTCAAACTTCATGACATCCGTTTCAGATACAAGGGTTGTCCCTGAGGATTTCCGTGAAACCTACAGAAAAATAAAATCCGGCTTTGAAGCTATCTAAGCCCTTATGACAGATTAAAAATCAATGGACAGATACAGACGCATAAAATATATAGTACTTGCCTTAGGGATCGGTTTTGTCATTGCAGTTACAGGCTATATAATCAAAAGCAATATGGGAACTGAGACAAGGACCATAATTGATGAGGGCCCGGATATATCAGAAATTGCTGATGCACCTGACATACTGATAAAACCCTTCATAAGGGATAATATTGAAGGCGGTGAAGTCAGGTATTCCATTAATGCTTCAGAAGGAAGGCTTTATTCAGAATACGGCCCGTCAGGGTCTGTGATCAGCCAGAGGATAGAAATCTCAGAAATACATGAGATCAGGATATTCACCAAAGACGAAAGATCGGTAACTATTTCCGCAGACAGGGCAACAATTTTTACCCTGAGGAATCAGACCAGGAATATATCACTTCACAGCAATATTGCCATAGAACACCCTTCAATGGGTATATTAAGGACACAGAACCTTGATTTCTCCTTTGCAGACAATATGATAAGAACAGAGGACAGCTTCATTATTGAAAACAAGGAAAGCATCATAGAAGGCAAGGGTTTTGAATACAATACTGTCACGGATAATGTAGAGGTACTTGGAGGGCTTGAGGGAACCCTTTATTTTGAAGATAACCCTGAGCCTTTGTTTTTTATTGGAGAAACAATGCGTTATATTGAAGAAGAGTCCCGAATGGTAATGGAAAAACCGACAGCCTTCCTTTTTGACACCAGCTGTATGAAAGCAGGAAATACAGAAATATTTATGGACAGTGAAATGAATGTAGAAAGAATTGAGCTTTCTGACACTGTATCCGCAGAGCTTATTATGAAGAATGATAAGGATGAAAATGAGAGATACAGGCTTTTTTCAAGGAACATTAATATATTTTTCTATGAGGGCCGGCCCGGGAGTATGAGCCTTAATAACGGCTTTCTTATGGAAAAGATTGACGAAGATATGTTCATAAGCGGGCATCATGCACTGATCAGCTTCAGGGTATCAGAAGGTGGCTATATTGCTGAAAGCATTGACTTCTACAATGGATTCTATATTGATTATATTGATTCGGGATTTTCAGGCTATAACGGCACCATGGACCTTGATTCAGGTATAATGATGTCAGACAGCTCTCCGGTCATTTATAATTACCCTTATATCACAAAGGCCCAGGAGATAATCATAGATAACAGGCAGAAGACCATGAAGGCATCAAAGAATATCCATACCATCATCCCCGGTTATGAAAACGAGAACGAAGGCAAGGCATCGGATGCAGGGATCAGCGAATACAATTTCGACAGGATGGATATCCGCTCAAATAAAGTTGAGTATGACATGAAGAAGGATATGGTATGGTATAAAAATAACTGTGAAATTGATACTGATTCATTGACAATTAGTGCAGATGACATTAAATTATATAATAAGAAACAGTTAGTGCAGATAACTGGAAATGTGAAGGGAAATCTTACCAGTAAAAGCGCCGGGAGCTCCGATGAGGAAAAGTTATACTTTGATACAGAATACATGCATTATGATGCAAAAGGAGAAATAATCCTGCTGAAAGAGATTGAAAAGGCTTATCCGGTAGTTTGGCAGAAAGGGTTCAGGGCCTCATCAAAATCCATAATTGTAAAGCCGGGTGAGGATTATGTATTTTTCTCTGAAGAAGCTGAATCAGTATTTTTCAGGGATTTTTACGAGGAATCAGGAGGGCAAAACGGATTTTTTTCCTTTGATGACTCTGACATGCCGGTTGAGGTCTCTGCTGACAGCATCGAGCTATTTGAAGCTGAAAAGATCATTATATACAGCGGCAGTGTATATGCAAAAAAGGGAGAAAATTCGCTTGCTACTGACCTGATGACAGTTTACATGGATGACCGGAGGTCCATTGAAAGGGTGGAATGCATAAACAGCCTGAAAATCGGCGGAAAAGACAAATACATTGAAGGGGACAAAGGCACCTATTACAAGGATAATGAGGAGTTCCACATAGAGGGCGGTATCAATTATAATGATAAAATGACATCTTTACAAAATGCTGAAAAACTGATATACTATATAGATGAGAACAGATATTCAGTGTTCGGCACTGAAATTATCACAAAATACAGGTTTGAAGAACCGCTTGAAGTGCCGAGGATCTTCCCTAAACACAAGAGGAATATTTTGAAATGAAAACAGCCAATGTCCTTAAGGCTACAAAGATAGTAAAGGTATACAGAAAGAGAAGAGTCGTAAATGAGGTATCAATATCCCTGAAGCAGGGAGAGGTAGTAGGATTACTGGGCCCAAACGGCGCAGGCAAAACTACGAGCTTTTACATAATTATCGGGCTTATCAGGCCTGAATCCGGGAATGTATATCTGAATGATACAGACATTACCCACTATCCCATGTTTCAGCGGGCCAGGATGGGGATCAGCTATCTGCCCCAGGAAACATCAATATTCCGCAAGCTTTCTGTAAAAGACAATATTATGATGATACTTGAGACCCTTCCAATATCAAGCGAAGAAAGGCAGGAAAGGCTCCATGTCCTCTTAAAGGAGCTTTCCATAGAATACCTTGCTGACAGCATGGCATACACTCTTTCAGGCGGTGAGAGGAGAAGGGTGGAGATAACAAGGGCCCTGGTACTGTCACCTTCGTTTATCCTTCTTGATGAACCGTTTGCCGGTATTGACCCGATAGCTGTAGGAGATATACAACAGATAATCTTAAAGCTGAGGGAGAGGGGCATAGGGATACTGATAACTGACCATAATGTCAGGGAAACTCTCAAAATAACGGATAAAGCCTATATAATAAACGAGGGGAAGATACTTAAATACGGCTCCCCTGAGGAAATAAGCAGATCAGAAAGGGTAAGGAAATTCTATCTGGGAGAGGGATTCAGGATGGATACAGAAACTGGTGAGGCTGTGCGGTGAAGCTTGATATAAACCTGAATATAAAACCTGAACTTCGCCAAAAGCTGGCGATCACGCCTCTTTTGAGGCAATCGCTCGAGATACTTTCTCTCAGCCTTGTTGAACTCGATCAGATGGTACTGAAAGAGATGGAGCAGAACCCTCTGCTTAAGGATTCCAGCACCGAGTATTCATCAGAGGGCAAAACAGCGGAAGATAGCGAATATCAGCCAGAACAGCCGGAATATGAGACATATGAAGAACCAGCAGAAAATCTTCTGGAAAAATATGAAATAAATGAAGAAGCATGGGCAAATCTTTTCAATGAACTCCCAAAATCATCCGGATCAGCATTATTCATGAAGGAGAAACCCAGCATCGAACAGATAAATGCCATAAAGACGACTCTGAAAGAGCAGCTGGAATGGCAGTTGAGGCTGAATATTAATAATGATGATGATTATGTCATAGGCATCAACATTATTGGAAACCTTGACAGAAACGGCTTTATAAGCCGTGAGGAACTCTCTAATATCTCAGATGAGCTAAAGTTCTCAATGGATCAGATAGAAAGAGTAAGGGAGATAATAAAGGGATTTGATCCCGTAGGCATTGCTTCTGTTGATATACCTGAATGCCTTCTTGCACAGCTGAAAGTCTGCAATACATATCATCCCGATATTGAAAAGCTGTTAAACGTACACTTTGATGACCTGAAAAATGGCGAATGGGATAATATAATAAAGGACAAAGAGCTTGGCCTCTCGGCTGAAGACCTCAAATACATTCTGGAGATACTGTCAAAGCTGGACCCAAAACCGGGGGGACACTTTGATGACCGGGAGGATGACAATATTGCCATTGTACCGGATATCATAATAAAATATGATTCCGGAGACTACAGGATCGAGCTTAATGAGCATATAAGGCCAATGCTTTATATCCCTGAGAACTACAGGAAAGTGCTGTTGAATAAAAACCCGGAAATGCAGGAAGACAGAGAATTTCTGAAAAAAAGGCTGGCACGGGCCCAATGGTTTATAAGAAGCATAGACCAGAGGAGGCAAACCCTTATTAAGGTAGGTGAATCCTTTATCAAGTTTCAGAGGGATTTTCTCGACAGGGGGCATAAATACCTTAAACCCATGATCCTGAAGGATATTGCTGATGATTGTGAAATACATCAGTCGACGGTCCAGAGGATAGTGAACCAGAAGTATATTGACACGCCAAGGGGAGTTTTCCTGATGAAATACTTCTTTTCAAAGGCCATACCAAAGAAAAACGGGGATCCTGTCTCAAGCCTTTCTGTGAAGAGAGAAATGGCTGATCTTGTAAAAAACGAGAGCAAGGATTCTCCTCTTTCCGACAAGGAGATACATCAGATCCTGGGGAAAAAGGGAATAAAGATAAGCAGAAGAGCTGTATCCAAATACCGTCTTGAACTTGGAATACCCAATTCAAATAAAAGAAAAAAACAGATATTATAAAAGAAAGGAGTATTTTTATGAGAATCCAGATTACCGGGAAGAATTTCACAATTACCGATACCCTTAAAAGCCATGTTGAAGAGAAGATAAAGGGTATAAGGACATATTTTGATAATGTTATAGATGTTCATATTACCCTATATAAGGAAAAATACAGGTATCAGACAGAGATAAATCTCCACAGTAAGGGGAATGATTTTATAGTGAATAATACAGAAAAGGATATGTATTTTTCCATTGATAATGCAGTTGAAAAGCTTGAAAAACAGATTAAGAGATATAAGGATAAGGTTTTTAAGAAAACCGCCAGGCCAAAAGAGGAAATCTTTGAAGAGATGGAGGCTAAAAGGTCAGCAAAGGCTGAACAGGACAGAAAACCAAGAATTATGCACATGGAGCACACCATAAGATCAAAACCGATGACCGTCGATGAGGCAGTTATACAGCTTGACTCTTCTCAGGATAATGTTGTTGTATTCCATAACTCACTCAGCGGGAATTTCGGTATTGTATTCAAGAGGCATGACGGGAATATAGGTTTTATAGAACCGCAGAAATAAAAGGTGATTATGCATATCCTTCTCAAAGAACTTCTTAATATTGAAGAAATAGCTTCCATAATAGAACTGCTGCACCTGCATAATCCTGAATCAGTCATAAGCTCTCCCGGGATCAGATGCTCAGGATTATCCCTTGCCGGCTCCTACAAGGACTGCCCGGAATCTCTCCTGCTTTTCGGGGAAGATGAATACAGCTATATTCAATCAATGGAAGCCGGCAGAGCCAGGGATGTAATCAAACAGTTTATCAGCAGGCAGGACTGCGCCGGGATAATATTTGCCAAAGACTGCATCCCCGGAACCATAAGCTCCATAAGCAGCCCTGAAGCCAATCTGCTTGCTTCAAAAAGGGGATGGGAAGCGACAATGACCATTATTTCCGAAGCTCTCGAGGAACTGCTTGCCCCTGTAATGACCAGGCATGGCGTGTTTATGGATATATACGGTGTAGGGGTTCTCCTGACCGGGGAAAGTGGAATTGGCAAATCGGAGCTTGCCCTGGACCTGATATCCAGGGGGCACAGGCTTGTAGCAGATGATGTGGTTGAGATAAAAAAGGTGAGGTTTGATAAGATAAAGGGCCAGTCGCCCCCTGTACTGAAAGGCTATATACAGATAAAAGGGCTGGGGATAATCAATGTTGAGAAGCTCTTCGGGATTGTCAGCACCAGGGGGATTAAAAGAATTGAGATGGTAATAAAGCTCATAGAAGATGATGATTTTTCATCTGTACAGCATCTGGGAACGGAGGAATCATTCACGGAGTATTTCGATGTATCATTGCCTTTGAAGACCATTCCTGTTGCCAGAGGAAGAGACATGGCAAAGATCATTGAGGTTGCGACCAGGGACTATATGATGAAAAGAAAAGGGATACACCAGTCCGCTGATTTTCAGAACCAGAGAAAGGATATACTGCAGGAAATCCAGAAAGACATAAAAGGATAGAAATTGAAAGAAGATACCATAAAAGTCAAAAACCGCAGGGGCCTTCACGCGAGGGCAGCCACTCTTATTGTAAAGACATCCTCAAAATTCAAATCCAAGATAATGATAATTAAGGACAGTATGGAGATAAACGCAAAAAGTATTATGGGTGTGCTTATGCTTGCTGCAGAATATGATACCCAGCTGAAAATTACTGCAGACGGAGAAGATGAGGACACAGCCCTGAGTGAAATGATCAAGCTCTTTGAGCACGGCCTGATCGAGGAATAAAAAAGGAGAAATATTATGTCCATGGAAAAGCCGAATGTAATACTTTATGGTATAGGGGTTTATTCAGGGATTGCTATCGGAAAACCTCATTTCCTTGAGCATCCATTCGAGGATGTAGTGATGAAGCAGATACCTGAAAACAAGATTGATTCAGAGGTTGAGCGTTTCAGGAATGCGCTGGATATATCAAAAAAACAGCTTGAAGAGATCAAACAGCAGTATGGAAAGCTGCTCAGGGAGAAGGACATAATATTTGATGCACACATATTCCTCATTGAAGATGAAACAATAATCAAAGAGGTTGAGGAGCTTATTATAAGAGAAAAAATAAATGCTGAATATGCTGTAATAAAAATAAAAGAAAAGTTCCAGAACGTTTTCAAAGAAATGGACGATGACTATTTCAAGGACAGGGCGAATGACATAGGGTATGTTACTAACAGGATACTCAAGAACCTCATGGGAAAAAGCTATAATGATTTCATTGACATAAGCGAACCGGGCATTGTCATTGCCCATGATCTGTGCCCGTCAGAAACAGCAAGGCTTAAAAAAACAATGATAAAGGGCTTTGCCATAGAGATAGGCGGGCCAACAAGCCATACAGCAATACTCTCCAGGTCACTTAAGATCCCTGCAGTTGTCGGAATAAAGGAACTAACGAAATACCATGGCACATTTGACTACTGCATTGTTGACGGCAATGAGGGGATGGTAGTCCTGAACCCGACCGAGGAGCAGATTGCAAAGTCTCTTGTAAAACAGAAAAAGATGCAGAAACTGGAGGAGGAGTTTGATAAGCTCTCGACAATACCTGCCAGGACGAAAGACGGTCATTATATCCAGCTGAAATGCAATATAGACAGGGTTGATGAGATCGCAGACATGGCAAAATACGGTGCCGAGGGAGTCGGGCTGTTCAGGACAGAATACATATACCTTGAGAACAAGGAAGCACCTTCTGAGGACGAGCATTTCTCCATCTACAGGAAAGTAGCAGAGAATTCAAAGCCTTACCAGGTTACAATAAGAACCTTTGACCTTGGCGGAGATAAATTCACAAGCGAAGACAGATACCCCCATGAGCTTAACCCTTTTCTCGGAATAAGGGGGATAAGGCTTGCATTTAAGTATCCCGACCTTTTTCTCGACCAGCTCAGGGGAATCCTGAGAGCATCCGCCTATGGCAGGGTACAGGTAATGTTCCCGCTTATATCAGGTATTGAAGAGGTTAAAAAAGCGAAGGAATATTTCTACAGGGCTCAGCAGGACCTGAGGGATAAAAATATTCCATTTGACCCGAATATCCCTATTGGCGTAATGATCGAGCTTCCGTCAGCAGTGATGATCTCTGATATCCTTGCAAAAGAGGTTAATTTCTTTTCAATAGGGACAAATGACCTAATACAGTATTCTCTGGGTATTGACAGGGTAAACCAGGATGTTTCATATCTGTACCAGCCTCTCCATCCTGCTATTTTGAGAATGATAGAAAGGGTGCTATTAAACGGCAAAAGAAACCGGATTGAGGTAAGCCTGTGCGGTGAAATGGCATCAGATCCATTCGGAATGGTCATACTGACAGCAATGGGATTTCGCGAACTCAGCATGAACCCTTCATCCATACCCGTTGCAAAGACAATAATAAGACATTTTACAAGAGACCTTGCAGAGGACCTTATGGCTGAAATATATAAATACAATACACATAAGGAAATTAATAATATAGTTCTGAACTTTATCAATGAGCATGTTCCGGTATTGCTGGATATAATCCCTCACTGAAAAAAAATAAGAGGTCTGATTCTTATGAATGATTTTATTTTTTTGCATGATATTGTCAGGAAGGCTTTCAGGATAATCCTTGATATTTATGGCAGGGACTTCCAGGTTGAGTATAAAAGCCCTTCGGATCCTGTCACACAGGCAGACAAGCTTGTGGATGAGCTTTATATAAAGGAGATCGGCCGCCTATTTCCTGAAAGCTGTTTTCTAACAGAAGAAACATACAGCGATGTAAATGATACAGCTTCCTCATTCTGGTGCATAGACCCGCTGGACGGGACAAAGGATTTCATACAGAAGAACGGTGAATTCTGCACCATGATAGCATATATTGAAAACGGCGATGTGACTGCCGGAATAATAGGACTGCCCGTAAAGGATCAGATAATTTTCTCGCAGAAAGGCAGGGGTGCATACCTCACTGAAAACGGGAAAAGGCAGAGGCTTTCCCTTGAGAATAAGGACATCAGCTGTCCGGGCCTTACAGCAATACACTCCCGCAACCATCAGAACAGCCTGTTGTTTAAAATGCTGGACAGGCTTAAAATAGAAAAACGAATAGCAAGAGGCAGTGTCGGGAACAAAATAGCCTCCATACTGTTCAGGGAGGCTGATATATATATACACCCTTCAAAATTTACCAAATGGTGGGATTCAGCTGCAGGCGAAATAATACTCAGGGAAGCAGGCGGGACTTTTACTGACATGTTTAACAGAAGGATCGATTACACCGGCCGGAATGTTTATAATGAAAGTGGAATTGCAGCCAGCAATTTTTCAGATCATTTATTCCTTGACGACCTGTCAGAATTACTGCAGTCATTTTGATATGGCATTCCGGAAATGAAAGGTTTTTTGTTTGGATTATAAAGAAACAATACTACTGGTTGATGATGAAAAAGATATCAGGGATACCCTTTCTGAAATACTGCTGATGAAAGGCTATAAATCCATAGCCTGTTCGAACGGACACGAAGCGGTTGAAAAATTCAAGGATAAAAGCAATAATATAGGCATAGTAATAACTGATATTAATATGCCCAAAATAAGCGGACTGGAGCTGTTAAAGATCCTTAACGGGATTGATGACACGATAATAGCCATAATAATCACTGCATATGCAACCAGGGATGCAGCTATCGAAGCACTTAAATACGGTGCATATGATTTTATAAAAAAGCCTTTCAATATTGTTGAGCTGACTTTGATCCTCAAGAGAGCTGTTGAGAAGAGACAGCTCATACTCCAGAATACAGAGTATCAGAAGCACCTTGAGGACATGGTAAAGATAAGGACCCAGCAGATAGAAGAGCTTAACCTCTACCTGGGCGACCTTAATAAGCTGGGTATTGAAAACAGGAAGGACATACTCCTTTCTTCAAAGCTGATGAACGTCAACAGTTTTATAAGGGCAAATTTCAATGCAGACAGCTATGCATTGTTAGTATATGACAGGAGCAATGATAAATTCACCACTTATCTGCATAATATTGAAGATGAAAACCTGAAGCTTGATTTTGATAATGAGGCACAGGAAAAATTCCTTGAAATGCTTAACATAAACATCTCATCATCACTCCTGGTCTATAATGAATCTGATCCTGAAATAGAGAACAGCAGGATATTCGCCTTTGATAAAAAAATCTATATTTTCCCTTTCAGCAAGGACATATATACCGGGTGCGTCTATCTTGGCTTTTATAAGACAAAGCCAAAACTGGAGATTGACACTATGCTGAAACCCATGCTCAGGGAGCTTGAATCAGCACTTGAGAACAATTACCTGGTTCAGAAGCACAATGAGGAGCTTAAAAGAATGTTCCTCTCCTCTGTCCAGACTCATGCACACACCATAGAGGCCAAGGACCCCTATACAAAAGGGCACTGCAACAGGGTCGAGATATACTCACAGCTTATAGCGATAGAGCTGAACATGTCAGAAGAAGAAAGGTTTGAACTGCAGATCGCATGCCTGCTTCACGATATAGGCAAGATAGGGGTAAGTGAGAGGATACTGTCCAAACCCTCAAAGCTGACCGAGGAAGAGATGGATCAGATGAAGCTTCATCCAGTTATCGGGGGAGAAATAGTCAAGGACCTTTATGGCTTCAATATTGCACCTATAATTAAGCATCACCATGAAAGGTATGACGGCAGGGGTTATCCTGAAGGCCTTGCCGGTGAGAATATCCCTCTTGGTGCAAGGATAATAGCCGTAGCTGATACATTTGATGCAATGACATCAGACAGGCCTTACAGAAAGAGCCTTTCAAAGGATATCGCAGTAAATGAACTGATCATATTCAAAGGAAAGCAGTTCGACCCCTTTATCGTCGATGCTTTTCTCAAAAACCCGGAAAAGATCGAAAAACTTCACAATAACCTTAAGAAAATGAGATTCAATCAGCTGACTTCACTGATAACATGCTCGGAAATCTGATCTGCCCGGATGATCAATGACCGGATAAAACAGCCTGCAGATTCTGCTAAATTATCGCAAAAGCATTCTATATATAAAGGATAAAGAGAAAGGAGGATAAAAATGCTCAAAGAAGGGACTAAAGCACCTGATTTCAAATTGATGGGTCATGATGGGGAAGACATCTCCCTTAAAGATTTTTCAGGCAGGAAGGTCGTTCTCTATTTTTACCCCAAGGATAATACACCGGGCTGCACAAAAGAGGCATGCAGCATAAGGGATGTTTATGATGATATACTTGATGCCGGGGCCGTGGTCCTTGGGATAAGCAAGGACAAGCCTGATTCGCATGTTAAATTCAGAAGGAAGTTCAGCCTTCCCTTTTACCTGCTGAGCGATCCTGAAGCCAAGGTCATTGAAGCATACCAGGCATGGAAGAAAAAGACCATGTTCGGAAAAAGCTTCATGGGTATCCTGCGGTGCACATATATAATTGATGAAGAAGGGATAATCATAAAAAGCTTTCCCAAAGTCAGGCCGGATGAACATGGCAGAGAGATACTTGAATTTTTGAAAAGCAGTCTGTGACAGCAGGGCATAAACTGGATAAAGGGTATATCTTCAGCCGTCAAACCCAGGCAGTATCAATCATAAAATCAGGACTGATACCAGATAAGCCAGCCCTTCCTGAGCCAGGACCTGCTGAGATTGATCCTGTAGCCATCTCCTGCCAGTTTTCTGGCTGAAGCCTCAAACCACTGGCGCCTGCCCCAGATGTCATGAACCCTTGTGCTTAAAGCGGACTTTTCCCATGCACTCAGGAAATCACCTGCTGATTCACCCCTGACTGCCCTGTGTATATGATTCTTCGGCAATACAGACCTGAAATCGGAAGGATTAAAGCCCTGCACAAAGTTTGTGCTGAAGATAACAGCTTCATATTTCCATCCCCCTTCCTTTCTTCTCCTCATAAGATTAGCTGACCATATGCGCCCGAGCGGATCTGAAGTACCCTCAATCAGCAGGCCTCCCGGAAGGACCGGTTCAGCCATAAGTGCATATGCATCCCGGACAAGGCACTCATCATACTGCCTTAGAACATTAAAGGCCCTTATCATCCGTACCCTTTCATAAGTGCCGTCTTCCCCAGGCCTAAGCGGGACATTGAAACCTCCCAGGCGGAACTCTACATACTGATCTGCATAGGCAAGGGCTGATCTTACCCTCTCATGACTGATCTCCACCCCTATTATGCGAAGCCTGCTGTTCAGCCTCCTGAGCCTGCATGATGTCTCCACAGTGGTTTTGGGAGAATCCCCATACCCCAGGTCAATAAAGCAGGACCCTCCAAAAACCCCGTCTTCCCTCATTATAAGCCCTGGATCATATCTGCAGAGAAAGTGATCCACCCTTCTTAATCTGTTTACGGCAGTCTTACCCCTCGTAATACCCCCGGCAGGCCTTCCGGGCCTGCCTGTCCCCACCTTTTTTATCCTTTTCTTATCCACAGCAATTCTCTTTATCAGCCGGTATTTTGGTCTGAGGATGCTAAACGCTTATCCAGGAGAAATAGATATTAAGGATTTCTGTCTTTTATTCAAGATTTAAATCAGGTATGGCATACAGCTTTAATGGAGGCGGGAATTCAGTCTTCAGTGCCGAGATTGATCATCTTGTGGTCCCTGAGATAATCCTTGAAGGATACCTTCTTAAGGTTTGAAAGCCTCTCTACAATATCCTTCATCTTTCCGAGGCTTGAGAGGATTCTTTCTACATATTCCATGTTCTGCGGAGCTGTCATCTTTATCAGTTCGGCATTTATGCTGGCCGTTGTAAGAGGGTTGTTCAGTTCATGGGATATGCTCGCTATCATGGCTTTTACAGTCTCAATCTTTTCTATTTCCAGTATATGCTGTTTAAGCAGGCTGTTCTCAAGGCTGTGTATCATTCTTAGCTCCAGCTCTTCAAGCTTGAATGGAACAAACATGATATCGTCGATACCTGACCCGAATATCTCTCTTGAAATATTCTTTGAGCTGCACATGAGTATGATCGGGCAGTCCTTCTTCTCCTTGATGGCTTTAATAAGCTCTATGTTTTTCGGATTGTCCTCCACAATACCATAATCAAGAAGTATTATATTCGGGTCATAGGCCTGTGTCTTCTCAATAATATCAGATATCAGATAAACCTCTGATACATCAAATCCGATCAGCTTCACATAGTCCTTTATAAGCTTGAAATACTCAGTATCCTTCTTGAAGAAGACAAGCACCCTGTTCTGGTCCTTTTCGATATAGGTCCTGAACTTGGGTTCAAATTTATAAACAAGGTTGACCGTTTCCTCAGAGCTTACAGATGCCAGGCTCTGTGAGAACAATATGGACATTTTGCCCTTCCTGTCCCTTTGCCTTGAAAAAGAGATCTTATTCCTCAGCATATCTGAATAGGACTTGACATCGAGCATGACCTTCTCATCAAGAAAATCGTTTAAGGACCTTTCCTCCAGAAAAATAGGGCCATTGACATACTCTATATCAAGGGCGAATTTCCTTTCATCAAGCTTCAGGGTTATCTCAGCGCCATCTTCAAGAATATCAACAATATTATATAAAATCTCTGATATAACCTCTTTTATATAGCTGAAATCTCCCTTTATATACAGCTTCTTATTTGCAGGCCTTTTGAAGAACACCTTTATATCCTTAAGGTATGCATACGGGAAAATATTTTTGTATATCTCTGATACCAGGCTGGTAATATTTATATCATAAGATTCAAATACCGGTGCATCCAGAGCAGGAAGTTCAGCCTTTATAAGCTCAGAGATTATGTTTTTCAGCTCATTGTGCATTGTGCCCAGCAATGTATGAAGATCGCTGTTATTTTGGACCGTTTCGGTCTCCAGGAGATCTGCTATGCCCTGAAGGGGATCATCAAGGCCCTCTTTCAGGTGGCTGAGGAGGCGGTTCTTATAAAGCTCGAAATTCTTGCTCACCTTATCCCTGTAGTACCTGTCTTTCTGCTTGATTGTCTTTGTATAATAATTTGAATTGTTTATGGCAATGGCCGCAATACTGGCTATTGATTCAAAGAACCCGATGTCTTCCTTATTGAACACACCTGCTTTTTCACGATGGTCCAGATATATAATGCCCAGTATATTGTCCTTTGACTTGACCGGTGATGCAAGAACTGACCTTATCCTTGAGGCAATGACGGACTCACTGTCTATGGTCTTGTCGATCATTGCATCTTCAATAAGTATGGTTTTCTTTTCAGCCTGTACTTTTTCAATAATGACACGGCTCATTGAAAAGCTGGTCTTTGTCTGAATCTCTCTTTCTATCTTATGGGCAGTAAGGGGCATAAGTATGTCCTCCGGCAGTTTGTTAATAAGGATTGCACCCCTTTCAGAACCCATGATCTCCATGACCTTGTTCAGCAGCTTATCAAGAATATCCTCAAGATCCCAGCTTGAATTTATTATACCTATAAACTGGTATATGCTGTTGAGTTTCTTTATGATATCAAGCACTTCCTCCCTGAGTATATTGAAATCCCTGCATGACTGGTCTTTTGTAATTGCATCAAGATGCTCTCTTAAATTCAGGGTTATAAGGTCTGTATGCGTTTCAACCCCTGAATTCTCAATAATGGGAGGATTATCCAGCACATCAAAAACATATCTTCCAACCTCGACAATGTCTCCGTTTTTAAGCTTCGCTTTTTTGTTGATCCGTATATCATTCACATATACGCCGTTTTTGCTTTCCAGGTCACTGATGATCAGGTTTCCATTCTCGTTCTGCAGGATTGTATGCTTTCTGGATATCTCAAGGTCATTCAGAATAATATCGCATTCTTTTGACCTGCCTATGGAGACAGGCTTGTTCTTTATTTCGTAAATCTTGTTTGAGGATTTTTCATAAATATACATATTATCCAATCACTTCTCTTATTTTTTTTACCAGGGCCTGTTCACTTACCGGTTTTATAAGATAGCTGTCCACACCAAGGCGGACAGCCTTCAGTATATTTTCATAATCATTTTCTGCATCAAGTATGATAAATGGTATCCTTTTATATTCCTCATTGTTTTTTATTATCCTTAAAAGACTTAGACTGTCGTGCTTTCGGCTGTTATTGCTGTATAATATCATATCTGCCGCTTCCTTTCTGAGCCTGGTGAGGGCATCTAAACCGTCAAGCCCTGTATTGGCGTTGAATCCCACTTTATTAAGCATATCTGCAAGCTGGTTTCTCAAAGCTGTATTATGCTCTATAAGAAGTATGTTTTTCCTTTTTAACCTGCTTTTATCAGCCGGACAGCTATATTGCCTGAGTTTGATACCTATTCCCTTATTCTCCAGCTGGAGCTTTATATCCAGGGCATATCTCCTGTCTATACGTGAACACAGCTTAAAAGGCAATTCATCAGGCATCTCTGGACCCTGCAAGGATACAGCTGAATAAGGCCATTTGGCATAGTTTTTCACAGATTCACTCAGTATAAATGGGTCCTTACAGCTGACAACCAGAATATCAACTGGCTCAGCAATAAAAATTACAGGGCTTCCGCATTCAGGGCATTTTGTGATATTATTCGCTATATCGCTTTCCCCGGTACTGAAACTGCATTCAATACAAACATAAATTCCCATTTTAACTTCTTCCCTAAAGCCTGTTTATAAGAATAAATCCTTTCCTTATCTTTGTCAATCTATAATTATTCAAAAAAATCAGGGTATCATGTGATATTCAGTCAATATCCCGAAGCTTGAAGCTCTGTATGAATTCAGTCTTTTTGAAAAGCTTGGCCAGTATATTATACTGGTAGATGGATGACAGTCTGAATAACAGCGTAATAGTGCTTGTCTCACCCTCATCCGCATGACTGACGCTCAGCAGGAGAATGTCTTCAAGCCTTTCAAGTGATTTGAGCAGTTTTTCAAGATTGCCTATCCTGTTTTCTGCAATAATAACTGCGGGAACATCAACATTTTTTTTATAACTGCCCCATTTTAGAGGGATGCATTCATTCGGTTCGGCAATATGCTTGATCCCTTCTTTATCCAGTCTATGCACATTTAGAAGATTGGACTCCCATACCCCTGTGATATATTCGCCTGGAAGAGGCTTGCATTTTATGCAGAAGGTAAGCTGGCCCTCTTCTATATCTTCAAGGTTTATTGACTGCTTGTCGAACAGCTTAAAAATGTTCTTGATCTTCCTGGGGATAAGAGACAGGGATTCATTCTCCGCAGCAACATTAAATTCATGAGCGGTATCTATCAGCCTATCAAGCATATAAGGGTCGTCAAGAAGCTTTTTGTATGTCTGGTCAGAATCATTCAGCCCTAATTTCTCCTCAGCCAGCTCCCAGAATCCTTCATTAAAAAGCACATCATCATTTATCCTGTTCAACTTCAGTTTTGTGGCAAGCTTCTCCCTTCCTTTGCTGACCAGCTGCATATAATCCTGCCTGTTAAACTGATGGACCAGTATATCCCTGGTAATACTCAGCTCAACCTCATCGATCCAGTCTTTCCTGATCACCAGCTCAGATTCCAGGGCTTTTATATCCGCCTTGTCATTATTTGACAGCCTGCTTGAGAGCTCTACCTCCCTTCCATTGACATAAGCTGTCATTTCAGGTATCTGATCATTAATGCCAAGGTCATTCATTAAAACAAAAAGGTCAAGCACGGTAGAGTTCATCGGGATGATCAGGCTCTGGTTTTCACCTATGAATACGAGTATCTGGGGAGAGGATACAATATCTTCAAAAATCTTGTAGAATTCCTTTGTAGGCCTGATTGTCTGGACTTCCTTCAAAATCTTTGAAAAGCTGAGGAAAGAACCAAGTATATCCTTCTTTTTCTTTTTTATATTTATTGAAAAATCAGCCTTTTCCTGGATGCTTCTAAGCCTCAGGGCATTCTCCTCTTCACACCTGAATCCAATATTCACCGTTCCGTAAGTATCTCCGATCTGAATGAAATGATCGAACATCTCATTTTCCCAGAAAGGGAACATTGGATTGGGCATATTCTGAAAGTGGTTTGTCAATATGCCAAGTACCTTACCTATTTCTATCTTGCTTTCCACAGTTATGACAACATTAAGCTCCCTTACGATCTCTGACAGGATCAGCTCATCGAGGACTATCGAATCATACTCTATATCCTCAGCCTTATCCTTCCTGAGATATTTCTTTAAAACAGAGAAAAGGTTCTTATTCCTCTTTTCAAGCCTGAGGATCTTTGTACCGCTCTTTTTCAGCGCTTTGCTGAGGGTAATCTTAAAGTCCCTGTACTGGCTTTCTATATTTCCCACATGCCTGTCGACCAGGGCATCAAGCTGTCTGTATATATCACGGTTCAGATAATAGAGGCAAAGATCCTCCATTTCCCTTGCTGCAAAATAAAGGCCCAGGACCTTGGTAAGAGGAATATACACAGAAAGGGTTTCAAGCGATATTTCAATTTGTTTTCTCTTAGGCATATTGCCAAGTGTCCTGAGATTATGCATTCTGTCAGCTATCTTTACCAGAATAACCCTTATATCCCTGGAAGAGTGCAGAAACATCTTCTTCAGGCTTACTTCCTTTCTTTCATCCTTGGTGATCTCAGGAAGCTTCTCCTTTTTTGTGACGCCCTCTACAAGGTTATAGATCTCATCTCCAAAATCATCCCTGATAGTCTCCCTGAGCTCCTCCCTGCTGGAATCATCAACATCCTCAACCGTATCGTGCAGCAGGGCAGCTGCTATTGTTGTATTGTCAAGTCCCCACTCTGAAAGTATTATCGCAACACTGAGCGGGTGAAAGAAGTAGGGATTCCGGTCCTTTCTAAACTGGCCTTTGTGGCAGATATGGGCAAGGTTGTATGCCCTGTAAAGCACCTGCAGGTCGCTGTCAGGAAAGAATCTGGTATAATTGGCTATAATCTTTTCAAATAAATTTATAAAGGATTCTTTTATCATATTATTTTTTCAGGGCAATCGTTCAGGATGAACCGGCTAAATTGCTTTTATTCCGTTATAGTCCTTTTTATGGAGAAGTATCTTGAGATTATCGGCTATTGACTGATAATCAATCCCGCTTTGCCTCAGCAGGTCTTCCCTTTTCCCGTGCTCGATGAATCTGTCAGGTATTGCAAGGATCCTTATCATCCTGCCTGGTTTGTTTTTGCCTGCTATATAAGCATTGACAGCACTTCCGAAACCCCCGGTCAGCGAACCTTCTTCTACTGTCAGGACAGGTATGTTCTTCATAATTATCCAGTCCAGCAATTCAGAATCAAGCGGCTTTATAAACCTTGCATTGATCAGCATCGGGTTTGCTTTGCTGTCCTTGATCAGGTCAAAAGCCTTAAGGGATTCATTCACCATGCTTCCAACAGCAATAACAGCGATATTCGCATCTTCGGAGCCTCTTAGTATTTCCCATTTGCCTATAGGCAGCCTCTTTGGAAATTCGTCGTTCATGACACCGTTTGCACAGCCCCTCGGGTACCTTATGGAGCAGGGCCCTTTCTCAAAATAGGCTGTATAAAGGAGATCCTTCAGTTCATCTTCATCCTTGGGTGCCATGACAGTCATATTAGGAACCATATTCATAAAGCTGATGTCAAATACCCCGTGGTGCGTGGGGCCATCATCACCAACCAGGCCGGCCCTGTCCATGCAGAAAACTACGGGAAGATTCTGAAGGGCAACATCATGAATGACCTGATCGACAGCTCTTTGCATAAATGTTGAATATATAGCAACATATGGTTTTTTTGCATCGGCAGCCAGCCCTGCGGCAAATGTAACAGCATGCCCTTCTGCTATACCTACATCAAAAAACCTGTCCGGGAATTTCTCGGCAAATTCTGTCAGGCCTGTTCCATCAAGCATTGCAGCTGATATTCCTATGATATCATTATATTTCTCACCAAGGAGCTTCATTGTAGTACCAAAAGCACCTGAGTAGGAGATCGCGGAGCTTTTTCGTGTCTGACCGCTTTCTATGAGGAAAGGCTTGGAACTGTGAAATTCGGTGGGGCTTTCCTCAGCATACTGATATCCCTTGCCCTTTTTCGTCAATATATGGAGTATATTTGGGCCTTTCAGGTTTTTAACATTATTGAATGTCTTTATCAGAGCGGGTATGTTATGCCCGTCAATTGGGCCTATATAACGGAATCCAAGCTCTTCGAATATGCTTCCAGGAAGTATTATGTTCTTCAGGCTTTCTTCAACCTTTTTTACGAATTTATAGAGTGTTTCTCCCTTTTCCGTAAATCCCTTCACCTTGTTCAGGAGCTCTGTCCTGACCCTGTTGTAGTACTTTCCTGTAATAAGATTATTGAGATACCTGGACATGGCCCCGACATTTTTTGATATGGACATCTCATTGTCATTAAGGACAACCGTAAAATCAATATTTGTGTGCCCGGAATTGTTCAGTGCTTCGTAAGCCAGGCCATTTGATATTGATCCGTCGCCTATTACAGCTATCACATTGTTCTTCTTCTCAATAAGGCTGCGGGATACGGCAAATCCGCAGGCAGCCGAAATGGATGTACTTGAGTGCCCTGTACCGAAAACATCATATACGCTCTCAGACCTCTTGGGAAAACCTGAAAGCCCCTCGTACTGCCTGATAGTATGAAATTTGCGGTACCTGTTTGTAAGGATCTTATATGCATAGGACTGATGGCCTACATCCCATATTATCTTGTCAAAAGGAGGATTATAGCAGTACAGGAGAGCCAGGGTAAGTTCAACTACTCCAAGGCTTGACGCAAGATGCCCTCCATTTTTGCTTACAGTATTTATAATCAGGTCCCTTACTTCCTGAGCAAGCCCTGTCAGTTCCGGACTGCTGAGAGATTTAATCCCGTCAGGAAAACTGGTCTCTTCAAGAATTTTATAATCCATATTTCAATACCCTCATCTTTCTCTGAATCTCAGAAATTTTGCAAATTCAGCAAGATATCTTCCCTTCTCATTGAAGCTTTCAACGGATTTCTTTGCATTATAATAAAGGGAATCCGCAAACATCTCAACATTGCTCCTGCCAAAAAGCTTTACTGCTGTAACTTTATCGTTTTTTACATCGCTCTCTACTGATTTTCCAATTGTATTCTGATCGCTTATTACTTCAAGAAGATCATCTATGATCTGAAACAGTATTCCTATATTCTTTGCATAACTCGAGAGCTGGGACCGGGATTCGCTGTCTGCACCGGAAAGGATGCAGGCAGTGTTTACAGAAAGCTCAATAAGCCTGGATGTCTTAAGCTCGATCATATGTATATATTTCTGTTCCAGAAGCTGATCCCTGCTGTTAAGCTTCATATCCATTATCTGCCCTCCGACCATGCCGTCAAAACCAATATGTTCATCAAAAAGGCTTATTACATTCCCTTTCTTCTCCTTTGAAAGCCCCGTACTCTCCAGAAGCTCAATAAGAGCATACATGACACCCTCAAGGATAATGCTTCCTGTATATGATGCAAATTCCGGATTGTACCTGCAGTGAAGCGTAGGTTTGCCCCTCCGCAGATCATCATTATCCATGCATGGAAGATCGTCATGCACCAGGCTGTAAGAATGTATAAACTCTATAAGGGACAGGATATCAATGAAAACATCCCTCTTTGAATCAAACATCTCCAGGACCAGGATTCCCAGGATGGGCCTGATACGCTTGCCTCCAGAAAAAAGCACATATTCTATTGCATCCCGGATATTTTCATCATAGCTTAAAAGGCTCATTACCCTTTTCAGGCTGTTTTCAACATCCTTTTTTTTGCTAAAAATAATATTGATGTCAAATCCTTCAGAAGGCTGTTTAACATCTTTAAGGCCTGCTGACATATTACCTCCCTACATACCGAGGTTTGATTCGTCACCTGCAGCTAATATATCAATCAGGGCCTCATGGTAAAAATCACGGCTCTTCTTCACTGTTTCGCTCACTCTGCCGTCATAAAGGGCTCTTCCCCTGTCAATATGAACTTTTAAGAGCTGGTAGAGATTCTTGTTAAGACGGCCCTTCTTCACATCCTCTTCATAATATAGCTTGATCTCGGATACTACAAGCCTGGCAAACCTCCTGGCCTCATCAAACAGGGTCTGCTCCTCCTCTGATAATTCTTCTTCCTCTGCTGCAGCCTCCTCTTTGACAGGCTGTTCTTTGATCTCTTCAGGTATGGGGCCGAGTTCACCCTCTATTTCACCCTCAATATCGTTTTCATCAAAACCCATATCATCCTCATCAAATTCGCTGTCCCTTATCTGCTGAGTCCTGTCCCCTGCATATCTGCCAGTCTCAGGTTCAGGCATTTCCTGCTCAATGTCCTCATCTGGCATGGATTCTGCCTCTTCAAGCAATTCAGACGATTGCTCCTCCTCATAATCAAAATTATCCTCCTCCAGTACTTCCTCGTCAAATTCAGAATCCTCCCTGGGGATCGTCAGCTCATCTGTAATATCCCTCTTCTCTTTATTATCAGACCTGTCAATAAAACCTTCTTCCTCTGCTTCGGCTTCTGCTACATCTTCTTTTTCCTCAGCTTCACCCGCTATATCATCAGATTCTTCAAAATCCTCCTCCATCATCCCTGCTGCATCATCAATGTATATCTGCTCTGTCTCTCTGTCCAGCTCCTCTTCCTCTTCAACAAATGATCCGCTTTCTATTTCCTCTTCTGAAACCCCGTCTTCTTCTTCAATATCTTCTTCAGCCTGCAGTACTTCTGCCTCTGCTTCTGGTTCTGGTTCTTCCTCTTCAGCAAAAGGCCCGCTTTCCATTTCCTCTTCTGGAACCACGGCTTCTTCTTCAACATCTTCTTCAGCCTGCAGTATTTCCGCCTCTGCTTCTGGTTCTGGTTCTTCCTCTTCAGCAAAAGACCCGCTTTCTATTTCCTCTTCTGGAACCACGGCTCCTTCTTCAATATCTTCTTCAGCCTGCAGTATTTCCGCCTCTGCTTCTGGTTCTGGTTCTTCCTCTTCAGCAAAAGACCCGCTTTCTATTTCCTCTTCTGGAACCACGGCTCCTTCTTCAATATCTTCTTCAGCATGCAGTACTTCTGCCTCTTCTTCTGGTTCTGGTTCTTCCTGCAGGCCTTCCTGTATGCTTTCCCTGACCTCTTCCGGTTCATCCTTTTCAAACCTGTCCTGTTTAAGTATTGTCCTCTTCTGCAGCCTTTCTTCTGAATCCATATACTGTGTTATATCAAGAACAGGATAGTGAGGCTCGGTCTTTCTTTTTGCAAAAGTCAGCTCCATCTTCAGTTCTGCAGTGATAAGCAGGATGTCGAGAAGATGCGCATATTCCCATACATTTCTGTTGAATACGAAAACGGCAACGACCGTGCCCTTCAGAAGGATGGGGAATATTGAAACAGTATCATTTTTTTCAAAGCCCAGTGCTTCGAATATTGAAGCATCCTTATCCGGAACCGGCCCGATATAAGGTGCTTTATTGTGATATACCCCGGTAATTATATTTTCCTCATCAAGGGCTATCTTCAAATTCTGGACCATGGGTTTTACCTCTGATGGCTCCTTATCCCTGACATAGCCCTCATAGCCGGCAAAACACCCTTGATTCCTGCGTTCAAGGAATAAAAAGACCTTATCTGAGATCGCTGTGCAGAAATTAAAGGCTTCCTTTACTATCTGGGGCTGACTGTCATACTGCTTTATTTCAGCAATAGCCTCCCTTAACAGTTTAATGTGGTCATAGGAGGAAAGAGGCCTCTGAACCTCATATGTGATATCATTCGTGATTTTCTTTCTTTTTATTATATCCCTGTTTATAACTGTTGTATATGACTGCCTGATCTCATCCTCCAAAGCCTTCATCCGTCCCTTTTCAACCAGGTCATCAATATTTGGACTGGAAATATTGCCTGTAATTTTTGTCCTGAGCAATGAGATTTTATCATCTATCTCTTCTATGGACTCAAGCAGATCGCTGAAGCCATTATTTGATTTATTCTGGATTTTATCGATAACTTGCTTTAATAAGCTGTAAACCTCCTGCATATTATAAGCCTCCTAATATTATACTAAGACATATATTCTATTATATACATTGAAAAGATACAATAAGTTTTTGAAATATGCAAATATTTTTGTTGATTATTTTAATTAATATATTAAAAGCATTATCTGTTTTGATTATGCATATGAAAAGAATTGAACAGCTTAGAAAGCAATAGGTATATTAAATGAATATGTCATCAGTGTGTCATAAATTGTTTGACACCGGGCAAAAACCATAATATATTTGACAGATTATCCGCCTTTTCAGGGGCTGATGGTATGAAGGCGCGTAACTCAGTGGGAGAGTGCTACCTTGACATGGTAGAAGTCGGCGGTTCAATCCCGCCCGTGCCTATGTGAAAATTTAAATATTTTTAGGAGGTACTTTGAATACAAAATTTCAAGCATGGATAAGAAACAAAGAATAAATGATCAAATACCCGAAGGAAGTGTCAGATTAATTGATGAAGAAGGGACTCAATACGGAATTGTTTCTTTGGAAGAGGCGTTAAGGATATCTGAAAGCAAGGGACTGGACCTTGTTGAGGTATCACCTGATTCAGATCCAAGAGTCGTAAAAATAATGGATTTTGGCAAGCATAGATATGCCAAAAAGAAAAAGCTTCAGGAAGCCAAAAAAAAGCAGAAGAATATTCAGCTGAAAACAGTAAGAATGACACCCAGGACAGATATCCACGATTATGAATTCAAGCTGAAGGATATAAGGAAATTTCTAAATATGGGCAATAAGGTCAAGATCATGATTAAATTCAAGGGAAGAGAGCTTGCCCACAAGGACAGGGGAATGCTTGTGATCGAAAAGCTGAACGAAGACCTCAAGGATATTGCAAAAGCTATTGCTCCATCAGAATTTGAAGGAAGAAATCTGGTTGCTATATATTGCCCGATTAAAACAAAATAGCAGACTAATAAAACTAACAATAAAAGAGGTAGATTATTATGCCAAAGATGAAAACGAATAAAAGCGCAGCAAAGAGATTCAAACTGACTGCAACAGGCAAGATAAAAAGACATAAAGCATATCATTCTCATATCTTGACAAAAAAATCAAGCAAGAGAAAGAGACAGCTTAGAAAGGCAACATATGTCAGCAAATCTGATTTTAGAAAAATCAGGATATTAATAAACTAATTTTGATTATTTAGGAGAATTGTCATGTCAAGAGTTAAAAGAGGAGTTGGAAATACTAAAAAGAAACACAACCTCAGGGTAGCTACCAAGGGTTTTTACGGCAGGAGAAAAAATCTCTTAAGAACTCAGATGGAAGCATACCGCAGATCATTAATGAACTCATATATAGACCGCAAAAGGAAAAAAAGAGAGTTTAGACAGCTCTGGATAATACGTATAAATGCTATCTGCAGAAAATACGGAATTAAGTATTCAGAGTTCATCCACAGGCTCAGGTCCAATAATATAAGCCTGGACAGGAAGATCCTTGCTTCTATGGCGGTTAATGACGAAAAGGGTTTTGAATCTCTGATAAAATCGTGCAGCCCAGAAGGTAAATGATCGTGGAGCAGGAAGACCTATTCTCTGTCCTGGAAAATAAAATAGAGTCTTTATTAAGTATTTCCGAGCAGAACGATGAAAAGATCTGCCTGCTTGAAGAGGACATAAGAAAGAAAGCTGTTTCCCTCTCTGAAATGGAAGCAGAATTAACAGATCATACTGATAGATTGAAGGACTATGGCACTCTAAAAAAGTTCCTTGCTTTTTCGATCAAAGATAACTATATTTTAAGTATGAAGAACATGCAGACAAGGGAACGGATAAAACAGCTTCTTAATAAACTGGATTCTGCACTAAAAAAATAAAAAAAGAAAGATAGGATCAAGTGAATAAACTGTATGAGTAATGAACAGAAACTGGAAATAAAGATAAAGGGAGAACGCTATTATCTTAATACAGATCTTCCAGAAGAATACATAAAGCACTTGATTGAATATATGAACAAATATATTGAGCGATACCCTCAATATAGGAAACTGGACGAGAGACAAAGAGCAGTACTGTCATCGATCAATATTCTGAACGATTACTGGCAGTATAAGATAAAAAATCTTATCAGAACTGAAAAGCTGATTAATAGGATTGACAGCTATTTAATTCATGAAGATAACAAAAACATTGAAAAATAGAATGATACACCCCTGTAATGCTTGTGATGATATAAGATATTTGAGCCAACACTCAAGCCATGAGGATTGTCATCTGGTATGGTGTGCATACCCTGATTTATCAGGGGAGCCTAAAATACTACACAGTCCTCCCTGTAGATATTTACAGGTTCAAAATTCTCTTATACACACGGCACCATATGGGGGTGTATATCTCTCCTGATATCTTCTGATAACCCGGTATAGCCAGTTCTTTTTTGTCTCTTGAGTCTAAATTTATTAAACAGGAGGTTATTGGTTCATGAACGGATTTATGACTCATTGGGAAATATACCTTGCAGCCTTGGCCGGCATAATAATTGGTGCTGTAATAACCTATATATTTGTCGCAAAACTTTCAAAAAAACTGCTTTACCTGGCAAAGGAAAACTCAAAGGAAATTCTGAAAAAGGCCAGCCTGGAAAGGGAGACTATAGTTAAGAATGCAGAGATTGACGGCAAGGAGCTGGTCTACAAGCTTAAAATAAAAGCTGAGGATGAGATCAAGAACAGGAAGCGTGATCTCGACAAGTATGAGAGGAAACTTCTGCAGAGAAGTCAGGGGATAGACAGAAAATCCACGCTCCTTGAGGCCAAGGAGATGGATATAAGAAAGAAGGAAAAGGAACTGACCATTGGCCTTAAGAATATAACAAAGGAACAGGATGAGGCCCAGGAACTCAAAAAGAGGCAGATAACAGAGCTGGAAAAAATTTCAAAGCTAAGTTCTGACGAAGCTAAGGAGATACTCTTCAATAAGCTTGTAAATGACGCAAAAAGGGATTCTGAAGGGATTATAAAGAATATAATTGATGAAGCAAGGGCAAAAGCGGATGTCCAGGCAAAGAAGGTCATAGCCGTGGCTGTCCAGAAAAATGCATCGGAATATGCCGAAAAGCTCAGCGTCAGCATAGTGAACCTCCCTAATGATGAAATGAAGGGAAGGATAATAGGCAGGGAAGGAAGGAATATCAGAACACTCGAAAATCTTACAGGTGTTGACCTGATCATTGACGATACTCCTGAAGCTGTAATTATTTCCTGTTATGATTCCTATAAAAGAGAGATAGCTGTACAGACACTTGAAAGGCTTCTTGCTGATGGCAGGATACACCCGGCAAGAATAGAAGAGACAGTCGAAAAGGTCCAGGCATACATGCAGAAGCATATACTGGAGCTTGGGGAATCTGCTGCTTTTAAGGTTGGGATAACCAATATACCCAAGGACCTGATAAAACTTCTGGGAAGACTTCATTACAGGACAAGCTATTCTCAGAATGTCCTGGAACACAGTATTGAAGTTGCCATGTTCGCCGGCAGTATGGCTGCTGAACTGGGCATAAACGCAAAGCTTGCGAAAAGGGCAGGCCTTCTTCATGATATAGGAAAGGCAATAGACCAGGATACAGAAGGTACGCATGCAAAACTGGGTGCTGATATTCTGCGTAAATACAAGGAAGACCCCCTTCTTATCAGCGCTGTAGAAGCTCATCATGATGAAGCAGAGCATCAGTCCATCGAATCTGTGCTCATCCAGGCAGCTGATGCACTATCAGCGGCAAGGCCCGGTGCAAGGAAGGAAATCCTTGAGATTTACCTGAAACGTATCTCAAAACTGGAAGAAATACCCAAATCCTTTGAGGGCGTGACAAATGCATATGCAATATCAGCAGGCAGGGAGCTCAGGATTATTGTTGAAAAGGATGCTGTCGATGATCAGAACGCAGTTGTCCTGGCCAGGGATATTGCCAAAAGGATAGAAAAGGACGTTGAATACCCCGGACAGATAAAGGTTACTGTCATAAGAGAATCAAGAGCTGTGGATTATGCAAACTGATGAGAAGGTATTCTCAGTAAGCGAAATAAGCCTTTATATCAAGAATGCTGTCCAGAGCGTTTTCCCCTACAGCATAAAGATAAGGGGGGAACTGACAAATATTACCCTCTCCAGGTCCGGCCATCTGTACTTTGATATCAAGGACGAAAACTCCAGCATCTCAGCAACCCTGTTTAAGAATAATATGCGAAAGGTTAGCAAAAACTGGGATAAAATAGATGTAATCCTTCCGCTGAATCCCGATAAAATCACCCTCGAACAGGGGAAAGAGATAATAATAGAAGGAAGCCTGGGCACCTATGCCAGGGCAAGCCGCTACCAGATCAATGTAATAAATATCCTGACACTGGATAAAACAGGAGCCCTGCATAAAAAATACCTTATCCTGAGGGATAAGCTTGAAAAAGAGGGCTATTTCGAAAAGTCACATAAGAAACCAATTCCCTTATACCCCTCAAGGATTGCAATAGTCACATCAGCGCACGGAGCTGCCGTTAAGGATATCCTGGATGTTTTAAGCCGTTTTCCCTTTATAAAAACTAGGCTTTTCCCCGTAATGGTACAGGGTGACAGAGCAGGAACCGATATAGCAGATAAGCTCCGGATGATAAATGAAAAATATCCTGGCCGGTATGACCTTATAATAACAGGAAGGGGCGGGGGCAGTTATGAGGACCTTTTCTGCTTCAATGATGAGGATCTGGTAAAAGCGGTTTATGAATCCTGCATACCGGTAATATCAGCAGTAGGCCATGAAAGGGATATGTCCCTGACTGATTTTGCCGCTGATTTCAGTGCCATAACTCCGACAGCAGCAGGACAAAAAGCAATAAGCGGATACCTGGATGCTGTAAAAATAGTTGAATCCTCATTCAAAAGAATAAAAAGCCACGCATCATCCCTTATCTCAAATTTCAAAAGCCGGATAGTATATCTTTCAGGCAAGAGAATAAGGCTCCTTTTAATAAACAGGATAAATACCCGGTACCAGCATCTTGATGCAATGTTTTCCGCCATGATTGAAAAAAGCCTTAAAAGCAGGATATCGGACACAAGGCACAATATCAGGTTTTACCTCAAGCAGGGTATTCAAAACAGCCTTAAGAACAGAATAATCAGCAATAAACAATCTATAGATATTCTATCCAGCAGTATAAGAAATACCTTTATCAGTAAACAGTCAGCTTTCAGGCTATCCTTGAACAAAATGGCACCGGATTCTTTTCGCTCAATGATCAAAAACCTGATAGCCTTTCGCAGACAGAATATAAAGCACCGCATGGACTTTATAAGCGGACTATCGCCTAAAAACCTTCTTATAAAAGGATATTCCATAACAATGGATGAAAAAGGCAGGATAATAAGAAAAACAGGCCAGGTATCGGAAGGCCAGATAATAAAGACCATGGTCTCCGACGGCACTATTGAATCAAATACCCTTAAAATAAAAGAAGAGGATAATTTCTATGACAAAAAGGACCAGAAAATCCAGCCCCGGATTTGAAGAGAAGCTTAAAAGGCTGGAAGAGATCTCGGATCTGTTTGAAAACGGCGAACCCCGGCTCGAGGAATCCATAAAGCTTTACAAGGAGGCCATAGGCCTTTACAAAGAGCTCAACAGCATACTGAACCAGGCAGAAAAGGCCATAAGGCAGAGCGAGGAAAACCTGGATGAAAAGGAACCCTCCCCCCCTGAAGAACCGGAACAGGGCTTCTGATAAAAGCTGTCACATACCCGCCAGTATCATCAGAAAATAGCTTATCACAAAGGCAATGCATGGGGAGATTACCCATACAAGGAATATCCTCTTTACCTTACAGGAAAGCAGAGGCAACAGCACCGTGCTGCTGTTGCCCTGCGATATTACTCTTCTACCAGGTTTACGACTACATAAAGGACATCCCC
>CAYMEV010000019.1:0-26624 GCA_964389675.1 uncultured Candidatus Sumerlaeota bacterium
GGAGCAATCCACCTAAGTTTTTTTAAAATGTGTGTTGACAAAAGGGCGCACTACATTATGCCTTAAATAAAATGATAATATCCCATGTAGATGATATAATATGTTTAAATGCTAAAGTATGGCTGTAATACATGATGTTTCTGAAGAAACATCAATAAGAATCCATAAGAAATGATGCTGGGAAACTCTAAAAAAAAATTGCTGATGTATCACCCCAGCCATGTATAGACTATGAAATTCAAACTAACAGGAAGAAATATTTATAATTCAGGATATAATAAAAAGGGTACATTTCTATGTTATTCTGACAATAGAAAATATTCCTTGACACCATATAGTTCGTATGTTAAAGTAAATTATTGGAGTTTAATAAATTAGAGGTATTATAAAATGTTCAAATCCGTTCAAATCCGTTCAAATCCGTTCAAATCCAGACAATAATCCTAGTCCTACTATTAGCCCTCTTTCTAACTTGTACTATCTATGCTCAAGATTATAAGGAATATTATCTAATTAAAAAAGAAAGGCTAAGTGAACAAGAAGTATCTCAAGATATAAAAGATATCTATTTTCCATATCTCCATATTAAATCTGTTGAAATTAATTCAGTTTTGACTGCAAAGCAGATAGTAAAAGGATAAGATAAAATAATTATTAACCTAACTGAAGATTATAAAACACAAATAATCAGATGAGGTAAATTTATGAATATACAAAAGCCTGCTATTTTTTTCTTATTTCTATTGCTATGCATTAGTAATTTAACTTTTTCTGCTCCGTTATTAATTATTAAAAATAAAGACATTATTGCTGGTAAAATTCCCTATTCTAATAATATAGAGTTTTCATATACTGTCTTTAATAAAGGTAATGAAACCGCTATTATAAGTGATATTCTTTATACCTGCAAATTCGCTTCGGTTAAATATGACAGTGAAATTAAACCAGGAGAAAATGGCAAAATTTATGTTCAACTATTTCTTGAACCATCAATTAGCAGTATTGCGGTTGGATTTGTCATAATCAACAATTCTGCTGATGATGCGATAGGATTATCATATAAAGCAGAAATAATTCATGATATATATGCCTTCTCTGACAACGACCTTCCTATAGATATATACCCAGACACAAAATTATTACAAAAAAATTTCTATTTTCTATCTTTGAGAAGCAATCTAGAAATTGTTGACGTCCATTCAGACTTTAATTTTATGAAAGCAAAATACAAAAAAATAGAAAAGATTGATGAATTTATTAATAAAACCAATATACCCAGAAGTATTGAATATTCAGATATAGAATCTTTATGGTATATCAACATTGAAATAGACGCAGTAAAAGCATTAAAATATCTCGAGAAAACTAATCAAGATTATATATGTGGATCTGATTATATAATTTATACAAATGATAATAGATATCCTTTATTTCCAATAGGATTAAAGTTTCAAAAGCAGTCATATTTTATATCTTATCCAGATATTGTCCGTCTAAAAGCTAATTCAAAAGAAAAAAATAAGATAATTATTAAAAATAAATGCAGGAAAAACTTTTGTATAAGAGATATTAAATCCAGCATAGATTTTGTCAGCGCTAACCGAATTACCAAAGGTTCGTTAAATGAGCATTTGTTAATTATCTCATTAAATTATGATGAATCCAGTAGTGAAATGAATGGCTTATTAAAGATAACAACTGATTTTAAACCTCAAGATAAAATATTAATTCCATTTTATATCGAAAAATGAACAAAGATTTAACATATTCCATAAAATAAAAAAGGAGTAAAATAATGAAGAAGGTCTTATCATTAGTTCCGATTATTGCTTTATTTTTGCTTGTGAACATGGGTTATGAATCTGCTGAACCTGGTCCTGGCTGGTGTTGGAATTGCAGAGAATATAATTCCTATATAACATATCAGGGTGAAGGCTGTAACTGGTCGACTGCATGCAAGTGCGAACCATGCGGCATGATACCACGCTATTGTGAGGAAGGTGTTTGCAAGAATCCCTCTGGGGTGTGGGTCCAATGTGTCTTTTATGGTGGTGATATCTATTGATTTTTTATCTGTTTCAATCATTAGGCTTTATAAAAATATAGAATATTTTACCCTCATTATTATGTTATTATAATATGCAATATTTATTTATTCAATATCGTAAATTATTATAGTATTCTACTATTATTTTATATGATTAAACAGCCTATTAAATAAGTTTAGAGAAAGGAGAGCGTTATGATAAAGAAGGTCTTGTTTTCATTTATTTTGGTTCTTATATTACATCCTTTATATTCTTTTTCATTTAATATTTCTAATCTAGGTATTGAAGTAAAGTTGGTTCAGGTTGTACAGGGCACCTATGGGCCTTATAAAAATCTAAACCCATATGACATTATTATTTCAGTCGCTGGAGAAGAATTTGAGGAACCTTATTGGCAGATCCAGAGAGAAATGGAAAAAGATGAGGATTATATAAAATTTACTGTCCTTAGGGCAAGTAATGATGAAGAATCTGTTAATGTAAAAAAATTCTTATTAAAAGATGCTAATAAAAAAATTAAATTTGCAGACAGAGAAGAAGATTTTCATCTAAACAGGAATCCTGACAGAAAGATGTTAGGGTTTATTGCGAAAAATATGCTTATGGTCACTAAAAAGAACAAAGATAGTCATTTTCCTCTGGAAATTGGTGATTTATTCTATGTGAATTATCAAAATGTAGATACACTAAGTCAACTTGTAAGTCCATTACTGAATACCATACAAGGTGAAAAAATAAATCTTTATGCTATAAAGAAAGATGGATTAGAATTATTAAGCAAAGGATTGCCAGAAGGCAAAGAATATATTATTGCAGAATTATTTTTTGCTGTTCCTGATTAAGCAAATTATTCAGGAAAGCAGCTTTTATATGCCATGCAGAAAAAAGTGGTTATTAAAAACCACTGATCAGGCGATATAAATTACTTTATTTGAATCTTTGCTGTTTTTATTATCATTTAGCTGTATATAATTATATTGGGAGATAATTAATATGAAAGTGCATATTAAAAAAATTATATGTATCCTGATTATTGGATTAATCTGTAATTTAGCTTATGCAAAAAGCCTGATAGTTAACACATCTGACAATACAAATACAGATCAAATAAATATTCTCATCTACAACGAATCTGAAGGAAGCTATTATAATATTGCAAATTATCAATGCAGATCAGGAGAGAAGATACCATTAGAACTGCCTGAGGAAGAAAATGCTTATGTAATTGTGGATCATCCTTCCTATGCATTATATATAGATAGACTCAAATCCTCAGATCCTGAAGACAAAATAATATCTCTGGAAAAGGGAAGTCAGATTATGGTTGAGATCCATGATTATGCAGGCAATCCACTGCAAGGAGTGCATTGCATGGTAGAGATACAGATACAGCCCTTTGGGCATAGAGTGATAAGGAAATCAGCTACTGATGAAACAGGCAAGACAGTACTAAAAAATCTTATATCCCTGCACACCATGGACATTATAGAACTAAGCCATGAAATAACGCTTACAAAAGAAGGGTATTTTACAGAAACCCGATATATTGACATTAAAGACCATAAATTTGAACTTATCCCGGAAAATGCTATTTTTGGAAGAGTTGAGAATATAAATGGTTATCCTGCAGAAGGTGTAATTTTAACTCTTCGGGATGCCGGCAATGGGATAATAAAGGAAACAGTATCAGGTCCTGATGGCAAATTCATCCTCATACTCAATAAAGAACAATCTTCAGGTACCTTTCAGATGCAATTTTCATCACACGGCCTTATTAATGAACAGACTCAGAATGACATATTTATTTCCAAAGATCCATATATCTTCCAGGTAGATTATGTTTTTGCAGTTCAGGGGACTGTGGTAAATGAATCCTTTGACACAGTTGAAAAATTTCTCGTATCACTGGGTGTATTTTCTGATGATTTCAGGCCGGCACCCAACAAGAGGCTATTTAATGATAAGGAAGGCAGGTTCTGTATCGGACTGGGCAGTCATGCAATTCATGATTCTTATAATTATTATATTGAGATATTTTCAGAAAAGCATGGCAAGCAATATCAGGTTATAAATCTTAAAAAAGGGCTCAATGATCTTGGTGAAATACAGCTTAAAATGGCACCGGGCCTAGAAGGCAAAGTGATCGATTACTATACATCCAGACCTGTGAAAGATGTGAAAATCTGCCTGCTTGATGAAGGAAATGAATCAGCAAGCCAGATGAACAGATTTACCCGGAATTGCCACAGCATTATCAAAACAGATGAAGACGGCAAATTCTCTATAAATAATCTTGGAGGTAATACATACAGAGCGCTTTTTGAAAAGGAAGGATATGCTCCTTTAATGAGCGATACATTCACTGTCCCTGAGGATAGGAACTACGATATGAAGGATATTAAGCTATCAAAAGGAAACAGGGTTATTGGGGAGATTAAGGCCAGGAACCTGCAGGAAGATGAGATTGATTTCTCATCAATGAGAATTATCGCTGAAGATGGACCAGGTCTCTTCCCTGGGGAATTCCGTGAAGGAACTATAAACAGGAACAGTTTTGCAATTATGATGCTGGCCCGCGGCAGATACAGGGTCAAACTATATTACAAGGGTATAAGATACTATAAATACGTGACTTTTAATGAGGAATGCTGTGCTACAGAGAAAATTGACTTTTACATAGGCGGAACTGATGTCTCCGGCTTCGTTTATCTTGCAGGTGAGCCAATACCCGATACAAAAATAACTTTTACTCAAGATAGCTCTATAGAATCCCCTGATCACAGACCACATGCCTGTATGGATCCTTTCATTCCAGAAATAGAAATGTATGGTTATGAAAAAACTAATACCTATGAAAGTATTACTGATGCTAATGGAAGATACTCCATTACTCAGGTAGAACCCGGATCATATATAATAGAGTTTAATAAGTTCTACCCTGGTTTCAAATTGCCAGATAAAGATATACATGTTGAGGATGTAGCATATATGCAATATGATATACACATAAAGGGTGCAGTTATAAAGCTTAATATTAGAAATGATCAGAATGAACCTGTCTCAGCATCGGTTATTGTCAAACCTAAAAACGAAACAGATACTGGCAGATACCATTTTTCAACTTCAGACCCTGCTGGTCATTCTGTTATAACTATAACAGAAATGGGAACATATGATATTCAGATTGGTGGGGTTGATAACTATGAGCCAGTATATATCGAGGATATAATTATAGATGCTTATGAACAGGAATATGAATTTGATGTAATGGTTGAAGAGAAGATAATACTCCAATAATTATACATAAAAAATAAATTGGAAGCTGATCAGGATCCTTTGTCAAAACAAACATAGCATTTTAATGAGAGGGCTTTCGTGAAGAAGAGGTACTATATAATATTTTCAATTCTTGCAATGGGATTACTGGCCTTTTATTTGGGTTTTTTATTCCTCATTCATCAAGAAAGAAAATATTTAGCAATAATATCCACAAAAGAAAATATTCATAATGTCCCTGAAAGATAAAAAAAGATATATAGAAACAATAGATGCAAAAGCCGGGAAAAAACACTCAAAGCTATATTTTATCTGATAGATAATTAGACATAGAGGAAAACAATCTATAAGCAACTGGAATAAGAGGAATAAGATCTGATGTGGTCCAATTGTCGATACAAACTATTAAGATCCAGGAAGATAGCTTTACTTTAATCATGAAAAAACGGAAACTGGGATATACCAGAGAAGGAATTTGTCTTCGGCAGTTTTATTGAGAGGCATCCTATTAAATTAAGGTATTAAGGACAAACTGCATAATCACTCAGTTATCCTGGATTCCATTAGAAATAATCCTGGCAACTCTAAAAAGACAATCCCTATTCTTGTATTTAAGCTTACAGGAAAAGATATAAATAGTTTTATATATTATGGGAGAAGGACATTTCTATGTTATTCTGACAGACTTATTTAATATTGACAAAAGATCATTAAATATTTATTCATAAAACCAAAGATGGCAAAGGAGAGATGACATGGAACAGGCATGGCATGAGAAAAAAAATTCATACCCGGTAATAGATGTAAGGGCTCTTACAGGCAATTTCCTGCCGATGATACTTCATAAGGCACAGGATATAGAGACTGGCCAAGGCGTATGCATAGTGCAGAGCTTTGAGCCGAAACCGCTGTATTCAGCACTTGAGGACCTTGGTTTTGAACATATTACAGAACAGGTTTCTGATACAGAATACAGAGTATATTTCCACAGAAAGGAAAAAAGATCCATTAGCTATAAGACCGGTGCGGATATGCCCTTTAAGCCAACTGCAATATTGAACTACAAGTTCATTGATGATATGCTCGCAGGTATAATCGTAGATTTCTGGGGGCATATCTGGGATAAAGAGGAGCCTGCCATAGACCTAAAAACAAAGCTTCTTTTCTCCATGAGCAATGCCATCGGCGCATCAAGGTTCAGGCAGGCGACAAGAGAGCTTATAAAAGCCTATTCCCTGGGGGCAACAGTAAAGGAACTGGATGAACTGTTCGCTCTCTTTGCATGGAACCAGGGTATAGGTCATTTTTCATCAGAGATAGGAGCTTCAACAGTATTCGGTGTCTACAGGCATATAAAGTCCCGTGAGAAGGAAGGAATGGACAGAAGGCAGATACTGGATGAAGTAATGAAGATCTTCGGCGAAACAAACCCCGAAGTAAATACGCTTTTTAAAAACCCTAAAAAGGATATATAAAAGGCTTTTTATCAAAAGCTGTTTAATCTTCTGGCCAGCTCAGGGAAAATATCAGAAGAAACATTTCCGAAGGCAAACCGCAGGTATTTGCCCTGGCCTTTTCCGAATGCTTCACCGGGTACGCAAAGGATATTCAGTTCTTTTGCAAGCCTGAAAGCAAGATCCCATGAGGATAAGGGGAAGTCATGCCTTATATATGCAAAGAATGCACCGGATGAAACTATTGAAAAATGAGGTGAAACTGAATTAAAGGCTTTTTGAAATGCAGATAGCTTTAATCTCATTTCCTTTATTCTTTCACCAAGCCAGAAAAGCTCGTTACGGACGGCATAATGAACTGCCCTTTGAGCAATCACAGGGGCGCATATGAGATTGCAGTCATGGATCTTCAGTATCTGGCTCAATATACCAGGGCCTGCAATAATGGTGCCTATACGCATACCGCAGAGGCTGAATGATTTTGAGAAGGTATAGACCTGCAGTATATGCTTTCTCCATTCCGGCTGTCGAAGAATAATTGAGGAGGCATCCGGCTCTGAGGAAAAATCCTGGTAGGTCTCATCAATGATTATCATTATATCTCTGGACCTTGCCCAGTCATAAAGCTTTAATATATAGTCACTGGAGAGAGTTGCTCCTGTTGGGTTATGCGGGGTGACAAGAACCAGTGCTTTGGTTTGTTCTGTCAATTTATCATCCAGGTCCTGAATAAGGGGAAGATAACCCTCCTTCTCCCCTGCTGGGACGAAGCGTGGTATGCAGTTCAAGGCCTGGAGTATCATCACATGGTTAAAATAATATGGCTCAGGGATCATGATCTCATCACCGGGCTGAAACAGCGCCATTACAGACTGGGTAAAGGCATTGTTGGCACCTGCTGTAAGAATAATATCATCAGTATTGACTGATGCATTGTAGCGATTTTTGTAAAAGCCTGCAACAGCACTGCGCACATCCGGAATACCCTGGTCAGGCGAATAGAAATAATTGCCCTTATCTTCTGCATATCTGCTTATATTATTTGTCAGGCCTTCGGGAGGAGGATAATTAGGGACAGCCTGGCCAAGGTCTATAAGGGCTTTACCGGGATCTATGAGCTTTTTCCATTCCTTGACCTTCAGTATCGGAGGGTCTGTTATGTTTCTTATATGATCGGGGATCTTTATCAATATTCCTGCTCCATGAATTTATATTACTATAGCAGGATAATTCTACAAGAATAAAAAAGGCAGTCCAGGCTGTCTTTTTCAGACAGCCCAGCCCTGCCATTCATCAGCTCAGTGAGATCAGTCCATATATTTATAGCGGTAATCCTGAGGAGGGACGAAAGTTTCCTTTATTGTCTGTGGGGATGTCCATCTTACAAGGTTCAGATAGCTTCCGGCCTTGTCATTGGTCCCGCTTCCCCTTGCTCCCCCGAAAGGCTGTTGTCCTACAACTGCTCCTGTCGGCTTGTCATTGATATAGAAATTGCCAGCAGAATTCTTAAGTATCCTTTTTGCTGTTTTTATGGCTGACCTGTCCTTTGCAAAGATAGCCCCTGTCAGTGCATATATTGATGTTTCATCACATAATTTAAGTGTTTCCTCATACTTATCATCATCATATACATAAATTGTAAGGACAGGAGCAAATATCTCCTCCTCCATAGTTATAAAATGGGGGTCTTTTGTAACGATAACCGTCGGCTCGATAAAATAGCCTTTTGCCTTATCCCCCCTGCCTCCGAAAATTATCTCTGAATCACTGCTTTCCCCTGCAAGCCTTATATATCTCATGGTATTGTCAAAGCTTGCTTCATCTATTACAGCACCCATGAAATTGGAAAAATCATCAGCAGGCCCCATTTTTATGTCTTTCAGCATGCTTAACATTTCTGATCTTATTTCACTGAAAATGGATCTGGGAACATACATCCTTGATGCTGCACTGCACTTCTGCCCCTGGTATTCAAATGCTCCCCTGACTGCAGCCACAGCAGCTTCCTTTTTGCTTTCAATGCTGTTGTGGATAAAGATAAAGTCCTTTCCCCCTGTCTCGCCGACGATCCTTGGGTATGACCTGTATTTTGACATATTCTCGCCTATTGTCTTCCACATGGTATTAAAGACCTTTGTGGATCCTGTAAAGTGTATCCCTGCAAGGTTTCTGTCCTTCAGCACCAGTGAACCAATCTCCGAGCCCCTTCCGGGTATGAAGTTGATCACACCATCCGGAAGCCCTGCTTCCATCAGAAGCCTTATAATGTAATATGCTGAAAGCACTGCTGTCGATGCAGGCTTCCATACAACTGTATTGCCCATAATGACAGGGGCTGATGGCAGGTTTCCTGCAATCGAGGTGAAATTAAACGGGGTCACGGCAAAGACAAAACCCTCAAGCGGCCTGTAGTCCGTCATATTCCATTCGCCCTTGGTATTTGCTATTGGCTGGCACTTGTAGATCTCCTGCATATAGTATGTATTGAACCTGAAAAAGTCTATCAGCTCAGCCACTGCATCTATTTCAGACTGATGGGCTGTTTTTGACTGGTTGAGCATTGTCGCTGCATTGAACAGGTATCTGTACCTTGTTGAAAGAAGCTCTGCAGCCTTGAGGAATATGGCAGACCTGTCCTGCCAGCTTAAGGCATTCCATATTTCTTTTGCATCCATCGCAGCCCTGATAGCCATTTCTATTTCATTTGGGCCGGCCTGGTGGTACTCTGCAAGGACATGCCTGTGGTCATGGGGGATCACCGCTTCTGCCTTTTTGCCCGTATATATCTCCTTTCCCCCTATTATCAGCGGGATCTCTATCTTTCTGCTTTTGATCTTCTTTATCTCCTGTTCAAGAAGCTGTCTCTCCTTTGAGCCCTTTTCATAATCAAGGACCTTCTCATTCGTTGGCAATGGTATGCTGAATATTGCGTTCATAATTAACCTCCGTTCTTATTATTAAAATCAATTCCCTGGGCAAGCGGAAGCTCTTTACCGTAGTTTATCGTATTTGTCTGCCTTCTCATATATGCCCTCCACGCATCGCTCCCGGACTCCCTTCCGCCTCCGGTCTCTTTCTCTCCTCCGAATGCTCCTCCTATTTCCGCCCCGCTTGTCCCGATGTTCACATTGGCTATTCCGCAGTCAGACCCCTCATGAGAGAGGAATCTCTCCATATAGTATATAGATTTTGTAAATATCGCACTGCTCAATCCCTGGGGCACGTCATTATGCATATTAAGAGCATCTTCAAAATCCTCATATTCTATAATATACAGTAGAGGAGCAAATGTTTCTTCCTGTACTATACTATAACTATTACGCACCTCCATTATGGCAGGTTCAATATAATGCCCTTTTTCACATCCTGCAGGATGGACGGTATCTCCGCCGTAAAGCAGTTTTCCTCCCTCTTTTACAGCCTGTCTTATAGAGTTTTGCATATTCTTGAGTGCTGTTTCATCTATAACGGGACCCATCAGTGTATCGGGATCCAGGGGGTCTCCTATCCTGACCTGCCTGTATGCAGATATTAATGAGCGCAGGAATCTTTCCTTAACTGATCTGTGGATAATTATCCTCCTGGTGGATGTGCATCTCTGACCTGCTGTCCCTACTGCTCCGAACAGCGTCGCCCTTACTGCCATATCAATATCTGCATCCTCTGTAATTATTATGGCATTATTTCCACCCAGCTCAAGTATGGTCCTTCCGAACCTTCTTGCAACAGATTCAGCTACATGCCTTCCCATTTTTGTGCTTCCTGTTGCGCTGATGAGCGGGATCCTGCTGTCATTCAGCATCCTCTCCCCTATTTCTCTTCCGCTTCCTATTACAAGGGTGAAAACACCGTCAATATCATATTTATCAACAACAGGCCCGATTATCTTATGTATCGCTATAGCGGTAAGAGGCGTCTTTGAGCTTGGCTTGAGCAGGTTAACATCACCGCAGACTGCAGAAATAAGAGCATTCCATGACCAGACTGCAACAGGGAAGTTAAAGGATGTAATAATACCTGTGATCCCAAGGGGATGCCACTGTTCATACATCCTGTGGCCAGGCCTTTCACTGTGCATTGTAAGGCCGTAAAGCTGACGGCTCAGGCCTACTGCAAAATCGGCGATATCTATCATCTCCTGCACCTCTCCCTCGCCTTCTGCAAGGATCTTTCCCATCTCAAGGCTTACGAGCCTGCCCAGAAGCTTCTTGTTCTCCCTGAGTGCAATACCTATATCCCTGACGATCTCTCCCCTTTTCGGGGCAGGTATGGCCCTCCATTTCATAAATGCCTCCCCTGCTTTTTCAATGACCTTTTCATAGTCTTCTTCTGAAGCCTGTATAACTTTTGCAATCGGCCTGCCGTCAATGGGGGAATAGCTCATAAGTTCCTTTCCTGATGTTTTTATCCAGCCGTCTGATGAACCCGTGGCAGCCCCGTAATTAATATCATCTATTCCTAATTCCTTTAAGAGATCATCCATATTATTTCTCCATTCTTCTGTTTTTGATTTACTATAACTATAATCATGATAAAGTAAAATTCATAATATTCAGATATATTATGAATAAGATTCATAAAGGAGAAATCATGGACCTTTATCAGTTAAAGACCTTTTATGCGGTATCAAGACTGGGAAGCTATACTGAAGCGGCCAGATCGCTCTTCTTAACACAGTCCGCCATTTCTCATTCCATTAAAAAGCTTGAAAATAGCATAGATGCAAAGCTAATAAGCAAAAAAGGAAAAGAATTCAGGCTTACTGACGCAGGAAAGGTACTGAGAAACTCATGCGAGAGGATCTTTTTTGAGATAGAAAAAGCCATGGAGGATATATCCCTTCTTAATGAGAAGTCCACATGGAACCTGAGAATAGGAGCTACCGTTGAATTCGGTACTACCATACTTATGAAGCATATACGGGCTTTCATAGACGAGAACAAAAATATAAGCCTTGATTTTCTTTTCTCTCATAATCTGCTTGACCCTCTGAATAAAGAAGAGGTTGATTTCATAATAGACTGCAAGGAAAAACCCATGCACGGGCTAGTAAAGATCGAGCTATTTAAAGAGCAGTATGTAGTCATAGCTTCGCCGGGATTCCTTAAGGAAAACAGGCTGAAAAACATCAAAGACATGAAGAATATCAGAATACTGTCAATGGACAGGGATATGCAGTGGTGGGAGAATTTCCTCGTTTGCTTTGATCATGATGAGCTTCCCAGCTTTATGAATGTAATGGAGATAAATCATATACGCGGCATTATAAATGCTGCTATCAGCGGCATCGGCGTTGGCTTTGTACCCAGATACACTGTCCTTAATGAGCTTGAGAAAGGGATCCTTGTTGATCCTTTCCCGGAGATCAGCCCCTGGGCGGATCTTTTTTCCATATATATAAAGCATGATAAGATGAAACTTCAGAAAAACCGCATCTTCATTGATTACCTGAAAAACATAAAGGTTTCAGAGTTCGGTGCTGACTGATAATGGGCCGGATTATCATCCAGAGATATAAAAAGCTGAAAAAGAGGGGCTCTGTCCTGCAATGCCGGAAATGAATAATATATACAGATGGATCAATATGCGTTATGATAAAAAAAAAGGGAGATATATAGTAATATGAGGAAGATAATATTTATACTGTTTATTCTGCCATTGTTTCTCATGTCCTGCGCTGAGTTTGCCCAGGTCATGGAGACACAGGGGACCGGCCAGCCTTTAACTCAGAGTGAGGTAATTGAGGGACTGAAAGAAGCACTCGAGGTCGGCATTAAGATAGCTGCCCAGGAACTCTCAAAAACTGACGGCTACTATGGAGACAATCTGCTAAGAATACTTCTTCCCAAGGAAGCAGAGGTCATCACAGAGAACCTGAACAAACTTCCCGGGGGAAAAGAGCTTCTTAATGAGGTGATCCTGAGGATAAACCGATCTGCAGAAAATGCTGCAAGGGAAGTTGTACCTATATTTACTGATGCAATAACAAAGATCACCATACCGGATGCCTTTGCAATATTAAGGGGTGAAAGCGATGCTGCAACTCAATATCTCAGAAAAAGCACCTACCAGAAACTTTTCAATCTTTACCAGCCAAGAATAAAAGGCTCTCTTGACAGGAAGCTCATAGGGAATATCTCGACAAATGATTCCTGGGATGAACTCACCTCCCAATGGAACAGGATAGCAGGCTCAATACCGGGCATCCTTGCAGGGCTTGAGACTGTAGACATGAAGCTTGATGAGTACCTTACCGACAGGGCTCTTGACGGCCTGTTTATAAAGCTTGCAGAAGAAGAGGGTAAAATACGAAAGGACCCAGCAGCAAGGGTTACGGATATCCTGAAGAAGGTATTCGGCTCAAGGCAGGCATCAAGATAGATATAATTATTTATACTACTGTCAATACGATCAGAAAAGGATAGCTGTTTTTTCAGGGATTATTTAATTAGCGCCTGCATTGAATTTTATATTTAAGTCATATTATATAAAAAAGACATGTGCCCCTCAAAAATTTAGATTGACAAACAAAAAAGTTATATAAAAATAGTGCCTTGCCTTATGATTTAATTCAACCTGGTCCAGGGCTGAAGAATTTCTATAGATTTTTGCCATAACCTAAAAACAGGCAGGGGAAAAAGTATTGCATCAGGAATGCAGACATGGTAGAATATAATGCTTGGATCCTTAAAAGACTTTGATATAGAGTTATTTTATTGGATTAACCATGGGCTTAAGAACAGCTTTTTTGACTGGTACATGCCCTTTATCACCAGGATAGACAACTGGCTTATTCCGCTTATAATCATAACCCTTATCCTCATGACAAGAGGAGGGAAAAAAGGGCGTATTTTCTGCGTTTCAATGATTATCATCATAACCATCAGTGATCAGCTTTGTTCATCCCTATTGAAACCGTTCTTTGATCGTCCCAGGCCCAGTACGGTATTAGCTGATGTAAACCTCCTGATCGGCTTTAAAAGCTCCATGTCCTTTCCATCCAGCCACGCTGTCAATGCTTTTGCAGTTGGTGTTTTTTCCAGTTTTTATTATAAGAGATGGATGCCTGTTTTTCTGATGCTTTCTGTTTCTGTAGCTATTTCAAGGGTATATATAGGAGTGCATTTTCCGTTTGATATTATCGCAGGGGGGATTTTGGGGACATGCATGGCTTTTACAGGCAAATATGCGATATATTATTTGGAAGGAAAAAGGCCTCTTTTCACAAACGGTATTCCCGTATACCCTGTTGAAATTAACGATAAAATCTGAAATTTAGCTCTGCAGGACATAGAATGAAAATTATCCCGCAGTTGTAAGGAAAACAACAAGGTCGCATATTGCAGGCTGATTCCATTCATTTTTCATGTTGCAGGTGATAAAGCAAAAGTTTTCTGCATAATCTGTTATTTCAGAATGAATAAAGCATTTTTTATTCCAGACTCTGCGTTTGAATCAAAAAGAAAAACCGTCCCTTTTGATTCATTACAGTTCCATTTTGCCTTCAGGTATTTATCTCTATTGCCCGCCACGGACCGGCCAGACATAGAAGTCTTCTGTCTTTGCGAAATCCTGTACCCTGCCACACTCTATACTGATTGTCTGGCACCGGGCATTAGGGTAAGAGGCACAGGAGGTAGAAGACCAGTAGAGGTAGGACTGAACATTAATAAAGGGATACCCATCAGTCAGGCAGGGACCATACTCCCCGCAGTCTATCAAACTGTGGATCTCACGGATATTAGGCATGCGCCAGTCATTATATCCTCCATAATCAAGATTATTGCAGTAGTCTATTGCCTCATTCCAGAGCATTCTTCCACCAAGATTAGCCTCCCGAGGCCATATAAGCCCTGTAAAATTGTCTCTGACTGTCTGATCGCCATTATCCTTAAACCTTGAATCAGGCCAGGTAACTCCCATCTGCAAATCGCCGTCATCACCAGGCCTGAAACATATTGTCTGGCCTGTCACAGGGACTGGAGCATCACCATCAGAAATACTGCGTACAGACCAGACATAATTGGTTTCTATTTTCGGGCAAAACTTGATATGGCCCTTGCACATATCAACGCGCCAGGCAGAATTGGCAAGATAAAAATTTGTTGAAGATGACCAGTAGAAGTTGTTCTGAAAACTGGTATGGACATGCTCAAAGGGATGACCTTCAGCTAAGGCGGGAGCCTTCTCAGAATAGTCAATAAGGCTGTGAAGCTCGTGCATATTTGGAAGGCGCCAGTCATCATAGCCTGCAAGATCTAGGCCATTACAGCAGTCTACAGCATCTTCCCATGTTATTTTCCCGCAAAGATCAGCATTCTTTGTCCACATTAGGCCTGTCAGCATGTCCGTGACTGTGCCATCGCCATTATTTATAAAACGCGGCTCAGGCCAGGGAACTCCCATCTGAAGGTCACCATCATCACCAGGCAAGTAGGATATGGTCTGTCCGGTTTCCGGGACCCTATTATAGTGAGGATAGCAATAAAATGCTACTCCCTCATAAGCCCAGCTGGAAAGCTGCATTACTATATCCCTTTCCGCCTCGCTTGCAGTATAGAAATGATTTCCTTGTACACTGTTGAACAGACGGTACACAGGCGTGGTATCCACAGAAAAGTCTTCAAATACCCAGAACTTAATGCCTTCGTAATTATACTGGGGAAGCTGCAATACATTATCCCTCTCTTCCTCGCTAATTGTATAAAAATGAAATCCTGTATTTGTGTTAAAAAAACGGAAGACAGGCCTTGTTCCTGCCCTCTGGAAAGAATAGACATCAAACATTCTGCCCTCCAGGACCCACTGGGAAAGATTATTTATTATATGGTCCCTCTCTATCTTAGATACGGTATATAAATGGCCGCCGCTGGCTGTATTGAAAAAACGGTAAACCGGAACAGGGCATCCAGTACTACAAAGGAGAATATCACCTTCCTGGTAGCCTGTCATTGCTGAAGAAATTACAATAACAGCTAAAACAAAGAAAAAAGACTGCTTCATAAAATCCTCCTTAAAACAAATTCCTTTACACAGGGTCGAACATCTTGAACTATACCCCGAGCAAAAATCCATTGATACTTAAAAAGTATAATAACAGATGTTTTAAAAGTCAAGTCCCTAAGGGATTTTTAGAAAGCTCTGTGTAAGAAAGTATGACAGCTTTAATTATTTTTGATTATTGCATAATGCTATTTTATAATAGGTGTAATTTTTTTTATATACATTGTTCATCGCTTTTTATTAAATAGCAGAGAGTTGATTGTATGAAAGTCTCAGAACTAAAGTATCTGGTATTTGCTGTCTTTATTCTTTTTTCGCTGAATCAAGGGCAGATGGCATAAGCAGATCTGCAGTCTTTACCATATGATGCAGGGGATGGTCGAGGGGAACAATGAAGGATGAGAAAGAATTTAAAGCATGGGTCTTCTATAATTTCGAGAATGGCGAGAAGGACCATGCAGATACAATGGCTGTCATTTTCCGGGATTATGTCGATGTAAAGGATAGAAATGATATATACAGCTTTTATAAAGCCCTTAAAGAGCAGTATATTAAGGGCTATCCTAAAATTACATTTCAGCCCTATCAGATAGACAGTAAGAAGGTTAATCTTGGTACATCCTATGATAATATAGGCGGAACACTATATACACTTACCATTTATTCAAAAGACTGCGTTTATAATACTTATCGCTACCGTTTTTCCACAAATATTTTCTTGTTCAACAGCTCATTATAAAATTAATATACAGATAACCCAATATTTGATATTTTATAGATATAATAAATAAGGAATAATCATGAGCATAAAACTGAGAAGATATAAGATGTTTTCCAATTTAGAAAGGGTAAGCGGCCTGCTGAGAAATAATTTTCTGAAGTATCAGAAATACGGAAATATCTGCCAATCCCGCTCTGGATACACCCATGTTTATCTGGAATATCATCAATTAAAAAATACCTGGAGGTTATTCCAATGCTGAACAGAAGAATGGCTGTTTCTCTGATTGTGGGTGTGATCCTTGGTTTTTTTTGTATTGCTGGTGCTTATGTAAGGTCAGGTTTTGAGATTAATTTTATATACCTGTCTGCATTATGGTACAACCGGGTCATAATGGGGCTGGTCATAGGACTGGCCGGCAACAGGGCATCTCTGCAAACGATACTGATCCGGGGTGCATTGCTTGGTCTTGCGGTTTCCCTGGCCTTCTACATTAATACATCCTTTCAGGATCATGCAAGCTTTGCTGCAGGGGTCATATATGGTATTATAATCGAATATTCCGCATTCAGGTTCGCTAAGGATAAAATTACGGGTAAATGAGCATGTATATTCATTATGAGGTACTGAGGCTACTTAATGATCAGAAGTTCTGCTTTCTGGGTACAAGTCACAGGGAAAAACCACATTTATCGATGATGAACTTTACCTATTGCCATGAAGAAAGGATTATTATCTTAAGCAGCAGAAAGGACACTGAAAAGGTAACCCAGATCAGCAATAACCCGAATGTTTCCATTTTGCTCCATAACCTCAGTGATGATCCTGAAAGCCCTTTAAGCTGTACCATTGATGGTTATGCAGAAATATTAGAACCGGGTAAAGACATTAAATTCCGGGAAAAGCATTACAGGAAAAACAGTGACATGTCAGGATTTATAATCGGTGAGAATATAGCGGTAATTAAAATAGAGATAAAACATATACTTGTCTCGGATTCTCATGACAGGGTATGGGAGTATCCTGCTGAAGAATTTTATTCCTTAACATCATGAAGGTCAGGGATCAGCTGTCCATAAATTTTACGAAGCTGTTATATGTCAGGATACAGCTTTCCAGGATACTCTTTTACCTCTCAGCATCATGCAGAAGGCTAAAACCCGGCAATACCATACGGTAGTTTATTAGATCAATTTTCTGACAGTTTCCCAGATCGATTTGATAGCCTCAAATGCCGGGCCTTTCCCATATTCAAGTATGGTTTTACCTTCCATAAGGGCGTCATTTACATTGCGATCGAACGGGATCCTGCCAATGACCTGAGATCCGTATTTTTTACACATACTTTCAATTCTGGAAACCTGATGTTCATTCAGGTCAGATTTGTTTATGATTACCCTGGCAGGTATCCTAAAATGATCAGCCAGCTGAAATACCCTTTCCAGGTCATGAACTCCAGAAGTCGTTGGTTCTGTAATGATCAAGACAATATCCGTACCCGACATGGAGGCAATAACAGGGCATCCGGTCCCGGGAGGGCCATCAGCCAGTATGTTTTTCATTTTATAGCGTTTTGCAAGTTTCGCAGCATGCTTTCGTACTTCACTGACAAGCCTGCCAGAGTTTTCTTCTGCTATACCGAGCCGAGCATGGACCATGGGGCCAAAATCAGTAGAAGAGACATACCACTGTCCATTGATCATAGGCTCGCTTGTAATAGCTTCTACCGGGCATACTTTAGGACATAATCCGCACCCTTCACATGCGAGCGGATCGATTCGGTATGTCTTTTCTATTTTACTATTGGCAGGCCCGTCAAAACGAATGGCATTAAAGTGGCAGGCATCAGAACAAAGGCCGCAGGCAGTGCATTTGTCGGCATCAATGCGTGCATTGACACCCCCGGAAAAATCATGGCTTTCAATAACAGTAGGCTTGATAAGTAAATGCATATCAGCAGCATCCACATCATTATCAGCAATGATTTTGGCATCTGCCAGCTGTGCAAAGCTAGCAGAGATTGTTGTTTTCCCTGTACCGCCTTTTCCACTTATAATAGTGATCTCCCTGTAATTGTCATGATCCCCGTATGGAAAATCATGTACCTCTGCTGTACTCACTTCAAAAATATCCTGCTCCGGTACAGGGGGAACTTTGGATCTTGCTAAATCTTTTATATTTTCATAGATTGAAAGCATATTGCTGTTAAATTCAGGGTATTCCTTTGCAAGAATACCACCTGATGAATATGCTACTGCATACTCCCTCTTAAAAGGGACCCGGCCTATAATTGGGATCCCTGTTTTTTCAGCATATTCGGCAATTATCCTGTCGTGGCCATCTGATCTGTTGATCAGGATCCCTGTTGGTACTTTCTGTTGAAGGGCCAATCCCGCTGCAAGCGCCAGGTCATTCAGGCCAAAAGGAGTCGGTTCTGTAACAAGTACAGCAACATCAGCATCCTGGGTTGCCTCAACGACCGGACAGGCCGTCCCCGGCGATGCATCAATGATATTTATCGCTTCGGGATCAATATACAATTTAACCGCCCTTACCACATTTGGCGCCAGAGCCTCGCTAATGTTCAAAAGGCCGTGAGCAAAAAAGAATTTCCCATCACTGGCAGACTGAACCTTCCCAATTGTTGCGGGTTTTTCTATCAATGCGTTCTCGGGACATACATATGAACAGGCACCGCATGAATGACATAATTCATTGAAAATCATCACCTTGTCCGTTAGCACTGCAATAGCATTATAATTGCATGCTTTGGCACATTTTCCACAGTAGGTACATTTTTCAGGATCGAGTACCGGCTTCAATGCAGTCACCAGCTTTTTTTCATTGAATTCCGGCTGAACAAAGAGGTGATCGTTGGGTTCTTCCACATCACAGTCAAGAAGCCTGACCTGCTCCCCTGTATTTGAAAGCGAATAAGCTAAATTTACAGCTACTGTGGTTTTTCCAGTACCACCCTTACCACTTGCTATTGTTATTATCATATCAAAGAATCTCCTGTTGAAATAGTATTTTTATATCCCACCAGTAATTTCAAGACGGATAGAGGAATACTTCTGACTTAAATTAGGCTGTAATACCGAAAAGCAAATTAATTGATAGGAACTTCAATTTTCTCATATAACAAACCTTAGCATAATGATTAGGGGGTGTCAATGTTTCTGCTAAATTTTGATTTTTCTTCTCCGCACAATATAAAATTTATTTTTTTGCTTAATGGATAATGCTGTTTTATAATCGGTATAATTCCTTTTATATATACTGTTCACCGCTTTTAATAAATAGCAGAGAGGTGATTGTATGAAGATTTCAAGGCTGAATTATCTGGTACTTGCTGTCTTTATCCTGTTTTCCCTGACAGCCTTCCATGAATCAGAGGCTGATGACATAAGCAGATCAGCAGGCTTTAATATTGGATGCAAGGGCTGGTCGAGGGGAACACCGGCGGACGAGAAAGAATCAGAGGGATGGGTCTTCTATAACTGCGAGAAGGGAAAGATGGATGACGCAGATACCATGGCCGTAATTTTCTGGGATTATGTCGATGTAAAAGATAAAAAAAATATAGACAGCTTTTATAAGGCGCTGAAAGACCAGTATGTTAGTGGCTATCCTAATATTACATTTCAGCCTTATCTGATAGATGGAAAAGAGGTGGAGCTCGGGACATCCTATGATGATGAAGGAGGGACCCTTTATACACTTACTTTTCATGTAAAAGACCGCCTCTATAATATTATCGCTGTAAAATTTGGCCGTCATACGAAAATGCCTGATGACCTAAAGAGGCTTTTTGCAAGTATCCGTACTGTAAAAGAACCTTCAAAATCAATACATACAATAAAATCAGCTGATCTTACTGCTGCTTCCCTTGTTTTCAGAAGGAGCGCGGCAAGAAGCTTTGATAAAGCAGTGAGATCTTTTGGCGGTGAAAATGCCTTTGATCTTATGCTGAATAAAACCATATACAGAAAAAATTCAGATGCATGGTCCATGCTTTTCAACGGGAGCTACATGCTGTTCAGTGCACCTGGACAGCAGAATGCTGTCACATGCTATTATAATCCACTCTTTGACACAGCTGTCCTGGTTCGATGGAAGATAAACACTTCAAGGATAATATCCATTGATAGCGCATCCCTGCTGACAGGGACCTGGCAGAATGGCCTGACCAGCCATGAGTTCTTCTCACCCAGGTGGATAATGAACAGCAGCAAACCTGAAACAGCAATATTCGATCAGACGAAAGCCTTTATAAGGCTTTTTGAAGAGAAATTCCCTCCCGAATCAAAATCGGACATATCTTTTCCGGGGCAGGCATCCCCTGCGCTTGTTCAGTCGGTATTTGATATGTGCAGGATGCAGATGGAGGCACTGGTAGCTCTGCAGGACCCGCAATTAAAAGAAATACAGAAATGTATAGGGGATTTCCGAAGTGCCTTTGTCAGGGGCAATAAGGCCAGTCTTGATTCAATGATACCAGAAGCTAATCCTGTCAGAGCCCGGGAGCTTTTATCCCTCCCGGCGGAATGGCGGTCCGGTGCAGTGCCTGTATTTATAATGCCTGGAAGTGAGAAGACCTGCATTTTCCTTGGCAATGATATTACACCGGGAAGCTATGTCATAATCTGCATAAACAGATCAGGCAGGCCTTCCATAAGCTCTGCAGGAGTATTATACCAGTCAGGCATTAAAGGAGGAAAATAATGATATTTAATTATAAAATAAGATCATTCTCTATCCTAATGTTAGCTGTTTTTACCTGTTTATTCACTGCCCCCTGCTGTCTGGGTGAGCAGAACGGATTTGACCTCTCAGTGATCGATGATTTCAGGCTGAACCCGAATCTTGATAATTATGACAGGTTAGAAAAGTATATGGATAAATCACAGGGAGGCAATTCAGGCACAATTTCAAAAGCCATAGATCAGGGCCTTGATATAATGCGTGAATCGGAAAACGACTGGGGAGGGGCTTTAAAAACAGCGCTCCGCAATGTTGACGATACTGTGGCTCCTGATGCAAGGACAGGCTCCAATCTTTACAGGCTGGGCAAAGGCGCTGAAATATTTGATCTTTTGAGCAGAAGTGTCCTTGTCTATGATGAATATAATAAGGGAGAGGGCGGACATTCATATGATGCATCCGTACTTGCAGGCAGAGAGCTTACCAAGATGCTTGCCGGCAACTATATGGGAGGACTTGCAATAACAGCCCTTGCAGGCACATCAGCACCCATACTCTCAGCACTTGCAGTGGGCTATGTGGCAAGCAAGGGGGCTGAGGGCTTTCTTCAGCTGATGTTTGACGGGTATGATAAATTACAGGAAAGGTCAGGAAATCTCTCACAGACTCAGAGGAGCACTAAAATAAACAGTTATCTTCAGGATGCAAAAGAGGAATTCAATATACCCGATAACGCAACTGTTACAACCTATAAAGATGAACTGGGAAATACAGTGACAGATACGACATGGACTGATCCTGATACAGATGAGAGCTACACCTGCACCCACTGGTACAATAAATACGGCCATGAGATGGGTTCTGATTTTGCAAGGACGGAATATGCAATGGCCGTAAGCGATGCATCCGGGGGAGAATACCATGAATCATCGAAAGCAACACTAAGAGATCTTATTGAAGGCAGAGACGATGATGGGCAGGAAGACGAGGATAATGATTCCCGAAGCAGAGAAGACTCTGAGATCCTTGATTATGTAAACCCGTTAAAAGCATCAGCAACAGCAATGGTAGAGGGCGAGATATCATACGGAAAAGAGATTGCCACAATTACCACTACATTCACCCTTTCTTTTTATAATGTCGGTTCTCTTGCCAAAGGTTATGAGAAAGCCATACTTAATGTCACAGAGAAAAAGCCCAATGGCAGTAAATCCACGATGACATGGGTAGGGACATTCAGCGGAGGCCCGAACGGTATTTTCAGGCTTTCATGTAAGGAAGATGAAGTGGTATTCCGCCTTAAGAACGGCACTGCGACAGAATCCATTGACGGAATCGTGATGAAAGTAACAAGACCTGATGTTTTTAAGGGCTGGCCGGTAGGCTTTTAGACTTTTTCATCATCTCTGGGCATTCTTTATGATATTTATATGATGCTTTTTTAGCTGGAATTATAATTCCCAGATGCTAAAATAAGCCGGGATTGAGAATAATCATCCTAATAATGCTGTTCTATAGGTATATTAATTTTAATATATTTATATATTAGCTCTTATATCTCATAAAACCTGAAAAAAATATCTATTGGAAAACAAGACAGGATCTTTTAAGCTTCCGGGTCTTTATGCTCTAAAACATATTATCCGGGTAATATCTGCAAAATCATCTTAAAAAAGTTGAGTTTCATGAAATTTATTGCTATATTCATTTAAAATAAAGCTAACATATCTGCAGTTATGAGGATTGCAGACAGTCTGGAAAGGAAACAATAAATACATTAAATTATATAGAATACTGGAGGTATTTAAGTGAGGAGACTATTTTATTTTTTTGCAGTTATTCTGATTGCAGTGTGTTCTGGTGTTTTTGCCCAGGAGACTCAGCTATTTTCGGAGAGTTTCGATTCTGCTGACTGGCCGGCCGGATGGGTGGTCACAGACCCGCACGGATCAATATGGTCTATCAACCCTTCGTTCACTGCCGGAGGATCTCCAAATGAAATGGAGGCCAGGTGGCAGGATGGCATATATTATACAAGGGCAGCAACACCAGTCATTGATGTTACAGGAATAGCAATCGTCAATATTACATTTAAGCATCGTTTTACCATATATGGAGGTGTAGGCAGTGGCATGAATGCCAGACTTGTCTACAGCACAAACGGCAATGACTGGTATAATTCGGGCTGGGCAATATCCTCAGATAACTTTGAAGGACCGGAAACAGTCCAGGTTGACTTAAATATCCCTGAAAATGCAGATGATCTCTATCTCGGGTGGGTAACGGATGGTGACCATAATTCATTTTGTGACTGGCATATTGATGATATTTCAGTTACAGGGTCTTATTATTATGATGTTTCTCTTACACAGATAACTCCAGATCGTTCAGCACTGCCGGGTACCTCCATTTATTACGAGCTAAGAACAGACAATACAGGCGTAAACAGTGATAATTACACCTTCAGCCTTTCCAAGGCATGGGCTGAAGGGGTTTATGCTGATACTGAAGGCACGCCTCTTCCTGACCCCTTTACAATAGCAGGCGGGGGCTCTGAGCTTATTTACCTTAAGGTATATGTTCCTGCTTCTGCAGTCCCTGATGAATATTCCGAAGATATATGCCAGATTTCCGGGACCGGTGTCTCAGAATCTGTAACGGTCACTACAACTGCAGTATCAGGTATTAATGCATTTCCATGGATAGAGACATTTGAATCAGACAGCCCCTCAAGGGCTTTTTGGAGCCAGATCCATGAATATGCTTCCGATGACTGGACATGGGAAACAGGCAGCAACGGTGTGATCACCACAGCCTATAACGGTACACTGAATGCAAGGTTTGTCAGCATAGGGGCAGGAAGCGTTTATCCTATAACAAAGCTTGTTACTCCGGTGCTTGATATTTCAGGCCTCAGCGTACCGACTCTGGATTTTTATTATGGCCAGCCTGATTGGTCTGGAGACCAGAATACTCTTGAGGTTTATTACAGGAAATCAGAGCTTGATCCCTGGATTTCGATCTGGTTTTCCGATGCAGATATCAGCACCTGGACAAAGGTATCCCTCATTCTCCCTGATAAAACCAATACATACCAGATAGCATTTGAGGGTGATGCTGATTACGGTTATGCAAATGTACTGGATGATATAAAAGTATATGAACATGCAGATTATGATGTAGAAATTATCCAGGTAACCCCCAACAGTACAGGGAATCCTGGAGATACACTCTATTACCAGATCCAGGTTGAAAACCAGGGATTACTTGATGATGACTATACATTCAGCCTTTCCAAGGCCTGGGCTCTCGGGGTTTATGCTGATACATCCGATACTCCCCTTCCTTCACCCTTTGCTGTTACAGCCGGTAATACCGCTGATGTATACCTGAAGGTAAGCATACCCGGATCAGCTGGCTATATGGAGACCTCTGAGGAAATAATCCAGGTCAATGGCACCGGCGTTTCGGATACTGTTACAATAAGTACCACAGCCTTCGGGACACCTGTCCTACCTTTCTATGAAAGCTTCGATGGTGCAGGATGGCCGCTTGGATGGTCGGTAATAGATCCTTCTGGTGATATATGGTTTATAAAAGCATCAGTAAATGCCGGAGGAACAGCAAATGAGATGAGAGCAGAATATCTTTCCGGAACATGGACAACCCGGGCAGAAACACCTGCCATTTCTGTTCCAGGGGTTTCAATGGTAAATATAAGCTTTAAGCATTACTATAATGATTATGGTGCAGGTTTTACCGCTAAAGTAGTTTACAGTACTGATGGGACCAACTGGACAGACTCAGGCTGGGAGATTATAAGCGGAAATGGCGATGTCGGCCCTGAGACAGCCAGTGTTCTCATTAGCCTGCCTGCCAGGGCTGATGAACTTTATGTCGGATGGGTAACGGATGGTGACCATTACCAGTTTGACTACTGGCATATTGACGATATTGCAATAACAGAAACTCTCAGCTATGATACAACTTTACTAGCAGAACCGTCTGACATCGGCATAGTTCTTGGTGGTGCCGGCAATTATTATGCAGGGGAAACAGTAAACATATCTGCAGAGCTCCCACCCAGGGGATATGTATTTGTGGAATGGACAGGCAATTATGCAAATCTGCTTGATAATGCCAATATGTCAGCAGCATCTTTTACCATGCCTGAGGACAATGTCACACTTACAGCCAATTATGAGGAACCAGGTGAATATATACCGGCATTGGTAAGTTTAGAAAATGAAATGCTAAAGGGTATATGGAGATGGCAGTACACACAATCAAGGGGCTCAGTATGGCAGAAGGTCCTCAACGAAGTTACGGCAGAAAAGATTATGGCAGGTGATATAACCAATGACGGTAACCTTGACCTTATAGTACTTTTTTCTGATAACACCCTTTACTGCTATGATATCAGCATCAATTACTGGGAACAGCTTTTGGATGCTTCAGCAGGCCTGCTTGACTTCAGCCTTGCACAGACATCCATAGAAGGCTCCGTTCAGCTTATAGTATCCAATAATGCAGCGAGTACAAATATTGATGCAGGTATTAATTTCCTGGAAGCAGGGGCAGGGTATTATAACATAAATGAAACCAGCGCTGATGTTTTAACCGGGGTTGATATTACATATGACGGTATTGATGAGCTTATTTTTGCCTTTACCGGTACTGAGGGTATGTACGCTTATGACTTTATTTCTGATACAATAACCAGGATAGCCATCTCATCGCCTTCTCAGGTAATAAGCGCAGATGTTACCGGAGATGGATATGATGAGGCAATAGCAGTGGTTCCAGGTCTCGGTGTATATATGATAAGGTATATCCCGGATAAAGATCTTGTACTCCAGATGGCAGGGAAATCCCCCTTCGATCTTGTCAAAGACATCGAGGAGACCTCTGTATGGATATCCAAGAACAAGGGCGGTAAAGGCCTGCAGTTCAACAGGATTACCTGGGGTACTCCCGATGATGAAACTGAGATCTCAAGCGGTGATATTATACTGGGGACAGGGGCAGAGGTATTCATAGTATATCAGAACAGGACATACTATTATAATTATGACAGCCTGTCATGGTCAACACTGCTTTATTTGCCATTAAAAAGGATAATTTCAGGACAGTTTACCGGCAGAGAAAAGGATGATCTCATTGTATGCGATGCTGGTTCAACTGACCTGTACCTCTACAGTTCATATACAGATTCCTGGGAGATTATATTGCCAGCCGGCAATTCCAATGCCATGGCAACAATTGAATAGATCAAATCAGATAGAAAAGGGCAGTGCATTTGTACTGCCTTTTTCCTTTTGCAAAACACAGGAAGTTTCGAAAAAATCACCTTAAAATTGGGCTCATTTTCAATAGATTTTAATAATCAGCAGAGATCTCTCAATAGGGTAAATAAAC
>CAYMEV010000019.1:26724-79382 GCA_964389675.1 uncultured Candidatus Sumerlaeota bacterium
AGATATACCGGCTTGTCATCAATCTTGACCTTCCATAAATACAGCTCTGCCCTGAAAATGCTGTAATATGTAATAAATGCCAGACCAATTAACAAAATGATTATTGAAAATATTAAGAAATTTCTCTTTCTCATAAGCATTATACTCCCGATAAAATTTTATAATATTCAACTATGCAGTTACAAGGCATAGATCAATTTATTCCGTTGCCCTTTTTTTAATTATTTCGTATTAATGCGTTCATATCAATAAAAATAAAGCATCATAATCTATTATATAATAAAAATAAACCTGTTTATTTCAAAAATTATGAAATCTTTTGACGGGTTATTTAACCCGCCAAAAGAATAATCAGTATTCTAATATGGAATCACCATACTGGATAATCTGCACATGAACACTCAACATCACAAACACATCCCGGCATTGGTGGGGGGTCTTCAAAGTCGCCTCCCGGTGGATTAATTTGAACTCCTCCCAAACCACAGCCATTTGGACTACCACCTCCACAATCAAATTCCCATGGACACCATAACCACGAATGGCTACTATCATCATTTGGCAAATACATCCTGAAACCATCTTCATCATATTTAAAGCCAGATCCATCATCGTTAATTTTTGTCCAGTTGTTTAAACTGCTGAGTTTAATTTTATTTCCTAGAATATGTCCCTGGATATTCTGCATTTCTGCCTGTTGGTGCATCGCCCGTAGATTGAATATTTCATCATCTCTTAGTTGATATTTAGCCTCTTCAATATACACCCCAGTAATTGGCTGATAGATATAGTAATTGAAAATTCCAAAAATTCCGTTATGAAAATCAAAAGCAACATCATGAGAAATACTGTCATATTGGACATCTACATAATCATTCAATACTTGCCAATTATTTCCTTCACATAAATTACAATGATATATTAGAGATTTATCGCCATTATCATTAATATCGAAAACATGAAATCTTACTGAATCAATAAAAAATATACCCTGCTCGAAATGACTGGCTCTGGAAATATTAATAACTTCATAGCCCGAAAATACAGCAGAAAAAATGAATAATACAAAAATCATAAAATACACTCTTTTTTCCATATAGTTATACTCCTTTTAAAATTTATTTTGAAATTTTGCTATCTCTGATATGTGTGAGATAGGGCGGAGGCCTTTCCTTGGTTTGAGTTGATAAAAGCTTATTTGATAAAAAAATAGCAGTTAAAATGCTATAATGTGAGTGAGTGAGTGAGTGAGTGCAAATACTGTGCCAATATTTCTTGTCTAATTAGCATAAAAATAACTATAGATGTGGTGATATATATTTGTCAATAGTGCAATACTATTTTTTTTCATTTTCTGGTATATTTTAGTCATTATTTTTTTATATCCTGCCTGCCCTGTTTTTAATTTATTGAATAATCGCCGAATATATCGCTAAGCTGAATTTTAGTGCTTTAATCAGGATTACCAGGAATATTTAATACCAGAATCTAAATCATGCTTATTCATTCACATCCATATGGTTCTTTTATCAAATTTGACATAACCATGAACAGATATATAAAAATAATACATGAACAAAACAGCTGAAATAAACGAATATTTAATTTCATATATCAAAATAACTTGATTACCAGGTAAACAGATAATAAAATCAATTTATATATGCTTGAGATACAAGGAGATGGATAATGAATAAGATCACAGCTATAATACTGGCAGTATTATTCAGCGTGAGTTTCTTCGGACAGGACAGATACCGGGAGCTGGCGGGGATATTTGAGTTTGATGCTGAGATGGCCATTGTTGATGACTATTACAGGTACAGGGACTCAAGGAAGGGAGAGCCCTTTATAGAGCTATTGAGAAAGGGAGAGCCAGGGTCAGGGACCATAATGGTCATAACAGAATCGGATATATATGGGTTATGCAGTGTCAGGATAGACAGGTATATACAGGATATTGAAGAATATACCAATTATTCAGTGATGTTTTATTCTGTCTCAAAGGCAGTTTCGCCTGAAGATATCAAGGACATGATATCAACCCATTACTATGATGATGAGATCTCAGGAGTGGTGCTTATAGGGGATGTCAGCACTGCCTGGTATGAGATAGAGAATGATTTTTATGAGTATGGGTATACACTTTTCCCTATGGACCTTTTCTATATGGATATTGATGGAATATGGACTGATTCTGATTCAAACAGCCTGTATGATATTCATGAAGGGAATGTGGACCCTGAGATATGGGTAGGCAGAATATACACAGGAACAATGGGCCAGCTGGGTTCTGAAGAATACCTCTTAAACCTTTATTTTGACAGGAACCATGAGTACTGGCTGGGAAACATACCTATAACAGGAAGGACGGGATTGAGCTATACTGACCAGGACTGGAGCGGGGGCGATGACATGAAGCATGATATCCTTCTTATTTACGGGATTGAAGGCCATGAATCAATTGAATACGGCGACGGCTATTTCTCCAAGACAGATTATCTAAGCAGGATAGGCGATGACAGTTACGGCATGATACAGTTCGCATGCCATTCAAGCTGGAGTGCCCATTATATGACCAATCAGCCCCTGATTTATTCTCAGGAGATCTTCAATGTGCCCCCTGAATCAATAGCATATAACCTTTTCTGCTGCAGTGGATGCAGATGGACAGCACCCTCAGAGAACGACTATGGTTACCTTGGCGGGGCTTATGCCTATGCTGACGGTTCAAACACACTTTTTGCGGTTGGAAGCACAAAGACAGGCTCAATGCTGGGATTTTCCAAATACTATTTCCCTCTCGGGCAGGGAAAGATAAACGGAGAGGCATTAAAGGAATGGTGGATCAATTTTGTGGGGCCCACGCATGATGCCAGTGAAATATCATGGTTTTACGGCATGACGATCGTTGGAGACCCCATGATAAGGCTGACAGATGAAACCAGTTCCCATTTCCAGGAGGGTGACGGGTCAGTTGAAAATCCCTACAGGATTAATGATGTAAACCAGCTTTATTTTATGAGGTTTTACAAGGACAAGTCTTTCATACAGAATGCCGATATAGACCTTGATGTTGCTTTCTGCAATGAAGGCACGGGCTGGTGGCCCATTGGCGACCTTTACAATCCTTTCATGTGTAATTTTGACGGTAATGGATATATCATTAAGAATCTAATGGTAAATCGCCCTGAAAGCGCATTCAACGGGCTTTTCGGTTATGTTGAAAATAGCGTTCTTGATAATATAGTATTAAAAAATGCCAGTATAACAGGCATGCTCAGTACTGCCGGCATTGCTGGCTTTGCTATAGACAGCGAGATCAGCAGATGCTATGTATATGACAGCAGTATCAATGGAAGCAGTTCAGTCGGAGGGATAGCAGGAAATGCAAGATACAGCACAATATCTGAATCCTGCAGCAAAGCTGACATAACAGCAGTGTTCTACCGTTCCGGGGGTCTTGTGGGATCTTCAAAGCAGACAATTATAACAGACTGTTTCAGTACCGGAGATGTATCGGGAAGCCTTTATGTAGGGGGGCTTATTGGGCTTGCAGATGACTCAGAGATAATTAACTGCTTTTCTGCCGGAAGTGTCTCAGGGGATTCCGATACAGGAGGGCTCATCGGTCTCCAGGGCGATATAGAATGTACAGTAACCAGCAGCTACTGGGATGTTCAGGTATCAGGGCAGACAACATCACAGGGAGGCCTGGGAAGAACAACATCAGAAATGACATACCCTCATGCACCAAACACCTATATAGGCTGGGATTTTGAAAATACCTGGGTGCCTGATATAAGCCCATGCCATAATGAAGGATACCCTGTCTTAAAATACCTGTTGAATTATGAAATAAGCCTTGATTATTTCAATGCCTCAGGAACAGGCCAGACAGCCAGCCTGAGCTGGAGGACACTCTCTGAAAACAATATTTCAGGCTTTAACCTGTACAGGATACTGGGCAAAAAGGTAAGCCCTTTTATATCCTTTGCCCCTGTCCTGTTGAATGATACACTCATAATCCCTCAGGGTGGCACAGGGATACCCGCAGAATACGGGTTTATAGACCATGTCAAGCCTGGAGGGAAATTCATCTATGTACTTGAATCCGTTTCAGATTATGATTTTACAGATAAATGGAGAAGGCTTTTAATCTGGGAATAGCTTAGATATAAAAAAAGCCGGCTGAAGGAGATCCTCCGGCCGGCCTTTTACTTCTTCTTTCTTATTTTACGTATTTTTTAAGCTCTTCGGGAAGTTTGTCCTTATCGCTTGCAATTGCAGGTTTTACTGCATTCTGACCGTTTGCTTCCAGTATGGCAACACCGTCTTCACTTAGAATGAATTCTACAAAGCTCATTGCCTTTTTCATTTCAGGGTAGTTGCTCGGGATGGTCAGGGCATACAGGATAGGCTCCCCGCACAGTTCTATCTTTTTGCCAGGTTCGGTCCCCTTGATGCTGACCTTTGCCTGGGCATAGAATTCTTCATGCTCAGCGCTTGAGAGATTGATCCTCTGGGGAAGCTCAATATACTTAAGCCCATGCTGTTTTGCGACTGAATTGTATTCGAATGCATAATCGAGGTCTCCTGACTGGAGAAGTGCTATCAGGTCGACTGATTTTGCCCTCATGGTGTCTCCCTTGGCTTTATAGAGCTTATCATATATCCCTTCAACATTATAGTGCTTTTCAGCAAGCTGCCAGACCATAAGGGTCCTGTATCCACAGGGATCCTGGTCAGGGTCGCTTCTGCCGTACATGACACCGTCTTTCTGCAGTATCTCGTACCAGTTATCTGAATTTATCTGATCGGCATACTTTGAATTTTCAGTAAAACAGAGCACCATCTGGTTTGATGCAAAGATTATGTACCAGTCACCGTAATCAGGAAACAGAAGCTTGGGAACGATCTTGTAGTCAGCAGAACCTATTACACCGCACTCGCGTTTCAGCTCTGTGACCTTCCTGATCGTGGTTGCGCTTCCTGCGCCTTCGATCATTACCTCAACATCAGGATACTTTTTATTGTATTCTGCAGCAATAGCCTTAAACGGAACAGTCAGGCTTCCGGCTATAAAGACCGGGAGCTTTCCTGATATTGCATCGGCCTTTTCTTCCTCTGCACCGAACAAACTGAAGCTTGATAAGATCATAACAAGCAGGAAAACAATTATGGTTTTGGTTTTTGTAAATGAAGTCATTTAATAATTCCTCCTTTTTTATTCATTAAATATGTGTATGAATTCTGGTTCAAGGCAGACATTTACCTTTACTCCGGGCTGAAGGCCCAGCTTTCGGCATGTATGCCTGGTGATAAGCGCGGTTATCCTGGGGGGGATTTCAATATCAACAAACATGGTGGACCCCCTGTCATTAATATTATTGATGACACCGCTGAAATGATTGTCCCTGCCATCTTCATTATCATCAATGGAGAGCATGACATCTTCCGGCCTTATTGTTGCCCGGTTTCCCTTTAATCCTTTATCTATTCTGAAGACTGCCTGGCCTGTCCTGAAAGTGTTTTCACCGCTTTCTCCAATCAGCGCATCGCCCTGAAAGATATTTCGAGACATTGCAAAACCTGCCACAAATTCCGAATTTGGCCTCCGGAATATCTCATCAGGCGGTCCTACCTGCATTATCCTGCCGTCCCCTATAACGGCAATCCTGTCACCAAGGGCAATAGCCTCCTCGAAATTATGGGTCACATGCAGTATGGTCACATCAAGCTCCTTATGGACATGCCTCAGTTCAGTCTCGATCTCCTCCCTTGTTCCCGGGTCAAGTGATGAGAGCGGTTCATCAAGGAGAAGGACATCCGGGGAAACGCATAGTGCCCTGGCAAGGGCGACTTTCTGCTGTTCCCCCCCGCTGAGCGTTGCGGGCTTCCTGTGCAGGAGCGATGAGATATTGAAAAGATCGACCATATCGCTGAGGGCTTTATCTATCCTTTTTTTATCTGCTTTTCTCATCCTGAGGCCAAAAATAATATTCTTCTCCACTGAAAGATGGGGAAAGAGGGAGTAATCCTGATACACTATGCTTACATGCCTGGATTCAGGTTTAAGGCGGGTGACATTATTGCCCCTGAGCCATATCTCGCCTTTCCTTACAGGATAAAGGCCTGCTACTGATTCAAGAAGGACAGTCTTTCCGGCGCCTGACGGGCCAACTATAACAATGTATTCACGCTCTTTTATCTCAAGGCTTGCATCTTTCAGGGTAAAATCTCCCAGCTCAATATTAAGGTTCCTTATGGAGATCATGATTCTTCCCTCCTGTGGAGGAAAAAACGCAGAGCCACAAATACTATCATGGATATCAGCAATAGAATGACAGCTATCGGCCTTGCATAGTTAAGCCCGAATGTTTCAAACTTCTCATATACAAGAACCGGAGCTATCATTGGATGGTATGCGATGATTATGACCGCACCGAATTCGCTCATGCCCCTTGCCCACATCATTATCATGCCGGCGACTATGCTTCGCCATGCAAGGGGGAAAGAGATGCGCATGAATGTCTGAAGGGGTGTTGCCCCCAGTGTCCTTGAAACATTCTCAAGGCGGGGATCAACCTTGCGGAAGCCCTCTTTTGCAGAATCAATGAGAAAGGGCACGCTTACAAAAAGCATTGCTATCACAATACCTGCAAGGGAATCGATAAAACGGAGGCCTATGGAATCCAGCAGGCCTCCCATGAAATACCTCCTGCCGAAGACAAAGAGCAGTGCAATGCCTGCTGCCGAGTGGGGTATTACAATGGGCAGGTCAATCAGGCCTTCAATGAGTTTCTTTCCCGGGAAACTGACCTTTGCAAGAATGTATCCAAGGGGCACCCCCAGGATAAAGCCGATCAGCGTTGCTATCAGGGCTGCATAGAGAGTAAGCAGAATGGATCCTGCAACTTCCCCGTCCATGAAAGAATCAAGCAAAATCGAGGGGCTGGAAGAATAGATCATCTTGATTATTGGAAAGGCAATAAAAGCAAGGATAATGACGGAGAGAAAAACAAAGATCCATCTCAGCCATTCATTACCCGGCACTGCCTTTATATCGGCATAAGGGTCTTCCACGGCTGATGGCCTGCCGGTCTTAGTGTCTTTATTATTCTTTCTTTTCATACTTCTTTTTCATGGTTCCCCTGATATGGGAGGGAACATTCTATTCTTCTGGTGTATGCAGGCAGTATTGCATTAGAATACTGCCTGCATAGTATATCCTTATAGAAGGCTTTACATATTTAGAATGTATAACAGAATGTAGCCCTTAAAATAAGGTCTGAATCTGTGTCAATGCCATCTTCCTCATCATAGAAGACATACTGAACATTGGGGATAAATGAGATATTCTTGTTAACCTTGTATGATAGCCCTCCGACCAGGTAGTTAGAAGGGTTAAGGCTTGACATCCTCAGGTAGGATATTGAATCCCCCTTCGGGTTTGCATCCATTGTCTTATCATACCTTGCAAAAACCTCCATATCTTCTGCTACAGGGATACATGCAAAGACTGACAGAACATTATAATCTGATTCAGTGTCATCAATGTCTATTGTCTTTCTTCCATAAAATACTCCAAGCCTTCCCCAGTCAGCCCTGTATGCAAGGAATCCCTGCAGAAGTGTCTCATTGTCTCCGTCGTCTTTGCTCAGATAATTATAGTATGCTTCGGCGTAAATACCTGTTTTCTCACCGTAAGAAAGCAGAACAGTGTAGGATTTGCCTTTATTTGCTTCATTCTTGTTATCTTCGCCATTTCCAAAAATAGCCTTGAATGCAAAAGCTTCGTTCTTGTAATCGTATCCCAGGCCGAATTCCCTTGAAGGTATGAATTTCTGCACGCTCATCGGATAAGATTCTACAGACCTGTAACCCCAGGTTGAGTCATATGAACTGCTGCTTAAATTGGACATTATACCTAACTTGAAAGCGCTATTATCCATCTTATACTGAAGATATGCATCCTTTACATAGGACACAAGCTTATCATTGGATACAAAATCGCCGGGATGGGTTGCTTCAAACCTTAAAAATGAAGACCATTCTTCATTAAACTTGTAGCAATACCTGAAATGTACCCTTCTTAGAATAAAGCCATTCAGGCCTTCCACTTCTTCAAGGTGATGACTGCTTACATAATAGTAATCACCGAAGATCTGTCCGTCAAAAGTTCCCTGAGCAGAAGCCAGCAACGGAACACTAACCATGATTGCCACGAAAACCAATAATGCTTTTTTCATTTGTAACTCCTTTTTTTCATTTTTTTATATTTTTTGTTTTTTTCCTCAAATTGAAGAATATTCTATTACAATTAACAGTGATCTCCATTTATTATCTCGATTATATCACCTTCCCTGACCTTTCCGCCCTTTAGTACCCTGGTAAATATGCCCTCTGTCGGCATAATGCACTCTCCATATTCCTGTTTTATGGCACATTCATTGTGGCATTCCTTACCTATCTGTGTTACTTCATGGACAGTATTTCCGATGCGGACCTTTGTGCCTACAGGGATTTTGTGAAGTATTATGCCCTCTGTTGTGATATTTTCTGCAAAATCGCCGTATGATAATCCGCCAATAATTATATCTCCCATCTTTTTTATGCTTTCAACAGCAAGCAGGCTAACCTGCCTGTGGGTATCATTACCTGCATGAGAATCACCTTCAAGCCCGTAATTTTCAATGAAAACCCCTTCTTTATCAGGTATTTTTGAAATATGCTTCTTATTGCTTATATTTATTGATACTATCTTTCCTGCCATCCTATTCCTCCCTTATATATTCCCCTGATTTCCCCCCTCTTTTTTTGACAAGCATTATATCGCTTATAATAATTCCCCTGTCAACAGATTTACACATATCATATATGGTAAGCGCAGCTGCGGAAACCGCCATGAGCGCTTCCATCTCAACGCCTGTCTGGTTTGTGGTTTTGATCTCAGACTCAATATCTATCTCTTTTTCTTTTATTGCAAAACGGATATCAGCACCTGCAAGAGGCAGATTATGGCACATCGGTATGATCCCTGATGTATTTTTTGCAGCCATAATACCGGCGACCTGAGCGACCGCAAGGACATCCCCCTTCCCTATCAGCCCTTCTTTTATCATATTCACTGTTTCAGCCTTCATTATTACCCTGCCTCTGGCAGAAGCAATTCTCAGGGTATTTCCCTTACTGCTTACATCAACCATATGGGCTCTTCCTGATTCATCAAAATGGGTGCTTTTCATGATTTATCCCCCTATCTGTACCATATTGCCTTTCATATATATATTCTCATCAAACCTGTGTGAAGCAGGCTTATTATATACAAAGTCCAGTACATGCCCCGAAATATCCTCTCCTTTTCTGATAATTGACCTGAGGTCAATATGATCATCAGAATGAAGGCATGTGTAGAGCCTGCCGTCAGATGTCAGCCTTATCCTGTTGCAGTCAGCGCAGAACCTGCAGGATATTGGGCTTATCAGCCCTATGTCTGCATTTGCACCTTCCAGCCTGTAATTGACTGATGATGATGAAGCATCTTCATTTTTAACAGGAACCAGCCCCTTTATCCTCTCAAGGACAGAATCATTGGATAGAAACCTGTCAGAGGCCCATGATGCTGAACAGCCGCCGGGCATGAGCTCTATAAACCTTACATTTATGCCCTGATATGTCAGTTCTGCAAAATCCTCTATCTCGTCATCATTAAAATCCCTGATAAGGACAAAATTCAGCTTGACAGGGTGAAAACCCAATTTTCGGACTTCTTTCAGTCCCTGCAGAACATCATTGATATTCCCGCCCCGTGTTATGTATCTGTATTTTGAATCATCAAGGGTATCAAGGCTAATGTTAATTCTTCCCAGGCCTGATTCCCTGAGGCTTTGCGCATATTGCTTAAGTAGAATACCGTTGGTGGTCATGGAAAGGTCTTTTATCCCGGATAGGGCGCCAATCTTCTTTATAAGCCCTGTTATACCCCTCCTTACAAGGGGTTCGCCTCCGGTTATCCTTACCTTTGTTATGCCGAGTTTTACAAGGGTATTCACAATATGCAGGATCTCTTCAAACCTCAATATATCTTCATGCTGCATTTTTCTGACACCCTCTTCAGGCATGCAGTAGATGCACCTGAGATTGCACAGGTCAGTCACAGAAATTCTAAGATAATTTATATTTCTCCCGAATCTGTCTCTCATTTAAAATTATTCACCTATTATTACTATTTCACCTGTATTTATCATTTCATAACCGCCTATTTTCATTACCCTTTCCTTAAATTCACCCGATCTTACTACGGAAATAAACACCTTAAGCCTTTCATCCTCAAGGTATTCAAATGCTGTAAGAAAATCATATTCCTCATGCCCGACAGGTATGAAGTCCAGATCCAGGGCACGGGCGGCAGATAGAACACCGAGCCCTGCATCAGCAGAATCAGCCTTTATGGCAGCAGCCACAGCCATATGTGTTGTCATCTCCTTTTCATAACCCGTTATATCTTTTGCATCAATACCCAGCTTCTTAAGGCTGTAATCCAGAAGTATGCGTGTGCCTGATCCTTTCTGCCTGTTTACAAAATGGATGCCTTTCCGAATTAATGATCCAAAATCCGTTATATCTGAGGGATTGCCCTTTTGCACCATAAGGCCCTGAGTCCTTCTCAGCCCCTTGATAAGGGCCATTCTCCTGCCCGGGAAAAACCTTTTTATATACGGAATATTGTATTCCCCTGTCTCTTCGTCCAGAAGGTGTACAGGTGCAAGGTGGCATTCATTTCTTCTCAAGGCTGTTATACCGCCCATACTGCCTGTATGAGCTGAAGCCAGCTCCATCATGTCAGAGACCTCATCCATGATCATATCATGGCTTCCAATGGAGAGAAGAGTCCTTTTCAGCCTTTCAGCAGGCTTGTAAAGATGAATTATGGCCTCCTCCCCGGCTTCCATCCCTTCAGCATTCCTTGGTATTTCGAGTATGCCGTCAGCCCTTACAAGGCTCATTGTGGCACCGGCGCCGCGCATCAGAGGAGTTGCAATAAACCTGCCGCCAATATGGCCAACCGTTACCCGGACCATCTCGCTGCTTTTGAAGGATGATACTATCCTTCTTGATAAAACTGCCTTTACTGTATCTTCAGGTCTCTTCAGGTTTTCGTGTCCATGTTCCCGGGAAGGCAAAGACTGAAGTATCAGAGGCCTGGCAAAAAGCTCAAAGACCAGAAAGGATGAAACAGGGTATCCGGGAATGCCTATTACCGGCTTTTTATCAATAACTGCAAGTATGGTCGGTTTGCCGGGTTTTATTGCAAGCCCATGCACTATCACTTCTCCCAGTTCTCTAAGCACAGAAACAGTATAATCCTTCCTTCCAGCAGATGACCCTGCATTTACCAGAAGGATGTCATTCTCCTCAACCCCCTTTAATACCGCTTCCCTCAGGGATCCCATGTCATCCCTGCATGGAGAATACCTTTTTGCAGTGCCTCCATACTCATTTACCAGCCCCTCAAAAACATATGAATTTGACTCCAGTATCTTACCCTCGCCAAGCTTGCCCGGATCGTCCACAAGCTCTGACCCAGTCGGTATAATCCCGACTTTCGGCTTTTTATGGACTTTTATCTTATTAATTCCTGCAGAGATCAATGCCCCGAGGTCTATCGGCCTTATTCTATGCCTTGAAGGAAGTATCATCTCGCCGACAGCTATATCCTCGCCTACAAGCCTTACATGCTGCCAGGGATATGCCGGGGCTATAATTCTGACCTTCCCCTCCCCCGCCTCAATGACGTTTTCAATCATGATAACCGCATTATGCTTTTTTTTCAGGGCATTGCCTGTGTTAATATATTCAAAATCCTTGTTTTCAATAAGTATTCTGGGGTCAGATTCCGTTGCATTGTATGTGGCCTCGGAATTAACAGCTATTCCATCCATAGCTGCTGAATTAAAATAGGGTGAAGAGATCTCAGCATATACACAGTCAAAGGTATACCTGCCTGCTGATTCTGAGACGCTTATCTCTTCACTCCCTGTCAGTAGATCACCGAGTTTTGAGTAGTATTTCTCCCTGGCTTCATCTAACTCAATATTGGATATATATACATTCTGCCGGAATTTACTCATAAGCAGTATATTTCAACCTCCTCCCCGCTGTTCAGACCTTCCTCATGCTCATTTATCACCAGGTATCCATCCGACTTTGACAGAAGGGATATCAGGCCTGATTTGCCGTAATTCACGTCAGCATAAAGGATACCGTCCCTTTCGGACAGAGATACCATCCTGAATGTCATGCTTCCCGGTGAGGAAGGCACATTACTGCTCAGCACAGCCCTTCTTACACTTATATTACCGGATATACCGTATAGATGTTTTATTAGATGCTCTACAAAGACCTTAAATACTATTACTGCTGAGACAGGATGGCCAGGAAGCCCGAAAACTGCCCTGTTTTCTATCTCACCTATGATTGTCGGCTTTCCGGGCTTGATGGCGACCCCATGTACAAAAACTCCCCTTCCACTGAAAGAATTTATAACCTCGGGGGTAAAATCCTTTGCCCCTACGGAGCTTCCCCCTGAGATAAGAATAATATCTGAAATGCTCAGAGCTTTCTGAAGCTCTTTTTTAAGAAGTTCGAAACTGTCTTTTACTATTACCCTGCTCATAACTTCACACCCGGCTTTTTTGACCAGGGATGAAAGGGTAGAGCCGTTAATATCCCTTATCATGCCAAAGGCAGGCTCAGCCTCCGGTTCAACTATCTCATCTCCTGTCGATATGATATAGAAACGCAGTTTCTTAAGGACATCTACACTCATCCTGCCTATGGCGGCCAGCACTCCTGTGTCAGTAGCATTTATGCTCCTGCCCCTTTTCAGTATTATCTCTCCCTTCTTAATATCATCACCCTCATATATGATATTTTCTCCTGACGATACAGGCCTGAAAACCTCTATAGAGCTTTCATCAAGATTGTTTGTGTGTTCTATCATTACAACGCTGTCAGCACCTTCAGGTATCATGCCTCCGGTAGGCACATAGGCAGTTTGCCCTGATGATATCCTTATCTGCGTTCTTTCCCCCATCCTGACCTCTCCGGACAGGTTAAGCAGGACCGGCACAGATTCGCTTGACCCATGCGTATCAAAACTGCTTACTGCATAGCCGTCAACTGTGGACCTTCTGAACTCCGGCACATCAGAGGCGGATAATATATCATCAGCCAGGACCCTGTCCAGCGAATCTGAAACAGATATATGTTCTTTTTGAAGCCTCATCATTGAGAAGGCTTCCTCCATCTTGCATCTGGCCTGACTGACCGTATGTACCTTAAAGAAGTCCACCAGCCTATATTTCCCCCTGATCCAAAGATATGCCTGTTCCGGTCATAGCCATCAAATATTTCCTTAAAAATCCATTTCTCTTTGCTTCTGTCTTAGTCATACTGCTTTGAATAAAAACTTAAAATTTATCCATTTATATTTTAAAACCAAAAAAACCGACTTTGGAAAGTCGGTTTTATCAAATCCAATTATTCTAAATAATTATTAAACCTGGATTAAAACTTTCCTTTCCAAACACGGGAGGCATAGGCATTTCTGCCTATACCCGGCGGCTTAAACTCATAGCGCAAGGCCTTAGAATTTTAAGCTCGGAAAATCAATCTAAATCAATCAGATCTCCTTCTTTATAATACCCATTTTTCTCTAAATCAATATTTATTCCATGGCAATTTAAAACAGTATCAGGGTAATTGTCAATAATTATCTTTACTCACCCTCAATTACACCCCGGGCTTTTATTATTGCTACCGTCATAAAAAAAACAGTAAAAACCGCAGAATATCATTATAAAACTGAAGGAAAAAGGGCTTATCAAAAACAATCATAAAATTAATAATATATATAAAGCATAATGTACCTGCAGAAAATTTATATTTACAGCTATGATTACATTAATGGCATCCGGCACAAAGATATACGCAGAAAAAATATTTGCTAAAAAGCCTGTTTTGTGGTATTGTATTAGAAGGGAAAAGGAAATTGAAACAATTATACTGATCAATGCAGTTCCGGCTTTGTAATATTCCCGGGCATTGCGGTCTTAGGTTTCCTCCCGCTATATTTAAAGGAGGTGTGTTTATGTGTGAACTAATGGCATTGAATTTTAACAGGCCCGTAAATCCCCGGATTTCCTTCAGTGGTTTCAGAAGAAGGGGCAAAAAGAATCCAGACGGCTGGGGAATCGCAATGTATCAGGAGAATGCTGTCCAGATAATTAAAGAAGCGATAGAAGCAGGGGAAAGCGAGCTCTCATTATTCCTTACCGGATACCCTCTGCTTAAATGCATGACATACATCTTTCATGTAAGATGGTGGCCTTATAATGTGGCTTTTAAGAACACGCATCCCTTCCAGAGGGAGCTTTTTGGAAAAGATTACTGCTTTGCCCATAACGGAAGCCTGAACAGCTACAGGGGCATGCTTCCCCTGGGAAGGTTCATGCCCATAGGGCAGACAGACAGCGAGTATGCATTCTGCAGTCTTCTGCACTGTATTGAAGAAAGGGAAATACAATCATGGGACAGGGAGCATTTTGAATGGCTTTCAGGACTGCTTAAGGATATTAACAGTTACGGATATTTCAACTGCATATTCTCCAATGGGGAGTTCTTGTTCTGCTATCATGACTGCAACAGCTATAGAGGGCTGAATTTCCTGCACAGGAAGCCCCCTTACGGGATCATAAGCTTTGCTGACAGGGAATGGGGGAATATAGACCTTAGCAGGAATAAGGAAATGGATGAGACAGGCTTTTTAATAGCAACAGAGAAAATGACCAGGGAAAGCTGGCATAAATTCAGGCCGGGAGAACTCATTGTCTTTACCGGGGGAAAAATGATCTACTCCTCCAGCAGGAATACTGAAATGTATAATGATATATAGTCAGAAATTCCTGATATTCTCAGATATTCCTCCCGCATGATCACCGAACTCCTGACATGACTGCCTGGAAGGAACATGCGCTTCCATGGACAGGGCTCTGAAGGAAAAATTTCTTTTCTTTATATGCAATAGATTCATAAGGCTGGAACCCGGTATCTTCCTGATAAAAAACGGAAGACTATAATAAAAGCTGTATTATTCCCTGACCTGTCTTTCATAATTTGGGGCAGGAGATCTTATCTCCCCCTGGATTTTAGCTCTTCAATTACCTTATTGTATTTATGAATTTGAGCTTTTTCCTGCAGTTCATTATAAATATCGAGGGCTTTGGACCAATATTTTTCATGTTTTGTAATGTTCCATAGTTCATAGTATATTTCTGCTTTATTTTCCTTTGTAAGACTTTTATTTTTCAGCATGGATATTAGAGATCTGCCATTTTTTTTTATTTTATGTTTCATTAATTTGGCGTTTATTGATATGTCCGTCCATTTTTGTCCTATGGATAATTTGCAAATTTTTTCAATTTGCAACAAAGCTCCTTCCTTATCTTCCATCATGTAGAGAATTTCAGCCTTGATTAAAAGATAATCGCACAAATCATAAATTATATCAATTTCTTCTGCTATCTCAATAGCATCGTCAATATATTTTAGCGCAAGAGGATAATTGCAATATTCTTTCATTAAAAAAGCCATATTAGATAAAGCACTGCTGGTACCTTTTTTATTTTTAATTGCTTCATTTATTTCCAGCTGACTCTGGTAATACTGCAAAGCTTTACCCAGATCACCCAGTTCAATATATAATTTCCCTATATTCCCTTTTGTTATTGCTGTACCTTTGCCGCTCTTCAGTTCTTCAGATATCTTTAATGATCTAAGATGATATTCAAGGGCCTTTTTTGTGTAACCCTGACTATGATAGCAGTTTGCAATATTTCCTAATGCTATGCCAATATTCAGTTTATTTTTTTGCTTTTCTGATGATGAGAGAAATTTATTGAAATAATCCAGCGCTTTTTCATGATCGCCATTTTCCTGATACATTATACCAATACCACACAGCGCTATGCTTACTCCAGTTTCATCCCCGATCTCCCTGCATATTGAGAGATATTTCCTGTAAAGCTTTCCAGCCTCCCGGAATCTGCCCCGATATCTGTAGATATTCCCCATATAACAGAATGCTTTGCTTAAGCCAGCCTTATTCCCTGTCTCTTTATTGATCTTCATCTGTTTTTTGTAGCAATCCATTGCCTTTTCATAATTCCCTGTTACAAAATAAACATTTCCCATATTCGAATATATAAAGCTTAATCCATTTATATCTTCAATCTCTTTTGATATCTCCATGGCTCTATTATAATGATCAATAGCTTTTTCATAATCGCCTAAGGAATAATATACAATACCCATGCCGTTGAAAACTGTGTGAATTCCATGCTTATCTCCTATCTTTTTGCATACTGAAAGCTGTTTCTCAAAGCATTCCATGGCTTTTGCAAAATCTCTCCGGTCTTTGTATATAACACCCATGTTGCCCAGTGTTATGCTATAATTTCTGAGGTTGCCCATTTTATTTGCGATTTCAAGCTGTTTATGAAAATATATCATTGCTTTGCTATTATCGCCCATATTATTGTAAGCGACTCCACAGTTTCCATATGAGACGCCTTCCATATATTTAGTTCCAGCATCCTGGGCTATTTTTATTTGTTTTTTAATAGCTTTTAAGGCTTTTTTGAAGTCACCTTTCTGGAGGTTTATGCTTCCCAATGTACCGTAAATATTAATAATTCCCGTCTTATACCCTGTTTGTTCTGCAAGCACAAGAGACTTATCAAGAAGATCTTCAGCTTCTGCATAATTGCTTTTCATCCGCAGCATGGAAGCAATAGATATAATGCCATCAATTGTCTGTTCTGTGTTTCCAGTGATCAGTGAATTATCATAAGCTCTTCTGTAATATTTAATAGCTTCATCCCAATTCCCCGTCAGATCGCTAATATTGCCCATTTTCATAAGATTAGGGATCATTCTGGGAATATCATTATCTTTATCCAGGTATTTCAGCAGTCTGGTAAATGTATTTAGAGCTTTCTCATTCTGATATAGATCCATGGACTGAATAGCGGATTTTTCAAGGTAATCAATGGTTTTCTCAATGTTTTCGGCTTTTTCATAGTGTCTTGCAAGCTCTTCATAATGTGCTTTAATATCCTTCTGATATAGATCCTCTATGATTGTACCGGCCAGGTCATGAAGCAAACGAAGCCTTTCTTTCAGCTGAGTTTCATAGACAGCATCCCTGATCAGTGCATGCTTAAAAATATAATTTATTTCAGTAATATTTTCCCATATCTGTTCCTGGCAGCCATCCAGGATATATTTTATACATTCATTTTCATTTTTTATAATATCTGCATTAATAAGCAGTTTTGTCAGAAGCTGAACGGCAAATTCTCTTCCAAGCACAGATGCTGTCTTTATTGATTCCTTCAATGTATCTGACAGCCTGTCAATACGTGCGATCAGCACCTGGTTGATTTTTGATGGAATAGTCATGCTTTTATCAGCCAGCTGGAAATTTTCATCCAGTAGCTTATTCTCTGTTAGGAATAATATCAGCTGTTCGATAAAAAAGGGATTGCCGCCTGTTTTATGCCAGATGAAATCCTTAAGGTTTTCGGGGATCCTGTCAGCACCAAGTCTGTCCCTAAGAAGCTCTGTCAGCATATTATTATCAAAAACAGTGATATTCAGCCTTTTTATCCGGCAGTTGCATTCCCCGGGGCTGAACAGTGTAAATAAGCTTCCATCATCGTTTATTCGGCATAGAGCTATAATTATAAAAGGGTACCTCTCTGTATTAATTACTATCATTTTGATCAGTTCAGTACTATAGCTGTCAATCCAGTGTACGTCTTCCAATATGAGAACCATAGGCTTTATAAGGCTCTGGGCTTTAATGAGATTCTTAAGGGCATACTTTGTATTCTCGTGGCGTCCTTTTGCATCAAGCTCAGAAAACAGGGAATTTTGCCACTCATGTCCAATCAGCGCTCCAATCAGTGATTTTGTGCGTATAAGTTCGCTTTTGATCTCTTTTATCCCTGTCTGGTCTATAATGTTCTGATAAATAGTTGAAAATTTATGCTTATTTTCTTCCTTGGAGCTGGTTTCATGCTGTTCAAAATATTCTTTGAGGAAATAAACAAAGGGATTAAAAGATTTTTTAAGTATTTCATCACATTGAAAGTAGAAAAATGAGCAATTCTCTACTTCTTTTGTAAAGCTGGCAATAAAACTGGATTTTCCTATACCTGCTGGGCCATCGATATACACTATTCCTCCAAATTTTCCATGGAAAACAGGGCTTATCAGCTTTTTTAATTCGGCTGTCTCCTTTTGTCTTCCTATGAAGCTTTCTGTAAATGCCGGCATATGCTGGGCAGATTTTCTGCCGGCCAGTCCAGCTATTGGTATTTTATCGCTGAACCCCTTAAAGCTCATAAGCCCTTTAGGCTTAAATTCATATATAGTTGATAGTCCGCGGACTATGCCAGCATCGGCAAGTATCTCATAAGGTTTAGCCTTCATCATAAGCCTTGCAGAAAGGTTTACCATGCTGCCAAAGGCTGTATATTCACAGCGGACAGCTGAACCGATAAAACCGGCAAAAGCAATACCTGCTGTCATCCCTGCCCTGAAAGCAAAGCCTGAAATTTCGTGCAGGCTGAGGATAAAGTCAGAAGCCCTCTCATAGAGTTTTTCCATGGCTGTCGGGGCTCCAAAGAGTACCAGTATGACACCGCCTTTGTCCCCGAAATCCACCCTGTTAAAATATCCACCATAATCATTACATTTTTTGATTATCTTTTCTATAGCATTATGGAACTCCTGATTCTCATTAAAGCCAACAAAGCAGGATACAATTTCACGGAACTCCCCGCGTTCTTTAAGGTTTAGGATCACCTTGGGTACAAAATACCTCTCAGTCCCCTTCTGTATGGATAGATCTTTCTTTTTCCTGTATTTCGGCAGTTCAAATGCTTCTGGTATTATCTGATACCAGTTTTTACCCGCAGTTTTGCTTTTGACTTTAATGGATATTTTTTTCATGAAAGAGATATCTGCAATTATCTGCATCCTGCCTGCATGGTGCTCTGACAATGCACATTTATCTATCGCATCCCCCCTGAAATAATATGCTTTCTGGAATTTTGAATCGACAATTGCATAATGAATTCTGCCATAGGACAGGCCTGTTTTGACTTCAAGCCTGTAATCGCCGAACTTTGTGCTTAAACAGCCGTATTCTCCAAACATGCTGTTAATTTCAAAGGCTGATCTTAACGGATATTCAGCTCTATTTACTCTGAATATGCTTGTAAAGGCATCTCCAGCAAAACTGCATACAAAGCCACCGTTCTTATATACTGATTCTATTGCAGGAGTGAAAATATCGCTAATAATTTTAGACAGGATCTCTGCTCCTTCCTTGCCATGGGTCATCAGGGACTGAGTCATGGATGTGAAGCCTGATATATCGATAAACAAAGTATATCCTGAAAAGCTTCCAGTCAGTTTATTATTATTGTATTTATTGAGAATAAATTCCGGTATGAGGTTTTTCATAAAATTCTATAAATCTGTATTTTCATTTATTTTGATTTTGCCTTTTCAGGCTAACAAAAATTCTTTTCATAATTGTACAATATATTTTTATATAATCAATTTTTTACTTATATATATTTCATGCTTGAGAACAGCAAATAATAGAATAACAGGAGAAATTTTCATGGGATCAGGCCTGAATCCCGTCTGCTATACCTTTCAGGCTGAATTATGGATAGACATAGAACTTTATACCCTCATAATTCCACTGGGGCAGATTCATCAGTGAATTCCTTTCAGCCTCGCTTATGGTATAGAGGTGGCCTCCTCTTACATTGTTGAAGAAGCGGTAAACAGGAACTGTATCCGGGGACTGGCCTGTAAAGACATAGAACTTTATACCCTCATAATTCCACTGGGGCAGGTCCATCAGTGAATCCCTTTCAGCCTCGCTTATGGTATAGAGGTGGCCTCCATGAATGTTATTGAAAAAACGGTAAACAGGAACAGTCCCATCTGCCTGGCTGAAATAGACTGAAAATTTAAAGCCTTCGTAACTGTATTGTGGGAGTTCATTAAGTATATAGTCCCTTTCAACCTCGCTTATGGTATATAGATGGCCCCCGCGTTCAGTATTGAAAAAGCGGTAGGCAGCTTTAATATCAGTACTGGAGGACATCCGGGCTGTAAAGATATCATTGTTCCCTTCGGATACAAGGTCAAATTCCCCGAAGGATGCTGCTGATTCAAAACTGCCTGTAATATATGCATCCCCTGAGCAGGATAGATCAATTCCCTGGGATGAATCATCGCCGCTGCCTCCAGCTCTAATTGACCAGAGAAAACTGCCTCCAGCATCAACCTTTGAGACGAATATATCTCTTCCTCCCTCTGATATAAGCTGATTGATGCCAAAATCAGCTGTATCATTGAAATAACCTGTAATATAAGCCCTGCCATAAGAAACCACTGAAATATCCAGGGAGATATCATCATAGGAACCGCCTGCCCTTTCTGCCCACTGAAAAGCGCCTGTATTGTCAAGCATTGATATAAAAATATCCCTTTCCCCGCTGGATGTAAGTTCTGTACTGCCAAAATCCGCAGTATTTGAAAAAGCACCCGTAATATAGACCCTTCCAAAGTAGTCCACGATTATACCATTGCTGGTATCGTCTCCTGACCCTCCGGCCCTTTTTGCCCACCGAAAATTGCCGTCGGGACCAAGCTTGGCAATAAATATGTCATTGCCTCCTGCTGACACAAGCTGTGTACTTCCAAAATCAGCAGTACCAGCAAAGTACCCTGTAATATAAGTATAGCCATACCTGTCTACAGTTATGCCCCAGCTGTAATCGCCTGAAGCACCCCCTGCGCTTTTAGCCCAGACTGCATTATTTGCCGGATCGATCCTGACTATAAAGATATCCCTCATGCTGCTGCTGGATGATAGTACTATTCCCCCTATATCAACAGTCCCGCTGAAATCCCCGGTAAAGTAAATATTGCCTGATATATCCCGGTAGAGGTCTGTTGCCATGGCAATGTCCGTATATTCACCAAAGGAAAATCCTCCTGTATAATTACCGTCTGTATCAAATTTTTGCACTATGGCACAAAATGACCCCCATTTGGCAGCTATGGCGTTATTACCCCTGAAATCTGCACAAATACTGTTGGATCTTTCGCTCTCTGTAGTGCCAAATCCATCTGCCCAGGCATAATTGCCGGCAGGACCGAGTTTTGCCAGGAAAACATCACCCATTTGTATGGGAGAAATATCTATATCGCCGAATTGCATGGCAGTGTAATAAGTACCGGTAATATAGCTATTGCCCAGAGAATCTGCTGCAATTCCTGAACCTGATTCGGAACCTGCACCCCCTGCCCTGACTGCCCAGAGGAATTCCGGCAATTCCTGGCAAAAGACGCTAAAAGAGAAAAGCAAAAACAGGAAAATAAAAAGAAAGACATATCTCTTCATAAATATTACCCCCCTGAAATATTAATTCATCCTTCTTTCATTATAATTCACAGGGATAATTAAAGTCAAGCAGCGGGGGGATAATTATTCTTATATCATTCCATGTCTGAGAAATCTACATAAGGGATGTCAGCAGACATCATACGCGGTTTATTCAGGCCAGTATTGTCATTATATTGACAAAACAGGCATCTTCAGGGTAAAATAAAAAGGATATGAAAAGAAAGCTGGTTCCTGATTTTATACTGGAAAAATGCCTGAATAATAAATTATCAGGCAGATTTAAAGCATATACGATGTTTCTGGACATATCGGGATTCACCGCCATGACCCAGGATCTCATGAAATACGGCAAGGAAGGTGTTGAAATCCTATCCCGAATAATTAACGATATATTCACGCCAGCCATAAATGAGGTTTATAATAATGGAGGGTTTATCTCCTCTTTTGCAGGTGATGCCTTTATGTCTGTATTCCGTCTCTGCAGGGCAGAATATGCTCTAAATGCAGCATATGCAATTCAGAACCTCTTTGAAAAATGCGGGAGCTTTGAAACGAAATTCGGCAATTACATGCTAAGAGTCAGGATTGGATTATCAGCCGGCAATCTTCAGTACAGAATTATCGATGCAGGACATCAGCTGGCTTACTATTTCAAGGGCAGGGCAATTGATGGATGCTGTAATTCTGAGAATCTGGCTCAAAGCATGCAGATTGTAGCTGACAATATCTTTTTATCAGGTTTATCTCGGGAGGTATGCATAAAGAAGATTGACGATACTCACTATTTAATACATCCGGGAAAACTCTTCCTGCCAAAGGCGGGAAAGCAGAAGGAACCAGTTATACCCGAAGGCATGCAGAAGCGTTTTATTCCTGAGGCTGTCCTTGAACTGAAAGCAAAAGGCGAATTCAGGGAAGTAGTTTCATGCTTTATAAGTTTCTCTCCGGATAGAGGATATAATGACTTTATAAAAATGGTAATAAAGAAGTGTTATTCCTATGGGGGTTATTTCAACCGCGTTGATTTCGGCGATAAAGGGCCTGTAATCCTTATACTTTTCGGTGCCCCTTCAGCCAGGGAAAAGCTCTACCAACGGGCATGCGATTTTATTCTTGCCCTGCGCGCGCTTTCAAGGCTGAGATTCCGTGCAGGCATTACGGCAGAGACAGCTTTTGCCGGTTTTGTCGGTTCAGAGAAACAGTCAGAATATACAGCACTTGGCGGCAATGTCAATCTTGCTGCCCGATTTATGACAAATGCCGGCTGGTCAGAGATACTGACAGACAGGAATATATCAGAAAGTATGTCAGGAAGCTTTGTTTTTAATCTTAAAGGCTATTATGACCTTAAGGGCTTTTCTGTTAAGAAAAGAGCCTACCTTCTTAAAGAAAAAAAACTGAAGGATTATGACAGCGGTACAGCCGGCCATTTTATAGGAAGAGATGCTGAAGCAGGCATGCTGAGAAAGATCCTCCAGCCCATTTTTCAGAAAAGGTTTGGAGGTCTTATATATATCGACGGCCCGGCAGGGATAGGGAAATCTGAGTTTGTCAGGCACTTTGCCTTCAGCCTGAGCAGTTGCAGATTCCTGTACCTGCAATGTGATGAAATATTGAGAAAGTCATTTAACCCGTTCATATACCTGCTAAAAAAATACTTTGGGCAGAATGATTATAATACGGAGAGACAGAACAGCCTGACCTTCAGAAGGATATATAAAGACCTGACGGGCAGATGCCCTGATCATAGCATAAAAAAGGAATTAGAACGTACAGAATCTGTAATAGCTGCACTGACAGGATTAGCATTCCGTAATTCCCTTTACTCAGAGCTGAATGAAAAGGACAGGTACGACAATACTATATATGCTGTAAAGAATTTCTTAATTTCTCTTGCCCTGATCGGCCCTGTGGTTCTGGTCCTGGAGGATGCCCACTGGATAGATTCAGACAGCAAAAACCTTATTAAAATGCTTGTGAGGAATGTAGGCAAATATCCGTTTGCTATACTTGTTATCTGCCGTACTCAATATGAAGGGGCCAGGTTTGAAATCCTGGATCCCAGAGATATGGATGCAAGTACTGCCAGGCTGGAGATAATGCCTTTCAGCAGGGAAAAAATTATCACCATGGTCACAGCAATTCTTGGTAAAAAGAAAATACCTGGAGATACGCTTGATTATATTTGGGATAAAAGCCGGGGAAACCCTTTTTATGCAGGGCAGATACTGATGTACCTGCATGAAAAGGGAATGCTGGGCGAAAATCTGACAAATAAGCATGACATACTCCCTTCCAGCATCAGCCAGATCATAATGGCACGCATAGACAGGCTTTCAACAAGGACAAAGGAAATTATAAAGTCAGCATCTGTCCTTGGAATGGAATTTGCCCTCCTGCTTCTGAAAAAACTCCTTGCCAGGGTAAATATCATAATAGATGATAATGAATATCAAAACCAGCTGCAGATCGGTTACAGGGAACAGATTTGGGAAGCCATCTCCGGCCTTTTTCTGATCTTTAAGCATACACTTATAAGGGATTCAGTATATGAAATGCAACTGCATGAAAGGACCAGGAAGCTCCATAATATTGCAGGCCTTGTAATGGAAGAACTATACAGCAGCAGGCTCGAAAATTATTACGAAGAGCTTGTGAACCATTTTGTAAGGGCTGAGAACGCGGAAAAAGCCCGCTTTTATCTCTGGTTAGCCGCTGAGCAGGCAAAAAGCAGATTCTTTAATGAAAAGGCAGTAGAATATTATGAAATTCTGGAGAGTTATTACCAGAAGGATTATTACAATCTATCAAAGATTCTGCTGAATAAAAGCCATGTCCTGGAAATAGCAGGCAAAATAAAAAAGGCAGATGAAGCTGCTGGCAAAGCCCTTAATTACGCCAATAATTCAGGCGATTATGAACTGATTGCTAAATGCATGAATAAGCTTGGCTGGCTTTATGGCCTGCAGAATGAAAGCGTCAAGGCAAAGGATATCCTGTTTAAAGCATTGAAAATAGCTGAAAACATCGATTCAAAAGAGATGAAAGGCATGCTTACGGGAAATTTAGGTAAAATATATATGGATGAAAGTAATTATGCAGAGGCTCTGGAATATTTTTACAAAGACCTTGAGATAGGAAGGCTAATTGATCCTGATAATATTGATGTGCCAATCAATAATATAGGCCTTGTCTACACTCACCAGGGCAGTCACAATAAGGCAATCGAATGCTTTAAGGAAGCTTTGAGCATTATTGAAAGAAAAAATGATAAAAGCGGCATGGCAAGGACACTCTGCAATATTGGAATGGCCTATCATTACCAGGGCAACCTTAAGGCTGCTGCAGAGTATTATGAAAAGTCAATTAAGATCAGCGATGAATGCGGTATAAAAAGGATCAGCGGGGTAGCAAACGGGAATATGGGCAGTATATATTTTATGCTGGATGATTATGACAAAGCACTGCAGTATTATAATAAAAGGCTTGAGATTGCACAGGAACTGGGCGATAAGTTCGGTGCCAGCTCTGCTGTTGGCAATATCGGGGTCATCTATACCACTCTGGGGAAATTTGATGAGGGAATGGAACTATTCCGAAAAAAACTTGATATATCCAGAGCAATAGGGAATAAAAATTCAGAATGCAATGCACTGTCAGATATAGCGATAAACCAGTGGTATAGAAAAGATTATTCAGAAGCTTTAAAAACCTTTGATGAAGCAATTAGAACAGCAAGAAAGATAAATCTCAGATACCATCTCTGCGAATTTTTATCACTAAAGTCAGAAATGATGTATGAAACAGGAAGGGCCGGGGAAGCAGAAAAAGAAATCGATGAGGCATACACTATCGCTTCTGAGTTTGGCAGGAAAGATATAATTTTTAATATGTCCCTGTTAAGGCTTTCAATTGATAAGGATACAAAAGGGCTTAAAAGATTATTAAGCAGTACAGAAAAGGCTGAGGATAAGGCAAAAATAAACCATGCACTGTGGAAGGTCACCAATGACAGAAACACTGCCGGCAAAACCATTAAGATGTATAAAGAGCTTTTTGAAAAAATACCCAAATTCACCTATAAAAAGGCTATTGAAGAAATAGAGAAAGCTTTGGGCAGGCAGGACAAAAAGAAGAAAAATTAATACCCGTGTAAAACTGCCGGTTTATTCTCATAAATAAAAGATTGCCGATGTTTTAGGACAGGCATGAGTCTAATGGATTATCCAGCACAATTATCAGCTCTGCCTGTAAGTATCTCAAGCCCATGATGCAGGCTTTCTATTATATATTCGAGGGATTCTCTGACAGCCTTTGGGCTGCCGGGAAGATTTACAATAAGGGTTTTATTCCTTATCCCGGAAATACCCCTTGAAAGCATAGCCCTCGGAGTAATTTTAAGGCTGTAGCTCCTTATGGCCTCAGAGATACCTGGAGCCTGCCTGCTGATAATCTTTGCTGTGGCTTCCGGGGTTATGTCCCTTTCAGCAAATCCTGTACCCCCGGTAGTAAGGATAAGGTCAGCGCCCAGGTCATCCGCCATAAATATCATTTCTTCTGATATCTGTTTCAGATCATCAGGCAGAACAATATATTTAACAATCTCATAACCGTTATCCCTCAAAATATCAATCGCGGTATTCCCGCTCTCATCCTTCCTGCTCCCCTTATGACAGCTGTCAGATGCTGTTATAACGCATGCTGAAAATGAGCTCTTCATTCTTCTCTCCTGTTAAAATATATAATAAATAGTACTTTTTCATGATCATGTACAATCCTGACCCAAGATTTAGACCTCATCTTCGCAGATGCTGTCCGGACACTGGTATTCAAGCAGCTCTCCAACAAAAACACTCGAATTTTTGACGAAAAATACAGTCTGAAGATCCCCGCAGATAGACTTCAGTTTTTTTGCATACGATTCTTCATCACCGTCTTTCGGCGTATTCAGCCCCAGTATTACGGCATCAGCATTCTTGCTGTATGAATGAATGATCTCTATGAACCCCTTACCTTCGGGTTTTACCATAACAGTAGATTCCGCCCTGATCCTGATCTGTTCAATAAGGTTTTTAAGATAGTTTTCTGTAAAGCTTTTCATATCCTCATTATTTGCAATGCTTATTATCTCTATTATTGAGCCTCTCCATTCAGGGTTCTGGACAAGAAGGTGGGCAAGCAGTATCATCAGGTCGCCATTCCTCTGAAGCCCTCCCCACCAGATATGGATTGTCTTCTTCTCGCCTTCCTTGTGAAACAGCCGTTTTGGATTGATCCTGCAGAGAATGATTGATTTGTTTACAACAGCCAGCTTTTTCATGGCTGAAAGCATGTCGGCAAGGTCTTTTGGCTTTTTAGGCCAGCCTATCATGACAGTATTGCTCTGAATACCCGCCATACCGTTTGCCTGGCTCACAGTAACAAGTCCGTCAATAAAACCGGGAACAACATCCACTTCTGAAAACAGGGCCAGGCCTTCATTCTTAATCAGCTTCTGCATCTCCTGCCTTTCCTTTTCCAGATCTATCTTTCTGTCAAGAAGGTCGCCTATCTTAAGTTTGCATACAGTAACGATACCACTTGCCTGGCTGAACCAGTTGGCAAACCATATAAGGTCAAGGCTCTCCTCAACATTATTTATAATGACAAGGATATGAGGGCGCCAGTTCCTTGCACTCATAGGATGGTCAGCAAGCTTGTGAAGAGCTTTTTTTATAATTGCTTCAAATACGCCCCTTCTCACATCTCCATAGCGTTCCATCTGTTCTCTCCTGACAAGGACCGCATAGAGTGCGGACTCAATAGCAATGGCAATAATGCTTGCCAGGGGAGAAATGAGAAACATCACAAACACGCAGGCTATGCCTCCCAGCAGATAGATCACCCATGGCAGGCGGATCTTGGGCCTCCAGTACGGTTCATTGCTCATTGTCTCGAGGGCGGCAACAATATTTATTGTTCCGTAAACAGTCAGGAAGAACATCGTAACAACCGTTGCAACAAGGTTCAATCCTCCTATCATTACAGCACCCAGGGCTATAAGTGTTGTAACGGCAAACCCTATCCTCAGGCTTTTTTCACCCTCAAACAGCTTTAAAAGCCTCCTGCTCTTGATATGGTCAAAGGACAGCGCCTGGACGGTCCTCGGAGCAGAAAGCATCGAACCGACCGCAGATGAAAAGATAGCTCCAAACAGGCCGGGAAGTATGAATAATGCCCCGTACGGTACTATATGGGTCCAGATCAGGCTGTCATTCCTGAGAGCCTCATGGTCTGCCCCGTATGACAGCACAAATGGCATTGCCATGTATACTGCAAACCCTGTTATTGTGGCAAGAGTGGCGCCAAGCGGTATTGACCTCTGAGGGTTCTTAAGGTCTCCGCTCAAGCCAAGCCCTGCCATTATGCCTGTAACAGCAGGGAAAAAAACAGCAAATGCCTGCCAGAATGTTATCTCCCCAAATGAGACTGAGGACATCTCATGTGCCTTTCCGGTCAGGGAGCTTATCGTAAGCGCAATAATGGACAGTACAACCAGGCCCATCAGCGGTACCTGTACCTTTAGTGCTGTTTTAGCCCCCTTATAGCTGAGTGCGGCAACAATTAAAATAATTATAAATGTTGCTTCCTGTATGGGGATCTGATCCCAGATAATACGGAATGATTCAGCGAGACCATAGGAATAAAGCGTTATGGAAAATGCCTGGGAAAGAAAGAGAGGTATGCCTATTGCCGTGCCTATCTCAAGCCCGAGGCTCCTGCTGATAATGTAATATGCTCCTCCTGTTCCCACCCTCGCATTTGTTGCAACTGACGAAAAAGAAAGGGTTGTGATCAATGTTATTGAATTTGCCAGTATGACTATCAGCAGTGTATTGTGAAGCCCCATATTGCCAAGGACCCATCCCATACGCATATACATAATTACACCGAGGATAGTGAGGATAGTAGGTGTAAAAACACCAAGAAAGGTACCAAGCCTTCTTTTCTCTTCCATAAGCTCCCTGCTGCTAGAGATTTTTTATCAGGTATGTATTTTATTCTGCTGAATAACCTAAATCAAATAAAATCTGATAATATTTCACAGGGCCTGAAGCCTCTTTATTCACTTGATATGAGTCAGCGGGCTTATTTTAGCTGTAAAAAAAATGCTTTTCAAGCCGGCTAAAAAAGAATACAATTAACCTAATATCTTACTTCAGGAGTAGAATGATGGAAAGAATCGTAGGTACAGTGGTCAGGGGATTAAGAGCGCCAATAGTAAAAGAGGGTGAGGATATCTCCAGCCTCGTAACTGATATCGTTAAAAATTTCTGGGAATCGGAGGGAGTTGCTCCCGGAGAAAGGGATATCGTAGCTGTCACGGAGTCTATAGTCGCCCGTGCCCAGGGTAATTATGCAACAATTGAGGATATTGCCCGGGATGTTCATCAGAAGTTTCAGGACAATAAAGTAGGCATAATATTCCCAATACTGAGCAGGAACCGCTTTGCAATATGCCTCAGGGGTATTGCGAGGGGAATCGCATCCGGAGGCAGGGACATTACCATAATGCTGAGCTATCCCGCTGATGAAGTAGGCAATCACCTTGTATATATTGACAGGCTGGATGAAGAGGGGATAAACCCCTGGACTGATGTACTTGATGAAAAGACATTCAGGCACCATTTCGGCTTTGAAAAGCACACTTTCACGGGAATGGACTATATAGACTACTATAAGGGCATAGTCGAGGAAGAAGGCGTAATCTGCAGGGTCATATTCTCCAATAACCCGGGAACAATCCTTGATCATACAAAATATGTAATAAACTGCGATATACATTCAAGGAAAAGGACAAAGGCTATTTTGTCAAATATGGGAGCTAAAACAGTTTTCAGCCTCGATGAAATCCTGGACAAAAGCGTAAACGGAAGCGGATTCAATGAAGATTACGGCCTTCTCGGCTCTAATAAGGCGACAGAATACACAATAAAACTTTTCCCCAGGGACAGCAACAGGATTGTCCGGGAGATACAGAGAAAACTGAAACAGCTCTCAGGAAAGACCATTGAAGTTATGATCTATGGTGACGGGGCGTTCAAGGACCCTGTCGGGAAGATCTGGGAGCTTGCAGACCCTGTTGTATCTCCTGGCTATACGGACGGGCTTGAAGGCACTCCGAACGAGGTAAAGATAAAATACCTCGCGGACAATAACTTTGCCCATTTAAGCGGAGATGAGCTGAAAGAGGCTATCTCCGAACACATCAAGCATAAGGATGATGACCTTACAGGAAATATGGAATCACAGGGAACAACACCAAGGCGCCTGACAGACCTTATAGGTTCACTCTGTGACCTTACTTCCGGCTCAGGGGATAAGGGCACTCCCATTGTTTATATTCAGGGGTACTTTGATAATTTCACAAAGGTCTGATAAAAACAGTGTTGTTTCTTGCATTCTGTTTTTGCAGTCATGCACTTTTTATGAAATGATCAATTTTATATTGCCTGGATCCAGATCTTTTTGGCCATCTTTATAAGATATGGCATCTGCATCTGTTATTTTTTGCCCATTAAGGCTCTCAATACCTCGGAAAGCTCAGGCATTTCATCTCTGTCCTTGAAACCGCTCATACGCCTGTATATCTCCGAGGCTGCTTCATGGAATCCTCCCGGCAACCCTGCATTCTTAAATGTAGAGGCGATCTCTTTCATTTCACCGGAAAACCTCCATGCCTTTGCCGTCACCCTTCTTGCCATCTCCCCTGTCTTTTCAGAAAAGCCAGGGTCTTCCAGCGACCACTGGCCCTCAAGGGCATTTCTTACATTATATGATTCGGATACACCAAGGATGCCGCATAGCAAAGCAGCCCTGCCTTTTGTATAGGCTGCATAGCACATCTTAAGGGCTGAAGCTTCTCCAATCTTTTCACCCAGGATCTTTGTCCTAAGAGACCCTTCTGAAAAATTGCCTGCAACCTCAGGTGCCTGTTTTCCTGAAAGATACAGCCAGGTAGTTCCTGAATTCCATGCAGGGCCCCCTATTATTCCGCCATCAACAAAGGAAACAGAATTTTCTTTCATCAATTCAGATATCTCCAGGGCTTTCTGCGGCGAGATTGCATTTAGATCAGCGTATATACCATCAAATGAACTCTCTATTACCTGTTTTGCCACATCTACAGCAGCATGAGGAGGGCAAATGCTCAGAATTATCCTGCACTCCCTGATTAATTCTGATAGGGACACTGCATCAGAAATGCCGTGCTTAAAAGCACGTTCAGCAGTAGCTGAACTTCTTCCTTCTGAAACCCAGAATACATCATTACCATTTATCTTTGCTGATCGAGCAATAAAAACACCCATCTTTCCAGGGTGCAATATTCCTATCTTTTCTCTCATAATAGCTCTCCTGAAACTTTTAAGACAGGATAACAGCCAGCTGGAATTTTGACAATATTAAAATTTGAAAAACTAGTAAACAGCTATTATAATAGTTTAAGTAAGGTTATTTATAAAAAAGGAGGGGAACAAACATGAATTACCTTATCTTTTTTCTTGGCATGTTCATTGCGGTTTCTATGGTTTTCTCAGATGAATTATTTGAAAGGGATATTATTGAAACAAAGAAAGGCAGCATAGAAATTACCTTTATCGGGCATGGTACTCTGATGATGAAGTGGAAGGACAGAATAATACATATTGACCCGTACAGTGCTCTTGCCGATTACTCAAAGCTCCCTAAAGCAGATATGATACTCCTGACCCACCATCACGGAGACCACCTTGACAGAAATGCAATTGACAAAATAAAAACTGAAAAAACAAAATTTTACCTTACTGAATTATGCCATAATGCCCTGAAATACGGAAAGATAATAAAGAACGGCGATACATTCATGTATGAGGACATCAGGATAGAAGCAATCCCTGCCTACAATATAAAGCACAAAAGGGACAACGGAGAGCCTTATCACAAAAAAGGCGAGGGGAATGGATATATAATGACATTCGGGGACATCAGGATACTTATTGCAGGAGATACTGAAAACATACCAGAAATAAAGGAGCTGAAAGACATTGATATTGCCTTCCTGCCTATGAATCTTCCCTATACCATGTCCCCTGAAATGGTAAAGGATGCTGTTATATCTTTCAGACCTGATGTGCTATACCCATACCATTTTGGAAATACGGATACAGACAGGCTCCTGGAGCTTCTGAAGGATGAAAAGCATATTGAGGTCAGGATCCGTAAAATGAGTTAACTCCGTATGTTAGGGATAATACATTTTGATGAAAGGGGATCCTGGAGGAACTGGCCGAATAATGGATAAAGGACTTGCCAGGGTATGCTGTCCACAATGCGGTAAGGATTATTTATTGCCTTTTCATGCAAGACAAGATTTTTTTGTCCTTCCTGTTCTAAAGAAGAGGATGCTCATCTGGGCACAATGGATCAAAGCAAATGTACTGGAGGATGTAGCTCACCGTCAGTACAGACTTTTCTATAAGGACAGAAAGCTCCTGGGGCAACTTGCAAAATGTGCAAAAGATACAGTAGCAGAGATATTTAGCTCAATATATCCAGATTATAAACCAGGCATAGTACTCTCTATACAGACTTTCGGGGACCTTCTTTTATGGCATCCTCACATACACTGCCTTATAACAGAAGGAGTCTTTAATAAGGATTATAATTTTCACCCTATACCCAAAGTAGATATAAAAAAGGCAGTAATAATATTTCAGGAAAAAGTATTTGACATGCTTAAGAGAAATGCACGAAAAATGCTTTTATTAAAAAGCAGAGTTCTATACTTATTAATAAAATGAGAGACTGGCAATATACACTATACAGGCTTCTCAGTACATAATGCTGTATTGATATCAGAGGATAATCCCAGAGCCTTATACAGGCTTGCAGAATACATATTGCATGCGCTTATTTTCTTTTGCCTCAGAGAAGATAACCTTCTCTGAGAAATCCCATAATATTATATACAGATCAAAGATGCATCCTGGCAAAAACAGGAATTTTGAGATACTGGATCCAATTGAATTCCTCCATAGCTTATGTCTGCATATTCCCGACCCTATGAATGCCTTATTAGATATTATGGGTGCTATTCCAATGCCTGCAGGGGCAAAAGGAAAAAGAGGGACATAAAGATAATTAATGATCCCCCGGATATAAGGTCAGCCCGCAGGTCATGGGCAATGTTGATATACAGGGTATATGAGATAGATCGCTGAAATGTCGCGTTTTTTGTCTGCAGCTCTGATATGAAAATAATAGCCTTTATTCAAAAAAGGCATGAGATTATAAAGATGCTAAAACATATAGGTATGTACCCTACAGAAATACCTGTAATAGAATCAAGGGCATCACCTCCTGAATACCTCAGAGCTTCTGCTACTTTATAGATTAATATTTTTTAACAGGATTTATAGTCATCAAAAGGGCTATTGTTATTTTTGCCTTAAAAGAGGCCAAAAAGCCTATAAAATAAGCAATTTGAGAAAAATTATGTGGTTTCATTAGAAATTAATACCCAAAATTCAAAATATATGCAGAATATTATAAGGATTTGAATAATCTGGACCAGATTTATGAGATTTGAGCTAAAGGGTAAAAATTGATTTTCTTATCAGTATGAGCGGGAAATATCTGCATCCCTGACTTTATACAAGACTGTTGCAAAGCCTTTTTAATAAAACTTAGCGAATTTTTGGTATAGGGTTTTCATCCTTCCAGCCACAGTAGCAATCGCAGGTATAATCCGGATTGCATATTAGTGTTACGAAAACAGTTTCGCACTGGATTGTTTTGCATAAGCCCCAGGAGCAATAACACTCAAAGGTATGAGATTTCGGGTTATTGAGCCTTGAGCCTGTTTTGAATGCAAAAGGAACTATATCTGACATTACTTTTATTTCTCTTACGGTATGTTCAGTTAATTCTGAATTATCTTCAAGCAAATAGATTATTCTAATAATATCATTATATTTAATCTGTTTTTTATCCAGCATTACCTTTGCTCTGATGCCATTGCTCTTAATATCGGAGACTGTGGATGAAGCCGTCTGGGAATTATTCAATTCATCAGTTCCAGTTAAGCTTTTATCCCATGCAGCATAAATCAGCTCATCCATATCTGCTGATTTTAAATATACTTTTATTGCAGATATATTTTTTTGAGCTGCCGGTTCAAAGCATATTAGTAAGCCATATTGACTGTTATCCTCAAAATATCCAAAAAACATATCTCCTTCATTAAGATCAGTTTTTTCAGCCATATCAAAAAAATTTGATAAATCAGCCGCATGTAGAATTACAGCCGATAAACCGATTGCCAGAAATAAAACAAAAAATCTTTTCATATAGAGTACCTCCTTATATTTGCCAGCTTTGCAACAACCACCATAGATTAATTATATGGTAATTTAAGCCTTCAGTCAAGGGGGAAAATATATTTGTCAAAACAAAATAGAAATGTCCCATTTTTATAATATCCTGAATTATAGATTCTATTCCTGTTAGTTTGAATTTTATATTCCAGACATGGCCGGGTTTTGCTGATTCTTTGCTTTGGATTTTTCTTAGACCCATTTCTTTTATCAATATATCTTGAAAAGTCCCGAATAATCTCTCCGCCCTGCCCCTGGTCCGGGGAGAAAAAGCACGGATAACTAAAACGCCATGATCATTCATAGCCCTCTCAAACTGACTCATAGATTTCTCACCAAGCAACTGCTCCTCCATGATCTGCTTCTTAGCATTTATATACTGCCTCGATTAAATGTGAAATATAACCCCTGAATTTGTCCATTGCAGGGATTGTACCTTCATAATCATAAAATCTGTAAAACCCATCAATACCATAGATGGACATCTGTCCTCTAATCAATTAATTAAGCTTATACATCTAGGCAGCTTTTTTGTCAATAAAGCCATTACATTCATTCCTTTTTCCCATGGGAGAGAGATATCCATTTTCCTCCAGCATCCAATGATGATTATAAGTATCGGATAGTTCCTTTATATTGTGATAGGTCCTGCCATATATTATCTGTTCCTTCAATGATCTTTTGAAGTGTTCTACAATTCATTGGTCTCTGGTTCTCTCAGGTAACAAAAGCTGGGACAATTCCCCGGTCAGACCTCACAGTTGATACAACGAATAAAGAGGCCGGCCACTTATGAAACAGATCAATGACTAGCAGGCACAACAGTAATATTACAGTCTTTCCGGGGACTCGAATTTAATTTCTTCCGAAACAGCCTTGCTGGAAAACATGCCACAGGCAGTCAAAACAAGCACACGGACTGGTGTGACCGTATAATTATATGCTATTTCCGTTTTTGCAGTTTAATCCAATTTTTGAGCCCTTCATGTATATCTTCCCACAGCTCGCCCTAGTAGAGCAGGTGGGTTTTTCCTTCGCTGGTGTATTCTATGGCTTTCATTATCTTATCTTTCTCCTTACGAAATTCCGACCTTGTATCAAGACCATATTGCTGAAACAATTCATTCACAGATATCTTGACCAGTTAAACATACTGCGTAAAACAAAGCTCTCACAAACCTAAAAACAAGACTTAAGCGCATATACAAACTGACATTAAAAAAAAGTATGGTTAAGTTATAAAGTCTCTAAAGATCAGAAATAAGGTGCCTATACTACTGTCAACAGTTTATACTGCAAATCAATCTCTTGATTAATATAAATACCTAAATTATAATGACATACTGTCTGGAATAAGATTTGCAATATAATCCTGCATAGCAGGATTATATAAAAGAAGAACACCGGAGAAAATAGCTCTCTAAAAAATAGCATATAACTATTTCAACTATTATGAGAGCATATGTCCTTTCCGTTATGAGAAGGAATACAGACCTTTTAGGAAAATCATTGGAAAGACAGTCAACAAATACCTATCAGTTTTCTTATCAGTTTACAGAGCAAAAGCCCATTCTATGAAATATGAGTAAATATATTAAAAATTGACAGTTTTCTGCAGTAATATTAGAATAATTAAGAATATAGAAAGCATTTAATAAGCCAAAAAATATAGGAGGTTTTTATGAAAATATTTAAGTTATCTGTATTTTTTCTTGCTGTGATCATGATCTTCAGCTTTGTGGCTGTAAACGCGGGTGAAGAAAAGGAACCGCAGGGAATACAGCTGGTAAAACAGCTCTGGACAGATATGAAAAACGCTGATGTTGAATCAATCGGCAAGTACATCTCACCTCAGTTTCAATCCATCCATGAAGACGGGACAAGGAACAGGGATGAGCAGATCGAGCTTATAAAGAATCTAAAGATGGGTGAATATGCATTATCTGATTTCTGCATCACAGAAAATGATTCAATAATAATTGTAACATATTTTGTTTCAGTCGCTGAGACACTTGAAGGGGAAAAACTGCCGGATGTCAAGGCTGCAAGGATGAGCGCATGGCAGAAGACGGATGAAGGCTGTAAATGGATCATTCATGCCAATCTCAGGGCTATGAAATAATTATTTAATTAAAGACGGCAGGGATGCGCTTATCCCTGCCCTTTTTTTATGCCATAATATCATACCTGATATACGCTTTCAGAATCTTCAGGAAGCCTTACCCACATCCTGTCCAGAATGATCACAGCAATTGCTGCTATATTTACGACAGCGATGAAGGAAAGGGAAAATATAACACTTATGTTTTCGGGATAGTTGATCAGTGTACCGCAGGTATTTATGGTAGTGTGGAAAAGGGTGCAAATAAACAGGCTTCCCTTTGTATGATTATAGATCCATGTAAAAAGGAAAGTAAGCCCTATATTCCAGTAGCACCTGTCAAGGATGGCCCCCGGGCCCCCCGGATACATGCCGTTTATGTACAGCGGCAGATGCCAGAGTGTCCATATGACAGACAGAATAAGAGTTGATATCAGAGGTGAAAAATGCCACTGCAGCCTGGGAAGTGCAAAGCCTCTCCATCCTATCTCTTCTCTCAAAGGCCCTCGGACAAGCCCTATATAAAAGAATGATACTATAAGCAATAAAACTGAAGAATATGAAATGTGAGGGTAAATAACGGAAATCGGAGATCCTGTCCCGATAACCCCTGACAGGCCTGAGATAATATAGATAGCCAGAGGAACGAGAAACGCGATCAGATACCATTTTTTTGAGACACTGAAGTAATAGAGTTTTTTAAGTAACTGCCTTATACCTGATATGCAGCTCAATCCGCCGCTGATAATATAGGCTGCTATTGCTGCATTTATTAACAATAGAAAGATTGTAATAAAGGAGGTCCCGGCAATGGGTATGCCCAGATAATAAAACAGCAGAAACAGGGTAATTACCATAGCTGTAAGAAAGACAATGCATCTTGCAGTCGTTTTATTATCGGTTTTATTCGGCTTCAAAAAGGCTGAAAGCATAATTGCAGCTATTGCAGGCCCTGATCCGCCTATGGCTGATAAAAGAAGTTTTATATTATTGTCGGTCGTGCCAAGAATATTTGGCAACAGGAAAAAAAACCATGTGATCAGGAAATTCAGCAAAAAAAAGGATATCAGCTGGTATTTTCTTATATGCTCCTTAATAGAATTCATAAAATACCTCCATTATATATTAATATTTTTTAATTCATTCATTTTCCAGATCAGCCAGTCAGGCATATGATTATTTCCATATACTGACAGGGAAAATTGAATAATTAACCTGAGGACATTTAATGCAAAAATAGTGTTCTGCAGTGCTGATATAATAATCTGAACCTGTTTAACCGCCGTGAAATATATGAAATACTATTACATTTGCATTATCAGGGACTTTATATGTATCGTAATCCTCCTCAGGGACATAAACATCATTTACCATGACAGTGATCAGTACATATATATAATTCATCTCTTTTAAGACATCTGAAACGGTCATCCCCTCTTTCCATTCCAGTTTATCCCTGTTATTTACAATTATCATGCAGATACCCTGTTTATAAGTATTTCAACAGCCAGATTAGCCTGCATGGCTGCTACAACAGTGACCCTTGCCGAACAGAGGCCTATGTTCATGTCCGTGGCCTGGTCGCCTACCATATAGATGTTCCCGGCTCTGCTTATTCTTATATCTTCCGTTTTTCCTATTCCAGAGATACCGCTGGCGCATATTATCGGGATAGACGGAAAGGCTTTCAGCCATTTTTCAATAAGCCATTTCTTTGACTCTGCCCTGTCAAAAGCCTCGATCATGATATCAGCTGAGTTAAATGTCTCAGAAATATCATCGGGGCACAGCTTCTTATATTTTAATTCAAGGTTTATCTCAGGATTAATATTTTTTATATGGCCTGCAAGCGCTTCGACCTTTATTTTTCCTATATCCTGAAGAAAGAAATGCTGGCGGTTCAGGTTCGATATCTCAACCCTGTCATAATCTGCAAGGATCAGCTTTCCAATCCCGGCCCTTGCAAGCATGACAGCGACATTTGACCCCAGTCCGCCGCAACCGGCAATCCCTATGCAGTATTTACCGAGGATCTCAGCACTGCCCGGGACATTCCGCCTGTATATTTCATTATAATCCATACTGATAAAAAAAAGCCGCTGATATATTTTTTCTTATTATATCAGCGGCCTGAAGATTTATAAAGCTTTTTTTACGATCTCAACGAGTTCGGGAAGGTCAATCTGGAGCTTTTTCAGCCTCTCAATAGTCGGGATCCCGTTCATTGTCCACCCTTTACGCTTATAGGCAGCCTCCATGACCTTATCATACTGCTCATAACGGTATTTTCTCAATATATTAAGTTTTTCCTCCACTGATTTACCTTCCGGGTCGACTCCTATAAGCTCTTTAAGCTGTTTATCATACCTTTCGCTTCGCGATTCGTATTCCTCTGGCGTCACAGGCCCCACAGCCCTCATTGGCGGATAATCGTCCTTCCTGGTCCCGTACCCGAGAAGTATGCAGAGTATTCTCTGAAGGTTATATACCCTTTCAGACTGCTCAATCATTTTTGCCTCATCGACCTTTATTCCTGTCATACCTTCAAAGAATTTCCAGTAGTTTTCCACATGCTCCGGTATTTTTGCTGCTACCTGGGGCGGGTACTTGGTCTTATTATCAGCAGGGGTAATATCATTCCAGACTATCTTGCAAAGCCCCAGAAGGCCGAACCATGTCCTGAAAAGCGGATAGTAATAGAGCGCTTCAGCCTTATCCTCAAATGAAGGTATCTGGTTATTGACCATATCCATAAATATCAGCCATGCCTCATCATGCTGAGGGCCTTTCAATGCCATGGCATACCCTGCCTGCTGGGCAAGGGATTCCTTTGTGACATACTCGGAAACCTCAAGCCCCTTTACCTCCATTCCTATATCATCCAGGAATTTCCTGTCAGCTCCGTATTCCTTTTCCCATTTATTCTTCAGGTAACGGATTCCTCTGCCGACATCTACTCCGAAGCCCTCTCCCCTGGCCATTTCATGCAGGCATTCAAGGGCTTCGTCCTTTGCTCCAAACTTCAGTTCCTTACCGCCTGTATGCTCCTTTGTTATTACGCCTGCTTCATATGCCTCCATCACAAAAGCCATGCAGGTCGCAAATGATATTGTATCTATTCCGTATGTATCAGCATAGAAATTGTATTCTATGATAAAGGGCAGGTCAAAGCATCCCATATTGGAACCGCCTGCAGCAGTCTCATACTCCGGGCCGTCCACACAGACTTTCTGCCCCTTGTATGGACCTGTCCGCAGTTCAAAATCATCCACTGTCTTTGCACATGCCATTGAACAGCCAAGCCAGCATGCATCCGATGCACCCTGAGTAAACCACTCTCTCTGCATGACAAAGGAGCTTATTTTTGCGGTATCCTTATGCTTGCCGAGCCTGTAGTTCATGACAGGCAGAAGGTCATAAGCATCCATAACATCAACAATGTTTGCTGTACCTACATTCCTCATCCTGCACTGGTCTTTATCCAGCGTTGCCATCTCAGCATTGACCTTCATGCCCCTGTCTCTGATCATTTTGGCATCCAGCGGTTTATTCAGGTCATCAATTACTTCAATGGCTCCTGTCGGGCAGATATATGCACATGATGTACATCCGGTACAGTGAGGGTCTACTTCATTGAAAGGCATTGTGAGATGCCTCTTAATACCTCTGCCGGCATAATCGATAATATCCTGAAGCATGAATTCCTTACATGCGCGGACACATCTCCCGCACAATACACATGCTTTCTCATTCTCGTCAGTGAGTTCGCTTTTGTATTTCTCTTTATCTGTAGCGCCGCATTTTTCTGCAATCAGATTAATAACCGGCACATTCGGAAACCTGCCAAGAAACATCTCTGCAAGGGTTTTGCGGTGTTTTAATACTTTCTCTGAATGGGTCTCAACGCTTATTTCTTCCCTGACAGGAAAATTACAGGATGTTACAAGCTTTTTTTTGCCTCTCTGCTCAATTTCAACCATGCACAGCCTGCAGGTACCGTCCGGTGTCAGATCCTTATGGTGGCAAAGGGTCGGTATATCAATCCCCAATGACTTTATAGCAGTAAGAAGATATGAATCCCTGACAACTTCTACCTTTTTGCCGTTAATAGTTATTGTTATTTTATTATCAGCCATCATTTCACCTCCACTGAATCAAATTTGCAGACTTCATAGCACATGCCGCATTTAATGCATTTATCCTGATCAATTTTCAGCTTCTTTTCTTCCGGTTCTGAAATTGCCCCTGTCGGACAGACTTTTACACATAATTTGCAGTAAACGCATTTCTCAGTATTTATACTGTATTTTATGAGATCCTTGCAGACTCCGGCTCTGCACCTCTTCTCCCTTATATGCTCCTCGTATTCATCCCTGAAATACCTGATGGTGCTAAGTACGGGATTCGGCGCTGATCCCCCGAGCTGGCACAGGCTGGCAGCCTGGATTGTCTCTGCTGTCTCTTCAAGAAACTCTATATCCCCTTCCCGGCCTTCACCATTGCATATCCTTTTCAATGTATTGCTTAAGGCAAATAAGCCTTCCCTGCATGGCGTACATTTTCCGCATGATTCATCAACCAGGAAATCAATGAAATAACGGGCGACATCTACCATACATGTCTTATCATCCATGACAACCATGCCTCCGGAACCCATCATGGAACCGGCATCGGTCAGGCTGTCGAAATCTACCTTCATATCAAGCATATCAGCAGGGATACATCCGCCTGAAGGGCCTCCTGTCTGAACAGCCTTGAACTGCCTTCCCTCAGGGATACCCCCTCCTATATCGTATATTATCTCACGCAGGGTTATACCCATAGGCACCTCGACAAGGCCTATATTGTTAACATTTCCAACCAGTGAAAAGACCTTTGTTCCTGATGAGCCTCCCCATGGATTTTCTGAAACATCACCTGAACCGATAGATGCAAACCATTCAGCACCCCTGTCCATTATTACCGGGATATTTGCCCAGGTCTCGACATTGTTGAGGACTGTGGGTTTATCCCTGTATCCGTATTCTACATTATGCACATATTTTGCCCTGGGCTCGCCTGCCCTGCCTGCCATGGATGCCATCAGGGCTGAAGATTCACCACAGACGAAAGCTCCTGCACCGCGGTGTATTGATATCTTAAACGAGAAATCCGTACCAAGTATATTATCACCCAGCAGGCCGTGCTTCTCAGCATCCAACAGAGCTTTTTCAAGCCTTTCCAGAGCAAGCGGGTATTCTTTCCTTATATAGACATACCCTTCCTTTGCACCGATTGCCTTTGCTCCAATAAGCATGCCTTCAATGACGGAATGGGGATCTGTCTCGATTATGCTGCGGTCCATAAATGCTCCCGGGTCACCCTCGTCCGCATTGCAGACCAGGTAAGGGGTTTCATTCTTCTTTTTTACTACCCTGGCGCAGGACTGCCACTTTATACCTGCAGGGAATCCGCCTCCGCCTCTTCCCCTGATACCCGATGCAATTACATCCTTTATTATATCATCCGGCTCCTTTGCAAGGGCCTTTTCAATTCCTTTATATCCTCCGCGCGCAATATAGCTCCTTATGTCTTCAGGGTCAACAAGCCCCTTGTTCCTCAGGGCTATCAGCTGCTGTTTGCTGAAGAAGGAGATATCATCAATTCTGGCGGCTGTCTTTTTTGAGACAGGATCCTTGTGAAGCAGTCTTTCAACAACATTTCCGCCTATAAGATGCTTCTCTATTATCTCGTCTATATCCTTTATCCCAACCTTCTGATAAAAGGTACCTTCAGGCTGAACCACAAGGATGGGGCCTACGGAGCAGAAACCGTTGCACCCGGTTCCCACAACAAGGTAATCATTTTGCAGATTCTTTTCCTTTATTGCTTCATCAAGCTTGTCCTTAAGCCTCATTCCGCCTGCAGCGACACAACCTGTTCCTGTGCATACCATAAGCATGGATTTAAACTTGCCAAGCCTTATGTTCTCATCAGAGGATATCTTTTCCAGCTCCCCCTTCTTAACGGGCCAGTATTCAAGATGCTTAATATCTGTTGATGCTGCAGTACCTGAGGGTTCTGATCCTTCGTGTTTCTTTAGTATCTTTTCAACATCCTTTGCCTGGACATTGCCGATCACCTCTTCACCTATCTTGACAACAGGCGCTATACTGCATGCTCCAAGGCAGCGCACTCCTTCAAGGCTGTATTTTTTGTCCTTTGTGGTACCGCCCTCCTTTATTCCGAGGACCCTTTCAAAGGAGCTTAGGATATTCATGGCTCCCTTTACATGGCATGCAGTACCCGTACAGACCTGAATGACAGTATCCCCCTTAGGTTCAAGGCTGAAGGATTTATAAAAGGTTGCTATATGATACAGCTCTGATTTTGCAGTCCTTGTATATTTATTGAGCAGGTCAATAGCCGTCTTTGATATATGCCTGAACTGGTCCTGTATCTCCTGCATCATCTCGATCACATAATCTTTGTCCGAGTTGTATTTTTTTATAATTGCCTCAATCTTATCTATATCGGCCCTGTCTTTCTGGACAGGTATCTTTTTCGGCTGAACAAGCTTTGTCACCTTATTTTCTGCAATCCTCCAGGATGGAGTAATATCCCTGTTCTTAACGACTACGGCCTTTATCTTCTTATCACGGAATACTGTGCCTATGCCGCCCCTGCCTGCCTGCTTGTTCCTTGCTACTCCCCTGCGCCAGTCCCAGAATGAAAAATTAAGGACACCCATATATGCATGCTCTGCACCTTTACCTGCAGAAACGACGGCTATATTCTTCATATCCATTTCATCATCAGCGTACATATAGGTCAGTTCCTCTGAAACAAGGTGGGAATTGACGCTTTCAAGTGGAGCCTTTTCAATCGTAATTCTTTTTTTGACTGCATCTATAACGATAATTACATCGCTTTGTGCTTTCCCTACAATACTTAAGGCATCAAAACCGGCAAACTTGAAATAGGGCCCGAAATACCCGCCAACATTACAGTCCATAATACTGTGAGTAAGAGGGGATATTGTAGTAACTATCGTTTTGCCTGATCCGGGGAATGATGTTGTACCACCAAGCGGGCCTGCAGAAAAGCATATCGGGTTGCTGCTGTCAGTCCACTTTGTACCCTCCTTGATCTCCCTGAACATCAGCCACAGGTCAAAACCCTTGCCCCCGACCCACAGGTCTTTCATCTGCTGTGTAACCGGATGGATTGTTACTTCATTCTTGTCAAGGTCAACCCTGAGCGTGCGGTCTGCATATCCGCGGTTGATTTCAGCTATCTCAAATTGAAATTCACATAGGATTTCATGTGCCGATCTCAACTTTTCTATATCTTTTTCCAGCATTCATAACCTCCTTGCCGACAGATTAATTAATATTATTCATAATACAGATTAATTTTATTCACACGTGATTCTATTTTAATCGCATAAAAAATCAATTAAAAAAAGCCCTGGATATTAAAGCCATGTATAAAGAACATATTAAAAAATCAAAACTAAATCAATTATATTTCGTATGATTTTTTACAATATTTGAGAGGAAGTTATGATAAAGCGTTTTATCAGTTATTATAAACCGCACAAACTGCTGTTTTTTATTGATATGGGGGTGGCCTTCCTTGCTTCAGGCCTGGCAATAATGATCCCTGCAATGGTCAGAAAGCTTCTTAGTACCCATATACCCGAAGCCAATATCAGGATTATAACATACTATTTTCTGATAATGATCCTGATATACCTTGTTAAGATGGTCTTTGAGTACATAAGAATGAAATGGGGGCATATACTCGGAGTCAGGATGGAGTATGACATGAGGGAGGATATCTTCCGTCATATCCAGAAGCTTTCATTTAATTATTTCGATAATACAAAAACAGGACATATAATGTCCAGGATCTCAAATGACCTGAATACAATCGCAGAGGTTGCCCACCATGCGCCCGAGGATCTGATACTCTCAGTCTTTCTTATAATCGGTTCTTTTATCTTCATGTTCACCTTCAACCCCATACTTGCCCTTATAGCACTGATACCCCTGCCTTTCATGATGATCTGGGGAGTGAAATACGGAGGCAAGATGAGGCACGGGTTCAGAAGCGTTCGAAAGAAGATAGCAGATATAAACAGCACTGTTGAGAACTCCGTTCAGGGTATAAGGGAGGTAAAATCATATGCCAATGAGGACCTGGAAATTGAGAAGTTCGAGAATGTAAATATACATTTCAAGCTTGCCAAGGAGAAGATGTACACACTGATGGGGATCTTCTATTCCGGCTTTCATTTCCTCTCAGACATGTATTACCTTACTGTAATTGCAGGGGGTGCATGGCTTTATCTGAAGGGAGAGATAACACCTTCAGACATAGTAGCTTTTATCCTGTATATAAACCTTATCTTAAATCCCATACAGCGCCTGATGAATTTTACTGAGCAGTTCCACTCTGGAGCTGCCTCATTTGAAAGGTTTGTTGAAATTATGGATATTGAGCCGGATATAGAGGACAGGCCAGGTGCTGTTTCCTTCAGCCCCGTAAAAGGCAGGATAGACCTGAAGGATATATGGTACAAGTACAGCTCTTCGCCGGACTGGATACTTAAAGACCTTTCATTCAGCATTCGCGAGGGTGAATCTGTAGCTATTGTAGGAGAGTCCGGTGCGGGTAAAACCACCATCGTATCATTGATACCAAGGTTCTATGAACCCCAGAAGGGAAGTATTACAATAGACGGCCATGACATAATGGAATTAAAACAGCATTTCCTGAGGGAAAATATAGGGCTTGTCCAGCAGAATGTATTTCTCTTTGACGGTACTATCCGTGAAAACATTATGTACGGCAGAGCAGGAGCTACAGAGGAAGACCTCATAGAGGCAGCAAAAGCTGCCAATATCTATGACTTTATCATGGAGCTACCTGACACATTTGATACATATGTGGGAGAACGGGGAGTAAAGCTGTCAGGGGGGCAGAAACAGAGGATATCCATTGCCAGGGTGTTCCTGAAAGACCCTCCCATACTTATATTTGATGAAGCAACATCCTCACTCGACAATACATCTGAAAGCCTCATCCAGGATGCCATGTTCACATTGAGCAGAAACAGGAGCACCATCATCATCGCCCACAGGCTGTCGACAGTAAAAAATGTCAACAAGATAATCGTACTTCACCAGGGAACCATAGTGGAAGAGGGAAACCATGACACTCTCATCAAAAAGGAAGGGTTCTACTACAGGCTCTATACAAAGAACCTTATCTGAAAAAATGCCTCAGGCTTTTTAAGCTATAATCAATGCAGGATAAACGCTGTCCTACTTTTCAAGCCCGAGTTCAACAATCCTCTTTTTCAGCTCTGGATATGCCTTGATAATCTCAGCCCCATCTCCCGATTTATAATGTTTCGGGTCAAATCCCGGTGCAACTACCAGGGCAATAAGGCTGAATGCATCTTCAGACCGGTCTGTCGGTATTTCAGCCATCCATGTATTCGGAGGTACAATAATTTTTGGAACTTCACCATTTCTGATATCAGGACCCAGTATCCTTTCCTCAAGGTTACCGTCTGGATGAAGAAGTACCATCCTCTGGGATACCCCGCAGATATAGATAAATATCTCTGTGGAATCTATACTGTGCCAGCCTGCTTTCTCATGCCCTTTAAGCATATGATAAATAACGGAAACAGCATTCCTCTCATCTTCCTTTCCTGCATTGAATTCAGAACGGAATGTTTCCCTGAAATGCCCTCCGCAATCAGTCTCCAGCGGCACAAGGCCAAGTATTTCAATAACTTCCTCTGCTGTTACAGGCTTATCAGGGCCTTCAGAAAAGGAAAAAGATACAGCAAAAATAATAATAATAAAAAATGGAAAGAGCTTTTTCATTGTTTTCCTCCAATAATATTAATTTCTTCGTCAATATCCCTGTCAACGGCAAGAAGCCTTGCAGGCATATCAATACCCTTATTAAAGCCATTTATCACTCCGAGAGAGAGCCTGAAAAGCTGGCACAATACATCATCAATGATCTCAGCAGGCACACCGTAATAAAGAAAATTTACAGGTGTCAGGTCCCCCAGAAGGAATATATATTTATAGGGCCTTTCAGCGGATATACCGCTAATACCGGTGGTATCCAGGAAATGCACTGTAATTTTATTCCCCTGTATGGCACCTGTCTGAGAGTCCTTAAACAGCTCAGAAGAAATGCTGATTTCGGTATTTCCTATCCTGGGGCGGGGATTGTCAAAGAGTGACTGAAGATATTTTGTAAGGTCAGTAAACTCTGATGTCTTTGTGCTTCCGCTGGCTATAAAAAGATACTGCCTATGGCCATTTACCAGCAGATCTTCAAAAAAATCGCCCTTTAACACTGACCTGCCTGTAACCCCGATAATAACATCCGTATTTAAAACCTTATTTTCTGATACTTCCTCAATACATCTGAACTGGTTATCTCCAGGATTCTCAACCTTTATATCAATGCCTGTTACACTTCCTTCATAGGTTTTCACGCTCAGGCCATTAAAGAGGGCAGAACCAATATTCCCTCTTGAACCAATTATAATTGCATTCCTTTTATAAAATCCCTTACCGAAGCTGTGCAGTACAGTTTCTACCGCATTTATAATGGATTCAGCACATACCCTGGCTTCACGGTTCTTTGTCTCAGATATGGCTATTGAAAAAACAGGGAATGCAAGCCTGCCATGCCTGTTCTCTACTTCTTCAACCTTATCAAATCCGTTCCTTGTATGTTCAATACTGCCGTAAAAAACAGATGACAGCCATTCCTCAAACCCTTTTGACTGCTCATCTTTACCGGGTAATTCAGGATAATTGCATTCCTTCAGCACCTCGCCGAGGGTCTTGCCTGAAAGGCAATACTCATTTATCAGGGGGGAAAGGTATCCGCCATCCTCAATAAGAAGAAGCATCTGATCTTCTTTTTTTGCTTTGAATGCTTCGTCAAAGAACAGGTGAAAACCTGTCATCTGCATTGCAGACTTAAAATCCATAATGCTGGACCTGAGCATGCTATCAAGGTATTTCAGCCTGTCTATACTGGAATATTGCCTGGATAGAATATAGTTCCCTTCTATATAATCCCTTACATCAACCTTCTGAAGTGAATAAAAACGGTAGTTGTCATCAGGCAGTGAGAATAAGGCCTCAAAATATTCATCAGGCACTATTCCTTTATACTTTATGAAAAGGGTTGTAAGATTTCTGCAGTCAAGCATCTCATAGGATTTTATAAGGCCAAGGATCTGGGATGTAATATGGTGTATAAGCAGGATCCTCACATCCTTAAGGCTTTCTTTCCTTGATTTAGCAAGCCTGTAAAGGTTCGGCATCTTCTCGAAGTGCTCTTTGAACCCTGCGGGTCTGCGTTCCCTGTCAATACTTATATTAAGGCATGATGAATTCCTAGAGACATCAATGTCTATCCAGTGATACCCCTGTATCAGCTGAAATTTCTGTTTCATTGAGATCAGCTGTATCACCTCCCTGTTCTCAAATAAAAACAGTATCTTCGACAGAATGTCCTTTATCTCCCTGTCCTTATCCAGAAGAAGCAGGTTTATTTCCTCTGAAAACCAGATAAACTTGATACTGCTCAGGTTCGGCAGGCCTGATGATATAAGGAGGCTGAAAAGCTCCGGGAACCTCCCTGGAGTTTCCTTATACTCCTCAAGATGGTTTTGTGAAGCATTATGAATACCAAGCAGTATCTGTTCAGCAATTTTATCAATATCATGGAGGTATTGCCTTGTCTCAACCTGGGGAACAGTCCTGTGGGGTATCCTTTTCAAATAAAGCCTGGAATCCTTTGAGTCCTCGATAGTGATCCTTAAAAACCCCTCTCCCTCAACATATTCTAACAGAAAATAATACTCAGCTTCCTTATCCCGGGAAAGGTGAAAGGGAAACATCAGAGCCGGGATCTCTGGAGTTTGGTCTGACCGCTCCTTCTTAAAATATCCGGGAAACAGCAGGCCACCCCAGCGCGCCCTCTGAAGTGAATCAAAGACTATATGCAGATGATTGTAGAACAGCTCAGGGTGCATCAATATCCTTTTTGAAAGGGACCTCCTCATATAGAATGATATTGCACTTATGTTCAGCTCATATAATTCCGGCGTCAGCTTCTTATCAACGCTTCTTGACAGGAGCATATCTGTATTCTTCGTCCTGCAGTATTCAAGTATGTCATTAGCCATGATATGCGTCCATTTTGACAGTCCGGAAAATATATGTATGTTTGCAAGGTTTATAAGTATTAATCCATCTTCCTGGCTGAGAAAGGGTATCCCCATATTATGCAGCTGTTCTAAAAGCCCTGAAAGGCTCTTTTCTCCCGGACTTTTATCCCCATTTCTCTTTAATTTGCCAAGCAGTTTGCCGATCGTCTTATCAGATTTATTTCCCATCTCTTTGCTCTCTCATCTTTTTTATGTTCTCCTTCAGCTCTTTGAAGTGTTTTCTCCCGGTTATCTTTGAAACCTCGTCTATATTCTCCTTCCTGTTTATAAGTATTTTGAGTTCCTCAACCTCTTTTTTCAAACTCTCCTGCCTTGAATATACCCTTTTTGCCATATCCTTAAATATTAATGCAAGCTGTCCTATCTCATCCTTTCTTTCAGATACACTGTCAAGCTCCTGGCTTATCCGGTAATCCCCCCGGGCTATATCCTCTGCTGATTCAGCAATTGCCACGACAGGGGATGTTATCTTCCTAATAACAAAGCCGGAGGCATACATGCCTGCGGCCATGATAAAGAAACAAAGTATCCCTATATTATAAAGGTCAAAAACCTCAAAGGCTGCACCAAAATCAAGCCATACCGTTATAAGGCTGACCGCATATGTCAGTATGACAGACGGTATGATAATATATGTGACCAGTAGCATATTCCTTGTTGCAATTGTCAGGACAATCTTTTTTGACAATATCAGAAGTACAGGGACCAGAAGTAGTGCAAAGACTGAATTTGTTATGAAGGCCGGCAATATAAGGGTATATATGGTCTTCATAAACTCAAATCCATAAACCAGGCTGTCAATATAGCTGGAAAGGAATATCGGCCCTGAGCTTGAAAGGACAATGATAAATATCATGGACTGGTAGTCCTTTATAGTCTTAAATACCCTGTTTCTGAAAAATCCCGGTATCACGCCTATTAATCCATTGCATATGCTCCAGTTCCATGCATAAAGGATATCCAGCCCCTGGAAGGCATAACCAAGCCTGTCCCCTGTAAAACCAACTATAAAACCGGCCAGAGGGCCGTAAAGAAAGCCGATAAACAGAGGAAGGACGATCTGCGGCCTGAGCTCCACAAAATCAGAACCGGGCAGTATCAGGTATTTTCCTGACAGATAGTTGAAAAATCCATAGAAGATCCCGCAGATCAATGATATTAAAATACTTTTTTTAGAAACTTTCAATTTTGCTTATTATCTGTTTATATATTTTTGTCAGATCATGATCAGGATTCCTGAATGAGAATATGCCCTCGCTTGCAAGCTCCATCATATCATCAGAATGAGGGACAACAGCAAATACCGGGCATCTGTAAGTCTTCTCCACCTTTTTCATTATATCATCAGTACTGAATTTAAGTGGAGACTTATTTACAATGAGAGCCATTTTCGGGATCTCAAGCTGTCTTGCGATCTCAATGGTGATATCCGTACCCTGGTAATCCTGGTGGTCAGGCCTGAGTATAATGATCAGCAGGTCTGAAAGAGCTATTACAATGAGTGTATCGTCACTGAGCCCCGGATGCGTGTCAATGAGAAGATAGTCAAGCTTAAGCTCTGATATGGCATTCTGAAACCCCTCATTCAGCATATTGACATCATAACCTTCATGAAGTACCCTTGTTATATCGTCAGTATCGACACTGGAGGGTATCAGGAACAACTCGCCTCCGTTCTGGATCTTCAGCCCGTCCTTCATGCTGTATGAAGCCTTCCTGATAGTGCAGTTCCCCCACAGGTAGTCATTCAGCGAATAGGTAATATTCTGCTTATCCAGTCCGAAAGGTACATGTATGCCGGGAGACTGTATATCTGTATCAACAACCGCCACCCTATAGCCATCCCCTGCAAGAAGATAGGCTATATTGGCCGTAGTATTCGTCTTGCCGGTACCTCCCCGAAAGGAATGAATTGAAATAGTCTTACCCATAAAAATTATCCATACACTACATTTATCTCACACCTATCATATTACAAAAAATGGCTTTTTCAAAGAAAAACCATGACCATCTGATGATACCCGGGAAATACAATTTTATTGACAGCAAAGCCTAACTGGATAATCATCATGTATCTGAAATGAAAGACAGGAATAATATAAGATCCATCATATATATATCATTATTCTGGTCTTTTCTTATTTCTTCCATAACTGCAGTTTCTACATTCAGTCAGAATCCGGACATACTGCTTTTCCAGGCAAGGTTTTATCTGTTCCTGTTCTGCTTTTTTTCAAACCTTCTCATCTTTGCAGGTATAAGCACTGCAGTATTTATCATCAAATACAGGAAAACTGAATTATAACCAGAAAGCAATAATATATATTGTTTTTCTTGCCGCCTTCAGATAGGAAAATTTGTTTAGACACCATAATAATATGCAAAGATTTCTATTTTGTTTTGACAACTGATTAATATTCCTTGACATCATGCAGATTATTATGTTAACATGATATATTGGAGTATTATTAAATTAGAGAGGTATTAAAGAATGTTCAAATCCAAACAAATCCAAACAAATCCAAACAAATCCAAACAATAGTCCTGCTATTGACCCTGCTACTATCTCTAGCTATTTATGCTGATGATTCCAATTTGCATTATCTTATTACAGAAGAAAAGCTAAGAGAAGGCCAGATTTCTCAAGAGATTAAGGCTCTTTATTCACCATTTCTTCAAATCAGGGCTATCGAAATAAATCCTATTTTATCAATGGAGCAAAGCTTAAAAAAGGGTGATAAGATAATCATTAATCTGGAAGAAGATAAAGCATATCATGCAACATTAACAAAATTTAGTAAATCTAAGCATGGTTCCATCATTATCGTAGCCAAAGTGGATAATGCCTTCTATAGCAGATTTATACTAATAACCAATAAAAGCAGTAGCATAGGGATCTTTGAAATTATTGATGAGAATTTTGAAGTATATTTTTTTAATACCGCACCCTTTGACAACAGGACATACATTATCCAGTACGATCCGAGTGAGGATAATAAATCTATATGTCTGCCTTATGATCCCAGTTTTCTTTTTGGCAATACAAAGGCTGAAAATGAGAAAAGCCCATTTACTTGCCGGGAAAAATCCAAAGACGATGATCCATATCATCTTGAAATAAACATTTACCCACCTGGTTCTGGTTCCTTATACAAATTAAATAATAACAACGGATTATACACGTCAGTCCTTTGTCAAAATGGTTATGATAATTATCATTTGCCTGGGGACATTTTGGATTTCTTAGTAACACCAGATAGGATACCTGATTCCGCTGGTGGTTCTGAATCTGTTTTATATAATGAATATAATTTCTTTAAGGAGTGGACCAGCGGAAACGGCAACGAAATTACCGAAATTATTGAGGTTGACTATTTACAACTGGAAAAGAAAAAACAAAGATACTTTCAATTTCAAATGCCGTCTGAAGATTTAGCACTTACTGCGAATTTTATAATTCCTGACCAGTTAAATGTTCCTGATGACACCATTGATCTAATGATTGTTTATACCAGCAAGGCCCAGGACTATATAGAGACATTATATAAAAGCGGAATTAATAATTTTATGGATTATTTGATCCAATACCTAAATGAATCCTTATATAGTAGCGCGGTTAATATAAATATAAACCTTATACGTCACCGATTAGTCAGCTATGATGAGTCAGAAGACTTTACTGAGAACCTTGATCGCATTATTCATCCAGAAGACGGCTATTTAGATATTGTGCTGGAAGAGAGGAATATGATTAGCGCAGATCTAGTGGCTTTAATAGTTAGAGATGCACAGCATGAAGAAGATAAAAATGGTTATATACTGGGAAAAGCTGGTAGCCTGAGAGAGAAGGAGCTCTATCCTGGCTCTTATAGGGGTAATCCGGGTGATGGTGATATTAATACTTATTTTGACTTACAAAATATAAATATTTGCCGATGGGATAAAATCTATGATATATCACCTGAGAAAGAATTTGTAAGTATAATTTCACTTTGTCATCCCGAGCAGAGTAATCCTTATAATTATCTTCTGACATTTACCCATGAAATAGGACATAATCTTGGTGCAGGCCATCATGAAAAGCAGTATAGGCCAGGTCCCCAAATGTACGAAAGACATGATATTCCGGAATATACAGGATATTCAAAGGCATATAATTTAAGAAGGTCCTCGGACGGAAAATATTTTAGAACTGTTATGGCAAGCCAAAGAATAATTATGGGAATTGAACATGTACAAATTGGAATGTTTTCCAACCCTGACATAACCATTGGTTTAGGAGCTTATCTGGGAGATTTCTACTCTGATGGAACTGATGCTCATAATAATGCC
>CAYMEV010000020.1:0-78767 GCA_964389675.1 uncultured Candidatus Sumerlaeota bacterium
ATTACTTCTATTTGCTTGAGTGCATCTCTACATCAGGAATAATCACAGATGAATATAAGGCCAGGCTGAAATGGGTGTTTTAGTGTAATAAGATCAAAAAAAGCTGGCGGAAAGATATGCTATTAGGCATTAAAGCTGTCAAGACTGTTATAAAACCTGTTTATGATTCATCGTTTTATTCTGCCTGGTTTCCAGTATTGCCTGAATTCTTCAGGATAAACAGCTCAACAGCAAGAGCTATTCTTGATTCTATGAATCTCTTGTCAATGGTCTTTAATGCCTCATAGAAAAGGTCGTTTGCATGATTCAGATCATTGAGCGCAAGGTAGTTTATTGCCTGAATATAGAGGATTTCCTCATTAAATATTGTAAGCTTTCTTGATGACTCAAGGAGCTGGACAGAATCCTGATATTTCTTCTGCAGCTGGAGAATCTTTGCTTTCTGCACTATCATTGCAGGGTTTTGCGGGTCCTTCTCGATAGCCTTATCTATTGCTTTTAAGGATTCTTCATCCTGATTTTTAAACATATGGACCAAAGACAATGCATAAAGAAAGTGCTCATCAAGTTTTTCTTCCTCTATTTCTTCAATTAGAGAGAGAGCCTTATCAAATTCCCTGGATTTTATATTCCGGTAGATATTTTTTAGCCTTATCCTTTTTTTTATATTTTCAATTATTGCCATAAATCCCTCTTATATTATAGTACCATGTATATATTTTCTTTTATGCCAGTTTTCCAGTATTATCTGGACAGCTTCATCTATGTCGTCTGTTAGCGAAAAGAGGTCTAAATCGTCCTGATTGATCGCACTGTTTTTCAATAGTGTATTTTTGATCCAGTCAAACAGGCCATTCCAGTATTCAGAACCGAAACATATTACGGGAAATCTGAGTGTCCTCTCTGTCTGCATCAGTGTTAGTGCTTCAAAAAATTCATCCAGAGTGCCGAATCCGCCTGGAAAGACGATAAAGCCGCTTGCATATTTAACAAACATTACCTTGCGGGCAAAGAAGTACTTGAATTCCAGCTTTATATTCTGAAAATCATTAGGATGCTGTTCTGCCGGGAGTTTGATATTAAGGCCTATTGATTTGCTTTTTCCGGCTTTTGCGCCTCTATTGGCATATTCCATTATACCCGGCCCTCCGCCTGTAATAATGTTGAAACCCAGATCGGACAGGTTTTTGGCTACTATCTCAGCCTTTTCATAATATGCTGGATCATAACCCATTCTTGCTGAACCAAAGATAGATACAGATGGCCTGATATCCTTTAATTCTTCAAAGCCTTCTACAAATTCAGCCATGATCTTAAAAACCCGCCAGGTTTCGTCCATAAAATCTTCCATTTTCAAACTCCTAATTGATTAGTACTAATACTGAAATGATAATGCCCCTCTGAAATATAATACAAAGACCACAACAATAAACCATATTATAAGATTAATTATCATAGGAATATCACTTAAGATTACCTTCTCAGGACTGCTTCCCTTTTTCAGAATGTATACGACATAGAGATACCTGAATATTCCGAATAATACCATGGGTATCGTGAACAGCAGGTTGCTCGTATTGAATTTTTCCACTACATCAGAGCTGATGGTATAGAGTATGTAGGCCATAAGGGTGGAGGCGGTAACGACAGAGATCATCTGATCGATAAAATCTACACTGTAGAATTCCAGTACCCTTCTTGTTTTGCCTGTGCCATTGCATTTAGTGGTGATATATTCATGCCTCCTTTTGCAAAGGGCCAAAAAGAGTGAAAGCAGAAGGGTGCATATCAGAAGCCAATGCGAAATGCCGATTTCAATGACAAAAGATCCGGCAATAGCCCGCAGGACGAAACCAAATGAAATCAGCATTACATCCAGAATAACAATGTTTTTCCCGAAGAATGAATAAAAAAGCTGCATAACAAAATAGACGATCTGTATTATTCCATATCTCTCATTTATAAGAAAGCCCGCAGATATAGATACTGGAAGCAGCAAAATGACCGCAGTGAGTGCATATGATTTTTTAAGGCATTGTGATGCTATGGGCCTGTTCTTTTTTTCCGGATGATTTCGATCCTTGTTGTAATCTACCAGGTCATTTATAATATAGACACATCCTGAGAGCAGAGAGAATAGGAAAAACCCCATCATAGTCAGTTTAAGATAATCAAGGTGGAAGAGGTTAAGCGAAAAGATGAGGCCGGCAAACAGAAACAGGTTCTTAAACCACTGTTTTGGCCTCATTGAAATTAAAATGTAAATTAAAACTTTCATATCTGTTTATGGAAAATATTTATATTGAAATATATGTATTAATCGTGTATGTCAATTAAATAATTATTTTAGCCCGGACCTTGAAAGAACATAAAACCACTGGATGCTTTATCCTTTGAAAGGGATAATGCATGAAATATGAAAAATGGAAAAGAAGATTCAGTCATACAACACAGAAATGATTCTGAACGGCCCCATACTCAAGACAATGGTTAAACTCTCGATTCCCATGACCATAGCATATGGCTCACAAACCCTCTTTAATTTTGTTGACCGGTTTTTTGTAGCTAAATTGGGTCATATTGAAGTGGGAGCCATAGGCATGAGCTTTGCCGTAATAGGGATTATAGTATCATTTGCTGTAGGGGTTGGCATTGGTTCAACCTCCATTATTTCAAGGCTGATAGGGGCAGATGAGATTGCAGATGTTAAAAAATCAGTTGTCCATTCTCTTTATCTGGCCCTGTTTCTTTCCGGAATCCTTTTACTTATTGGAGAGAAAGGGCTTCTTTTTATCTTTAATGTTCTGGGGACATCACAGGAGATGATGCCGCTTACCATCAGCTATACGCTGATAAATCTGAACGGCAGTATTTTTATCTTTGGATCCATGATAGGAAGCAATATACTCAGGGGCGAGGGCGATATGATATCTCCCATGAAAGCCATGCTTATAGGAAATGGAATAAATATCATTCTTGATCCGGTACTTATTTTCGGATATGGCCCTGTAAAAGCATATGGAATAGACGGGGCAGCTTTTGCCACTGTTTTTGCAAGGGCTATTTCATTTTTGATAGTAATTTACTGTATTTTCAGGAAAGACAGGTTGATCAGGCCTGTTCTAAGCTCACTGAAATTTAATCTTGCTATAATTAAAGGGATACTCGAGGTAGGTTTTCCAAAAATTATAGGTATGCTGGTTGAGAATGCAAGTTTTGCCTTTATATTGTTTTTGATGACACCGCTGGGGGATGCTGCAATATCTGCACATACAATTGCTATGACATATTTTCAGATCCTGTTTTTGTCAATTGTGGGTTTTTCAGGGGCTGCAGTCCCGATGATAGGTCAGAACTACGGTGCGGGCAATAGAAGCAGGATGAACAGGATAATAAGGAATGCTGCTTATTTATATACCGGAATATGCGTATTTTTTAGTTCAATTTTCTATATATTCAGTGAACAGTTCATATTATTATTTTCAGATGAACCAGCTGTTCTGAAGATAGGGAGGGTAATCTTCCGCATACTTGCTGCAGGAAGCCTCATGTTAGGCATAAGGCTTCTTGTTGTTGCCACACTGAGTGCTCTTGGATTAGGCGACAAGGTTTTTATCTTTCATGTGTTCCATGCCCTGTTTCTGTTAATTCCGCTCACATATTTGCTCAGGAACAGCTTTGGCGGATATGGATTATGGGTAGGGCAGATGACAGCGGCTTTGGTGGCTGCTTCTGCAGGTTTTCTCTGGATGATATACCTTGTAAGGAATATTAAGGATTTTATCCCTATTTCAAAGAGAAAAAAGCCTGTATTTGACCAGGTTATAGCAAATTAATCAGGAGGATTTTTATGAACAGGAGAAGTTTCATCAGGTTATTATCTTTAGGAGGTATTATACTTTCCAGGCCTTTCAGCATGCTTGCAGGTGTATGGGAGAAGGGAGAGAAAAATTATTGGGATAATGGCATTTTCATACAGAGATCAATTGATCCGGCAAATATTGAGAGGGGTATTATCCGTGCCAGAATTGAGGGATCATGGAAAGAATACAGCATTAAAAGGCTTCCGGATGAATTTATTGAATGGAATATTGATTCAAGGCTTAAATCACTGAAAGATATGAGAAATGGAACAGGCGGCTTTTCTCTTTCGGGTCCCCACAGCGGCATGGTCGCGACCTGTGGCTCAAAAAGAAAGGATTCGGTTTTTACCCTGAACAATGCAGTAAAGGGAATAGGGCTTGCTCCTTCCAGCGACAGGATATCAGTCCTGATTGAATATATGGAAAAGCACAGGAATGATGATATGAAAAGCAAATTGGAATGGCTGATAGCCCTCTATGAAGATGCCAGCAACTTTAATCTTCAGCTTCAGACCTCACTTGAATTATATACACAGAAGGATTTTGAAACACATACATTTCTTAATATAATGGAAAATCCGGTTGCTACTGTTGTTTTCCTTGACAGGCAATCATTTGAGGTAAGGACAATTGCAAGAATAATACATAATAAGGATGATAGCGTTTCTGAATATGATAAAAATCTGCTCAGATATGTTAATATGATCCACAGCTTTTTTCATGGTGAATTCAGCATTGATTTTCCTCTGATAATCTTTTATACTGTTGAGGTGTTTGACAATTCACCAGGAAACATGAAGGGAATAAGGATACTTCCATCACTTGTATAGCTCATGAATATGCAGGCATAAATATCTCATTTTAACAGGAGGTTTGATTTTAAGTGTCAAAATATCGAGATTGTGAAATAATTGAATTATCAGCTGAAAAGAAGGATAGGAGGATTGATATATCCGGGTGGGTCCATAGAATCCGCGACCATAAGGAAAGAATGTTCCTTAATATCAGGGACAGGGATTGTTTTGTACAGGCATTCTGCGAGAAGAATGAAGAAAATATTGCCATTATAGAGGCAATAAAGGGATTGAAACCTGAATATGTTATAAAAATTTCCGGCATTTTAAGACTGAGGCCTGAAGACCAGGTGAACGCATCACAGGTAAAGGGAGATATAGAGATTGAGATTAATAGCATTGTAATACTGAGTACATGTGATGCCCTTCCTTTTGAGGTCAATACTGAGGAACCTGTGTCTGAACACCTTTCATTAAAATACAGATACCTCGACTTAAGAAGAGAGCATGTCCTGGCAAACCTTAAACTAAGGCATGATGTTGTTCTTCTTGTAAGGAATTTTCTCAGTGCGAAAGGATTTCTGGAAATAGAAACTCCTCTGCTTACAAGGTCAAGCCCTGAAGGTGCAAGGGATTTCATAGTCCCTTCAAGGCGGTTTAAGGGGTCCTTTTACGCGCTTCCCCAATCCCCTCAGCAGTATAAGGAAATATTAATGATAGGGGGGATCGATAAATATTTTCAGATAGCAAGGTGCCTGAGGGATGAAGATGCAAGAGCAGACCGTCAGATAGAACATACTCAGATAGACATGGAAATGAGCTTTGTAGATGTAGAAGATATATTATGCCTGCTGGAGGAAATGTTTTTGAAGATTACTTATGAGTGTACAAATAAAAAAGTATTGGACAAGCCTTTCAAAAGAATTCCTTATGATACAGCCATGGAAAAGTACGGTTCGGATAAGCCGGATATACGTTTTTCAATGGAATTAAAAGAATTGACAAAAAATTTTGCTGAATTTGAGATACCCTTTCTGGAAAATAGATATTTAGACAGTGATTTTTGCATTAAGGGTATTATTGTACCAGGCCTTTCAAACGCATCGAGAAAGGAGCTTGACAACTATAAGAATTTCCTGGGAAAATATAAATCAGATGGCATGATACATATATCATATAAGGAGGAAAGCATAAAATCCAGCATTGATAAGTTCTGTACACAGGATCAGATTTCTGAAATAGTCAAAAAGCATGATATGTCAAAGGGCGATCTCTTCATTATTTCTTTCGGGAGGAGGAAGCATGTGAACATTGGCCTCGGACATCTGAGAAAAAAGCTGGGTGATGAACTCGGGATGTACGATCCTGATATTCTGGGTTTTGCTTTTATAGTTGATTTTCCTCTCTTTGAACTTGATGATGAGGGGAAACTGCAGCCTGTTCACCATATGTTCGTGCTTCCCAGGGAAGAAGACACCCATATGCTGGATTCTGACCCGCTGAGTGTCAGAGGAACTCAATATGACATTGTTTGCAATGGTTATGAACTGTGCAGCGGGAGCCTAAGGATACATGAAGAATCGCTGCAGAGGAGGATTATGGAGATAATCGGCTTGTCAAGGCCTGATCAGGATGTGAAATTCAACAGCCTGCTTACAGCTTTGAGATTCGGGGCACCACCTCATGGAGGTGCGGCACCAGGATTGGACAGGCTTATAATGGTTCTTGCTGGGACTGAAAAGATGCGTGATGTTCTTGCATTCCCGAAAACGACAGAGGGAAAGGATCTTTTGATGGATGCCCCATCTCCTGTAGACAAAAAACAGCTTGAAGAATTAAGAATTGAAGTAAAAAATGAGGAAAAGGAATAATATTAAATTCATATTTCTTGATATTGGCAATGTTCTTTTTTATTTTGATTTTAGAATTGCCCTGCGCAGATTATCATCCTGTTCAGGCAAAGACCCTGAGCTTATATATGACAGTATGTATGTTCCGACTGAAAGGCTTGAAAGGGGGCTTATAAACAGTTATGAATATTTTGATATCTTTGTTTCAATTTTTGGCAATTTAATAGAATTCAAGGATTTTAAGAATATTTTTAATGATATATTTGCCCCGAACTGCCAGATGCTTGAAAAACTTGCATTATTAAAGGAATACTATACATTGGCAATAGTCTCTAATACCAATGAAATGCATATTGAATACCTTAAGGGGATATATCAGGGCTATTTTGATCATTTCAGCACGGCGGTATATTCTCATGAAATAGGATTTAAAAAGCCTGAAGAAGGCTTTTTTATGACAGCACTGAGGATGTCAGGTGCTGATGCTTCGGAGGTGATATATTTTGATGATATTGCTGAGAATGCTCAGAAAGCAAGATCTTTGGGGATCAGGTCTGTAGTATATAAAGAATATAAGGATTTTGAGGATGAATTCAATACAATACTGGATGGAAAGAAATGAATGATATAATAATAAGCCGGATAAATATGAAAGAAACTGTAAGTTTTGCACTGCAGACAATGAAGAATATGAAGAAAAACCATGAAAAAGGCCTTTCATACAGGATATACCCTGATTATCTCGAATTCAGGGGGGGCAAAATAATTCTCGATAAGTCAAAGATTATTGAAGGGGTTTATAATGAGGATGACCTGCTTTCTTTTGCTAATTGCATGTTTTATCTGATATCAGGGAAAACACTTATATTTGCTGATCTTCTTGATCCTGTCAGAATACAGGAAGAACCTGGTATCCCGGTCAGATTCCGGAGACTTCTGCTGAAGATAATCTCAAAAAGAATGTCAAGTGACCTTGTTATAAGAGAACTGCATGCAATAAGAAAAGAGATAAGCAAAAGCACCTGTATTGCATGTTTCAGGCTGAATGAGCAAAGAAACCAGCATCATAAGGGAAACATGCCTGAAACGAAAGATGAGTCAAAACAAAAGAAAAAGATAGGACTGAAGCTAAAGCTAAAACCCTTATGGTCATTTTCTGCAGGAAGCAGGATTATATCATCGCCTGTGGTCTATAAGGGCAGCGTTTTCTGTGCCTCCTCCAATAAAAAGCTTTTTATAATCGATAAACACACAGGAGAAATGCTTTCGGAGTTAAATCTGAATTCATCTGTAGAGAGTACTCCTGCAATATACGACAATAAGCTGTATCTGGGTGACGATGAAGGGAATTTATACCTTATTGATGTCATAACCGGTCAGATCAGGATAACAAAAAACCTTGACAACAGCCTTATTAGATCATCTCCGCTCATAACCGATGATGGTGTTTTCATAGGGACATATAATGGAAACCTCTTTGCCTTATCCAGGGACGAGCTGGAAATAAAATGGAGCAGGAAGGATCAAGGATGGATTTATTCTTCATGTGCCTGTATCAAAGGGAAGAAATACATTATTGCGGTCTGGGATAAAGGGAAAATAGGCGTGTATAAAAGCAGGGACGGAACTGCAGTATGGGAAGATACAGTAAATGATACCATCAGGTCTACCCCTGTGGTATACGATAACAGAATATATCTGAGCAGTTTTCAGGGCTTTCTGTATATTTTTGATACTGCAGGTTTCAATCTGCTAAAAAAATTAGATATAAAAGGCAAGCTGTTTTCAACACCTGTCCTGAAGGAAAACCTGATAATCCTTGCATCTATGCAGAGAGAGATTAAATGTATTGACGTCTCGGCGAAAATCAGCAAACAAGTCAGGTGGGTTGTCGATACTAAGAGCCCGGTAGTAAGTTCGCCAGTCATATTCGGGGATTTTGTCATTGCATCAGATGAAGGAGGAATTATGTATATTATGGATTTGTCGAGCGGCAGTATTATATCCCGTTATAGCCTGGAGAGTTTCTGCAGGGCAACCCCCACAATTGACGGAGGGATACTCTATACTGCATCAGCAGGCAAAATAGAAGCATTTAAGCTTTAAGGGGGCATTATTATATGTTTATTGATAATAACAATGATTTATTTGTTCCGGATTTCATAAAAAAGATAATTCACAGCATTAATATAGGTATTTCTCATCAATTTCTGCTATATGGGAATATAAATGATTTTTTTCGCATAGGTAAGGAATATATGCCCTTGAAGGAGGTCCTGAAGCTTATCTTTGCAAACAGGGAATTTGTATGTTTCTATAATCTTGCTTTGGGCATCTATTTTGATGATATGGAAAAAAGAAAGCTTTTTTTTGAAAAAATAGTAACAAGGGCATCAAAATATTATGATGGCATACCGAGAGACCCGGATATTTCTCTTTTATACCTGGAGAAAGCTCTGAAACATGGCGAAGATATTCACAGAAAGACAGCGGTGATCATCGATTATCTTGAAAGCCTTGCTCCCTCGCAGTCAGTTACCGGCAGGAGCAAAATTGATGCAATTGCCATCTCAAGGTGGGCTAATGATCTGGATATAGCAAAAAAGAAAAATACAGTCATTCTTATTACAAAGGATAAGGCAAATATAAGCGATGATCTTATCATAAGCAGTGTAGGTATGGATGTGATAGAGATAAAAATGCCTGAACAGACAGATAGATTAGATTATTTGAATTATTTGAGCAAAAAACTGAAGATGGACTTAAAAGAAGATGAAATAAACAATATCAGTCTTGCTTCAGGAGGCTTATGCCTTCACCATCTTGAAAATATCATGCTTCAGGCAAAGGCTTACGGCAAGACCGTCGATCATGATCTTGTACTGGAACAGAAAATAAGGATAATCAATCAGGAATATTCTGATATAGTAGAGGTTGTAAATCCGAAATTCGGACTTGAATATGTCGGCGGGTTTGATTATATAAAGAACTATCTGAAAAAGGTAGCGGAGAATATATCCCTGGGAAACTCGAAAACGGTTCCAATGGGTATAATAATAATGGGTCCTCCGGGGACTGGAAAGACTTTTTTGATTGAATGCTTTGCAAAGGAATGCGGATTGCTGGTAGTAACAGCCAAAAATCTCAGGGATAAATATGTAGGGGAATCAGAGAAGAAACAGGAAAGATTTCATTCATTGCTCAAGGCAATGGCACCGGTAATAGTCATTATTGATGAAAGTGAACAGCAGGAAGGATCAAGGACGGACAGTGAATCATCACAGCTTGACAACAGGATAAGGGCAAAGAATTTCCATTTCTGGGGTGATGGGTCCAACCGAGGTAAGATAGTAAGGATTGATATCACAAACTGGCCGAATAAGATAGACCCTGCAATGAGGAGGTCCGGAAGGTCTGATGCAAAAATCCCTATATTATTCCCGTCAAAAGATGATATTTTTAAGATTATAAGGTCTATTACAAAAAAGCATAAATTTATTGTTGAAGATATGGATCAGCGGTATTGGGAGGACAGGCTTTCAGGCTATACACCTGCAAATATAGAGCAGGTTCTGCTGATCTCACACGAATTTGCAGTCTCAGAAGGTTCGAAGGTCATTAGGAAAGAACACCTTGAAAAGGCATATAATGATTTCAGGCTTCCCAGGTATAACCAGGAAGAGATAGAAAGAATGACCATTGCAGCATTGGAAGAAGCATCCAGGCGCTCCCTCATGCCGAAGGATGCTGAGAAGATACTTTCAGAATTAAGAAAAAAATATCCTGCTAGACCGTTTATGACTTCCTAAAAGTCATAGACCAGACCGTTTATGACTTCCTAAAAGTCATAGACCAGACCGTTTATGACTTCTTAAAAGGCATAAACTTTGCGAGCAATTTTGCAAGCAGGCCCAGATTCCTTGTCTGTATCCATATTTTTCCAGGGCCGGTATATTCACATACAAGGCCTTCCCCTGAAGCAATGCTTGACAGGATTCCCTTTGATGCCTTTTTTAATGAATAATTGACAGTTTCTTCAAATGCAACTATATGGCCGGTATCGACTATATAATTTTCATTTGATGCAAGTTTTTTCTCCATGATTGCACCATAGGATTCCAGGAAAAGCTTGCCGGTGCCTCGGACAGTCTGTAAAAAAAGGCCCTCACCGCTTATTAAAGCCTTCATTGAGCCTTTTGTCGAGATTTCAAAGCCAGGATCACCAGCAAGGTATGCACCTGCCTGGGCATATATGAGTGAGTTATTAAGCTCGATCATCAGTATATCTCCAGGGGTTGCAGGCGCCAGGATAACCTCTCCGGGACCATCTGAAGCAGTCAGCAGCGATGCAAAAAATGACTCTCCTCCGACTGCTGCCTTTAATGCACCCATAATACCCTTGCCTGTTGTTTTTGCCTCCAGGCTGACAGTCTTGGACATGGAAATCATTGCTCCAGCCTCAGCACGGAATTGTTCTCCCTTTTGCATTATGAGCCTGAGGGTAGAGAATACAGGTTCATGCTCAATAATAAACTCCATTATATGCTGCCTCCTATTTATTATTTACAATAACATATTACTAAGTTTGTTCAAATTATGCAATTATAAATTATATATTTTTTTTTTGACCTGAAATTTATAAAAAAAATGTAATAGAATTAATTATGACAGATGAGTACTCTGTCCTGATCTCAAGCCTGTTTAATGCTTTTTTTTGTTTACAAATACAGAAAAATATTGCATATCTGAAACAATATTACAGGATTATCCTTATTAATGTTTAATAAGAAAAAAATAAAAAAATCTAAATCAAATAAATAAAACAAAAAAAGGAGAGTACATATGTTACGAAGGATTATATTGGTGATTTTATGCATCACCATGGTTTCAAGTATTTTGCTTGCCGAACGTCCTATCTGGCCTCAAGCCAAAATCTTCGTAGGGGAGATGTATTTAAGGATTCTTGGGAGGCCTGGTACAAAAGAGTCTGTTAAGAACTATTCTGTGGCCCTAATAAAATGCAATATACAAAGAGAGGATATTATAAAGACCTTTTTCACCTCTGCAGAATACATAAACAAGGACAAATCACATGCTGAGTTCATGTATGATGTATACTACAGCATACTAAGAAGGAACCCTGCACCCGGCGAACCCTTCGGATACATAAGGGCACTCCGGAATGGAAACCTTACAAGGAGCCAGGTAATAGATTTATTCCTGAACAGCGAAGAGTATCTGTTGCAGATTGAACAATATGAAGATGACTGCATGATAGCTGAAAATGTAGCTTTTTATTATGTATTTCCAGATGGAGGGTATACTATCCAGGAATATTGTGACAGAATAGTCATTGACCTGCCTGAGCTCAATAAGTTTGAACTTATCCTCAAGGTTAAGGGCCTGGCTCATAATGATCCATGGCCTTTTAAGGGTCAGATCTATTTTCTGGCCGATGCAGCATCCTTTGGAGAAGATTGGGATAACAGCGCATTGATAAGAAAGTATGGGCTGTACCCTGGTCTCGAATGGATGGCTAACCTTATGAAATGGTCATACACCCTTTCTGACCACTATGAGTGGGAAGAATTCCTTGATCCCGATGATTATGACCTGCCGGCATGGAACCCAAATACAATATATGAATTTAAGATTGTAGTAAATGGTGATTATAACTATGGTGTTCAGCTGTGGCTGAACGGACAGCTGCTCAGGGCAAGCGCTCAGACAGTTCCGTGGACACCGGTTGACCAGGAAATCTATTGCGGAAGCCCCTCCTGTGAATGGGATGAGGGAGCAGGATACGGTTCTATTCCTGGAGCAACATACATATCAATCAAGATGATTGACCTGGAAGATTAAAAAGAACCTTTTAATAGAAAACCCCTTAGCATTGGGCTAAGGGGTTTTTTTTATAAAAAATTGGACATCCGAAAATAACTGTAATATCATCATTAGATCATTTTTTCACTTGATGAGGATAATAATGGTTTGTGATGCCATAAACATTCCTGGTACCGGAATATTCATCATCATCAGAGAACTTGCAGCAATTGTTATTACATATACCCTCTTTGGTCTTCCGGCATTATTGTTTATAATAAAAAAGAAAACAGAACCGATAATCAGCATTATCCTGGTTTTTGTATCGATTTTTGTCTCTAAAATATCTTATATCCTATGGCTGAATTTCATCTCAAAAAATGTGTTTATATGGATTATCTTCCATCTGTTTTTTTCAATATTGCTGTATTTGATCCAAAGCAGATATATAAGTACAGCTGTCTGTGAAAATACTGACAGGCTGAAAAAAGCAGATTTAATTGCATTATTAACTATTATTTCGATTACTGCCCTTTTTACTGTTATACCTCAATCCAGGATTGCAGCCCCGAAAGAAAACACTTATATAGTAAGGGCATATTTTGTCCCTGATTATTTAAAACATGTTGCTCTTTCAGCTGAGATCTCAAAGGGAGACATGCCACCGGACAATCCTTTTGTGACCGGGAATAAACTTCATTATTACTGGATTTATTATTTATTCCCTGCTTTTGGATATAACCTGTTATCAAGGCATGGTTCTCTGCTGAGATTAAATATATTTTCCAATCTGCTGGCAAATATATTCCTTATTTTTAGCATTTATGCTTTCTCAAAAAAGTATATGAAGAGCATCACAAAAAAATCTGTTCTGATATTTGCCTTTATATTTGCCTCATCATATGAAGGAATTTTGTACCTTTTAGAAAGCCTCAAAAGCAAAGCAGATATCCTTTCAAATTTTATAAATTATAATATTGACGGTCTTACAAGATGGAGATACGGACAGCCCCAGATTGATACGATTTACCGGTCTTTTCTCTATACTCCGCAGCAGCAGATAGGTTTTGCAGGTCTTCTGATATTTATCTTCCTTTTAACAGAAAAAGGCAGAAAAACAGCATCAAACTCAAACATTATCATAATTCCAGTTATAACAGGAATTGTATTAGGCTACAATTTCTTCTGCGGCTTATATATGGCTTTGTGGTTTTTTGTTATTTATCCCATATTCCTTTGTATAAAGGAAAGGAATATTTTAGAAATTATAAAGAGACAGGCCCTTTCTTTTATTGTTTTTATCATATTCCCTGTTTTTTATAAAATCCTGGATATGCTTCTGGAGAGCAGGAATCCATTATTGATCGGTTTTAATATCTACAGGCCTTTTAACATGATAATGATATTTTTAATAAATTTCAGCTGGTTATGGATACCTGTTGTATTCTTTTGCTGTTTTCCAATAATAAAATCCATAAAGAAAAAAAGGGCTGATATTGACATTGACATGATTAAGTTTATATCGATGATTCTGCTGGCAGTATCTTTGATCTTTTTCATCCAGATCAGGGGATTTGAAGCGGATATGGGTCTTAAAATAGGCCAGGTCCTTAATATTATTCTGTTTGCAGGCTTTCTGTATCTATGCAGTATGTTGAAAAGAAGAATCTTGTTTTTATGCTTTATCTTATTATTTATACCAGGTTTAATGACCTCAATAATTGATTTTGCCAACAGCTGCGATATTAAGAATGCTCCAGGTATGTTCCTGACATTTTTCAGGGCAGAAGATATATGTGCTATGAGGCATATAAAGGAAAATATAAATAAGGATGCAGTTATACAGGCCCTTCCTGAAAGAGATGATAAAAGGGCATCAATTATCCCTGTCTTTGGTGAAAGAAGAACTGCCCTTGCTGATGAGATGCATTCAAAAATATATATGCTGGATGAGATGGATATTTATGAAAAAAGAAAAGAAAAGATTTATGAAATGTTTTATGCCGATGAAATGGAAGATGTATATCATATTGCTGAGGAATATGGAATTGATTATCTGTTTGTTGGAACCAAAGAAAGAGATATTCCAGAAATTGTTGAGAACCTGGACCGGTTTCCCAAGGCATATGAGGGTTATGGTACAACCCTTTATGATGTTAAAAGGGTAAATTCAAAGAAATAAATTTTTTTGCTTAGCTTTATTTGAAAGCAGTATTATCCACCAGATTTTTATGCAGTTCCAGAAACCGGAAGCCATAATTTTTTGAAGGAATGATTGCATTGCCTTCTGTGCATTCGTTCCATGTTGCAATAAATATTATTTCCGGGTTTTTTGCAACAGCCAGCCTATAGCTTTGAATATACAGACTGTTTGTGACACCTGGCTGTGTCCAGTCAGGGTGGACATACCTGTCATCATATCCGCAGAAAATGACCGGGAAGAACTTTATATCCATCCTTGTGTGTTTTGAAAGCTGAAAGAATTTATCGTATATTTTTAATAGAGACTGGAATATATCATATGTGTCATATTTGGGGCCATAGTAGAGTTTTTCTGCATCGTGGGCTGTATAGAATGTAAAACTGTCGGTATAGGGCAGCATATTATAGAATGCCCTTTCTGAAGCTGCGCCTATGTCAGCTGCGATACCTATATTGAGGCCAAGCGCGGAAAAAATATTTGACATGACCTGATGATACTGGTTTTCCATGTCCCAGGTTGAACCAACCGCATAAAGGTATACAAGAGGTATGCCGTTTCTTTTGTAATAAGAGGGGTAATCAAAATGGGCCGGTATAAATTCAGTCTCGCTTTTCAAAAGGTTCATTTCGATAATATTAGGGCTGACCGGTCTATTTAATGCTATGGTACTATTAAATACATCTCTCAGGAATCTGTGATATATCGTTATGCCATCCAGAAAAAAGATTATTTTAAAATCCTTTTCTGCGGCAGCATCAAGAAGTATCCTGTATCTTTCCGGGGCATTTCTGTCTGATACCCCGAAATATTCAACGCAGAATCCATCTATCCCATATCTTTTAGCTATATCTATTTCCCAGTTAACCTGCTCTTTTGAAAAGTGATAATCATCCCAAAGCGGATTGATGGTAAATTTTGACCTTTCTTCAGGGATATACCATGGATAGTAGAATGCAAAGAAAAGAGGTCTCTTTCGTTCTTCTTTGAATTTCTCATCAATGATCAGTTTCGGGTTGATGAGTGTAATTTCATCTGTATTGCCGGAAAGCTTTACAGGATCTATATGCAGCCGATAAGCCCCGGGAATATCAGATGTCTTTTTATCAAATATCGTGATACTATGACTTCCCTTTGTGTGAGGCAGTTTAATACTGCAGGTAGAGTCACTTTCGCTGCCCAGGGGGTAAAGGCTGAGCCTGATGTCATACTCGTAATTTTGTTTTAGAGAATATGAAATTTCAGTATTATCATGAAGGTAGACTGTGTACCTTACAGACTGCTTGTTTCCTATTGTCAGCCTGTTCTTATCCTTGATATTAAATAATGATTTAGCCGTATATATTTTTATATCCCTCAGCATTATGCTGAGTGTGCGAATATCTTCAGGGTTGGCTGATTTCTCAGCATACAATGCATTGATCTTAAGCTTGTTTTTCCCATTTCTGAGAGAACCTTTTGTTTCAAAAGCAACAGAGTGAAGATGGCTGTGAATTTTCCTTCTTCCAAGGAATTTTCCATTAAGATATACGCTTATTATCTGAGATAATTTCTCATTTTTAATGGATAAGAGGTCAAAAATGATATATCCCTCCTCGGCCAGCTTATTTTCAAAACTGAGCTCTGATTCCTTAGCTGTCATCCATCTGCCTATGCCACTGTCAAAATCATGATGCCACCCTTTGCCAAAAGAGAGGGTTTTGTCTTCTTTGTAAAGCGATTTGATCTCTTCACAGGGCAGGCTGGAACCGGGGAAAATATCATAAAACCTTGAGAGGTCCAGAATAGTCTTATTATTATCTTCAATTTTTACAGGTTCTTCATTACTGCCTAAATACAGATTAAAAAGCATATACAGACCACAAACCAGAATGGTCAAGCCTGATAATAATATAAGAATACCTGTAAGAAATCTTTTTTTCATATACTGCCTATAATAAACTGCTGATTACAGCCTGTCCATAAGATATTCCTTCATCTCCGGGTGAGACCATATTATTGAAATATGGATCAAAACTGCTGTTGCTCAGCAGTTTATCAGATAATTCCCTTAAATACCTGTTCTGGAATACACCTCCGGAAAGCATTACAGTCCTGATGCCTGTTTTCTCTCTAAGCAGCCGGCACACTGACAGGATTATATCAGCTATGGTATTGTGGAATTTCAGGGAAATAGTGCTAATTTTTGCTTTAGATTCTGTATCGTAAATCACGGCTTTTATTACAGGTTTTGTATCAATAATATAGACATCATTTACAAGATTTATATCATAAGGATATATGCCTTTTTCCGAATAAGCCGCATAAGTGGAGCTTAAAGATGCTTCCAGCTCTATGGCAGCCTGGCCTTCATAGCTGTTTATTAGTCTTAAGCCTGAAATTGCCGAGACTGTGTCGAAAAGCCTGCCCAGGCTAGAGGACTGGAATGTATTGATATCCTTTGCCAGTCCATCGGTTATAAGCCTTATTGTTTCGTGGTCAATAGTCTTCAGTACAGGGATATCAATGTCAGAAAAATCCTTCCCGTAAACCTGGTATAAATAAGAAATAGCAGTCCTGAAAGGCTGTTTTGGCACAGTTCTGCCTCCCTGCAGTTTTGTATAGTTTAAATGCCCGGCCCTTATGTATCTCAAAGGATTTCCAAGGAAAAATTCCCCGCCCCATATATTGCCGTCATCTCCATAACCTGACCCGTCAAAGGCAACACCTATTGTATCGCTAAAATATTGTTTTTCACCGGCAACTGATGCTATGTGTGCGTGATGATGCTGTATTTCAATCCTGTCATAAGCTTCTTTCCGTGCCCACTTTGTATTTTCATATAAAGGATGCTTATCGCAGGAGATCCTCTCAGGCCTGATCCTATATATTCCTTTCAGTTTTTTCATGGTTTCAAGCATATAAAGAAAGGTATCGACATCTTTTAAATCGCCGATATAGGGAGATATATGGCAGGTATCATCTGCTGTGAGTGCAATTGTATTCTTCATTTCCGCGCCCAGACAAAGGGTCTGCCTGTTTGATGAGGGAAGTTTCATTGAAAAAGGCGCATAACCCCTGCTTCTTCTGTAAAATATTAATCCATTCCTGCATCTGCCTACAACACTGTCATCTATCCTGTTTACAATCTCCCTGTTATGGCTGATAATATCATAGATATTGCTGTCATTGAGTTTCTTGAATTCCTTTTCATCCTTTATAAGTGGTTTTGATGATATATTGGCCGATGTCATAACGAGGGCTTTGAAATGGGGTTTATCAGGGCCATTATAGTGAAAAAGAAGATAGTGCAAGGGGGTGTAGGGGAGAAGAATTCCATATGTATTGATATTCGGCGAAATATATTCCGATAATGGAGAATCCGGCTTTTTCTGCAGTATTACAGCCGGGGAAGCATTTGAAAGCAATATTTCCTTACTCCCTTTATCAAGATATGCAAATTTTTCAGCATATTTAATATCAGGAACCATTACAGCAAAGGGCTTTTCACCCCTTGCCTTTGATTCTCTAAGCCTTTTTACCGGTTCATCTGAGCATGCATCACAAGCAAGGTGGAATCCGCCTATGCCTTTGACTGCAATAATTTTGCCGCTTTTCAGCAGGCTGATGGCATATGAGATTATATCCTTCTGTTTTCTGTCTGTTGGGGAATACAGTACTGGACCGCAGTCATAGCAGCTTACAGGCTGGGCATGGAACCTCCTGTTATCATGAGAGTTGTATTCAGCTTTGCATTTGCTGCACATTTCAAAAAATGCCATTGAAGTATTGGGCCTGTCGTAGGGAAGGCTGTTTATAATGGAGTACCTTGGCCCGCAATCTGTACAGTTTATGAAAGGGTACTCGTGCCTTCTGTTATTGATGTCAGTCATTTCGTCAATGCACTTTTCACAAATGGAAATATCAGGGCATATCTCAGGAGCCTGATTGCCGGTTATTATGCTGGTCTTTATACTGAATGATTTTTCATCTGGAACTGTGTCCATGCTTCTTGTTTCCATGGATTTTATCCTGCTTACAGGCGGTGCTTGAGCTTTAACCTGCATGAGGAAAGCTTCAATATTATCATATAAGCCCTGAACTTCAATTTCGACACCCTGCAGGTCATTATTTATACTGCCTGTCAGGGAGCATTCATTTGCAAGCCTGTAGATGAATGGCCTGAAGCCTACTCCCTGCACAATACCTTTGATTATGACCCTGACCCTTTTGATCATAGCGCCTTATTGAGCAGATATGAAATAAGTTTATCGGTCCCGTCTTTTGTTTTTGCGCTTAACTCGAATATTTGAGCATCAGGATTGATCTTCTTTATATAGCCCTTTGATATTTCTATATCAAAGTCAACATAGGGGAGAAGATCTATCTTATTTATTATTATAAAGTCCGCATTTCTGAAAGCCTTGGGATATTTAAGAGGTTTGTCATCACCTTCCGTAACTGATAAAACAACGCCATTTAAATGCTCTCCGAGATAAAAGGATGCTGGACAAACCAGGTTTCCTACATTCTCTATAAAGAGAAAGGAGAATTCATTGCTGTTATCAGGTATCTTCAGATCAGCATAAGCCTTTTCAACCATCAGTGCATCAAGATGACAGCTTCCCATGGTAGTAATCTGTACAACATCTGCGCCCGTCCTCTCAATTCTAAGGCCATCATTTGGTGTCTCAACATCTCCTTCTATTACATAGACTTCTCTGCTCTTAAGGATCTCGGGTATCAGAATTTCCAGGATGCTTGTCTTGCCTGATCCGGGTGAACTGAGAAGATTGACTGAAAATATTCTGTCCCTGTCAAACCTGTTCTGGTTAGTAATTGCAATATCATTGTTTTTTCTCAGCAGATCCTTTTCCACTTTAATTATTCTTAGATTATTGCTCATTATCATCTACCTCTATTGATTTCAGGATAATTTTATCACCCCTTACTATTTCAGCTTCGGTTGAATCGCATTCGGGGCAGATAAAGAAGTAATCATTGACAGTATACATATTGCCGCAATTTTTGCATTTTGCAACAGTATCTACAATATTCACCGATATCCTGGATCTTTTCAGGCTTGTTTCAGCTTTGATCACACCAAAGCAAAATTCAAGAGAGCCCTTGTCAATACCTGAAAAGCTTCCTATTTCAACTATTATCCTGGATACGATATCATTCTTATCAATGTTCTGATAGACTGTATCCAGAATGTTCTGTGCTATGCTAAATTCATGCATGTCGCCATTTCAGCAAATAACTGGTGTATCTTCAGGTCATCAGATAATTCAGAATGGAATGTTGAGCATAAAATGTTTTTATATCTTATAAGCACAGGGTTATTATCATATCTTGCTATCACTTCAACATCAGGGTGCAAAATTTCCTTTATCAGAGGTGCCCTGATAAAATAGCATTTGATCGGTTCGTTTTTGAAATATTCTGTTTTTATCTCTGTATAAAAGGAATCTTTCTGCCTTCCATATCCATTTCTGACAACCCTTACCGGTACAAGCCCTAAAGAGCCCTGAACAGGGTTCTCAACATGTTCTGCAAGCAGGATGGTGCCTGCGCATGTCCCGAATACCGGAAAATTTTTTGAGAATTTCGTAATTTCTCTTTTCCATGGGGCCTTTTCAAAAAATTTTAATATGGTGGTGCTCTCTCCTCCCGGGATAATAAGCCCGTTTATGCCACTCAGTTCAGACGGGTTTCTGATTTCTCTTGATTCCAGCCCTAGCATTTTAAGCTGCTTTCTATGTGAAGAAAAATCTCCCTGGAGTGCCAGAACACCTATCATGTTACTACCAGCCTCTTTTCTGCAGAAGCTCGCTCTCATCAAGTTTGCTGACATCTATTCCCTTCATGGGATCCTTAAGCCTCTTTGATGCTTCAAGCACCTTGGAATAATCAGAATGATGGGTAACGCTGTCAACGATTGCTTTTGCCCTGTTTTCAGGGTCTTCTGATTTGAATATCCCGCTTCCGACAAAGACCGCTTCTGCTCCTAATTCCATGACAAGAGCAGCATCGGCCGGTGTTGATACACCGCCTGCAGCAAAATTTGGTACTGGCAGCCTGCCGTTTTTATGAACATAGTATATTAGCTCCAATGGTGCCTGGAGCCTTTTTGATTCAGCAATGAGCTCATCCTCCCTGAGAACTGTAAGAGTCCTTATATCCCTGGTTACCTGTCTGAGATGCCTTACAGCCTCGACAATATCCCCCGAACCTGCCTCTCCCTTTGTCCTTATCATTGCAGCGCCTTCTCCGATCCTTCTCAAGGCTTCGCCCAGGTTTCTGCATCCGCATACGAAAGGCACCTTATAGTTGTGTTTCCAGATATGGTTTTCTTCGTCCGCCGGGGTCAGGACCTCGCTTTCATCTATGAAGTCAACTCCAAGCTCCTCCAGTATCCTTGCTTCAGATATATGTCCAATCCTGGCTTTTGCCATAACAGGTATAGAGACATTCTTCATTATTTCTTCTATTTTGCTTATCGAAGCCATGCGGGCTACTCCGCCCTCCTTCCTGATATCAGCAGGCACCCTTTCCAATGCCATTACAGCGCATGCTCCAGCATCCTGGGCTATCTTTGCCTGTGTTGCATTGGTAACATCCATAATAACTCCCCCCTTCAGCATCTCAGCAAAACCAACCTTAGTTCTGAATTTCTCTGAGCTTAAAAATTCAAACATCCTGATCCTCCTTTTCTACCATAATAATTCCGCGTTATTATTTTATAATTCAGCTAAGACAATATTTATAAATTATACACTAATGTCAAATAAAATCAGTGTCTAATGAGCTGTTTTATATTTACTTTTTAGTGAAGCACCAAAAAGCTTTTTATATAAATATTTAGAAAAAGGTATATGAAAAATCCTTCAAAAACTTGAAATTTTTTTGGCACATGTATATGATTATAAATAGTACAAATACTTAAAATCGGAGGCGGAATGAATGGAGTTTATTCTTTCAAGGCGCAGTATAAGAAAATTTAAGAGTGAAAAGGTCCCCGAACACATATTAAGGGAAATACTCAAAGCGGCCATGAGCGCACCTTCTGCTGGAAATCAGCAGCCATGGCATTTTATACTCATCAGGGAAAGAAGGATCCTTGATGAAATACCAAAATTTCATCAGTATTCTGATTCTATCAGGGAAGCGAACTGTGCCATACTGGTATGCGGTGACCTGATGCTTGAAAAGCATAAAGGCTACTGGATACAGGATTGTTCGGCCGCCACGCAAAATATTCTGATTGCTGCTCAGGTGAAGGGGCTGGGTTCATGCTGGCTGGGAGTATATCCGAGGGAATTCAGAATAAAAGGTTTCAGGGACCTGTTCAAGCTCCCGGAAAATATTATACCATTTTCGGTGGTGCCAATCGGTTACCCGGCTGAAACCAAGGCTAAAATAAACAGGTATAAAGAAGACAGAGTACACTATGACAAATGGTAGAGGAGCATAAGGCGTATATATATGGCCCTTAAGTAAGGTCCATATTATCTGCCGTCTGATGCCGGGTCTTCTTCTTCAAGCCATCCTGCGCTTTTATCCAGTTTTTTACGGAAAAATTTGCCTGCATTGGCAATGTCCTTTGCCTGATGGTATTTGAAATAGAAATAATCATCCATAATCCCTATTATCTCAATCTTTCCTGAAACATGGGACATGCAGTATCTGAACCTTTTGCTCAGGCCGTCAAGCCTTGATTTTGCTTTCCTGACAATGTTTATTGCCTGATAAAGAGGGACCTGGAAATGAGACTTTACCCTCCTGACAGGCCTGCACTGAAACAGGTAATAGGGATTTATACCGATCCGAACCAGATTCTTAAACAGCCTTATAAGAGTTTCAGGGTCAGCATTGACGCCATTTAGAAGGACTGTCTGGTTGCTGATTACCATCCCTGAATTTATCAGCCTGCTTATGGCAAGGGTTGATAAATCTGTTATCTCATTGGGATGGTTGAAATGCGTGACAATATGCAGCCTTTTCTCCTTTTTGGAATATTGTCTGAAAAGATAGATCAGGTCGTCATCTTCAGTTATCCTGTAAGGAAACATAACAGGCACGCGCGAGCCGATCCTTATATATTTCAGATGCTGTATTGAGGTGAGCTCATGCAGAAATTTCTCTATAATCTCTGTAGGGAGTACAAGGGGATCTCCCCCGCTTAAAAGGACATTGGTAATTTCCCTGTGTTCCCTGACATAATCGACTGCATCATTGAATATTTCAAGCACTTCATTGTTCGGCAATCCGACCAGCCTTTTCCTGAAACAGTACCTGCAATAGGATGAGCATTTATTTGTTGTCAGGACCAGGGCTGTCTGTGCATATTTGTGCTGCAGGCCAAGAAGCTTTGTATTCTGTTTCTCCCCGCTTGTATCATATGTCCCTGTCATATCCATTTCGCAAACAGATGGAATGATCATCTTTTTAATTGGGTCCTCATGGTCATTTTTATTGATAAGGCCTGCATAGTATCTGGAAACGCTTGCTGGGTGAATCTCTATTATCTCAGAAACCGCTTCGCGGTCCTCTTTACTGATAAATTCATCGAGATCTTCAATTGAGCTTAAGTTCTCTTTGAGTCTAAGCTGCCACCTTTTAAGAGGTTTGCTTCGTAATTTGTCGAGCAGATCAGCATCGCTCAGTGTCTCATGAGGTTTAATCGAGTTCACCCGGGATTTTTCCAGAACAATTGTTTTATCTGATGATATCATAATAAAACCTCCTTTTATTTTATAAGAAAAATATTTTAATGTTGAACAATATTATTATCACTTAAGCAAGATCTATATCCAATCTAAAAAAACCAGATAAGATCTAAAATATCCGACAAGATCAAATGATGAAATTACTTAGCATAAATAACAGACAATTGGATAAGATCTGATATTCTACCGGTTATCATTTAATGCAAATAGCAGTAATTGTTATCCTCTATTATATTTTAACATAATAAATAAATCCTGTCAAGTCTACAGCAATTAAAATATTCTTCTTGCAAATAAAATGGAAATAAGACATAAATACAAATAAAGAAGTTATAATAAAATTAAGGAGGATATAGATGAAATACAGAAAGCTCATTTGCATCCCGGCAATAATATTTCTATTTCTATTTATCATTGCCTGTGGTGGAGACAGCACAAAAAAAACTCAGGATACTGCTGTGAAGGAACTGCCCCCGGATATAGTATCAGGCCCGGACCACAGTGTTCCCGCAGAGATGGGAGGCCCGGGATTTGAGGATATAGCTGAGGGCCTCGGCTGGATTCACCGTGAATCAAGCTTTTACTTAAAAAGCGATGAAGTTAAGAAGGGCGGCAAGCTTACATTTGCTTTGACAGAGTTTCCCCCTACCTACAGGACAGAAGGCAAGGACGCTAATTCTGCGGTAATAAGCATGATAGGCGGGCTTATATATGAACCTCTGCTCGGTCTTGATACCCTGACGATGGAATATACAAGGGGACTTGCAACACACTATAAGATAGAGGAAGACAACCAGACATTCTGGTTCCGGATAGACCCCAAGGCAAAGTATTCCGACGGCTACCCCGTGACAGCAGATGATGTCCTTTATTCATGGAGGCTTCAGGTAGATGAGGGAATATTATCCCCGTACAGCAAGATCCTTTATGAAAAGTATGAGGAACCTGAGGTGATAAGCAAATATATTGTAAAGGTAAAGGCAAAAGAGCTTAACTGGCGTTTATTTCTCTATTTTTCCGTTTCAATGAACATTTATCCGTCCCATATACTGAAAGACATTACAGGTGCTGATTATTTACGCAATTACCAGTATAAGACCATTCCCGGGACAGGGCCATATTATATAGATACAGATGCCTCAAGAGTCGGACGCTATATAATCATAAAAAGAAGGGATGATTACTGGGATAAGGATTCGGAAGGCTATAAATACTCTGCAAACTTTGATGAGATAAGGATCAATATTGTAAAGGATGAAAGGCTACAGCTGGAGAGGTTTAAGAAGGGAGAGCTTGATTTCTATGTTGTTGGAAGAGCCAGCTGGTGGGTTGAGGAGTTTGATTTTGACGAGGTCAAAAGGGGCCTTATCCAGAAAAGGAAGATATATACTCATAATGCGCAGGGCACATCCGGTTTTGCCATGAACATGAGGGTTCCCCCGTTCAATGACAAAAGGGTAAGGCTTGCAGTAAACTATCTTTTTAATAAGCAGAAACTCATTGAAAATCTATTTTATAATGAGTATCTGCACCTTGATTCATATTATCCGGGTACAGTATATGAAAATCCCGGCAATCCAAAATACAGGCATGATGTCCCTAAAGCCCTTGAACTGCTGAACGAGGCTGGATATACAAAAAAGGATAATGAGGGCTACCTTATAAATGAAAACGGCGAGAGGCTTGAGTTCGATATAAGGATAGACCAGAGCTGGAACAGGATAATGTCCCCTGTTCAGGAGGATTTCAGGGCTGCAGGCGTCAAGATGAACATACAGTATTCTGATAGTACCACAATGTTCAAGCTCCTTATGGAAAGGCAGTTCAAGATACATTATCAGTCCTGGACGGGCTTATTCTTCCCGAACCCGGAAAGCTCATGGCATTCAAACCTTGCAGACCCGAATGATACAAATAATATATGCGGTTTTAAGAATGAAAGAATGGATGAGATATGCGAGGAATATAATGTCGAGTTTGATATTCAGAAGAGGATTGACCTTATCAGGGAGACTGACAGGATGCTTATGGAGGAGGTCCCCTATGCCTTAAGCTGGTATGCACCCTATGACAGGATAGTATACTGGAATAAATTCGGACAGCCCAAGGGTTATCTGAGTAAAACAGGTGACTGGAGGGGTATTTTGAGCCTCTGGTGGTATGATGAGGCAAAAGATGCAGAGCTCCAGAAGGCAGAGAATGACAAAAATGTCCAGCTTGAGGTCGGTGAAACAGAGGTAAAATTCTGGGATAAGTTCGATGAGGAAAGGGAAGCAAACCCGGAAAAGACTCCTCAGGAAATCTATGACAGCCTCTAGCAGGAGGAATAAAATATGCTATATCAATATTTTTTAAGGAGATTTTTACTGATCTTTCCGACATTCCTCGGGGTTACTCTCCTGGTTTTCATGATACTCCAGATAGTCCCCGGGGGCCCGCTGGAACAGGAGATAATGAAGCTGAAAGCAGGGATGGCCCAGGGCGGAGAGGTTGGAGCAGCCGGAACCATGGACAGGGTAGGGGGCGTTGAGATACCTGAGGCTGCCATGGAGGAGATGAAGAAATTCTATGGATTTGACAAGCCTATCCCTTACCGTTATGCATCCTGGATATTCAATATCTTCAACTTAAACCTTGGAAGGTCCTATGTATATGCCCAGCCTGTATGGGAACTGCTTATGAGCAGGATACACATATCTGCATATTTCGGGATAATCGGTTTTCTGCTTTCATACAGCGTGTGCGTTCCCCTCGGGGTTTTCAAAGCTATCAAGCACGGTTCAGCCTTTGATGCAACAAGCTCGATACTTGTCTTCATCGGCTATTCGATACCGGGTTATGTCCTTGGGCTTGTTCTGCTGATGCTTCTCGGCGGAGGTTCTTTCTGGGATGTATTTCCCCTCGGGGATTTCAGGTCTTATGACATGTGGGACAGCTTCACACTCTTTGAGAAGATAAAGGATCAGCTGTGGCATACAGTCCTTCCTGTTATCGCCTATATGATAGGTGGATTTGCGACACTGACCGTTGTAATGAAGAATTCCCTGCTTGAAAACCTGAGCCAGGATTATGTAAGGACAGCTTTTGCCAAAGGATTATCAGAAAAGAGGGTTATATTCCTGCATACACTGCGAAACAGCCTTATTCCAATAGCAACAGGCATAGGCGGGCTTCTGGGAATATTCTTTGCAGGCTCATACCTTATTGAAAGGGTTTTTAATATCGATGGGATAGGCATGCTTGGATATATGTCGATACTTCAGAGGGATTATCCGGTTACTCTTGGTTTTCTGGTCATAGGTACATTGATAAGGCTATTTGGAAACATTGTCTCGGATATGGCTTATGCGGCTATAGACCCAAGAATAAGGTTCAGGTAAGGGAGGAAGGCAGATATGAAAGAAAAACAAAAGAAAAAAAAGAAGGTTTCCCTTTCAGTTCTACAGAAAAGATTAAAGAAATTCAAATCAATAAAGAGGGGATATTATTCATTCTTGATCATCTTTGTATTATATTTGTTATCCTTCTTCTTTCCATTGATAATAAATTACAAGGCCCTTGTTGTAAAATATGAGGGCAAGCTCTATTTCCCCATCTTCCAGTACTATCCCGGCGAAGCATTTGGCCAGGATATAATTGGAGAGGCTGATTACAGGTCACTAAAAAAGGAATTCAGCAAAGAAAAAACAGGAAACTGGGTGATTATGCCTTTATACCCCTATGGGCCATATGAATCCCTTATGGGAAAGATAAAGGGCGAACCGCCGAATGCTCCCACTTCAGATAACTGGTTCGGGACGGATGCAAGCGGCAGGGATGTTTTTGCAAGGATGGCCTATGGATTTAATATATCCCTCAGCTTTGCAATAATACTTACATTCTTCAACTATACCATAGGTGTCACAATAGGTGCATTACTCGGGTTCTACGGCGGTGTATTCGACATTGTCGCCCAGAGGTTCATAGAGATATGGTCCGCACTGCCTTTCCTCTATACAGTAATTATCATCACATCGATTATCAGGCCGAGTTTCCTTCTTCTTGTCATTATATTGTCACTGTTTGGATGGGTAGGAATGACATACTATATGAGAGGTGAATTCTACAGGGAAAAAGCAAAAGATTATGTTTCCGCAGCTGTATCAATGGGTGCTTCTGACAGGGAGATCATGTTCAAGCACATCCTGCCAAATTCCCTGACACCTATAATATCATTCTTCCCCTTTTCAGTTGTGGGCGGAATAGGCTCTCTTGTCTCACTTGACTTCCTGGGTTTCGGGCTTGCGCCGCCTACGCCAAGCTGGGGCGAGATGTTCAATACAGGCCTTGAGAATATCTTCAACTGGTGGCTGGTTGCAGCGCCGCTTTCTGCAATGTTCCTTACCCTTCTCATGGTAGTTTTCGTCGGAGAAGCGATCAGGGAGGCTTTTGATCCAAAAGTATTCTCGAGGTTAAGGTGATTTATCATGAAGAAACTAATTGAAATTAATAATTTAAAGACATATTTCAAGACAGAGGGCGGCATAGGAAAGGCAGTTGACGGAGTCGACTTTGATGTTTTTGAAAAAGAGGTTTTAGGCATAGTAGGGGAGTCAGGATCGGGTAAATCTGTCACTGCTTTATCGATACTCAGGCTTATACCCAATCCTCCGGGGAGGATAGTTGATGGAAAGATATTATTCAAAGGTAAAACGGACATACTGAAGCTTCCTTATGATGAACTAAGGAAATTCAGGGGAAGTGAGATATCAATGGTTTTCCAGGAGCCCATGACATCACTGAATCCTGTTTTTACCATTGGAATGCAGGTTTCTGAAGTCATTATGCAGCATAATGATGTCAGCAAGAAAGAGGCATTTGACAGGGCTGTTGAAATACTTGACCATGTAGGCATTCCCGTTGCGAGAAAGCGGATGAAGGATTATCCACATCAGTTTTCTGGAGGGATGAGACAGAGGGTCATGATTGCAATGGCGCTTGCATGCAATCCTTCACTGCTTATTGCTGATGAACCGACTACAGCTCTGGATGTTACAATCCAGGCACAGATAATAGACCTCATGCTTGAGATAAAAGAAAAAAGGGAAGAGGCCGCAATGATACTCATTACCCATGACCTTGCTGTAATAGCTGAAACATGCCAGAGGGTAATAGTCATGTACGGCGGTAAGATCCAGGAAATAGCAGAGGTAAACGAACTTTTTTACAATCCCCTTCACCCCTATACAAAAGGGCTTCTAAAAGCAATACCCAATCCCATTAAGAAAAAGGAGAGGCTGGAGGTAATAAAGGGAATGGTCCCCAATATCCTTGATATGCCTGTGGGTTGTAAATACTGCACAAGATGCGATAAGGCCATGAGCCATTGCTGCAATATCGAACCTCCGCTGATTGAGCTTGAAAATGATCATTTTGTCAGGTGCCACCTTTACTCAGATGATTCATCAATGAATACCGAGCAAAACAAAAACATAGAAAATTGACAGGGGAAGAAAGATGAAAAGCAATATATTATTAGACATTAAGAACCTAGCGGTCAGATATCCAATTTTTGGTGGCATACTCCAGAAAAAGATTGCAGAAGTAAGGGCTGTTGATGATATTTCGTTCAAAATGCATGAGGAGGAGGTGCTCGGGATAGTCGGTGAATCAGGCTGCGGAAAGACAAGTGCAGGAAGGGCTATCATCAATGTCCTTAGATTATCTGCCCCGGATGTTGAGGTTGATGGGGAGATATGGTTCTATTCAAAGGAAGGCCCTGTAGAGCTTACGCTACTTGATAAAAAGGAGATCAGGCCATACAGAAAAGAGATGCAGATGATATTCCAGGACCCTTATTCATCATTGAATCCAAGAATGACAGTTGGCCAGATTATTGAAAACCCTCTTAAGATACATACAAAGATGAACAGGAAGGAAAGGCTTGACAGGGTGGTATATCTTCTTGAAAAGGTCGGAATGCATGCTGAGCAGACATACAGGTACCCCCATGAATTTTCAGGTGGCCAGAGGCAGAGGATAGGAATAGCAAGAGCCCTGGCTACCAATCCAAGGCTTATAATTGCTGATGAGCCTGTTTCAGCACTGGATGTATCCATACAGGCACAGGTGATCAATCTGCTGAATGATCTGAAAGCGGAATTCCATCTGTCATACATGTTTATAGCTCATGACCTTTCTGTGGTTAAGCATATTTCTGACAGGATAACAGTGATGTATCTCGGCGATATAGTAGAGATAGGCCCTGCAGATGATGTTTATGACAATCCCATTCATCCCTATACCAAAGCACTTATTTCTGCTGTTCCTATTCCAGACCCGAAAAGGGCTCAGGAAAAGAGGAGGCAGATACTGACAGGAGAGATACCGAATCCTCTGGCAAAACCTTCTGGCTGCGGATTCAGGACAAGATGCCCAATAGCCAGGCCTGACTGTGCCCTGAATAAACCCGGGCTTGTAGAAAAAGAAAATGGCAGGCTTGTTGCCTGTCCTTATGTATAGATAGTTAATGCCAGCCAGGCAGGCATCTGCCGGCCTGGCTGGCCTGTCAGATTGATACGGGTATTTCATTAAATGGTTAAAATGATTAAACACAGGTCAAAAAAGGCTGGATTATCTCCAGGAAGCATTGTATATGTCGGCAAAGAAGCCGGAACTGCCATATCCCTTTCAATGATTGATTATGACGATGAAAACTGCAGGGAAACCAGGCTAAAAAAAATAGAGGACTTCTTCCCCAGTATAGATTCAAAAACAATAAAGTGGATAAATATAGATGGAATTCATGATACAAGCATTATTGAGAAAATGGGAGAGCGGTTTAATATTCATTCCTTAATTCTGGAAGATATATTGAACACCTATCAAAGGCCAAAGATTGAGTTTTTTGATGATTATATCGTGATAATAATCAAAATGATATCTTTTGACAGCAGTACAGATAATGTTGAATCTGAACAGATCAGCATTATAGGGGGTGCAAATTATGTTGCAACCTTTCAGGAGAAGCAGGGGGATGTTTTCGACCCTCTGAGGGAAAGGATAAGAAGCCATAAAGGCATAATCAGAAGCAGCAGGCCTGAATTTCTCTGTTATTCCCTGCTGGATGCAATTATTGATAATTATTTTATTGTCCTTGAAAATATCGGCGAAAAAATAGAGATACTGGAAGAAGAACTCATGGATAACGCTGATTCTGCAACTCTAAACAGAATTTATAAACTGAAAAGAGAAATATTATCTTTGAGAAAATATATCTGGCCAGTCAGAGAGATCATCAAAAAGATAGATAATATGGAGTCTTTCTATTTCACAACCCACACAAAAAGCTACTTCAGGGACTTGTATGACCATACTATCCAGGTTATTGACTCGGTAGAGACTTTCAGGGATATGATATCAGGAATGCTTGATCTTTATTTAAGCAGTATAAGCCATCGAATGAACCAGGTAATGAAGGTGCTTACAATTATAGCAACTATTTTTATACCACTGACATTCATTGCAGGGATATATGGCATGAACTTTGAGTACATGCCTGAGCTTAAATGGCCTTTCGGTTATTTCGGCATACTGGGAATCATGGCTTTGACTGCCCTTGTAATGGTTCTATATTTCAAAAAGAAAGAGTGGCTTTAGCCTGGATTTTTATTTCTAAGATAGGATTCCTTTATTAGGCTGTATGATTCTGCTGAAATTTCCTTTCGCGATTTATAGGATGCCGGATCCAGGATACCTGTTATCTCAATCTCAACGTCAATAGACCCGGATTTAAGCAGAGCTGTCAGATGGGGGAAAAATGTCATTTCATCATACCAGTAGATAATATCTCTGTTCTTATTGTCTACAGGGTTATTTTCAACCTTCCTGTAGTTCAATGTAATCAGCAGGATTTTCTTTCCTGATCCGAAAATACACTCTATAAGCCCTGATTTGAACGGTAATACGGTATCTCCGTTAGATGATGTGGCTTCGGGAAACAGGACGACCTGCACGCCTTTAGACAGAAGATCCCTTATTTCGGATAATTCCAGCCTTATATTCTCATAATTGACCCGGTCAACGAATATGCTGCCTGCAGCCTTTGAAAGCCCTCCTAAAAATCTGGTATCCTTAATTTCAAACGATGTAATAAAAGTGGATGGCAGTGCTGATGACAGTACTAAAATGTCAAGATATGACAGATGGTTGCTAAGAACAAGGTAATTGTCCTCAAGATCAATATTAGAGCTGTTTTTGAGCTTTGTCTTTATGCCAAGATTCCACAGCGCTAATTTTGATACTGTTGAAAGGTTATCTGCCAGCCTTATAAGCCTGTTTGCCCTGTCTTTTTTAAGAATATTAATAAAGGCAGATGTTACTGCATAGTAGATAATGATAGATATAAGCATTATCAGCTTGAATGGAAACAGGAGCATATCTATTCAAGCCTTTTTGATATGGAAGCAGGCAGTTTTTCTACATCCAGTATCGTAAAGTAGTCAACACAGCGGAATGCCCTGTCTAATGCAGGATCACCACATATATAGGCTCCATGCCTGAGATAGCCCTTCAATAGCGGAGGTATAAGCTCCTTTGCCTTTGAAACTAAAAGCAGGCCCGGGTCTGACTTTAATTTACTGTAGAAATTGCTGTGTTTTTTTAATATGAATTTCTTTTTTGGGAAGACATCAAATATTTCTGAATCAGGCCTGTATTGATCGAGATAATATGACAGGTTGGCAATAATTTGCGGGTCTGTGCTTTTAATGCTGGTAAGCCCGAAAAGGTACCTTGATTCGCTTGCCTTGATATAATCGTATATTCCTTTCCATAGCAGGGCTATTACCATGCCGTTTCTTGAGAAGGGATCGATACATGCCCTGCCCAGTTCGAGTTTTGAATCAGATATATTTTTTATATTGCTTATATCAAACTCCGATTCAGAGTAGAAAGTATCAGAGTAAGCAGAGCTGTTCAGTCTATATGTGCCCACGCAGGTGTTGCAGGCTTTGTCTATTATCATAAGATGATCGCAGATAAAGTCGTATTTGTCTATGTCGATGCCCCACAGAAGCCTCTTTTTAAGAAGTTCATTGTAAAACACCCGGAATCTGAGCTTCAGCACAGCCTTAAGGTCAGAGTAATTTTCAGCCGTTTTTATTATATAGTTCCTCTTATTAATATATAATTTAATTTTTGGCTCAAATTTTTTAATCCTGAACCTTAGAGGATTAAACATGGCATTTTTGTAATAAGCTATTTCCTTAAACGGCAGGGTAATTATCTTAGTAACACCTGGTACCATATGTCAAAGCACACCTCTTTTTCAATCTACTTAGTATATACCTCAATTTATTTTTTGTTAATAAAGTTTTTGCTTTATTTTTGTTTTTTTATTTTTTGACTTTTTTATTAAGCAAAATTATCATCATTTTCATTAATTCACAATTGATAAGGTTTAATTCTACAGGATACTAGGATATGGAGGAATGTAATGTCGCTGAATGAATTTCTCAGGCAAAAGAGAGATCAGCTTGATGATGTAGACAGGCAGATCACAAAGCTTCTTGAAAAGAGGTTTGAGCTTTCTACAATGGTTATAAAGAAAAAAAAGGAAAATGGAATGGATGTTTATGATGCTGACAGAGAAAATGATATATACAATAATATTAGGAATGAACAGAGAAAATTCCTGAGGGATAACTCCCTGAGAGCCATCTTTGAGAGGATCCTTGACGAGTCAAGAAGGACCGGGCTTGAATGAATAATATAACAGGAAGGAAAATCTGAAATGGTAATAGTATTTAACAAAAACGTTGATCCGTCTGATGTAGAGAAGGTAATCAAGAAGCTGACTGACCTGGGTTTAAATATACATAAATCAACCGACGATATGCGTATAATTATAAATGTTCTGGGTGATAAAAGGGGAAAGGACCTTTCAGATATTGAAACAATGAAAGGAGTCCTTGGTGTCCACAGGATAACTGAACCATTCCTGAAGGCAGGAAGGGAATATAAGGAAGAAGATACAATTGTCAGAGTCGGTGAAGAGGCTATAGGAGGAAAAAGAGATATAACAGTCATAGCCGGGCCCTGTACAATTGAAAGCCATGACCAGCTTTACCAGACAGCCAGGGCACTTCGAAAAAGAGGTGTGAAGATACTTCGGGGAGGCGCCTTTAAGCCAAGGAGTTCACCCTATTCCTTCCAGGGACTGGGGTTTGAAGGCCTGGAAATAATGAAGGAAATAGCGGATGAACTTGAAATGTACACAATTTCTGAGCTTCTTGATATAAGGGATCTTGATCTGTTTATGGACAGAATAGATATTATACAGGTCGGAGCAAGAAATATGAATAATTATCCCCTGTTAAAAGAGCTTGGCGGTATAAAGCACCCTGTTCTCCTGAAACGGGGTATGGCAGCGACAATTGAAGAATGGCTCCTGGCTGCTGAATATATACTGGTTCACGGGAATCCTAATGTAATCCTTTGTGAGAGGGGTATAAAGAGCTTTGAGCCATTGACACGTTTTACTCTTGATCTGGCTTCCATTGCAATAGTAAATAAAAAGAGCCATCTGCCTGTTATTGTTGATCCAAGCCACAGTTCGGGCAAGAGGGATCTTGTAATCCCGATGGCGAAAGCAGCTATAGCTGCAGGAGCCCAGGGAATAATGGTTGAAGTACATATAAATCCAAAGAAGGCTGTATGTGACGGGTCTCAATCATTATATCCCGACCAGTTCCTGAACCTTATGGATGAAATAGAAAAGATTGCTTCAGCTATTGGCAAAGCAATACAATACTGACAGGGAGTGATGAATATATGCAGGAAGGATCAAGCTATAAAATTCAGCATAAATTAAAAACAAAACAGGGAAAGCTGGGTTTATACAAGTCTCTTGTGTACGGGGAAGGCAGCTTCCCGGGATTTTTATACTTTGAGGTTTTAACCCTGATGTTTTCGAATATCCCCGGAGCCCTTGGCATATTTCTAAGACAGGTCTTCTACAGACCGTTTTTTAAAAGGATAGGCAGGGGTGTTGTATTTGGGAGAAATATAGTCATACGCCATCCGAAAAGGATCGAAATAGGGGATAATGCTGTTCTTGATGACAATATCCTTCTTGACGCAAAGGGATCGGATAATTCAATACATATAAATAATAATGTATATATCGGAAGAAATTCAATTATATCATCAAAAAACGGCAATATCACTCTCGAAGATGGTGCTAACATCGGCCACAACTGTCTGCTTTTTTCTTCCTATGACCTTAGAATAGGCGCAGGAAGCATGATAGCTGCATATACACATATACTTTCAGGCGGAGAGTATGATTACAGCAGCCCGGAGCCATTTTGCATGCAGGTGGGAAAAACTCCGAAAAAACCCACTGTAATTGGCAGAAACTGCTGGCTTGGGAGCAATGTAACGGTCATCAGTGAGAAAAGCATTGGAGACCATTGTGTAATAGGGGCAAAGAGCCTTGTTTCAAAAGATGTCCCGCCGGATAGCCTGGCTTTCGGTACCAGGATCAAGGTATATAAGAATATACAGATCCTGGATAAAGATCAGAACAGCTGATTTTGTACCTCTTTTATGCTGGCTGAACATAATAAAATAAATAGTGTCTTATAAAGGAGAGATTCCTTTGATACCCAGAGATAAGGGCTTTTTGATATCAAACGGTAATGTATTGTTTGAAAGGGACCTGATCTTCAAATTTGCTGAAGAGATAAAACAGCTACTCTATGAAGGAAATGGCAAAATCCTCCTGATAACAGCTTCATGGGGTGAAAGAGAGGAATGCTACGATCATATCAGTGACGTATTTGGCGAGATCGGGATCGGCAGAAAACACCTGGATAATCTTCTTCTTTACAGCAAAATGAAAAGGTATCTCAGGCTGAACCCTTTTATAGGGAGCAAACACAGCAAGATAAGAAAGCTGAAAAGGAGCATACAATCCTTCTACAGGCTTAAGAACAGAAGGCTGGTGGCCATGTTCAGGGATTTATACGATATGTTCAGGATAACCTTCCCTGATACAAGCCTTGCGGATATAATAAAATATAACAATAAACAGGGATATGATGATTTCAATAAGGTAATAAACGAGAGGACCTTTCATTATCTGGGGCGTGATATAAAATCAACGCTAAGGCAGGTAAGATTCCAGGATAATATATTTGCAAGGGTCGATAGCAGGCTCTCAAAGCTTTTCTTTGACAAATCAGGAATTATTGAAGACAAAGCTTATCAAGCACGCAGGTCTGAGCTTGAGAGAAAGATAGATGAATCATCAGCCATTTTTATATTTGGAGGCAATATAACAACACTGCTTGACAGCATTAATTTTTTTGGTTTAAACAAGGTTTTTGAAAGGCAGTTGGAAAGAAGGGTTGGAATATTTACCATTTCTGCAGGTTCTATGATAATGTGCAGGAATGTCATCATATACAATGATTACAACCATTTTAACTCACCGATCAGAAGTGAATTCGAATTTCTGTCAAGGGGACTTGGCCTTATAAAGATGGTGCAGATTTTTCCGCACTGTAAAGACAGGATAAGGATGGATGACCCGGATAACCTGTCATATCTTGCTTACAGATTCAGCGACCAGGTTTGTACTGGGCTTGATCAGAACAGCTATCTTCTATCCTTCAATGAAAATGGCAGTCAAAAGACTATTTCATTCGGAGAGCGGGAGGGTGCGTATATTTTTGACATTGATGGAAACAGAATAACCAGATCCTATGGGGAAGCCCTGATCTGACAGGGGACAATTTATCTTGACAAATATAGCATTTAGTCTGATATATTTATACTCTTTTAAAACATTGATTAATTAACGGAGGATTTTATTGTGAAAAAAGCTCATCTTGACAAAATTTTACGAATATTTGATATTTTTACCCTGCTTGTGATCATAATTCTTTTTTACCTGCATTTCTCCGGTGAAACATTTTTTAGAGCAGGTGAAACAATTATAGATTATTCATACCTGACAAAATTTGTTAATATTTTATATATATTTATCGGATTGTTCCTTATAAGAAATATTTTTTCTCTGATTTTTGGAAAATTTGAAAAAGAAACAAAGATGGTGTGGTATTATCTCGGTCTGGCTGTTGTCTCAGCAGCATCTCTTCTGGTGGAAGTCACCATGACAAGGATATTTTCCGTTTCCTTTTTCAGCCATTTTGCATTTCTTATAATTAGTACAGCACTGTTTGGTTTTGGGTTCAGCGGAGTTGCTTTATCCATATTTCCGTTTTTTAAGAGAATTAACCTTAATAGAGCATTAGTCATTTTTTCACTGTTATTCTCCATATCAACCATTATTACTCTTAAAATTGTTGTGGAAGTCCCTTTAAGGTTCTCAGAACTGAAAGATAATCCCCTTCAATATATATACCTTGCAATATATTATATATCCCTTGCTGTGCCATTCTTTTTCAATGGTGTTGTAGTTGCTCTGATATTATCCAGAATGCCCAAAAAGGTCAACAGGCTCTATTTTTCAAACCTTATAGGTGCAGGCATTGGATGCTTTCTTATAATGCCGATGGTTCCAGGTGCAGGGGCTTCAGGTACTGTGATATTCGGGGCTATAATGGGTGCATTTGCTGCGCTTTTTTTCAGCAGGACGATATCCAAAAAATGCATTATTACTTCATTATGCATTATTGTTCTGCTTGCTTTATTTCTGCCCTTCAGAGAGACTGTATTTTTTGTTAAAGTACATGAATTGAAAAGGAGCTTTAATGTACTTGAAGAGGAAGGTAAAATTGAGTTCAGCAGATGGGGGCCAATCTCAAGAATTGATGTAGCAGAATATGGACTTGACAAAATAATATGGATAGATGGCGGCAGTAACCAGGGCTTCATGAAACCGTTTGATGGCGAATTTTACGGCATGGAACCGTCAAAGAGAGCGGGTATTGTATATTTTCTAAAACCTGATGCAGACGTACTGATAGTTGGGCCGTGCGGCGGAGAGGAGGTGCTGTATGCTCTTACTCACAAGCCCAGATCTCTTATTGGTGTAGAGCTGGACCCGGTCATTGTTGATATCGTTCAGAATGAATACAATGATTTTATAGGCGGTATTTTCAATATGCCGAATGTAAGGCTTATTAATGATGAAGGAAGAAGCTATATAAAAAGAAGTACAAATAAATACGATATAATTCAGCAGATAAACAATGCTTCTCCTGTTGCTATTGCATCAGGAGCCATGAATGTTTCTGAGACCTATCTGATTACTGTTGATGCATTCAAAGAATATATAGAACACCTGAAAACGGATGGTTATATTTTTATAAGAAGATGGGGTGCTGTCAGGCTGGCTACAGTCGCTGTTCAGGCTATGGAAGAACTGGGTATTGAAAATCCCGAAAACAGAATAATTATTCTTACAGATCCGCTGCATAAATATGGCGGAGGACAGTTCTATTATAAGAACGGGGAATTTACTCCCGAAGAGATCGAGTTGTTCAACCAGTGGATAGAAGGCTCAAAAGGACAGCTGAAAGGGGTATATGGTCCCGAAGGACTGAATATTACCCATCATGAATATGAATTATATAAAAACCTTATAGAAACGGAGGGATTTATTGAGACATATTACAAGGAAACAGGAATTGATATGTCCCCTGTTGATGATAACAGGCCGTTTTTCAACCATTTTACAAAATTCGGCGGATATACGGATGAAGAGAACCTTCCTGAGTTCATAGTCTCCGAAAGCAGTGCTTCAGATCATTCACTCGTTATTATCCTGATCGAAGCAGCTTTGCTTTCTGTAATATTTATTATATTACCGCTATACCTGTTTAAGCGAAAGGGTCTGAAAGCAAAGGGCAAATTGCGGTTTATGGGATATTTTGCTTCCCTGGGAATGGCTTTTATATTGATCGAAATAGTCTTTATACAGAAGTTTACACTGTTTATGGGTAACCCTACATACTCAGTAACGGTCGTTTTATTTTCTCTGCTGACGGCAGCGGGTATCGGAAGCTTTATATCTTCACGTTTTGCGAATTATCCTCAAAAGGCTTTATTATTTATAATTCCTGGTGTTGTCCTTATATCATTCCTGCTTCTTTACCTCAGCCCAGCAATTTTTGATATTTTCCTCGGTTATTCTACATTTGCAAGGATCCTGGTTTCTGTTATTATGATTTTTCCTCTTGGGATTATAATGGGTATGCCATTCCCTCTGGGAATAAGAATAACAGATAATGTATCAAAGGATCTTATTCCATGGGTATGGGGAATAAATGGCTATACAACAGTAATAGGGTCCGTATTGTGTGTAATTTTAGCACTTACTTTTGGATTTAAGGCTGTTATCTTTATTGCCTGCTCTGTTTATCTCTTTGGACTCCTTTTGATCAGTACGATCAGGCTAACAGCAGGTAGTGAGACGGAAAATTGACAGCCCGTGGCATTTATATTGGAATTATGTATAAATTAAATCAGCTGATGAGGGACTTCATATAGGTTTTTATTGTAACTGCCAGTTCCGGTGATATACCCTTTATGCTGCTTAGTTCTTTTATAGTTGCCCTGGATATCTCATCAACAGATTTAAAGTGACTCAGCAGATGCTTTCTTTTTTCCGGGCCTATCCCGTGTATTTCTTCCAATAATGATCTTATCATGTCATTCTTTCGCTTTGCCCTGTGAGAGGAAACGGCGAATCTGTGTGCCTCATCCCGCACTCTGGATAGAAATAGGAGATGGCTGTCTTTCGGCCTTATGTCGATTATTTGACTATCTGCCATATGAATCTTTTCATACAGCTGGTTTTTATCATTTATTTTTGAGATTGATATCACGGGTATTTCCATGTTTAATGCGGACAGGCTTTCTAAAGCTTTTGACAACTGCACTGCCCCACCATCAATAATTATAAGGTCCGGCATTTCCTTCTCAGCAAGATTTTCATACCTTCTGTATACAGTTTCTTTCATCCCTTCAAAGTCATTTATCCTGTTCTTCAGGTTAAACCTTCTATAAAGGCTCTTTTTCGGGTGTCCTTCCTGGAATCTTATGCAGACTCCAACAGAATTTTTCCCGAAAAGATTGGATATATCAAAGCAGTCTATGGATGATGGTGTTTTTTTAAGGTTTAATGAGCCCTTTATTGCCTGCATTATATTTTCTATATAGCTGTGATGATAGGTAAGGCGGTGCTCAAAATAGGCTGCTGCATTTTTTTCTGCAGTCATCATAAGGTTTAGAAGCTGTTTTTTAGGACGGGTGACTATTTTGATCTCCTTCTTGTTTTTCCCCAGTATCTTCTGTAGTATGTCCCTATTGATATTCTTGTTGTTTAAGACAAGAATATCCGGAACATAGCTGTTTTCTGAATATTGATTCAGAATAAAATTGTACAGAAAGGAGTCATCAATTATCTTATCCCTTATATAGAAATAAATATCCTTCTTATCTATCAGATTCCTGTTCCTGACAAAAAGGGTGGATATAACAATATATTCACCCTCAATATATGTTGAAATAACATCAATATCTTTCTCTGAGTCGATTATTACCTTTTGTTTTTGAAGTATTGATTTAAGATATCTAATATTATCTCGTGTATAAGAAGCCTCTTCGTACATTTGATTATTGGAATAATCAATCATTTTTTTATTCAGTATCTCTAAAAGCTCATTATTCTTCCCCTTTAGAAATAAAAGCATATCTCTGACATTTTCCTGATATTCTTTTTTGGAGATCTTTCTGCAGCATGGAGCTGAACAGTTTCCTATCTGATGATAAAGACAGGGCTTATTAGTATCTGATGGCTTTAATCTGCCTGAGCATGCCCTGATTTTAAATAGCCTCCTTAATAGCTTGATATTCTGTCTTAGTTTCCTGGTGCTGATAAACGGGCCGAAATAAATCCTGCTTTTTTCTTCAACCTTCCTTTTCAGGGAAATGGTGGGAAAATCATCTGAAATATCAATTTCAAGCAAAGGGTACTGTTTATCATCCTTTAGAAGAACATTAAATACAGGCTTATTCTTTTTAATGAGGTTGTTTTCCAGTAGAAGGGCATCCTTTTCTGACTCTGTGGATATGGTTTCAATCCTGCTTGCCTGCCTTATCAGCCTGTTTGTCTTGATATCCCGGTCATAACTGTCCAGATAGCTTTTCAGCCTGTTTTTAATATTTATAGATTTTCCTATATACAGGATTATACCGTTTTTATCGTAAAAGATATAGCATCCTGATGACTGAGGCATCATATCCAGAATTTTGCTGAATTCTTCTTTGTCCATAAAGATAATTATATCTTTCAAAAGAGATGTGTTAATAAAAATATAAATTATCCTAAAATATTGTTTTATGAATATATTATATATATAAGTAACCTTAATATAAAGACATGGTAATTATATAAAATGATCTATAAATCAGCCAGCTTATTATTACTTCCATTTTAAATGATTTACCTTGTGCATATATAAATAAATTTCCTTGCAAAAAATGCTAACAGTGATAGGATTTTTTCACAGCTGATTAGCAACAAAAATGAGGCATACAATTATTATTATTGTATAATCAGATAAATAATATCAGGAGGTTTGATAATGAAAGAATACATCGAGGTCCGTTGGCATGGAAGAGGCGGGCAGGGTACTGTCACAGGTGCTAAAATGCTTGCATCCTCAGTTCTGTCAACCGGAATGTATATTCAGGCTTTTCCGGAATATGGTCCTGAAAGAAGGGGAGCCCCTTTGAAGGCCTTCAACAGATTTTCCAAAAACAAGATAACACTGCATACGCCTGTAAAAGAGCCGGATGTGGTGATAATTGTTGACAATACACTGATAGGCAGACCTGATATAGTAACAGGTATTAAGGATAATACCGTGTTTCTGGTCAATACTATTGAAGACCCTGACATTATTCAGAAAAAGCTCGGAATAAAAAACAAGACTTTTACTTTGCCTGCAAACGCTATTGCTATTGACACTATTGGAAGGGCAATCCCGAATGCCCCTATGCTTGGGCTTTTTGTCAAAGCTACAGGGATTGTTGACCTTAAAGAGGTAATTAAGGCTGCGGAAAAAACCTTCAGGGGAAGGTTTTCCGACAAGATTGTCGAGGGCAATATAAAATCTATTGAAAGAGGATATAAGGAGGCTAAGGAAAATGTTTGACAGCTTAAAAGGATATAAGGAAATACCAATTGGAGGCACTATTCCCAAGGGCGGGACAGCACTGATGAACAAGACCGGCGATTGGCGTTCAAAAAGGCCGATTTATAACAGCGATAATTGTATTCAATGCCTGTTCTGCTATGTTTTTTGCCCTGATATGGCAATAATCATCAAAGATGGAAAGATGGCGGGTATAGATTATGATTACTGCAAAGGCTGCGGAATATGTGCAAATGAATGTCCCGGGAAAAAAGGCAATAAGGCTCTTACAATGGACGAAGAAGAAAAATACAGAAAAGGAGAGGTAGAATGACAGTAATAGTTGCAACAACTGGAAATGGAGCTGCTGCATATGCCATGAAACAGATAGATCCTGATGTATGTGCCGCATATCCTATTACACCTTCCACTCAGGTCATGGAAGATTTCTCAGAATTCGTGCATGATGGCGTAGTTAAAACAAATCTTGTGACCGTTGAGAGTGAACACTCTGCCATGAGTGCATGTATCGGAGCTTCAGCAGCCGGCGGAAGGGTTATGAATGCAACGAGTGCAAACGGCCTGGCACTGATGTGGGAAATGCTTTATATTGCTTCCGGGATGAGGCTTCCTATTATATTGACCGTAGTCAACAGAGCTCTATCGGCTCCAATTAATATCCATTGTGATCATTCCGATGCAATGGGTTCAAGGGATACGGGATGGATTCAGCTCTACAGCGAAAATGCACAGGAGGCTTATGACAATCTGATCCAGGCAGTCAGAATTGCTGAGCACCCGGATGTATTACTGCCCGTCATGGTGAATTTTGATGGATTTATAACAAGCCATAGCATTGAAAGGGTTGATTATCTCGAGGATAAAGAGGTAAGGAGGTTTATCGGCGAATATAAACCAAAGCTTCCTCTCCTTGATGTTGATAATCCAATTAGCATGGGCCTGCTGGCCCTTCAGGATTATTACATTGAATTTAAAAAGCAGCAGCAGGTTGCCATGAAAAATGCAAAGGGTGTGGTAATCAAGGTTGCTGAGGACTATAAGAAGCAGTTCAAAAGAGAATATGGCCTTTATGAGAAATATAATCTTGATCAGTCAGATATCGCCATAGTAGCATTAAACAGCTCAGCAGGAACAATAAAATACATGATTGACAGCTACAAGAACAAGGGAATCAATATAGGCCTTCTGAAACTGAGGCTCTTCCGTCCATTTCCAGTGGAAGAGATAATAGAAGAGCTAAAAGGCAAAAAGATAGTATGTGTGCTTGACAGAAGCGACTCTTTTGGGGCGCAGTCAGGACCGGTCCTTGCTGAGATCAGGAGTGCTCTTTATAATACAAAGGAGCGTCCTGTCATTTATGGCAAGATTTATGGCCTAGGTGGCAGAGATCTGGAAGAGGTTCATATAGATCAGATCTATAATGAAATGAATGATTTTCTGCAGTCAGGCAAAATGCCGCCAGTCTGTGAATATATTACTCATAGGGAATAAGGAGGATAATTAAAGAAATGGTTAGAGCAAAAGATTTACCAAACAGGAATAATTTGTTTACATCCGGTCATAGATTATGTGCTGGCTGTCCTATCCCGATAATTGCTAAAATGCTTTTTATGGCTTCTGACTGGCCGCTTGTGATTGCCAATGCCACCGGATGCCTGGAAGTTGCATCAACTATATACCCGTTTACTTCATGGAATACACCCTGGATACACAGTGCTTTTGAAAATGCAGCCGCCACTATTTCCGGAGTAGAGGCTATGTACCAGAGCCTCAAAAAGCAGGGAAAAATAAGCAAGGATATTAAATTTGTCGCTTTCGGCGGAGACGGAGGCTCTTATGATATAGGGGTCCAGTCCTTATCAGGGGCTATCGAAAGGGGGCATGATTTCCTCTATATATGCTATGATAACGGTGCTTATATGAATACGGGTATACAGAGAAGCGGCGCCACTCCATTCGGTGCAGCAACTACAACATCTCCAGCAGGCAAGGTTATACCTGGAAAACCTCAGAAGCGAAAAGACCTTACATTTATTGTTGCCGGTCACCATATCCAGTACGCAGCGCAGGCTACTGTAAATAAATGGCAGGACCTGCATGATAAGCTTAGAAAAGCATTGGAACTGAAAGGGCCTGCCTTTATAAATGTATTGTCGCCATGTATCCCGGGATGGGGCTATCCTGAAGATAAGTCAGTGGAGATATCAAAATATGCTGTTGAAACCGCCCTGTGGCCACTTTATGAAATTGAGAAAGGCGTACTGAAAATCAACTACAGGCCAAAGGAGAAACTTCCTGTGACTGAGTTCACGAAGCTTCAGGCAAGATTCAGGCACCTTCACAAGGAATCAAATAAGGCTGTTTTAGAAAGCCTTCAAGAACAGGTTGATGAATACTGGGATTTTCTGAATTCCGTTGATGGCAAACGGATAGTATAATGCAGTTAAACAGGCAGGGGCCTGGACAAAAAAGCCCCTGCCATTATATTAATTTTTTCGTTATTTTTATATATGGCTGATGATGACCCTAAACAAACACCTGTATTAATAGTATCTGATTCAAAAGCACTTCCCGGGATAATCTTATCAAAACTGCGGGATTTTGCAGATGTATCAGTTTTATCATTTGATGCATTCCTGCAAAGCTTTGATGAGAGTTGTAGGTACACTGATAATGCAATTTTAATTGATATTGCAGGCATTGACAGTGATATTGAAATATCCAGGTACAGATACGTTTTAAAAAATTCCATATTAATAGCTATCATTTCAGATGTAAAGGAAGAGGATCCCCCTGATATTTTCAAAACAGTCTTTGATGAAATTATATATGGCGATGAGATAGGCCTGCACTTAAAAATTAGAATTGAAAAGGCAATTATAAACCATAAGCTGGTAAAGAATTCATATATTAAAAAGATATCAATACTGGAGAAATTCAACAGTATAATAAGCGACCTCAACAAGGAACTTCATATTGAAAAGCTGCTTTCAAAGTCAATAGACTCACTTAAAGGTATTTTAGGGGTTGAAAAAGCATCAATACTTCTCTTTGAGGATGAAGAGCTTATCGTAAAGGCATGTATAGGGCTTCCAGGCACTGTCAAAAGCGGATTCAAATCACTCAGGAAGGACAGCATCTCCTATTTTGTTGCAAAGAACAGGGAAAGCATAATAGTCAATGATATAGAGAAGGAAGACAGATTTAAATACCTCAAAAGCGGTACGGACTATAAAAAGAGCAGCTTTATAAGTACCCCCATAATGTTCTATGACACAGTTATAGGAGTAATAAACCTCAATGATAAGATAGGCAGGGATTTTACTGAAGACGACCTTGAGCTTTTGAAGGTTTTTGCGTCGCATTTGGCAATTAATATTGTAAATGCCCACCTCTTTCTTGATTTAAAGGATAAAGCTGCAACCCTTCTGCAGGTTAACAGGGAAAAGGACAAACTGAACAGGAAAATAAGCATGTTCAACGAAATACTGAAAAGCAGGATTGAAGAGGAGAAAGAAAAACTTAAAAGCGCTTACCAGGAGCTTTTAAATAGAGATGATATCCTGCAGAAAAAGATACTTGAGCTCATGTCCCTGAAAAAGGCCGGGAAAACTGCAATATCTGAATTGTTCAATCTGGAACTTGTTCTGGATGTAATACTGAATATTGCACTCAGGGAAGTTGATGCACTCAGGGGAAGCATAGTAATTAAGGATAAAACAGGTGAACTCATTGTCAAGGCTGCTGCCGGAGAAGCAAAAGATATTGTAAACACAAGGGTCAGCAATGAGGACTCTGTTACTCATTATATACTGAAAAAAGGCGAATCTCTTCTTGTAACGGATATTGAAAAGGATCCCGTTTTTAAGAAAGCTGACATCACAGGAAAATATAATACCAAAAGCCTTCTGTCCCTCCCCTTGAAAGCTGGAGATCAGATATACGGAATAATGAATGTAAACAATAAGCACAATAAAAGACCATTTAACAGTGATGATCTTGATATTCTATCCGGCCTGGCAAATCAGGCTTCTATGGCTATTCATAATTTCTATCTTTCTGAAAAATTAAGGGAAAGGGAATTATCCCTGCAGCAGGCTGAAAAAATGGCTGAGATTGGAAGCCTGGTTGTTGCTGTTGCACATGAGCTGAGAAATCCTTTAGGGATTCTAAGGACAAATATTGAATTTTTAAGGGAAATAACCGGAGACAACAAGGATATATTTGACAATATGGTTTCACAGATAAACAGGGCAAGGAGATTCATAAAAGACCTTATGCAGTTCGGAAAGCCTACAAACCTTAATTTTGTAAGCAGCAATATAATTGATGTCATGGAATTATCCATTAATCACGCTATATCTGATTATAAGGGAATTGAGGATTTAAATATTGAAAGGGAATACTCTGATGGAATAATAAACCTGAACATCGATCCAATGAAAATTCAGCAGGTATTTATAAACCTGCTTATCAACTCTCTGGACGAGCTTAAATTTGTCAGTGACCCCAAAATTATAATCAGAATTTATCCAGAAGAATCTTATGTAAATATCGAAGTAGAGGATAATGGCAGCGGTGTATCCAATGATATAATGAATTACATATTCAATCCATTCTTCAGCTCAAAGAAAGGAGGAGGCGGAACAGGGCTGGGATTATCCATAGCAAAACGAATTATAGAAATGCACGGAGGCCAGATTAATCTTGACAGCAACAGAATGCAGGGTGCAAAATTCCATGTTCTTCTGCCTGTATAGTCTCATGTTTTCGAAATATAATCAAAAATTTGAAAGGAGTTCGAAATGAAGATTGCAATTAAATCCTCTCTCTTACTTGTCGTTTTATTAATGGTGTCTTTGGATATTTCTGCCGAAAAGATACAGATAAATGATTTTTCTGGCCTTTACAAAGCGCTTACAAACGGTGAAAGTGTAAGGGTGGTCATTCATTATGGGAAGACAAGGCTTATATCTGATAATGAAGAGATTAACTCACCCGATGCAATTGGCGGGATGAATCTTGAAACGTTTGAGTATTTTCCAAAAATGAGCATTAATAACCCGAAAGCAATGATTGTATCATCTGAGTCGGTCCTGATCGCTCATTTCAGAAGTGGCTATGTTTATAATTATGTCAGGATCAGATTTTATGAGGATAATGGGGTCCAGATTACGGCAAGATACCTTACAGTAGATGGATATGAAGAGGTTATGGATGAGAAATTCTATGGAAAGATAAATGACTCAAAGAACGGTGAAGGCGTTTACCTATACCTGCACAAGTAATTTTTGAAGAATTATCAGGTACATGCCTGAAACAGGAGGAAGAATCAGATTATCATCAAGAGGGGGCTTTATGAACAATTCCGTAAGAGCGCATAATAAAGCGCCGGCCAGAGCTGTCTTAAGATCATAGAATAATAGAATAATTAATCCTGCTGATATAAAGAAAGATAAAGACCCCTCCAGAGTTTTTTTGCCTATTTTGATAATGCCGTATTTTGACCCGACAAGACATGCAATCGGGTCAGCAATGCTAAGAACAAACATTGCAGCTATTGCAGTTGTTTTATCGTAATAAAGAACAGTGATAAAACAACCAAGTATTAGTGTAATTGAAGAGTTTATCCTGTCTTTTTCGTCCTTTTTAAAAAGCCTGGCAAGGTGCTTATAAACAAAATCTGCAAAACTTTTGTTTAGAAGCCTGTAGTATTCAAAGACAAGCCCAAGAAGAAGAAAAGGGAACAGGATCATAATGGCCTCTGGTTTTGTGAGCCCGGAATACAGGTATACCAGAGGTATTATTGAGCCTGCAGTTATATGAAAAAGCTTTCTTGAGTTCAGGTCATTATGCATAATAAACAGGAGCCCCGGCCTTACTGAATTCCAAAAAACATATCAGAGTATTTTGAAAGAGGCCATAATTCGTAATCCAGCCTTTCTTCAAGTTTCGAAATTATATCCCTGGCGTCAGCGATTACTCTGCTGACCTTATCAGCGTAGAAATACGGCTTATCATGATATTCAAGGTCCTTGATCTTCTCATTGATATTATCAAGTGTTTTAAGTATTTTAAGCAATTCCGTCAATTTATATGATATCCTGGAAAGATAATCCTTCTGGACTCTCATTGTATCTTCCTCGATTTGATCGCATTTGTCTGCGGCCTTTATCGATTTTGCCAGAATGTGCTGGTATTTGAAGACAGCTGGTATTATATTGGTCCTTATCATGTCTCTTGCTATCCTGATTTCTGTTTCTATTGTATCTATATAGATATTCTGCTTTACATTGTATCTTGCCCTGATCTCGGTCTCTTTCAATACATTGTATCTTGAAAAAAGATCAATATTTTTATCTGAAATCATCTTATCGAGGGCATAGGGTGTTGAGGCGGCGACAAACAAACCTCTTTCTTCTGCAGCATCCTGCCATTCTTTTTCATAGGTATTGCCATTATAAATTACAGATTTATGCCTGCTGTAATTATCCTTTATGATCTCTGCTGCTGATTTATAGATATCATCACTGCTCTGCAGCGAGTCTTTAAGCTTTTTATATATATAATCTACTGAATCTGCCATAATCATGTTTATAACAGTATTGGGAAAGGCAATTGACTGAGAGGCCCCAGCCATTCGGAATTCAAACTTATTCCCTGTGAATGCAACAGGTGATGTCCTGTTCCTGTCCGTATTATCCTTCTTTATATATGTCAGGAACCTCAGGCCGTCAATAATGGTATTTTCTTTAGCCCCCAGCTTTGTTGCATTGTCTGACATGCTGTCAATATTTTCAAACACATCTGTCAGTTCATTTCCCAGATAAAGGGAAATGACACTGGGAGGCGCTTCATGGGCACCCAGCCTTCTGTCGTTTCCCGCACACGCAAATACTGATCTGAGAAGGTCATTATAAAGATGGATGCCCCTGATAAAACCGGAGATAAAGAGTAATGAGACGACGGCATTTTTTCCGTGAGAAGGTATATCAAAGATATTTACATCCGAATCGGTCACCAGAGACCAGTTTATATGCTTTCCGCTTCCATTTACCCCGAAAAAGGGTTTTTCATGAAAGAGGGCGATAAGATCATATTTTGGTGCATGCCTTCTTAAGACCTCCATTATAAGCTGATTATGGTCAGATGAAATATTGCAGTGCTCTGGAAGCACAGCAAGCTCAAACTGGTTTGGAGCGACTTCATTATGCCGTGTTTTTATCGGAACTCCCAGCTTAATAAGGGTTTCTTCGGTATCCTGCATGAAGGACAATATATTTTCTTTGATAGAACCAAAATAATGGTCCTGAAATTTCTGTCCTCTGGGGCATTTGGCGCCGAACAGCGAATAGCCAAGTACATTCAGGTCCAGCCTGTCTTTAATATATTCCTTGGGTATGAGAAAATATTCCTGCTCAGGGCCAATGAGTGGAGAGACAAAACCTGCATCTATATCAAAAAGCTTGAGAAGATTTGTGCTAAGCTCGGAAAGAACCTTGATTGAACGCAGAAGCGGTGTTTTCTTATCCAGTACATCTCCTGTATAGCTTATGAATATGCTCGGGATAAAGAGAGTCTTTGACCTGCCGGATTCCATAATAAATGATGGCGATGATGGGTCCCATACGCTGTAACCTCTTGCTTCAAATGTGGACCTTATACCCCCGTGCGGGAATGAGGATGCATCAGGTTCCCCCTGGATCAGTTCTGCAGCAGAAAATTCCTCTATTATTTTTTTCTTTGAAAAGCTTTTTACCTGCAGAAATGTGTTGTGCTTTTCTGCTGTCAGCCCTGTCAGGGGCTGGAACCAGTGTGTATAATGTGTACAGCCCCTGGAAATTGCCCATCTTTTCATTTCAAGTGCAATTAATTCAGCAGTTTCAGCATTGATCGGGAGATTGTTTATAAAAAAGTTCTGCAGCTTTTCTCCGATCGCTGAAGGCAGATTGCTTATATCAAATGTCTGTGACCCGAAATCACTGAGATAGTTGGATCGTATGTTTACCATCTTAATTTCCTTTAATATACTGTTCTTATTATCCGAATATCAGGTCAAAATCCTTCTCATAGGGTATTACATTTTCCATTACATTTTTCAGTATGCTGGCATGCATTTCCTTATCAAATACATATCTCATTTCCAGAAAATCTTTTCTGAATTTTGAGACCTCGTTTTTAATATTATTTTTGTTCTTTATGATATCTGCAATAAATCCAGCAATCTGGTGAAATTCCTTTTTCCCCATTCCGAATCTTGTCATTTCAGATACCCCCATTCTGATTCCGCTTGGATTAAGGAATGATTCATCAGAAGGAAGAGCCTGGTAATTTGTGATAATATTGCTGTCCTCGAGCAATGCTGCTAATTCTTTGCCATCTCCGTACTCTTTTGTATTTATAACAACCTGGTGGGTCTTTGTATATCCATATTCTTTTCCTCCCTCGCATCTTATTCCAAAATCCTCAAGGCTCTGTGCAAAGGATCCTGCATTCTCAACAACTGTTTTCTGGTATTCATCCTTGAATGCATTCATCTCATATGTAGCCATAAGCATGCCTACCAGAGTCCCGAGGTGGTGATTGCTCAATGATCCGGGAAAAGCCCTTGAATTAATGTCTGAAAAGAATTTATCCAGCTTGCCGTCCTGGTTTGAAACAGCGACTATTCCCCTCTGCGGGCCGAAGAATGTTTTGTGTGTTGAACCTGTAATTACATCTGCTCCTTCTTTCAATGGATTCTGAAAATAATCTCCTATAATTCCCATAACATGGGCAGCGTCATACATTATTACGGTATTCAGGCCAAGATTATCTATGCAGTCCTTTGCCTTTCTTACAGGCTCAGGATGCAGAAACATGCTTTTGCCGAAAACCATCAGGGGGGGCTTGTGCTCTTCAATAAGATTGCACATTATTTCAGCATCAATCATATAAGGATTGTCTTTACGCAGGGGAAAGTTTATCACATGGTCACTCTCAACCATATTAAAGAGTGCTCCAAATGGCTGTGCACTAAGATGACCGCCATAAGTCAGCTCATTGTTCATAACACAAAGCATTCTCCCGCAATCGGATAATCCCTGTTTTGCCTTGTCTCTGTTCAGGTTTTTAACCATAGCCTTAAACACGATTTCATTTGCCTGCTGGCCGCTTATTGGCCTGGATTCAACATGGGTTGCACCGGCATATTTTGCAAATTCCCTGTTTATTTCAAGTTCGATGAAGTTAATAAAATCTGTACCCTGATAATAGAATATATCTGTGCCCTTGAGTGCCCTTGAGTTTTCAAGTGCCTTTCTTTCCTTTTTCAGGGCCTTTTTATGCTCTGCATACCTGCCTGCCGCATCTGATATTTCACAAAATTTTACAAATGTTGAAGGTGTGTTTTCAGAGGGGATAAGGTTTATACAGTTTTTCTGCCTCCAGCTGGTATTTTCTGTAACCATGTTAAGCAGTTCGGATACCTTTTTGATATATTCTTCCATTATATAATCTCCTTACATATTTTTTCTAAAGATCTTACTATTAATTCTTAATCTTTTATAGGAGAATTGTCAAATATATAAAGTTATATTAATTGATGATTATCTTATAAATGAAGAATTGGAGGGTCTTTTAAAAAGGCAGGGAACAACAATCATTATAAAAAATTTTGACATATATTATGAATTAATATAATCTTTCTTTATCATTTACTACAGGAGATTATTGATGAATATTGTTGAGCCTTACAGGATCAAATCAGTCGAGAAGATCACTCTTAGAAACAGGGATGATAGAGAGAGAATCCTTGCTGAAGCAGGTTTTAATACCTTTAATATTAAAGCTGAAGATATATTTATTGATTTTCTTACTGACAGCGGCACATCTGCCATGAGTGCAAGGCAATGGTCATCAATAATGCTGGGTGATGAATCCTATGCAGGGGCAAAATCCTTCTACCACTTTTATGATGCGGTCAGAAGCATTACAGGGTTTGAATATGTGATTCCGACACACCAGGGCAGGGCAGCAGAAAATATACTCTTCTCAACCATACTGAAAAAAGGTTCAGTAATTCCCAATAATACCCATTTTGATACCACAAGGGCTAATATTGAGGCCAATGCAGGTGTGGCAGTAGACCTGGTTATTGATGAAGGATTGAATCCTTCCTCTCATTATCCTTTCAAGGGAAACATTGATATTGATAAGCTAAAGGACTATATTGAGCAAACCGGCCCGGAAAATGTTCCGCTTTGTATGATCACTGTCACGAACAATTCCGGAGGAGGACAGCCAGTATCACTGCAGAATATCATAGACACCAAAAATCTCCTTTCAGAATACGGAATACCGCTGTTCCTTGATGCCTGCAGATTTGCAGAGAATGCATATTTTATAAAAATGAGAGAGGAGAAATATAAAGACTGGACTGTGAGAAAAATTGTAAGAGAGATGTTTTCCTATGTTGATGGATGCACAATGAGCGCAAAGAAGGATGCACTTGTGAATATAGGGGGATTCATCGCTCTTAAAGACAAAAGCCTCTATGAGATATTGAAAAACAAGCTGATCCTTATTGAAGGTTTTCCGACATACGGTGGCTTATCTGGAAGAGACCTGGAGGCAATAGCACAGGGGCTCAATGAGGTGCTGGAAGAGGATTATCTTGATTTTAGAATATCACAGGTAAGCTATCTGGGCAATAACCTTGTTAAAAACGGTGTTCCCATAGTCGAACCTCCAGGGGGGCATGCAGTATATATTGATGCAAAATCGTTCCTTTCCCATATTCCGCCTCACCATTTTCCCGGCCAGTCACTGGCTATTGCACTTTACAGAGAGGGAGGGATAAGGGCCTGCGAAATTGGCAGCGTAATGTTCGGAAAAAAGGATGAAAAGACAGATAAACAGATCACATCTCCGATGGAACTTGTAAGACTGGCTATTCCGAGAAGGGTCTATACAAATTCTCACATGGATTATACCCTTAATGTATTCAACAAGATAAAGGGATACAAGGATAAGATTAAGGGTGTCGGGTTTGCATTCGAACCAAAGGTTCTGAGGCATTTTACAGCGAGGTTTTTCGAGCTGCAGTAATAATGTTCTATATGGAGGACGCAAATGATAAGCGGGTTCAACACTGAAATCAAGATTGACGGCGCAATATATCATATTCAAACCGAAGATAAAGGTTTAAGCAATCCTGTCATAGAATCGCTTGTCTACCAGGGAGGAGCAATACTGGCATCAAAAAGGTCTTCCTACAAAGACTACCTGGAAAGGGATGATATCCTGAAAGTCGTCGCAAAAATGATGGAAACACAGCACAAAGAAGTACTGTTCAAGATTAAAAGCAAGGAATTGTTTGGCGAAAAAGATGATGATACCAAGACATATATATTTGATAAAAGCGAGAATGAGGACCTGACAGATGGCCCTAAATCTCTTGACCAGGTAATCCTTGATTTTCTCCAGGAATCAAAACCGGAAATCAACCTGGATGAGATTGAGTATGATGTATTTCTTACAAAGGGTTCAAAGCTCTACCTTAAGAATGAAGACACTATTGAGGTTATCGTGAAAAATGTGGAGACTCTTGATCCTATACCTGACGTTACTGTAGGCGTTAAGATTAGACAGAAAAACAAGAACAAAAGCAAAGTACTGGCAACCACAAAGACTGATGAGAAGGGGAAAGCTGTATTAAAGATTATGATACCCAAATTTGATATAAATATTGCTGAAGTGGTTTTATTTGCACGGACTGATTATAAAATTTTGGAAAGGATTCTTGAAATCGATGAGCTGAAGCCGGCTGAAAAAACGATTCTGGTTGTGGATAAGAATAATCAGAACAGGTCTCTTGTAAAAAAGATACTTGATATGGCAAATTACAAAGTATTCCTTTCACCGACAGGCATGGATGCCTGGAAGATAATCTGCAATAAAACCCCAAATATCCTGATGCTTTATGAAAAGGTTGAAGTACTGGAAGCTGCTAAATTAATCGGGCTAATCAGGGAAAAAGAAGAAACAAAGAATATCCCAATTATTCTTATAAGGAACACAGAGAACCCCGAAGATATTAACCTCGATAAAATCGAGGCCTGTATAGACCAGCCCTTTAAAAGCAGGGAAATCCTTACAATTGTAAAACATATACTGGTTAACCAATCATAGATAATGAAATGCCCATACTGCAATTCAATTGATGATTCAGTTGTTGATTCCAGGCTGATTAAAGAGAACTCGGTAATCAGAAGAAGAAGGGAATGCAATAACTGCAATAAGAGATTTACCACATATGAAAGAATAGAGGAGACTCCTCTTATGGTAATCAAGAGAAATACCGAGGTGCAGGATTATGACAGGACAAAGATACTTAACGGCCTTTTGAAATCCTGTCAGAAAAGGCAGATAGATATCGAAGATCTGGAAAAGATTGTTGATGAGCTTGAAAAGTACATTCAGAAAGAAGAGATAAAGCAGATCCACACCAGGGAAATCGGGGAATTTGTGATGAAAAGGCTTAAGGAGATCGATAAGGTGGCGTATGTAAGATTTGCTTCAGTATACAAGGATTTTAAAACCATCGATGAATTCATAAATGAACTAAAAGTTCTGATAGGTTATTAATGCGGTTAAAGAGAAGCAAAATCATTCTTCTTATCCTTATAGTCATTTTTGGGATTTCTGCCAGTTTCTTTTACAGCCTCCTGAGAACATTGCCTGATATTACCGTTCTTGAAAGAGAGTCTCCATCCATAAAAAGCATTATATACGATAAGGATGGGAATATTATTGGAGATTTTTTTGTTGAAAACAGGGTAATTGTTGATTTTTCAGATATTCCTGAGCATGTAAGGAATGCTTTTATTGCTGTTGAAGACAAGTATTTTTATTATCATTTTGGCATAGACCCGACAGGTATTATAAGAGCCTTTTATATAAATATTATAAAGGGCGGTGCTGTGCAGGGAGCTTCTACGATTACACAGCAGCTTGCAAGAAATCTATTTCTGACACCTGAAAAGAAATATATCCGAAAGATAAAAGAGGCTTTTCTTGCATTAAAAATTGAAAGCAGGTTTACAAAAAATGAGATTATAACACTATATCTGAATCAGATATACTTCGGTTCTGGAGCATACGGAATTGAAGCTGCTTCAAAAAAGTATTTCGGGAAAAGCGTATCTGATATATCAATACCCGAAGCGTGTCTCCTGGCTGGCCTTCCAAAAGCACCGGAACGCTATAATCCCTTTAGAAATCCAGATCTTGCGGTAAATAGAAGGAACATAGCACTTTACAGGATGCTGGAGGAAAATTTCATTACAAAGAAAGAATATAATGAGTTTATTAAAGCCAGCCTTGAACTTGTACCCTATGTTGAATCAAACGGATTATTCAGCTATTTTATCGAGGAAATCAGGAGATACTGTTATAAAACGATAGGTTCTGAACTCCTGCTTAAAGGCGGATTAAAGATCTATTCCACAATGGACAGAGATATGCAGGAAATAGCAGGAATATCACTGAGAAGAGGCCTTGAAGAATATGACAGAAGCAGGTACGGGTACAGAAAAATTGAGGAAATTCCTGAAGAAAAGATCTTAAAAAGCATCAAACCTGTCCTTGAGGAGAATTATTTTGCCGAAATCATCGATATCAATGACAGAATTATTGTGCAGGTTGCGAATCTTAAGGGAAAGATCAAAAAGGAATCAGCAAAATGGATCAAAAGGGACCCGTTGAAATATTTTCAGGCAGGGGATATTATTGAAGTTCGGTTTGATAGTCTCAACCCTGAAGGGGAGTACTATGAGCTGATTTTGACACAAACGCCCATTGCATCGGGTGCTGTGCTGATAATTGATGTAAGTACTGCTAATATCCTGGCCATGGTTGGTGGATACAGTTTCAGCGACAGCGAATTTAACAGGGCAATCCAGGCATTCAGGCAGACCGGATCTGTAATAAAGCCTCTCTACTATTCAGCTGCGATAGATAACGGTTTTACACAGGCTGACATGGTCTATGACGCACCCATTTCATATTATGATATTTCTACAGAAGATTACTGGCAGCCGAGAAATTTCAAAGGGCTTTTCTATGGGAGCATACCTCTGAGGTTTGCACTTGCCCAATCCATAAATGTTGCCAGTGTAAAGCTTTTGAGGGAGATAGGAGTTGATGTTGCCATTAATTACCTGAAGAACATGGGTATAAAATCATATCTTGCGCCATACCTGTCATTTGCGCTGGGTTCAAGCGATATCTCACTGGCTGAAATGGTTGCGGCTTTCAATGTATTCCCCTCCTACGGCATTTACAGGGAACCAAGGTATATATCGATCATTTCGGATAACCAGGGGAATATAATTGACGAAAAATTCCAGATCCCAAAAAGGGTTCTCAGGGAAGATGTTTCCTACATAATGATCGATATGCTCAAGGGTGTGGTGCAGAACGGCACTGCACAGAGAGCGAGGTATGTTGATATTGTCTCCGGAGGTAAAACAGGTACGACCAATAACTTTTCAGACACATGGTATATCGGATTTACACCGGACATAGTCATTGGTGTCTGGGTGGGGAATGATTCAAAGACCACACTCGGCAATAACCGTACAGGTTCATCAGTCTCTTTGCCTATATGGATAGATATAATTCAAACCCTTTTGGAAAGGGATATGTTACAGGAAAGCGAATTCCACATACCGGCCAATATCGTCTTCAGGGATATTTGCATGGAATCAGGCCTGATTGCTAACAGCAACTGCCAGAATGTTGAAAAAATGGCTTTTATAAAGGGCACAGAACCATTTCGCTTCTGCAATATGCATTAGCAGAGCATCTCACCTCTCTTTATCCATATCAAATATTTCATCCGCTACTGATTCAATGAAATATCTGTCATGTGAGACGAATATCATAGAGCCATTGTAGTTTTTCAGAGCTTCTTCGAAAGCTTCTCTTGATTCGATCTCCAGGTGGTTTGTTGGTTCATCAAGGATAAGGACATCAGGTTTTGCAGTGATTATCTTTGCGAGTGCTGTCTTGCTTCTTTCGCCAATGCTGAGGCTTCCTATTCTCCGGTAAGCCATATCCCTTCTTATATTAAGACATCCCAGGATTGTCCTGGCATAGGATTCTTCCGTGTTTTCGTCCTGCAGTACCTCTTCCAGAACAGTCTTTGAGAGATCAAGGTTTTCGAATTCCTGCGCATAGTAGCCTATTTTAGTTAGAGGAGCCCATCTGACAGTACCGCTATATGATTTTATCCTGCCGGCCAGGATCTTCAGAAGGGTCGTCTTACCAGACCCATTTCTGCCTGTTACAGCCAGTTTCCTGCCCCTGTCAAGGTACAGGAATATATTACCGAATAAGAGGGTCTGGCTGAATGCTATGGATAGATTCTCAGCCCTGAGGATACAGGGATTTTTTAGATTGCTGTCACTGATGACAAGTTTTCTTTCTTTTTCAATGAAAGGCCTCCTGGCTTCCTCCTTTTCAAGAATCCTCTCTATTCTTGACTTAACAGCTATGGCAGTTTTCATCATATGCTTCCGTACTGCCTTTCCTGATCCATCATCCCTTTTGCAGATACCTCCGCTTTTTTTGAAAGATCTTTTAAGCTTGAACTTTTCCATGTTTTCAGCTTGTGATTTTCTGTCTGAAACAGCTTTTTTAAGCTGTCTTATCTTTTTCTGCTGTTTTTCAAATTCTTTTTCCTGCCTGTTGATCCTGTCCTGTTTCTCTTTTTTATAAAAGCTGAAATTTCCTCCGTAATATGTGATACTTTTATTGCTTAACTCCCATATCTGCTCAACACAGTTATCCAGAAATGCACGGTCATGGCTGATTATTAAATATGGAATTTTTAAGCCCTTCATAAAATTTTCAAGCCATGAAAGAGTATCTATATCAAGATGATTCGTGGGTTCATCCAGAAGTATTATATCAGGGTCTATAAGTAAAATTCTGCACAGTGCAAGCTTTGTTTTTTCTCCTGCGCTCAGAGAAAAAATAAGAGTAGATGGATCTATACCGGTAAAATTAAAAAGAGATAGGAGCTTATCTATTCTTGACTCAAATAAATAGCCTCCCAGATCATTAAAAAGTGCAAATGCTTCCATCTCTTCTGGACCTGAATTTAAGCAGATATTATCTATTCTTTTTTTTAACCTGGATAGCTCCGGTCGTGCTTCCCAGAGAAAATCATATACTGTCTGCCTGTCGGAGAGGTTAAGCTCCTGGGGCAAAATCCCGGTCAGGAGGTCTTCTTTTCTGTAAATAATGCCCCCTGTCGGAGTTAAAGAACCTGAAACAAGGCTGAGAAGTGTGGATTTGCCGCATCCGTTTTTGCCAATTAAACCAATTTTTGATAAGGGATCAATTTGGAAAGATATGTCCTCAAGTATTGCATCTATATTGGATTCATATTTAAATGAAATTTTTTCTGCCCTGAACAATGACACAGGATAGCCCTCCTTTTATGTCTTAAATTTTTGAATGGTCCTTGTAATGATGATTCTGACCTGAATGTTTTCATCGGATTCCCTCCTGTGCATTGATGTCTTTTTTTAGCATTTAATGGAATGTTTGTCAAAAACTTCTTGATTATCGTATTTTAAGATATAAATATAAATTATTGCACTGATATGGCAATTCATGGAAAAACACGGGAGTAACCTGATGAAAGACGTTTACTGGTCTGCTTATCACTATGATCTTATGCATGAAGACACAAAGATGGATTTTGAGCTTTACCTGAATATGGCAAAGCAGTTCAGCGGATCAATACTGGAGCTTGCATGCGGTACCGGCAGAATTACTTTAATGCTTGCAAAAGCAGGCCATGAGATATGCGGGATTGACCTGCTTTCTGATTTTATCCAGGCTGCGGAGAGAAAAAGGCTGGAAGCCAACCTGAAAAATGCATCCTTTTATGTAAAGGATATCAGGCATTTTGATCTTAGAAGGATATTTTCTTTTATATTTATACCGTTCAATTCCTTTGCACATGTATATACTCCGGAAGATGCAAAATCAATGTTCAGGTGTGTTAAAAGGCATATGGACAGAGATAGCAGGTTTCTTATAAATATTTTTAATCCGAGGCTCGATCTGCTATGTCGTGACAGTTCCGAGAGATACCCGGTGGCATCCTACCTTATGCCTGAAACCGGCGAAAAGGTGGTTGTCACAGAAAATAATCATTATGACAGGGCTACACAGATTAATCATATCAAATGGTATTTTAAGGCTGGTGACAGAAAGGAATTTATACGGGAACTCCCTATGAGAATATATTACCCTGCGGAGATCGACTATCTCCTTGATGCAAATGGATTTGAGATCATCGAAAAATGGGGCAATTATCAGCTCGAGCAATTCAGCTCAGGATCAGAACTCCAGATAATATTCTGCCGCAGGCAGAAATAGTATGAAAGTCTTCAGCCTTGCCTGAATAAATTTCAGACAGGCTTTAATCCAATGAGCACATTGCATTGGAATTACCTGAAGCTGCAATAAGATCAAATGACCCGAAATATGTTTTTCTCAGGAAAATATCCCCGTTAGCTGAACTGCAGAGCATGAGATCATGTTTTGCCTGCCCTGTAAATAATCCTGAAGCTATTCTCTTGAATGGAGCATTTGCAATAAGTGTCCATACTGATGTATCAGAGCAGAAATAATAGGTTTTTGAAAGATAGGTCATTATTACTTCATTGCCGGGGCCATCTGAAACATCACCGCAGCAGATCATATGGCCTGCATCAGGATAACCCCATGTAATCCTGTTCCACTGATAGGATGTTCTTGATGTGTTTCCAGCAATATAGGTTCCTATGCCGGTAAAAGAGCATACAAGCTCATTATTACCATTGCCGGATGTGTCAGATGCGATGATCTGAGAGGGGCTTGCAAACAGCAATCTTGTAAAAGTCCCTTCCTGAAAATTGTATTCATAAATACCATCCACAATGCCAAAGCTTAAAAGGAGCTCATCAATTCCATCAGGATCCATATCCATGTTTCCTGAGCACATAATGGAAACAGGGTATTGAATTATCCTCTCCCAGGCAGCACCCTGGAAATCATACCTATAAAGCCCGTATTGGGTGAAGGATGCTATAACATCAGACGGCCCGGCCGGATTTGTTTTTGCAGTTATAACGCAACTGGTTTCAAATGAAGACAGATTGAACCAGCTGGATGTTGAAAAACTGTAATACCATAGGCCATCAGTACCAAAATCAACAATTATCTCTTTTAATCCGTCATTGCTGATATCCCCGTAATGAATAGATTCAGCTGTCATGCCTGAGATAAGCTTTGTCCAGCTGGAGCTCCTTTCATCATCTATATAGCTCCATAGCCATATTCCCTCAAAACTTGGATTTTCAAGGCTTATTGACAGATCATGATATGTGGATGCAGATAATATGATATCAATCTCTGTATTATTTGAATCGACCAGATAGGATGAATCATAGTATATAAAACCGCTCTTTGAAACATGATATGAATAATTCCCATGAAAAAGGCTGATGACAGCATTTCCCTGGCTGTTTGTGAGATACTCGGAATCATCAATAGTTATTTTTGCAGCTTCAACAGGATTTGTCCCGTCAGAAACAGAAACAGTAACAGGCTGCTTTACAGTTATATTTCCTGAAGCGTTTGAAAATGCACCGCTTGCATTGTGTGCTATCCACACCCTCCAGTCATCGGATGTATTAATGCCGTCTGGTATGATGAAGGATGCACTGCCTGAATTTAGTGTATCTGATGTCAGGAGATAGTAGTCAGGTCCTTCTATATCAGGGTACCCGTCCCTTTTTATTGATATTCTCATTGAATCCCCCGAAGGTGCATCGCAGGTCCATGAAATATCGATCTGGCTTCCAATTGAATATATGCCCTGAGATGGCTGAATATCAGTTATATTAACAGAACCAACACTTATGGCAAAATTTATAATATCATCAGCAGGGCCGTTCTGACCGGTGTCTGAGAACCATCCCAGCCCGTCTTCATACAGGTTTAAGTATTCGGTAACAGTCTGGCCGGCAAGGCTTGGGTCTGCATGAATATAAAATGAAAAAGAATATTGCTGAAACGGAAGAACCTGAGTACTGAAATTTGATACTGTAGATGTATTAATCCAATCAGGATGATAAAAAAGGGAATCATGATTCTGGGGATTCGATGTTTTTAGATAAGTGCCCGGAGAAAAGGAACTGAAACCATTGTTCTTAAGGGTTATATCTACTGTTCCATCCTCATTGATCTCAAGGCCTGATGGTGCGCTTATAGAGATAAGCTCTGCGCCTACAGGGGATTTTGGACCTCCGGCTGTAATATCAAGGTAGGTGCCTGAAGCCCATCCATCTGTATGTCCGGTAGAACCAGGCAAAGAAAATCTGTACCACCCTCCTGACTCCTCCAGAAGAGCAATTTTCTGCCCATTTGACAGGGTAGTAATGATGTCATAGGCTGTTGAAGGGCCCGACCTGACATTGAGGGTTGATGAAACATTGACAGTGGCTATGCCTGTAGCCTGAGAGCCTGTCAGGTACCCATTTTCTGCAGTTGTCCCCCCGTTGCACCAGCCATAGCTGTAACCCTCGCCTGATGGGAAATGGAGCTTATACCAGCCATTGTCATAGTCAGAAACCACAAACTTCTGGTTTCCTGTTAGAGTCGTAAGTATGCTGTAAGAGGGGGAGGGGCCTGTCCTGACATTAAGGGTATATACTGATGATTTCACTTCAGCAACAAATGCCTGCGGTAATGGGTCAGGATCCTCCTGGACATAATCAAAATACCTCGGGATATAGTCTGCAAGCTGTGTGAAGGTAAAATCCCTGTAGGATACTCTCCAGTCAGCACCGGCTGACTCTATGGTATTTACTGTTCCTGAAGGGTTATCACTGATAACAAGCCTTACATGGCTGGATGCCTTGTTTACAACATCGCCCCGTTTTAATTCAGTAAATGAAGAATAGGCCGTTGAAATATCCTGAAGGGTATAGGTGCTGTATTTGATGCTTGTATCCCATGACCTGGATACAAAACCTGAGCAGTCCACTCCTACACAATAGTTATCAGTCCAGGAGACAGATTCTGTATAATTGTCGCCTGCATATTTACCGGCTGATACCTGACTGGTAAAGGTGGTAAGGCTTGTCCACCCGCCCCATTTATATGGGACCTTCTGCAGGCTGCCAGCTACGACCCATGATGGTGTACGAATATATGAGCCATCAGGAAGCTGTATTATCCCGCCTGATATATTTGAGCTTGTGGCAGTCCAGACCAGTGCCTCATATGGGACTGCATTATCCAGTATCTGAGATCTTGTTATCGGATTTTCCGCCTTAGGGCGGCGATTATCCTTTTGAGGCTCTACCTCTGTTGATTTAAGCTCAGAGTTATAATGGTACTTTTCAGGAAACTCAGATATGAATACGCCCTGATCTGATAAAACAAGCTCATCAAGGCTTGTTCTGATGGCATGAATCCCGTCTTTTGCTGAAAGCATATAGTAAAGAATGCCCTCATATACCTTAATATTGTCTGGAAAATAGGTATAATAGAGAAAAGGAATGTCGATCCTTTTTATGATATTTCCGTTATGGTCAATAAAGAGAAGCATTTCTTCTGCTTTTATCGGGTTCATTGAAAAAAGTTCCTCACTTCTGATAAGTATGTACTTTTCGCCTATGTAAAGAATAGATGAGGCACCAATATATCCTTCATAGTTGACTGGTATTTCCTCACAGCCGATGAACAATCTGATATTATGAAAGTCTTCCTTTATTAAAAAACCTTTGCAGAAGCTGCCGTCCTGATATACAGCTTTTATTGCAGGGATCGGGTCAAGCATTTTATTATTTTTAATATCATATATACTGTGAAAATATGCATTTTCATCCATTGCATAGAGTATATTTTCTCTTATAAGCAATGACTTGATTATCATTATATTTTCAGGCTTTCTTAAAATGGCAGTATTACGCTGGCCCTCTTTACTGCAGATCTTGATATCAATTCCATTGTAAAAAGCTAAACAATCATTATCTACAGCAAAACAGTCTGTATAACTGTCAACTTTGAAAAGGCTTATTATATTTCCGGATTTAAGATCAAATGATTTTATAGTGTTTATCTCCCTGTCCAGGATGTACAGGGCATCTCCATCAACAGTGAAGAAGGAAGGCCCGTATCTCCCGCAGCTTTCAAGCCTTGTCGAAAAATTCGCCTGTCCTTTGCCCCATGAGAATTCATATAAATTTTCAAAACCGAAAGAAAAGGAAGCTATAAAAAACACAAATAGCAAAAACAGCATTGACTTATAACTATAATGGTTCATAAAAATTACCCCTTGATTCTTATTATTAAAAATATAGCATATCGGATGATATAAATCAAGCTGATAATGGATAAAAGCTATGAATCAGCTTACCTGGTCCTTTTAGAACAGGCTTATTATGCCTGCTTCAGGTAAGAAGCTGAATCATTCAGGCCTTAGGCTTTGCAAAAAACCCTGAAATATTTCAGGATTTTTTATTCTGTAAGCTTTTTTATATCGTTTTCCTTTCCTATCAGAAGAAGGATGGAGTCTGGTTTGAGTTTAGATGCAGGGTCAGGCAAAAAATGAAAATTCCTTTTATATTTCCCTCTGATGGCTATAACGAAAACATTGTATTTACCGGGCAGTGACAGTTCTATAAGGCTTTTATCATAAAATGCAGGGGGTGTATTTACCTCCATTACCACATAGCCCTGGGAGAGCGGTATGTAATCTATCAGGTTGGGGTTCATAATCTTTGCAGCAATCATTTCTGCTGTATCTCTTTCAGGGAAAACGATCTCATCAGCTCCAAGTGTCTTTAATATATTTCCATGATCATCACTAATTGCTTTTACCCTTATCTTCTTAACATTAAGCTTTTTGAGGTGAACAACGCATAGAATGCTCTGTTCCATGGTTTTCCCCAGGCTTACAATTACCTCGTCAACCTCAGGGTCGATAACCGCTTTCAATGCATCAAAGCTGGTTACATCCAGTATTAATGCCTTTCTTACAAACCTTTGAATATCTGCGATCTTTTTCTCATCTATGTCAAGAGCAATTACCTCGCTTCCCTCTTTTGCCAGCTCCTTACAAAGATGCACGCCAAACTGGCTAAGCCCGATAACACAAATCTGTATCATACTGTTCCTCCTATCCTACCAGGATATCCTCCCGGGGCATTCTATATAAGTCCTGCTCCTTTTTTATTATTACAAATGCGATTGTCAATGGCCCAATTCTTCCGAAAAACATTGTCATTATAATCCATATTTTTGAAACAGCGGAAAGCCTGGATGTTATGCCTGTTGAGAGCCCGACAGTACCAAATGCCGATATCTGTTCAAATATTATATCGATTGCTCTTACTGAATCATTTGAGCCCTCCATAGAAGACAGTATCATAAAGCCTGCAATGTTCCATAATAAGGCTACCAAAACAAGAAGGACTATCTTATTAATAATATCACTGCTTATTGACCTGTTAAAAATATTTACACTTGTCCTGCCTTTAAGCATTGCAAAAATATATGCCAACAATCCAAAAAAAACGCTGGTCTTTATTCCACCGGCACAGGATCCCGGTGACCCCCCGATGAACATAAGTACTGAAAGCAGGAAAAGGGAGGATGATGGAAGGCCTGATGTGTCTATGCTGTTGAAACCTGCAGTTCTTGCCGTTACTGACTGGAATAATGCATTAACAGCCTTTATATGAAATGGTTCATCCATTTCAATCCCAAAAAGCATTAAAAATATTAGGCCGAAAATAATTAGGAATATTGATGTAAAAAGGACGACCTTTGTATGAACTGGCAGAATATAAACCTGGCGGATATTCCTTATTTTTGCCTGTATTAGCTTAAAAAGATCATAATAGACTATATACCCGATACCTCCCAAAAATATTAATACCATCATTAATATGAGTACTGGCAGATCTGTATTGAAACCTATCAGGCTGTCTGAATAAAGCGAGAATCCGGCATTGCAGAAAGCAGAAATGCTGTGGAATATGGAAGTAAATAAATTTCCTAATTTCATGTAAAGCAAAGCAGTACCCAGAGATTCAATAAATAAGGTCAGAAGGAATATGCTTATTATCAGTTTTTTTATATTATAAGCAGTCTCGTTCTGGAAAAAGGAATTATAAAGAGCATATTTCGAGGTTATGGTGATCCTTTTTCCTGTGAGAAAGAAAATAAGGCTGAAGAAGGTCATTACGCCAAGCCCTCCAAGCTGTATGAGAATCAGGATTATAACCTGGCCGGCTTTGTTAAAATCGCTCCCGGTATCTCTTACAATGAGTCCTGTAACACATACAGCTGAAGTGGATGTAAAAAGGCTGTCGATATAGCTGATCTGGCTGTTATTACAGAAGGGCATTGACAGAAGAATGCTTCCTATGAGTATTACAGTGAGGAATGTTGAGACAATGATCAGCTCTGTGCTCGATAGTATATGGCTTATTAGAAAATGTAAAACTTTCATGGTATTACCTTATAAACTGCAACTGATTATGAATTAAATTGATTTTGTTTGCAAGAAATATTAAAATGGGATCAAAATGAAAACTATCAAAATACCTGGTAATATTACAGTTGATAATCTTAAAAAATATATATAAGGACTATTCTGGCAAACCTGCCCTGAATAACCTCAGCCTGAGTGTAGCAGAGGGAGAGCTCTTTGGTTTTCTTGGCCCTAACGGTGCCGGCAAGACAACTGCCCTGAAAATCCTGACGCTCCTGCTTGAGCCAACAAGTGGCGAGGTATTATTAAACAATGAACTGCATAATGAAAAGAACAGGAAAAATCTTACGAATATTGGCTATATCCCTGACAGGCCCTATATATATCCAAAACTAACAGGCCGGGAATTCCTCCTGTTTTATTTAAGTATTTACAATATTGCCTATACTCCAGATAAAATAAGAAAAATGGAGGAACTTACCAGCCTTTTTGAAATCAGCCATATTTTGGATGAACTTACTGAGAGCTACTCACATGGAATGAAACAGAAGCTGATATTTACAGCAATCTTCCTGCAGGACCCGAAGATATTCCTTATTGATGAGCCTATGGTGGGGCTTGACCCCAAGGGTATTGTATCCATCAAGAGCATGCTTACCGAGCAGGCAAGAAGAAAAAAATCAATAATCATGAGTACTCATTCACTGGATATAGCTGAGGAAATATGCGATACCATCGGAATAATAAATAAAGGGCAGCTGATAAAAGTAATGTCCCGTGAAGAACTTAAAAAGGAGAAGGAAAACAAGAAGTCCAACCTTACTGATATATTCCTTACACTGACTACTGAAAAGACTTCCGCGGACCATGCATGATGAACGATTACAGATTTATACCCTCCATGGACGAACTTTTAAACACCCTTGATACGCATAAGGTGAAAAGAAAGCACGCAAAAAGGATATTAAATGGGATTTTGGATGAGATAAAAAGACAGCTGCCTGAAAGAGGCCTGTTTGGCTCAAGGCAGGATGCGCTGGGCCATATAAGAGTATCATATGAAAAATGTATCGAGGATATAAAGGAGAGGTCATTCAGAAGGGTACTTAACTGCACAGGGATAATACTGCATACAAACCTTGGAAGAGCTCCCTATTCAGACATAATCGACCATATCCTTCCGATGCTTAAATCCTATATAAATCTTGAAATGGATATAAGGTCAAATACCAGGACAGACCGGCTTGAAAGCTTAAAAGAGAAGATAAGGCTTATGTCAGGTTTTGAGGATTGCCTCTTTGTAAATAATAATGCAGCGGCTTTTTTGCTTATATGCAATACACTCTCAAAGGGCAGGGAAATTATAGTCTCAAGGGGTGAGCTGGTTGAAATTGGAGGCAGTTTCAGGATCCCTGATATAATTGGTGTATCCCAGGCCAGGCTTATAGAGGCAGGAACAACCAATATAACAAGGATTGAGGATTACGAAAGCAAAATAGGTGATACAGGCCTGATTGCCAAAATCCACAAAAGCAATTACAGTATCAACGGCCATACAGAAGATGTAAGCACTGCAGCCCTTCTCGAATTGTCACGCAGGCATGGGGTAATACTCTATGAAGACATGGGAAGCCATGACATCAGCGATCTCGACCATATTTCATCAGATGAAAGCTATATTGCCTCATTCTCTATGGATAAGATTGCAGGGGCAGTACAATCCGGCATAATACTTTCGACACAAAACATAATATCAAAGCTGAAGAGAAATCCCCTTTACCGAACATTAAGATTGTCAAAATTTCCCTTGCTTTATCTGGACTGCTACCTTGAAAGATGCATATTCGGAGAGGAAAATGCAAAGTCAGACAGCCTTGCACGAAAGACAAAAGAATCTCTTCAAGAAAGGATCAGCCATGTTTTCAACAGAATTTCAAATAATAATGATATTAAAATGGAAATAATGCCTTCTATTGCTGAATACGGAGGTGGGTCCGGAACAGAAAACATATTTGACAGTTACTGTATTGCAATATCAGGGGATATAAACAGACTTGACAGCATTTTAAGGACTAATGTCAGCCCCCCTGTTATCTCAAGGATCGGTGAAAAGGCAATCCTGCTCGATATAGCCGCTATCCCGCCTGAAGAGGATGAACTGCTGATCTCCGTTTTAAACCAGGCATTCAGGCTTTATGAGAAATGAGATATATCCTTCTTAAAATTCCTAATAAAATGCTTCCAGTGCCTGATGTCAAATACAGCGTCCTTTTTGCAGGCAGGCATTACAGTATTCTGCTTGCTGAAAGCGAATACGCTGATGACCGGATGAGGAAAATAAGCATTGGCCATGCATTTGCTGATTCGATTGATGATACTACCGGAAAAGCGGAAGAGCTCATGCTTAAAAGCAGGGGAAAGAATGCCTGCAGGCTGCTGAACCTGCTTTTTGTACTGGCATTCTTTTCAATACTGCTTTTCATGCTTATAAATATCAACAAAGACAGGAAGCAGTTCCTGGATGAAATCTATCTTGCATACCTTAAGAATATGATGATCGAGAGCAGCCCTGCAGATAATGAAGCATATGATGCTCAGGATTCAGCCATTACGGTCTATGCGGACGATTACGTCTATAATGCCTATTATACAGGAGTAAACGATATATTTATAGCACCGTATATACATGGCGCATCCATTCCTGAAGAATTTGATGTGCTGGACAGCTACAGGAATATTGTCCTCTTTATCTCGGTTAAGGATAAGCCAGAGAAAATAGCGAGTCTTTTTGAGAATCAGGTAGATATGGATATTGGGCAGGAGGTTCTGATAATAAGCCATCCCTATGGCCTTATGGATACCAAAACATCGGCAGTAATTAACGCAAATAATTATGACAGGTATGGCCATCTCTATTATATGGCAAATATACCTTTAACTGAGGATCTTATGGGTGCACTGGTGATTGACAGGAATAACAGGGCTTGCGGCATTCTTCTGCCTGTATACAGGGATTTTTTTTCCTGGAAATACAGAATAGGAATAATACCTGTCAGCTTCCTAAAAATAATCTTTGATGAGTGGATCTCAAAAAGGGAGGAAAATGGATACAAACCTGTATAATGCAAGATTTGCAGGCATAAGAAGACGAAACCAGTTCATAAGGTATTCATACCTGGCTTTATTCGGCCTGATATTCATATTTGTCTTCTACATTTTGTTCTGCCATATAAGCGCTCATTTCAATTACAAAAGAGAATTAACCAGCAAATTTTATAAAAACAGCAGGGCGCAAAAGCCAGAAGACTCAAAACTCACTCATTTCTCCAATATAGCCTCCATAAAGAAAAGCATTTATGACCTGTATATCGGAAATGAAAAAAAGCCTGCAGGGCTCGGCATATCACTTCTGCCCGATATGATTCTGTCTGTAATAAATTATCCTGACATATATATATTGAGTGATAATGAATATTACAGGCTTGATAAGGTTGGTGAGAACCAGCTTATCGCGATCTATGAGAGCAGTATAGAGCTTGCCCCCATTTCGCCGTCAATGCTCGGGGACTTTTCCGATTTTGATATTACAGAAGAAGCGGTCATGTTTACCAGGGTAAATGGCAGATTTACCTTCAGTACAGGAATAATATCAAGCAAGCATTCAATAATAGACAAAAATATGCTTATTGAAACCGATATAAGGTTCGATAATACCCCAAAGGGGAGCCTTCTTCTCTCAGATGATGGTAATATTCTGGGGTTTGGCATTCTCGATATAGATGGAAGCATTAATCTGTTCGTATCGGCAAATGAGATGTTTTCAATACAAAATAACAAGCTTCAGAGATTCTTATCAGGGACGCCATTACAGCTGGAAACATGGAATAAATGCCAAAAAGCAGATATTTCCATTATCCAGCAGAAACCCGGCACAAGCCCCCTGACAGGCATGAAAATAAACAGCTTCTACCTTCCCCAAAATGGAAAAGCAGTCTTTTATCTATCATTTATGATGAAGGATGAGCTTTACGAAGAGCCTTTTGATGCAAGAATAGTAATAGAAACACTGAAAGGGGGAAAGTATATCAAGGATATAAGTTTTAACAGGGATATGTACATGGAAATATATCCGCCAAACACAGTCGCTGAAGCAATGAGGATTGAGATCGATATCGATGAAAGCGGGCCTGCAGTATGGTATTTTGCTTTTGATGACTTCAAGACAATGTGCCAGAGGATTTTTTTGATAAAATGACCTATAATCTTGTAATAGTATCATCTGAAGGCATGACAGCTGTCCAGTCCTATAGAATGCTAAAGGAGTATTTTCCATTTGCACCTAATCCAAAAGAATACCCATATCTTATGTATGTCAATGTATCCCAGGAAAAGATAAGCAGAATAATTCCACTTCTGGAGGAAAATCTCATCTACTACAGGATTGAGGAATTTGACTTCAGGAAATTTACAGAACTGCCAAAACCAAGTACCATTGGATTATTTGAGATATTTATTATTATTTTCCTTATAATGGCAGCATTCATGCTTTATAAATACCATTCCAGCACTGCTGCAGGTTATGAAAACATCAAAAGCATAAATACCGTTGAGGAAGAACAGGTTAAAGCTGGGCCAGAGCTAAAAGAGCTTTTCAGGTCTGCATTCAGCCTTTTTTCATACAACATGGATGGCTCAGTTACATCCGGGACAGGGTTCTTTATTTCTGAAGACGGACTGGCACTGACAGCCTGCCATGTAATAGAAAATTCTGCAAGCCTTGAAATTCAATCCGAATACTATAATACAAAAAGGATTGAAATACTGCATAGGGACAGATATTTTGATATAGCTGTCCTTAAGACTGACCAGAAAGTTGTAAGGCCTATAGAGCTTGCATCCATAAAAAATGCAAGTCAAAAGGACACAGTATATTCTTTTGGCAATCCCTACGGTATATCATTAATGGTATCAAGAGGAATAATATCAAATTTAAGAAATGTTTTCGGAGGAATACTGTATATTCAAACAGATGCGAGGATTAAGCAGGGCAGTTCCGGAGGCCCCCTGCTGCTTCCAGATGGCAGATGTATCGGGATTAATACATTCTTAATCTACAAGGATGCGGATCTGGGGCTTGGTTTCTGTATTCCAGTGGGTTACCTCGGTTTCATATCTGAAGATCTCCTGCCGGATGATCTTAAAGGAGATTACTATTCTTACAAAGAAATTCTTGAAAGGTTTGTTGCTGATGAGAGCAAAAAGATCAAGGAGCGGTCCGATTCTATAAATGATGTTACTCAGATCAGGCTGTCTGTAAGAAATAACAGGCAGGGGCTGGTTTTCTTTGAGATTTCATTCTATAATATTGACGGTATAAGGGAGTATTCTGGTGAGCTGAATCTTGAAGTTTCATCAGGGGGTTTCTATTATGATGAAAAGCGCAATATAGAGAAAAAAGACTATGCGGAAGGCATCTTAAGGCTTGAATATTCTAACCATCACCCGATGTTCGAGATGAAATACCTTGATATCCTGATAAGCACCCGGAGTTTTAAGAAGAGGTACAGGGTCGATGAGAAATACTATAACTAATACCCGGTACCATTACCTGGCCTGTATAGCAGAAATGCAGGCTATAGCTTAAAAAATGATGAATCTTATTCCAGATTATATTTCACTGATGCATCAAAATAAGAGGTATGCAGGACAATTTGAAGCTGCAGCTGTCTTTGTGGATATATCTGGATTCACCAGTTTGACTGAAGCATTATCAGAATATGGAAGAGAAGGTTCAGAAGTGCTTTCAAGGCTGATAAACGAGGTTTTTACCCCCTGCATAAATTCAGTCTATAATATGGGAGGGTTTATTTCCCATTTTGCAGGAGACAGCTTCCTGGCCATATTTAAGGGCAATTTACATGCCGCATTGATTTCATCACAGCAGATAATCAAGCTTTTTAGCAGGAAAGGCATTAAAAGGACAAAGTTTGGTACCTTCAGAATATCAGCAAAAATTGGAGTTTCCTACGGCAATGTGGAGTGGGGTATTATTGGAAATGACCATAAAAAGACCTATTATTTCAAGGGTGAGGCAGTTAATGGCTGTTCACGGTCTGAAAAGCAGTGCAGGCTTCTTGATATCGTTCTTGACAGAAGAGCATATAAGATTATCAAACCCCAGGTAAAGGCCAGATGGATTGCAAAAGGATTCTACAGAATAATGGATATAAACTGCAGAAAAATCAAATCAGAACCTGAAACGCCAGTGCCTGACCTGGATCTGTCAGCATTCTATTCCTGTAATAAGCTTTCAAAAAGCAGGGTTCTTGATGAACTTCGTGAAACTGCAAGCATTTTTATATCTTTCAGGGAAGCGGATTCCTCTCATAAAGGCCTGAATGAATTTGTATCCAATATAATTGCTATTACCGATAAATTCGGAGGATATTTTAACAGGGTCTCATTCGGGGATAAAGGGGGTACAATCCTTATAAATTTCGGTATTCCGGTTTTATTTGAAAAGAGTATTCAAAGAGCAGCTGACTGTATTTATGAGATATGGTCATATTATGGAGGCATTATAAGGGCGGGAATTACTTTCGGTACTCTCTTTTCGGGGTTTATAGGCTGCAGCAGGATGTCAGCCTATGATGTCCTGGGCAATTCTGTCAATCTGTCTGCCAGGATGGCAATGGCAGCACCATGGGGTGAAATCTGGGTTTCAGAAGATGTCAGCAGCTTGGTTCAAGGCTATTTAAGGCTGGTATTAGTAGGTTCAATCCTGTTCAAAGGCCGATCAGAGAGAGATAATGTATACAGGATTGAAGGTAAAAGAAAGAGTCCGGAGAATATATATACGGGCAGAATATTTGGCAGAAAATCAGAGATAAAACAGATTAAAATGTTCCTGAAGCCGATATTCAGTAATAGATTCGCTGGAGTTGCCTGTATATATGGTGACCCTGGAATTGGTAAATCAAGGCTCCTGTATGAGATTAAAAGCAATTATGAGCCCATTGCCCATACCTGTATCCTTGCCTGTGACAGCATACTCAGAAAGCCATGGAACCCATTGATCTCATATTTAAGGGGATATTTTGAGCAGGATCCGGCTGTTGATGTTTCTCTTAGGGAGTACAGTTTCAGGGGAAAATATAAAGACCTGACCGGCAGGCTTATGAGATCAGGTAATGCAGCAGCATCAAACATAAAAAAAGAGCTGGAGAGGACTGAACCTTTTATAAGAGCTCTCCTTTCCCTTGACCCCAAAGATACTGTTTATAATCAGCTAAGAGCAAAGCAGAAACACCAGAACACATTGTGCTCACTTAAGGAGTTTTTTAAGGCTCAGAGCATTTTAATGCCGACGATACTTCTCTTTGAGGATATTCACTGGATAGACCATGAATCAAATAATTTTATCAGATATCTTACATCAAATCTTGCAGATTTTCCAATAGCAATAATATGTTCCAGCAGGTTCAATGATGATGGTTCAAAACCTGCAGTACACTCTGATGAAGCAGCAAGGCATAAGGAAATTGTCCTGGCAAGAGTTGATGACAGCTCAGCAGAAAGTATCATGGCTGAAAGCCTTGGATATGCTGCTGATACGGCATTATCAGGAATAATAAAAGATAAGACAGCCAACAACCCCTTTTTTATGGAGCAGTTCTGCCTTTATCTGCAGGAGAACGGACTGATATTCCTTAAGGGGAACAAGTATTATTCCAGAGAGGGTTCAATGGCAATACCATCTCAGGTCAATCAAATCCTAATATCTCGTATTGACAGGCTTCCCGGAGAATTAAGGGAACTTGTCAAAATTGCATCAATATTTGGAAGAGAGTTTAACAAGGATATCCTCTTCTCCGTGATTAAAATGCTTTATAAATTGCTGAAATCTGGAAAAAACAGGGTAAGCCGCAATTTTGACACAGAAGCATTAAGGAATCTAAGCATGGCAGGCTCATCCTGTTTTATCCTCCAGGGGGAAAATGAAAATATATGGAATATGCTGCATGAATTCAGATATGCCTTCAGGCATTCACTTATGAATGAGACTGCCTATGAACTGCAGCTGAGGGAAAGACTCAGGCTTTTGCACCAGACAGCCGGTATGGTAATTGAAAGCAGGGCAGTATCATCAGGAAGTGAAGGCAAGGATTATTATTCTGATCTGTCCTACCACTTTGAAAAGGCCTGTAATATTGAAAAAGCCAGAGAATATATCCAGAAAGCAGGAGAATTTTTTCTTGAAACATATAAGAACAGTCAGGCAGAGGAGATGTTCAAGAAGCTGTCAGATTATGTTACTGATAAGAAAATGACAGTAAAGATCAAGCACAGGCTTGGAATTATACATCAGCTTCTTGGAAAATGGCCTGAAGCCGAGAAGGAGCTGGAACAATCCATTGAGATATCACGAAAAGTTGATGATAGGCTCTATCTTGCTAATTCATTCCGGCTTGCAGGGGGCATAAAGCTTGCAAAGGGTGATATACGTAAGGCCCTGGATTACTTTAATTCAGCCATGAATATTTTCAGGGAAAAAGGGGACAGGAGGGGTATGGCGATCATTAATGGTTTTATTGGGAATTACCACCTTCTAAGAGAGGAATACAGCAAAGCCCTTAAGAATTATCAGCAGCAGATGAGATTATTCAGGGAATTGAATGATAAAAGATCTCTTGCCCTTATTACAGGTAATATAGGCCTGGTTTTTAAAAACCAGGGGAAATACGACAGGGCTATGAAATACTATATGAAATCAAGGAAAATATCTGAAAACATAGGAGATAAAGAAGCATATAGAAATGCGGTTGGAAATATTGGAAATCTTTTTTATAAACAGGGCAGGTTTGATAAGGCATTGGAACTGCTTTGCCAGGACAGGGAAATATCAAAAGCAATAGGTGATAAAAGTGGCTATGCTGTTGCCATTGGTAACATTGGCAATATATATATGTCGCTCGGAGAATTTGACAGGGCCATTGAACACTATCAGGAATCGCTGGAAGTATCTTTAGAGGTAGGGAACAGGAGGGAAGCAGGCCTCTTTTACAAAAGCCTTGCTGAAGCATATTATAACAGGAAAAATTATGGTACAGCTATAGAATACTATGATATGTCTTATAAAATCCTTTCCGGCCTGGGAATGAAGCTGACACTCCTTGATATACTGTTTTATAAGACTGAGGCACTGATAGCTGGAAATGATATCAAAAACGCAGAAAGAGCAAACAGACTTGCTTTTAAGCTGTGTACTGAGCAAAACGAGATATACTACAGATATTTCATTAATATCCAGAAACTGATGCTGATTTCATATAAAAACAAAAAGGCTGCGATAGATGGATTGCTCGAATTGATCCCTTCAGCCGAAACGGAGGAACAAAAAGCCAAAGCCCTGCTTGAGCTCTACAGGCTGGAAAAGAAAGAGGCATATAAAGCCCGTGCTGTTTCAGCCTATAAGTCTCTCTTCGATAAATACCGTGATTACCAGTATAAGGCCATATACGAAGAGCTGCAGAAGAATTATTAGGTAAGCCAGCTTATCCTGGCATTTTACCTGATTTCAACCCCGAGATTATAGAGAAGGAACCCGTATTCATCTGCAGTCTGCCTTATGTTTGAATCAATAGTCGTTCCCCCGGTGTGGCCTGAATCTTCATTTATAAGCAGTAAAACCGGGTTTTCAGATATATTGGCTTCCTGGATTGCAGCAGCCATTTTCATCGCATGGAATGGCGCAGTGCGTGCATCATTTTCAGAAGCAGAAAATAAAATGGCAGGATAAGCTGTTTTGTCTTTAATATTATGATAGGGAGAATATTTAAGAAGATACTTAAACTGATCAGGATTATCTGAGCTTCCGTATTCTCTTGCCCATATATTTGCATAGTCAAATTTATGATACCTTAGCATGTCGAGCAGTGGTACCTGGCACAGCACAGCCCTGAAAAGCTCCGGACGCTGGACAGTAACAGCACCCATAAGCAGTCCGCCGTTACTTCCACCCTGAATTGCTATTCTTTGGGGATTTGTGTATTTCTTTTCTATAAGCCACTCTGCAGCAGATATAAAATCATCAAAAACATTCTGTTTTTTTTCGAACATTCCTGCTTCATGCCATTCTTTTCCAAGATCGCCTCCCCCTCTCAGCATTGGAAGGGCAATAAGAATGCCTGATTCTAACAGGACATTGTAGATATTCTTGAACCTGGGCCTCACACAAATATTAAAACCGCCATAGCCGCTTAAAAGTACAGGATTATTCCCATTTTTCAGCATGCCTTCCTTATGGATCAGAAACATTGGTATATTAGTGCCGTCTTTGGACCGGTAATGGACAATCCGGGTAATTATTCCATCTGTTAATGCAGAATTGACAGGCTTTTTGATCATGGAAAGGGCATTGTTTTCAAGATCAAGCAAATAGACAGCCTCAGGAACAGCAAATGAGCTGAATGAGATCCTTGTCTCATCTTTTTTCCACCATCCTGATATATGCGCTGTACCTATAGAGGGCAGGGTTATATCCTTAAAAAAATTTCCATCAGGTTTGTAAGCCGTTATTTTTGTATATCCATCATTAATATATGAGGCAAAAAATATGCCTCCTATTCCGGCAAAATCAGCCATAAGGCTGTCTGTTTCAGGAATAAACACACTCCAGTTTTTCCTCTGGGGTGTTTCAGGGTCAGCTTTAAGGACCATTTTATTCGGAGCATTGTAATCAGTATGTATATACAGGATATCATCATAGATATTGCAGTCATACTGTGCATCAAAGCCCTTTACTACTGGAACAGGATCAATATCACTCCCCGCAGGTTTAATGTAAACCTCATTTCCGTAGAAAACGCGTTTTATCCTTATTTCCCATTTTCCATCCTCACTGAAATATATATAGTGGAACATCTCCTTTGATTCTTCAGAGAACCAGACTTTCCTGTCCCGTTCAGCAGGCGCGCCTAAATTATGCAGGTATACTGCCTGCCAGTAGTACTCTTCATTCTCCGGGACCTCACCCTTTTTTGGATTTGCAATATAATAAAAGCCTGTGCTGTCCGGAAGCCAGTCTGATATTCTCTGTCTCCATCCATTTAATGTATCAGGAAGGATATCACCGCTTTCTGTATCCATAATATATAGCACAGGAGATTCGTCTCCCTTCATGGATTTTCCAAATGCAAGGTATTTCCCGTCTCTGGAAGGCTTCCAATAATGAAGTACAGCCCCTTTTTCCCATTTGTTGGGGTCTATAAGAAGCTTTCCGCTGGCACCTTTTTCAGATTTAGTGTAAAGCATGGGATGCTCAAGTCCCTTTTTCTGTATAGTATAAAATATCCTGGTGCTGTTCAGTGTTTTTTCAGGCAGGGATTCATCATCATACCTCATCAGATTTTCAAGCTTTTCCCGCAGCTGGCCTATCTGCTGGATATTAACCAGATATGAGCATGTCACCTTTTCCTGAGCCTCTATCCATACTTTTACCTCAGGGTCTTCAGCATTCTCAAGCCACTGGTAATTGTCAGTTATTTTTGTGCCGTGATAATCATCTTCAACCGGATTTTTTGGAGTTTCGGGATATTCATAGGCACTGATGCATAATGATAGGCATAAAAATGCCAGCAGAAAAAAATTATTCATCATAAAAATCTCCTGTGAAATAATTTAATCAATGTTAGAATGTACGCTATAATTACCCGGGATGTTTCTTCAGCCTGGGACAAAAAAATAAAGATATTTATATAATCTGATAGTATAATATAATTCCTAAGGGAAAAATCCTGAAAGGAGGTTTATGATGAAGTATATCTTTATAATTTTTGCGGTATTTTTTCTAATCCCGGTAATAAAAGGCCAGGACCCCGATTATGACCCGGAACTGGCAAAAGACCTGGGTGCTGACGAGTATGGCATGAAATCATATGTCTTCGTTATATTGAAAACGGGACCGGCTGAAATGGATGACCAGGAGAAGATCAATGAGCTGTTCAGGGGCCATCTGGATAACATAAACCGCCTTACAGAGTCAGGGAAGCTTATCCTTGCCGGTCCACTGGGGAAAAATGATAAGGAATACAGGGGGCTCTTTATATTTGATGTGGAGAATATTTCTGAAGCAGAAAAGCTTGTAAATACTGACCCTGCTGTCAGGGAGAAACTTCTGGAGGCTGAATTATATAAATGGTATGGCTCTGCAGCATTGCCGGAATACCTCCGGGTTCATAAAAAGATTGAAAAATCCAAACCCTGAAATAGTATATAAAGCTGGAGGTTTATTTGAATACTTGTAATAAAAGAATAATTAAGCTTTCTTTATATATTCTTCTGCTCCTGCTGTTGCTGATCGTTTCCTATTTCCTTTTTGCCGGTTTTTCATTTAATGATTATCAGAAGGGTATCCATATAGTCAGCTGGTCCGGATTGAAGGCTGTTTTTACTGACAATGACCTTCAATTGTTTATTAATGAGCCAATAAGCCTGGATCTGAATGGTGAAGACGGCCCTTACATAATAGGGGACATGGCTTTCCATATAACTCAGGATAATAGAATGGAAAAACAGAGGATTAACCGGGATGAAAAAATTGATGTTTATGTGAATAATAGCGATAAAGATACATTCAAGGTCACATTAAGAGATGATCTGCCAGCTGAAGAAAGCATATTTGAAATGCCCCCCAGGCTTCTTGCTATATCTGATATTGAGGGTAATTTTAATGCATTTTACAGCCTTCTTATAAGCAATAACGTAATGGATGAGAATTATGAATGGATATTTGATGACGGCCATCTCGTCCTTGTAGGGGATTTCGTTGACAGAGGGAGTGATGTTACTCAGGTCTTATGGCTTATTTACCGCCTTGAACAGGAGGCGCTGGATAAGGGGGGGAGGGTGCATTTCCTTCTCGGAAACCATGAAATGATGAATATCAGGGGAAGGACAGCATATATTGATCCCAGATATATAAAGGCTTATCAGCTTATCAGCGGCATGGATAACTGGGATGATGCATGCTCTTATATGTTTTCTGATAAAACAGAGATTGGGAAATGGATCAGGAGCAAAAATACCGCCGTAAGAATTGGCGATATTTTGTTTGTACATGGAGGTTTCAGCCCTGATATTCTTAATTATGAAATATCTTTAGTAACATTAAATACAATATTCAGAGAGAATTTTGATTCAGATTTTTCAGAAAAAAGCAATATTGAGGGTAAAATACGTTTTCTGTTTGGTTCAAGAGGGCCTCTCTGGTATAGAGGACTTGTCAGGGATTATGCCGGAAGTCAAAGATTGTCCGAAACTGAACTGACCCGGATACTTGATTATTATGATGCATCAGGAATTGTTGTCGGACACTGCATAGTTGATGATATCTCAGCAGATTATAATAAAGCATTAATAATGATAGATATCCTGCATGGAAAGGGCAAATTCAGCGGTAAAAGCAAGGGGCTTCTAATTGAGGGAGAGGCTGTTTATGCTGTTGATGATAATGGGGTTAGAACAAGATTATAAAATATCATTCCTTTTTTAATACCAATTATATTCTCGGGGCTAACAGCATTATGCCCTTTCTGGTTAAATTTTAGCTTCTGCTATTGACAGCCAGGTATAGAAGTATTTATAATTATCCAGCATAGAAGAAACTGGGTATAGCAAGCCCTTTAGAGAGCGAGTATTGGATACTCATTTCAGCATTATCCGTGTATATCTCGATCTAAATATTATAAACTGATAGTAAAATCAATTTTCACCCTTCAGCTCAAATCTTAAAAATCTCAAAA
>CAYMEV010000021.1:0-57861 GCA_964389675.1 uncultured Candidatus Sumerlaeota bacterium
AAATGGTACTATCCTTTCTTTATTGCCCTTGCCGTAAAGGCGGATGAAATTCTCATTAAAATCGATCTGGCTCATCCTGAGATTAATCAGTTCGGAAACGCGAAGCCCACTTGAATACATCAATTCAAGCATTGCTTTGTCCCTGATGCCAACAGGGGTTTCAGGGCATGAATCTATAAGAGCATCAATCTGTGCAATGCTAAGGCAGCTTGGCAAATTTTTTCTGACCTTGGGAAAATCAATATTATCAAATGGATTACTTGATATATGGGATTTTGAGCACAGGAAATCATAAAACTTTCTGAGAGAGCTTATTTTCCTTGATATGCTGCTTCGTGAAACCTTGTTCTTATTGAGGAATATTAGATATTCGTAAATATTGTCCTTATTCAGCTCTAAATAATCAAAAGCCCTGTTTTTCCTGCCAGAAAAGAAACTGTAGAAGAGATTTATGTCATTGATGTAAGCAGACTGAGTATTATCGGATAATCCTCGTTCGAACATCAGGTAGTTCGAAAACAATCTAATTATGTCTTCATAGGGTTTCATACTGCCATTACAAACTTATCACAAACCATCTGGAATGTCTATATTTTAATAGCATATCAGGCATAAGCGATTTTTAGCCATAAGATACAGCTTAAGAAGTATTTCAGATATGCAGGTATCAGTATTTTTTTTGCAGGCAAATATGTTTAGCAACACTGCTGAAATAATTACGATAATATCATTAAAAAGAGATAAAGGAGCGGTAAAATGAAAGTTTCTATGGATTCACAGAATATTATGGCATCCATTCAACAGATGCAGGCTTCAGGTTCAAAGGGGGCAGACGCCGGGAAATTCGATTCAATTATGGAAGAGATACAGAAGGGCGAGCTGGATGAAGGGAAAATAAGGGATTTTACAACAAATTCATCAGGCCTGAGCAATGAGCAGTATCTTATTCTCCAGAGAGAAATGCAAAAACAGAATGAGCTGTTTTCAACATTGTCCAACATTATGAAAAATCGGCACCAGACTATTCAGAATACTATTCAGAACATTAAATAAGGGGAGATGCTGTCATGAGTGAAAAAAACAAAAGCCTTACCAAGGAATCGAAACAGGTTCTCTGCGAGCTTGGATACTATTATATAAATAATAAGGATTATGATAAGGCAATGGCTATATTCAACAGCCTTATCATAATAGACGATCAGCTTCCTTTCAGGTACGGACTGGCTAATCTGTTCTTTGCCAAGGCTGACTATGATAAAGCCATCGAGATCTGTGAGGATATACTTGATGATTACCCTGAGGATATAACTGCGAAGCTTATTATGGCTGAAAATCTAATCTTTGCTGACAGGGACAGGAAGGCAAATGATATTCTCGACAGGGTTCTAAGTACAGATCTGGATGATGACTCGAGGAATCTCGCACTTAATCTTAAGAAGAGCATTCAGCAGGGACTGTCGGGCTTTGCAGCCAGATCAGGCAAATAATCTGTTATAAAGGGAAGTTCTTTGATAAAGATCAATCCACATAATAAGCCGTTAAATATTGATAACCCGACAGAGGTTTCAAAAAGGCAAAACGAGAAATTTGAAGCCAGTCTCAGGCCGGAACCCAGTGACAACGCCTACAGCAGAGAGAATCTTGTAGATACAATCAAAAACTCCAAATCTATTGAAGATGCTGTAAAGGCAATATCTAATGATGTGGTAGAGAGTTTTTTTAAAAGCAACAAGCTTTTCGCAAATGAGGACTTTGTTGCCAGAGTTAAAGATGAGCTTGTTAAGTATTTTAAGGATGATCCTTTTGCTCAGGAAATTTTGCACTCACTGAAATAATTTTATTCACAAATTTACAGGATTCGAATAATTTAATAAAAATACAGGGTATTTTTGTATTTTTTTTATTTTTTATTTGACATTTTGTTTTATTAAAGTACTTTATGTTTTCTACAAAAAGTAGAGGTCTTTGACTATATTTGATATTGTTGGGAAATTACGGTGTTTGATGCATTTAGCTATTATAATTTTCCATCTGTGATTCAGGTTTAAAAATTGGGCGAGTGTCCGAGTGGTTAAAGGAGACGGGCTGTAAACCCGTTGGCGTCAGCCTACATAGGTTCAAATCCTATCTCGCCCATTTGGAATATCCGCGGGAATAGCTCAATTGGCTAGAGCATCAGCCTTCCAAGCTGAGGGTTGCGGGTTCGATTCCCGTTTCCCGCTTTGCCCGCGTAGCTCAGTAGGTAGAGCGCTTCCATGGTAAGGAAGAAGTCATCGGTTCAATTCCGATCGTGGGCTTGGAACAAAAAGAATTTAATATAAATTTATATTTATCAAAAAGGGAGGAATTGTTAGAAAATGGCAAAGAAAAAATTTGACAGGACAAAGCCCCATGTCAATATAGGGACTATTGGCCATATAGATCATGGTAAAACTACCCTGACTGCAGCTATTACTAAAGTCCTTGCGCAAAAGGGTTTTGCCAAGTTTAAGAAATTTGATGAAATTGATAATGCTCCTGAAGAAAAAGCAAGGGGCATCACGATTGCTACAGCTCATATTGAATATGAGACAGATAACAGGCATTATGCACATGTAGACTGCCCGGGACACCAGGACTACGTTAAGAATATGATCACAGGCGCCGCTCAGATGGATGGTGCCATTCTTGTCGTAAGCGCAAATGATGGCCCGATGCCTCAGACAAGGGAGCATATACTGCTTGCAGCACAGGTCGGGGTTCCCAATATGGTAGTTTTTATGAACAAGGTGGATATGGTAGATGACCCTGAACTGCTGGACCTGGTTGAGATGGAGGTCAGAGAGCTCCTGTCCAACTATGATTTTCCCGGGGATGATATTCCCTTTGTCAGGGGTTCAGCCCTGAAGGCCCTTGAAGCAGAGTCAGCAGAAGGCCCTGAGACAGAATGCATTATTGAGCTTATGCAGGCTGTTGACAGCTATATTCCTACGCCTGCAAGGGATGTTGATAAAAACTTCCTTATGCCAGTTGAAGGTGTCTTCACCATTTCCGGCAGAGGTACTGTTGCTACCGGAAGGGTTGAAAGGGGTATTGTAAAGGTTAATGAAGAGATTGAGATCGTAGGTATCAAGGAAACAAGGAAAACTGTCGTTACTGGAGTTGAAATGTTCAATAAGACCCTGGACGAAGGAAGGGCAGGGGATAATATAGGCGTACTGCTGAGGGGTATCAGAAGGACTGAGATAGAGAGGGGAATGGTTCTCGCAAAACCGGCGACCATCACACCTCATAGAAAGTTCAAGGCTAAGCTCTATGCCCTTACAAAGGAAGAGGGCGGAAGGCATACACCTTTCTTCTCAGGATACAGGCCTCAGTTCTTTTTCAGGACTACTGACGTTACAGGAACACTCACGCTGCAGGAAGGTACCGAGATGGTTATGCCTGGCGACGATGTAAACTGTATCGTTGAGCTTATCACACCCATAGCAATGGAGAAGAACCTGAAGTTCGCTATCAGGGAATCAAACAGGACAGTTGCATCCGGGTTTGTTGATGAAGTAATTGACTGAGGACAGATAAATGAGAGAGATTATCTCGCTTCAGTGTACTGAATGCAAAAATAAGAATTACATGACTACGAAAAACAAGAAGACAAATACTGACAAGCTTGAGATAAAAAAATACTGCAAGTTTGACAGGAAGCATACATTACACAAAGAAGCAAAGAAATAAGCAGATTAGACAGGTCAGTAGCTCTAACTGGTAGAGCGCCGGACTCCAAATTCGGATGTTGGGGGTTCGAATCCTCCCTGGCCTGTATTTTATGCATTTTGGAGGGAAAGTAGATTTGACTTTTTTAAATAAATCACTGCAGTTTCTTAAAGATGTTAAGTCAGAACTGAAAAAGGTCACATGGCCCACTAAGAATGAGACCATTAATACTACTATTATAGTTATTATAGGTGTACTGATTTTATCTGTCTTTCTATCTATTGTAGATACGATTCTTTCAGCATATGTAAGATGGTCATTAAATGCAAATACCAGCTCTTTCATACTGTCGATCGGGATTATTGCTGTTTTGATTTCGGGCTTTCTTCTTTTTAGATGGCTTAAGAAGAAGCGTTGATAAAAAAAACTGTTGGAGAACTTAAATATGTCTGAAATGAAATGGTATGCTTTGTATGTTGTATCAGGGCTGGAAGAGCAGGCAAAAAGAAATATTGAGAAATCCGTTGAAAACTACAAGGTTGCTGATAAAGTCGGCCAGATCCTTATCCCCAAACAGACTCAGATTCAGATAAAGAAGGGGAAAAGACAGTCTGTTGAAACCAATCTTTTCCAGGGTTATATACTTATCCAGGCCGATCTCGACAAAGAGCTTATACATATCATCAAGAACTCTCCCAAGGTCAAGAAGTTTGCCGGGACATTTGATAATCCGATACCCCTGGAGGATTCAGAGGTTGATAAGCTGCTGAAGCGTTCAGAAAAGAAGACAAAGGAATCTGTTTCGGAAATAGACCTTATAAAAGGAGAAGAAGTAAAGATTATTGTGGGGCCTTTTACGGACTTTACCGGAACGATTGATGAGATAAACCTTGAAAAATCATCACTGAAGGTATTGGTTAGGATATTTGGGAGAGCTACTGCAGTTGATCTAAAATTTGATCAGGTCGTAAAGCTTTCTGAATTAAAAGAATAAAAAAAACAAGGAGTGATTTGAAACTATGGCCAAGAAACTAATAGCGCAAGTCAAGCTTCAGATCCCTGCTGGGAAGGCTGATCCGTCTCCGCCTGTTGGACCAGCGCTTGGTCAGCATGGTGTTAATATCCCTGGTTTCTGCAAAGAATTCAATGCAAAAACCAAGGATGAGGCAGGGATGATTATCCCGGTTGTGATCAGCATCTATCAGGACAAGAGCTTTACTTTTATTACAAAGACACCGCCAGCTGCTGTTTTATTAAAGAAAGCGGCAAATCTTGTAAAAGGATCATCAGAACCAAAACTTAATTATGTGGCAACAGTACCGAAGCAAAAAGCTATAGAGATAGCAAACCTCAAGATGAAGGACCTGAATGCAAAGGATATTGAGGGAGCTTTCAGAATGATCGAGGGTACTGCAAAAAGCATGGGAATCAAGATTGAAGGTTAGCGAGGTATTATATTATGAGTAAATTACCAAAGAAAAGAAAGGAAATACTTGAAAAGATCCCTGAGGATAAGAAAACCTTCGAGCTTGAAGAAGCACTGCAGTTTATTAAGGAAAATTCCTTTGCAAAATTCGATGAGACCATTGAGGTTGCTATCAGGCTTAATGTTGACCCGAGGCATGCCGACCAGATGGTAAGGGGATCTGTTGTGCTTCCTCACGGGACCGGCAAAACCAAGAAGGTACTTGTCCTTACTGCGGGAGAGAAGGAAGCAGAAGCAAAAGATGCAGGGGCTGACTATGTTGGGCTTGATGATTATGTTGAACAGATTAAAAACGGCTGGCTTGATTTTGATTCCGTCATTGCCACGCCTGACGTTATGGGAAAGATAAAGGTCCTTGGCAAGATACTGGGTCCAAGGAAACTCATGCCTAACCCCAAAACAAATACTGTAACATTTGATGTAAAGGGAGCCATTTCCGATGTTAAAAAGGGTATGATTGAGTTCAGGGTAGATAAAGGAGCTAATATTCATGGAATTATCGGAAAGAAAAGCTTTGATCTTGAGAAATTGAAAGAAAACCTCAGAGTCTTTATAGAAGCCATTGTCAAAGCAAAACCCGCATCTTCAAAAGGACGGTATATAAGGTCTTTCACCCTGTCTTCAACTATGGGGCCGGGATTAAAAGCTGATCCGGTAAAGATCATGAATGAATTTAAATAATTTTAATACTGTGAGGCATTTGCAATGAATAGAACAAAGAAGGAAATGATTGTAGGGTTGCTAAATCAGGAAGTAAACTCTGCAAAATCAATAATACTGCTTGATTATAAAGGGATTAACGTTGAAAGCATTGAACAGTTCAGAAAATACTGCCGGACAAATAATGTCAGCTTCAGGGTGGTCAAGAATACACTTTTTCAGCTTGCTATAAAAAATACAGCTTTTTCGTGTCTTGACGAATATATTGATGGCCCGGTTTCGATACTCTATTCGAAAGAAGACCCGATTGCACCTGCTAAGGCTATATCCAATTTTGATAAAAAATTGAATAAATTTACCATTAAGGCAGGTTCGCTTGACGGAAGGATCATCAGTTCAGAAAAGATTGAAAAGCTGTCAAAACTGCCTTCAAAAGAGGTTCTTTTAGCTCAGCTTATGGGTGTTTTGAACGGGCCTTCAAGGTCTTTTGTTTCAGTACTGAACCAGACTGTGTCCGGTTTTGTGAACATTTTGAACAACATTAAGAATAAAAAAGAAGAAAAATAAGATAATAATTAGTCTAAGGAGGATATATAATGTCTATTACAAGAGAAGATGTTGTGAAATTTATTGATAACATGACAATCCTGGAAATGTCAGAGTTTATCAAGGAGCTTGAGGAAAGATATGGCGTAACAGCAGCCGCCCCGGCAGCTGCAGTTGTTGCCCCGGCAGCAGGTGCAGCAGGTGCAGCTGCTGAGGAAGCCAAGGAAGAGCAGACAGAATTTACTGTCACTCTAAAGGATGTTGGCAAGGATAAACTCAAGGTTATCAAAGAGGTGAGGGCTGCCACAGCGCTTGGTCTTAAAGAAGCAAAAGCACTGGTTGATACTGCACCTCAGGTTGTTAAAGAGGGAATTCCAAAAGCAGAAGCTGAAGATATCAAAAAGAAATTAGAGGAAGTAGGAGCAAAGGTAGAAATTAGCTGATTGTCGATTATTGTTATCAAAAAAATTAAAATCTAATAAAAGAATAAGGCCCAGATCCTTCTATAGGAGCATTTTCTATGGATTTGGGTCTTATACATTTATATGGGAGATGAGATTAGAATGGATGATAAAAGAATAAATCTTGGAATCCTGAAATCAAAGGTCGACATACCTGACCTGATAGCTATACAGCGAAAATCATATGCTGATTTTCTGCAGATGGACCTTTTGCCCTCTGAAAGAAAAGATATAGGAATTCAGGGTGTTTTTAAGTCCATATTTCCTATCAGAGACTTCTCTGAGCTTACTGAACTTAGGTTCATAAGCTATTCTATAGGAAACTGGGAGTGTAATTGCGGGAAGGAAAAGGGCCTTGAGAACAGAAGGATTAAATGTTCTGTATGCGGCCATCTGAACCAGCCGAAGGTGGGCAGGATAAAAGAATTTACCTGCGAAGGTGATGGATGCAAGGCTGTAGTTCAGAATACCCTGCCCAAGTGCAGGAAATGTCATTCAAATGTTACCCTTAAGGTCAAATATGACCTTCTGGAATGCAAAGACAGGGGTAAAACATACAGTGCACCAATGAAGATCAAGATACAGCTCCTTATTAATAAAAAGGATGAGGAAAGCGGGGTAGTAGCCCTTGACAGAATGATTGAACAGGAGATTTACATAGGGGATATACCTCTGATGACCAACAAGGGGACTTTTATAATCAATGGAGCTGAAAGGGTCGTTGTAAGCCAGATACAAAGGTCTTCCGGTATATTTTTCTATGCATCAAAGGACAAAAAGACCAGCAGGCTTCATACTGCAAGGATCATTCCATACAGAGGGAGCTGGATAGAGTTTGAATTTGACAAGAAGGGAATTATATACTGCAGGATCGACAAGAGGAGAAAGATAGTAGCGACCACTCTTCTTAAGGCACTGGGATATGAGAATGATGAAGATATCATCAGGGCAGTCTATGATATTGAAGAGATAGAGATTGAGGATCAAAGGCCGTATTCAGTACTGGATGAGAAGATACAGTATAACAGAAAGCTTTCTTATGATATTTATGACCCCAATAAGCCTGACAGCCTTATTTTCAGTGCAGGAGAGGACCTCGATGTTTCGAAGATACAGAAGATGAAATACTATGGTATCAAAAGAATACCTATTGGCGTGCAGGAGCTCCAGGGGAGGTATTTTGCAGCTGATGCCATTGACGAGGAAACCGGAGAGGTTCTTTATAAAAGCAAAGAAACCATAGATAAACCTGATAAATTCATCAAGAATGAGAATATAAAGAAGATCTATCTGGCAAAGACAGATAACCCGAAACTGCAGGACCTTTTATTCCTGACACTGAAAAAGGATGCTATCCAGACAAAAGATGAAGCACAGATAGATATATACAGAAGGATCAGACCGGGTGAACCTCCTAATATGGAAGCAGTCAGAGCGACAATAGAAGGAATGTTCTTTGATATAAACAGGTTTGACCTTGGAGATGTCGGAAGGTTTAAGATTAACCAGAAATTCGGTTTTCAGAATGTTGATGATGATAAGGAAGAGAACAGGATACTGAAAAAGGAAGATGTCCTTGAAACAGTTAAATATCTTATATGCCTGTGGAATCGTGAAGGCAGTCCGGATGATATTGACCACCTGGGAAACAGGAGGGTGCGAAGGGTTGGCGAGATACTTGAGAACCAGTTCAGAGTCGGCCTTGTCCGCATGGAAAGGGTCATAAAGGAAAAACTCAATGTTCAGGATGTTGATACAATGGCCCCTCATGATATTATTAATGCAAAGCCTATAATGGGTATTATAAGGGAGTTCTTCGGCTCAAGTCAGCTTTGCCAGTTCATGGACCAGACAAATCCCCTTGCAGAACTCACTCACAAGAGGAGAATCAGTGCCCTGGGGCCAGGTGGCCTGTCAAGAGACAGAGCAGGCTTTGAGGTTAGAGACGTCCATCCGACACATTACGGAAGGATATGCCCTATTGAAACCCCTGAAGGGCCCAATATTGGCCTGATCGTATCCCTCAGTACATATGCAAACATTGATAAATACGGATTTATACAGACACCATTCTTTAAGGTCAGGAATGGAGAGGTTAAGATACATTACATTATTCTGGATACAGGAGACTCAAAGTTCAAGCCTGATGAGATTGTTGAAAGGGATAAATTCGATGCAGTTAACCAGAAGCTTATATCAGAAGGCAAGAGGCCTGCAAAAGGTAAAATACATCCATTTTATCTTAATGCGGACCAGGAGATCAACATGGCTATTGCTCAGGCAAATGCCAGGGTTGATGATTCAGGGAAGCTTCTTGATGATTATATAAGCTGTACAAAAAATGCGAGCTATGTGCTTATCCCGAGAAAAGAAGTAAATTATATAGATATTTCCCCAAAACAGCTTGTGTCTGTGTCAACTGCGCTTATTCCCTTCCTGGAGCATGATGATGCAAACAGGGCCCTGATGGGTTCAAATATGCAGAGGCAGGCAGTCCCACTGATCAATGCCGAGGCACCTATTGTCGGCACAGGGATGGAAAAAATGGCCGCTGAGTCATCAGGTGCCCTTGTGATCTGCAAAAGAAAGGGTATCATCGAGAGCGTCACTGCTGACAGGATAATAGTCAGGATTGCAGAGGATGCGAGGGATATTCAGGGCATTTCAGATGATTCAGAGCTTCAAAGCGATTCAAAGATAGATATATATAATCTTCTTAAATTCAAGATGTCCAACCAGAATACCTGCATTAACCAGAGGCCGATCGTTACGGCCGGACAGGAGGTCTTTCCGGGGGATATTCTTGCAGACGGGGTATCGACAGAAGGTGGAGAGCTTGCTCTTGGAAAGAACATCCTTGTTGCCCTGATGCCCTGGGAAGGATTTAACTATGAAGATGCTATAGTCATGAGTGAGAGGCTTGCAAGGGAAGAAGTATTTACATCCATACATATAGAAGAATTTCAGATAGAATGCAGGGATACAAAACTCGGCCCTGAAGAGATAACAGCTGACATCCCCGGAGTAAAGGAACCTCTTCTTAGAAATCTTGATAAGAATGGCATAATAAGGATCGGGGCAAAGGTAAAGCCAGGCGATATTATTGTCGGTAAGGTCACTCCAAAGGGAGAAAGCCAGCTTTCTCCGGAAGAAAAGCTTCTGAAGGCAATATTTGGAGAAAAGGCAAAGGATGTTAAGAATGCATCGCTTATTTGCCCTCCTGGTGTTGAAGGAACTGTTATTGAGATAAAGGCCTTTTCAAGGAAGGGTATAGAGCAGGAGGAAGAAAAGACTGAAGAGGAGATTGAGATTCAGAAACTTGAGAAGGACCGCAATGAAGAGCTTAACAATATAATAAAAAACACTGAAGATAAACTGAAAAAGGTATATCTCAGGAGAGTCCTCTCTGCCGACCTGATTGACAGCAAAACTTCAGCAGTTCTGATCAAATCCGGAACCAAGCTTGAAGAAAAGGACCTTGACAGGCTTACAATGGATCATCTCCTGAGCCTTGAAGTGAAGGATTATGAAAAGATCAGGAACCTGGTGGAGGAGATCAGGAATAACACCGAGGAGCAGCAGCATATAATTCAAACCATCTTTGATTCGAAGATAGCAAAGCTGAGCAAGAGCAGTGAACTTCCTCCCGGGGTTATCAAAATAATTAAGGTCTATATTGCAATGAAGAGAAGAATCTCTGCGGGGGACAAGATCGCCGGCAGGCATGGCAATAAGGGTGTTATCTCCATCATACTTCCTGAGGAGGATATGCCTTTCCTTCCTGACGGGACCCCGGTTGACTTGGTATTAAACCCGCTTGGTGTCCCTTCAAGAATGAATATTGGCCAGATACTGGAAGCTCATATAGGCTGGGCGGCAAAAAAGCTGGATATGAAGGTTGCTGTTCCAGTTTTTGAATCACCCGGAGAGGACAGGATTGATGAATACCTGAAGGAGGCAAATATACATCCAACCGGGCAGACTGCCCTCTATGACGGAAGATCGGGAGACGCTTTTGCAAATACCGTTACTGTCGGATATATGTATATTATGAAGCTTCATCATCTGGTTGATGAAAAGATGCATGCAAGATCTACCGGCCCATACTCTCTGGTTACCCAGCAGCCTCTGGGAGGAAAAGCACAGTTTGGAGGCCAAAGGTTCGGAGAGATGGAGGTGTGGGCTCTTGAAGCATACGGAGCTGCTTATAACCTTCAGGAAATGCTGACGGTAAAATCAGACGATGTAGAAGGCAGAAAAGAGATCTATGAATCTATAGTAAAAGGCAATGTTGAGCTTCTGGCAGGGATACCTGAGTCCTTTTCAGTCCTGCTTAAGGAACTGAAAAGCCTGTGCCTTGATATGGAATTAATAGAAGAAAATACAAAAAATTGATAATAGAACTATTTTTTTCTGCGAAAAGCGAAATGAATAGGGAGGGTGAAATTTGAGTATATCATTGAATCCAAGAAAGAAAAAATCAAAATCCTTAGACAATATTCAGGCGATGAGGATCAGGATAGCTTCCCCTGAGAAGATACTGTCCTGGTCTCACGGAGAGGTTAAGAAACCTGAGACGATAAACTACAGGACATTTAAGCCAGAACCTGATGGTCTGTTCTGTGAAAAGATCTTTGGCCCCAATAAAGATTTTGAATGCGCCTGCGGCAGATATAAAAGAATGAAGAATGAGGGTGTTGTATGTGAGAAGTGCGGCGTAGAGATCACCAGGTCAAGCGTCAGGAGGGAACGATTAGGACATATAAAGCTTGCAAGCCCTGTTTCCCACATCTGGTTTTTCAAAGGCATGCCGAGCATTATATCCCTTATGCTTAATACTTCGATAAGGGACCTTGAAGCTGTGCTTTACTTTGAAAAATACATTGTTGTGGATCCTGGAGATACCACTATTACGAAGCTTAATAAATGCCAGCTGCTTACTGAGGCAGAGGTCAGGGAGAAAAAGCTGTCTGTCGGAAATATTTTCAGGGCAGAGATGGGTGCCGGGGCGATCAAGGAGATCCTGAAGGGTATTGACCTTGAAGAGGCAAAAAAGGATCTCAGCAAGGAGATGAAGAACGAAAAGGGCTCAGACCAGAGAAGAAGGAAAGCTACAAAAAGGCTTAAGATAATAGAAGGCTTTTTAAGTTCAGGAAATAAGCCTGAATGGATGATACTGGAATATATCCCTGTAATTCCTTCCGAGCTGAGGCCTCTGGTAGCACTTGACGGCGGAAGATTTGCGACAAGCGACCTCAACGACCTCTACAGAAGGGTCATAAACAGGAATAACAGGCTTAAGAGGCTTATTGAGCTTAAGGCTCCGGAGATAATACTGAGAAATGAAAAAAGGATGCTTCAGGAGGCGGTGGATGCCCTGTTTGATAATGGGCGGAGAGGAAAGGTCCTGAAGGGAGCAAACAAAAGGCCCCTGAAGTCTCTGAGTGATACTCTGAAAGGAAAGCAGGGCAGGTTCAGGCAGAACCTGCTTGGAAAAAGGGTGGATTATTCAGGAAGGAGTGTCATAGTTGTCGGCCCCAGGCTTAGCCTGTATGAATGCGGGCTTCCGAAAAAGATGGCTTTGGAGCTTTTTAAGCCTTTTGTTCTCGAAAAACTTAGAAAATCAGAAAAGATCGCTACGCCGAATATAAGAAGCGCGCTGGCTGAGATCGACAAAGCTTCTGATATAGTCTGGGATATCCTGGACGATGTTATAAAGGAGCACCCTGTTCTGCTTAACAGGGCCCCAACTCTTCACAGGCTTGGCATACAGGCTTTTCAGCCGAAGCTTGTCGAGGGTAAGGCGATAAGGCTTCATCCACTCGTCTGTTTTGCCTTTAACGCAGACTTTGACGGAGACCAGATGGCGGTCCATCTGCCCCTTTCAATAGAGGCAGTTGCTGAAGCGAGGGTCCTTATGCTCTCATCGCAGAACCTGCTCTCGCCTGCAAATGGAAATCCCATAACATTCCCGTCTCAGGACATGATACTCGGACTTTATTATCTTACAAAGGGTATGGCAGAACAGCAGGGTGAAGGAATGATATTTGCTGATTATGATGAAGTGAAATTTGCTCTGGATAATAAAAAGTTAAATGTGCTTACGAGGATAAAATTCAGGTACAGCGGGAAATATCTGGAGACCAGAATGCTTGCTGAGAATCAGGAATTAAGTGATGGCATTGAAAAAGAGCTTAATAATCAGCTTATTCAAACTACGGTAGGCAGGGTCCTGCTGAACGAATCCCTGCCGGATTCCATACCGTATATAAATACTGTCCTGAAGAAAAAAAGGCTTTCAGCCCTTGTGGCAATGATAGTAAAAAGATGCAGCCATAATGATGTCGTTAAATCTCTGGATATAATCAAGGAGCTTGGTTTTCACTATTCTACAGTTGCAGGTATATCAATATCCATCAAGGATGTTATCATACCTGAAAATAAGCATGATCTTATAAAAGATGCCGAGAAGAAGGTGGCCAGGATAGAGAGAGAAAGAGCAAAAGGGCTCCTTACTGAAAGCGAGAGAAGCAATAATATCATTGATATATGGACAGAAGTGAAGGAGAAGGTCTCGAGAGAGCTTATGACCTCCCTGAAAGAATCTGAAACAAGGCTGAAGAAATTTAATCCTCTTTATATAATGCTTGATTCAGGTTCAAGGGGTTCACAGCTTCAGATAAGCCAGCTTGCAGGAATGAGGGGGCTGATGGCAAAACCATCCGGAGAAATCATAGAAACCCCTATTACAGCAAATTTCAGGGAAGGGCTTAATGTGATCCAGTATTTCATCAGTACGCATGGTGCAAGAAAGGGGCTTGCTGATACAGCTATTAAAACTGCAGACTCAGGCTACCTGACAAGAAAGCTGGTTGATGTTTCTCAGGATGTTGTAGTGAGCGAGAATGACTGCGGAACCATAGAGGGTATTAAGGTAAGCTCAATAGTCGAAAGCGGGACAATCATCGAGCATCTCTCAGACAGGATATTTGGGAGGGTTGCGCTTGAGGATATTAAAAATCCGTATACCGGTGAAATCATTGTTAAATCCAATGAGATAATAGATGCTGATGCTGTTAAAAAGATTAATGACACAAATATTGACAGGATCAAGATAAGGAGTGTACTGACATGCCTTTCTGAAAAGGGTGTATGCTCCAGATGCTATGGTATGGACCTTTCAACAGGAAAGCTTGTTGAAGAGGGTGAAGCTGTCGGTATTATAGCAGCCCAGTCAATAGGCGAACCAGGGACCCAGCTTACCATGAGGACTTTCCATATCGGTGGTATTGCCAGCAAGGATGTTATAAGGACACATCATATAGCATCAGCAGACGGAAAGGTAATATTTGAGAATCTCAGGTTCGTTGAAAGGAAGGTACAGTCGGGTACAGAACTGGTCGCACTTTCAAGGAAAGGAGTTCTCCTTATTGAAGACGAATACGGGAAAATAGTGGATAAAAAGCCAATAGCCTATGGAACGAAGATATATGTAAAAGAGGGCGATTATGTAGAAAAGGGCTTCAAGCTGGCTGAGTTTGATATCCATTCGACTCCGATAATTGCTGAAACATCCGGAATAATCAAGTATCACGACATTGTTGACGGGCAGACCCTCAGGGAGGAATGGGACGAGGTCTCAAACAGGAAAACAAAGGTTATTGTTGAATCAAAATCTGAGGATATGCAGCCCTATATCCTGATAAGAAAAGATAATGAAAGAACCTATATAAAGGCGAAAGCAAGCGGGATAGTCAGGCTGAAACATAAGGTTAAAGCAAAGGGTATGAAATCTGCTCCTTTTATTTCCATTGAAGACAGCGTTAAAAAGAATGAAATTTCAGAGACAGAGATTCATTTCAACTATGAGCCTGTCGTAAAGGAGGGCGATTTTGTAAAAGCCGGTGACAATATTGCTGAAGAGCTTTTCAATATTTTCATACCTCTTCATTCTCACCTTGCATTGAATGATGGAGACAGGGTTGAACCCGGGGATATAATTGCGAAAATACCGAGGGAAATGACAAAAACAAAGGATATTACCGGAGGTCTTCCAAGAATAGTTGAGCTTTTTGAGGCAAGAAAACCCAAAGAATGTGCAGTTTTGAGTGAAATTGAAGGGACTGTCAGGATTGCTGAGGGTATGGTTAAGGGAAACAGGATTGTGAAGGTTGAATCTGATGATAAGAAGGATATAAAGAAGTATGAAATCCCAAAAACAGCTAATCTCCAGGTCCGTGAAGGTGAGCATGTTTTTGCAGGTGAAGAGCTGACGGATTATCCTGCAAATCCGCATGATATACTGAGTATCCTGGGAGAAAAAGAACTTGCCAAGTTTCTGGTAAAAGAGATTCAGAAGGTCTATAAACTTCAGAATGTTGATATCAACGACAAGCATATAGAGATAATAGTAAGGCAGATGATCAAAAAGGTGGAGATAGAGCTTATAGGCGATTCCGGTTTCCTTTATGGAGAAAGGGTGAATAAACAGCTCTACAGGAAGGTCAACGAAGAGCTTATGAAGGAAGGAAAGAAGCTGGCATCAGGCAAGCCGGTACTTATGGGTGTTACGAAGGCTTCTCTTGCATCAGACAGCTTCATAGCATCAGCAAGTTTTCAGGATACGACCAGAGTACTGACCCAGGCTTCCATTATGGGTGAGACTGATCATCTGAACGGCCTTAAAGAAAATATTGTAATAGGAAAGCTGATCCCAGCCGGAACGGGGTTCAAGAAATATAAAAAGATAGACATAGCTGTCCCACATATAGCTGATGATCTTTTCAGAAAGACAGAAGAGGAAGAAGAAGAGGAAGAGGAGGAGGATCTGCTTTAAGGTCCGCTGAAAACCTTTCCCGTAAAAAATGGATTTTTGGGTGCTGGCCTTATAAGGTCAGCACCGTTTTTATTTATGAGCCTTGTTTAAAAATGAGCCTGGAATTGCCATGCATATTTAAATAAAAGATACATTTTTCTCTTGACTTTTTTTATGTTCTAGATAGATTGATTAGACTTTATGAACAAGTTTTCATAAGTAACAGAGATTTATTATATAGTTTATATTAAAATATTTGTTATTTGAAGGAGATACAAATGCCGACTTTGAGTCAATTGGTTAGAAAGGGAAGAAAGCAGATGAAGAACAAGACAAAATCACCTGCTTTGCAGTCAAATCCCCAGAGAAGGGGTGTATGCACTAAGGTTACAACTACCACGCCAAAAAAGCCTAACTCAGCTTTAAGAAAGATTGCCAGGGTCAGGCTTATGGGAGGTATTGAGGTTACGGCATATATTCCTGGAATAGGGCATAACCTGCAGGAGCATTCAATTGTCCTGGTACGCGGAGGCAGGGTTAAAGATCTTCCTGGAGTCCGATACCATATAGTAAGGGGAGTATATGATTCAGAGGGGGTTAAGGATAGAAAAAAGAGCAGGTCCAAGTACGGATCCAAGAAACCCAAGGCGCAGAAAGCCAATTAACTGGAGGATAGGAGAGGGAAATGCCAAGAAGAAAATTTAAGCCAAATCCTGAAATAAAGGGCGATGATGTTTATAATGAGGTAATAGTGCAGAAGTTTATAAACTGCCTGATGAGAAGGGGAAAAAAGACAGTTGCAGAAAGGATATTTTACGGGACAATGGATTTGATCGAAAGCAAGGAAAAGGATAATCCCCTTGTAATATTCAAGAAAGCCCTTGAAAATGCAAAGCCACAGCTCGAGGTCAAATCAAAAAGAGTAGGCGGGTCTACCTATCAGGTGCCTATGGAAGTTACGAATACGAGACAGAATGCCCTGGCCATAAGGTGGATTATCCAGTATTCTAAAAAAAGGCATGAAAAGGGCATGAAGAACAAACTCTATGGTGAGATTATGGATGTTTTTCATAATCGCGGGGCTACAATAAAAAAGAAGGAAGAAACACACAGAATGGCAGAGGCCAATAAGACCTTTGCACATTACAGGGGTTAGGAATACATTAAAATACAATGAATCTCTCAAAGATCAGAAATATAGGAATTATTGCTCATATAGATGCTGGCAAGACGACCCTTTCAGAAAGGATCCTTTTCTATACTGGCAAGAACTATAAGATCGGAGAGGTACACACTGGGCAGGCTACAATGGATTTTATGGATCAGGAACAGGAAAGGGGGATTACGATATATTCAGCAGCCACCACATGCTTCTGGAAGGGATATCAGCTAAATCTGATAGATACTCCCGGCCATGTTGATTTCACGCTCGAAGTTGAAAGGTCCCTCAGAGTGCTTGATGCTGTGATTGCAGTGTTCTGTGCAGTAGGGGGAGTGCAGTCACAGTCAGAGACAGTCTTCAGGCAGGCCACAAAATTCCATATACCCAAGATAGCCTTCATAAACAAGATGGACAGGCAGGGTGCAAATTTTTATGATGCGGTTAAAGAAATAGAAGAGAAACTCTTTGTTGAGTGTATTATCCTGACAGTACCCTATTATGAGGATGAGGAATTTACCGGTATTATTGATATAATTGAAGACAGGCTTATCCTGTTTGACCAGGAATCCAAAGGAATAAAGACAATAGAAAAGCAGGTGCCTGAAAATTACAGGGAAGCTGTTAACAGGTACAAGAACAAAATGCTTGAGAAGCTGGCGGATTGCGATGATTCCTTTGCTCTGGACTATCTTGAGGAAAAGGATATTGACAAAGACCTTATCCGAAAAACTTTGCGTGAAAATACGGTTAATAATAATATTGTACCTGTTGTGTGCGGATCTGCGTTCAAGAACAAGGGCATTCAGACCCTTCTTGATGCAGTAGGTTTTTATTTTCCATCACCTGTCGATATACCTCCTACATTGGGATACGCGGAGGAAGACGGAAAAGAAATTCAGATAAAATCGGACCCGGATGAAGAGTTTTCAGCCCTTGTTTTCAAGATCATAAATGAGCCTTATCTGGGGCGCCTGTTATATATACGGATATATTCAGGAAGATTAAAGAAGGGTGACAAGGTTTTCAATTCCACAAAAAGAATATCTCAGAGGGTGTCCCGCATACTCAAGATACATGCGAACAAGAGAGAGGATGTAAATGAGCTATATGCAGGGGATATAGGAGCTGTATGCGGACTTAGTGATGCTTCTACAGGAAATACGCTTGTATCAGAAAACCTCGATATTCAATTTGAAAGCATTAGCCTTCCTGAATCCGTAATATTTGTCGCGGTTGAACCAAAGCGAAAGGTTGATGAGGAAAAGCTGTCAATTGCCCTTAATAAACTGGCTGCAGAGGATCCATCGCTTACAGTAAGACAGGACAAGGAGACCGGCCAGACACTTATCGGGGGAATGGGAGAACTTCACCTGGAAATACTGGTCGAAAGAATAAAAAGGGAATACGGCCTTGAGATTAAGGTGTCAAAACCGAAAATAGCATATAAGGAGACCATTACTGTCAAATCAAAGTCAGAAGGCAAATATGTAAGGCAAAGCGGTGGCAAAGGCCAGTACGGCCATGTAATAATCAGCATTGAGCCTTCGGAAAGCAATGATATTGAGGTAATAGACAAGACAGTGGGAGGATGTATCCCAAGGGAATTCATAAGCTCCATCAAAAACGGGATTATCAGTGCAGCCTCCGAAGGCTGTCTAATGAATTATCCCATGGTGGGAATAAAGGCTTTAATTCTTGATGGCTCCTATCATGAAGTAGATTCATCCGACCTTAGTTTCTTTATTGCAGGATCAATGGCTTTTAAGAATGCAGTTGCAAAGGCAAACCCTGTTATGCTGGAACCTGTAATGAAAATGGAGATATGTGTTCCTGAGGAATACCTTGGGACTGTCATAAGCGATCTCCATTCAAAAAGGAGCAAGATAGTCAGCCTTAATGACAAGAACTACTCAAAGATCGTCATATCAGAGTCCCCCATAGCAAATATGTTCGGCTATTCGACTTCTATCAGAAGCCTTACTCAGGGAAGGGGGACATTCATGATGCAGTTTCTGAGGTATGATCCGTTGCCTGCTGGAATCTATGATGAACTTATAAAAAGCCGAAAGGCTGTATAGTGATGAAAATTAAATATTATTATAATTAAAGAGGGAAGTGATTATGAACAAAATAAGAATTAGATTAAAGGCATTTGATAATCATATTCTCGATCAGAGCACAAAAAAGATCGTTAATACTGCCAAGAGGACTGGTGCCAATATTTTAGGGCCGATTCCGCTTCCTACAGAAATCAATAAGATGACTGTACTTAGAGGCCCGAATATTGATAAGAAATCCAGAGAGCAGTTTGAAATTAGAACACATAAGCGTCTGGTCGATATATTGGATTTAACTCCGAAAACCATTGATGAACTTACTCATCTGGAGCTTCCGCCAGGAGTTGATGTTGAGATTAAAACTTTTTGAGGAGTGATTTGAGATGACTAAAGGACTATTAGGAAAAAAACTTGGAATGACGCAAATTATTGATGAAAACGGGCTCTTTGTACCTGTAACTGTCATCCAGGCCGGGCCTTGTGTTGTTGTTCAGAAAAAGACCATAGATAAGGACGGCTACTGGGCTGTGCAGTTAGGGCTTGTCGAGGCAAAACCCAGAAAAAATCCCTCAAATCCCATCAAAGGCCACTTCAAAAAGATAAACATACCCCCGACAAGATATCTGAGAGAGATTAGATATACAGAAGAACCTGAGCTGAAAACAGGTGAAAAGATATATGCTGATGTTTTTGAGAAGGGAGAGACCGCAGTTGTTACAGGGATATCAAAAGGAAAAGGCTTCCAGGGGGTTGTAAAGAGGCATGGCTTTGGCGGTGGCAGGAAAACTCACGGTTCAAGATTTCATAAACAGCCTGGGTCTATTGGTGCATCAGCCGATCCTTCAAGAGTATACAAGGGCAAAAAAATGCCGGGAAGAACCGGCAATGAGAGAGTTACACTGAAAAGTGTAAAAATTGTGGAAGTGTCCAAAGACGAGAATTATATCCTTGTCAGAGGAAGCGTCCCAGGAGTAAAAGGATCATATATAACGATCAGGAATAAGAAATAGAGGGTTCTGCAATGAAAAAAATAGATATTTATGATAAAACAGGTGCTTCTTCGGGTATGTATGAATTTGAAAATGACATTGACCAGATACCCGTAAGAAAGGATTTATATAATGACGTAATCAGGTACCAGCTAAGCAAGAGAAGGCAGGGTACGGCCGCTACCAAAACAAGGAAAGATGTAAGGGGAGGAGGGGCCAAACCATACAGGCAAAAGGGCACAGGAAGGGCAAGGGCAGGAACCCGCCGGTCCCCGTTATGGGTAGGGGGCGGAGTTGTATTCGGGCCCCATCCCAGGGATTATTCTTTCAAACTTCCAAAAAAGGTTAGAAAAATCGCCTTAAGGTCCTCAATAGCTCAGAAGCTGGCAGACAATCAGCTGAAGGTAATTGATAAATTCGGTTTTGAGAAACCCAGCACCAGGGAATTTGTTAAGCTGCTGAAGAACCTTGAAATTGATAAAAAGGCTCTGGTGGTGCTTACTGAAGAAGAATACAGTGACCCTGCAAATATTCTGTCCATGCGAAATGTTCCCAGGCTGGACATACTGCCCTGCACCGGCTTAAACCTTTACAGCATTTTGGACAGCAATACTGTCCTGATTACAAAGGGCGCACTGGAATGTGTTGAAAAGGAGATACTCAAATGAAACTTCCATTTGATATAATAATAAGTCCGTATATAACGGAAAAAGGCACTAATATTAAGGAAAGCACAGGCAAGGTAATGTTCAAGGTCGATATTAATTCAAACAAGATAGAGATAAGGAAGGCATGTGAAAGCCTGTTCAATGTCAAAGTCAGGGATGTTAATATAATTAAAAGCAAGGGCAAGAAAAAGAGAGTCAGATTCAAGGAAGGAAGGCGCCCTGACTGGAAAAAGGCCATAGTGACCTTGGCTGAAGGAAGCAAGATTGAATTCTTTGAGGGAATATAATTAAAGGAGCTGTGTGACATGGGTATAAAAAAGTTTAAACCAACAACAACAAGTCAAAGGTTTAAGAGCATTCTGACATTTGACGATATTGATAAAGTCGCCCCTGAAAAATCCCTTACTGTCGGGAAAAACAGGATTTCCGGAAGAAATAATGCCGGGAACATAACTATGAGGCGCAGGGGAGGCGGGCATAAGAGAAGATACAGAATCATTGATTTTAAAAGAAATAAGAATGACATAGAAGCAAGGGTTAAATCTATAGAATATGACCCGAACAGAACTGCAAATATTGCACTCTTAAGCTATGCAGACGGCGAGAAAAGGTATGTCCTTGCATCCAGGGGCCTAAAAAAGGGCGATACCGTTATATCCAGCGATAAGGCAGGTATAAAAGAGGGCAATGCAATGCCTTTAAGGAGCATACCTTTAGGTGCTTCTATCTACAACGTTGAAATGAAACCGCTGAAGGGCGGACAGATCGCACGTTCTGCAGGGACATTCTGCAAGCTGATGTCAAAAGAGAAGAACAAAGCATATGTGAGGCTTCCATCCGGTGAACTCAGGGTATTTGACCTGAACTGCAAGGCTACAATAGGTGAGGTTGGAAATGAGGACATATCAAAGATTAAATCAGGAAAGGCAGGAAGAACCCGATGGATAGGCAGGAGGCCCAAGGTAAGGGGCGTTGCAATGAATCCTATAGATCACCCATTGGGGGGCGGCGAAGGCAAGTCCTCAGGCGGAAGGCATCCATGTACTCCATGGGGTAAGCCTACAAAGGGCTATAAAACAAGGAAGAAGAACAAGCCTTCAAACAAAGTCATAATAAGAAGAAGAAAACAAAAGTGATGATGAGGAGGAACTAATAAAATGGCGAGGTCTTTAAAGAAAAATCCTTTTGTCGATGCGCATTTGCTGAAAAAGGCGCTTAAAGGCGAAAAAAAGGGCGTAATTAAAACATGGTCGAGAAGATCAACTATAATACCGGACTTTGTTGGGTTAACATTTGCCGTTCATAATGGCAAAAAATTTATACCTGTATATGTTACGGAAAGCATGATTGGACACAAGCTTGGTGAATTCTCAATTACCAGGACCTTTAAGGGCCATGAAAAGTCTGAAAAAAAAGCAAAGAGAAGGTGATAAGAGATGGAATTGAAAGCTGTTGGAAAGCATTTGAGGGTATCTCCCTTCAAGTTGAGGCCTATCGTTGACCTGATAAGGGGAAGAAAGGTTGCTGATGCCCTGGTAATCCTGAGGGGTGTTGAAAAGCTTAATAAAAAATATGTGGAGATGGTATTGAACTCTGCTATTGCAAACGCTAAAGACCTCACTAATGTCGATGAAATGCAAGATTTATATATAAAAACTGCAGTAGTAAATGAGGGCCGTTCACTTAAGAGAATAATGCCCAGAGCAAGGGGAAGGGCCAACAGGATAATTAAAAGGTCTTCCCATATTACTATAATATTAGCTGAAAAAACACAAGGATAGGAGGAAGGAGATTGGGACAGAAAGTAAATCCTAAGGGTTTTAGATTAGGTATAAACAGGACATGGGATTCAATTTGGTACTCCACAAAAAGGAATTATTCTGAGTGGCTGGTTGAAGATATTGAAATAAAAAAGTATGTTAATACCAGGATGCAGAATGCTGGTATTTCAAATATTTCCATACAAAGACTGGGAGATAAGATCAACCTTTATATCCATGCTGCAAGGCCGGGTGTTATCATTGGCAAGAAAGGCCATGACATAGAGATATTCAAAAAGGACCTGGAGAACCTGACAAGCAAAAAGGTATTTATATTTATCAAGGAAGTAAAAACTCCTGAACTGGATGCCAGGCTTGTTTCAGAGAAGATCTCAAGCCAGATCGCAAAAAGGGTCGGCTACCGCAGGGCCATGAAAAAAGCACTGGGGGATGCAAAAAGATACAATGTAAAGGGGATCAAGCTGATGATAAAGGGAAGGCTTGATGGAGCTGAGATGGCAAGGCAGGACAGGTATATGTTCGGCAGGGTGCCTTTGCACACACTGAGAGCAGATATCGATTATTCCCTTGCTGTCTGTCATACAACCTATGGGTCTATAGGTATCAAGGTCTGGATCTATAAGGGTGATAAATATTCTGTTTATTCAAAAGACAGTGAAGAACAACCAACAAGGAATAAGAGGAATTAAGGAGAAGAGCAATGTTAAGTCCTAACAGGGTAAAATATCGTAAGCCTCAGAAGGGAACAAACAGAGGCACAGCCAAGGGAGGGTATAACCTTGATTTTGGCACCTATGGCATTATCGCCATGGAGAATGGCTGGATTACTGACAGGCAGATAGAAGCAGCCCGTATAGCCATGACCAGGAATATTAAAAGGGGCGGTAAAATCTGGATAAGGATCTTTCCTCATAAGGCCATTACAAAAAAGCCTGCAGAAACCAGGATGGGAAAAGGAAAAGGCTCACCTGAGGGCTGGGTTGCTGTCATTAAAAAGGGACGCGTACTCTATGAGATGGAAGGAGTATCTGAGGAAAAAGCCAAAGAGGCATTAAGGCTGGCAAGTTTCAAGCTTCCTCTCAAGACAAAGTTTGTCAAAAAGTGTTATCTGGAAGAGTAAAGGAGTAATTGAAATATGAAAGCAAAAGAGCTGTTAGAAAAGACAAATGATGAGCTTATTCACCAGCTTAAGGACCTTAAGGATTCTCTATACAGACTGAGAGCTCAGATGACGATATCAAAGGTGGATAATCCAAAGAAGATTAAATATCTGAGAAATGATATTGCAAGGATATTTACGGTTTTGAGATCAAGAGATATCAGGTCCAAGGATATACACTATAAGAAGGATAAAACAATTGGTTACAGTGTTTACAGCCGCGATAAAGCATCTCAGGATGAAGAAAAGAAGCCTGAATAAGAATCAATAACGAGGTGAAGAAATGGGAGAAGGAAAAAAAACCAAAAAAGTTTTGAGTGGTACAGTAGTCAGCAATAAAATGGATAAGACAATTGTTGTTGAAGTAAAAAGGAGGTTTTCTCATCCAATATATAAAAGAGTCGTCACATCTTCAAAGAAATATAAAGCCCATGACGGCAATAACCAGTGCAATATTGGAGATCAGGTGCGCATTATTGAATCTCGGCCTATCAGCAAGGATAAAAGATGGAGATTGCTTGAGGTGTTGAGGAATGCGAACATTGAACAGGAAACAGGCAATACAGAAAATATAGATACAGTATAAGATCAAACAGAAAACGGAGGCTTGGGAAATGATTCAGATGTATTCAATGCTCGATGTAGCAGATAACAGCGGTGCCAAGAAGGCGCAGTGCATAAAGGTCCTGGGCGGATCAAAAAGAAAATATGCACATGTCGGGGATTTTATAATAGTTTCTGTAAAGGAGGCAATTCCAAATTCAAACATAAAAAAGGGTACAGTCCATAAGGCTATAATTGTCAGGACAAAACAGAGCATAAAGAGAAAAGACGGTTCAGTGCTGCGTTTTGATGATAATGCCTGTGTAATGCTCAAAAAGGATGGGGAGCCTAATTTCAACAGGGTATTCGGGCCCGTTGCAAGAGAATTGAGGGGGAAGAATATCTCCAAGATACTTTCTCTCGCACCGGAAGTCCTGTAACGGAGGTATGAAATGAAAGATAATTCTATAAAAAAGTGTTTTATAAAGAAAGAGGATACCGTTTATGTGAATTCAGGAAAAGACAAGGGAAAGGTAGGAAGGGTACTGAAGGTTGATACAGTCAAATACCGAGCTATAGTGGAGAATGTCAATCTGGTAAAAAAGCATAAAAAGGCGCGTAAACAGGGTGAGCAGGGCGGAATTATGCAGGTAGAATCTCCAATCCATATTTCAAACCTGAATCTTTTCTGCAGGAAATGCAATACGGGACGAAGATTTGGATATAAGGTTTCCGTTGATGACAGGGGGAAGAAAGTAAAAATTAGATATTGCAAAAAATGCAATGAGAATCTTTGATTTTTTAGTTAGAGAGGTGGCATCGGATGTCTATATTATATGATATGTATAAAGACGAAATACAGAAGAAGATGATAGAAAAATTTGGATATAAGAATATCATGGAAGTCCCGAAGATCGTAAAGGTGTGTGTCAACATGGGGCTTGGAGAGGCAATCCAGAACCAGAAGGTCCTGGAAACATCTGTTCAGGAAATATCTGCAATTACAGGGCAAAAGCCTGTAATAACAAAAGCAAAAAAATCTATTGCAGGTTTTAAGCTCAGGGCTGGAATGTCTATTGGTTGTTTTGTCACTTTAAGAAGGGATCGCATGTATCAGTTCCTTACCAAGCTTATAAATGTTGCACTCCCCAGGGTAAGGGATTTTAAGGGTGTTTCAAAAAAATCGTTTGACGGCAGGGGGAATTATTCCCTGGGACTGAGGGAGCAGATAATATTTCCGGAAATTGACTATGAGAAAGTAGACAGCTTCAGGGGTATGTCAATAGCAATAATAACTACCGCAAAAACCGATGAAGAATGCCACTACCTTCTGGAATGCTTCGGGATGCCCTTTAAAAAATAAAAGTAATAAATATTGACAAACAAAGAGCAAGATATTAAATTATGAAGCTTTAATAAATTAAGAATTTTATGGAGGATACGAATTGGCAAGGATTTCATTAATAGTAAAATCAAACAGAAAACAGAAATTTAAGGTGCGGAAGAGGAACAGATGCGCAATTTGCGGAAGGCCTCGCGGATATGAAAGACGCTTTAATATATGCAGGATCTGTTTCAGGCTTTTAGCAAGCAATGGAGAGATACCAGGCGTCACAAAATCCAGCTGGTAATACAAAATAAAAGACAGGGAGAAATCAGATGGTTGTTAATGACAGTGTTGCAGATATGTTAACCAGGATTAGGAACGGCATCAGTGCAAAGCATACTATTGTCGATATGCCTACATCAAGGTTTAAGAAGGAGATAGCTGCACTACTTAATAAAGAAGGGTATATTGAAAATTATGATGAAATAGAGAAAGACGGGCTTCCATACAAAATACTCAGGGTATATTTGAAATACAGTGAAAAAGGCAAATCTGCCATATCAGGTATATCAAGTGTTAGTACTCCCGGCAGGCGCGTCTATGTGAACCATAAGAGAATACCAAAAACTTTGGATGGGTTAGGCATAACAATACTGACAACACCAAAGGGCTTGTTTACTGATAAAGAAGCAAGAAGAAATAATCTTGGAGGAGAGGTTATTGCCAGGGTCTGGTAATAATCCCAAAAGGAGGAATAAAGATGTCAAGGATTGGTAGGCTTCCAATTATTGTTCCAAAAGATGTTAAGGTTGAGTTTTCTGAAAATACGAAGATAATTAGTGTAAACGGTCCTAACGGGAAGTTATCGCAGAAGCTTCCGGAATATATTGAGATAAATATTAAGGATAATGAAGGAAAAAGGGTAATTGAATTTACAAGGACATCTGAGATAAAACAGGCGAAAGCAAACCACGGCCTTATAAGGGCACTTACAAACAATATGGTACAGGGTGTCAAAGAAACCTTCAAGAAGGAGCTGCAGCTTGTAGGCATTGGCTACAAAGCTGATGTTGCTGAAGGCAGGCTGGAAATGAATCTTGGTTATTCTCACCCTGTTATCATGGAAATACCGGATGGGATCTCAGTAGCAGTTGAAAAAAGCAAAAAGGATAAGAGGCTTATTCACATATATGTCTCAGGTGCTGATAGACAGCAATTAGGGCAGTTTTGCTCAAATATTAAGAAAAAAAGAAAGGTTGAGCCATATAAGGGGAAAGGATTGAGGTATTCAGATGAATATGTCATCAGAAAAGCAGGAAAGAAAAAGGTTTAATTAATAAAGCGAGGACTGTGCAATGATTAAACAATACAAGAGAAACGAAATAAGAAAAGCAAAACATAGAAGGATACTCTACAAAATAAGAGGAACAGCTGAAAAGCCAAGATTATCGATCTATAAAAGCAATAATCATACCTATCTTCAGTTAGTGGATGATATTAATAATAAAGTGCTTTTGGCTGTTAATTCCCTTCAGAAGGATGTTAAAGCAAAGATCAAGAAACCCGGAACAAAGGAAGGCGACAGGATTTTGGGCGAGATAGCCGCAAAGAAGTTTAGTGAACTGGGTATTAAGGAGATTGTTTTTGACAGAAGCGGTTACAAATACCATGGAAGAATTAGAGAGATAGCTGAAGGTGCAAGAAGCACCAAGCTTTTAACTTTTTAGGTTTGATAGGAGGATGCGATAGTGGCATACTTTGATAAAGACATTGGTCAAAGCGAATTCGAGGAAAAGGTTGTACATATCAGAAGAGTTGCTAAGGTTGTAAAAGGTGGCAGGACATTCAGGTTCTCGGCACTTGTAGTAGTTGGCAACAAAAAAGGAAAGGTTGGCTGGGGTATCGGCAAGGCCGGAGAAGTTCCTGTTGCCATAAGAAAGGCTGTTGAGAATGCAAAGAAAAGCCTCAGGAATATAAAATTGAAGGGTGAAACCATTCCCCATGCAATAATTGGGAAATACGGTGCTTCAAATGTTGTCCTCAAGCCAGCCGGCAAGGGTACCGGTGTTATCGCCGGCGGTTCAGCAAGAGCAGTTTTAGAGCTCTGCGGCATCAGGGATATTCTTACCAAATCCCTGGGCTCGAATACGCCTATAAACGTTGTAAAAGCCACACTAAACGGATTGACAAGTCTTATTAGTGATGACAGCAGTGAAAAAGCATCTCAGCCCGATCAGGCAGAGGAGCAGCAAGAAGGGCAGGATCCGGAGATTAACGTAGAATAATAACATCAAGGAGCTATATAATGGAAAAGCAGGTAGAAATAACTCTCAAAAGGAGTCTTATTGGAAGGTCAAAAAAAACCAGATCAACAATATATGCGCTTGGTTTAAGAAAAATTAACGGCAAAAAGATAGTCAAGCTTAATGATGCCATACAGGGCATGATAGATAAAGTCGGCTATATGCTTGAAGTGAAAGAAGTTGAATAATTCATTTGGATAAAAATTAAGGAGTCTGGGTTATGTTAGATAAATTAATCACAAGAGAAGGCTTAAAGAAAAAAAAGAAGATTATAGGGAGGGGACCCGGTTCCGGCTATGGCTGCAAGTCAGGCAAAGGGAACAAGGGGCAGAAGTGCAGAAGCGGAGCAAAAATCCCTAAATGGTTTGAGGGCGGGCAGATGCCGCTTCAAAGAAGAGTAATAAAGAGAGGATTTAAGAATATAAACAGGGTAGATTATCAGGTAGTGAACCTTGAACAATTGCAGTTTCTGCTGAACAACGGGAAAATAACCTCAGACAGGCTTTTAAAGAGGGAAGATTTCTTTGAATTGAATCTTATTAAGAGATATGACCTTCCTATAAAGCTTCTGGGCAAGGGAGAGCTCTCAAAGCCCGTTAAGGTTCAGGTTGACAGGGCCAGTAAATCAGCTAAGGCAAGGATTGAGGAATTAGGCGGAACTGTTGAGGAGATCGTAAGTTGATCGGGCAGCTGAAAAATATATTTTCAATAAAAGACCTGAGGTCAAGGATACTGTTCACATTCTTCCTGCTTGCAATATACCGAATCGGTTCTTTTATCCCCACTCCGGGAATCAACGGGTTTGAGCTTCAAAAGTTCATACAGACCACAGCTTCAAATACTCTTCTTGGAATGCTGAGCCTTTTCAGCGGGGGTGCTCTTGAAAGGCTTACAATATTTGCCCTCGGAATTATGCCTTATATCAGCGCATCCATTATACTTGAGCTGTTAACAGTTGTAGTCCCGGCACTTGAAAGGCTAAAAAAGGAAGGCGAGCTCGGAAGAAAGAAGATTACACAGTATACACGCTATCTGACAGTGGGATTAAGCCTGGTGCAGTCATTCGGAATAGCAGTAGGGCTTGAGAGCATGCAGGGAGGTGCATTCGTTAATAATCCCGGCTGGGGGTTCAGGTTTATGTGTGTGGTAACGCTTACAACCGGTACCCTTTTTATTATGTGGCTCGGGGAGCAGATCACTGAAAGAGGTATAGGCAACGGTATAAGCCTTATTATTACAGCCGGAATTGTTGCAAGGGTCCCTTACGGCATATATGACGGAGCAAGGCAGGTACTTACAGGAAGCACCATGGAGCTTTTTACAATGCTTGTAGTCCTGGTTTTTATTGTTGGCGTCATTGGTTTTATTGTATTTATGGAACAGGCTCAGAGAAGGATACCTGTTCAGTATGCAAAGAAGGTTCTGGGAAGGAAAGTATACGGGGGGCAAAGCACTCATCTGCCCCTGAAACTCAATCCCAGCGGTGTTATTCCTGCAATCTTTGCATCATCCATAATAATGGTACCACTTACAATAGAGCAGTTCCTTGCCCCGGGAAGCTGGCTGTCTAATGCAGTTCAGCATATAAGCCCGGGAAGGCCGTTCCATGACCTTCTTTATGCTATAGCTATCATATTTTTCACCTATTTCTATACCTCCATTATATTTAATCCTGAAGACGTAGCTGACAATATGAAAAAATACGGTGGCTTTATCCCGGGGAAAAGGCCGGGCAAAAAGACCGCCGACTATATAGATAAGATCCTTACCAAGATTACTTTTATCGGAGCTATATACCTGACAGTAGTATGCCTTCTTCCAGGCCTGCTGGTCTATGGTTTCCAGGTGCAGTACCTTCCATTTGTCGGAGAATGGATATACAATCTTGGAATCCTGCCAAAATTTGTAACTCACGGGCTTGGAGTACCCTTTTATTTTGGCGGTACTTCTCTTCTGATCGCTGTTGGCGTTACACTTGAGACATCAAGGCAGATCGAGAGCCAGCTTCTTATGAGGCATTATGGCAGTTTCATGAAGACCAAGAAGAAATCAAGGCAGGGATTTTAGCGGAAAATGGGGAATATAGCATGATTATTGTACTTCTGGGACCTCCTGGTGCAGGAAAAGGTACGCAGGCAAAGGCTATTTCAGAAAAGCATCATTTCAGGCATTTATCAACAGGGGATGCCTTAAGGGAAGAAACCGCAAACAAAACGGCAATCGGCCTGAAAGCAAAGGAATACATGGATAAGGGCCTGCTTGTTCCGGACAATATTATATTTGATATAATAAGAAAGAACATTGAAAAGCATGATAAAATAATGCTTGACGGTTTTCCCAGGAACATTAGCCAGGGTATCAGCCTTGATAAGGTTTTAGACGATATCTCCAGGACTATTTCATTTGTATTTTATCTTGAAACAGAAGAGTCGATGATCATCAGAAGGCTGACATCAAGGAGGGTCTGCCCTGTATGCGGAAGGATCTATAATACAGTAACATTGCCATCAGGCAGTGGGGACCGCTGTGAGGATGACAATGCACAGCTTATTCAGAGAGATGATGATAAACTTGAGGTGGTCAAAAACCGCCTGAATGTATATTACAGTGAGACCCATCCTCTGGTTGAATTTTACAGGGAAAAGGGTATTCTTTTTACGCTTGACGGGGGAAAGGATGTCCCGGAGTTATTGAAGGAAATATCAGAAATCATTACAAAAGGGCAGAAAGATGGCAATTGAACTGAAAGATAAAAACGAACTGTTAAGCATGGCGGAAAGCAACAGGATAGTCGCTGTGATCCTTGAGGAACTGCCAGAATTAATAAAACCGGGCATTACAACATCTGATATTGATTCATATGTCGACAGAAGAATTTCCGATTTCGGGGCAAAACCTGCATTCAAAGGCTATAGAGGCTATCCGTCAGCAGCCTGTGTTTCTGTCAATGAAGAAATAGTGCACGGTATTCCCGGACAGCGTGTACTGAAAGAGGGCGATATAGTATCTGTTGATATTGGTACGCGTTATAAGAACTTCTACGGTGATGGATGCTTCACATACTATGTCGGTGATGTTCCGGACAGGGTAAGGACACTTGTAGAAGCGACCAGAGAAGCCTTATACAGGGGCATAGAGCAGTGCAGGAAAGGGAACAGGCTTGGGCAGGTAAGCAGAGCGATCTATGATGTTGCAGTGAAGAATAATCTTGGCGTGATACGTGCATTTGTAGGGCATGGAATTGGAAGAAACCTGCATGAAGATCCTCAGGTGCCCAATTATGTCGGCCCATGGTCTGATTTTGTTCTCGAAAAGGGACTTGTTATAGCTTTGGAGCCTATGTTCACTCTTGGTGACTACAGGGTTGAGATCCTGAAGGATGGCTGGACTGCCATCACAAAAGACAGAAGCTATGCATCTCATTTCGAGCATACTGTTGCAGTTACTGACAGTGAAGCAAAAATTTTAACTTTAGCATAGAGGAATTTTATGGCAAAAGAAGAAAATATTGAACTTGTTGGCGTCGTAGTCGAGGTACTGCCTAATACCTTGTTCAGGGTAAAGCTTGAGGGCGGGCTTATGATTATGGCTCACATCAGCGGGAAAATGCGTATCCATAATATAAGGATACTTCCCCATGATAAGGTCAAGGTGGTATTATCGCCGTATGAACCAACAAAAGGAAGAATAGTTTATAGATTTCCATAAGAATTTTCTTGATTTATATTTTGGAAAATGTTTTAATCTATTTCCAATTTTTTAGAGGAGTTGATTACAATGAAGGTTAGAACTTCAGTAAAAAAGATTTGTGAGCACTGCAAGATAGTGAAAAGAAGGGGTGTCGTCAGAGTTATATGCAAAAAGCACCCTAAACACAAACAAAGACAAGGCTAATAACAGGAGGTGCTGATGTGGCCAGAATCGCAGGAGTGGATTTACCAAAGGATAAAAGAATAGAGATTGCTCTGACATATATATTTGGAATTGGCAGGCCAACTGCTGGCGAAATATTGAAGAAAGCAAGCCTCGATCCAGGAAAAAGGGTTTTTGACCTTGATGCCCAGGAAGTAAATGTTCTCAGAAAGATCATTGAGAGTGATTACAAGGTTGAGGGAGACCTTCAGAGGGAAATTTCTATGAACATAAACAGGCTGAAGGAGATAAAATGCTATAGAGGCATCAGGCATAGAAAGAACCTTCCTGTCAGAGGACAGAGAACAAAGACCAATGCAAGGACAAGGAAGGGGCCGAAGAGAACTGTTGGAAGAAAGAAGAAGAAGTAGGACAGGAGTAGAAAATGGCTGTTAAAAAAGGAAGAAAATCTGAAAAAAGAAAGGTCAAGAAGATTGTATCTGCCGGGGTTGCACACATTAACTCGACGTTTAACAATACGATCATATCCTTTACAGATAAAGACGGAAATGTCCTTTGCTGGTCCAGTGCAGGCTGTAACGGCTTCAAAGGGTCAAGGAAAAGCACACCCTTTGCGGCTCAGAGTACAGCTCAGAAAGCTGCTGAGAAGGCAAAAGACTACGGGATCAAAGAGGTAGAGGTCAGGGTTAACGGGCCGGGGCAGGGCAGAGAATCTGCAATAAGGGCTATTCAATCTAATGGAATAGATATAACTGTTATCAAGGACATAACACCATTACCTCATAATGGATGCAGACCTCCAAAGAAGAGGCGAATATAATGAATATAATTCTTATTTTATAAGGAGGAGAAGAGTTGGGCAGATATAGAGGACCGTTATGCAGGTTATGCAGAGCTGAAAAAACACCTCTGTTCTTAAAATCAACAAGGTGCCAGACTGAGAAATGCAGTCTCAGGAAAAAGAACTACAAACCAGGCGAACACGGTTTAAAGAGAGAAAAGATTACTGAATACAAGCTTCAGCTTAGAGAGAAACAGAAGGTTAAGAGAATATACGGCTTATATGAAAGCCAGTTTAAGAACCATTTCAACAGGGCAGAAAAGATGAAAGGGGTTACTGGCGAGAATTTACTGATGCTTCTGGAAAAAAGGCTGGACAATGTTCTGTTCAGAGCCGGTTTTGCACAGTCAAGAAGAGAAGCCAGAAATCTTATTCTTCACAGGCATATAAAACTCAACGGTGCAAGAGTTGATATTCCTTCAGTACAGACAAAACAGGGAGACACCATACAGGCATACAGGACAAATATTGTATCTATGTTAAATGCTGTTCAATCAAAAGTAAAAGCAGATATCCCTGAATGGCTGAATCTGGATGAGGAAAATCTGACAATCAAGGTTATCGGAGACCCAAAGAGAACGGATGTTGATATTCCTATTAACGAACAGCTGATTGTTGAGCTTTATTCAAAATAGTATTGTTATTATAAGGAGAATTTTTTATGGCTACTTTAGGACTTTTAAAGCCTAAAAAGATATATTTTCACAAGCAGGATTTAACAGATAAATATGGAAAGTTTGTAATAGAGCCTCTTGCCAGAGGATTTGGATATACCCTTGGTAATTCACTCAGGAGAGTGCTGTTATCATCTATTGAAGGAAGTGCAGTCGTAGCTGTCAAACTTGAGAACATTTACCATGAGTTCTCTACTATACCTGGCGTAAATGAGGACACTACAGACCTGATCCTGAATCTGAAGAAAGTCAGGATAAAGCTGCTGACAGATAAACCCAAAAGCATGATCATTGATACCTCAGTTCCAGGCGAGGTCCTTGCAAGGGATATAAAAAGCGATGCTGACTTTGAAGTGATAAATCCGGAGTGCTATATATGCACCTTAGATGCAAATTCCAGATTAAAACTTGAGATGATTGCAAAAAAGGGATTAGGCTATGCTACAAGCGAAGAAAATATTGATGAGGATTTTGATTTGGGTTTTATACCTATTGACAGCATATTTTCTCCTATAAAAAAGGTTAGTTACAAAGTGGAACCAACCAGGCTCGGGAAATCCATTAATTATGACAGGCTGACAATGGAGATAACTACAGATGGCAGTATAACGCCCGATGAAGCACTGGATAAGTCAGCTAAAAAGATAAGGGAATACCTTCTTCCCTTCCTAATATCATATGAAAGCCCTGAGGACATAAGTGCCTCTGTAGATAAGGACCTGGAAAAGCGCCTTGAGTTCCTCAATAAGGATGTAAGTGAGCTGGAGCTTTCTGTAAGATCTGCACACTGTCTTAAAAATGCGAATATTAAGACTATAAAGGACCTTGTTTTTAAATCTGAGACTGAGATGATAAAAACGAAGAATTTCGGAAAGAAATCATTGAATGAGATTAAGCAGATACTTGCCAATATGGGGTTAAGGCTTGGTATGACCCACGAAGACCTGGATATTCAGTCTTCAAAGCTTGAAAACAAATAAGGATGAGGGGATTTTAAAATGGACCACAAAAACAGTTTTAATAAATTACAGAGAAAGGCCGATGAAAGAAGAGCACTTATAAATGTACTGCTTACAGAGCTTTTCAGATATCAGAGGATTAAAACTACTCTTCCGAAAGCCAAAGCGCTGAAAAGGTATGCAGATAAGATCGTAACGCAGGCAAAAAAGGGACAGCTTCATAACCGCAGGAATGTGCTGAAAAGAATACAATCAAAAGAAGTAGTCTCAAACCTGTTTGATAATATAGCCCCGAGGTTCAGTGAAAGAGAAGGGGGTTATACCCGTGTTCTAAAACTTCAGTCCAGAGTGGGCGACAATGCAAAAATGGCACTTGTTGAACTTGTTGATATTCCTGATTATAAAAAGCTGGATGATGTCAAAAAGAGCAAAAAAAGGCCGGCAAGCAGAACAGCAAAAAAACCCGCATATTTAGGGAAAAAGGCCAAAGAAAAGAAGGCCGCTCCCAAAAAAAAGGCTGAAAAAGTAGAGCAGCCTTCATAAAGCATAATTTCAGAAGTGTCTATTAACAGCTTATATAAGGCAGCAGTGATAAGTATTTTGCTTTACTCACTGCTGCTTTTTTATTCCTGTTCAGGTGATAACTCAGGAACCGCAGACATCAGCCAGGGTATCCTTATAGACTCTGGCGCAATGAAAACAGCAAAAAATGAATTATTATCCATTATCCCCGCTCACGAATCATTGCCGCCTAAGGGGCCCGGGCTGGCACTGGCGATGGGAGGGGCCCATCTAAGGATCCTTAAGGAAAAGTACAGTGAAGTAATCATTACGATGCCACAGATTACAAATGGCCAGGTTCCGGTAGCATATGCTGTATCATGCAGTCCGGAAGGTTCCTGCCTGGAATACAGAATCATAAAGAGGGATAAATTAAATACAGCAGTCAGGATAACGGTTAACGGGAAGAAGGATGCTGAGATACAGATTGAATGGATCGCTGTAGTGCTCTTAAAAAACAAACCTGAGATGCAATCAGAAATCAGGTGCCCGGAATCATTGATTAAACCCACATCATGTGTACAGGCTGAGCATAAGAATATTAAGGCACTGTCAAGGGAGCTATGGCCGGAAGATGGAGAGATAAACAGCTATGCAGAAAATATCCAGTCTTTTATAATGGGTATGGTCCAGAAAAATCAGCCTGCAAAAATTGACGCAATAAGTATTCTCGATAGCGGATGCAACTGGATATGTACAGCAAATGCCAATCTTGCCTGTGCTTTAATGAGGACTAAGGGTATTTGCGCTCGCAGCCTTGCGGTGATACCGGTTATTTCACGCCGTCTTGAAATGCACAGGGTTGTTGAATATTGCATTGATGGCCAGTGGATCAGCTTTGATCCGTCATCCCTTAATAAAAATATCCCTCTTATGCCATGGCAGGGGATAGTTATGGCACAAACCACCATAGATGATGAGGAAACTTCGATGAAGCCACGTATGGGCAGTATGCCGGGGTGCCCCTATGGCCAGGAGATTGAGATCTGCAGTAATGCAGTCAGCCTCTGGGGCAATGATTTCTTCTGGACTATTGCCATTCCCCTTGCTGAATTTGAAGTGGACGAAGAAAACGCCAGGCTGATTGAAACGGAATGGATAAGGTTTCTGGAAACAGGGCTGATCCAGAGAAAGCAGATCAATGCAGCAAGAGCTGAAAACCTCAATGATTTAATAAAACACTTCAAACAGGATTAAGGCATTGCGCAGCGTTTTATTTAAAAATTCAATGTTATTACTAAACTGCTGCAACCTGTGTTATTATCAGCTTATTTGAAATATGATGCCATGCAGTTATCAGATTCCCATACATTCACCCGGACCAGGCTGGCATCCTTGTACTCTTTAAGTGCAGAACTGATTTTCAGGTATATCTGATAGCTTATATTTTCTGCTGATGGATTTATATTTTTGAATTCAGGCAGGTCATTCAAAACAGTATGGTCGAATAGGCCAAGCACATCCGATAAAATCTTTTTAAGATTGTAAAAATCTATTGCAAGGCCAATTTTATCTAAATTATCCCTGTCGATAAAAATTTCTACCTTATAATTATGACCATGAAGGTTTTCGCATTTGCCGTCATAGAACATTAGCTTATGAGCTGCGCAGAAGGAACCCCTTACCATTAATTGAAACACTCTATATCTCCTTCCTTTTTCTTCTAAAATAATTAATATAAACAGGAAGAATAAAAAGGGAATAAAAAAGAGAAGCTGAAATTCCTATGGATGATAGCAGCCCTATCTGAAAAAGCCCTGTATAGCTGGAGAACATAAGGCTTCCAAAGCCTGCTATCGTAGTTAATGAGGTCATTACTACAGGGAAGAATACACCCTTAAACGATTCAGCTTCATTTTTTGTGAGGGTGAAGCGGTGCATGAAATGTATGCCGTCATCTATGCCTATTCCAAATACTATTGGAAGCACTATTATGCTGGAATAATTGAAATCAATCTTCAGGAGGATCATTGCGAAGATCACTGTAAGCAGTGAGTAAGAAGTTGGCATAAGTGCTAAAAGGGCATGCCAGTTCCTGAATTTTAAGAATACAATAATAAATGTTGCCAGTACAGCGCACAGGATTGCATAGGGAAAAGAATCCCTGACAATCTTCTCTATGTTCCCTACAATAATCCCTATATCAAAAAACCTTATCAGGCCATTTCCGCTCTCGTGTTTTAGAAAAGCCTCCATATCCTTTGCATTCTCAAACCTGATGGGAAGCATAATTGCTGTTATACTGCCTTCATCATATACTATGAGCCGGTCAAAGATACTGCTGAAGCTGCTGTTCTGGACCAGCTCATCAAAATTCATTATCATTTCTTCTTCTATAATTTTTTCTATATCACCTGTATAAGACATTACATAATCACTGTTCAGATTATACATTCCGCTGAGATCCAGAATATTCCGGTTAACCGAGCTGAAGTCGATTTTCCTGAGATTATCCCTGATTATTTCCATTTCTTCTGTGTTTTTAAATATCCTGCTGATATCGAAAAAGCTGTAATTATAGCTTTCCTGCTTTGATTTCAGGAAGGATGCCGCTTTATGGATATTGTCAACCATATCAGTTTTTGCATCAATTATGCCGAATATATTGTTTTCACCCATATCAAAATTCTTGAATGCATATGCGAGATTGTTTGATGGTATGTCAAGCCTCGGCCGCAGTGTCTGAAAATCTGCATCAAAATTCAGCCTTTTAATGCCCAACCCTATAAAGATGCACATAAGGAATAGAATTGCTGTGGATATCAGGACTGTTAACCTGCAGTTACTGTAAAACAGCTTAAAAATCCTTTCACCGGCAGCCGTGCTAATGATTTTTTTCGGGTGAGAAGCAAATACCGGGTAGAACAGGATAATTGAGATAAACATAAACAGGATGCCTGAGCCTATTATTACTGCTAACTGCTGTATGAGCCTGAATTTTATTATATACAGTGAAAAGAAGCAGAAAGATGTCGTCAGTGATCCGAATAATATACCCGAGAATGCATTCTCATATGTCTTTTTGAGCCTTTTTACTGCATTGCCGGGAGTTATGGACATATCCGTTGAATACAGGTGAATAAGGTAGTCTATTCCTAAAGCCAGCAGAACTGCGCTGAATGCTGCTACAAATATGTTTATACGTCCGTAAATTACTATTGCTGTTGCGTATGTGGCAAGAATACCGAATGAGAGGAGTGAAAAAAGCGCCAGAAGGCTCGTGAAACCCCTGAATGACAGATAGAAGAGAAGAGAAAGGAATATGAATGTAAATGTGATTGAGATAATAATGTCCCTTCTGATTGTAACTGAGTCATAATAGGAGAAGATATGCCCTCCTGCAAGCATATAGCTGAACTGACTGTCAGGGCTTTCTATGTCATAAAACTGGCTTTCCGCTATATTCATTCCACTTCGGCCTGCTTCCTCTTCTATTATGGTTTTTAATCCTTCAAGAAAAATTCTGTTCCTGTCTATCTCCTGGGGAGCAAAGCTGGTTTTTATTATTATTAAAAGGCTTTTCTGGTCTTTGCTCAAATATTGAGGGCCTTGCTGTCCAAGCTTATCAAAATCCAGCTGTCCGAGTATATCATTGTATATATTAAGTATATCATCCGTAAAAAACTGTAATTCTCCAAGCCTTCCAAAGCTGTTATAGAATCTGTCAAGCCTTTTTTTTATCCCTTCCCTTGTAGAAAGGCCTGCAGAAAGCTCCATGCTCTGGTCTTTATCCATGAACAGATAGAAATGATCAAGGAAGAAGGATTCAATATTGTCTATATTGTATTCCTTTTCCAGGTTTATGGAATGGATGCAGTCAAGAGCCCTGAGCTTTTCTTCGATATTTATTTTCAGGTCATAAAGGTATCCTGTATCTTCAGCGTTCTGAGAGTGCAGTATGACAAAAAGCTCATCCTGCCTGAGTATCCCCTGCAGGTCCTTGTCCTCAAGATACTGTTCAAAATTTGTATCTATTTTCAGCCGGCTTGCTGAAAAAATCAGAAGCAGGATGAATAACAGCATAAATATGATCCGGAAAGCGGATCTATTGTTGTAGATTGTTGATATTAACCATTCGGGATATCTGTTCATATTTGGCCGGAACCCTTTTTTATAAGGAGTTTTATCATTACAAAAAGAGATTTAACTGTTATTATTGTAAAATCCCTTACAGGCCTGAAATGGGAAATATTCTCCTTCTTCTTAAAATAAACGGCCTGTATATCAATTTCCTTTATTCTAAATCCAAGCTTTACTGCATAGATAAGGACTTCTGTCTCAAGAGAAAAATCATGGTATCCCGGGAAGAATTTTTTGAAAATGCTAAGCCTGTAGGCCCGGAAACCGCACTGGGCATCCTTTATCCTTTCCCCGATAAGGAAAGAAAGCACCCTGGATGAAATGGTATTGGAGTAGTATTTTATCCAGGGGAATGCAAGCCTGTTGCCTGTCCTGTTGCCGTTAATGATATCATGCTCATCCTGGCTGATGAGCCTGAGGAATTTTGGGATATCTTCCGGCTGATGCTGATAATCACCATCAATGGATATTACCCATTCATAATTGTTCTCCATGCCGTAAAGGAAACCGTCAATAAGGCATTTGCCTTTTCCCATGTTGCTTTCGTGGTCTATCAGCCTGCAATGCTCAGCGATATATTCTTTATCGAGGTTATCAGAACCGTCATTGATGATCAGGATATCCTCCAGATATTTCTTTATCTCCTTTATCAATCCGTAGAACCTCTCCGGGGGATTGTAGACAGGTATTATTACGAGTATTGCAGGCTTATTCAAAGGATGCTCCAAGCTGAATGTCAGCTCCTATACTCCCGAATTCGCTTCTCTGAAGGATTGCATTTAAATTGCTGGTTATCTGGTATTTCAGGATTGCGATCTGCTCTTCACCATAGGATGTGCTGAATGAGTATAATAAGAAGAGGCGGTTAGTAAGCCTCTTTTCAATTGTTATTTTTGCTGAGAGGTCAGATTGTGATCCGCTTAATATGGGGGTAATTGTTATCTTATCAAATTTGAACAGGTCTTCGGCGGTTTTTTCAAGGTAGCTTGTCAGATTGCTTGTAAGTATCGTACTTATACCGTATTCTCCGAACCTTGTCTGGCTTCCTCCTGCCATATGGTCCTGCGTGGTTCTTCCTGACCCTAAAAGGCTTAAAATATCTATCTCCGGAAGGGAAGGGCTCGATGTGAGATCTAATACAGGATTATCAAGGCTGCCGGAGACAGCAACGCTTATATTATAGCCGTTTATAAAGGTTTTTCCCGAAAAATTGACATTCGGGTCCAGCCTGAAAGGGTTTACAAACTCTGCATTTCCCTTTAATTCCTTAAATGTATTGTTCAGCAGATATATTTCTCCGCTGATTACTTCAGCCCTTCCGAGAAGTATCGGATTCAGAAGGCCTCCCTTGACCTCCAGGTCAGCCTTAAATGACAGCTTTCCAAGATCATTGTCCATGGACAGATTCCTTTCCCCTGTCACCTTTATATCCATCCTTACAATATCTTCGCTCCTCGATGCGGATGCATCATAGGTCGACCGGCCTGTTATGACGCCCCTTATCATATTGCTGAGCTTTGATGCGAGCTCAATCTTCTCAACATATCTGAAATAATTAAGGTTTACATCACCTGAAAGAATAAAACCTGACCGCGAATCTCCATTAAACCTCAGGTCTGCGTTAAATCTTGAATCAAATGTCTTGGGCCATGTATAGCTTATGTCCTTTGCCATTATATTAAGCAGGACATTATCGATCCCCTCCGTACTAAAGAGTATATTCCCGCCAATAAGAAGTTCGCCCTTGTTCAGGCGCGCATTGAGCTCTTTCACGCTAATGTTTGTACCTGAAATATAAAAGTCGCCGTTTATATTGGTTATTGGATAAGAGAGGTCCCGGATCCTTATAAATCCGTTTGCGAGCTTTGTATTTCCCTGAAAAACAGGCTCAGATATCTTGCCGAAAAGGTCAAGATATATCTCTGAATCCCCTCTGAGGGTATATATTAATTCTGAAGGAAGAAACTGCGAGAATAATGATATATCGATATTAGACTGCAGGTTCAGGTCATAACCGGAAACAGGGTCGATTATCCCGCTTATCCTGAATATGTTCTTTGAGTTTTCAAGCAGAAAATCCTTTATTATAAGCTGCCTGCTTGTATAAACGATCTTAATAGTCTCCGGGTTTATGTATTCCTTCTTCATAAAATTCAGATTCATATTCTCTATGTGAAACTGGACAAACAGGGAGTCAATATTCTCCAGGTTGATACTGCCTGCTATATTGCCTTTCAAAGGCATGGCAATATCCTTTATTTCATTCTCTGACATCATGCTCAGGTATCTTATAATATCCGGGGAATTTATATCTCCATCTGCTTCAATATTGTATATATCATTTATTCTGCCGTTTATATTTACTGAATCCTCCATTCTTATTGAAAATGTACCGTTATTTTCGCTAAGATTCATAATAAATGGTATATCAGGCAGACTGCTGCCCTCTTTGTATATGCTTTTGAACGATCCTGACAGTTCAGCATTTATAAGGTCCAGTGTTCCCCCGCTGCTTAGTTTTATATCTGCAAGCATGTTATCAAACCCGGTTATTGCCTTAATTTGCTTTCTATCAAATATTGAGGACCCTCTGGATTCAAAATCCAGCCAATATTCATTTTTTTTGAAATCATATCTGCCGGAAGCGTCTGCTGTTCCCTGAGGCAAAGAAAATTCAGCATTGTCCAGCGATAATATATCATCCCGGTAACTTCCGCTTATATTGCCTGATCCAAGATACAGGTCCTCATAGCGGATCCCTTCTGCCATTATATTTTCAAAATCAATAAAGACATCATCGCCTTTGCTGCCTATCATTATGCTTCCTGTTACTTCACTTTCAGCAGGGACGTCCAGGCCATATATGCCCAGCACATCTGAAGCATTATAACCGTCGGAATTTATGGCAAGCTCAAGGAGCTTATCAGCATTTTCCATAAGGTCAATATAACCATCAGCAGATACACGATTCCCGCCTTTCAGAATTACTGTCTGTAATAATTCGATCTTCTGGTCAAAGTAGTTTACCTTTCCTGATATATCACCAAGAAATGTGCCGGAGAAAACCACATTCTGAGCTTTCAGCTCTGATTCTATCAGGGGATTTTCTGCTTCCCCTTTAATGGTGCCAGTGATTACCCCGGTTCCTGACCCGACTATATTGGAATCCCAGAACTCCAGGAAAGAGCCCGCTGATTCCTTATCCCCTGAAAGAATCTCAGCTGCAACAAGCTGTCTGATAAAGCGATGCTGATCTGCCGGATCATTGATCTGATATGTAAAGTATCCGTCAATATTTCCCGAATCTGTATTATATTCCCCGGTGCAGGAAATGGTGGAACTGTCTATGGAAATGTTTTCAGCAGAAGCTCTTATAATGCTGCCTGTATAATCTATTATAATATCAGCGCTTATGGGTGAATAACCCCTGTCATTTTTAAGTACCTTCATATCTGCATTTATGCCCGGCAGAAGAACATCCTTATTTATATCAAGACTGAGAATGCCTTTTAGCGAGATATCCTGGTAAAATGTGCTTTCATGGCCGGCGAAGGAAGATAGAAATCGGTTAGTGTCAATATGGCCGATATAAAAATCAGCATCAGCAAGATGTCCAGTTTTGTCTATCAGGCTGTCGATGTTCAGTTTACAAGAAAGCTGTCCGCTTATGATATCTGATGAAACTTTCAGCTCATTAAGTGATAATATATCCCTTTTCTTTTGGACATTTGCCTCGATATTATATGGTATCTGGTTATGGCTGAATGACTCTGTAAAAAGGATCCCGCTGAAGCTGGGATTGCTGAGCCTGTCTGAGAGGCCTCCTTCTAAAAACACAGTGCCTTCAAGGCCTTCAAAGATATCTGCCGGTATCGGAAGAAGAATGTCAGCATTGCATAGATCCTGGCTGACATCGAACTCCCCGCTGATCATGCCCTTTATTGAGTCATTCAGGAGTATATTGTTATCTTTTGGCTTAAATATTTCAAAATGGTCAAGATTTTTGCTCATATTGATATGCAGATCAAGCATATAATCAAGTGCAGAGGAAGAATTCTCCAGCACTGCACTGCATCTTAAATTGGATTCATAAAACATTCCAAGATAGCTGAAAACTTTCAGATTTATATCCTCAATGCTTATTGAGAGGTCATCCTTTTTATATTCAAGGTCAGAATCCTTTACCAGGACAGATGCAATCGAGACCCTGAATCCCCCTTCTCTGTCACTGCCATTTTCTGAAAAGCTTTCTGCAAGTTCTTTAATGCTCTCATCATAGGAAAATCTAAGCTTATAGGCGCTGATCTGTTTAATATTTATCTCCTTGAAAAGCACCATTATTAAATGCTCTATTTCAACCTTCAGCAGGTCAGCTGTAAGTATGACATTATCCTGGTATCTTACCTCAATATCCCTGGCAAGTGCATATGAGAACAGTATGCTCAGGTCAAGGCTGTCAATGCTGATATCTATATCGTATTCGGTTTTGAGCATTTTCAGTACCCTGTTTAAGGCTATTGGTGCAGTGAAGCGGATTGTAAGGTTATAGAACAATGCTATGACAGCAATTATCAGAATAAGATTAATATATTTTCTGTTAATTTTCATAATAGATGCGATCAGTATTGAGATATTACATTTTTGAGGTATTCGAGGAGGTCCTTTTTTTTGCTTAGATGTATAAAGGGGAATATATTATGTTCCAGATGGTCTATCCATGCATGCATAAAAGCAGAAGCGACTTCTTCATCAAAATGCCTGCCGCTGTCCTTTTTTATTATTGAAAAGGTTTTTTTCAGGGGAAAGGCTTTCCTGTAAGGCCTGTCAGTTGTCATGGCGTCGAATGAGTCGCACAGGGCTACAATTCTTGCCTCAAGCAGGATACTGTTTTTTGTCAGGCCGTTTGGATACCCAGAACCATCGCATTTTTCATGATGCTGGAGAGCAATTGTGCTTATATCTCCAAGGAAGCTTATAGGCTGTAGAATTTTAGCTCCAATGATCGTATGGGTCTGCATCATCGCATGTTCTTCATCGTTAAGCGGTGTATCTTTCCTTAGGATAACTTCGTCTATCCCGATTTTACCGACATCATGAAGATATGCAGCAATCTGTATGGTCTCGATTCTCTCCTGAGCAAGCTTCATCTTTCTGGCAGTCTCAACAGAATACATTGCAACCCTGTAGCTGTGTCCCTTCGTATAGGGGTCTTTTGCATCAATAGCCTCAGCAAGCGATGCAATCGTTGTAAAGTATTTCTTTTTAAGGCTTGAATACAATACTATTCTATGAATACCCTTGGCCATCTCAACAGCGAACATCTCAAAATGATCCTTTTCTTCGTTTGTAAAGGGCTGGTTCTCTTTTTCCCTGATCAGTGCAAGCATGCCAAAGAAGCTTTTATCAAGCTGTATAGGAGTACACATTAATGAGGGGGGAAGCTCTGGCGCACTGTCTTCATAAATAAGGAGGGATTCACCTGTCTGTTTGATCCTCTTTGCAAGGTCGACCTTAAGGACATTCTCCAGAAAGCTGTCGACCTTTTTACCAATTCTCTTGCTTATATAAAGGTCAGTTGTTGCATCCGACCTAAGCAGTATCAGGAAGCTGTCAAAGCTGAAGGAACTGGAAATTATCTGACTGAGGTTCTCTATAAGCTTGTTAAGATCATGAATCTTGGCTATATCCTTTGATATGGATGAAAAAAGGGTAAGCTTCTCGTGCTTTTCTATAAGCTCCTTTACTATCTGCCTTATCTCGAAGTCTTTGAAATGGCATTCAAAGCCCTGCTCCATAAGCTTTTTGACAATACCTGATGTGGTTTCGATTACATCCTTAATTTCAGATATTACAATTACATATCCTTTGGATTCATTATATGCATCGATTGAAGTGACTGCCTTGTTCAGCCCCTTGGATTCTGTTGTATAGAAATCTGTCCTGTGCTTGAAAAGCTTGTTTATATGCTTCAGGAGGAATTCCTTGTCTATATGGTTTTTCAGCAGGTTTTCAAGTCTTGAATCAGGTGTTACAAAGAGGATAAGTTCACCTTCTGTGTCGCTTATAATGATAGAAGATTTAGAGATCAGGGAAATTTTTTTTATATTTTCGGTAAGTTCATTTGCAACAGTTTTAAGTATATCATTGGGTAACATTTTTATTATTTTTCAGATACTGATTTATTTTTTGAAGGAGAATTTCAAGCTTGAAGGGCTTGGTAATATAATCGTTTGCCCCCATCATCATTGATTTGCTCTTGTCTATATCTCTGGATCTGCCTGTAACCATTATAATTGGGATATTCTTTGTATTAGGGTTGATTCTGAAAAGGAGTGTAGCTTCATGCCCGCCGATTATAGGCATCTCGAGATCAAGGAGTATTATGTCTGGAATGGATGTTCCCATCCTGCTGATCGCCTCCTGGGCATTAGGGTATGATATGACGAAAAAGCCATGATCCTCAAGGTATTGCTTAATTATCCTGGTTAATACTATATCATCATCTATTACCAGGATAGTATTTTTCCCTGTCATCTAAGATTTTAGACCCTTTTTCTGCATTTCGAGGTTGAAAAGCCTCTGAAATTCTTCATCATATTCTCTTGTCCCGCTTTTATACCTTTTGTTGTTCATGAGGATTTCTGTGACATGATTCTCAATATCCTGCTCTTTCTGGAGTTCATCGTGTATTATTCCTTCTATTACCCTCTGTACATCCTTCAGGTCCTTCTTAAATCCGACGCATTCAAGGTTCTGCAGTCCATTGATGATTACTTTTGATAAATGTATTATTTTACTGTTGGAAAGACGCATTAGTTATCCTCTGATGATTTTTCTTTCTGATTAAGAATGATCTTTATGACACCTAAAAGGTCATAGCTGTTAAAAGGCTTGCTTATGTAGCCCTCAACCCCTGAGAGATAGCCCTTCTGCATATCGCTTGTCTTGCCCTTGGCTGTCAGCATTACAATGGGTATATCCTTATAGGATTCATCTGTCTTGAGCCTTTCAGTGAATTCATAACCATCCATTTCAGGCATCATTATATCAAGTATGATAAGGGACGGCACCTGCTTTTTAACCTGATCCAGGCCCTCAACACCATTATATGCAAACCTTACGCTGTAATTCTCAAATTCAAGGATGTTTTTAATAAGTTCTACAATATGCGGCTCATCGTCAATAACTAATATGTCATATTTACTTTCCATATTTATGCCTCACATTAATAAAGGTTATTATATTTATTTAAAAATCTTAATTATCAGGCCCAATAAGTCAAGAATAAATTATCCTGATCGCTGAGAGATTTTCTCCCTCGTCATCCACGTTCATTGATGCATTGCAGAGGCTCAGTGTGTTCTCTATAAGCTTTAATGATATTATCAGGTGATCGTTTAGTATCCTGATGTCTTCATCAAAAAAGAGATTATTTAGTGAAATGCTGCTATCCTCGCATGAAGCTGTGATTAACAGGCTTTTGGTGTCATTTTCCCTTCTGCTTGCAAAAGTTATTTCGCCATGCCTTACAATAATTGATGAATCAAGAAGAATGACAGATATTATAAGGTCAAATATATCCGTGTTCGTGTATATGTAGAAATCCGGTGAGATGGAGTCAAATGAGATATTCAGCTTATCAAACCTGTTGATGCCCCCGAATACTGAAACATTATCCCTGATGACTGCAAGCGGACTCACGAGGTCCCATCGCTCTTTGGAAAAATCAGAGGCCTTAAGCGTGGATTTTATGCTTATCATCTTCTGTGTGAAGTTTTGTATGGATTCAATGTTGTGGTTTATTATCTCCAGCTTCTGATCGATATCGGATTTATTGTCATTTTTGTTATAAAGGTCAATTATCTGTGATGCAAGGCTGATTGAATTAAGATGATTATTTATTTCATGGCCGATTTCCATTACTATGCTTCCATATATGGAGTATCTTGCCATATTCAGCCTGTTTATTATTTCCTGAACATACATGCAGTTATGCCCCGAACTTCTTCAGCTTTTTTGCGTTTGCCATAAGGAGGGGAAGTATTGATACAGAGTTTATTCTTCCTATTGAGCCCTTCCTGCATTCCGTTTCGTTAAATGCCAGGTTGTCCTTAAATTGGTTCCTGCTGTGTATCAGGAGAGGATTGGGGTGCCATGAATGGGATTTCAGGACAGATGGTGTCGAATGGTCTGAGGTTATGGCTATTGCATCAAATCCCATGTCCAGGATATCAGGTATATATTTATCAAACTCCTCTATGATCCTGGCCTTTTGTTCGAAATTGCCGTCTTCACCGTATGAATCGGTTTTTTTGATATGAACAAAGAAGAAGTCGAAACTGCCGGCTTTATCCCTAAGAGTGTCTATCTCATCACCAATTGAGATTCCAGTGCTGAGTATTTTCATGCCTACCAGCTTGGCAAGCCCTCTATACATAGGGTATGTGGCAATGCATGCAGGATTCAGCTGATATACATCCTGAAATTGAGGCAGGGAAGGATATCTGCTAAAGCCCCTGAGGAGAACAAAATTTGCCTTTTTTTCATTCTGCAGGGCGGACCGGGCAAGCCCAATAAAGCTGTTGATTATGCGGCCTGCTTTTTCTGACTGCTTATCCAAAGCCCTGGCGGATACAGGCTCTGCATTTTCCTTTTGAGGGTCCGCATCGGTCAGGCTGTCATGAAGCCCCTCTCCCCTGAATATCGCCACGAACCTGTGTTCCTTGCCGGGCTTGAGGATTACCTCGACATCTTCTATCCTTTTTATTTTTTCAGAGAGAAGATTGATTATCCTCGTATTTTCCTCGGTGGATATTCTTCCAGCCCTTCTGTCTGTTACAAGCCCATCCCTGATTGTAGCAAAGTTCCCCCGCACAGCAATATCAAGGCTGCCTACCTCCATGTCTATTCCCAGTGCTTCCAGTATTCCTCTTCCAATTGGGTACTTAAAAGGATCATAGCCGAATAATGAGAGATGTGCCGGACCGCTTCCCGGTGTAAACCCGGGACCCAGAGGGTCTGAAAGCCCGATTGCAGAATCTTTTGCAAGGGAGTCGAGGTTGGGCTTTACTGCTGATTCAAGCTCGGTTTTCCCATTTACCGGAAGCCCCCCCAGTCCGTCAAGAACTATCAGGAGTATCCTGGAATCTGTTTTTTCGCTTAATGCCTTAATATTCTCTATATAATCCATGGAAATTAATCTTCTTCCTGTTCAAGAATTTCCTTGCATGTTATGCAGTATTCAGTAACCGGCCTGATCTCGAGCCTTTCAGTACTTATCTCTTTTCCGCATTTTTCACATATGCCGTACTGATTATTCTCAAGCTTTTCAAGGGCTTTATTTATCTTCTTTATAAGCTTTCTTTCCCGGTCTCTGATCCTGCTGTAAAGAATGGTGTCTGTCTTATAGTTTGCAATATCAATATTATCTCCGTGAGTGGCATTTTCAATGCTGTCACTGCTGAGGCTTTTCCTGGCTTCTTCAATGATCTGGTCTTTTCTCTCGATTAAAAGTTCCTTGATTTTTGTAAATGCTTTCTTTCTTGCATCCATTGAATCACTCCTTTTGACGATATTTATTTCTTCAAAAATCATAACTATGTCATTATAATTCAACAAAAAGAAAAGACAAAACAATTATGCTGGTTAAGCTGGAAAATATTACAAAATCATATCAAAACCGCCTGATATTCGAAGATGTAAACCTCTCCCTGTTTGAGGGTGAAATTGTAAGTGTAATAGGCCCCAATGGTTGTGGAAAGACAACCCTGATAAATATTTTATCAGGGGATATTGAACCTGATGGAGGCAATGTTGAATACTCAAAGGGCCTTACTTCAGCCCTTCTCAGGCAGGTTGATGTCCCTCAGAGCAGCCTTGATATCCTTACATATATAAAAGGACAGGCAGGCTGCAGCGAAGAGGCCATTGATAAACTGTCCGTTGATGAGTATCTGGACAGGCAGATATTTGATATTGAGACAAGCATCAAAAAGGTGCTGGGAGGACTGGGGTTCAAGGCTGATGAATTTGCATCCCCGGTTGCATCCCTTTCCAAAGGGCAGTTCAGAAGAGTATTGTTTGCGGTGGTACTCATCAAAAAAAGCAAACTGCTTATTCTTGACGAACCTACCAATCACCTTGATATCAACTCCATTGAGTGGCTTGAAGGCTATATTAAAAAATCAGGGAAGGCTGTGATTTTTGTATCTCATGACAAGAATTTCATTGAAAACCTGGCGCAGAGGATTGTCTATTTCCATGACAGGAGAGTGCACTGCTTTAACGGGAATTACGCAGGGTTCAGTCAGCACTGGGAGAACCTGAAGCTTACCTCTGAAAGGCAGAATCAAAATCTGCAGAGAACAAAAGAAAGGCTGGAGGCATTTATCAGCAGGAACATAGCTGGGCAGAAGACAAAACAGGCTCAGAGCAGGAGGAAAAAGCTGTCAAAGCTTCAGGATGTCAGCATTATAAGGGATAATACTGCATATTCATTCAGGTTCAATAATATCGAGCACAATCCCCCGGTAATCTCGCATCTGGATAATATAAGCTTCGGCTATGCTGATAAAATGCTGTTCTCCGGTGTATCTCTAAGCATCCATAAAAATGATAAAATAGGGATTACAGGTGATAATGGAACAGGAAAGACAACCCTTCTGAACCTGATCACTGGAAAGCTTAAATGCCTGTCCGGCAGTGTTTTCTTTAATAAGAATATCGATTATTTCTTTCTGTCGCAGGAGTCATATTCAAGATATTCTGATCAATCCCTTTTTGATATTATCCACAGCTATGATGCATCAATGACCAGACAGCAGGTTATGGAGCTTCTGGGTTCCTGCGGATTTTCAAAATTTGCAGACAACAGGTTTAAGGAGCTTTCAGGAGGAGAGAAAAGAAGATTTCAGCTTGCAGTATCGCAGATAGGCAGATACAACCTCCTTATACTGGACGAGCCTACAAACCACCTTGATATTTTTTCAATAGAAAATCTTATTGATGCTTTGCTGAAATACAACGGGTGCGTTATTTTTGTTACACACAACCGCTATTTTCTTGAAAAGGTGGCTGATAAGATAATTGAGATCGATCAAAGGGAAATTACACTCTACCATGGTAATTACCAGTATTATAAAATCAAAAAGGAATCCATGGCGAAACCTTTATCAGCAGATGTACCATCTAAAAGCTCAAAGGAAAGAAGTGCTGGAAAAGATGAATTTTCAAAAAATCAGAGGCAGTTAATGGCAAAAAGGCAGAAAGAGATTGAAGAAATGATTAGAGAGTGCGAATCAGAAAGGCTGGACCTGATAAATAATGAATTTTCAAATCCCGATAATTATAAGGACAGGGATAATTATATCAGCATTAAGAAAAGGCTTGACAGCCTTGACCGCCAGATCGAAGAGCTTATTGACGAGCTTGAGGATATACTTACAGCACTTTCCATGTAAAACCCTCCTTTAATGAAACTGTCTCAGTGGCGCTTTTTGAATACTATGAGCTGATGGTTCCTTGGCCTTCCTGCCCACCCTATCTTGACCTGTTCAGGGATAAATCCATGCTTTGACAGAAGCTCCTTGAGGATATAGAAAGTATATATCGTATTGCTGTGGGAGAAAAAGCCTACAAAATCCCTGTCAAGATTGTATACAGTATATTTTTCAAGAAAGGCATTTTCTCTGTAGAAATTTATTACCTCATATTTTACAAAACATTTATTATTGTACCATGGTGATTCATCCTCATCCTCAAAATAGTAAAAAACAGCATCGCAAAGGGTATTCTGGATAAGTTCTATCATTAGAAGCCCGCTGTCAGCAAGCGATTCATAAAAGGACCTGATAATATTATCCATATACCAGACAGGGAAGTCTCTTATTATGTTATTAAGTGCCAGTATGTTTTCGACAGATATATCAAGAGGTTCCTTTCTGAGGTCCTTTGTCAGGAAAACTCCCCTGTTCTGAAGCTTTGAATGGAAATGCCTGTTTAAATATGAAACGATAAAGGGGCTTACATCTACTCCTGTTATGTAATGCCCCTTATCAATAAGCTCAAGGCAGAATTCAATATTTTTTATATTCTGGATAAGGACTGCTGTATCCTTTTTCATCGGGTTCATTATTCTGCACAGCATTTCTATCTCATTGCTGATTGGCTGTTTCAGCAGATCCTTATGGATAAGGCTTTCTATGTTCTTTCTTGAGAAATTCCTGTCGTCATATGGCAGGTTATCCTGCCACAGTATTGGTTCGAACATGGATGATTTTTCATCAAGAAGGTTCTTAATATGTCCGGGGATATTTATCATAAAGGCTTCAACATTTCATGAAAAGTTAAATATCAAAAGAAATGCTTACCAATATTATCCTATAGATTTTTTAAAATCAAGAATTATCAGGATTATATATCCAGGATATAATAAAAGGTCAGTTTTTTTCAGGCTGGATATAATATAATATTGCAAATTGAGACAGGGATGATATAATGTATTAGATGGTTTACTAATAATTAATTGAAATGGTGGCCGCAGGAATGAGTACTAAAAAAGACAGATACCAGCCTACAACGGAAATATTCTTGAGCAGGTGCTTCGATGACGCACTTGAAAACGGATACTTCGAAGGCGCAGCCAGAATTATGGAATTATTCAGCCCGAAGGGTTATACAGAAAGCGAGCTTAACCTCATCAGGGAATTTATTGGCAAGATCTCAGAGAGCCAGAAGGTTATCGGCAAGCTTTCCTTCTCAGGCAAAAACAAGGAAAATGAGCAGAAATTCCATTATCTGCTTGCTGTTCTTGAGGATGACTGCGACTTTTACAATTTTAAGATGATCAGGGAATTGCTGAAACCGCTGAAGCCTTCTTCTGATGCTGAAAAGAAACTCATGAAGACTGTAAAGGATAAGGTAAGCCACAAGGAAGAAGAGTTTGAAAAATACGAGGCAATATATGAAATGCTGAAGGACAGGGATTTCAAGGGCGCTTCAGATGAAAGCAGGAAACTCCTTGCAAAGGACCCTGAGGATAAAGAGGCACTGCTGTTTTTATACAGGGCTAACGGCAGTCTGAACAGGATCAATGCCATAAGCAGCATACTGAAGGATGATAAGATCTTTCAGGATTTTGACCTGGTTATCTATAATCTGATGGACCTTCTGAGGTATCTCTCCAAAGATTCTCAGTCTTACAGGAAGGTCATAGACCTGATGGACGTGTTTGTTACGGAGAAAAAGAAAAAATTCATACTCGATGAAATGATTGAAAAGGGGTATCAGTCCATAGAAAAAGGTGATATTGAGTCTGCGACGAGGATGGCTCAGAAAGCCATTGAGATCGACAGGAACAGCCTCGCAGCCAATGAACTGCTGAAAAGCCTTCAGACTGTCAATAATTTTGAAGTACTCCTTTCAAAGGGAAAATCACTCTATTATAAGGGCGATTTTACAAGTGCCCTTGAAATATTCAAGCAATGTGTTGAAATTACCGGCAAAACAGATGATCTTCAGGATTTCATAGCAAAGATAGAGACAAGGCTTCAGCTTGAAGATATGTACAATAAGGCCATCCTGTTCTATAAGAAAGAGGACTGGAAAAATGCAATTGAGCATTTTAATCTGATACTCGAAAAGGATAAGGAATACAAGAAGGTGCAGAAACTTCTTGAAAATGCGTCAAAAAAACTCGAACTTGAAGAATTATCGCAAAAGTTGGAAAATGCAATATCTATTAATGATGCAGAATATTCCAAGTCGCTTCTGAAAAAGATGAAAGATATAGATCCTGAATATATCGATATAAAAAATTATGAAGAAAGGCTTAATGCGTCCGATAACCTGAACAAGTACCTGAAAAAGGCATCAGGCGAACTGAACAGGAAAAACTTCCCGGAAGCAAGGCAGGCGATTGAAAAAGCCCTTGATATTGATCCTACTCATAATCAGGCCTTAAAGCTTTACAAGAGGATAGATGAAGAAGAGAAAATTGCAGAAATCCTTGAGAGAGCACTTAATGCCTTTTCAGAGGAAAACTATGATGAGATACTTGAGCTTTGCAGAAAGGGGCTGCTTATCCAGCCTGATAATAAAGAGCTGAGACAGCTCAACGAGAATGCAAAAGAACAGAGCAGAGCAAGGGAGAAGCTGTTTGAAGCAAGGGCCCTTCTTGCAAAGGATAAACTTGGGGATGCCAATAAAGTCCTGTCGGGGATTCTAAGCATCGACCCTGATAATAACGAGGCAAACGACCTCTTAAAAAGGGTAGAGAAGAAAATAATGCTCAATACACTTCTCACAAAAGGCTTGAACAGCCTTCAGAAGAAGGATCTTGAAGGGGCTAAGATCATTTTCAATGAAGCACTGAAGATAGAACCCAGTAATAAGAGGATCAAGGAATATCTGCAGAAGATCGAATCTGTTATAAAGGTTGAGGATAAGGATAAGGACGAAATTACCAAGGTTACAAAAATGCCGGTGAAGGATTCCAGTGATAAGGTAATAGAACTGATGAACTCAAAGGAATTTGATATTGCCCTTGCCTATCTAAATACAGTTATGCAGGCTGACCCTGAAGATGAGAAAATGAAAAGGCTTCGGGAAAAACTGGAGCAGATCATCTCCAGGCTGGATGAGCTTGAAAATGAAGCAATAAAGTCATTCCAGGATGGTGATTATAATACTTCGATGGTGAAATGGAAGAAGCTTTTAGGAAATGTCAATCCCAAATCAAGCAGGTTTCATACACTGCAGCTGCAGTTCCAGGGAGTTCTTGAAACAATGTCCCATGAGCTTATACAAAGAGCGGAATCCCATATTTCCAGGGGAAACATGGAAAAGGCAAAAAATACCCTTAATGTTCTGGGCAAATTGCCTCTGGAAGGAATTGCAGATAAAGTAAAAGAGCTCTCCAAGGCTATAAAATAGAAAAATTATGGATGATATCATACTGATTATATCCATTGTATAAAAATACACAAAGGAGATTTATTATGAACATAGAGAAAATCAGAGAACTTCTCGCAAACGATGCTTCCTACCTCCTTGACTACAAGGCGGTCAAGATATCCAGGGATGTTCTGCATCATCCCGGCCCGAATTTTGTTGATGAGGTATTTATGCAGAGCGACAGGAACATAAGGGTTCTTTCGAATATGCAAAGGCTGTTCTCAAATGGCAGGCTTGCAAATACCGGGTATCTTTCAATCCTCCCGGTCGATCAGGGAATTGAGCATTCCGGCGGTGCTTCCTTTGCCCCTAACCCTATGTACTTTGACCCGGAAAATATTATCAGATTAGCTATGGAAGGGGGATGCAACGGAGTTGCAAGTACCCTGGGGGTCCTGGGCTCAGTGGCAAGAAAGTATGCCCATAAGATACCTTTTATATTGAAGATAAATCATAATGAATTATTGTCCTACCCGAACAGCTTCGATCAGATTATGTTCGCCAATGTCGAGCAGGCCTTTGATATGGGCGCTGTAGCAGTAGGCGCTACCATCTATTACGGTTCGGAAGAGAGCTCCAGGCAGATAGTGGAGGTTTCTGAGGCATTCAGATATGCTCATGAGCTGGGGATGATCACAGTTCTCTGGTGTTATCTGAGAAACAGCGCTTTCAAGATAAAGGGCAAGGATTACCACACCTCATCCGACCTTACAGGACAGGCAAACCATCTTGGGGCAACGATAGAAGCTGATATTATAAAACAGAAACAGCCTGAAATAAACTACGGCTATGCAGCCGTCAAGGAAGCATATCAGACAAGCTATGGGAAAACACATCCAAAGATGCAGGATATGATAAGCGACCACCCGATAGACATGACCAGGTATCAGGTAGCAAATTCCTATATGGGAAGAATAGGCCTTATTAATTCAGGAGGGGCATCCGGAAAGGATGATCTGGCCCAGGCCGTTAAGACTGCCATAGTAAACAAGAGAGCAGGAGGAATGGGGCTTATAAGCGGAAGAAAGGCCTTCCAGAAGCCCATGGAAGAAGGCATCAGGATACTCAATGCAATCCAGGATGTCTACCTCTGCAAGGATATTACAATAGCATAAAAAAAATGGATTGGGCGGGCCTTAGCCGTCCGATCCTTCCTCTTTTGCCTTTGCACCGCTTTTATACAGCCCTCTTACAGAAAAAAGGATACCGCCAAGGAAGCCCTGCAGGATCTGCATCAGAAAATCTGCTATTGCAAAGGCTCCTCCTGACTGAGCATTAGAGCCAAGAACCTCAAAGCTTTTTATTACTGACAGGTCCCTTAAGCCAAGCCCTGCGAAGGATAATGGTATTATCAGCACAAGAAGCAGCAGGGGAATGAAAATGAAATGGTCGAGAAAGCTTATTTCCCTTATGCCAAAGGATAATGATATAAAATAGTAATGGATGATGACATTCAGCTGAAGCAAAAAGGAAAGAAACATTATCTTAAGGAGCTTGGCAGGAGAACTCCAGTATATTGAAAGAGCTTCCCTGAATTTTTTAACCCTGTTATGTGAAAGCTTTTTAATAATGTTGATCCTGAAAAGCCATTTAAAATAGCCTGCTGTTTTTGGGTGTACCAGGAGGAACATGAATACCAGCCCCAGGCTGAAAAGCAAAAACAGGAAAAAAAGACTGATGAGCTTGCTCTGGTCAACTTCTCCATGATTTGTAACAATCCGGTAAAGTGTTGAAAAAAGCCCGAACAGAAGCAGGATAAAAAGCCCTGAACCCCTTTCTATGATTATTACGGCTATGCTTTTCTCCATTTCCCTGCTCTGCTTTGCAGTATCGTATATCCTTGATACATCCCCGCCGTATCTTCCAGGTATCAGCACATTAAAAAACTGGCTTACTATATAGTATTCCATCAGCCTGGTTACCCTTGATTCTATATTCTGGATCTTTAACAGGTCCTTCCAGCGTACAGCGCTGAGCCAGAATCCAATTATATGGAATGAAAAGGCAGCCAGGATAAGGGGTACTGAGACAGTTTTAAGCTTTTCCCATATATCAATGAAATCGACCTTGGCTGTAAACACATAATAGAGAAGAAAAAGGGATGACAATAATTTAAATGCAAATAGCAATAATGATTTCTTCTTCTTTTTCTGGTTTCCATGAACTGCAATCTGATCTTTCATATCGGGCAAATTAGCACAAACTTATTTGTTTGTAAATAAATATAAGTTGCTGTATAAAATAATCTAATGTGCGGTATATGCGGAATTTATTACTTTGATAAAACAAGGAATGTAGAAAGTGAGCTTCTGCATTCAATGAACGATCTAATTTTTCACCGGGGGCCTGATGAGGACGGCTACTATATTGAAGCAAACATAGGCCTTGCGATGAGGAGGCTTATGGTTATAGACCTTGAAACGGGCTCACAGCCGGTGATGAATGAGGACGGGAGTCTTGTAACTGTTTATAACGGGGAAATATATAACTTTAGCAGTTTGAGAAACAGGCTCAAAGCCAAAGGGCATATATTCCGGACGAATTGTGATACTGAAGTGATACTTCATGCTTATGAGCAATGGGGCTATGATTTCCCAAAGCACCTGAACGGCATGTTTGCCATAGCCATTTTTGACAGAAAGGCCAGCAGGCTTATTCTTGTCAGGGACAGGTTCGGTATTAAGCCACTATATTATCTCTGTAAGAGCAATGTGCTGGTCTTTGGCTCAGAGCTGAAACCAATAATAAGGTCCGGCTGTTCTGACCTTGAGATAGATGACCTTGCGCTGTCCTATCTATTAAGCCTGGAGTATATGCCCGCTCCATTTACGCTTGTAAAGGATATCAGAAAGATGCTCCCGGGGACAATGCTGGTTATTGAAGAGGGAAAAACCAGGGAAATAAGGTATTATGACCTTTTAGAAAATAGAAAAAGCATTGATCCCGCAGGTATCAGGGAAGCAGTAGCTGATGAGCTTTCCAGGTCAGTGGAAAGGAGGCTTATATCGGATGTTCCCCTGGGGGCTTTTTTAAGCGGAGGTATTGATTCAAGTATCATTGTGCATCTTATGAAAGAGAAAAATGCAAATCCATTGAGGACATTTTCAATAGGCTTTGATGAATCATCTTATAATGAGCTTAAATACAGCCAGTTAATGGCAGATACGGTGGGGTCAGAGCACACAGCATTCAAGCTTAAGCCGGATATCCTCAGCATTATTGATAAACTCATATATTTTATGGATGAACCTGTCGGTGATTTTTCCATATTCCCTACCTATATGATCTCCAGGATGACAAGGGACCATGTTACAGTAGCTCTTTCAGGCGATGGGGGAGATGAGCTTTTTGGAGGGTATGAGCAGTACAGGGCTCACCTTCTATCAAGATATTTCAGCTGGATACCGAGGCTTATTCTTCTTCAACTGATAAAGACAGAGGGCCTTGTCCCGCCATCTAAAAAGAAGAAGGGATTTATCAACAATCTAAAGAGGTTTATGCAGGGACTGAGATTCGATCCATCCCTGCTCCACTACAGATGGATGCTGTTCTTTGATGAGAGAGGGTTTGACAGCCTATTCACTGACCCCGGGGCACGCGATCATTTTCTGGAAATTTTCAGCTATATAAGGTCTTTATTTGATAAGGCCAAGGATATGGATGAAATAAACCGCATGTGCTATGCTGATTTCAGCCTCTACATGCAGGAGAACATTCTCCTTAAGGTTGACAGGATGAGCATGGCAAACTCACTTGAGGTAAGGGTCCCTTTTCTTGACCACAATCTGGTTGAGCTTGCTTTTTCCATCGGAGGAGAAAATAAGATACATAAATTAAGGTCAAAGCATGTCCTTAAGGAAGCATTCAGGGACAGGATACCCCGGGAGATAATTGACAGGGAGAAACAGGGATTTTCAATCCCTCTTAAAAACTGGATCAGGGGAGACCTTAAAGATATGATATGGTCAGTACTTGTAAATCCCGGGCTTTATGGCGCATTCAATCCTTCATGTATAAAGAGGCTTCTTGAAGAGCATATAAAAGGCAGCCACAATCACAGCCATAATATCTGGTCGATATTTGTATTCCAGAAATGGTATGAGACTTTTATAAAAAATTCCTGAGACGCAAAAGCAACGCAAAAGGGACGGTTCTTTTTGCGTCGGCTTGGATGACACAAGTGGGAGCAGGCAGGAAGTGCGGGCTTTTTGTGTCGGGAATGACACAAGGGGGAATAAGCAGGAAGTGCGGGCTTTTTGTGTCGGGAATGA
>CAYMEV010000021.1:57961-60465 GCA_964389675.1 uncultured Candidatus Sumerlaeota bacterium
GGGAGCAGGCAGGAAGTGCGGGCTTTTTGTGTCGGGAATGACACAAGGGGGAATAAGCAGGAAGTGCGGGCTTTTTGTGTCGGTAGGAATGACACAAGTGGGAATAAGCAGGAAGTGCGGGCTTTTTGTGTCGGCAGGAATGACACAAGGGGGAATAGACAAAGGAGAGGGATCTTTTTGTGTCGGGAATGCATTCTGAAACATGAGATAATTCAGAAAGCCGGCATTTTATAACCGTGACATTTCTAATTTGTTTTAACATTTTATAAAAAATTCATTGCAATAGGACTGCTTTTTTTATATATTTATTTGATTTTATGAAAGGAGATGGCTTAGGCCTGTATAGATATGAAAATACCGCTGATTGACCTTAATATTACATTTAAGGAGGCAGAAGAAGATATACGCAGGAATTTTGACCAGATATTCAGCACCCACAGATATGTTCTGGGTCCCTTCCAGAAGGAACTGGAGGATGTCATCAGCAAAAAGATAGGAGTAAAGCATGCAGTATCAGTATCATCCGGGACTGATGCCCTTCTTATCCTTCTCATGGCTTTGGGCATAGGCAGGGACGACGAGGTTATAACCTCTGATTTCACTTTCTTTGCCACAGCTGGTACTGTAGCAAGGCTTGGTGCCCTCCCGGTATTCTGTGATATCGACAAGGATACCCTGAACATCAGCCCTGAGGCTGTCAAAAACCTTATAACAAGCAGGACAAAGGCCATAATACCTGTTCATATCTTCGGGCAGTCAGCTGATATGGACGCCATTATGAAGATAGCTGAAGAAAATGGCCTTTATGTTATAGAGGATGCATGCCAGAGCATATACAGCAGGTACGGGGAAAGATATACAGGAAGCATCGGGCATGGTAGCGCTTTTTCATTTTTCCCTTCAAAGAACCTGGGGGGCCTTGGGGATGCAGGCATGGTCACAACCAGTGATACAGAACTCTATGAAAGGATAATCTACCTCAGGAATCACGGGCAGACCAGCGGCTACTTCCATACCATGATAGGAGGCAATTTCAGGATGGACGAATTTCAGGCCGCAGGGCTTCTCGCAAAGGAAAAGCACCTGGAAAAGAACAATACCCTGAGGAAAAAGAACGCCATGCACTACAGGGGCTTTTTTGAAGCCGAAGGCCTTCTGGAAAAGGGCCTTGTAAAGGTTCCTTTCGAGAGGTTTGACCATATATACCACCAGTATGTGATACAGGCCGAGGACAGGGACAACCTTAAGGAATACTTGTCAGAAAACGATATAGGCTGTGCTGTTTATTACCCTCTTCCCCTGCATAAACAACCCTGCTTCAATTACCTTTCCTCAGCCAGCAGGAAGTACCCCGTAACTGAGGAGGCCTGTTCCAGAGCTCTGGGACTGCCTGTTTATCCGGGGCTCGAAGAAAAAGCTATAGAGCATATAGCCGGCAAGATCAGCGAGTTTTATAAAAGACATTAGAAGAGATGGATATACTTCAGGACAGGATGGCCAGCTGATTTTATGCTGCATTTAATACTTATCCCCCTCGGAGCTGCAATATTTCTGTCTGTAAACATGGGGGGCAGTGGGGTTGCTTCAGCTTTCTCCGCTGCCTATGGGGCCAATCTGATAAGGAAGGACCTTATCCCAGGGCTGTTTGGCGCTTTTGTTCTGTTGGGGGCACTTTTTTCCGGAGAAAAGGTAGTTAATACACTGGGGAACGGTATAGTCAGGGAAGGGAATTTTTCCATAACAGTGACCACTATTATGCTTATATCAGTGGGTATAGCCATAATGCTTGCCAATATGCTGAAGGTCCCCCAGTCCACCAGCCAGGCGGCGGTTTTCAGCCTGATGGGCATAGGTGCTGCCTTAAGCGATGTTAATATTGACAGGCTGGTATTTCACATATTCCCGGCCTGGATCTACCTCCCGATACTTGCCTTTTTTCTTACCTTTCTGGTGGGGAGGTTTATCTACAAGCCAATAAAGGAGAGGGAAATAGTGGATTTTCCCTCCATAAGCGCTCATCCCGGCATACGTTACGGTGTCATTGCCAGCTCATGCTATGTATCCTATGCCATAGGGGCCAATAATGTGGCAAATGCATCCGGCCCTGTATATTCCATGCTCTTTAACAATATGGGCCTGCCTGGCAACAGCCTTCTTATTATTATCCTTTCGGTCCTTATAATTGCACCCTGGTTCGGCATCGGGGGCTCCATCTTCTCAAGCCGTGTCCTGGAGCCTACTGGAAAGGAAATAATAGAGTTCGGCCCGCTGGGTTCACTTTCCATATCCCTGGTGACAGCCAGCCTGCTTCTTTATGTGTCCCTGGCCGGAGGCATACCAGCAGCGCTTGCCCAGCTGAATATAGGAGCAATACTGGGGCTCGGGGTATATAAAGAGGGTTTTAAGAAGCTGTTTACAAAGCAGAAGGTAAAGAGGATATTCCTTGTATGGGTAATCTCCCCATGCATTGCCTTTGTGATAAGCTATTTTCTGATGATACTGGC
>CAYMEV010000022.1:0-57785 GCA_964389675.1 uncultured Candidatus Sumerlaeota bacterium
CTTCTTTTTCAAATTTAAGCTAATTTTGTGTCCAAGATAATTGGTGGCAGTATATCATTATAGCATATTATCAGATCATATGGATTAGCATTTTTATACCTTTCAAAGATAGTGGGGACCGCATTATCTAGTACAATATCCCCAAAAAAAGATTTATATCCAACAAGAAGCCCTACAGGGATACATTCTATTTGTAATGATTCAACATACATTTTTTTGAAATCTTTTAATATCATTTTTATCTGATCTGATATTTCTTCAGCTTTAATACCCAAATAATATATAATATCAGATTCACTTTTGATAACCATGATTTGATCAAGTTCTATTTTGCAATCATCAATAATTTTCTGATAATTTGTTAGAGTCTGTTTATCTTCATAATGCATACAACCTGTAAATATAATTATAAATAAAATCATCATGCTTTTTATGTTTATACAATTCCTAGTATCTACCATTAAATTCAATAATGTTAAGATTTTAGTAAACATAAATAATCTGGTTGGATTTTTCCATTGCTGCTGGAAGTTCATTAAAGGCAGGAAAACGAAACATGGCTAATACGCGAAAATTCATAAAGTAGAAACTTGAAATATCATTTATCTGTATTTCTTTGATATTTAAACCTCCAATAGTCTTAACATATATTGATTAGCAATATAATAGATGATACATTAGTGCAGAAAATAACGCAGAAATCTTTAAAGATACATCCCATGTAGACCAACAAAGAATATATCCTTACAATTTAGCTTTTTTTCCTTTTGAGGAATATATACATAATATTTTACCGTCCCTCATGCTGAAAACAGCAATAAATTCTAATATCCCAAAATAGTGCACACGCTAAGTCGCCCAGACCGCCTCCCTCAACAGAGCCCATATTCTGATAGGTACAGCTCTCACATCTACTATTTGCACCAATAAGGTACATGCAGTATGGCATACCTGTATCACCCTGGCATATTGATGATTGGTCATCTGTATAGTTTTGCCTTCTATACAAGCAGGGTCCTCTTACAATCCATATATCGTTACAATCAGGAGGACAAGCTCCACTTTGATCCAATACATTTTCTCTATGACCTAAAGGAGGGCCATTAGAAAGATTTTCCTTGTGTATCATTGCTGCATTAAAAAAATTTTCATCTGCCTGAGTTAAACCATTGTCTTTTTCTATTACTTCAGAAGATGTACTAGCAACAATAGCATCACTTGGAGTGAATGGACCGCTGCTCTCTCTAAAAATTGTATTGTACGATATATTTACAGAAAATATGTCTTTGGATAAATCAACAGAGATGGCATTTGAAGATAGCGTGTAAAATTTGTTGATCTGATTTCGTTCAGATACTAAAAGTTGTTCTTTGCTTATCAGGAGATGTTTAGTCTGGGCGTTGGATCTGGTGGGAAAAGTAAACAAAAGGCAGATAAATAGTAGAAAGGCATGTTTGCATGTTTGCATGTTTGCATGTTTGCATTATCATAACTCCTTTCAATGAAATATTACATTTTATTCTATCATAAAAAGCAGTTATGTCAAGAATTATTAGAACAAATGATTATGCATAGAAAATTTCCTGTAAAACATAAAAGAAACCTACAAATTTGAATTAAATGCATTCAGAAGAATTACAGGCCTGTTTGTCTATGGGCAGAAACTTGCAGGATTATATGTCCGGGCCGGTCTTACACCTGTGATATCAGGGCTTCACAATGGCTATACCATGGGAGCGTTCTCACTTGAAAAAGAGCCATAAGAATGCTGTAAATTTAAATAAAGACAGGGCTTGAAAACGATATTTTTTTCTTGTTTTCCGGCCTGTATTAAAAATTGATAATCTTTAAGCCTTTAATTTGAGTATAGTAAAATCCCTGAATAAAAATAATCAAATTCTATGCTATGAGCAGGATATATTTTGAATTTAATCCATAAATAATCTATTATGTTTAGAGTCAAGGTTATATCTGGAGGGTATATATGCCTGAAAAAAAGAGGGCACCGAGAAACAGGACACTGCTGCTGACATATGAGGAAAGGGACAGCCTTCAAAAGAAGATATGTCATGCTGATAAGCCATTGAAAACACAATATATCAGGGACAGGATATTTAATGATGACCTTTTTTCAGTTATGGGAAAATTCCCTGATAAGTTTGCTGACCTTATTATTATCGACCCACCTTATAACCTGAGCAAGAATTTCCATGGCATCAAGTTCAGCCGGTCTGATAATGCCGAGTATCTAAAATATGTAGAAAGCTGGCTTCCAAAAATTGCAGGCATGCTGAAGGATGATGGAAGCCTCTATGTCTGTTGTGACTGGGAAAGCAGTACAGCCATTTATCAGGTCTTGAGCAGGCATCTTATCATAAGAAACAGGATAACCTGGCAGAGAGAAAAGGGAAGAGGGGCAAAGGCAAACTGGAAGAACTGCACAGAGGATATCTGGTTTGCAACAGCCTCTGACAAGTATTATTTTGATATTGATTCAGTCATGATAAAAAGAAGGGTCATTGCCCCCTACAGGGAAAATGGAAAGCCAAAGGGATGGCAGGAAACGGATAAGGGTAATTTCAGGCTCACCCATCCTTCCAATTTTTGGGATGATATAACTGTGCCATTCTGGTCAATGAGAGAAAATACAGACCATCCTGCCCAGAAGCCTGAAAAACTTATGGCAAAGCTTATACTTGCAAGCTGTCCTGAGGGTGGCCTTGTCTTTGACCCCTTTTCAGGGTCAGGCACTTCTCTTGTAGCTGCAAAAAAGCTGGGCAGGAGCTATTGCGGTATTGAAATAAACACGGAATACTGCCTGTGGGCACAGAAAAGGATTGATATTGCAGAGCAAAACAGGGAAATACAGGGTTATGATGGAGGTATCTTCTGGGAGAGAAACTCGAAAAAAAACGGATAAGGAAGCCAAATTTATTTTACTGTCTGGCCTGCAATTCATGCATGTCGCTTAAATGCAGCTTGATCAGTTTTTCATAGTAATCCATGCTCTCTTCTGCATCATCATCTTCGCATTTAATTACAAAGTTTGCCAGCATAAGAACCCTGCCAATAAAAAAGGCCTCTATTTCCCCTGGATATTTTACCGGCCATTTTCTCAGAGAGGAATAGCCTTCCTGAAAAGCCCTGTAAAACACTTTCCGCTTCTTATTCTTACTTATATACCATAAGGCAATGGCAATATCCTGTACCGGATATCCCCACATAGCATCTTCAAAATCAAGTGCATAGAATTTCCCCTGATGAACCTTAATATTATCCAGGTGAAAGTCTCCGTGCAGGATGATTGGTTTTTCCGTGTTTTCACTGTTATAAAGATCTGCCAGGGCACTTTTTACGATCTCTACACCCTGTTTAAAGAGCTTTCTTCTATTACCGGACATATACTCTTCATATTTTTTGCTGAAAATTTCTTCAGGATCCCAGTAAAAAACCCTGTCCCATTTCATTAAAACACTATAGATTTCAGCAGAAGGATGAGATTTTTGGAGAAGCTGTTCAGATAAATTATGGATTTTAGCCAGCTTTTTTCCCCAGCTATAGCAATTTTTAATACTGATCTTCCGGGAGAAATTTCTCCCATGAAGCCATTCATAAATCATACAGTACCTGGGTTCATCAAGAAAATCAGCATCAACCTCTATTACCAGTTCCTTTTTTCTCGTTTCAACAGGTTTTAAGGCATTAAAATCAGCAAGTTTGTGAAGCTCAGAAAGCCATGTGTTTGAAGCCTGGAGCTCTGGCAGATTGTGATCACCCGGCCTTGCAATCTTCATAATATATTTCTCACCGGATTTTGTTGTTATTGAATACATTACATTGCTGTGTTCTGCATAAAACCTGACTATATCAACATCCAGGTCATAATTCAAAAGTGCTTTTTCTACGATTTTTTTTAATCTTTTAAGCTTGGTTCTTCTTGATACATTATTAAATTGTTTTAATTCCATTATCCTTCCTTTCATTTAGCCTCAGATAAACAAAGCGGCTATTCCGTTTTTTTCAGGTAGAAACCATATAGGAAAGCGGATAAACATCAAGGCTTTGATTCACAGAGGGATTTTATGACTTATAATAATATTCAGGCAATTTATCAAGTGGCTGGAAGTAGATTTTAGTGCCATATGTATCTGCTCTTTTTCACTTATTCAACTCCTCTTTTACCTGTTTTTCCACATAGGCAAAGGGCAGTTCCTTATTTTCTGCTCCCAGGCTTACAAATGCCTTGGTTAAGTTTTGAGTTGTAGATTCTAATTTTAGCATAAACTCATTATAGATAGCCTCCCGTTTAGGATCGGTTTCTTCTTTTCCATAAAACAAATTTATTAGATCTTCTATCATCTGATCCATTGCCCACAGTCTCAAATGCAGAAGCTCATGGATAATAACCTCTTCATAGTTGCTGACTGACCGGTTAAAGTCATTAAGCAGTAAAATAGCCTGCTGATTACTGTCATCAATCTTAATATCGCCTGATTTCCGCCACTTCTGACCAACCAGCTGAAGCTTGATATCATAGTCCTGCAGCCTTAAAATCTTCTGCCATTTTCTTAAAATTCCTTCTGCTTTTTTATAGTCTATCTTCATATTCTCCCTTTCTTCAGCATTAAGACATAGAGCAGACGGAAAAGAAAATCAACTTTCGTGCCCTGTCCTTAAATTTTATAAAATTGCTCCAGAATATCAAAATACTGATAATATTTTATCAACATCTTAGAAAACCCTAATAATTTTAAGCAATATTAATTTAAGAATCTACATATTTCTTTTCAAACCGATCATTATACAGCATTTTTACCCTGTTTTAAGGCAAAAATTGCAATAGATTCTGAAAAATGTTATATATTCTTCAACTCTATATAATGCTTTAATTCAATTATATGCTGATTATACTGTAAATTGGTCTATAGCAGAAAAATTTATGAAAATCAATGCACGGAGTCTCAGGGGAATTATATTTATGAATTAGGAGATATCGCAGGTCATTTAATTTCTGGATTATTTATGCGGACTGAATAAAAATAAAAAGATGATACTGAAAAGGATGTGAGATATGGAAGATTTAAATTTTTTGATGATGCTGTTTCCATTTATTTTTGGTTTTCAGACGAGGATCCCCCCCAATGCAGCATCTCAGGTAACCCATGCAGTAACTTGGCTTGCAAAGGCAGAGAGATTTTACGGAATGAACAGCCTTAAGCTGATACCATTCCTGTATGAGCTCAGCTACAGGATGATCCAGTACGGGCCTGACAATTATAAAGGGGCACTTCCCTTACTCGAGCGTGCTTATAATATACAAAGCGAAAAAGGGACCAGTCAGAAGCAGGGCATTGCAATTGCAATGGCAAGGCTTGGAGAATGCCTGATCTTTACTGGAGACACCGTCCGTGCTGGAGACCTGCTGAATAGGGCAGAAAAAATGATGGATGATATTCCTGAAATTGAGGAGCATTTCAGAGGATTGGTACTAACTGATATTGCTTTTTGTGAAATAGTCAAATCAAATCCCGGGGCAGACCCTCTGATGATCAAACTTCAGATCTCGGCAAACCCTGTTCCTGTCGTATCTCTGCCTTTATCAGCTGTAGAGAAGGCCAAAAAGGCAATTGAAATATATAATATTGTGCAGAGCAGGAAATATGGCGAGAGTACCTATAAGCCAGCCAGCCATTTTCAATATACTGCAATGATCAGAGCTTTCAACCTTGAGGAGAGTATGAAGGGCGTTTTTGACAGAGCGCTTAAAAGCCTTAGAGAACCTTCATCAGGCGGAGTACAGAGACAGGGCTGTTTTGTCGCCACAGCTGTTTACGGTTCTTATGACTGTGATGAAGTACTGCTTTTAAGGCGGTTCAGGGATGAAAAACTGCAGAAGAGCTTTTTAGGCCGTCTTTTTATTTCTGTATATTATAAAGCTGGGCCTTTTTTAGCCGGTATGGCATCAAAAAAGCCCTTAATAAAGCAGCTATTCCGTCTGATGCTTGATTTTGCAGTTAGAAACTGCAACTGGCTTTTGGGCTGAAAAACTGCCGGTTTTCAAAAAAAAACCGGTTTCAAGATCGCGATATATTGCAAACAGCCTGTATTAATGCCAGATACCGCGAAAAAGGAAAAACCGGAAACACTCTACTCAGTATATTGTTAAAGCATTGAAAACAGCCTTTTTTTTGCTTAAAAAATTAATCTTTGAATATATTGGAATTACAGATAAAATAAAAATCAAATTATTAAGAGAGAGGTTCTTATTATGGATAAAATTAAGAAATACAGGAATTTCATGAAGTCTAATCTCGGAGGCATGCTTGCCATAGAGACGGAAGTTGATGTTTCAGACCAGCAGAAGGGGCTTCCCAGGCCTGCTCTGCAGAAACCCTATCCCGAAGACAGCAGGATCATACCGCTGCCTGATTTTGAAGACATACTGCTAAACAGGGACAATATAATTGATATAATAAAAAATAGGCGTTCTCACAGGAAGTTTAACGGTGAGCCTGTTACATTTAAGGAGCTGTCCTACCTCCTGTGGGCTACACAGGGCCTCCACAGGGTGATTGACAATGATTATGCTTCGCTCCGTTCTGTCCCATCCGCAGGGGCAAGGCACCCCTTTGAGACATACCTTGTTATAAACAATGTAGATGATCTGGAATGCGGCCTTTACAGGTATCTCCCATTTGATAAATCTCTCTTATGGATGGGCAGGATCGAAGACCTTGAGGATAAGCTTGACAAAGCTACCTTAGGTCAGGTGTTTGTCGCAAAAAGCGCTGTAGTTTTTATATGGAGCTGTATTCCGTACAGAAATGAATGGAGATATAATATTGGAGGCCATAAGCCCATGCTTATTGATGCAGGGCATGTATGCCAGAACCTCTATCTTGCCTGTGAAAGCATAAAGTGCGGGACATGCGCTATTGCCGCATATAACCAGATGCTTATTGACCACCTTATCGGTGTGGACGGTGAGGATGAATTTGTCGTATACCTGTCTCCTGTCGGCAGGATAGATATTTAGAAAGGAGCTGGAGGCATGAATATCGAGAAGCTTACCCAGAAATCCCAGGAAGCTTTAATGCTTTCTCAAAACATTGCAATAAATAACGGAAACCAGTCAATAGATGTTATCCACCTTCTTTATTCGTTGATCCAGGACGGGAACAGCCTTGCCTGCAGAATATTTCAGAAGCTTGAAGTTAACACCGAAAGGCTTTTAAAAGACATAGAGAGTGTGATAGATAAGCTTCCGAAGGTTCAGGGCCTGAGGGAAAACCCTGAGAACCTGTATTTATCAGGAGGATTGAACAATCTTATATATAGAGCTGAACAGGAAGCTGTCCAGATGAAGGATAAATTTGTAAGTATTGAGCATATACTGCTTGCAATGTGTGATGAATCAAAAACTTCCCCTGTAAGCAAGCTTTTTGAAGACTATGAGATCACCAAGAAGAAAATACTTAAAGTACTTGTGGATATTAGAGGCCAGACAAAGGTTGACTCAAAGAATCCCGAGGAGACATATGAAGCACTTGCAAGATTTGGCAGGGACCTGATAGAGGATGCAAAGAAAAACAGGCTTGATCCTGTTATAGGAAGGGATGAGGAGATAAGAAGGGTAATCAGGATACTGTCAAGGAGGACAAAGAACAATCCTGTGCTGATAGGCAGTCCCGGGGTGGGTAAAACTGCCATAGTCGAAGGGCTTGCAGATAGGATACTAAGGGGAGATGTTCCCCAGAGCCTGAAGGACAAGACTATCTGGGCACTTGACATGGGAGCGCTTATTGCAGGTGCAAAATACAGGGGAGAGTTTGAAGAAAGGCTGAAGGCTGTTCTGAATGAAGTTGCAAAGTCAGAGGGCAGGATAATCATGTTCATTGACGAGATTCACAATATAGTCGGGGCAGGTAGAACAGAAGGTGCCATGGATGCCGGCAATCTTCTGAAACCTCTGCTTGCAAGGGGTGAGCTTAGATGCATTGGTGCAACAACCACAGATGAGTACAGGAAATATATAGAAAAGGACAAGGCTCTTGAAAGGCGATTCCAGACTGTTATGGTTGAGCCGCCGGATGTAGAGGAGACTATCTCCATATTAAGGGGATTAAAAGAAAGGTTTGAGGTGCATCATGGCATAAGGATAAGGGATACAGCGCTTGTCCAGGCTGCGATCCTTTCCGACAGGTATATTACAGACAGGTTTCTGCCTGATAAGGCTATAGACCTTATGGATGAGGCTGCTTCAATGATAAGGACAGAGATCGATTCAATGCCTGCAGAGCTTGATGAGCTGTCAAGGAGGTCAATACAGCTTGAGATAGAACTTCAGGCTCTTAAGGCCGAAAAGGATGAAAAATCAAGGGAAAGGCTGAAGGAGATTGAAAAACAGCTGGCAGAGATAAATGAGAAAATGTCTTTGCTTAAACTGAAATGGGAGGAAGAAAAAACGGTCATATCTCATATAGGCGATATAAAGAAGGAGATTGAGACAGTAAAGAAGGAAATAGAGAAATCTGAGAGGGATTATGACCTCAACAGGGCCGCTCAGCTTAAATACGGAAAACTTGTGAAACTTGAGAAGGATCTGGAGGAATACGAGAAGAAGCTTGAGAAATACGAAGCGGAAGGAAGGCTTTTAAAAGAAGAGGTAACAGAGGAAGAAATAGCCCAGGTAGTATCAAAGTGGACAAGAATACCAGTCTCGAAACTGATGGAGGGAGAAAAACAGAAACTTCTCAATCTGGAAGAAATACTTCATGAAAGGGTTGTCGGGCAGGATGATGCTATCAGGATAGTATCCAATGCTATTTTAAGAAGCAGGTCCGGGCTGAAAGACCCTAAAAAGCCTATTGCAAGCTGTATATTCCTGGGGCCCACAGGAGTAGGGAAAACAGAGGTTGCAAGGGCACTGGCAGAAGCTCTTTTTGACAGCGAAAACAATATTGTTAGGATAGACATGTCAGAGTATATGGAAAGGCATTCTGTCTCCAGGCTTATAGGTGCACCTCCGGGTTATGTAGGTTATGATGAGGGTGGACAGCTTACTGAAGTCATAAGAAGGAAGCCCTATTCGGTACTTCTATTTGACGAGATAGAGAAGGCCCATAATGATGTCTTCAATATATTGCTGCAGGTGCTGGATGATGGCAGGCTGACAGACAATCAGGGGCATACTGTTGATTTTAAGAATACAATTATTATTATGACCTCAAATATTGGTTCTGTTCTCCTTCTTGAAAACTGCACCAAGGACGGCACAATACCTGATAATATTAAATCGCAGGTATTGAACCAGCTGAAGAACCATTTCAAGCCTGAATTCTTAAACAGGATTGATGAGACAGTAATATTCAACCCGCTGACAGAGGATAATCTTGTTGATATTGCCAGGCTGCAGTTCGGATACCTGTCTGAAAGGATGGCCTCTATGGATTTAAGCCTTGATGTTGATGATGAAGTATACAGGTTTGCTGCAAAAGAATCATATGATCCCATGTATGGTGCCAGGCCTCTCAACAGGTATATACAGAATCAGATAGAAACGATTATTGCCAAAAGGATTATTGAGGGAGCTGTCTCTGATACTATAAGGCTGAAGATAAAAGACAGCCGCCTGATCGTGGAATAGCAGGAAAGTTATCTTGAAAAAGCTAATTATTATACTCTTTTTTGTGCTGAGTTTTCATTCACATGCTGAGCAGGCTGTTGAGTATAATATGTCCTTTGAGCTTGCAGAAAATGGAGTATTTGTTTTTTCTCTTGAGGGAACCGGCAAGGCTGTCCTGGAGACAGGATTGACAAAAATCCCCATTGTTAAGGGAAGCAGACATAAAAGAAGGTATGTTTTCAATATAACAGCAAAGAACGTAAAATTAAGCCTTTCTAAATCGCTGGTTCTTTCCGGCATGGATTACTATAAGGCTGACAGGATCCCCAGTGAAGGTTTTGAGCTGGGATCTGCGGAGAATATGGATACCGAAAAGGACCTTGTCATCAAGGATCCCTTGAAGAAAATAATGAATGAGATCCATTTTCTGAACTTCAGGGTGTATAATCTTGAAAAAGAAAGGAAACTGGCTCTATATGTAAATAACATGTTCCACTCATATGTGCCTTCTACCGGGAGGAATAAGTGGTCAGGCAGGATTACGTCCAATATATATGCATATCTTGAAAAGAACCATCCGGCTGATATTATAAGCTTTAAGATGATGGGTGATGGTAAGGGCACGAGCGCTGTTATGGTCTCTGATATTGAATTTTCCAGGGGGTATAAGATGCCCGATGACAGCGAGATTGGCTATATCCTGCCAAATAATATACAGAACCCCAACTTTGCAGTATTCAGCCTTAATGATTACAATCCTGATCTTTATCTATCCTTCCATCTTTATAATAATACCAGTGAGAACCCGGTTGAGATTGAATTCAACAATAATCCCGTTGAGGTGTTCAAGGGAAGGTCAAAGAAAGATGAATGGAGCAGTCTTATTTACCTGAAAATACCTGAATGGATGGTTATAAGGGGCAGTAATATAATAATGGTAAAAAACCTGTATAATATGGAAAACAACCTGAAAAAAGAATGGGGCATAAAGAAGCTTTACCAGTCAAATGAAATAGGCAAGGGTGCATACGGCAAATTCAGTTCGGAGTATAAAAAGCAGTGTTTTTATGACAGACTGGTCTATCCCTTAAAAGAGACCGGTAATGATATTATTGCGAATTTTCGCCTCTATAATGTCTCAGGAAAGAATTCCGTAGATGTATTCCTGAATGAAACGAAGATCAGAAGTTTTTCCGATATTACTGAAACCGGAGGCTGGTCTGATGACATTGAACTCTTAATCAGAGGAGAGGATAAAGGCAGGGCAGAAAGGGAAAATATGCTTGTCTTCAGGAGGAAAAAGGAGGGTTCCGACTGGGGAGTTGATTTTAGTCATGTTTTATACAGGTCTGAAATAGAGCCTATAAAGGTTAACTACAGGCCGGAGGAAATACCCCTCATAATTGAAAAAAAGCCTGAAAAGAAAGAAAAAACAGACCCTATAATCGATGCTGTCTATATTGCCAATAAAGAAATAGAGGCTGAGGTTGAAATAGAAGACAAACAGGAGCCTTCAACAGATCAGGAAATCATGGAAAATAATGAAGGGAGCCTTTTTACATTTGAAACCGTTCCGGATGAAGCTATGATATTCTGCGGGGGAAACCCTCACTATCCCGGCAGGTTCATAGGTTTCACGCCGTTTTCTCATAAGATAGATATACCGCCCCGAACATATATCTATGTGCATATCCCCATGTATGGGAGCAATATATTTTTTCATAACCCTGTTTTTGAGTTTCCCATGTATAAGTATTATTTCAATATAGGCAAAATCAGCCAGTTTACGGAAAATCCGATAGTTACAGATGTATTTATAAGTGTTCCTGTGGATTACAGCCTTGTTAACTCGGCTCCATTCATATGTGATTATGATTCGGATGGATTTATGGACATTGCTGTGGGGACATCAATGGGGGATATAATTGTAATGAAGAAAGAAGAGGCCTTTGATTATACCGTTTTGCTGGATATTCTTCAGCTTGAAGGCTATACTTATATTGTCCCTTTTTTCCTGGATTATGACAATGATGGGGTCCAGGATCTCATTGCCGGAACAGAAGAAGGAGAGATCCTGCTGTTTTCCATGGATGAAAGCGGCAGCTACCTGTTCGTAAAATTTATAGCAGAAGAGCTTATGAAAAGTAATAAGCTTTCAGGAATAGCTCCATATATTTTTGATCTTAATTCTGATCACAGAAAGGATATTATTTTTGGTACCAAGTATGGCGGGCTTTTTTACATGCTTAATGAAGGTACGGATGAAGATCCTGAGTATAAGAGCTTGAAAAGGCTTGAACTGCCTTTTGAAAATCCGGTAAATCTCGTTCCGGCTGTTTTTTTTAATTACAGGGACGGATTATACAGCGTGCTTGCAGGTACAAGGGACGGAAATTTATTAATGCTGCAGTCACCCAAGATTATTGACAATGAATTAAAATTTGATAATATATCCATATTAACATCTCAACAGACAATGAATCTTGGTTTTGATCTTGTTCCCAGGGTTCTGGACTATGATAACAGCGGGTCACATGATATACTTATAGGCAACAGGGCAGGCGAAATCATATTAGTGAAATATGAAGAGTAAGGAGTGAATTCTATGCTGTATTCGAAAGGTTTTCTGGAGGATATGCCTTTCTCCTCCATTTATGCGCTTCTCGCATTTACAAAGACATCAGGTGTCTTAATCCTGGAGGAGGAACATCTAGCTATTACAACAAAGCTTTACTTCAAGGACGGAATAGTTACATTTGCCTCAACCGATGACATAGAGCTCAGGTTATCAGCCCTGCTGCTCAAGAATAATCAGCTGGATATAAACACTCTGAGAGCAACTGAAAAATATATCACCCCTGATAAAAAGCACGGCCAGATACTTCTCGAAAATGGCCACCTGACTAAAGATGAGCTTTACAACGGCCTTAAGGATCAGATAAAGGAGATAATCCTCAATGTATTTGAGTGGCATACCGGGAAGTTTCTCTTTACTCAGCTTGACAAGGAAGAAGTCGGCCTTTTTGATATAGAATTTGAATTTCCAATGCACCACCTCCTTATACTCGGAATAATGAGAATCAATTCTTTTCATAGGCTTATGGGAATCTTCGGGGGGATTGATGCGAGATATGTAAGGAAGAATAAGGTCAGTTTTTTCCTTCCTGAGAAGATTATACAGAAATATGAAGATATACTGAACTGTTTCAATCTGCCAACGACAATACTGGAGGCTTCACGGAAGATAACCAGCATCAAGCCTATGATATTTCTTAGAAATGTACTTGTGCTTCTGACTTTCGGATTAATAGAACCGGATAATAAGATTGCGCTAAAGGACAGGGATGAGGGGCTTTCTAAAGTACTCACAGGCTACAATGAGCTTTTCAGGCTTATAAGCAGCGAGCTTATTGCAATAAGCAAAGATATAATGATCAGGCTTGAGATGGAAAGCCTTGTAGAAAATACAAAGAAGCAGTTCCCCTTTTTCAGGTCGAAGATAGGATTTGATGATGATTTTAATCTTACTTCTGGATTTTTGTCAGAAATAGAGCTTCTTCCAATTGATCAGCAGAAGGAGATACTGTATATGTTTCTCCATACCTGCTTTGAAAGCATATTGAATGTCTACAGGAATCAGATAGATCAGACGAAGTATATTGAAATTGTAGAAAATCTTAAAAAGAGACTGGACCGCCTGAAGTTAAATGAATGAAATTCCAGAAACAGTCATTTGCCTTCAGATGGGTATGATCTTTTTGTTTGGATTGGCTTTTGGCAGTTTTTTCAATGTTGTAATATACAGACTGCCGCTGGGATTATCAATAATCAATCCTCCAAGCCACTGCCCCAACTGTAAGACCCGCATTAAAGGCTTGCATAATATTCCGGTATTGTCCTATATTTATCTTAAGGGGATGTGCCGTAACTGCAGTTACCCCATAAGTTTGAGATATCCAGTAATAGAGCTTCTGACAGGTGTTCTGTTTTTGTCTGTTTACAGGTATTACTATTTTGATTATTATTCAGCTGTTCTTGGAATAGCGAGCTTTGATATGAAGAAGTTCCTCTGCTTTATTTTCAGCATTATATTCTTTTCTGTATTGCTGATCGTATCACTGATAGATCTTGATCTTTTTATAATCCCCGATATCCTGTCAATTACAGGGACTATTCTTTTTATCCTGGTAACGCCGGTGGTTTTTAATAAGAGCTTCACCACTGTTATTCTCGGGGCATTGGCAGGATTCATGTTCTATTTTCTCCTGTGGCTCATAACAGGAGGGCAGGGGGTGGGGCTCGGAGATGCAAAATTAATGGCAATGATAGGTGCATATTTTGGACTATCCGGAGTATTCCCGGTTATTTTCCTGTCATCCCTGATAGGCAGTATAATTGGTATATTTCTGATAGTACTGAGAGGAAAGACCCGCAAAACACCTATTCCTTTCGGTCCATTCCTTGCTCTTGCATCCTTTATTTACTTTTTTATTTCTGATATATCAATAATTGAAATTCTTGGCCTGAGTTAATAACTCAAGTACCTCTTCTTTTGATAAGGTATGCCAGAAGGGCTTTTTCTGCAAATCCCGCAATAAATGCAAAGGCAATACATATACCCAGCATAAAAAAGGATGTAAGCGGTATATGTTTTGCAAAAAGGTCTATTATATACCAGAAAACCATGGCGTTAAACGAGATAAAAAGGCCAAGGAGCCCGCAGGTCCACCAGGATTTACTCTTCATTCTGTATGATATGAGCAGGATTGTGACAGAAAGTATGAGCATGGACAGAGAAATATAAGGGATTATTGCATCCCAGTCCTGACAGGTGATAATTCTGTTTAAAAATTTTATCATATTAGAAATGGGGCAGGAGAGTAAGCCGGATTCTGTCGTATCTCAAAAGAGATGGATGGTCATTCATCTATGCGGTCCACCCGGAGATATGGACGGGTCATCCTCTCCTGCTTGACCTTGCTCCAGACAGGGTTTATAATTTCACTCTTATCACCAGCAAGGTGACAGACATATTTTCTGTTATACTGATCCCCGGAGTTACCTCCGGCAGGGTGTTACCCTGTGTCATGCCCTATGGAGTCCGGACTTTCCTCTCTTGTTGAATACAAGAGCGACCATCTTTCCTACCCCAGACCATTATCATTGTTATTTTCTTCACTGTAAAGCAAAATTCTGTTACAGCCTTCACAAAAGCATATTTTTTTCTGGGAACGAACCTCATTTATTGTCTGAGGACGAACTCTAATGCCGCATTGAGTGCATACATGAGAGTCCAGTATGCTTGTAGCAATACCCTTCCTGTTTTTAAGAATGAGATTATACCTTTCGCGGATATCATCCTCAAGGCCGCTGGATATCTCTTCACGCCTTCTGGTAAACTCAGCAAGCTTATTTTGATTCTCTTCCAGAATCTTCTTCAGTTCCTCGATCTCCCTGCTGATTATCCTGCCTTCCTGTACCTGTTTGTGCTCCAGGTGTTTTATGTCAGCCTGCTGGTCTTCTTCGGAAAGCATGAAAAGAATGATTTCCTTTTCGGTATTGTCCTTTTTTTCTTCAAGAAAGGATACTTCATGCTGTAGAGTGGACAGTTCCTTATTGCTTTTAAGATTCCACCTTTTTGATTCCAGTTCCTTTATCTTGTTTTCAAGTTCTTTAAGCTCAACATCCTTAAGGTCCTGGTCTATTTTCTGCTGTTTAAGCTTCTGCCTGGCGGTATTCAGTTGTTGTGTAACGGTGTCTAATGTGCTTTGTCTCTGATTGATCTGAATGGGTATCTCCTGGATCTTCTGATTGATATCGACGATAGCCTTGTCAATATCATGCAGTTCAAATAGAACTTTGTAAGTCTTATCCATTATATTTTCCCGTAATAGTAAAGAATATAGAGAACAACTTTTTGAAAGTTAAATGGGCGTACTTGGAATCGAACCAAGGACCATCCGGTTATGAGCCGGAAGCTCTGCCAACTGAGCTATACGCCCACTGAAGAATCAAAACGATACTAGTTATTTTTATTAAAGTTGTCAATAAAATATTCTATCTGTTCAGTGAAATCTTTTATTATTACAGCAAGGCTGTTAATTGTATCAAATGAGCCTGTGAATTTCTGGTTCATATCGTTGATTGACTGGTAGTTTCTTGCAAAGTCCTTGTTAACCGGCTTTATAATATCCAGGACCTTTTCAAGGGTTTTCAGTGAATCACTGTTAATACGGGATGCCCTTTCAATGGAAATGGAATAATCCTTCAAATTAGAATCAATGATCTTACTGAGCTGTTCAATGTCAGTACGTATCTCCTTCATATTTTCAATAATAAAGGATATATTAAGGCTGTTTGGCTTTTCTTCTTCATTGTTAAGGTTTATAATATTATAATTAATATTGGAAATGATATTATTGTGCTTTTTCAGGTTTTTTGCAAGGTTTTCGATCAGGGTGGAAGCATTGTTATGCTCTGCCAGCACCCTGTTTATATTTGTAAGGAGTGTGTCCAGGTCTTCCTCGATGCTGAAAAGAGAATCCTGATTGAACCTGTTTAATGTGTTTATATTATCAAACTCCTGTTTATCCCTGGAAAGCCTGTCCAATGCCTCAGAATTTTCTTTAAGCATATTTCTTGTTTTGGCAAGTCCTTCTTTCAGGGTATCCAGCTTTTTTCCTGTTGATTCATAGAGTATTTCATAACCCTCATTAGCATACCTGGTTTTTCTGTTTGCTATTATGAAGTATATGAAGCTTATAGCCAGGTTGGTTAAAATAATGCCTATAAGAAGTATATTAACAATTTCAGGGTCTTCATAGTAAAAATAATAAAATGAAGCAAAGCATACCGACAATAAAAGAGTAATATAAAAAAGTGATTTGTTAAAATTCCTTATTTTCATAAAAAGCGCTCCTAATGCATTCTATATCTCTTCTACAGTAATTTCTGACAAGTAGCAATATAAAAAGCTCTGGATTATTGCTCTATAATCTTTAGTTTAGACTATTTTTTTTAAAAAATATTACAAATTTACTTGCATCTATGGAAAATGTGTCTATCATCACAAAAAAATCTGGAGGTATGATCAAATGAGTGATGAAAAGATATTGCACAGGATTGCAAAAAACAACCAGGAGGAGATCATCTTCCGCATTTACAGGTTTAAAAACAGGGATTATTTTGATATAAGGACCTATATATCTGTAGTCGGAGAAGTGGATAAAGTCCCCACAAAGAAAGGGGTATCCTTTAAGCTTGATCAGATTGATGATGCTATTAAAGGGCTTATGGAGATCAAGAAAACCATTGAAGAGGGTATTGATATTTCTTAAGATTTTGAAGAGTGGGGAGGTGCTTGCCACCTCCCCATAGTCTGTCTATTTCCAGGAATTAAGGAAATCTTTGAAAGTTGGGGTAAGTACGTCATCAGGGTACTTGGTAATATATGATTCGAGTGATTTCTTTGCTTCTTCAAGCAATGCCTTGTCTTCAGTTATTTCGGGGTTTGCAATATACTGCAGGACGATCTGCTTGTGTGCTTCCTGATTATTCTCATCAATTTCGAGTGTCTTCTTAAACCATTCTATTGCCTTGCCGGTATCGGAATCTGAAGTTTGAGTATAAAGGACGCCTATATTAAAAGGTATGCTTGCATCCTTGACACCCTGTTCTATAGAAAGATCATAGGCTTTTTCCCATATCTGAATGGCTTTTGCAATGTAATAGTCATACTTGTTGAGATCGGTATCTTTCATCTTATTGTATATTTCACCAAGGGTTACAAAGCTCGGAAGGTCTTCAGGGTTCAGCTCGGTTACTTTTACGAATGATTTCTCAGCATCTTCCAGCCTGTTGTTTTTGTAAAAGACAGTCCCCATGCTTTTATATGCCCTGTAAAGGTCTTTTCCAAGCCCTTCCTCGTTTTCGATTGCTACAAGAAACTGCTTTATGGCTTCTTCATCATTACCCTGTTCGACATAATCAAGGGCTTTATTGTAGGCAGCAGCAGCAACATCCCTTGGAGTAGTGGACATTTCCTGCATTGCTTCAAGGCTTGGCATTACAAAATCCAGTGTAACGGTATAACCCATTCGTATTTTCTGCTCGCCTTTTATAGTTGCGTAGCCTTCCTTTTCTGCTGTAACAATGAATATATCAGGGGTCAGGCCCGCGTACTCATATTTGCCTTTTTCGTCAGTTTTGGTCTCTAGAACGGAATCTTCATATTTTGTGTTTTTCAGGGTTATTGTGACATCAGCTACGGGTTCATCCTTTTCATCAACAACTTTGCCCTCAATCCTTCCCCTTGTATCTGCAGACAATAAAGGAAGGAATATTAATATCAGGGTAAGAATGCAAAATAATCTCTTTGTCATTTATGAATCTCCTTTTCTAATTTATATGACTAATATATTCTTATATCCTTTATTTTCATCTGGATAATCTCTCTGTCATTTTTTATTATGGTTCCTGGAATAAATGCCGTATCAACCAGTGCATTATCCCTTTTAACATCCTCAAGGTATTTGCCGAAATTAAATCCAAATGCCTGAAACTTATCATTGTTGTCAGTAAGATCCAGTAGAAGGTGCTTTTCATTTATTACCTTCGGGAAATTTATTACCCTTAAAGCTTTAACAGCAAAAAGCGGCCTGGGGTTTCCACTTCCGAATGGCGATAGAAGATGCAGCTCTTTTATGAGTCTTTTGTTTATATCACCCAGTTTGATCATAGCATCAATATTAAGGACGCGGGTTGGCGGTTTTCCGTTGAAGTGGCTTATTGCAGCTTCATTGAGCTTTGATCTTAGAAGAGCTATTTTTTTCTTTTCAACAAATAGCCCTAAAGCCATCTTGTGGCCGCCGAACTGGATCAGCAGCTTTGATTCTGCATCATTTTCATCACAGATATCCGAAATATTTGAAAAGGCCTGGAAGAGGTCAAATTCATCATCGCTTGAAGACTCCATGTCCTTGCCAAGGTAGGAATTGTTGAACCCCATATAATAACGGGCACTGCCATAGCCTATATTATCCTTGTCAATGGATATTACACAAGCAGGATAGAGATGCCTCTCGGTTAATTTAGATGCAACGATGTCAATTACTCCCTTGTGCCATCCCTCTTTTGCTATAACAATAAATTTATCTTTATAGTATTCATTTTTCTGGAAAATATCCTCAGCTTCTTTGTAGATTCTTGTCTGAATAGCCTGTCTTGAAAGGTTTATATTTTCAAGCTGATTAACAAGCTCTTCAGCTTCCCTGAGGTTTTTCGACAGGAGAAGCTTTATGGCCATATTAGCATCATCCAGACGGCCTGCAGCATTGAGCCTTGGACCGATCCGGAAGCTGATATCCTCTGATGTAAGTTCTTTTGAATTAAGGTTAAGAAGGCTTTTCATAGCCTTCAAACCGGGATTATTTGTCCTTGTTGCCTCGGCAAGCCCCTTTTTTACTATTATCCTGTTTTCGCCTACAAGCTTTGCCACATCAGCTACAGTACCTATTGCAGTCAGTTCAAGGAAAGGTTTTAAGGAAAAATCAGCTGAAAACCTCGACTTAATGCCCTGGATGAGCTTGAAAATTATTCCGCAGCCGGCCAGGCTTTTGTCAGGGTAATAGCAGTCCTTCCTCAACGGGTTTACTACTGCATAGGCACCGTGTTTCAGCGGCAGGTCACCCCATGGTTCATGGTGGTCAGTAATAATGATATCAAGATTAGGTTTCGAGTGCGCATGCTCTACAACATTAAAGGCTGAAATGCCCCAGTCAGCAGTTATTATCAATGTAACACCCATCTGGCTTGCTGTATCTATGACTTCGAGGGGAATTCCGTCTATGCCCCCCTTTGCCCTGCTGACAATATAATAGATCGGTTTTATTTTCATTAAATTGAAAAGGAAAATAAGCATTACTGTTGATGTTATGCCATCCACATCATTATCGCTTATTATAAGGACCCTTTCATGCTTCTGGCTTGCTTTAAGGATTCTCTCAACGACCATATCCATATCTTTCATCGAAAAAGGATTGAACAGGTTTGAAAGGTCAATATTGAGGAAATTGTCAATCTTTGCAGGATCTGTATAGCCCCTGTTTATAAGTATCTGGGAGGCAATAGGGCTCAGGTTGAATTCTTTTGATATATTCTCCTGAACTTCAACATTCTGCGGGATAATCCTCCATCTAAGCCTGTTTGAATGTATTTCATTCATTATAAAACCAAAAACTTTCCTATATCATTTATTTTATAATATATGCTAATAACAAAAAAATCAATTAAACTTTTTCTTTTTAAGGTAATTATCAAAGGATTTGACCGTTTTTACAAGACCTTCCCTGAGTTTCACCTCAGGATACCAGTTGAGAAGCTGATTAGCTTTTTGAATATCAGGTTTTCTCTTAACGGGATCATCATCAGGCAATTGTTTATAGACCGTCTTTGAAGAAGATCCTGTAATATCGATTACCATTTCTGCAAGCTCAGATATGGTTACCTCTTCGGGATTACCAAGGTTTATAGGCCCGATTGTCTTATCTGTATCCATAAGCAGTAAAAGGGCTTCTATCATATCTGATATATAGCAGAATGACCTTGTCTGGCTGCCATCCCCGTATATTGTAAGATTTTCATTGTTGAGAGCCTGGTAAATGAAGTTGGTTATTACTCTGCCGTCCTTTATGGCCATTCTGGGGCCATATGTATTGAATATCCTTGCTATCCTGATATCAACATTGTTCTGCCTGTGATAATCCATAAAGAGTGTTTCTGCTACCCTTTTGCCTTCGTCATAACAGCTCCTTTTGCCTATTGGGTTGACATAGCCCCAGTAGTCTTCCTTTTGTGGATGCCTCTGAGGATCCCCATAGACTTCAGAAGTTGATGAAAAAAGTACCTTGGCTTTTATTCGCTTTGCCAGCCCCAGCATATTTATGGAACCCATGACGGATGTCTTTACTGTTTTAACAGGATTATACTGGTAGTGGATGGGTGATGCCGGGCATGCAAGGTGAAATATCTCATCTACTTCCAGCAGTATCGGATTGATTACATCATGCCTTATTATCTCAAAACTGGTATTCTTTTTCAGATGAGATATATTCTGCATGCTCCCGGTATAGAAATTATCCAGGCAAATGACATAATGTCCAAGATCGAGGCACCTTTCACATAGGTGACTGCCGATAAAACCGGCGCCCCCGGTTATCAAAACAACTTTATGTTCCATAACTTATACGACCCCAACGGGTTTCGAACCCGTGTCACCGGCGTGAGAGGCCGATATCCTAGACCACTAGACGATGGGGTCAACTGGGGAGAGAGGATTTGAACCCCTATACCCAAAGCCAGAGTCTGGTGTCCTACCGTTGAACGACTCCCCAAAAACTTCCAAAATTATATAGATTTCCTAAAACATATCAAGTAAAATCTTTAAGATATATCATAAAAAATAAAAAATATACAGAAGGGCTTTCGCACGGCGTTTTTGAACCGACTGGCATTAAAAACCAGCTGTGCAGGGTGGCAGTATGAACAGTATTTCTGAAAAGAACCTGCTTAGCGTGTATTCACTTTACGATAAGCTGATCAGCCCTATTGACAGGGTCTGGTCATCCTTTTTAGGCAAGTACGGGGATCATGTCTCCTGCAGGCCCGGGTGTTCATTGTGCTGTGAAAAAGGCCTTACTTTCTTTCCGGTGGAAGTATTCTATGCAGCTTATCATATCAGCAGAAACAGGGTTCTTCTTTCTGAATTAATCAGAAACAACCATAGGGAAAAGGACAGGTGCATATTCCTTAGGGAGAATAAATGTTTTATATATCCTTTCAGGCCCATGCTTTGCAGGACATTCGGACTGCCGGTGATGTACCTGGATGGTGAGAGCTATCTATTCGACATATGCGGCAAGAACCTTGAAGGGATGGTCATCGAAGAGCTGGACCTGAAATGTGTATTGAATATGGATGCCCTGAACCAGAAGCTTGTGAATATAAACCGTTTATTTTCTGAGATGATGGGAATTGATAAATCTGCAAGATATACTGCTCAAAAGGTTCTTGAACTTTTGCAGGATACTGGGAGTCACAAATAATTATTATTTGAAAAGTTAGCAATTATATGATATAGTGGAAATGGTATTCCGAGTTAGGGGATATAGCATTTTATGACGAAGATAAATGTATTATTTCACGGTGATAAAGAAAAATTTAAGCATGTAAAGGGATTATTTCCGTCAGATAAATTCAGTTTCCATCATATTAATGATTTATCTTTTACAGAGTCACAAATAATTGACAAGAACCCGAAGATTGTCTTTATATCCATTCTAAAACAGCAGAAGTTGAATGATATACCAGCACAGGTGCTTGAAAAGCAAAGGCATATGTCTTACTACTTTTTAATAGCTATCTTATCTGAAGATACTGAATATATGAAAGAACTGATATTAAAAAGCGGGTTTGATGATGTTATCCTTGAGCCTTTTACAAAGGAAACAGCAGAGAGGATTGAAGGGCTTATTACTACGCCGAGGCGTGAGATCAGGGCAATACTGGTCCAGGGATGGGCTATTGAGAATGAGGACAAAAGCTTCTTTTTTGCAAAATCAAGGGACCTCAGCAGGTCCGGTATGATGTTTGAAGCTTCAAAAGACCTTTCTCTCGGGCAGGAGGTAAAGGTGAGTTTTGTCATGCCGATAATCAAGGAAAACATTACCGTTACCGGGAAAATAGTAAGGAGAATACCACCAGGTGCACAGGGAGAGTACACCAGATATGCCCTTAATTTTGTGAATATTCCGAGGTATTCGCAGAAGGTTCTTGACCAATTTTTCCATGAGGAGCAGGTTGATGAAGGAAAATCAGATAAAGACAGTATGTCCAAAATGTAAAAGCCAGTACATAATAGAAAAGGATAAATCCGGACTGCATTATATCTGCCCGCAGTGCAGTTATAAGATACCCCTTTATAACAAATTCATTGAGCTTTCAGCAAAGAATTACAGCAAGACAATAGAAGATAATACAGGGGTACTCATTATTGTCTTTGTGGCAGACTGGAGTCAGCCATCTAAAAACTATGACATCCCTATGAAAAAAATAGCAAATCAGTACTATAATAAAATAAGAATTGCTGTCTATGATATTGCAGAATCAGAAGAGCATGCAAAAGAGCTTAAAATATTTTCCATCCCGACTATTCTAATCTTTAAGGACCAGAACCAGAAAGAAAGGCTGGAGGGATTCTTTTCCGCTGAAGAACTGTCAATTTATATTGAAAGACATCTTTCATAGCCGGCATTATGAAACTCTGTATTGATGCAAGACCTCTTCTGGGCAATATGACGGGAATAGCAAACTACGTATTCCACATTGTAAAAAACATAAGCCAGATTGACCATGACCTTACAATAAAATGCTTTTATGCTTCAATTAGGGCCCGCAGGAAGAAGCTGTTTGCAAATAATGATAAAATAGAAGAATACAGGTACATGATCCCCAACAGGCTCCTTAATTATTTCTGGTCCTATGCCGGCCTTCCGAAAGTTGAATGGTTAACAGGGGATGTTGATGTAATACATGCAACAAACTACTATTATATGCCCCATAAAAAGAAGGCAAGGCTTATAACCACTGTACATGATATAAACTTTTTGAAATACAGGCATTTTGCATCAAAGGACATTAAAAGTATCATAACAGGAAGACTAGGCAAATTCCTTATAAAAAGCAATTTTATAATAACCCCCTCCAACAGCGTAAAAAATGATATACTGGAATATTTCAGGGACATAGACGAATCTAAAATAAAGCCTATATACCATGGGATTGACCCAATTTACAGCAACCATGAAAGGAATATGGATCCAATAATCAGCGACGACTATATACTTGCTGTCGGAAGCTTTATACCCAGGAAAAATTTTAATAGGCTTATAAAGGCATTTTCTCAAATCAGCAGTTCTGAACTGAAGGATACCAGGCTTGTGATTGCAGGGCCAGTTCCAGGTAAAGTCAGGGCGGATAAAGAAGAATATGCCAGAAAGAATATAATCATCTATGATTATATATCACAGGAAAGCCTGATAAATCTCTATAAATATGCAAAACTGTTTGTAATGCCCTCCCTTGATGAAGGTTTCTGCTTCCCTGTTATAGAGGCACAATCCATGGGGATTCCGGTTGTTATTTCTGATATCCCGGTATTTAGAGAAATTGCCGGTGATTCAGCTCTGTATTTTTCCCCCATGGATACTGGAGCCATTGCTGATAGAATCCTTTATTCCATTAATAATGCTGAACTACGTAAGGATCTGGTTCAGAAGGGCTATGATAATCTGGCCAGGTATAACTGGTCAGAGTCTGCAAGAAAGCATTTAGAGCTTTATGAAAGATGTTTATAGTCTATGAGTAAAAAGATACTGGTTGATGGAAGGTATATAACAAGGGAAGGGACAGGGATATCATTCTATACCAGAGAGCTTATAAGGGTCTTATCTCTCTGCCCGGAAATAGAGCTTACAGTCCTTGACACACCTGACGGAAATGCTCAGTATAGAAATAAGATAATTACAAACTATGGCCGGGAAAATCACTCAACCAGCCTGCTATGGTATTCATTCGGCCTTCAGAGGCAGCTTAAGCGTGAGAGGTATGATATATTTCATTCGCCTGCATTCAATCTTCCTATTACATCATTCATCAAAAAGACTGTAACAATACACGACCTGACCCCGTTTCTGGTCCCGGAAGGCATGCCTCTAAAGTTCCGTATTTACCTGAAATATGCAATTATAAATTCAGTAAGGACAGCTGACAGGATACTGGCCGATTCAGAATCTGTCAAAAAAGAGCTGTCGGATATATTCGGAAAAGAAATTTCTGAGAAAACAGCTGTATGGAGCCCCTTATACAGAGATGTTTCACTTTTCAGGCATTCTATTGAGCCTAAAGATATGTATATTCTCTTTATCGGCAATATGCTTAAAAGAAAAAACCTTGAAATGCTCCTCGATATATTCCCTCATATACAGGAAAAATTTTCCGGTATAAAACTCAAAATTGCAGGTATTTCTTCAAAAGGGATAAGTAAACCAGGAATAGAGTTCCTGGGATATGTTGACGAAAAGCAGAAAGAGGAGCTTTATAAAAAGGCGTTATTGCTCGTAGCGCCATCAATCTATGAAGGATTCGGTATTCCCATCCATGAAGCCTTCTTTTATGAGACTCCTGTTCTTGCATCTGATATACAGGTACATAGGGAAACGGGAGGGGATGCGGCAATTTATTTTAATCCACGAGATCCCGATGACCTTCTGGGTAAAATGGTAAACCTCCTTTCTGACAAAGATCTCAGGAAAACCTGTATGCAAAAGGGTATTATACAGCTTCAAAGGTATAAGGAGGACTATTGCCCTGATGATTTATGGAAAATATTTTTACAGCTTTAAAAAAATAATTTATTGTTAATATAAATTTTTTAAAAGGAGATTTATAAATTGACAGAGAAGAAATATGCAGATGTCAAAAGCCTTAAGGATTTTGTAAGGTCAATACTTATTAAACTCGGAGTGCCGGATGAAGACAGCGGGATAACCGCAGATGTCCTTGTTCTTGCTGACAAAAGAGGCATAGGATCTCATGGTGTTGCAAGGCTGAAAAGGTATATAGACGGAATTAAATCAGGAATAATGAAACCTGCAGCGCATGTAAAAATTATTAAGGAAACGCCTGTATCCATGGTGATTGACGGCGGAGACGGCCTCGGTCAGGTGGTAAGCTTCAATACCATGAACAGGCTTATAGAAAAAGCCAGAAAGAGCTATATGGCTTTTGCATCCATTCGCAACAGCAATCATTATGGAATAGCCGGATACTATTCAATTATGGCCTTAGAAAAGGACATGATAGGGATATCCATGACAAATGCAGCTCCCCTTGTGCTTCCAACACACGGAAGGAATGCGGTCTTTGGCACTAATCCTATTGCTGTAGGGGTTCCATCGAACAAGAAGACTGCATTTCTCCTGGACATGGCCACATCTACAGTTCCCAGGGGAACGCTGGAGGTTTACGGCAGACAGGATAAGAGGATCCCTATTACCTGGGCAACTGACCATGAAGGTGTTGCTACACAGGACCCCAAGGAAGTCCTCAAAAACCTCCTTGAAAGAAAGGGGGGGGGCCTTCTCCCTTTAGGGGGCTCTGAGGAAGAGACAGGCGGGCATAAAGGTTTCGGGCTTGCAATGGTTGTCGAGATACTATGCTCAATCTTTTCAGATGGCAGTTTCGGCCTTGATGTATATAAGGAAAAGGATAAACCATCCGGTGTCTGCCATTTTCTCGGAGTTATTAATCCTGCAGCATTTGCCGGGATAGAGTCCATAAAGGAAAATACTGCACGCTTTATTGATATGTGTCATAACTCTCCCAGGGCAAAGGGGCAGGATTACATCTATTTTCCCGGTGAGAAGGAATATGATTTTTCTCTTAAATACAGTGAGTCTGTTCCTGTTGGCGATGCTGTTTTTAAGACACTTGAAAGTATATCGGGGGAGTTTGGTGTAGATATGTTTAGATATAAGACCTGCAATGAGGGAAAGGAGTAATATTATGAACATATATGAATTTCAGGCAAAAAGCATTTTTTCCGGGTTCAATATACCTGTACTGCAGGGGGAGGTCGCCGGGAACGCCCAGCAGGCAGTCAAGATAGGCAACAGGCTCGGTTATCCGGTTGTGGTTAAAGCCCAGGTCCATGCAGGAGGAAGGGGGAAAGCAGGCGGGGTTAAGGTAGCACATGACTCCTATGAGCTTGAAAAACACTCTGAAGATATCCTTAAGCTTAAGATAAAGGGGCTCAGTGTAAATTATCTTCTGATAGAAAAGGCTGCGGAGATCGATAAGGAATTTTACCTCGGCCTCGTACTTGACAGAAACAGCAGGAGAATAGTAATAATTGCAAGCAAAGAAGGGGGAGTAGAGATAGAGGAGGTTGCAAAGAACACGCCTCACCTGATATACAAGCAGTATATAGATGTAGAATACGGACTTCTTGACTACCAGGCACAGCTTGTCGGGTTTGAATTTTTTCCTGAAAAGGAAAAGGCTTTTGCCGTTGCAAATATACTGAAGTCCATGTACAAGATATTTGTAAAAAAGGATGCTACCCTTCTGGAGATCAATCCTCTCGTAATTGCAAAAAATGGCCAGATAATTGCTCTGGATGGCAAGATAAACTTTGATGACAATGCACTGTCAAGGAATCCGGATATCGGGGAGTTTGCCCTCATAGATAAAAATGATGATGTGGAAAGGTCTGCCAAGGAGCACGGATTGAGCTTCATACCCCTTGACGGCAACATAGGATGCATGGTTAACGGGGCAGGGCTTGCAATGGCTACGATGGACATAATAAAGAAATATGGCGGAGAACCTGCAAACTTCCTTGATATAGGAGGCAGTTCGAATCCACAGAAGGTCATAAAGGCATTTGAAATTATCCTTGGAGACAGGAATGTCAGGTCAATATTCATAAACATATTCGGGGGAATAACAAGGTGTGATGATGTTGCAAAGGGAATTATCAGCGCCTTTAACCAGATGAGCATTGATATACCGATAGTGGTAAGGCTTACAGGAACAAATGCAGATATTGCAAAAAAGATACTATCGGAATCTCCACTTATAAGTGCATCCACCATGAGTGAAGGTGCAAAAAAGGCAGTAGAACTCTCGCAGAAAGGAGTCAATTGATGAGCATACTTTTAGATAAGGATTCAAGGGTAATAGTCCAGGGAATTACAGGCAGGGACGGTTCATTCCATACAAGGAGGATGAAGGCATACCATACAAACATAGTAGGTGGGGTAACACCGGGGAAGGAAGGAAAGGATCTGGACGGAATACCTGTCTTCAACAGTGTAGAAAAGGCAGTAAAAGAGACAGAGGCAGACATATCTGTTATCTTTGTTCCTGCACACCGGGCAGCTGATGCTGTTTTTGAGGCTGCAGGCTCCGGTATCAGCCTTATAGTTGTAATTTCTGAAGGTATTCCAGTCCTCGATATGGCAAAGATTATCCCCTATCTAATTAAATGCAATGCAAGGATGATAGGGCCAAATTCTCCAGGGATGATATCCCCGGAAATAGGCTCTCTCGGCATATTTCCTACCAGTATAGTCAAAAAGGGGAGCATAGGCGTGATATCCAGATCAGGTACCCTTACATATGAGATAGTGCACAATCTCAGTTTATCCGGCCTTGGCCAGTCAACCTGCGTCGGTGTGGGAGGAGACCAGATAATCGGAATGCGCTTTATTGATTACCTTGAGCTTTTTGAGAAGGATCCCCAGACAGAAGCTGTCGTACTCATAGGGGAGATAGGTGGGACCGACGAGCAGGAGGCTGCCCGCTATATAAACAGGAATATGACCAAACCTGTTGTCAGCTTTATAGCAGGCAAAACTGCCCCTCCGGGAAAACGAATGGGGCACGCAGGTGCTATAATATCAGGCGGCGACAATACTGCACAGGCAAAGATACAGATACTCCAGGACAATCAAATAAAGGTGATAAATGAACCAGGGGAAATAGGGGACGCTGTAAGAGCCCTTTTATCCTGAAAAATCAGGCATTTCCCGGTTTTTATCAAAAGAGTTGTTCTTAAGGTGATGAGAAGAAATCAGATATATTTATGGCCAGCCCTGGTGCTGCTAATAGCAGTTTTGCTATTAGCAGTATCTTATCTCACGCGGCCCTGTCTCTATTTCTGGAAAATGGAAGCAAAGGGCAAAACAGTATATATGCTCGGGACAATCCATGTATTTAGTCCTGAATTAGCAGACAGGATCGATAAAAAAATAATTCAGGCATTGGAGAACTGTGATCTGATTCTAATTGAGCGAATCGATCTTAAAAGAGAGGGCTATTTCTATCCGCATGGGGATTCTTTGATTAATCACCTTCCAGAAGAGGATTATGATCAGATGAAGAAAATGATAGCCGGTGTGAATCTGGATATTGAGGATTATATTCAATACAGGCCGGGCCGGTTTGAGCAGGCAATGCGCATCTTAAGCGCACAGATATTTGGATATTATGATTATTACTGGGATGGCGTGGACTTATATTTTTTTAATATGGCAGTAAAAAAAGGCTTCAGGTATGATGCTCTGGAACAAAAAGACCATTATGCAGAATTTATTGAAAGCGATCTATCCGAAACTGAATTAGGCTATTATCTTGTACTAAGAATGCAATATTTATTTGGAGAGGGAGATGAAATAAAGGAGTCATTAAATTTCATGATGGACAGCTGGCTGGATCTATCACTTGATGAATATCGGGAAAAGATAGAACAGGAAAGAAAGGAATTGGTGCCTGAAGAAAAAAAAGAGCTGGATGAAATAGTATCGGAAAAATACAGGATTATAAACACAAAGAGAAATATAATTATGGCAGATAGAATTGAAGAATTTTTAAATTCAGATAACTGCACCAATATATTTGCTATGGCAGGTGGTGCTCATTTTGCATATGAAGACAGCATAATTGATATCCTCCGTGAGAGGGGTTATAAAATAAAGAGGATTAAAAGGTCCCTGCCCTGGCCATTTTAATTGCAGGAAATTAATATGGTTAGAAATGCAATTTTAGAAAACTTCTATAGACTCATCAGAAAGCATTTCCTGCGATTATTAAGAATTCAAGCATCTATGCAATATATTATAAGGGTTTGAATTTTACAGACCAATTTTTTGAGATTTGAAATGGAGGGTTAAGATTGATTTTGCTGTCTGTTAGTATAAATTATTCAGTTGAGCCACATTTCTGGATAACAGCGTAATAAGGAGAGATCGTGGAAGTCAGAGCTCTGAAAAAATCAGATGTTGATGTGCAGGATATAGCCAGGATTACTTATGAAACAAGCAAACAGTATTTACTTGCAGAGAATAAGAATCAATCTGTGATTCTCGAGGAAATCACAGAAGGTATAGCAAAAGACTGCTATGATCTTATATTCATTGCAGAGCTAAACGGAAGGACAGTTGGCTGGCTGGCATTATATGAGATGATGAATTTCAATACCGGTCATATCTGGAATTGGCATCCAGCAGTACTTCCATGTGAAAACGAGAATATATGTGCCAGCAAATTGATCAGAGCAGCCTTATCGCATCTGAATGAATCGGGATTCCATAAAGTAACTATCGATTTCATTGTTACTGATAAAAATGAACCATATCTATCCAAATATTTAGATTGGTATTCAAATGCCGGAATAACTGAGAAGTTTGAAGAAAAGTATTATGTGAAAAACCTCAACGAAGAGCCTTTTGAGGCATATATCCCTGATGGATATTCCATTGGCTATATTTCGAAGGCAAAATTAGATGATTTATATAATTGCTGGTCGGAAATTTTTTCTTTTTCTTCTGATCAATTTATCATGAGTTTAGATGCAGAGGGAAGAAGGTCCTTTTTCCATGAAAGCTGGAGCAGGGAAAAACCAATGATAGATGAAGCGTCTTTGACCCTGTACCATAAAGACAGATTGATCGGTTTCAGCCGTTTTTTACCGATATATGAATCATCAGATGGCCATTTAGCCCCTATAGGCATCCTTCCTGAATATCGACGGAAAGGATTGGGCCGGGAACTGCTTAAATTAAGCATGCTAAAACTAAAAAAGCTGCACTATAAGACAATAAGCTTTTTTGTAAGCTCGAGTAATAAAGATGCTATTTCTTTCTATGAAAACCTCGGTTTTACATATAAAAGCAGAATTATTGCTTTATCCGGTTTTATTGGCCCGGAATTTACATATACCTAAGATCTCATACTATCATAATAAACAATTCTTTTATAGGGCCTAAGGATAATTTAGATAAAATTTTTATTTCTTATAATATAGATCCTTTACGTATTTATTCTAATCTAATTAAGATTAACCTTGGATTGGCTGAGTTTGGAACCTTAAATAATTGCTGTAGAAATAAATGCTTTTTTATGAGCTTGAGCTTAAAAGAAAAAATTTATAGACTATAAGCGAATTGGCTATTATTTTGAATATCAGATAAACAGGAAGGGATTGGTATGATCAGTATTGTTGCTCCTGTATATAATGAAAGCGAATCACTCGGGCATTTCTATAAAGCTCTCTGTGATGCTCTTGAGAAAATAGATGACAGGTCTGAGATCATATTTGTGGATGATGGCTCAGAGGATAAGAGCAATGAAATAATAAGCCGCTTCATCATGGATGACTCCAGGGTCAGGCTTATCCAGCTCTCCCGTAATTTTGGCCACGAGGCTGCAATGCTTGCAGGTATTGACAACAGTAATGGCGATGCAGTAATCGTAATGGACTCTGACCTCCAGCATCCCCCGGAGCTTATTTGTGAGATGGTTTCCCAGTATTCTGCGGGTTTTGATGCTGTCCTTATGAAGAGGGAAAATGATGGGAAAAATGGTGGCCTGAAAAACTTCTTCCCGCATATTTTCTACAGGCTATTTAACAGGATCTCCAGGATAAAGCTTGAGGAAGATGCGAGTGATTTTTTCCTTATATCCAGAAATATAGCAGATGTCCTGAAAAATGATATGAGGGAAAGGACAAGGTTCTTAAGGGGGCTGGTGCAGTGGTGCGGATTTAACAGGAAAACCCTTTCATTCAGGCCGAATGCCAGGTCATTCGGCAAAAGCAAGTATAATATGTTCAGGCTTCTAAGCCTTTCGGTGGATGCAATCTTTTCCTTCTCTACTGCCCCCCTGACTTTTATTATATATATAGGCCTGTTTCTGTCAGGATTTGCCTTTTTATACATTATCTATGCAGTAGTAATGAAATTTACCGGTGTTTCAATCGAGGGATGGGCATCCCTGCTGGCTATGTTTGCACTGCTTTCAGGCTTCCAGCTTATAGCTACAGGGGTGATAGGCAAATACATCGGCATAATTCTGCTGGAGGCAAAGCACAGGCCGGTATATATTATAAAAAAAACAGTCAATACCGGGACAGATAAAAGATAAACCTCTTTTTGATAATTTATCCGGTCCAAGCTTCACGCATTTCTTTTTCAAAGCTGATTTTATGCGGATTTAGTTCTTTATTTCATTTCAATTCAGTAAAACAGCCGATTTTTCTTAGGCTTTCTGAGTATTGTGCTGAAAATATAAATTATTTGATTTGAAATTAATTATCTGTTAGAAAAATAATATAGTTTGTACTAAATAAGGAGGATTTTTTATATGAGAGAAATTGATGCATCCTTGATTACCAAGGAAGTCAGCAGGATGTGCATGAAAGCCAATTATACCCTGCAGAAAGATATGGTTGATGCCATCAACGAAGCGCTTGATAAAGAAGAATCACCTGTGGGAAAGGATATTATAAAGCAGCTCAAGCAGAACATGGACATAGCTGAAAAGAATGACTGCCCCATATGCCAGGATACCGGTGTAGCGGTATTTTTTGTCGAGCTTGGCCAGGAGGTTCATATTATAAAGGGCGGTTATGAGGACGCTATAAACGAGGGTGTAAGGATAGGCTACAGGGATGGATACCTTAGGAAATCCATGGTTGACGACCCTGTCTTTACAAGGAAAAATACAACGGACAATACTCCTGCTGAGATATATACAAGGATAGTCGAGGGCGATAAGATAAAGATAACCTTTGTTCCCAAGGGAGGCGGAAGCGAGAATATGAGTGAAGTAAAGATGATGAAGCCTGCCGACGGCATTGAGGGGATAAAAGACTTTGTTGTCGAGAGGGTCAGAAAGTCCGGAGGCAATCCATGCAATCCGATTATCGTTGGCGTAGGCATAGGCGGTACATTCGAGATGTGTGCAATGCTTGCAAAAAAGGCTGCAATAAGAGACCTTAATCAGAGGAATAAGGATCCCAGGTACAGGGATGCGGAGATTGAGCTTCTCGAAAGGGTCAATAAACTCGGAATAGGCCCGATGGGAATGGGAGGCAGGATTACATCGCTTGCTGTAAATATAGAGACTCATCCGTGCCATATTGCTTCCATGCCTGTCGCTGTCAATATACAGTGTCATGCAAACAGAAGAATGCAGGTAATACTATAAAAAGGAGAATAAACATGGCTGATATAAAAAGACTTACAACACCATTGAGTGAAGAAGATGTATCAAAACTGAAAATCGGTGACAGCGTACTCTTAAATGGCATCATTTATACAGGAAGGGATGCTGCCCACAAAAGGCTGGTCGAACTGCTGAAAGAGGGAAAGGAGCTTCCCATTGATATCAAGGGGCATATAATGTACTATGTAGGGCCCAGCCCTGCAAAGCCGGGCCAGGCAATAGGAAGCGCAGGGCCAACGACAAGCTACAGGATGGATCCGTATTCACCTGTCCTGATGAAAATGGGGATGAAGGGTATGATAGGTAAAGGCCCAAGGGGAGAAGAAGTAAAAAAAGCAGTTAAAGAATATAAAGCTATATATTTTGCAGCAACAGGCGGAGCAGCAGCGCTTATTGCAAACAGCATTAAAAAAGCCGAAGTCGTCCTGTATGAGGACCTTGGAGCAGAGGCTGTAAGGAAGCTTACTGTTGAAGACTTTCCATGCATCGTGGCAAACGATATCTATGGCGGTGATATATACCAGGAGGGTATTGACCAGTATGCTTTGAAATAAGAGAAGCTCTTATTTTTATAGACAAAGATAATTTTTATGATAATAAAGAAAAACATTAATATTGTGAAAGGGGCTATAGTAAACAAAAATGGCAATTGATAAGGAACAAAAAACTAAGTTAATCCAGGAATATGCTACCCATCCCGGGGACACAGGATCGCCTGAAGTACAGATCGCGATTATTACGCACAGGTTGAAATATTTGAATGAGCATTTTTCGCAGCACAAAAAGGATCATCATTCAAGAAGGGGCCTTCTGAAGCTCGTATATAAGAGGAAAAATCTGCTCTCATATCTGAAGAACAAGGATATTTACAGGTATAAGGCCATTATTGAAAAGCTTGGTATCAGGAAATAGTAATGCATAAATTTGAATTAGACTTATACGGGCTTCCCATAGTTGTTGAAGTAGGGGAAGTTGCTACCCAGACGGATGGCAGTTGTTTAGTGTATTATGGTGATACTGTTGTATTATCAACGGTAGTGTCTGAGCCAACGGAAGAGATAATGGATTTTCTCCCGCTGATGGTTGAATACAAGGAAAAGACATATGCAGCGGGAAGAATACCCGGGGGATTTATAAAAAGAGAAGGGAAGCCAGGCAATAAGGAAGTACTGATCTCAAGGATGATAGACAGGCCGGTAAGGCCAATGTTCCCTGACGGGTATGCAGACAATACCCAGCTTGTTTCCACTCTTCTTTCTGCTGATCCCAATTATGGGGTCGATGTTGCTGCAATGAACGCATCGTTTATTGCTCTTCATATTTCAAATATCCCGTTTAACGGGCCTTTGGCAGCAGTGAAGATTGGATGCGTCGAGGGTGAATTTATTATCAACCCTACCTATGCTGAACTTGAAAAAAGTTCCATGGAAGTTGTCCTTGTCGTATCTGATGATGCTATAATTATGATTGAGGCATCTGCCAGGGAGATTGATGAGGATCTTATGTTGAGGGCACTTAAATTCGGCGCTGAAAAGGCTAAGGTCCTTCTGGATTTTCAGCATGAGATCAGGAAACAGGCAGGCAAAGAGAAAAGGGAGTTTAAGGCGGTTGATTTTAATCTGGATGAGGGTATCCGCAATGAGTTAATTGGCATTATCGGTGAAAATGCAAAGATTATAAACAGCATGCCTCATAAGCTTGAAAGGGCAGGAAAAATCAATCTGTTTAAAAAGGAGATCGCCTCCAGGTATGAGGCTCTGATAAATGAGGATCCCTTCAATAAGACAAAGATCCATAATTTTATAGAAGAGCAGATATCCCTTGATATGAGAAAAAGGATACTTGAAACGGGGGTAAGGATTGATGGAAGGAAATGCAATGAAGTAAGGCCTATTAATACCAAAATAGGATTTCTGCCGAAAACCCACGGATGCGCCATATTCAAGAGGGGTGAAACCCAGGTGCTTGCCGTAATTACTTTCGGAAGCCCGGGAGATGAACAGAGAGTGGATTCTATTGAAGGAGAAGATAAAGAAACATTTATGCTTCATTATAATTTTCCTCCATATTCTGTACATGAAGCAAAACCTTTAAGGTTTACAAGCAGGAGGGAAATAGGCCACGGTAACCTGGCAAAGATGGCTGTAGCGCCTCTTCTGCCTGATTATGAGTCCTTTCCCTATGTAATAAGGGTAGTATGCGAGGTTCTAGAAAGCAATGGCTCATCCTCGATGGCATCAGTTGCTTCCTCATCGCTTGCCCTTATGGATGCAGGCGTCCCTGTAAAAAAGCACATCGCAGGTGTAGCCATGGGACTTATAAAGGATAATGACAACTGGGTTGTCCTTACTGATATTCTTGGGCAGGAGGATCATCTCGGAGATATGGATTTTAAGGTTGCAGGGACTGTGGATGGTATTACAGCTGTACAGCTTGATGTCAAGATACCTGGAATTAACGATGAAATACTGAAAAGGGTTTTTGATGACGCTAAAAAGGGAAGAGAACATATAATAGATATCCTGACCGCTGCAATTCCCGAACCAAGAGCTGAACTGTCTGAGAATGCACCGAGAATAATTACAATAGAGCTTAAAAACGGTGATAAGATCAAGGATATTATCGGTCCTGGCGGAAAGGTGATCAAGAAGATGGTAGAGGATTTTGGTGTTGAAATAAATATTGACAACAGTACAAACACAGTAAAGATATACGGCTCTGATATGGAGATGGCAAAGGAGGCCGAGCAGGCTATAAGGGACATAGTAAGGGAGCCTGAGGTCGGAGAGATTTATGAGGGGAAAGTTGTCAAGATAGCATCCTTTGGTGCATTTGTTGAGATACTCCCCGGTGTATCAGGGCTTCTTCACATATCAGAGATTGAAAACAGAAGGATTGCATCTGTGGAGGATGTACTAAAAGAGGGTGAGATTGTAAAGGTCATTGTTCTTGAGATTGATAAAGCAGGCAAGATCAGACTCAGCAAAAAAAGGTTGGATGAGCCGAAAAAAGATTGAAGTAGTTTTTGAAAAGATCGATAAAAGGGTCATTATACCCTGCAAAATGTCAGACGGGTCATCAGGATATGATATAAGGGCATTTCTTGATGAACCCGTTATTATCCCGCCAAAAAAAAGCGCTGTCATATCTACAGGCCTTAGATTAATGATCCCAGACTGCCTTGAAGCTCAGATAAGGCCGAGAAGCGGTCTTGCAATGAAACATGGCATTATGGTGACAAACTCTCCCGGGACCATTGATTCGGATTACAGGGGTGAAATCAAGATTCTTCTTTTTAATTCAGGAGATGAGCCCTTTTTGATCAGCAATAATGACAGGATAGCTCAGATGGTCTTCAGTTATGTTCCTGACATAGAGATCAAGGAAGGCAAGGTTGAGGATACCTCAAGGAATTCCGGAGGATTTGGAAGCACAGGGAGAAAATAAAAAAAGATGCTGTCGGCCGACAGCATCTTAATCCTACGTCCCCAAGGGGATTCGAACCCCTGTCGCAGGCGTGAAAGGCCTGTGTCCTGGGCCATCTAGACGATGGGGACTCTTATGAGGTATACCGGGCTCGAACCGGTGACCCTCTGCTTAAAAGGCAGATGCTCTACCGCCTGAGCTAATACCTCATTTTAAGCATCACCTTGGCTGCAAGCTAACTTTCTATACTATAGATGAATTATTGTCAAAAAAAAAATTAGCCTTCTGCAAAATTAAATGCTTCCTTCAGCTTTAATTCCCTGAATATTGTCTGGTCTCTGCGGGGGCCTGTTGATACAATCAGCACAGGAGTGCCTGTGCTGTCTTCAATAAATGATATATAATCCCTTAGGTTTAAGGGAAGGTCATCATAATCGTCTATACTGGTAATATCCTCATTCCAGCCTTTAAACTCACGGTAGACAGGTGTAACCCTGTCAAATATATCTTCAAGAAGGTCGATCTCTTTAATAGTTGTATTTTTGTATTTATAGGCCGTGCATACCGGTATCCTGGATAGGCCTGTCAGGACATCCGGCTTTGTTAATGCAAAGCCGTCAAAACCATTTATCTGACTGCTGTACTTGAGCAATACCATATCCAGCCAACCGCATCTTCTCGGCCTTGCTGTGGTAGCACCGTATTCGCCTCCCTTTTCCCTGAGATGCCTTCCGCTTTCATCTTTAAGTTCCGTGGGAAAAGGGCCATTGCCAACCCTTGTTGTATATGCTTTAGCGACGCCAAGTATTGTGTCAAGCATCCTTGGAGGAATGCCGAGGCCTGAAAATATGCCTCCTGATATGCAGGTGGAACTGGTTACATATGGATAGGTCCCATGGTCTATATCAAGAAGGCAACCCTGTGATCCTTCAACTATGACTGTCTTATTGGCTTTCAGGGAACTGATAAGGTATCTGGAAGAATCAATTATATATGGCTTTATCCTCTGCCTGCAGTCTTTCAGATAGTTCAACAGTGAATCATTTTCAGCTTCAACAGGATAATTATAATGTGCAAGTATTACTTTTGATATGGATAGCAGAGATTCCAGCTTTGCCTTCAGTTCATTATCATCAAGGAAAATATCGCATATTCTGAGCCCTTTGCGAAGAGCCTTGAATGCATATGTGGGCCCTATGCCCTTCTTTGTGGTACCTATATTCCCTTTATTAATAATGCTTTCAAGTGCTGAATCAATATGCAAAAACAGGGGGAGTGCGAGGTGAGCCCTGGAGCTGATGAATACCCTGTCTTTTATATCTATTCCCCGCTTAGTGCAGGATTCAAGCTCCTCAAAAAACGCATCTATATTTACTACCATGCCATTGCCAAGGATACTTACCTTGTCTTTTGATATTACTCCGGAGGGAAGCAGATGAAGGATGAATTTTTCATCTCCGATCACAATTGTATGGCCGGCATTGTTCCCTCCCTGATACCGGGCCACTATATCCGCCTGTCTTATAAATATATCGACAATCTTTCCTTTTCCCTCATCACCCCATTGTGAACCCAGAACAGCAATTGAAGGCATGGCATTCTCCTGTATGAATTAATGAAAGAATGCTAAAAGAATATGGTATTTTAGTCAATGAATTTTAATTAATATATTTACAAAATGCCCTTTTAAAATTATCCTTTTGAATATGATGTTAAGTGTTCATGGCTCAGGAACAGCCTCTTTAGTAAAGGAAATGATTGTTTCTCAGTTCAGGTCGCTGAGCATTCCGCATTTTGATGATATAATAGAATATCTTTCAGGATCCTTCGGGTCATTCTTCAGAAGCAGGCTTCTTATTGAAATGTCAAGGATGCTCGGTACACTGGATGAAATTAAAATAACACTTTCTTCAAGCATTGAAATTCTTCATTATGCAACGCTTCTGCATGATGATGTAATCGATAACTGCACATACAGGAGAAAGAATCACTCATTGAACTCACTGTTCGGAGATAAGGCCGCCATACTTGCAGGAGACATCCTTTTCGGCCTTGCAAGCAGGATGATAATCATGACTGGGAAGACCTGCCTTTATAAATATGTTGTGGACACAGCTCTCAGGATGTCTGAAGGGGAGGTAGTTGAACTGCGCCTGCAGGGGAATACCGGTCTTGCCCTAGATGATTATCTGAGGATTATTGATGATAAGACAGGAAGCCTGTTCGGACTGACTTTCCTATTTGCATCATTTAACGGCGGGGAAATTGATGACAGATTTTATAAAAAAGGAGTGGAATTTGGCAGATATTTCCAGATAATTGATGATAGTAAGGATTATATGCTTGATTTTAAGAATAATACCAAGCCTGTTTTCAATGACTTTTCATCAGGAACTATGACCTATCCGCTTATTCTGCTTATGGCAAGCGCTGATCAAGATGAAAATGCCTATTTAAGGGAGAGGTTCGGGAAAAGCATACCAGACAGGGACATCGATTATATAAGGTCTTTATTTCAAAAATATCAAATTTTCAGCCTTATATTAGAGGGGATGGACAGGAAGCTTGAGAACATATTCCGCGAGCTTGGATTTGCAAAGCCTGACAGGTTTAATCCTATAATCCTGGAAATGCTTAACAAGGTAAAAAATGTGAGGTGAGAAATTTTATGCATGAAGCACTGTTTTACTCCAGAGAAAAAGAAAAAAGGGTAAAATGCGGTATCTGTCCTAACAACTGCCTCATTAACGATGGCAGCAGAGGTTTATGCAAGGGCAGGCTGAACGAAGAGGGCATACTCTATGCGGAAAACTATGGAAAGGTGGTTACTGCCTCAATTGACCCTATAGAGAAGAAGCCGCTCTACCATTACTATCCCTCAGAATACATACTTTCAATATCGACTTATGGATGCAGTTTCTCCTGTCAGTTCTGCCAGAATTCAGAACTTAGCCAGAATATTATAAATACTGGCTATACAGAGCCTGATGATATTATCGGCCTTGCATTGAGGAAAAGAAGTTTCGGTATTGCATACACCTACTCAGAACCTCTCGTCTGGTATGAATATGTCCTTGATTGTGCTAAACTGGCAAGAAAGAACGGGCTTAAGAATGTTCTTGTATCAAATGGATATATAAATCCTGAACCGTTGGAACAGCTGATTGAATATATTGATGCTGTCAATATAGATATAAAGTCCTACAGTGATGATTTCTACAGGAAGTACTGCGGAGGCAGGCTTGAACCGGTCCTCAATTCTGCAAGGTCCTTCTATGCAAAAAATGTACATATTGAGATAACAAACCTTATTATACCCACCCTGAATGATTCTGCACAGGAGCTTAAAAAGCTTGTTGACTTTATACATGATGAGCTTGGAAGTGATGTCCCCCTGCATTTTTCGAGATACTTCCCTAATTACAGAATGGATATTGACCCTACTCCCTCAAGTAAGCTGAAAGAGGCCTATAAAATTGCAAAATACAAACTTGATTATGTATATCTTGGTAATCTGCACAGCGGTGAAAAGTACAGCAATACATACTGTCCATCATGCGGAGAACTGCTTATTAACAGAGCCTTTTACAGCGCACGGAAGGTTGGCCTGTCAGATGCTAAATGCAGCAAATGCGGAGCAAAGATAAATGTCATCGGGTAGGGCAAAAACAGCTGAACCTTTTTTAATGCTGAAGTACCAGAAATTCAGTTTTATAATAAACGGAGCTTTCATTAAAGAAACAATGATAGACTCAGAAAGAATAGGCCTTCCGAACCTGAGATACCCGTTTGACAGTATAACCGTAAGAAAAGACCGGGTTTTTCCTGTTCTTAACCTCGATGAAAAATTGAGTATTAATGACAGGGGCTTCTTCCCGTTTTTCCTGTTCATTGAAACAGCCAAATGCCGCTGCTGTATAAATTCAAGCAGGCTGCCGGTGATATTTCATGATTTTTTCATGCTTGAAAAGATTAAAAGCCTTGTCTGTTTCGATATCTACAAAAAGGGAGATGAGCTTTTCTTTGATATTATACCTGACGAATTATACCGCGCATCGGAGAATAATTTCAAGAGGCTTTCAGATGAGGCTGATGGCGGCACAGGGATTTGAACCCCGGACACCACGGATATGAGCCGTGTGCTCTAACCAACTGAGCTATGCCGCCATTAATTGAAAATCAATATATGATTAAATGCAAAACTGTCAATATAAAAATGAAAGCCTGGCAGAGATGCTTTCTTCGCCTTAATTATCTACCCTGTTGGGCTTAATCTGAGAACAGGGATTTCCTGTTATTTTTTCGGTATGACCTTCTCGATGGTTTCCTTGCCCCCAAGCATTCTCAAAAGCTCTGATTCTCTTCTGTCACCCTCAAGGTGCTTTGAGGTAATTACCGGATAATTGTCCTTAATGCTTTTTTCGATGTAGATATGGTGTTCGGAGTATTTCGCTATCTGCGGCAAATGGGTAATTGCTATTACCTGACTGTCTGAAGCCATTTCCTTTAATAATACTCCAATCCTGTTTGCAGTTTCACCTCCTATACCATTGTCAATCTCGTCAAATATGCTTATAGGCTTATTTTCACAGGTCCTGAAGACATTTCTTACTGCCAGGGAAATCCTTGACAGTTCGCCACCGCTTGTTATCTGGTTCAGGGGAAGGGGCTGTATATTAAAATGGGGGGAATAAACAAACTCAATACTGTCCCTGCCGTTTAGCGTATACAATGATATATTATCAGCATGGCTGAATAATATGTCAAAAACTGCATTATCCAGGCACATCTCCTTAAGTGTCCCTTTTACGCCCTCTATGATTATCCCAGCTGTTTTTTCCCTTTCATGCGATATATCGGCAGCTTTATCGTTAATTAATTTTTCAAGGCTAAGCAGTTCATTCTCCAGCTTTTCCAGGTTTGTATCAGTGTTCTTAAGCTCTGAAAGCCTTCTTTCTGCAGATTCCATATATTCTAATACCTCAGTTTCGGAATCACCGTATTTTTTAAAAAGGTTTTCCAGAGTATTCATCCTTTCTTCCAGAAGGTCCAGGCTTGATTCCGGATCATCTGCCATAAGGCTGTCCTCGATGGTCTTTACTATATCCTGGATCATATAGTAGAATTCATTCAGTTTTTTGGGATATTCTTTTAAGGCAGTTATATATGAGGAGAGATTTTCTATATCGCTGACTGCAGAGCTCAGCCGCGTATAGATGCTGTCATCCGCCTCATAGAGGTTTTTTAGTATATTATCCTTCAGCCTGGTTATTATTATCATATTCTTCTGAATTTTTCTCTTTTCCTTTAAAGATTCATATTCTCCGTTATTGATCCTGGATTGCTTTATCTCATTGATCTCATATTCAAGGTTGTTTATGCTTCTCTCTCGCGAATGCTTATCCTGCTTTATTGTCTCAATTTTTTTCTTTAATTGATGGTAATGCCTGAAAAGTTCCTTATATTGATTAACAAGCCTTTCTGTCTCTGGTGATAAGCTGTCCAGAATACTGAGCTGATAATCATTATTGAGCAGAAGCTGGTTCTCATTCTGCCTGTATATCTCGAATATAAATGGCGCAATTTTTTTCAGCAGATTACTGCTTGCAGGTATATCGTTGATGAAACTCTTTCTTTTATTTGAAGAGGTAAGCGATCTCCTGATGATAATTGTATCTCCTTCTATTCCATAATCCGCCAAAAGCTCAGATATTCTGCTGCCTTTGGCTGTTTCTTTGATTGTCACAGATACAAGTGAATCTGTATCCCTGTTCAGTTTGTAAGATTCATAGAAGGGATGCCCTATACAGGTCTGTATGGCTTTAACAAGAACAGATTTCCCTGCACCGGTTTCGCCGGTAATTACATTGAAACCTTCCTTGAAATCAATATCCATCTTTTCTATCAGAAGGAAGTTTTTGATGTAAATATTAGTAAGCATTGCCAATTCCCCAGTGAAGCTTTTCCTTTAATATTTCATAATAATTCCAGCTTTCAGCATGGATAATCTTTATAGGTTCTGAAGCGGCCCTTACTGTAAGGAGCATATCATCTTCAATAGAATGGGCGACCTGCCCGTCTGATGTTACGATCAAGTTTTTGTGATTTCCTGTCAGGTTTATTGTTACTATTGAATCTTCAGGAATTACCAGAGGCCTGTGGGTAAGGCTGTGCGGTGAGATAGGGGCTATAAGCAGTGCTTTTACCCTCGGGTTTATAATAGGGCCGCCGACAGAAAGGCTGTATGCAGAGCTGCCTGTTGATGTTGATATTATTATGCCATCGGCTATATATGTAGCCAACGGCAGGCTGTTTATATAGCAGTCAAGTTCTGTGACCCTTGCAACAGTCTTGTTTGTTACCACAATGTCATTGAGTGCATAATTTTCATGGAGTATATTACCATCTTTTGATATTATTCCCTTAAGCATAAGCCTGAAATCCATTATAAAATTTCCTTCAAGTATTTCTGCAAGTGCAGTGCATATTCTGTCAGCTGAGATTTCCGTAAGAAATCCCAATCTTCCAAGGTTGACCCCTGCAAGCGGAACATCATGCCCGTAAAGCAGCCTGGATGCATAGAGGAAAGTTCCGTCACCGCCGAAGATAATGCATAGATCTATCTCTAGCGGAAAATTATCGATATCTGTCTTATCCATAACAGGAAATAGGGATGAAATATAGTCAGTAAGGATTATCTCTGAACCATGCTTCCTGAGTATTTCAAAAACCTTTTTATAGAGATCTGTATATTTTGCTGAGTTATTTTTGGCAATTATTCCAACCCTTTTAAATATCATTGTTTAGACCCCCCTTTTAGTAAACTTAACAGCAATGTTGAGACATGCAGTATTGGGATATCACTTTTGTACCGGTGCACACCATCGGCAAGCCTTAGCATGCACAACGGGCAGCTTGATATGATCTGTGCGGGGTTATTAAACTTTTCAACAGCCGTCTGCAGTATAGATAGTGAAAGGCTGTTGTTTTTGACAAAGAAGCTGCCGCCTCCGCCACAGCAGGAATCTACTGTACTGAACAATTCTCCGAAAATATCATCAAGGATATCCCGTGCTGAATTCACAGGGTGTTTACCGGTGAAATGACAAGGCTGATGGAATGCGGTCTCTTTTTTTTCTTCAGATTTGAAAAGGTGCTTAAAGCTTTTTAAAACAGCTGAGATATCAACCACCTTTTCTTCATCAAAACCATACCATTCTATCAGGGATGTCCTGCAGGTGGGACATGTTGTGATGATCTTCTTATGGGGCGTTTTTGAGAATATTTCAAGGTTCCTGCTTTTCACTTCTTCAGCCTTTTTATCAAAGCCGTTATAATATAGGGGAAACCCGCAGCAGGAAAGCCCTGCAGGTATTATAAATGGTATTTTGAGCATATTCAGCAGAGAGATGGTATCCCTCGTTATTTTTGAGAGTATGAGATTACTCCCGCATCCGGGGAAATATAGATATTCAGGGAGTTTGCCAAGCTCGTTCTTTATCTCCTTTTTAAGATATGCAGGCCTGTTATAGTAGTTTGGGAATATTCTGGAGACAGGGGTTTTAATAAGCTTCATATAAAAGAAGCTGCTGTCGGAATATTCTCTTGTAAACAGGGCAAATAATTCCTTTGGAAAGATCCTGCTCAATCTGGTAAGTATATCAACATTCATGAGTGCATTTGAGATAAGTCTGTCTGACAGGCTCTTTTTAATCTCCCTGGCCTTTATCATGGAAATCAGGTCAAGGTACTTGACATCTTTCTCGCAAACACCCCTGCATCTCAGGCATACAAGGCATTTGTCAAGGCTGTCTTTCATATCCTGGGCTATAAAAGAATCATCATTCAGCATATCGAAAAGAGCTACACGTCCCCTTGAGGAATATATCTCATCTCTCAGCTGTATGTATACAGGGCAGACAGAGAGGCACCGGCCGCATTTCACGCACTCTGATATCATGTCATTAATTATATTGTCTCTCATTGTTCCTTCCTTATCACAAAAGGCTTGGGAATATATTTTTTCCGTAATCTTTTTATTTTTGCAGGTTTGCTGAAAAGGTCGGCTGTAAGCCTGTTTTCTCTGTACCGCTGTATATAATCCCTTATAACCGGATTTATGAAAATATTTTCCAGGTCAAACAGGGATAATGCTTCAATAAGTATGATAAATTTCTCAGTCTCTGTGAGCGTGCTGGCGATATAGAGCCTCTTTTCATCCTTTAGAATGCAGTAACCGTTGACATTCAAGCATTCTTTGAAAACCTCCACTTTGATTTTATCAAGAATCTCAAGGCAATAATCAATTAATCTGGGAAGTTCATAATGTTTAGTTGTTACCATTTCCAGCTACCTGTTTATTAAATACATGTTAGTACTAATATATAAAATTATCAAAAAAAAAGCATAATATCATATTATTAGTCATTTTTAATTGACAATAATATAATTTGGGCTTTAATATCTTTTTTTTGAAAAAATATGAAAAATAAAGGCACAAACAGCATTTTCTTATCAATAGGAAAGGTGGCAGTCAGGATTAACGGCCTGAGCGACAGGTTGTACAATGACGCCAGTATCCGATATACCCATTTTATCCAGAAACATTGCCCTTCGGGTCAGACAGCTGCTGATATCAATATAACGCTCCTTAGAAGATTCATATCTGACAAGCCTCTGGATCCTGTTCTTTCTGAGGAGAATGGAATCATATCAATTAAGAGATATGATTTTGAAGGGAAATATGATATTTCAAATGGTGTCCTTGATATATCCATGTTTGAAAACGTCTATTCCCTTGATGCAGTGCTGAGGATCCTTTATTCGTACTATCTGGCTATGAACGGGGGATTTATGATACATTCTGCTGGAATAGTAATAGACGATGAAGCTTATGTGTTCTGCGGACAGACCCTTCATGGAAAATCCCACATAATAAAAACCACCGGCGAGGGGCTGTTGCTTTCTGATGAAATAACAATTATCAGAAAGATTAAAGGGGATTTCCACGTGTTTGGAACACCGTTCTGGGGAGAGTTTGCAGTGGGGGGGGTTAATTCAGGTTTTCACCTTGAACAGCTTTATTTTTTGCATACCGGAGAGGAAAATTCTATACAGGATATCTCTAGCATTGAAGCAGTTCAGAAATTATTATCAACAATTCTTCTTTTTATTAATGACAAAAAAATAAATGATATTATATTTGATACAATCACGGAGATTGTGAACAGTGTTAATTGCTACAAGGTTATCTACAATCAAAAAGATGATATATGGAGGGAGATAAAATATGGCAGTAAGGCAAGATAAAACTAATCTAGCAAAAAAAGACACACATCTTGATGCACTTTCAAAGAAAAAAGCCGATATTCTCACAAAGGTTGTAAAGAAGAACGAGGATATTGCATGGAGAGTGCTGGAAGGTGAAGTAATAATAATAACGCCCGAGGATTCAGTTCAGCATTACATGAACGAAGTAGGATCAACAATATGGGGATTTGCCGATGGAAAAAGGACTGTCCAGGAGATTATTGAACTCATGAAGGCAGAATACAAGGAAAATATTGAAAAGAAGCTTGTAACCCCCGAGGAGATCGAAACAGACGTTATCTCTTTCATAAGCGAGCTTTCCTCAGAAGAGAAGAAAATCGTTACCCTGGAATAAATTCCATGGGAAATGACCAATATATCACAACAGACTCAATAAATGAATATCTTGAATCAAAATCCTGGGAGCATTTGATACCATTAAACGCCTCTTTTGAACTGACATACAGATGCAATGAAAGATGCATACACTGTTATGTTGAGTCCCCTTTTGATGATAAAGAGCTGTCCACCCAGGAAGTTAAAAGGGTCCTTGATGAACTCGCGGAGCTTCAAACCCTGCAGATCACATTTACTGGCGGGGAAATATTTGTAAGGAAGGACATTAAGGAGATCCTCCAGTATGCCAGGAATTTGAAATACAATATCAACATAAGCACCAATGGTATACTCATTGACGAGAGGATGGCTGATTTCCTGAAAGAGAAAATAAAGCCATGGGAGATAGGAATCAGCCTGTACGGGTCCACACCTGCAATTCATGATGCTGTAACACAAGTTAAGGGTTCATTTGAAAAGACAGTAAAAGCCATAAAGATACTTAGGGAAAGGAATATCAGGACAAAAGCCAAGATAGTTATCATGTCAATAAACTATGATGACTATAAGAATATAAAGAAACTCACTGAGGAACTGGGAGTAAAGCACCTTATTGATTTTAACATTACACCGAAGACAACCGGGGACTTATCTCCTCTTGACCTGAGGATAAGCGACGAAAGGATTCAGGAATTTATATTTAATGAGGCTATCGGGCTGGAGATATACACCATGGACAAGGAAAGGTATGAAAAAGAGACCAAACTTAAGCTTGACGGTTATCTGTGCAAAGCCGGCAACAATTTCATAAATATTACTCCCTATGGTGAAGTAACGCCCTGCATACAGTGGTATTATCCTGTAGGGAACATAAGGAATAACAGCCTGCATGATATATGGTACAATTCCGAAAAGTTGAATTATATCAGAAAACTGAAAATAAGGGATATAGAAAAATGCAATAAATGCGAATACCTGGCATACTGCAACAGATGTCCGGGTGTAGCACTCCTGATTGACGGAGACAGCTTTGGAATATCGACTCTTTCATGCCGATATGTTGATAATATTAAAGCAGTTATTGAAAAGAAATATAAAAAAAACCTGATTCCGACCTAAATATTCCATATGAACAATAACAGAATCCCCCCTGCCTCTCTGGTAAAAGAGGCAATAAAAAAATCAGGAAGGTTTGAGATTACTGCATTGGGTTCCAGTATGACCCCTATCATATGGCACAGAAGCAGGGTCCTCCTTGACTGGGTTGAGCCTGAAAAGATTAAAATTGGAGATATAATTGTCAAAGGCATAGACTATAAATATATAATACACAGGGTTATCAGAATATTGAAAAAACCGGATGAAGAGGGTAAAAATATATTTATTTTTATTACAAAAGGAGATTTTCTTACACGGCCTGACCCATTCTATGATGCTGATGAATATCTTGGCAAGGTCTCCAGTATAAGCAATAAACTAATAAGTTTCAATCCCAACACTGTATCGCAACCTTTAAGAAGGCTTTGTGTCTGGTTTTCGCGCATAGGTTCATTTTTTGACAGGTACTTTAGTTTTATTTATAAATTAATTTACAAAATTAGAATTTTACAGATATTTTATAGAACAGTTTTCTCATTTCCCGTATTATTAATAAATACGGCAGTATTATTCTATTATTTCTTAAGGAGATGCACATGGAAAAGAAATCGGGAATTATAGGCAGCATATTGAAGAGCAGTTTTGCTTTTGGAATTATAGTGGGTATTATTGAAGGTGTCACAGTTCTGCTTCAGAGTTTAATATCCTCTCCTATGAGGGTAACAGGTGACACACTTGAGAGCATATTGAAGATTCTGTACATGGCGGTTATAAGCAATGTCTTATTCATTATTATAATGAACTTTACAGTCGGAATGATTTTATATCTTATACTCAGAAAACTTCTCAAGCAGTATGCCAATTATACATTTATCTTTGTATCAGGATTTTTTATGGCATTCAATATCCTTTCATATGCCTTTACTACAAGTTATATAATCAATCAGATTTCCCATCCGCTCCCCTTATTCGTGCTTGCAAGGACAGCTTTTTATTCAGTACTTGTTTCAATCGGAGCAATTATCCTTTACAGATATATTGTAAGCAAATGGGGATGGGAGAAGGCTATAAGGGTTTTCATCTCGCTTGCTGCGCTTCTGCTTGCGACTATACCTTTTATCCTCCTTATAAACAGGATATATATACCATTTTCATTATCACTAAAAAGCCTTCTTGTGAATATTGTCATTCTTATTGCCCTTTTGATATCCTATTTTCTAATGTCATGGATTTACCGGATATTATCAAAGAAATATAAAAAGACATTCATGATTGAGAATCCTTTAATACCGGCAGTTATGTTCCTGCTGCTGTTAAGCCCTTTTATATACAGCCTTATGGCAGGATCAGACCTGAACCTAAAACCTAAAACAGACCCTGAAAGGCCCAATGTTGTATTGATATCAGTAGACACTCTCAGGGCTGATGCACTTAAATGCTATGGCAACGAGAAGACAGATACAAATAATATAGACAGTGTTGCCGCTCAGGGCATAAGGTTCCAGAATGCATATTCACAGGCTCCATGGACCCTGACATCAATAGGGAGCTTCATGACAGGGCTTTATCCAACTGTAAACGGGCTTAACAAGCCTCTCTTAAGGCTTGATTCAAACAGGGAGACAATTGCAAAGGCGTTCAGGAATGCCGGTTATAATACCGTAGCAGTTGCTACAAATGGATGGAACAAGCAAAATTTTGGAATGGACCTTGGTTTTGAGAACTATAATTATCAGGGTGATGCGATGTGGATATTATCATTCAATCATAGCCTGTGGAACAGGATGTTCATATTTATTTCAACAAAGATCTTTAAGAGCAATGTTATGTACAGTGCCTATAACCCTAATGAAGCCAAGGTTGTAACTGACATCTCCATTAAAAAACTGGAGGAGTATAAAGACAGCAATTTCTTCATGTGGATACACTACCTTGATCCCCATGATCCGTATACGCCCCCCAGGGAATATCAGAAAAAATTCTCAAAGGGATATAAGGGCCGATATATGACAAGTTCGGGACGGGTTAACGGATTCAGGACAGGGATAATGCTTGAGGAAAAAGATAAAGCACAGATAGAAAACCTTTATCTTGCTGAGGTAGAATATACAGACCGGGAAATAGGGCGTATTATTGACACATTAGATAGGCTGAATCTTGGAGAAAACACAATTGTAGCCCTGATAGCAGACCATGGAGAAGAGTTCTGGGAGCACAATGGTGTTACCCATGGGCACTGCCTCCACTGGCATCAGCTTCATATACCCTTTATTCTCAGGTGGAAAGGCAATATTGAACCAAAAGTGATAGAGGACAGGGTAGCACTTCTTGACCTGAAACCCACACTCCTTTCGCTTTGCGGGATACAGGCCGGAGAGATCATGCAGGGTTTTGATCTCAGCAGTGTCATTAGAAACGGGGACGAGGATCTGAAGTTAAAACTGAAGGAGAGGGATCTGTATGCTGAGGCATTGATATATTTTGAGGAGCAGAAGAGCGTATATGATGATAATTATAAATATGTATATTCTGAAGTGACACATAAGGAAGAGCTTTATGACCTGAAAAATGACCCTCTGGAAAAAATGAACATAATTGCTTCGGAAGAGGAACTGGCCCAGAAATACAGGGATTCAGTAGGAGAATGGCGTACAGTAAGTGAAAACATTGCCGGTACCCTTCCCAAAGAGGATGCTGATTCAACATCCCACCTGGATGAGGAGACTCTTCAGCAGCTCAGGGCATTGGGCTATATAAATTAGAAAGGAAGATATATATGCTTAATGAAAAGCAGATTCTGAAACTTCTTGATAATGTTATCAAAAAAGTGGAGATTGCATCAAGTTATGTGAGATTTGCTTTTGACAGCTACACTACATTTAATGATGTAGTGGCAAAGGGAAAAGCTGATTTTGTAACCCAGAGCGATATCAAGACGCAGGAAATCCTTATCAATGAGCTGTCGCCCCTCATAAAAAATGCTGATATACTTGCTGAAGAGGGCAATATAAGCCTGCTTCAGGAGGGAAAATGGGAATATCAATGGGTAATTGACCCCATTGACGGGACATCCAATTTTATACACAAGTTTCCATTTGTAGGGATCAGTGTCGCATTAAGGCACTGTGAACAGGGCCCGGTCCTCGGAGTAATCAGTAATGTGATACTCAGGGATGTATATTATGCGACCAAAGGGCAGGGTGCCTATAAAAATGGCAAAAGGCTTGCTGTCTCCAGAAAGGACAATCTAAGGTCATCCTTTCTTGCAACAGGATTTCCTTTCAGGCACCCGGAGATCATACCGAGGTATGCGAAGCTTTTTGAGGCTGTGATAAGCAAGGTAACAGGACTGAGAAGGGCAGGCAGTGCAGCAATAGACCTTGCATTGACAGCTGAGGGAATATTTGACGGTTTCTTTGAATATGGCCTGAAACCGTGGGATGTTGCTGCAGGTATTCTTATGGTCAATGAAGCAGGGGGAAAGGTAACCGGATTTTCTGATAATCAGAATCCCCTCTTTGATGGCAGGATAATAGCTACAAACGGAATTATCCATAAATACCTGCAGGAAGAGATATTAAGAATATTCAATGAGTAAAAAGAATCTGTATATTATTGATGGCAATTACATAATATACAGATCCCACTATGCCCTGATCAATCTGAAAAACAGCTCTGGAATGCATACAGGAGCTGTTTTCGGGTTTTTAAAAACCATAATAAAGGTAATTTCGGATAAATACCCGCATTACCTTATAATTGCTTTTGACAGCAAGGAAAAAACATTCAGGGATCATGTGTATACAGATTATAAAATCAACAGGGCACCCATGCCCAATGAAATCATTGAACAGATACCCATTATTCTTGAGATACTGGACAGGCTCGGTATCAGGTACCTCATAAGGGATGGATATGAAGCTGATGATATTATAGGGAGCCTTACGGAATTTGCATCCTCGAAAAACCTGAAATCCTATATTATTACCAGAGATAAGGATATGATTCAGCTTATGGGGGATAATACAGAAATACTCTACTGTGATGAGAAATGGGAAATAATAGATGATAACTGGGTATTGAACAAATTCGGCATACAGCCCGGCCAGATAGTAGATTATCTCTCGCTGGTGGGTGATTCCTCCGATCATGTCCCGGGAGTAAAAGGCATTGGGCCAAAAGGGGCCCAGAAGCTTCTTAAGGAATTCAGCAGCCTGGAAGAGATATATGATAATATTAACAGGATAAATGACCAGAAGCTTTCAAATAAGCTTCTTCAGGAAAAGGATAATGCATTTCTCTCTAAATCCCTTGTAACCATAGTCAGGGATTTAGAGATTGATATAGATACCGATTCACTTGCTGTTGAAAACATAAATTATGAAAATATCTATGATATTCTTGAGGAAATGGAATTTTTCTCCCTTATTAAAGAGCTTAACCTGAATCGCCAGGAGACAAAATCAATCAGCTTTGAGGCTGTCAATTCACATAAAAGCTGTAAACAGCTGGCCGATAAGATCAGAAAAGCCGGTTTTTTTGCATTCCTTTCTGAACTGGACAGCGCTGCAGGTGAAATATATACTGCTGTAACAACTGACGGTACAAAATGTAATCTGCTCAAAACAAGTTCAAAACCGGACAATGCATCTGATCTTGAATCAGAAGTTTCTGATAGTCTATGCGGGATCCTTGGTGATGCTGATATCCTGAAGGTTTCATATGAACTGAAGGACACTTCAAAGCTAATATCACCTCAAAACATGTATATTAATATTTTTGATACTGGAATAGCATTTTCTCTTCTTGACCCGGATTCAAACACCAGTCTCGAAAATCTTGCACTCAGGTATCTGAAAAGGGAGCTGAAAGATGATGAAGCAGGCCAGGATCAGCATATGCTCCTGTGCAGAAAGGCATGTGCAATCCATGACCTCTGGAAAATAGCTAAAGACCGGCTCAAAAAAGAGGATCTTTCAAAGATATTCTTTGATATAGAGATGCCTCTAATCAGAATTGTTGCTGAAATGGAAAGGTACGGGATAAGGATAGATACCTCTCTCTTAAAAGACCTTGAGAATATCATCCTGGAAAAAATAAGGGAAACTGAGGCAGAAATATATGATATAACAGGTTTTGAATTTAATATTAATTCAACAAAGGAGCTTCAGGATATACTTTTTAATGTGCTTGACCTGAAGGGCAGAAAAAAGGGGAAAACCGGCTATTCCACATCTATTGATGTTTTAAAGGAGCTTTCAGCAAGCCACCCTCTGCCCCGGAAGATCATAGAATACAGGTCTCTTGCAAAGCTGTTGAATACCTATGTAACGGTTCTTCCATCCCTTGTTGACAGAGAGACAGGAAGGATACATACAAGCTTCAATCAGAAAAGCATAATTACAGGAAGGCTCTCCTCAAGCAGTCCAAACCTGCAGGCTATACCCATAAGGGGTGAGCTGGGCTCCCAGATAAGGAATGCTTTTATATCTTCAGACGGCTACAGCCTTATATCAGCTGATTATAGCCAGATCGAACTGCGGGTGCTTGCACATTTTTCACTTGATCCTGTTTTGATAGAAGCATTCATGGAAGATAAGGATATCCATACAATTACAGCTTCTGCCCTTTTTGCATTTGATGAATCAATGATAACACCTGCCATGAGGAGAACTGCAAAAGCTGTAAACTTCGGAATAATCTACGGTATCACACCTTTCGGCCTATCAAAGCAGATAGGTATCTCTCAGGCTGAGTCAAAGCACTATATCCGGCTTTTCTTCAACAGGTATAAAGGTGTAAGGGTATTTATAGACAGGATTATTGAAAAAGCAGCGAAAGATGGATATGTAAAGACACTTTACGGCCGTAAAAGGCCTGTCCCCCAGCTAAATTCTGCGAATTCAGCAATGAAGAAATTCGGGGAGAGGATCTCAATCAATACAATTATCCAGGGGACAGCCGCTGAAATCATCAAGATAGCAATGATAAATCTCTACAGCAGTATACAGAACAAGGAAATTGATGCAAAAATGATACTCCAGATACATGATGAAATTCTGTTTGAGGTAAAAAATGAATATGTTTCCGATTTTATCAATATAATCAGGAAAGATATGACAGAAAATTTCAGCCTTAATGTCCCCCTTAAGGTCAATATCAACTATGGAAAGAGCTGGGGTGAAATCTGATTTTTTTATTGACCAATCCTTTTCTTTTGATATATATGATTTCAACATCGGGGCGTAGCGCAGCCTGGTTAGCGTACCTGCCTTGGGAGCAGGGGGTCGGAAGTTCAAATCTTCCCGCCCCGATTTTTATTTTAGAGCGCCAGTAGCTCAGCTGGATAGAGCAACGGACTTCTAATCCGTAGGTCACAGGTTCAAATCCTGTCTGGCGTATGAAGGTTTGTGGTGAGAGTAGCTCAGCTGGTAGAGCACTGGGTTGTGGCCTCAGCGGTCGTGGGTTCGATCCCCATCTCTCACCCTTTTTTTTTATCTGTATTATTCCTCAAATTTACATCAGACTGCAGTTCATAATGGATAATTCAGGATCTCTTATGTAATATACAGGACAGAGATCCTGATGATTTAAAATTGGCGGTTCTTTTTATCTTATTTAAATTATTAAACAGGGGTCTGCAAACCTAATTTTTATCAGATTTTATTTTTAAAGTGTTAACCATAATGGAGTGTTGTTCGTTTTAGCTTATGATAATACAAAAAATGGAGGATACAGATGGGAATTACAGAGAATTTAATGATCGTACTGAATACATTAGTAGTATTTGCTTTTTTGTCCTGGGTTTTTAAGGTTATTCTGGAATGGCGAAAACTAAAGCATAAAAACCAGCTGCACAACAAATTGGTAGACAAATACAGCAATGTGGAGGAACTGAACGAATTTCTTAAATCAGAGAATGGGATCAACTTTTTTAAGTATCTGTCAGTAGAGGGTGTAGTACCGAAAGAAAGATTGATTATATCTATATCAAGGGGAATCATCGCCGGATTTTTAGGTTTTGCCTTTTTAATTCTGGGCCAGATCTTCACAGAAGAAACCGAGTTTTTTGTTGCTTTTGGCATTCTTATAATTGCATTGGGGCTTGGATTCCTGGTATCTGCTTTTGTATCAGTTAAGCTGAGCAAAAAATGGGGTATCATTGACTGAATCGGTAAGAAAGGGAGTGGTTTCATCGGGCGTAAAAGCCGGAAAGTCAAAAAAAAAGCCAGGGGAAGGATTTTATATAGAAAATCCTTCCCATTTAGGTACAATCGAAAAGATGGATATCATTCCCGACGAACCTGAAGATGAAGAGAAGAGGTTTGAATGTTTTTATGAGACACATTCAAAACGATTCTGGTATTTTATCTTAAAAATCTGTGGAGATGAATCAATGGCTGATGATATTTTTCAGGAATCCTATTTCAGGTTCTTAAAAGCAGATCCCCGTGGGATGGCTGATTATCAGCTAAAAGCTTATCTGTATAAAATTGCAGTCAGGCTGATTATCGATCATAGAAGAAAGATCCATCTGGAGGAAAAATCGATTTCCAGCCTTAAGGAAAATGAGGGCAAAAAGCCTGATATTTTGCTCTCCATGGATATGGACAATCTGTTTAAGCATTTGAAACCGGAAGACCGGACGCTGCTATGGCTGGCATATATTGAGGGGTATTCCCATCGGGAGATTGCTGATATTATCGGGAAAGGAGAGAAGACTATCAAGGTAAATCTGTACAGGGTGAGGAGAAAATTTGCCGGGATATTGAAAGCAGGAGGATACGATGGAGATTTATTATGAGAATATTTAACAAAAAATGCGATCACGAAGCGGATATTATAAAAGCATATTTTGAAAATGATCTAACCGATGCACAGAAAGCACATATAAGAAGATGCAGGAACTGTCAGGATGCTGTTGCAGTTTATAGCTGGATGAAAAAATATGATGATCTTAATGAGGGATTTTCAAAAGGGGGAAAAATTCTACCTTCTGCAGGAGATGTATTGATAAGAGCCAGAAACAGGCAGGCATCAAAAATAGAAAAGATAAATAAAATGATGAAATTTCTTAAATTAGCACAGGGTGCCGTTATATTTTGCTTTGTATCAGGGGCGATTTTCTTGATTGCCGGAAAAGCAGATCAGATAAAATCCCTTGTCTGTAATGCTATATTGGAGTGCTCTCCTCTAAGCAATTTATCATTGTTTTTCAGTGCTCTGACAAAATCACTGCCATTTCTTTCAATTCCTTTTGCATTGATTTTCTTTCTGTTTCTGAATTATTCTATCTTTTCATTCTTCTATCCGGAAAAGACCTGATATTACTTTTTGCCGGGGATCTGTTTTCCTCTTTCCAGATGTGAGGGTAACTTATTCCTTTTTTCCTGTAAACCATTGGTCAAGATTAATAATCTGATGCATCAGCACTGCAATGATTGTTGAAGTAGGGAGAGGGTCTGTAAAAAAGGCCTGTATAAAATGGGGAGCGCGTGCATACAGAGATGGCAAAAAGCCGGTACTCAATCCGAAGAACAGAGAAATTCCTATTACAAATGTCTTGCGCGGGTCCCATTTTTCATTGAACATCTCAATCAGGCCTGTGCAGATCATGAAACAGCCTGAAAATATTACTGATGCACCAAGAACAGGCTTTGGCATTACTGAAAGAGCCAGCAGCAATTTTGGGAAAAAAGCAAGAAAAGTAAAAATAATGCCTGCTGTAAAGCATATCCATCTGCTTGTAATCCTGGTAGCAGCAGCAAGCCCTATATTGCTCGAAGATGTATCAACTGCCATGCCGCCTAAAACACCGGATAATAAAGTGGATAATCCGTCAGTCATAAGTCCGTTCCTAAGCGGTTTGAAATTCAGTTTTTTCAGGTCAGGTTCAGAAATCTTCTGGGCAGCAAGCAGATTTCCAAATGATTTTATGGATCCGCTTATACCCACTACCAGAACCGGCAAAAGCAGCTTCAGGTCAAATTTTATATCCAGAAATTTAGAGCTGTAGCTTGGAAAAGCAAACCATGAGCTTTCTTTTACTATTAATAAATCATGCATATAATCCGGTACAAGGATCAAGGCAGTGATCCATCCCGCAATCATTCCTATAAGAAGGCAGTACATCTTGAGAAAGCCCTTGCCCCATACATTGCTTAAAACCATGATCATCAATGTTATAAATCCAATCAGGATTGCATTATTGTTGATTGAATCTTCAAAATAAGCAATACCGAAAAAGGAAGAGACAGCACTGCTGATCACACTGATACCTACCATGGCAACAACGAGGCCTACTATATACCCTGGGAATACCCTTTTTAATTTTTGAATCAGAGGAGCCATTATCATTTCGATAATTCCAGCGACAATTATAATGCCTCTCATCAGGGGCAATCCGCCAGTCCAGGCAGCTGAAAGGGATAGGCTGAAATAGGATGGACCGCATAGATTAGGACAGAGGTAACCTGAGCCAAGGTACCTGAATCTTAGAGACTGCAGGATAGAGCCAATTCCTGCTGAAATCATTGAAAATGCAATTAAGGCTGAAGTAAATTCAGGGGAAGCATTCAGCTGGCTTGCAAAAATGATCGGCAGGGTAAGGGACATTACCATGAGCATAATATGCTGGAAAGACAGTGCAAGGAGATGACCCGCAGGGGGGATCTCATTCAGTGAATATTCATATTTTTTTGCCATAAATTATCATCCTGTTTTATTAATTAAACGGAGGCTGGGGCAGGTCGGTTATTGCAGCAATATAAATCTCTTTCCCCTCGAGTAATTGTTTGCGGATATACAGGCATTTTTTTATAAGCTGCCTTTTATAGCGATTCCTTGCCATAATGATCTCCCATGCATAATCTTCCTTTTCAAGTTTCTTTAAAGCGCTCTGGACAGGTTTATGGCCGGCTTCATCAACAAATTCCAGAATATTAAGTTCAGCAGTGGTGTGAGCGACAACAGGCTGGACAATGAACCTGCCGGAAGAATCAAAGATAAAAACACGAATATCCCTGAAATTGAACTGTGAGCGGGGATCTTCAATAACCTTCAGTGCATCGGTTCCCTCTGCTTTTATGAGATCTGAAGCACTGTCGACAATGATCCTTATAAATTCCCTTTCTTCATGTGGATAATCAATCCCACCCCCGACAAAAAGCTGGTCTCCTTCAGGTGTCCTGATTTTGAAATGGCATGAAGATTTTGGGATAGGATAGATTTTCCCCGGCTCCCACCAGAAATAGTGTACCCAGGCATGAGGATTGTTCTTATTGTTTAATGCCTCAATCACCAGGTCTGTTATCTTTTTTCCGCTTTTATCTTCTATCTCGGAGAGATTTTTCCCCTCCAGTTCAGGCATTCCAACATGAAATATATTGGTTCCATTCATATCATAGACATAAAAATAATAATCCGCGGGATCCCTGGTGAACATTTTTCTCTCGCCATTATAGCCTTTGAGGCATTCTTTCCCCTGTTTCTCAATTATCCGGGATATCTCATAGATATATTTAACCAGGTTTCTTGTATCATTGTACTGGTAAATGGTGAGATCAATATCAGATTTACTGTCTGTGCAATTAGTAAAGGCAGATAAAAAAGCCAGGATAACCACCATTGCTGTATATCTTATTCTGGACATGCGTTTTTCCTTTATTTCTTAAATTTTATAAAGAAAACTGAAAAATTCCATACAATGAAGGCAAAAGATACATTAGAATCATAATTTAGCGAATTCATCTGTCAATAGAATTATTTTCATACTCAATCTGGGTGTTTTGTGGATATACTGGATGTAAGGCTTCTTATAAGAAAAGACGGGTCATCCTTCATCATGAGCAGTATCATTCTGCTTTTT
>CAYMEV010000023.1:0-53832 GCA_964389675.1 uncultured Candidatus Sumerlaeota bacterium
TAAATTGGGTATTTTTATTTGTCGTTAGTGAGTAGGAATATTTGTCGCCAGACAAGGCAGGCTGAATCCTGACTGGGATTCCATTTCATTATAGAAAAATTCAGCAGAGCTTACAGTGACCGCTGAATAATTTTTCTCAATGTATTTTATTATATCCAGAATTTTCCTCGTCCTGATAAGTTTATGATCATTTTCCTGTACTATATCTGTTTTTAAAAAAAATCTCTATAAATATTCTAAAAGAAAACCTTTCCTTTCCGCTGCTAACCATCATATTTATGAAATAATTTTTAATTTGGTATTGAATTCCTTTGTAAAAGATTCTATAATATTAAAAAATAATAATGAAATCGCAAAAGGAGTTTGTAATGCATAAAAAATACCTGGATAATATTTTATGGATTATTGCCCTTCTGGCATCAATTGCAATGACAGGCTGTTATTCATGGCATCCGGTTGTGGTTAATCCTTACCTTAATGCTAAAAGTGAGATAATTATCAGGCCGGAACTCCAGGAATTACTGGATAAAAACGGACAGAACCTGAAAATTGTTCTCAGGGTGCCCGCCATGCCTCCGCAGGTATCACAGGCTGACATAATAGCAAAAAACAAACTTTATGACATCATAGAAAGAGCGCTGTACAAGGCCGGCTTCACCGTTCGCGACAGGGCTCTGCTTGAGAAAGTCCTCCAGGGGGAGATAGGAAGCTACCGGGAAGTGGCTGACAAGATTGATACAGATATTATCCTTGAGATTATCTCTCTTGAGACTGGCATCAAGCTAAGCCACAGGTTCTATTATGACCCTTCCACCGATACAAATGAGAAGCTTGCAGATACCATAGGAGAGAATCAGCCGGGGCCGGTATTCACACTATATGGCGGCAAGCTGGATGCCAGGATAATCACAGTGAAAGACGGTTCTGTCACAGGAATAATGACTATATATGGAGTCCCCTATAGTGCAGGATTCCAGGTCCTTACACCTGCCGTAGCCCCGATGAACATAGGGGCACCCGGCTACACAGGCTTCGGAATAGGAGACGAGGAGGAAGCTGTCCAGTTCATGTCAGGGCTCGTGGTCCAGACCCTTCTTGGCTGTCAATGGATCATAAAAAGCGTAACACCCGGAAGCATTGCGGATTATTCGGGGCTTAAACCCGGGGATGAAGTGATCGAGGTAAACGGAAATAAGGTCTATAATTTCAGTTACGGCCTGGAATTATTAAGAAACTCATGGGATTATATAGATCTGAAGATCAAAAGGCAGGGGGCGGTCAAAAATATAGAAATTGAGGACTACTTTGGGCAGCTTATAGGGCTTGAATTTGAAAGCAGATAGGCTGAATGGACGATTGATAATCAGATTTTTGATGCTTCATGCAGCAATTAAATGAGAAATTATGGCAGACCTTAAAGATTATAAGACAGAAGGGCTCATTGAAAAGAGCATTTTCTATTTTTATGCAGTATTCATCGCCCCTGCTGTAATACCTGTCCTCCGCAATGCACTGAAGTCTCACGACACTGTACCATGGGCCGGATGGCTCATAATTGCAGCGCTAATACTTGAGACAGCAGGCATCTGGTGGCTGTCATCCCTCTGGCGCTTCCGCGGGGGTATGCCCTATGCTGCAGGATTACCAATGCGCCTGGGGGCAGGACTGGTCATAAGCCATGTACTTCTTTCATACTTTCTTCTGCTATTTGCAATGGACATGCTTGGGCTCATGGCAGGAAAAGAAAAGGAACCATCCGCTATTGCAATCACTCTTATGGTCACGATGTTCTTCAGGGAGTTTATCTTCTGGTTCGGGGCCGCAGCAAAAAGGAATGTCAATAAGGAACCTTCACAGCTGAAGGTGATGTTTGGCAGGTTTTTCCTATTTCTTTTCAGGATAGTTTCTTTTACTGTTTACTGGGATACTATCATTCAGATAGAGGGGATAAAAGGAGTCCCTATATTGCTGTGGATAGTACTTGGGCCGGCAATAGTACTGATCTTCATGATAATCTACCTTCCCATGCGAGCAGCTGAACTGCTTGAACTATGCTTTTACAGGGAATCTCCCAAAATGCTTGCAAAAATGGGCTGGAGCATCATTATGAATGCTTCATTCCTGGCGCTCTATCCAATTGTCGTGGAATATGTCAGGAATTTGTTTTAAGATAACGCTGATGATATTTCATTGCATAGTACTATGAACAGCAGGGAAGTTTCCTGCTCTGAATTAAAGTCGATTATGAGCAGTATCAAACTGAATTAATACCATTGCACCTCTGCTTACCGGAAGCATAAAGGATGGCCTGCTGGTATGCGACAGCAGTACGGGGAATATATATCCTGGGAAAAAACTGCTTTCCTCATGGGAACTGCCTGTTCCGTCATATGACACTGATGCTGCGGCTGTCCTGGAATAAAGACAGTCAGAGAAGCAATTTTTTTACCCTAAGCGTATTCCGATCAGGTATTTTTAACATAATCTGCTATAAAGGCTGCTCCGTTTTTTTCCTGGCTTTCCATGTGGCTGTTAATACATAGGGGGTTTATTTTTCTTATCCCTGCCATCCATAGATTATAATAGGAGCAGAAAACAGCAGTAAAAAGGTCCATTTTATTAAGTTCATCAGAGGAAAGGGGACATAGTGATGTGTACCCTGATAAAAGAGCATCCCGGAAACGCAGATAATCCGCAGTACCAAGACAGTGCACCAGCGCTACAGCTAAATCAAAGAGCCAGTAACCGAAACCGGAGGAATCAAAGTCAATGGGACGGGGCTGTCCATGATTGAAGATCACATTAAAATCAAGCCCCATATCCCCGTGGATAAGTCCGAAATAGCGAGGGGCCTCACCCCATTTATCACTAAGGGCCTGAAAATGCTCAGCCACGATCTCAATATGTTTCATCTGCTCAGAGCTAAGCAGACCCCAGCATTCACCCTCCTGCAACCCGATCTCTTCATCATTCATAAATAATCCCTTCCAGTCATATCTACGCTTCTCAATGTTCTTAAAGGGGACCCTCCAGTTTTGTGAAAAAGCATGCATAGCCGCCATAAGTTTTCCCTGGGCAGTATAATGCTTTGCCTGTCCGTAACCGGGCAGGTGCTTCCCTTTCACCCAGCGGGTCATAGCAACTAAACGGATATGGGAAGAACCATTGACTGGAAAGCTTGTAAGCATACTGCCTTCATTATTCAGCATGGGTTCAGGAACAGGCAGGCCAGCCCTGAACATCGCTTGGAGCCATGCAAGCTCCAGGCTGATAGACTCGGCTGTCTGCCAGCCTGGCTGGTAGAGACGCAAAAGGAACTGTCCCCTGATAAAAAGATCAGATTCGCAAAAAAAAGCATCCGGTGCATAGACCCGGTAAAGGGTATTGCCTGAATGATGAAGAAAGCTCATTGAAGCATGTTCAAGGCCATAAGCGCCCAAAGCCTTTTTTGCATAAGCATGCTCTTTGCGGAGCCGTCCAAGGCGAGTAAGTTTTTTATCGGACCTCATTTTTGATATTCCCTTATTATAATCATTTTGCTTAATAATACGGTATATGCAAAAAATATACAGGAGAAAAATGCATTTTATGCTGGAAATCTTATTATCCCTGCAGTATTCAGATATAAATTTGAAATTTTGCCATTTTTTTCTTTTAAAACCATTTTATTTGATACCTGTTTTAAGGTATACTATCTGAAATACAGGGAAAATAATAAGAAAAAGGAGGACAGGTAATGGAAAAAGGCGTAACCCACAAATATATTTTGTCCAGGGCATTTATAATAATGATATGCCTAATTTTTATTTTTTCGTCAGTATCTTCAGCAGGGGCAAAAATACCAGACAATAAGCAACTTCAGTCGATTACACTTGAGGCCCTTATGAAATTCAATGAGGCTGTCAGGATAAAGAGCTTCAATAAATTCCATGCTTTTATCTCAAAATTCTGGCAGAAACAGATTACTTCAGAGGAACTGAAAGGAATATTTCAAGCCTTCATAGATGCTGAGATCGATCTATCCCCTATCAGGAATCTTGAGGCAGTATTTGATGTTTCTCCCTGGATCAGCGATGACGGATGGCTGGAGGTTATAGGCCATTACCCGAGCATGCCGAGCCGGACTGCTTTCAACCTTACCTATCTGCAGGAAAAGGGAAAGTGGAAACTGGTAGGAATAAATGTACAGGTCTATGCTCCTGATAAGCTGGTGCCTTTTGACCCTGTCCTTGCAGAGATGGCACAGGAAACCCTTATTAATTTCAGCAGGGCAATCCGGGCAAAAGATTTTACAGCTTTTCACAGATCAATTTCAACATTGTGGAGGCAGCAGACTACTCCTGATGAACTCAAGGAAGCATTCAAGACCTTTATCGATAATGATTTCAGCCTTAAAGAAGTAGAAAAGGTCAAACCTCAGATAGACCCCGGGGCATCAATCGAAGAATATGAAGAATACAATGTCTTAAACTTCTCAGGAGTCTTCAGCCTTGATGAAGGCACTCTCCGCTTCAGCCTGCAGTATCTCATGGAAGCTGGGGAATGGAAGCTGGCGGCAATTAATGTTAATATAAAATAGTGCTTTTAGTGGGTTAGCAGGTATTAATTTATATAACCCAATGCTCTAAGCTCAGATTTTATGCTTTCGTCATATTCCTGTATGGATGACTCTGCATTCCCTGGATCTATACTCTGATATCTCCTGGCCTTTTTTTCCAGGTTTTCTGCAGCCTGCTTATTTTCACCTATTATATTATTTCTCTCCTCCCTGTCCTGCTGTATATCAAAGAGCATTGTTTTCCCATCGTTACGTCTGATATACTTAAGATTTTTATCAATAATTGATACTGTGCCAGGCCCATAAGCCGGAGATGATGAGATGATCGGTTTTCCTGGCAATTCGGAAAGAGATTTTTCATTCTTTAGATATGGCCACAGGTTCCTTCCCTGAAATCCTGGGTAAGGTTCTAGCCCCACAGCTGCTAATATGGTCGGGCTGATATCGATATGATCGACATGGTTATTGATTGTTTCAGGGCAAGCCCCGCATAATCTCGTCCAGTAAAATACAAGAGGAATATGGAGCTGTTCCTCAAACATGGAATGACCGTGAGCAACCCCGTATATGCCGCGAGGGTCATTGCCCATATCCTTTTCTGCCCTGGCATGCTCCCAGAATTCTTCACCGTGATCAGACGTTATAATGATCAATGTGTCCTCCAAAAGGTCATTATGCTCCAGGAACCGGATTAATCTGGCGATCTCCTGATCGACATACAGTAAAGCCCCGTCATATACTGCTATACGATGCGCCCTGAAATCAGAGAACTGGCTGGTATCAAGTTTCTCCCCTTTCTGGAATTGCCATCCCTGGTGCTCCTCTCCTCTTTTGCCTTCTGCATCAGCAGGAAAATAATTGAAAAAACCTGGTGGGGGATTAACAGGATGGTGAAGGTCTATATACTGAATATAGCAGAAAAAGCGTTTGTCCTTAATATCTGCAATCCATTCAATGGCCTTATCTGTAAGATCGTTTGCGGGCATCCTTTTTATATGATTTATCGAAAAACCATGCTCCACCTGGTAGACCAGGAACGGATTAGCGGAAAACATGCCGGTCTGCCAGCTGTTCTCCTTCATTAAACATCCAATACTGGGAATGGATCTGTTTATTACCGTGGGCAGATTTTCATCCAGGCATTTTAATCTGCCAGGCACTTCTGCCTGATGCTGCCATGGGTATAATGAGGTTAAAATGCTCATAACAGCAGGCACAGTCCAGCTTGACTGAGCATAAGCCTTATTGAAAATAATACCCTCCTCTGCCAGTTTATCAATATTTGGAGTGGTGCATCTTTCATATCCAGTATAGCCAAGGTGGTCATAACGCAGAGTATCTATGCATATTACAATGATATTATTTATTTGATCAGGTTTTATTCTGTAAAAGTATATAATGCTTCCGGCAATTAATATTAACGCTGAAAGTAAAATGGTAATCCTGATCGCTCTCATAGCATCTTTTGTAATTTATATATCATACAATAGTTTGAATTTACAGTTCTTATTAAAAAAAATTTCGATGCAGGGTATTGGATATAGGATCAAGATATCAGCCTAATTCTTCTATCATTTTCATGAATTTTGCTTTTGGTGTCGCTTTTATAAGCTTCTGGCAAAGGCTTCTTGCCTTTTTCCGATACTGCTCTTCTCCTGTCAATTTCCAGAGCTCGTGGTTGAGACAGGCTTCCTGCTCATCAGAGACAGGCATGTCTTTAAGCATTGAAGACAGAGCTTCAGCATTTTTCTCTATCTTGTTTCTTAGGAGTGATGCTGCAAACTGCATATCCTTAATATCTAATTTTTCTGCAAGTATTGCAGATTCATTTATGGCTGTCATGGCCTCATCATTCTTTTTAAGGCTGAACAGAATATTTGCTTTGCCTGCCAGCTGCTGGCAAAGCTCATATTTTATATCGAGATCCCGTGATATTTCTATTGCTCTTTCATAGAATTCCAGCGCAGAATCATACTGCCCCCGTTCACAGGCCAAAGATCCAATATTGGCAAGCGCTATGCTTATCCCCCTTCTATCGCCCAGTTCTTCAAAGAGTGTTTTCTGCCTTGTAAAATACTTCATGGCCTTTTCATGATCGCCATAATCTGCATAGATATTTCCAATATTATTCAGAGCTATGCTGATGCCCCATTTATCACCCATGCCCTCACATATTTTAAGATCTTTTTCAAAGCACTCCATTGCCTCTCTGAATTCTCCAAGCAAATAGTGCACAGTCCCGATATTGCTGACAGCTGAGCTGATTCCGCTCTTATCTCCCAGTTCTTCAGAGATTTCCATTTCTTCCTGAAAGCACTCCATTGCCTTTTTAAATTCATTCCTTTCTTTATATACAACACCCATATTTCCGACAGTTATGCTCCTGCCCCTTTTATCACCAAGCTCTTTGCATATAAGAAGCTTTTTATTATAATATTCAATTGCTTTTTTATAATCTCCCAAATAAACACAGGCATTACCAATATTTACATATGCATTGCCAATTCCCCATATATCCCCGAGTTCCTCCGATATTTCAAGCTCTTTTTCATAACACTCTATTGCCTTTTTGAAACTGCCCCTTGCCCTGTAAACGATCCCCATATTTGTCATTGCAAGGCTGATGCCTTTTTTATCGCCAAACCTTTCACTTAAGGCCAGCAGTTCTTCATAACAATCCATGGCCTTTTCATATCTCCCCTGATAATAATGGATTATCCCAATATTCCCTATTGCTTTTGCCAGGCCTTTTTCATCCTTGATCTTCATGCATATTTCATAATCCTTTTGGAAGTATCTGATAGCCTTTTTATAATCACCCTGCTGTTCGTATATACTGCCAATGTTCCAGAAAGCATTTTTTAGCCCTTTCAGGTATCCTTCTCTTTTTGCAATACTCTCTGCCCTTTTCAATACAATGCGTGCATCGGGATAATTTCCGCTGCATTGAAGAAGGTTCCCCAGTTTATTCAGGGTATCGACTATAATTTCAGGATATTGCAGTTCTTCTGATATCCTGAGCGAATTCTCAAATATTTCCTTTGCCCTGTTCCATTTGCCTGTCAGCTGCAGGACATCCGCCTGCCTGATAAGGGCCCGGGCTGTTTTTTCCTTCAGGTCTCTGCCATCAGCCTTATTAAGGAAGTACATCAGCCTGTCATAAAAATCCAGAGCCTGGGAATTCCTGTAATTTTCACGAGATGAATCTCCGGCTTTTTCAAGATATTCTATGGCCTTTTCCAAGTTTTCTGCTTTTTCATAATGATCTGCAAGCTCCTCATAATGCGGAAGCAGGTTGTCCTGATAAAGCTCTTCAATAATGCTTCCTGCATAATTATGGAGGCTCCTCAGGGTATCCTTGAGCTGTATTTCATAGGCAGCATCCCTGATCAGAGCATGTTTGAATATATAGCTCAGCTCTGACATGCTGTCCCAGATATTTTCCCGGCAGCCCATCTCCATCTGTTCGCTAAATTCTCTTTCCCCTGAAATGATCCCGGCAAGCTGAAGAAGATTTCCCAGCACAAGCAATGCAAATTCCCTTCCAAGGACAGAGGCTGTCTTTATCGTTTCCTTAAGTTCCGAAGACAGCCTGTCAATCCTTGCAATAATAATTCGGTTTATTCCTGAAGGGATCTCATAAGCCTGTTTGATGAGCCTGAAATTATCATCAAAGAGCCTGTTTTCCCTTAAATATAGAGTTATCTGCTCTGCATAGAAGGGATTGCCCCGGCTTTTCTCCCAAATAAAATCCTCTGTTTTTTCAGGAAGGCAATGTTCTGAAATATCAAGCCGGTCAATAATGAGTTTTCTTAGCATTCTTCTGCCGAAGGGCATTAATTTGAGCCTTTCTGACCTTATGCTGTCTGTCCTGGGCAGTAAGAAGCTTCCTCCCTTATCATCAGGCCTGCAGAGGGCGAGAATGATAAAGGGATATTTTTCCACATTGCGTGTCAGATGCTCTATCATCTCTATACTGTCCCTGTCGATCCAGTGTGCATCATCAAGGATCAATAACGTCGGGTTTGCCATGCTCCGGGCTTTAATGAACTGCTTTACAGCATTCAGTGTATTTTCAAAACGCTCTTTGGCATCAAGATGGCTGTAAAGGCTGTTTTCCCAGAAATATCCAAGCAGGGCTCCGATGACAGATATTTTCCGTGCAAGCTCACCGGCTGTATCTTTATCTTTTATGCTTCTGACCATTTCCATATACCTGATTTCAAAGCAGGCCTTTTTTTGCTCATGTTCAAGATTGTCATCCTGCGCAAAATACTCCTTGAGCATATGGATAAAAGGATTAAGGGATTTTCTCAAAATCTCATCGCAGGGCATGAAAAGGACATTTGCTTTCCTTTCCTCAATAATGGCTGAAAAACTGGAAATAAGCCTTGATTTGCCAATACCCGCTATACCTTCTATATAGATAATTCCGCCGAAATTGCCTTCAAATACGGGATATATCAATTCTAGAAGACGTTTTATCTCATCCTGCCTTCCAATGAACCTTCCTGAATATGATCTTTTATATTTCTCGGAAGCCTTTGATTCCAGAAGGCTTAATTCTATCTTCCTGCCGAATCCCTTTATCTGTTTTTTTCCAAGGCTCCTGAACCTGTAATCAGATGAAAGGTGTCTTCTGATACCCGGCCCGGCGACTATCCCCTCCCAGGGAGCCTGCATCATCAGCCTTGATGCCAGGTTAACCCGGCTTCCCAGGGCTGTATATTCGCTCCGGAGCTTTGAGCCCACAAAACCTGCATAGGCTGTTCCGGCAGCAAGGCCTGCCCTGAAAACAAAGCCCTTTATGGGCTTAAGGCTTAAAGCAAAATCACAGGCTCTCTCATACAGCTTTTCCTTGCCTACTGGTGCGCCGAAGAGAACCAGAATAACACCGCCCTTGTCACCAAAATCAACGCGGTTGAAATATCCTCCGTAATCATGGCATTGCTTTATGACTGCCTTAATAGCATCATGAAAATTGTATTCTTCCCTGAAGTTAATAAAACAGCTGATAACCTCCCTGAACTCCCCTGTATCTTTCATCCTGGTTACAGAAGGGGGTACGAAGCTTTCCTGCAGGGATACAGGTATCCTTTTTTCTTTTTTTCCAGCATAAGGCTTTATTTTTACCAGCTCAGGGGTAATAATAGACCAGTTTTTCCCTGTTCTTTTATGATCAGAGATATAAGGCATCCTGGATTTAAAGTGATGGTCCGCAACTACCTGCATCGTATCGGCCTTATGCTCTGAGAGTGCACAGCCGTCTATTGCCTCTCCCCTGAAATACCAGGTATTCTGGATATCACCCGGAATGATCATGTAATTCACCTTTCCCCAGGACAGTCCGATCTTTACGGACAGGCTGAAATCCCCTGCCTTTGTGGTTATCCTGCCCCGGTCCTTAAACAGGGCATTTATTGCAAAGGCAGCATTTAGAGTGTATTCAGATTTCCTTCTGTGGAATATGGCAGTGAAGGCATCGCCTGCAAATGATGATATAAATCCCCCCTCAGAGTAGACCGCCTGAATGCATGGTGTAAATATCTGATTGATGATCCTCGAGAGTATCTCTGAACCTTCTTTGCCTGATTCCATCAGCCTTTCCGTCATAGGAGTAAAGCCTGATATATCAATGAACATTGTAAATGCGGTCAGATTTCCTGATAATCTCCCCTTACGGAGCATATCAGCTATGAATAGGGGAACAAACCTGCTCATCTGGCTTTTATATCCTTTCCATATTACTATATTTTATTTTTCCTTCAGTGCAATATCCTGGGATATCAGGATTATTTTTTCCTGGTTATTATAATAATATCTCATCTTCTTATGAAGGACCATGCACATAAACTGCTTTTTTAGCTCTTTACCTTCTTTTGCGCTTGGTAAGCAGGATCACACTGCGAAGCTCCCTGTCATTCTTTGCATTCATCCATTCCTTGTGGAAATCAGGGTCCTGGAGTATCTGAGCGATGAACATCAGAGCCCTTAGATGAAAATTCCTTTCATCTTTTGTCCCGATAAGGCAAAAGGCAGTATATACCACTTCGCCCTCCTCATTCCAGATGATGCCGAACTTGTTTCTGACAAGGACAATATCATATTTGTGTTCGCCTGTAATAACAATATGGGGTATAGCATGAGGCAGTGCCACTCCGGGATAGATGAGCGTTGATGCAAGGACTTCCCTCTCATTGAGCTTCTGTTCAACCTCATCTTTATCAATATTCCATTTTTTACTGACCTTTGCAGCAATAAGCTTAAACAGCTCATCACGGTCTAAAGTCTTCTTAAGGTCAATGACCAGGGCACCTTTTATGATCTGGTCGAAACGGTCCAGGATAATTTCATCCCTTTCTATAAGTATGTCCAGAAGCTCCTCTTCAAGGCCCTTACCCTCATCATCAAGCTCAGGGGCTGTATGCTTTTCTATCATGTGCACCAGGACTGATTTCCTCTTTACTCTCTTTCTTGCATAGAGGAAATACCAGATGAGGGCAAGCACGATAAAGACCGATGCAATAACAGTTGTAAATATCCCCATTTTAATGATCAGAAAGACATAAACAACCATGCCGAAAAACTGAATGAAGGGAAACAAAGGAGATTTGAAAGCCGGTTTATAGTTTGATATCTTTGAGGTTCTGACTACTATAAGCGCAAGGTTCACTGTGGCAAATTCGAGGAGAAGGAACAGGGAAGCGACCTTTGCAAGCTTTTCAATATTAAGCAGAAATATGACAGTAAGCATGAAAAGGGATGTAAGGATAATAGATATATATGGAATCTTGTTCTTTCTGCTTACACGGCTTATTGATGAGGGGATCAGGCCATCCCTGCTCATGGAAAGCGGTACCCTTGAAGCTGCCATTATGCCCGCATTTGCAGTTGTTATAAATGCAAGGATTGCCGCTGCGGCTGTCATGATAAGGGCGATATTCCTTACGCCTGTGCCTTCGAAAACATACAGCGCTGTATCTGTTACCGGGGTCTGTGATGAGCAGAGAAGTTCCCGGGGCATTATCCCTATGATAACAAAGACAACAAGAATATAAAGCGTCTGTACTACCAGGAAGGCTGTTATTGCACCCATTGGAAGGTTCTTCTGCGGATTCTTCACCTCCTCGGAGATACTTGCTATTTTGGTAAGCCCCCCATAGGATATAAAGACCATCCCGGTAACGGTCAAAACCTTTCCCCAGTCTATTTCAGGGAATATATCGCCAATGACTCTCAGATCCATTTCCCTGTAGCCGAAGAGTATAAAGAGGAAGAGAATTAACAGCAGAAAGCCTACCATAATATTCTGCAGCCTGCCTGAAGATCTCACGCTAAGCAGATTGATGGCAGTAAAGAAAAGGCATGCCGATCCTGCAGCCAGCTTCATCTCCCATTCAGTAATTGAGGGATTTATAAGTTTTGTAAAAACCCCTATACCTATCAGCGCAAAAGCGCTTTTAAGGCTTATGGAAAACCAGTTGCCGAATCCGTCGATGACCCCCGCAGCATTTCCGAGTATCCTGTCTGCAAAGAAATAGGTTCCGCCTGCCTTTGGTAATGCTGTGGCAAGCTCAAGCTTTGAAAAAAGAGCAGGAAGCATTAAGATGCCGGCAAAAAAATAGGAAAATATAATAGCTTTTCCAGCTATTGAATAGGCAATTGCAGGAAGCACAAACAAGCCTGAACTTATCATGGCGCCTGAGGCGATACTGAAAACATCAAGTGCCTTAAGCTGTTTTTTAAGATACATTTTTTTATTATTGCATATTCTCGTGAACAGTCAATATTGATTTTTTTTGAAATGGGCATTAAAGGAGGCATTCAATTTGAATTTTACGGTCAATCTCAAATCCTTCTGATTTATACCCTTTTTTATTTTTTACTTAAATCATTTATATTGATTATTTTGCTGAATTCTGTAAGAATTTCATATACCGCTGGAAAAATGAAGAACTTAATACCAGAATTCATATTACACAGGCTCAGGGAAAATACCCTGAAGGGTGAAATTGACAGCTATACAGTGTTTATAGACATGTCAGGGTTTACAAGGATGAGCCAGGACCTTATGAAATATGAGAAAGAAGGCTCAGAGCTTCTCTGCTCTATTATAAACAGGGTCTTTACTGAAGCTATAGATTCGGTTCATAATAATGGCGGGTTCATTACCACATTTGCAGGTGATGCTTTCACAGCAGTCTTTGATAAAAGAGAGGTTCCCTTGCCCTGTGTCCTTAAAGCATGCACAGAGATCAGTAAAAAAATAACCGGCCTTGGAGATATCGAGACTGAAATGGGCAATTTCCCTGTATCTGTAAAAATTGGAATCTCTGAAGGGATTGTCAAATGGGGAATCCTGAAAACAGATGCAAATTACAGCTTCTACTTCAGGGGAGAAGGTATTGACAATGCAGCATTTGCTGAACACCAGGCCCGCAGGAATGACATCATCCTGGACAAAAGGATCCTGAAGAACAGCAGAGAGATCGAAGATCATCTGCATTATTTGCCCAAAAGAGGGAACTATGCCAGGCTTATCAGGTTTGATCACACCGGATGCCCGAAGAGGCCTGCTGAAAAAGCCGATTCAGGCATGATAAGGCATTTCGTACCTGACTCAGTAAGCAAATTGAAGGCAAAGGGAGAGTTCAGGGAGCTGCTGAGCATGTTTCTGACTTTCAGGGAGAATGAGGGCTTTTTAGAGGGGATCGCAAAAGCTATAAATCTTTCAAAAATATACGGTGCTTACCTGAAGCAGATAGATTTCGGCGACAAGGGAGGCACACTTCTTTTCTTTTTCGGAGCGCCTGTCGCAATGGAAAAGCCATTTGACAGGGCTGCAGAGTTTTCTCTTGAGTGCCTCAGGATAAATGAGCTTTCCTGCAGGATAGCCCTTACCTATGGCAGGGCTTTTGCAGGATTCATCGGAAGCACTGAAAGGTGTGAATACGGTGCTTTGGGCAATGTTGTCAATAAGAGTGCCAGGATAAACATGGTAACGGACTGGAACTCCATTTCAGCAGATAAAATAGTATACAGCAGGATCAAGGACAGGTTTATTGCAGAACTGACGGACAGCAGGGATTTTAAGGGATTTTACGGCAAGCTGGACTATTACAGGATTATCAGGAAGATGGCAAAACGTAAAAAGGTCCAGTACAGGGGCAAAATCTTCGCAAGGGATAAAGAACTATCACTGCTTTCAGACAGGATTAAGGCACTGAACAGCGGAAAATTCGGCGGCCTGATATATATAAACGGCGACCCTGGCATAGGCAAGACACGCCTTATCTGGGAGCTTAAGAAAAACCTGGATGAAAAAGAGCTCTACTGGGTATATATGCCATGCGACCCTATCCTGAAAAACAGCTTCAATCCTGTTAAATATTTCCTGAGAAATTTCTTTGACTGCAGTGATGAGCTGGATAATGAGATAAATAAGAGATCATTCGAATCAAAAATTGATCTTATAATGGGATCGATCGATGATGAGTACCTGAAAAAGGAACTGGACAGAACAAAGCCCCTGACAGGAAGCCTTGCAGGAATTTCCTTCGAGGGCTCTCTTTTCAGCAGTATGAGCTCAAAGACCAGGCATGAGAACACGATCTACTCCCTGAAAAACCTGATAAAAGCCTTGAGCATGATAAAGCCTGTGGTGATCGAGCTGGATGACGGCCAGTGGATCGATCCCGAAACACATGATTTTTTGGGCAGGCTGGTAGAAAATTTGGAGGATCATCCCATCCTAATACTGAGTGAATGCAGGTACCAGGACAATGGCGAGAGGTTCAGCTTTAACTTTAAGGGCATAGGGTCATGCACAAACAGCATAGACCTTGAATATTTTGACAAAGAAACTATAAGAAGCTTTATTCTCGACTTTTACAGCATAGAAGAAGTAACTGACGAGACAGTGGAATATATATTTAAATATTCTTCAGGCAATCCATTCTTTCTGGAGCAGATACTATCCTTCATACAGGAGAACAGCCTCATTGATAAGAAAGGCAGTATCAGCAGGGAAAAGATCAGGATACCATCTGACATAAACTCTCTTATCATTGCAAGGATCGACAGGCTTTCGGAGGACTTAAAGGAGCTCATAAAGACAGCATCTGTGCTTGGCATTGAATTCCCCGTAAAGATCCTGCAGAGCATGCTTTCCGGAGAAAGAATAGACGATAAGATAAAAAAGGTGGAGGATGAGCAGATATGGATACCATTTACCAGGATCAGCTACCTGTTCAGGCATATGCTCATAAGGGAATCAGTATATCAGATCCAGCTCAGGGAGACCCTTAGAAAGCTTCACAGCCTTGCTGCAAAAACCATTACAGAGATCTATGCTGACGATCTTGAACCCCAGTACCCTGCCCTTGCAAACCATTATGAAAAAGCAGAGAATACAGAAGAGGCCGTAAAATATATCAGGCTTTCCATAAAAAGCTTCAAAAAGCAGTACCAGAATAAAAAAGCCCTTGAGTATTATGACAGGCTTTTAAGATATATTGAGGATCCGGAAGAGAAAATGAATATTAAATTATCCAGAATGACACTCCTTAATGAGACTGGCAGGCTCAATGATTCGCTCTCCCTGGGGCTTGAAGTCCTGGAAGATGCACAGGAGAGGCATTTTGAAGCCATCGTACCGCGGGCCTGTTTAAACCTCGGCATAGTGAGCAACCTTCTTTTTAAGCTGGATGAAGCTGTTGGATATTTCATGCGTATTCTGGAACCTTCTTCAAAATGCGAGGATAAAAATCTGATTGCAAGCGCTTATCAGTGCCTGGGAAAGAATTATCACCACAGGGGTTATGATGATCAAGCCCTTGTGTATTTTCAGAAAGCGCTTGATATCTATAAAGAAATAAATGACAGTATAGGCATAGCAAACTGCTATAACGATATAGCCATATTCTGCGGAAGGCAGGCAGGGCTTGACAGGGTTCTGGATTATCTTTTCAGGGCATATGATATTTTCAAAAAAGAGGGTGATATTAATTTTCAGCTCATACCCCTTTCAAACATAGGCCTTACATACTTTGAGGTGTACCTTGACCTCGAGAGATCCAATTCCTATTATGAAAAAGCTGTTGATATAGCAGAAAGGACAGGCAATTACAGAACACTGCAGTACCTCTATCTGAACCTGAGCTCTAATTACTGCGCCCTGCATGATTACGGGAAAGCCTATGATTTTATCATGAAAGCCATACACTACTGTCAGGAGATGAATGACAGAGACAATCTTTCGCAGTGTTATATCGGCCTGGGTGAGATATATTATCAGCAGAAGGAATATGACAGGTCCCTGGAATATATAGACAGGGCTATCAGCATCACAAAAACACATAAGAATATGAACCTTCGTTTAATTGATCAGAAATTCGCAAAGATCATTCCGTTGATCGATCTGAAACGATATCAGGAAGCATATTCAGAATTAAGTGATATTAAAAGGCTGTACAGGCAGTTTGATATAAAATCCTTAAAAGAATATATCAGGATATATGAATTTAAGATAAAGCACCTGATGAACTTCAAAACTGCACTGAAGAATATGAAGGCCCTTCTGAAGGACAATCTCTGCAGTCATAGTGAAGCCCTTGTATTATATATTCTCTGGCAGTTCACCGGGGATGAAAAATACCGCACTCAGGCCCTTGGAAAATACAGGGAGCTGGTTGATGGCCAGGCTGATGATTATAAAAGCTTTCAGTATACTGAAAGAGTAAAAGAATTAGAGGACAGCGCATCAGCAGGATCTCATCATTGAGGCAGGATAAAGGGCCTGACCTGGTACCGGCAGGCCCTTTATCCATATATTATTTCTCTTCCTCTTCTGTTTTCAGGACAGGCAGAAGGATATGGGAAGGATATTCCTCTGAATGATAGATCCTCTGCTTAGCCTTTACGGATTCTGTCTCCATCTCATTATGCCCGCCTGTATTCAGGTTCCTTGAAAATGCCGGGAAAAGAGCTGAAGAGACTTCTACCCTTATGCGGTGGCCTTTCTGGAATGTAATCCCTGTCTGCCAGAGGTCAATGCTATATTCATATACCATGCCTTTTTCCAGAAGTTCAGGCTTTCTTGTGCTGTTCCTGAACCTTGCCCTGACAGTACCCCTGGCAAGAGGGAGAATATTACCTTCTTCATCAACATCCATCAGTGTCACAAACCAGTCAGTATCCACAGCTGAGGATGAAGCATAGATAACAGCACTCAGCGGGCCGCCGACAGTAATCCCTTCAGTCAGGGGTTCAGTCCGGTACACAAGTATATCATCCCTGGAATCCGTAACACTGTTATGGAATGCCTTCTGCTTCTCCTTCCTCTTTTCCAGGTCAACTGTCCCCTTCTTTTCCTCTTCAATCTCCTCTTTGCTCTTATAATAGTATGAAGGCCAAGGTGTAGGGTCTTTGGGGTCATATAAATATGCGTCATATTCCCTTTTATCTTCCCTTATTTCAAAAGATAGCTTACCGTCGCCTTTTGAGGTATTTGCCCCTTTACAGCTGCTCAGGTACAGCGGCCTGAACTCAGTCTGAGGCAGTGGGTAGGCGTCTCCTGTATGCCATTTATTTGAAAACATGGTAAATATCTGCACCATTGGCTCATTCTCAATATTATTCTCCATACCTTTCAGGAAGCGGTCAAACCACCTTAGATACAGCTGCTGAAGGTCCAATGCAGCCTCCACGCCAAAATCAAAATCACCTATGGTACTGCTGGACTGGTCAGTATGCCCCCACGGGCCCAGGATAAGCTTTATATAAGGGCTTTCTGACTCTTTCAAAGCCATATAATTAAGCTTGCTCCCTATTCCGTCACCGTCGAACCATCCTGACTGCAGAAATACAGGAATCTTCAATTCCTTCAGCTTTTCCATGAAATTTGCCTTTTCCCAGTATTCATTATTGGTATTGTTGATTATCCATTTTCTCCAGTAGGGGTTTTCCCTGCCGAATATCTCTTTATCAAGGTCAATTACCGGCAGTTTTTTGAGTATCTCTTCATATTTGCGTTCAGAGATCCTGGCAAGGGCCTTGCCTGAGATATCAGCAGTAGCCTCGCTTTCAAGTATTTCAGCCCACCAGATCGAGCCGAGGATAAAGAATGTTCCATACTCATAGGGTATATTATAGAATGGGTCTGGCGGAGCAACATTAGGGATAATTGTTGTAAGATGCGGCGGTTTGATTGATGCTGCCCAGAGCTGTACCCATCCGACATAGGAACCGCCTATCATACCGACCTTTTCATTCGACCAGGGCTGTGATGCAAGCCATTCTACAGTGTCATACCCGTCTTCTGCCTCATTTATGAAGGGTTCCCATACACCTTCTGAGGCAAACCTTCCCCTGCAGTCCTGTATGGCAGTCGCATAGCCCCTCCTTGCCCAGTAATCTCCTGTCATATAGCTCATTTCCTTGCTGTAGGGAGTCCTTACAAGGACAGCCGGAAATTTTTCCTCCTCTTTGGCCTCAGGAAGGTAAAGGTCAGTTGCAAGCTTTACACCATCTCTCATGGGTATCATTATCTCTTTCTTTTCATAGGTAAATACAGGGTTTGATACGGATTCATCCGCCTCCTCCAGGTGCATCAGCTCCTCATAACCCTCCCTTACATATCTTACATACTGGACAGGAACATCCATAAGGTAGATCCTGCCTTCCTCGTCAGCCCAGAGCTCCAGGCCAATCCCTGCCATTTTCATGCTGTAAAGCCTGAAATTGATGTCTTCTCCCTTGACACTGCAGGTTTTATCCCCGATATATTCCAGCTCCGCGTCCATGGTCGCTGCAGGAGCAATAAACCGTGAGAAGGTCTGGCTGCCCCCATCCTCATGCGAATAATTCCTGATCATAAAGCTGTCAAATGTAGGCCCGTAGCTGTCATAGATTATATGGTCATCAGCAAGCTCCAGGGAAAAAGTTGTTCCTTTGCTTTCAAGAGTGTATTCAGCCCTGTCTCCGATCCTCTTTACTGTTACTGTCTCATTCGGGAGGGTAAATCTTATGCTCTCCCATAAGCCTGTATCGTCGGATTCAATCTCCATATCCATTGATAATTCCTGTTCCCCGATGGACAGAACGAAACTGCGTGTGTAATCCCCCTCTTTGCTGAGTTTTGACCTGATAGTGCCAAGCTTTGCTTCATTCTTGTAAATGGTGAAGACTGCCTCCTCCTCAAATCCGCTTAAAGGCATCGGCTCTGCGCTTTCCTGTGCCTGAAGGGCAATAGCCGGCAACAGCAGGAAAATAATAAGTATCCTTTTCATTAGAAACCTCCTTATAAAATAACCCATCACTTTGTAATACGCTTTCAGGCTGATTTTGTTAGTTTTATCGGACAATAGCTTATACCAGCATATCCTGCCATATAATTTTATTCTTTACAAGTTGCTTTAAGATTCTTATGTTATGCTGAAGAATACTAAGGGGTAGATATTTATGAAAATTGAGGACAGGACAAAAAAGGCTGAAAGGCCGGTATTTCCCAAGAAGGCCCTGATCACCGCAGGTATGCCCTATGGAAACAAAGAGCTGCATTTTGGCCATATCGGCGGGGTCTTTGTGCATGCAGACGTTTTCACAAGGTTCTTAAAAGACCGCATTGGCAATGAAAATGTGATCTTTGTCTCGGGAACGGACTGTTACGGATCACCCATAGTTGAACAATACAGGCAGATGGTCAGTGAAAACAGGTTTAACGGTACAATTGAAGATTTTGTCAGGATTAACCATGAGAAGCAAAAGGAAGTACTCCGGTCATATCATATTGATCTGAGCCTTTTTGCCGCTTCGGGCTTCGGTAAAGCCAAAGAAATACACAAAGAGGAATCGGATTTTTTTATAACTGAGCTTTACAGGAACGGACACCTGATTAAAGTTGAGACCCCGCAGTTTTATGACCACGAGCATGAAGTATTCTTAAACGGCAGGCAGGTAGTCGGAAAATGCCCTATAGAAGGCTGTTCGTCCGAAACAGCATATGCTGATGAGTGTTCTCTGGGGCACCAGTACATGCCAAAGGAACTGATAAACCCAAAGAGCACGCTTTCAGGCAAAAGGCCTGAAATGAAGAATGTTGTTAACTGGTATTTCAAGCTTGATAAATTCCATGATCTCCTTGGAGACTGGATAAAAACGCTGGAAGACAGCCCGACCGGCAGGGAATTTATGATAAAGAGCATAAAGGAATTCATGGAACCGCCTGTAATATTCGTCAAGAACGATCAGGCTGGCCAGCTTGCCGGGATAAGGGGCAGACTGCCTGAGCATAAATATTCCCATGAGAGTGAAAAGAGACCCATAATCCTGATATTTGAAAAGCTGGAAGACAGGGAGCAGGCATGTATAGTTCTCACCGCAGAGAATATCAGGTACAGGACAGGCAAGACGCTGGTACCCTTCAGGCTTACAGGAAATATTGAATGGGGTATACCTGCTCCATCCCTGGAAGGCCTGGATGACCTTACAGTCTGGGTATGGCCTGAATCTCTCTGGGCCCCTGTCTCATTTACCAAGGCTTATCTGAAAGAAAAGGGGATTGATACAGAAGCATGGAAAGAATGGTGGTGTTCAAAGGATGCAAAGGTTTACCAGTTTATTGGAGAGGATAATATCTACTTCTACGGTCCCGTTGAGATGGCTATTTTCATGGGGATGCAGGGGAAAGACCCGGTCTCCGGGCCCAAAGAGGGTATGCTTCAGCTCCCAGAGCTTATTGCAAACAAGCATATACTCTTTCTGGACAAAAAAGCCAGCAGCAGCGGTAAGGTCAAGCCTCCAATGGCAGGCAGGCTTCTTGACTTCTATACTGCGGAACAGCTCCGTGCTCACTTTATGGGCCTTGGGCTTGCCTTCAAGAGTGTCGGGTTCAAGCCGAAGCCCTTAAACCCAAATGCTCAGGAAAAGGAAGGAGACCCGGTCCTTAAGGAGGGGAACCTGCTTTCAAACGTATTTAACAGGGCTGCAAGGTCATGTTTTTACTCAGCCCAGAATTACTATGATTCACAGATCCCGGTCGGAAGTATCAGCACAGATATACTGAAAGGGTCTGAAAGCCTGATACTGGACTATGAAAAGCTCATGTACAGGTATGAGTTCCATGCTGTCATAAACCTTATGGACAGCTATATCAGGAATATGAACAAATACTGGGCAAAGAACATGAGGGAGGCAGATCTTGAAAACAATGAGGAACTCAGAAAAACTACGCTTATTGATACATTTCACATGGTCCGGACAGCTGCTGTCCTTATGCACCCTGTAGCTCCGGCAGGGACTGAGCTGATACTGGACTATCTGAACCTCGGCAGGGAGTTCTGGAGCTGGGACAGGATATTTGACAGCCTTTACGACTTTATGGATGATCCTGCCGGGCATAAGCTTAAATTTCTGCCCCCGAGGTTTGATTTTTTTGAAAAACATCCTTATCAGATCGCTCAGTTCAAAGATAAGGGGAAATAGCCACAGGGTCTGCTTCTTGTTGAAGCAGGGAGGCATTTATTGATTGATAATATAATCTTTACGGCAAATACTGTAGCCCCTGTCTTTATAATCATTGCGCTGGGATATTTCTCAAAAAAGATTAATGTAATAAATGAGAATTTTGTGGATATTACCTCGAAATTCGTGTTCAATATCTCTCTTCCTGCCTTTATTTTCCTGAAGATATATGACATTGACCTGCATAAGGTCATTATACTTGACCTCTTAATATATATATATTCAGCTACTGTCATAGTATTCATACTTCTGCTTATCTTTTCCGCTCCTTTCATAAAGAACGGCAGGGACAGGGGATCCTTCATACAGGGAGCTTTCAGGGGAAATTTCGCCATAATAGGCCTCGCCATAATATCAAACCTGTTCGGCAGGGAGGCCCTGGCTGAATCTACGGTAATACTTGCATTTGTAATACCTCTCTATAATATCCTTTCGGTCATTGCCATAGTGGTCCCATTGCACAGCGAAAGGAAGATGAATATCAGGTCCACCATACTGGAGATATTCTTCAATCCTCTTGTGCTGGCTGTTATAGTGGGACTTCCATTTTCATATTTCAGGCTGAAGCTCCCTGACCTGGCCAAACTGACAGGAAGTTTTCTGTCCGACCTTGCATTGCCTATGGCGCTTATCGGGATCGGGGGTTCCCTCAACTTTCATAATATCAGGAAGGCTTCCGGCCTTGCTTTCTCCTCATCATTCCTTAAGCTTGCAATCCTGCCTGCTTTGATGACTTTCGGCGCATATCTGTCAGGCTTCCGGCAGACAGACCTGGGCATCATGTTCATACTTTTTGCATGCCCCACTGCGATAGTAAGCTTTATAATGGCAGAGACAATGGGGGCTAATTCCAGGCTTGCCGGCAATATTGTCCTGGTATCGACCATAACATCCATCTTATCCATTTCTGCAGGGATCATCCTCCTGAAAAGCATATCCCTGATATAAAAAAAAGGGGCTACCCCTGGTCTTACCGGGAATTTTATTTGATATGCATTTCCCTTCTGATGTTAAAACGAGTATATGTATATATCTGCAGACTTTATATAGAGCTTTCAGGCCTGTTTTTTTGTCTTTTTGATGATCAGTTCTATGTTCTTGAATGCGATTGAGACTATTATATCATCAGCAAATCCCTCTATAAGGGTCTTTTCTATATCTGACAGCATGTTTTTCTCTTTTTTCTCTTTCTCTTCTGACTGCATCGACCAGCATGCGATGTCAGGAGGCACCATGCTGATATTATAGGTACCTACTTCAGGATACATGCTCATTATCATGAAAGGGTCCTCCCCTATTGCTGTATCTGAGGCCAGATAATCTATAAGGCTTGCAAGCTTCCCTATAATACCCTTTTTGGGTGTATTCTTCTTTTCACTGGAAAGCTCTATCAGGTTTTCCCTTTCTTCCCTGGTCAGCTCTGCACTTGCTTTCAGGTGTATCTCAAAATCGTTTTCATTTGTCTCTACCCACAACTCACCGCAATTAACGCCTATTATCACTGAGAATGCGCTGATGGCCTCTTCGGCAAGAAGCCGGGCAGACGCAGAATCCTTCTTTTCAAACCCGAATGATTGCGCAAGCATTTCAACATGGTCGAGAGCCTGCTGTTCAGTGGAAAGGTCGCCATTCAGATGTATTGCATCTGCTTTCATCTTAAGCCCTCCTTTGTAGGTCAGCCGCTATAATATATCAGCATAACTCATTTTAAGCCGGAAATCAAGAAAATATGCTGAGGGCTATTTTCAGACTGAAATGACATTTCCTGCTTTTTATTCTTTCAGCATATTTTAGGGATTGGCCTTCCCTTTATCAGGCCCTCCTGAAAATCCCCGGTATAAATCCGATCAGAGGTCAGATTTGATTTTTTGCAGAAAATGCTGTAGTTTATAAATATAGGCTAAAAAACAGTCCGAATAAAAAGAAGGCGGTAGGATACCATGACTGAAAACGAAAGACTTGACCAGATAGCGATTACTGTAAAATCCCATAAACTGCTTAAAAAGCTTCTGAAAGAGAACCCCATGCTCGAGGAGATAATGCGCAGTTCAAGGAATGAGACTGAAGCACTGATAGGCGTGCGCAACTGGGTGCTGGAATATATAAGGAAAAAACCGGTGGCATACGGTTTCTATAAAGGTTCAGAGGAGGGAAGGGATTCTTTTGAAGAACTGACATGGCAGGACTATGCAGCAATAAGGCTTCTTGACTATATTGACAATGCCGGCAGGGAGTATGATGACCTGAACTTAAGGGGTGAAATAGCAGTAAGCAATCCGATAAAAGCTATATGGATGGCGGTAAATTACGGAACAGGCGGCGCAAAACCATATTTTTTCGAAGATATGCTTTATCTTTTCAGGCAGTTTGCTGGAACATACAGGAGGGTACTCCCTGAAAGGCAGAAGTTGAACAGCTGGATGGACCGTTTTCCAAGCGGGCTTGACCCCCGCATCGTAAAACTGCGTGAAGAGAACAGGGAAAGAATAATAAATATCCTGATCAGTAAAATGGACTCAGGAGAGATAAAAAGCGGTCACTTCAGCTTTCCGCCAGGGCTCAGCCATGAACAGAAGTTTCTAAAGATGCTTGAATGGTGGGGGGATTATAAATTTCACCTGAGCTTTGCGGTCCGCTCTCCATCTCTTCTCAATGAACTGCTGGGAAATTCTCTTGACCCGGATACCATGAAGGTCCTTTATGAGGCAGAAAGGCAGGGGATACCATTCTTTGTGAATCCCTATTTCCTCTCGCTTCTTCATGTAAGGGTCCCGTATTTTGCTATAGGCGCCGACCTTGCGATAAGGTATTATGTCGTTTACAGCCAGCAGCTTGTAGATGAATTCGGCCATATTGTCGCATGGGAAAAGGAGGACAAGGTTGAGGCAGGCAAGCCCAATGCAGCCGGCTGGATACTGCCGACTCACCACAGCGTGCACCGCAGGTATCCTGAGGTTGCAATCCTGATACCAGCTACTATGGGGCGCGCCTGCGGAGGATTATGCGCATCATGCCAGAGGATGTATGATTTCCAGAGGGGCAACCTGAATTTTAACCTGGACAGGCTGAAACCAGATGAATCATGGGATACTCAGCTGAAAAAGATAATGGATTACTGGGAAAATGACTCACAGCTCAGGGACATACTCATAACAGGAGGAGATGCCCTTATGAGCTCGGACAGGTCACTCAAGAAGCTTCTTGATGCCATCCTTGAGATGTCTTTAAGAAAGAAGGAGAAGAATAAAAGGCTTCCTGACGGAGAGAAGCTTGCTGAAATGGTCAGGGTAAGGCTTGGGACCAGGATACCTGCCTACCTTCCCCAGAGAATAACAAACGAGCTTGCAGATGTGCTTGCAAATTTCAGAAAGAAGGCCTCAAGAACAGGGATCAGCCAGTTTATCATACAGACCCATTTTGAAGCCCCGATGGAGATCACGCCGGAGGTGAAAGAAGCCGTAAAAAAACTTACAGGAGCAGGCTGGGCCGTTACAAACCAGCATGTATTCACAACAGCATCCTCAAGAAGGGGTCATACTGCAAAACTCAGGCAGATAATGAATGAAACCGGGATCCTTCCTTACTATACATTTTCAGTAAAGGGTTATATGGAGAACTATTTTAACTTTGCAACAAATGCCCGGGCTGTACAGGAGCAGATAGAGGAAAAATCCTACGGCACAGTAAGCAGTGAGCAGATAGAAAAGATAAGGGAAATGACAGCGGACCCGGGGGATATTGAACAAAGCCTGGCAGAAATAATGTACAAAAACGGCCTTCCCTTTCTTGCCACTGACAGGAATGTCCTGAACCTTCCTGGTGTCGGGAAAAGCCTCACATACAGGGTGATAGGGATAACACGATATGGAAGGAGGATCCTTGAGTTCGACTATGACAAGACCCGCAACCACAGCCCTATCATACACAAGATGGGAAAGATAATCATTATCGAGAGCAAATCAATAAGCGAATACCTGCGCCAGCTTGAGGACATAGGCGAAGATGTATCCGAGTATGAGAGCATATGGGGCTATTCAATAGGCGAGACAGAACCGAGGCTTCCTGTATATGAGTATCCGGAATACAGCTATGAGGTGACAAAAGAGCTTACAAACCTTGAAATATGATGGCACCGCACTGAAAAGCACCCTTTTTTTAAACAAATCAAAGCAGGTAAAGGTATTAGAATTAAAGGATAAGGAGATCTATATGTCCTTTTTCGGCATAGTTCTTACCAGTATTGTAACATTAATGCAGCTATATGTGTCTTTCAGGTTTTACCCGCTTCCCATAAGAAAGCGCTTTATTTCCGGAAAAGGCCTTATCATCGCGTCTGTTCTTTTATGGGTTTTATTCTATATTTCCAGGGTTTACGGCGGGCATGACAGCACTCTTGAAATAATCCTTGAATTTGCGGGTATGCACTGGATGGGAAGCATCTTTCTTATCGCTGCCGGTTTTTTTATAGCTGATATTATCACCGCATTCGGGCTTTTATTCAAAAAGCACCTGCCTGCCATACGCACAGCAGGACTTATTACAGGCCTGATCCTCGTTTTGACCGCCCATATACAGGGTATCAGGAACCCGGTCATAAATAGTGTTGATATTTCCATAAATGGCCTTAGCGATGAGCTTCATGGGCTAAAAATTGCAGTCATAGCAGACATACACGGCGGCGAGATGCTTATAGGGCCTGCCTGGATAGAGAATATCCGGGAAAGGCTCGATATACTTCAGCCTGACATGATAGTTTTTGCCGGTGATATTTTTGAGAGGGCAAGCAGGCCTGAGGAAATGATACCCGTAATGAAGAAGTTCAGTGCCCCTCTTGGTGTCTATGCCGTAAGGGGCAACCACGACTCAAGAAGGGCAGGCAGGAGGGATGTTTTTGCAGAGATCATGGAGGGTGCAGGCACAGATATCCTTGAAAACAGGTGGGTCAGTGTATCAGATAAACTCGTCATAGCAGGCATAAACGACCTAACCACTGCCCGGAGGCACAACGTCAGCGGGGCTTATATGGTGAAGAATGCCCTCGAGGGCATCCCTGACAGTACCGTCATACTTCTCTCGCACACACCATGGCTCACAGGCCTTATAGCAGAGCATGAAGTGGACCTCATGATCTCAGGGCATACACACGGAGGCCAGATCTGGCCCTTTAATTACCTGGTTCAGACAATCTATCCATATGTTGAGGGCCTGTACACCATCGGCGATATGAAACTGTATGTAAGCAGAGGGTCAGGGACATGGGGCCCGAGAATGAGGCTCTGGAAGCCCGGTGAAATTACAATATTAAACCTCACTGAAAACATACCCCTTCCCCGGCAATAGAATGACCTTAAAAAGGGACATACCATCTTAAATGCTCAGTTATCCGAAGGCTCTATGCATGCCATGGCTTCAGCATCCCCTGCAAAGACAAGAACCTCATATTCAGAAGATCCGGTCTTGTACAGTATGATATTATTAGTAAGGCTGTCGCAGACTATAAGGTCATCAAGGCTATGGCCGGTGAATTTTCCTGATAAGATGCTCTTCAGGGGGGCCATGACAAGCGATGACCATCCCTTTATATCATGGGAATAGTAGTATGTCCTTCCGGAAAATGCAAATATGATCTCTGTCCCGCCTGCTTCCGATATATTCCCGCCTGAAACCTGATGCCCGGCATCGGGTGTCCCCCATGTGAGCCTGCTGTACTCCCATCCAAGCCCTTCCGGGTTCTGAAGCAGGTAGATCCCATAACCGTCAAACACGCATACAATGTTGTCTTCAGAATCTCCTGTTATATCGCCTGCAAGCAACTGTGAAGGGCTTACTGTCATAATGCGGTTAAAGGTCTCATCTGCAAAAGAGTAGGTATAAAGGCCCTCAATCCCCGTAAATGACAGTACAAGCTCATCCGCACCGCTTCCATCAAGGTTCCCTGAGGCTATTATATCAGCAGGGGCACTGATTATCTGTGTCCATGTCATTGTATTGTAATTCAGGATATAAAGCCCGTTACCTTCAAAGGAAGCTGTGACCTGCAGAGGCATCTTGAGGTTTGCCCTGGCAAGGGTAAAGCATGAGCTTGAACCGCCCAGATATACCCAGTTCTGGCCCTGGAACGAATACAGCCAGAGCCCGTAGCCTTCAATATCGACAACAAGGTCAGTATTTCCGTCATTTGTGATATCGCCTGCAGACATCCCACCTGAGCTGACACTGCTTAAAAGCCTGTTCCACTGTGACCCTTTTGCTTCAATGTTCTGGGGCTTCCCGGGGTCATAAGCCCAGTGCCATATGCCGGAAATCCCCGGGTAGTTAATGCTCAGAACGGCAGTAACAGCCTGCCCGAAGATATATTCATGAGCGCCGATATCATAAAAATCGCCCTCAGGCCTTAAAGTCATGTAGATATCATCTGTGACATAAGCAGGGATATCAAGGCCTGAATCAACAACCGAAGGGACCGGCGAGGCAAGCGAAAGGTCCCCGGCAGTTACATCGGCAAACCAGGAGCCCTGTGCCCCTGTCTCATTGTACGAAACAGTGCCGGTGGCTCCATCACGTGCAGTAACAGGCCTGTTTGCAAGATTGTTCTTTATATCCACGTTTGTGGTCGATGAGAAACGGTACTCTATGCTGTTCATATAATCAATATATACAGTATTATTATATACCCTCGTATCAGGGGAGGTCTCCAGGCCAATCCCCACATCATCGAAGCTTCCGGAGCCGTCATTGTATATCATATTATTCCTTATTATCCCGCCTGTATTCGGCGATGTTCCGAGGCCGAAGCCTATTCCCCTGTCACAGTCTATTATAAGGTTCCTTTCCACTGTATTATCGGCACAATTGTTCCAGAAATGCACGGCATGCTCCGCTGATGAACCTGACGGGCTCTTTATATGCCTGAAAACATTGTCCTTTACGATCCAGCCTTCCCCCATATGAACATCAATTCCGCCTATATAGTACTGGGGGCCGATACCAGCTGTATATTCAAAAAGACAGCACTGGACAGTGCAGTTGTCAGAACCGTCGCCCTCTGCCGTACCCTTTACCATCTGCTCATAGGTATCCTGTATCCTTACATTGTATATAAGATGCGAGTCACAGTGGGTTGCTATTGCATGATTCCCGCATTCCCTTATTGTCATATCCGCTATTACAATATCATCTCCGGCAAGGTAAAAGACATTCTCAGTCCCGGAACCGTAGTCCATGCCGCTTCCGGTGAGTATCACAGCGTCCCTGCTGCCTGAAGCACTCCTGAATACTATATGGCTTCCGGTTATATACGGATACCAGGACTCTGTCGCAATATGATAGTTTCCGTCAGCAATGAGCACTGTCATATTGCCTCCGCTCGAATTTGCAAGGTTAATTGCATCCTTAAGCTCCTGCACTGTTGATACATTGACAATACTGCCGTATGTGACAGTGCATGGCTCCACAGTATTGTCAAGCACATCATTTATAGTGTTCTGGGCATAAAGGGCAGTACTGAAAATTACTGCCATGAAAAATAGTATTCTTTTCATGATCTTCTCCATTTCTATATATCAAGTTTAATTATAAGAATAAATATATTCCAAAAATAGATTTTATGTATTTTTTATTTTTATAAAATTTCTGCACAAATATTGAAAGATTTGAATTGTATCAAAAATTCCATCAGCAAAATACTGCTGCAGTGCAATACTGATAAAATATTCCAGTTTTCGGGATATCCCGGGTTCAGCGCTTTTATACTAAAACAGAATCAAGATCCTTCATTACAGATATTTTTTTCAGACATCGCGTTTTTTCATCAGTAAGCAGCCATCGCATTCGTACCCGCATCATAGAGCAGCAACTGCCATGTGCTTAATGTCGAGTCAAAGAGGTATATATTCCCCGAAGAGGTCTCGCATGCTATCAGGTCTTCAAGCTCCTGTCCTGTGAAACTGCCTGCAATTGACCTTTTAAGGGGTGCAGATACCAGCAGTGACCATCCGGCTGAATATGAATAGCAGTATGTCCTGTTCAGATAGGTCATTATTATCTCATCGCCTGCAGTTCCTGATATATTCCCCGCTGTCATAATATGCCCTGTATCGGGGGTTCCGCATGTGATCCTGCTTACTGCAGACTGGGTTATGAGATAAAGCCCGTAACCGCTGAACGAACATGCAAGCTCATCACACCCGTCCCCGGAAACATCCCCTGCAACAGCCTGTTCCGGGGAAACACCAATGATCTTTACCCAGGTTTCTGTATCAAAGGAATAGTAATACAATCCATCAAAACCGCTGAACACTGCTGCCAGCTCATCTGTCCCGTCCCCGTTCCTGTCATAGGCAAGTACGATATCTGCCGGGACATTCATAAGGCTTGTCCAGGAAGAAAGGCTGTAATCCCATATATATAGCCCGTCGCCCCCAAATGATGCCGCGATCTTTGTCTCTCCATCCAGATCCACAAGGGCAAAATCAGCAGGTTCTCCAGTAATGGCAGTCCAGGACCCTCCGGGAGAGTAATAATAAAGCCCGTAGCCGTCAAGGCTCGCAACAATATCCAGGTATCCGTCCCCTGTAATATCCCCTGTGAGCATTTTGCCGGCCGTTGCACTGCCCAGAAGGCAGTTCCAGCCGCCCTTTGCATCATGATCATATTCCCATATACCCATGAAAGAGGCATTCTCTATACTGACAACCGCTGATTCTGCTGATAAAGCAGTTCCGTCCCAGCCTGCTATCCTTGCAAGCATCCACCACATGGCGGCGCCTTTCAGGACACAGTTCAATGCCTGTGAGTGGGCACATGACCCGCAGGTCCCTGATATTGACGCAAGCTCGGAAGAGGGGTTTGCAGAAAGCCAGTTTACAGCCCAGTTCCCTCCGCTGTAGTCGCAGTTATCATTACAGTATAGCTCCATATAGTTTGTAAGGCCGTCAGGGTCATAGCTTTCAATATCTGCAAAATCAAAAAGCACCTTGCCGTTTGCCTGGCAGTATGCCCTTATCTGGTCATTCCTTATGTTCAGGTTGCCGGTCTCTCCAGTACCGTCCAGATGGCCTGTCATATATATGAATGTCACATCAGGGTAATCAAGCTCAAGCTGGTTCATTGCATTAAGGTATATATTTATCCCTTCCTCCGTATTGTCAGAGCATCCCCCGCACCATGACCACATAACTACATTCCTGTCATTATCAGGGTCATCAAGCATGGTAACTGTCTCATCCCTCCATGTGAGGTCTCCATTGTGCCCAAGGTCTCCGTAAGCCCAGGTGTCATTCAGGAATACTCCTACCTGAAGGCCGTAGGATGACATGTCAAAATCCCATATTCCCCCCAGTGCATCCTCAAATGCAGTTATCCCTGTAACCAGCTGGCTTCCGTGGGATGTATGGCCGTAGCCTATAAGAAGATCATCTTTGGCAGCCTGTATCCATGATTCAGGTATCTGTGTATAATCTGTACAGGTATGGTCAATAATGATCGCTTCCTGTGCTGAAACTGCAAAAGAAAGAAGAAATAATGCAATGACCGCAATGCTGAAAACAGCAGAATTTTTCATATTGTAACCCTCCTTATCCGGGTTGCCTGCAGGCAGGCAAGAATTTATTTTTAATATTTAACAATAACCTAAAAAGCTGAAAGATCAATCGGAAGAACATAAACCCCCGGATATCTACCTGTATCCGAAAGCGGCGAAGGTATCCCCCTGCTGTATGTCCCCGGTCCTGTAGCCTTTCATGAACCATTCCATCCGCTGTCTGGAGGTGCCATGAGTAAAGGCATCAGGGACAACCCTTCCCGTCTGCATCTTCTGAAGCCTGTCATCCCCAACAGCAGATGCAGCATTCATGGCCTCCTCTATATCGCCCTCCTCGAGCACATTCATCATCTTATCAGCATAATGGGCAAATACCCCTGCATAGAAATCAGCCTGAAGCTCAAGGCATACCATGATCTTGTTGTACTCGACCTTGTCCATCCTGCCTCTTAAGCCCTGCACCTCGTTCATGGTTCCAAGAAGGGTCTGGACATGGTGGCCGACCTCATGGGCAATGACATAGGCCATTGCAAAATCGCCCGGGGCATTCAGCCTGTCCTTCATCTCCTTAAAGAAGCTTAAGTCTATATACACCTTCTCGTCACCGGGACAGTAAAAAGGCCCGGTTGCGGCCTGGGCAAAACCGCATGCTGAATTTACGGCGTCAGAGTACAAAACAAGCCTGGGCTTTCTGTACTGCATGCCGTTCTGAGTAAAGATCTCAGTCCAGACATCTTCAACATCAGCAAGGACTACAGAGACGAACTCTCCGAGCTCCCTGTCCTCCTGGGTAAGCACTGCAGGTTCTTCAGAGGTCACTGCTGAGGTCTGAGTGTTCTGCATGACTTTCACAACATCTTCCGGGTTCCCCCCCAGAAGCATTACAATTACAGCAATAATAATAACTCCTATACCGCCGAACGCAGCCTTCTTTGCCTTACTGCCCCTCAGGTCCTCAACATTGTCGCTCTGTCTTCTCCCTTTCCAGCGCATATCCCTCTCCTTATGATACCTTTGTGGTATTTATTTCTTGCTTTATAATTTAAATATCAATAGATAAAAAAACAAGCAATTTATGTCTTTCCTTAAAAAATTATTATTAAACACGATAAAATTGATCCTGGCTGTTCATCCGCTGTACAATGGCAACCCATAGCTTTCTTATAGACAGCTCTCAGTTGATATATCCCAGCGCCCTGATCCTTTCCTCAATTTCTTCATTTTCATCAGCTTCCGGGCCTGGCTCGGGATAATCATAGATATGGATATTCTGGCGCACATAGTCCATGAGCATTTTCGAGAGCTTTTCCGCCTGTTTGGGAAAACGGCCTATAATATTCAGCCTTTCTTCAGGGTCATTGATCAGATTATATAGCTCATGCTTCTCATCGTCATAGCTGTGAATATACTTCCATTCATCAGTGATTATACAGCGGAGGGTGCTGTCGTTCTTGCCCTCAATTTTGGCTTTCCACAGCGCTGCAAAGGCGTAGAAATCTCGCGGTTCATCAGATAGCAGTGACATGCCCTCGTACTGATCGGCATAGAAGGGTATTGAGCATATATCCAGTATTGTGGGTACAATGTCAATTACCTGCACAGGCCTCTCTATTATCATGTTCCCGGGGAGCCGGTCATTGCAGTGCAGTATAAGCGGAACATTCAGAACCTCATTATAGAGGGTGACGCCGTGGCCTGTACCGCCATGGTCCCCGAACTCATCCCCATGGTCTGAGGTTATCAGCCACAGGGTCTCATTTTCAAAAGCCCGGTTTTTTTCAAAAAAATCATATATGGATGATATAAGATGATCCTGATATAAAACTTCAGCATCATACAGGTCAACTGCTATCTTCATTTCCTTGGGTGAAAGGTCCGTCACTTTTCTGTTTATAAGGTTCATGGCCTTTTTTTCGATGGAAGGGTACAGCCTGTCAAGGTATTCAGGTGGCGGATAAAGAGGCTCATGGGTATCCATATAATGGATATAGATAAAGAAGGGCTCCTCAAGCTCTCTTTCGCACATGTCCTCCACCATATTGTTCACATCTATCCCGTCACTGCTGTGTATATACCTGTAGACATGGAATCCCTGGGCAATATTATAGTTCTCCTTCAGCAGGGGATTGGCTGATACCATATAGGTATGATAGCCGTTTCCTGCAAGTATCTCTGAAATAAAATCAAGCTCTGTTGATAAGGCCATGTCCTGCCTGTATGAAGCCACCGGGTTGACCCCTGTAAGGTGAGATGCTGTTGAAGGGAATGTCCATGAGCTGTGCGCATATACAGTCCTGCACATAATACCTTCTTCTGCCAGCCTGTCCAGGAAAGGGGTTGTATCCCTGTGGTACCCGTAGCATCCTACATGGTCAGCCCTCAAGGCATCACACAGGATATATACAATATTGACCGGCTTCTTTTCCGTATTTGTCATAAGCAGGTATGCAGATATGCCTGAAATAATAATTATGGCAGCTGCCAGAGCTGTTTTCCTGAGCATTCCTTTCTATACCCTTTGCCTTCTGTTTTGCAATATATTATACAAATCCGGACATAAATCAAAAAAAATATAGATGACCTGCCCTGTGATAAAGCAGTTTCATTCCAGGCATATTTACCAGATCATGCACGATATATTCCCATGCATTCATGGCAAAACTCTGCTGAATGGCTCAGGGGCCTCATATTAAGAGATCTGGCTGGGCAGTTATAAAAACTTCTGATTTCTCTTTTTTCTTATTTGACAATGAAGAAAAAATGGATATATTTTGCCTGAACTTGAGATTAAAGCATTACAATCAAAAATATAATAAATTTATCGTTTTAAAGGAGTTCTTGAATGAAAAAGATTCTTATTATCGGAGCAGTAGGACAGATCGGATCCGAGCTGACCATGAAAATGAGAGAGATCTATGGAAATGAGAATGTAATAGCTTCCACAAGGAAGACAGAACCAACCCTCAAGATCAAAGAATCCGGTCCCTTTGAATTCTTTGATGTAATGGACAGGCAGAGGCTGGGTGAGGTTGCCGACAAATACAGAATTGACCACATTATCAACATGGCGGCTATTCTTTCTGCGGTCGGCGAAAAGAACCCGATGATGGCATGGAATGTAAACATGAACGGGCTGATAAATGTTCTGGAGCTTGCACGTGAAAAAAACATGAAACAGGTGCTGATCCCCAGTTCAATAGCCGTTTTCGGCCCGGAAACCCCGAGGATAGACACGCCGCAGGAAACTGTCCTGAAACCTGCTACAATGTACGGTGTCACAAAAGTTGCCGGCGAACTGCTTGGAGACTATTATGTAAGAAGGTACGGGCTTGATGTAAGGGGCCTCAGGTACCCTGGTATCATAAGCCATGAGACCCTGCCGGGCGGGGGGACCACTGATTATGCAGTAGCGATCTATTATGACGCTGTCCAGTACAAGAAGTACACATGCTTTGTTAAGGAAAGCACAAAGCTTCCGATGATGTATATGCCTGACTGCCTGAAAAGCACAATTGACCTCTTTGAGGCTGATTTCAGCAGACTGAAGCACCACAGCGACTTTAATGTTGCAGGCATGAGCTTTACCGTAAAAGAGATGGCAGATGAGATAAAAAAACATATCCCTGATTTCACCATAACCTATGAGCCTGATTACAGGCAGGCCATAGCAGATTCATGGCCTGAATCCATCGATGATTCTGCTGCAAGAAAAGAGTGGGGATGGAAACCCGATTATGATCTGGCCTCCATGACCAGGGACATGCTTGAGCAATTAAGAAAAAAACTAAAATAAGGAGCATAAATATGTCAGTAGATAGGCTAAGCAAAGCTTTGATAAACTATGTTAATGAACTGAAGAAAAAGGGGACTGCCAAGGGAGATGAAATGGTCATCACCAGGGTAATTCCTGCTGAAGGCGAACGCGGGCCCCGTTATATAGTCGAGGGCTACGGCAATAAGGAGTTCATGAAAATGAATTCAAACTCCTATCTCGGACTGAGCTTGAGAAAGGATGTTCTTGGGGCAGAAGAGGAAGGCTCAGCAACTTACGGGGTTGGCCCGGGAGCTGTCAGGTTTATTTCAGGAACCCATAAGCCGCATGTCGAGCTTGAAAAAAGGCTTGCAAAGTTCCATGGCAAAGAATCAGGAATGATATTCTCAAGTGCATATGTAACCTCCATGGGTGTAATAACACCCCTTACAACCGGTGAGACAGTACTGGTCAGCGATGAGCTCAACCATAACTGCATCATAAACGCCATGAGGCTCGCCCGCCCTGCATTAAAACTGATTTATAAGCATAATGACATGAACGACCTTGAAGCCAAACTGAATGAAGCTGTCGGCAAGGGCAAAAGATGCCTTGTTATTACAGACGGCGTATTTTCAATGAGGGGGGACTACTGCCCATTTGATAAATTTGTTTCAATCTGCCAAAAATATAAGGATAAATTTGAAGAAGGCATTACAACCATAGCAGATGATTCACACGGTGTAGGGGCATACGGGGAAACAGGCAGGGGAACAGAAGAGATAACAGGCACCAAAGTGGATATTATCATAGGGACCCTTGGCAAGGCTTTCGGAGTAAACGGCGGATATGTGGTAGGCCCGAAGGCTCTGACTGAATACCTGAGGCAGACTGCCCCTATGTACATCTACTCCAATCCAATTACAGTCGGCGAGACTACAGCAGTCCTGAAAGTCCTTGACATCCTTGAAAGCCCTGAAGGCCTGAAGATACTGAAGCATATTAAGGAAATGACAAAGAGGTTTGAGAAAGGGCTTGTTGATAACGGCTATGAAACCATACCTGGCCCTCATCCTGTAACACCCCTTATGGTAAGGGATACACAGAAGACTTCAGAAATTGTAAAATGGCTCACAGAAAACGGCATCCTGGCAACAGGGCTCAATTTCCCCGTTGTCCCCAAGGGTGATGAGGAGATACGCTTTCAGATAAACGGCGACCATACTGCTTCCGATATAGACTATGTAATTGATGTATTGAAGGCATATAAGAATAAATAATTGCCCGAAAGGGCACATAAGGCTCCCCGGGCCTGCTGCGGTATTGCACTATAAATAGCAGGCGGGGGAGCTTTTTTTATTGATCATTGAAATGAAGACCTGCCGGGTTTTTAATAAACTGGCATCCAGGGCTGAAGCATCGCTTATTAAAATAGATTTAAACATAAATTCATTTTAAATTGAAAAATAAAAACAGACAGGGTATAATTAGAATATTGTAATTCAGAATAGAGAGGTTTGAAGCATATTGATACTCGAAGTTTTGCAGAAAGTCTGCAGGAGTCTTAATGAACATAATATCCAGTATATGATCTCAGGCAGCATTGCCCTGAATATATATGCACTTCCAAGAATGACAATGGATATAGATATCGTGATCGAACTGCCTGAGAACATGATTGAAGAATTCATAGCTTTATTTCCTGAAAGCTATCTTGATGAGATTATAATTATGCAGCAGGTTAAATCACGGGGGATGTTCAATATAATTGATGTTAAATCCGGTTTCAAGATTGATTTTATTATGCGAAAAGATTCGGAATATGATAAACTGGCTTTTAACAGGAAACATAAAATAAGAGAATTTAACACAGATATTTGGGTAATAGATCTCAATGATCTGGTAATTGCAAAATTAAGAAGGATACAGGAATACCAAAGTGAAAAGCAGATACTTGATATAAAAAATCTGCTGCTTAATCCTGAAAGGGATATGAAATACCTGAAAAAATGGTGCATTAAGCTTGATCTTCATACTTACGGGCTTATATAAAATGAATGATACTCCTGATCATATAACTAAAAAGCAGTTTGAAATATTCTATAATAAACCCTTAAGTGAAAAGATCCGCTCATTATTTGAAATGACAGAGCTTTCAAGGAATATTATATTAAATCAGCTTCGCCTGAAAAATCCGGAAATGAGTGAAGCAGGCCTGCAGATTGAACTGTTCCGGATCTTTTACCGTGATGACCTCAGCCCTGATATTATTGAAAGGGTTGCAGAGAAAATGCGAGAATTCCATCAAAATCTAAACAAAAAATAAGCATTGATACAGTAAGAATTCTTTAAGCCCTTTAAGCCATATCAGAGCTTATGGCAGGAATCTGTTTCCAAAGCCGGATAAATTATCCAGGCATGGCTTTGGATCATGCACATTGTATTAAATCCCCATACAGACTGCCTGTAAAAGGATAGTTCCTGGTCCCTGCAGGAGGTCTCCATTCTTACCTTATTTTCCCTTTCAGCTCTTTTATCCTTGCCCTGTATTCATATGCCGGTTTTTTATCATACAGCCTCCTATAGATTTCCATTGCCCTGTTCCTGTAATACTCTCTGCCGTTTATCCTCCAAAGCTCATATGATATATACGCCGACAGTTCTTCTTCATCTATGCTTTTCTTCAGCATATCAGTAAGCGCTTCCTCATTTTTTTCTATCCGATGCTTAAGTATTGTGCATTTTATATTCATCTCATAATTATCAAGCCTGCAGGCCATTTTATAGGCTTCCTCTGTCACATCCAATGCTTCCTGGATATCATTCATTTCGATAAGCAGCACGGCCTTTTCAAACAGAAGTTTACATAAAGCAATACCGGCATTCAAAGGCCTTAATATCTCCAGGGCTCTGTTATAAAAACCAAGTGCCTTTTCATGTTCTCCGGCATAATGATATGTAAACCCCATCTGACCAAGGACATCTGCTGTCTCTCTTTTTGCCCCTGCCTCTTCACAAAAGGACAGGGATTTTTCAAAACACTTCATTGCTCTGTCAAGATACCCCTGTTCCCGGTGGATATCCCCGAGCTTTATAAGGCTGTACACCAGGCCTATCCTGTCATTTGTCCTTTTGCACAATGCAAGGTTTTTCCTGCAGTATTTTTCAGCATCATTATACCTTCCCTCGTCAATGAATATATTTATAATACTGCCCAGGGCAAGGCTCACTCCTGCCTGGTGGCCAATTTCCTCGCTTATTTCAAGCTGTTTTCTGTAATATTCCAGGGCTTTGTCCTTTTCACCCATTTTTCTGTATGTAATACCCATATTTCCGTATGCATAGGCTGCCCCTGATCTATCCCCTGTCTGTATGCATATAGCCAGGGATTTTTCAAAATTCTCCATAGCCTTCTTAATATCCCCCTGAAGGTAGAGGACACCCCCTATATTGCCGTAGGCACAGCTTTCCCTGCCTTTATTGCCCAGCTCTTTGCACAGGGCAAGCATTTTTTTGTAGCATTCAAGCGCTTTATCATAATTGCCTTTATATGAATGTACTATTCCTATCTCTCCTGAAGCAATGCTTATGCTGTTCCTGTCCCCTGCATTTTCAGATACACTGACAGCCCTCTCAAGGTACTTCATAGCACCATCAAATTCTCCAGAACGGCTGAGGATGCTGCCAATCTGTATGAGAGACTTGCTTACACCCTCCATATATCCTGCTTTTTCAGACAACTCCAGTGAAAACTCCAGGAATTTCCTTGCCTCCTTGAGTTTTCCCTTCTCTTTCAGTAAATATCCCAAAGATCCTGCAGATTCTGCCATCAAATGCTCACTGCCTATCGATCGTGAAATTTCAAGTGATTCTGCAGAGACCTTCTCAGCATCATCCAGCCTGCCTGTCAGCCGAAAGACCTTTTCCTTCCTGAGGAGTATATCTATGTACTGATCATTTTTCCCATCATCCTCAAGGTAGCCCAAAAGCCTGTCATAATAATCAAGGGCTTTTGTGTTATGATAGTTTGCCTCAGCCTTATCCCCGGCCTTTTTCAGGTATTCAACAGCCTTATCCCTTATCCCTGACTTATCGAAATGATCTGCAAGCTCCTCATAGTGCTCCTCTATATTATTGCTGTAAATATCTTCGATTATATTGCCTGCAAGGCTGTGAAGCCTTCTTAGTGATGCTTTAAGCTGAAGTTCATAGACTGTATCCCTGATCAGCGCATGCTTGAATATATATCTTATCTCGGTAATATTATCCCATATCTGTTCATTGTATCCCCTTTCCACCTGCCAGGATGATTCCGTATCATTTTTTGCAATATCTGCCTTTATGAGCAGTTTCTTTAAGACCCTTACTGCAAACTCCCTTCCCAGCACTGATGCCGCCTTTACAGCATCCCTGACCTTTGCAGAAAGCCTGTCTATCCTTGCAGTAATTATCTGGCTTATGCCTGAGGGAACATCCTCTCCCTTTTCAGTAATTCTGTAATCTTCTGTAAACAGGCCTCTCTCAGCAAGATACATAGCTATCTGCTCAGCAAAGAAGGGATTTCCTTCGCTTCTTTTTTCTATGAAATCCAGTGTATCCTCAGGTATATTATCTGATCTAAGCATATCAGAAAGCAGTTCTTTAATATCTGCTCTGCCGAACTTACCTATCTTTAACCGCTCTGTCCTGACACCTTCCTCTCCCAGGTCCAGCTTAAACAGAGTACCGTCATCCCCGGGCCTGCAGACTGCAATAATGACAAACGGGTATCTCTCCACATTACGGGCCATTTCGCGCAGTGCTTCAATGCTGTCGCTGTCAATCCAGTGCGCATCCTCAATGATAAGGATCAAAGGTTCAATAAGGCTTAAGGCCTTTATAAGGTTCTTTAAGGCATAGAGTGTATTCTTATAGCGCTTTTCAGCACTCAACTGCAGATAAAACCCGTCCTGTCCCAGTCCTGCCAGTGCCCTGATAAAAGATCCGGTGCGGACAAGCTCACTTTTTATCCCCTGATCACTTGTCATTCTGATCAGCTCAGCATATCCTGCCTCAAAATTTTCTATGGCACTGGCTGTCCTGCCCCTGTTAAAATACTCAGATAAAAAACTGATAAAAGGGTTAAAGGGCTTTTTTAATATCTCATCGCATTGAAGATAATAGTATGCACGGCCTACTGCATTTTTTCTGAAATTATCTATAAACCTTGATTTTCCGATACCAGCTTCCCCGTCAATATATATAATCCCTCCGAATCTGCCCTGAAAAATACTCCCTGTCAGAGCCTTCAGCTCTTCTGTTTCAGCCTTTCTGCCGATAAACCTTCCAGCATATTCTATTCTTCTGTCTTCATGCTTCCCTTTAAGTTCATATACTTCAGTTCTTTTCCTTATCCCTTTGAATTTTTTGTATCCGGCCTTCAGGAACTCATAGGTTTTTGAAACCCTGTCTTTCACCGAGCTGTCTGTTTCCGCCATTCCCCACCGGGCCAGTGACATTATCCTTGCTGACATATTCACAACATTCCCAAGTGCCGTGTACTCGCTCCTCATCTCCGAACCTACAAAGCCTGCAAAGGCAATACCGCCAGCAATGCCTGCCCTGTATTCAAAGCCGGGAATATCCCCAAGGCTGAGCGCAAAGTCGCAGGCCCTTTCATATAGTTTTTCCCTCCCCTCAGGGGCTCCGAAAAGTACCAGGATGGTGCCTCCCTTATCCCCGAATCCTGCCCTGTTGAGATACCCTCCGTAAGTACTGCAGTTATTCAGAACCCTTTCTATGCCGTCCCTGTAATTTCCCTTCTCAGAGAAATTAATAAAGCAGGATACGATCTCCCTGAACTCTCCTTTCTCCTTTAGTTCCAGCACTGAAGCCGGCACAAAAGCTGACTCATCCCCCGGTGTTTCTTTACTGCCTGTACCTCCAGGCTTTATCTTCCCCTCTCTTATCAGGAAATGATCAGGGCCTGCTGATCTCTTTTCAATATCCGCCCTGTCAGCAAAGCTCCTGTCTGCTATGATCTGCATCTTTCGGGCAAGGTGCTCTGACTCTGCACATCCATCGACAGCCTCTCCCCTTAAATAATACAAATTTCTGTGTTCAGTCTCAATTATTGAAAACTCCACCCTGCCATATGAAAGCCCTATTTTGGCAGAAAGGTCAAATCTCCCGAACCTTGTGTCAATAGTACCCTTTTCCTTAAACAGCCTGCTTATCATAAAAACAGCCCTTAAGACATTATCCGCGCCAGCATTCTCAAAAACGGCCGTAAATGCATCTCCCGCAAAGGATGCTACAAACCCCCCGTTATCATATACGGCCCTGATGGAAGGGGTAAAAACAGAATTAATGATCCCGGACAGCACTTCAGCACCCTCTCTGCCGTGTGCCATAAGCTCCTGGGTCATATCAGTGAAACCTGATATGTCGATAAACCCGGTAAAAGCCTCAAAAATGCCGCCAGGCCTTTTATTTCTGTAATTATCCAGAATGAAACCGGGTACTAATCTGCTCATATTAATACCCTACCATAAGATCATTATTTATATAAAATAAATAAAGTCTGCACAATAAGGCTGAATTTATATAAATTTTCTGAATTGCAGGCTTTGCTGCAATAACAAAGGACCCTTTTTCAAGCACCATGCTTCATGATGACACTATTGGGCATCTCCTGGAGAGTCATAAAAATTATTTTTCATTTATAAAACCAGACAGATCATTTTGTATCTGTAAATATAATGAAACACCCGGATATTATTCCATGGAGGAATAAAGTAAATCCTCAATTTTGCAGATATCATGAAATGACTGGATAAATATCCTGTTGCCAATCTTATAATTTTTGAATAATTCCAGCTGTCGGCCTTTCATTTCCCTGTCCAGCTTAACCTCTATGAGAGTATTTCCATTAACGACAAAATCAAGCTCTATTTTATTTTCATAAAGATAATTCACTCTGTTGTGCCTTATCAACAGGAATATATAGTTCTCAAATAAACTGCCTGTATCCCGAAAGCCTGTATAGTGACTTCTGATGCCGATATCTGCTGCATATACCTTTTTCGGGGCAAGTATTACTTCATTTGTTTTTCCGTACCGGGCAATTATATGAATGAGATATGTGTCTTCAAACAGCCTTAGATAACGGCTTGCAGTGTCAGGGCTTATTGAGAGGATTTTAGCAATCTTATTTACGCTGTATCGTTTTCCTGAACGCTCCATAAGCAGAAGGAAAAACTCTCTTATAATATTATGGTTCTTTATTGAGTGAAAGGCTATTATATCCTTGTATATAATATCATCCACCAGATGCTGGAGATATGACCTGTCCCTGTATAATACATATTCAGGGATACCGCCATGCTCAAGGTAATCATTAAAGTATTCCCTTTCAAGATAGCTGTCACGTTTTTTTATTTTGATACTGTTAAACAGTTTATACTCCTCAAAATTCAGGGGCGGGATCTCAATAATTATCTCCCTCCCGGTCAGAAATGCTTTTTTGTCCCTGAGAACTGAAGCGCTTGAAGATGATGCAAATATTTTTACGCTTTGCGAGTCATACAGGTTTTTAATCTGCTGCTCAAACCTGTCCTTATATGATATTTCATCCAAAAACAGGTAAACCTGTGTGTCATTTGTCAGTTTGTGCAGCTTTCTGTAATCCCGCACAATATCAATAATTGACAGTGAATTCAGAGAAAAATCATCACAGCTTACATAAAAAATGAGTTTATTATCAATGCCCTGATCCAGCAGGTATTTTACTGTTGCTTTAAGAAGCGTGGTTTTTCCTATACGGCGCAAGCCGGTCAGAATTACAATATTCCTTGTATTGATCTGGTTTTTGATCAAAGAAAAGATCATCGGACGTTCTATCATGGCAGGCTCGGTCCAATCGTTCTCCCACCATGGATTATATTGATAATAGATATCTGTATTCATATTATTCTCCAAATATTTATACGATAATATCTTATATTATATTATAAATATATACGTTGACATCGTATAAGTCAAATATTTTTTAGAAAAAATGCTTTAATAAATTTCTGCCTGCATAGCCAGATGATGTATCAGCTGCACAAGACAGGCTGCAGGCTGAACAGATTTCATATTAACATCCACAGACATAATCCAGTTAAAATGAATCCTGGCTTATTGCATATTATATAAGCCCGTATTATATTATATACGTGAACTTAGATTATTTTATAATGATCCAATTATTTAGTATAAGTATATAATAATAATGATCTCACAATAAGGAGAAATTCATGAAGATTTTCTGCATTGCAGGCTTTGCTGCAATAACAAAGGACCCGTCCGCAAGTGCATCACTCTACAGGGATACCCTGGGCCTTCCCCTTGAGAGCCATGGAGATTACCTCTTCATGGATAAATTTCCCGGAGCATTCCATTTCGGTGTATGGCCACTTAAAATGGCAGCCCTTTCCTGTTTCGGCACGGAACGGTGGCCATCTGATATACCCGAACCTTCATCCACCATTGAGTTTGAACTTGAAGATGCATCTGCAGTATCTGAAGCTGTACTGGAAATGAAACAGAAGGGCTATCATTTTATCCATGAAGCACGCACAGAACCATGGGGACAGACAGTAGCAAGGTTTCAGAGCCCTGAAGGAGTGCTGACAGGCTTAAGCTATGCACCCTGGCTTCATGAAAAACAGCCTTCCTGATAAAACAAAAGATCAGGCTTATTTTTGAGCTGTTCAAAAACAGCATAAAGCTCAAATTTCTGTCCTGTCATTACAATGAAAGCATAGATATTGACAAATATAAAAAAATGCATAAAATTAATAATGGTTCAAAAATTCTGACTGATATAGAGGGAAATCAGTTATCAGATATTCATTGCTGAAAGATTTTTTAATTGCTCTAAGCATTCTTTTGTCATTTGCAGGGCATTCCTCGCTTTGCGGTGAAGAAAAAACAGGCAGGATAGTTGTAGAGATAAAGGGCCTTAAGAATAATGAAGGCAAAGCCCGGATACTAATATTTTCTGAAAAAGAGAAAGATTATTTCCCCTCAGACCATGAAAAAGCATACAGGGCTCATGTCATGCCTGCTTCTGATGCACAGGAGGGTTTTGTATTCGAAGGGGTCCCATTTGGCAGTTATGCAGTGAGCGTGCATCATGATGAAAATGATGACGGCAGGGTGAATTCAAACTTTCTGGGCATCCCGAAGGAAGGCCTTGGGGCATCCAATGATGCAAAGGACAGTTTCGGGCCTCCGCCTTTCCGGAAGGCTGAAGTTGCCCTGAATGATGATACCCTTGTTGTTAAGATAAATATTGTATATCCATAATAAAAATATAGGAAGGGAACGCAAAATGGAAAAAAAGAAGGTAATAATAATCGGAGCTGGCCCTGGAGGTCTATCTGCCGGCATGATACTGGCGCAAAAGGGGTTTGATGTCCGCATATATGAAAAAAGGAATATCGTCGGCGGGAGAAACGGTTTTATCAAATCAGGAGATTTCACCTTTGACATAGGCCCTACATTTTTTCTTATGAAATACGTTCTTGAGAATATTTTTAAATTATGCGGCAAGGAGCTGACAGACTATGTAAAGGTCATAGAACTTGACCCTATGTACAGGCTTGCTTTTCATGACAGGACCCTGATACCCACTACAGACAAGGAAAGAATGATAAAAGAGATGGAAAGTGTTTTCCCGGGAAGCTCAAAGGGCTATATAAGGTATCTTAAAAAGGAAAAGAAGAAATTCGACAGGCTTATCCCATGCCTCGAAGTCCCATACGGCAGGATAAGAGATTATTTATCCCTGAGGCTTCTAAAGGCTGTACCCTACCTGGATGCACACCTAAACCTCTTTGATGTCCTGGGGAGGTATTTTGACGATGATACCCTTAAAATATGCTTTACCTTCCAGGCAAAATATATAGGAATGTCACCCTGGGAAGCGCCAGGGCTTTTCAGCATACTTTCCTTCATTGAGCACGGAGGCGGTGTCTATCATATAGAGGGGGGGCTGAACAGGCTTTCTCAGGCCATGGCAAAGGTGACAGAGGAATTCGGCGGGAAGATACGGCTCTCCACCCCTGTTAAAAACCTTATTATTGAAGACGGCATCGCCAGGGGAGTCCTTCTTGAGGACGGCTCAGAAGAAAGAGGCGACTATGTAATAATTAATGCTGACTTTGCCCATGCAATGAACAGGCTTGCAGGATCAGGGCACAGAAGAAAATATACCGACAAACGCCTTAAAAAGATGAAATATTCATGTTCCACCTTCATGCTCTACCTTGGGCTGGACACGGTATATGACAATCTGAATCACCATAATATCTTCTTTTCGAAGGACTATAAGCAGAATGTTGCTGAAATAGTCAAAAACTCAGTCATTTCCGATGACCCGTCATTCTATGTCCACAACCCCAGCCTGATAGACAAAACCCTTGCGCCGGAGGGAAAATCATCCGTTTATGTCCTTGTGCCAATAGGAAATACCAGCGGGGGCATCGACTGGGAAAAGAATGAAGAGCCCTTTAAGGAAAAGATACTGGGCCTGATGGAGTCAAAGGCAGGCATGAAGGATATCAGGTCCCACATAGAGCAGATAAAGGTAATAACCCCTAAATACTGGCTTGAGGAGATGGATATATACAATGGGGCTACCTTCAATCTCGGCCATAATATGGGTCAGATGCTCTATTTCAGGCCCCATAATGAATTTGAGGAATTTGGGAACTGCTATCTTACAGGCGGGGGAACCCATCCGGGAAGCGGGCTTCCCACCATATACGAATCAGGGAGGATCAGCTCTGAGCTTATCCTGAAAAGGGAAGGTATGAGCCTTAAATCATAGACCGATGAATGAAAAAGATGTAGAGATACTTTATAATAAGCAGAGAACATTCTTTGACAGCGGAAAGACCCGGGATACACACTTCAGAATAGATCAGCTGAGAAAGCTGTACCATATCATAGATGAGAACACAAAAGAGATCCTTCATTCACTTTTTCTGGACCTTAACAAGAGCAGTACAGAGTCATTTACAAGCGAGATAATGTATGCGCTCATAGAGATCAAGGCCCTTCTTCGAAATATAAAGAAATGGTCCCGCCCTGTAAAGGTAAAGACCCCTATACTCAATAAGCCGGGAAAAAGTTTTTATATATATGAACCATACGGCACCGCACTGATAATAAGCCCGTGGAACTATCCCTTCGGCCTTCTGATCACCCCGCTTGCCGGAGCAATAGCATCGGGCAACTGCATTATCGGCAAGCCGTCGGAACAGGCACCCAGTACATCAGCCTGCATAAAAAGGCTTATCGATCAGAACTTTGACGAGGCTTATATAGCCATTGTTGAGGGTGGAGCTGAAGACACACAATCTCTCATCAGGCCAGGGACAGGCTGTATATTCTTTACCGGGAGCACCGGTGTCGGCAGAAAGATAATGGCATCCGCCTCAAATTACCTTATCCCGGTCATACTGGAGCTTGGAGGCAAGAACCCATGCATCGTCGATGATGATATCAACCTGGATACAGCAGTAAGAAGGATCGCATGGGGCAAATTCTTCAATGCGGGGCAGACATGCGTAGCCCCTGATTACCTCATGGTGCACAGGAATATAAAGGATAAGTTCCTAAATAAACTCAAAAGCACCATAAAGGATTTCTATGAAACCAGGGACCCTGTAAAGGACTTTACCCGTATAATTAACAGAAAGCATTATGACAGGCTCTCCGGGCTCCTGAATAAAGGAGATATAATAGCAGGCGGCAATACAGATGAAGAGAGGCTTTATATCTCGCCCACTGTACTGGACAATATGGATTTTGATTCAAGGATAATGCAGGAAGAGATATTCGGCCCCGTTCTGCCTGTAATTACCTATGATAACCTTGCCTCTGCATTAGATCATATTACAAAAAGGGACAGGCCCCTCATTACATATTTTTTCTCGAATGACAAAAGGAAGCAGAAGCTTGTGATGGACAGGGCAAACTCTGGATCTGTATGTATAAACGGCACACTGCATATCTTTCTGTCAAATGAACTGCCATTCGGAGGTGCAGGTGCAAGCGGTATGGGCAGATACCATGGTTTTGCAAGCTATGAGGCCTTCACTTATAAAAAGGCAGTACTGCAGAAATCATTGTCATGGGATATAAAAACATTCTATCCCCCATATAAAACACCCCTGAAATTCTTAAAAAAAATAATGGATTTTATATATTAAAAATAATGGATATGGAAGGTGCAAATATGAGCGGTAAAAAGATTATTGTGATCGGTGCCGGGCTTGGCGGGATCTCTGCGGCAATAATGCTGAGGATAAATGGCTATGATGTTGTAATACATGAAAAGAACGATAAGATCGGAGGCAAGCTGAATACAATAAGCAGTCAGGGCTATACATTTGATCTGGGGCCATCCATACTTACACTGCCGCACTACTTCAGCAGGCTTTTTGAAGCCTCAGGCAGAAAAATGGAGGATTATATAAAAATAAACAAAGTACGCCCCCACTGGAGGAATTTCTTTGAAGACGGCACAGTAATAGACCTTGACCCTGACATGGAGATAATGGAAAAACAGCTTTCAAAATTCGGCCCTGACACCTTTGCACAGTTCAGGGAATTCCTTGACTACTCTGAGAAGCAGTATGATCTGATTGAGAAGGGATATTTTGAAGAAGGGCTGGATAATACCATTGATTTCATGAAATTCTACAGCCTCTCCACTTTTTTCAGGATTGATTTTCTCCACAGCATGCATACAGGCGTTGCAAAACATATCAGCAATCCCTATCTGGTGGATATCATGGACTTTTTTATAAAATATGTCGGGTCTTCAGCATATAATGCCCCCGGCTTCATGAACCTTATGCCCACCATACAGTTCAGGTATGACCTGTGGTATGTACCCGGAGGCTTATACAATATAGCATCGGGCTTTGACAGATACATGAAGGAGCTCGGGATCGAAATCAGGCTTAACAGCGAAGTAAAAGCCATAAAAACACACAACGGCAGGGTAACTGCCGTTGAGACAGCAGACGGTACTGATGAAGCTGATTTCATTGTCTGCAATATGGAGGCAATACCTGCCTACAGGATGCTCCTTAAGGAGGATGAGTCCTTCCTGAAAAAGCTCAGGCGGTTTGAACCGGCATGCTCGGGGCTTGTCCTTGATATCGGCCTTGACACTCAGTATCCCCAGCTTGGGCATCACAATTTTGTATTCTCAGGCAATCAGAAGGAGCATTTCAATACAGTCTTCAACAAAAAAAGGCTTCCCGAGGACCCCACCATCTACCTGGTCGATGCATCAAAATCGGATCCATCTGTAGCCCCTGAAGGCTGTTCAGGCCTGAAGATACTGCCCCATATACCCTATATTGATGAGAAAAATCCCCTGACCAGGGATGAATATGTCAGCTATAAGGAAAAGATACTGGATAAACTGGAAAGGACAGGGCTGAAGGACCTGAGAAAGCATATAGTATATGAACATATCCTGACCCCTCTTGACATTCAGGAGATGTATTATTCCAACGGGGGCTCAATATACGGTGTCGTATCAGACACAAGGAAGAACCTTGCATTCAAAATCCCCAAAAAAAGCAGAAAATACAGCAACCTCTACTTTACAGGCGGAAGCGTGAACCCGGGGGGAGGGATGCCCATGGTCATTCTCTGCGGCCAGAATGTCTGCAAAAAGATAATTGAGGATGACAGATAGCAAAAAAAAATAAATATGGCTGAACTATCTTTAGTATTCCAGGCAGTATCATTTCTGCTCTGGCTTTTTGCATTCTGGTTCCTGTTCAGGATACCGGCCTGCAGGGCCAGTGAAAGCAGGATCAGATATCCCTCAGTCTCCCTGATAATACCTGCAAGGAACGAGGAACACAATATAGGCGGGCTTCTTGACTCTATCAGCTCACAGCCCTCAGGGCCGGATGAAATAATTGTCGTAAACGACCATTCAACAGACCGCACAAAAGAGATCAGCCTTGAAAAGAAGGCAGAAGTGCTTGACGCAGAAGAGCTTCCCTCTGGCTGGCTTGGAAAGCCCTGGGCATGCATGCAGGGAGCATTGAAGGCAAAGGGCGAGATCCTGATGTTCCTGGATTCGGATACCAGGTTCTGCAAAAACGGCTATGAGAAGATACTGCAGACCTTTCAGCGTCTCTCCTCCCAGGAAAAGACCGCCATGTCCGTATCCCCCTACCATGCAGTAGAAAAGCCCTATGAACAGCTCTCCCTCATGTTTAATATTATCATGACAGGCTCCCTGAACGCCTTTACCCCGCTGAAAAATGCAGAGCCTTCAGGCCTTTTCGGCCCCAGCCTCATTGTCAGAAAAGATGATTACTTCAGTATCGGTGGCCATGCCTCTGTAAGGGACAGGATACTTGAGAATGTGTTCATAGGCGAAAAGTTCAGGGATAATAATATCAGTATCAGATGCTTCGGCGGAAGCTCTTCCCTCTCATTCCGCATGTATCCTGACGGTATCCCGGCCCTTGTAAAAGGCTGGGCAAAGGCCTTTGCATCCGGTGCCTCAAAGGCCCCGATCATTATACTCCTTGATATAATCGCCTGGATATCAGCCGGATTCATAATAGCAATTTTTCTGATCTTATCAGCATTCAGCCATTTTAACCCGATATTATGGCTTATCCTTTATCTTCTATATACTGCCCAGCTCTACTGGATGGGAAGAAGGACAGGCTCCTTCAGCCTGCTTTCAGCCCTTCTTTTCCCGGTTCACCTGGTCTTTTTCTGCTCTGTTTTCTTTCTGTCCCTTTATTACCAGCTTTCAGGAAGGGCAGTAAAGTGGAAATCCAGAAAGATAAAAAGATAATGGAAGGCTTATTATGCTGATAGAACTTTCTCCAGGATGGATAATAATCCTGAACATCATTCTTCTTTTCCTTCTCCATATATCAACAGCTTATCTAATAACAAGCCTCCCCGGAAAAGCCTTCGATCCATTATCGTGGCTGTACAGGGAAAGGAAATGGGAAAAGGACGGCAGGGTCTATGAAAGCCTTTTTAAGATAAAGGCATGGAAAGGCATGCTTCCGGACGGCGCTGCACTGTTCAGCAGGGGATTTGCAAAAAAGCATCTTCTTTCTTTTGATACTGAATATTTACACTCCTTTATAACTGAAACATGCAGGGGCGAACTGGCACACTGGCTTGTAATCGTATTATCCCCTCTATTCTTTATATTCAACTGGTGGTGGGGAGGCATCATCATAGTAGTGTACTCGCTTTTCGCCAGCCTGCCCTGTATAATGACACAGAGATACAACCGCATAAGGTTTATAAAAATGCTGGCTAAGAAAGCATCCGCCCCCGGGGTGCCTGTAAAATAAAGCTCCGGCGCTACTTTAGATAAGAAAGCAGGACATCATACAGCGGGCCTGAGGAATCAAGCCTGAGCCTCTGGTACTTTTCCACAAGGGCAGGCTTTTCCCCACCTGCAATATCTTCATATCTGCGGAATACGAAGAACTCTGCTATCGCCCGGATGTTTGCATCAGTCTCTATGCATGACAAAAGGCCTCTGCCCTTTTCCAGGCCAGATAGCCCGCCTCCTCTATCCAGATTATAAAAGATAATTTTAAGCAGATCAAGCTCTTCTATCAGTGCAGGGTCATAGTTCTTTTCCCTCATGAAGGCAATGGTTGTGTTCAAAAACCTTGAACCCTTCATGTACATGCCCTTCAAACCGCACAGCAGGGTCCTGTATATCAGGCACTCATACACATAATCATTTATTTCGGCCTTCACTGACATTTTCTGGTATTTTTTCAGGTATTTTTCTGCACTGGCATAATCCCTTTTTATTAAGGATAATATGCCTGTCATAAAGCCTGAATAGCAGATCCCCTCAACATAGTTCATCTCTATGGCTTCTTTTTCTGCCAGGATGGACAGTTCCATTGCTTTGTCGTATTTTCCCAGTTTATAATAGATCTCTATCTTGGTAAACACCAGCTTGATCTCAGCATACCTGAAATAAAACTCATTCAGCAGTTTTTGAGCTTTATCTATCTGACTCAGGGCTTTCTTAAAATCCTTTTCAGCTGTCATATAATAGCGCGCTGACAATTCCAGAAACTGTATCAAAGCATACTTTTTACCTGACTTTTTAGCAATGGTATAATACCTGTCCAGGTGCTTCTTCGCTTTATCAAATTCTCCCCTGTAAAAATATATCACAGAGAGGTTTGCATCATCCGGTCTGATCTTTTTGAGCTCTGCAGACATATTAAAACAGGCCAGGGCTTCATCCACTTCATGGCGGAATAAAAGATTCACTGCCCTGGAATGGTAAATAATACTGAGCATTTTTTTATCCTGTTTTTTTGATGCTATTTCCAATGCTTTTTCAATGAGATTCTCACCCTTCTCGACCTCATTTGTAATATTATAGAAATATGCGGTATTTATAAGGATATCACAAAGTATCTCCAGGTTCTCAGCTTTCTCCATGATACTGATAAAATCCCTGTATAAAAGTATGCCTTCCTTAAAAAGGCCGATAAACCTCATTAACTGCATATTCTCATTGATCGCCATAAGGATTTCTGTTTCATCAGCCCTGATAAATATAAGAAGCTCCAGAACCTTTTTATAGCAATTCAATGCTTCCCTGGCGCTTATGCCATTCAGGTAATATTCTGATGCCTTTTTGTAATATTGTATGGCATCCCTGTATTTTTCGCTGATCTCCAGGTGCCTGGCTATATCATAATAATATGCAGGATTGTCCTTATAGGTACTGATATAGGAATCTGCCGCGATCCCATGCAGTCTTTTTAGCTCTCTTTTTAGCTGGATCTGGTATACCGTATCCCTTATAAGAGAATTTGAGAACATGTATATCAAAAGGGATGCAGGCTTCCAGATATTCTTGCTTGTACCCTGTTTCAGCACTTTCTTATCCCCTATTTTCTGCCTGGCTATCATGGAAAGAAGAATGCCTGCCTCAAACCTGTATCCCAGCACACTTGCATTCCTGACGCTTTTTTTCAAAGCCCTTGACAGTTTATCTATCTGTGAAAGGATTATCGACTGAATGGAACCCGGTATCTCCAGATTTCCTTTTTTAAGCTTATTATCGGCATCAAGCAGTTCATTCTCCTTTATATATGAGGCCAGGGCCAGCAGGAACAAGGGGTTGCCCTCTGACCTGCTGTATATATGGTCAATGGCCTCTTCAGAGCATTCCGATGAGATAATATTCTCTATCAGCTTCCTTGAACTCCGCCTGTTCAGGCCCTTTAGCCTGATCTCAACTATTCTGTTCCTGAGGTATTTATCATTTATGCTGCCCCTTCCTGAGAAAATTAAAGCAAATCTGCAATCTCCGGCTGAACCCAGAAAGAAGTTTAAGAACTGAAGCGTATCAGCATCCAGCAGATGACTATTATCAATGCACAGGACAAACGGATCACCCCGGGCCTGTGATACAAGAAATACCTTAAGGCTGTTTAGTATGGATTCATGGCGGATATTAGCATCCAGGCCGAGTATATCATCCCTCTGTATATCTATATCCAGCAGGAAGGCTATAAAGGGCTTTGACCTTAAAATCTCATCCCTTAATTCAATATTGCTGTCTGCATTAATAAGTTCATCATATATCCTTAAGAAACTCTGCTTCTTTTCTTTTTCATCCTGCCCCGGCATTTGCCTGAAATGCTCCTCAAGAAGCGATATTAGAGGATGGAACGGAAGCCTGTCAAGGCTGCTGCATACCATCTCTACCCATTTAATACCTCTGTCAAGGCTCTCCTTCAAAGCACTCAGCAATCTGCTCTTGCCTGCCCCGGTACCCCCTGTAATCATGCTTATCTTCTTCAGCTTCCCATCCAGGGTCCTCATTACATTTGATCTCAGTCTCCTTAATTCAGCTTCCCTTCCTACAAAAACACTGATGTGATGATCCTCGGTATCAATGCCTTTTTCTGACAGCCTGTAAACCCCGATCATTTTCTTAAACCCCTTTACCTTCTCCTCAGCAACGAATTTAGATGCAAAATGCCTCCTTATCCTTTTTGATGTTTCTTCATCCATATATACCCTGTCAGAAGGGCACATCACCATAAGCCTTGAAGCAAGATTTACCTTGGTACCAAGGCAGGAGAAGTCTGATCGGGCCTTTGAACCGTAAAACCCTGCAAACACGACCCCGGTAGTCATCCCGCATCCAATCCTGCTTTTATTGAATACAGCCTGCCTGATGCTCTTAATGAAATTAACAGCCCGCATTTCATTATCCTCATAGGATACTGGGCTTCCAAAAAATACCAGTATGCAGTTTCCTTTATCACCTGAAATAAATCTTGGCGTGCTCCCTCCATAGTATTCCTGGTATTTCACTATTGCTTTCAGCATATCAATGCTGGCCTGAGTAAAATCAAAAGATATAAATACAGTCGTAATGTCCCTGAATTCCCCCTTCGGAAAATTAATGACCTCATCCGGATAGAAACCTGAGAGGCATTTTCTGGATAAGGGCCTGACCCTGTACTTATCTTTGCTTACGCTGAATGGCTTGATGCCCAGGATCCTTAATACACCTGATGACCTTCTGAGAGCAGAATACTCTATAAACCCTTTCAATCTTTTCAGCATACCCTGATCAGCAAGGATATTACCCCTTCCTGCATGCTTTGCCAGCCTGTAGACCTTCTCCAGCGCACTCCCAAAGAAATAATAATGGTAGAACCTGTCATGCCTGAATATATGCCATCCGAGATCCCCCTCTGCAATGCATATCTTTGCATTGATATCTGTAAGTCTCTGACTGCTGCTGATCATCTCCTTCATTTCAGCCCCGGCTCTAAGCATTCTTAAAGCAGTACTCTCATTTTCCTTCTCTTCAAACACGGCGGTAAATGAATCCCCTTCAAACCCTGCAATAGAACCGCCATATGAATATACGATATCAACCAGCGGGTCATATATCTCCTCAAGCAGGTCTGAAAGGATCTCAGCCCCCTCGCTCCCCCTGGTCATAAGCTCTTCAGTGATCCTGGTAAAACCGCTTATATCCAGAAACAGCACGGATGCTTCAAGGCTTCCTGAGTATTTACCATGATTAAGCCTGTCAATTATAAATTTTGGCAGAATATTCTTCATAATAATATATAACACAAATATACCACTAATGCGGATAAAACCTAAATAAAAACATTATGCGCCCAAGCCTGTATTCTCTAAAGACCTCACAGACTTTTTAGCTTTAACGCGAGGATAATTGTATTGATCGTGTATTATACCATCAGTGTATTATTCTATCTCATTACCATTGCCTAAATGACCCTGGGCCAGCACTGGCAATAAAATTCCTGCTTCCCCCAGGTAAATAAAAATGGGCAGAGTTTCCCCTGCCCATTATATCTTTATTTAGATTAAAACAGCCACTGT
>CAYMEV010000024.1:0-53416 GCA_964389675.1 uncultured Candidatus Sumerlaeota bacterium
TATGAATCCACCATCACTGTTGGCAGTAATTCAGACGGTAGCATCAGCCTTGACAAGGATGTATATGCCTGCGGAGCTACTGCCTATGTAACTCTTTCTGACGGTGATCTGAGCAGTTACAGCAGTTACAGCGTGAATATCAAGTCAACCAGCAGTCCTTCAGGCATATCTTTGAGCCTTTCAAAGACAGCATCAGGGACCTTTACGGGGAGCTGTGTGCTGGGTTCACAGCTTGCTGTATCCCACAATGACACTGTAACGGTCACCTATTATGACCAGAACACAGGCAGCGGTTCAGGAGCCACGAAGACAGACACGGCGGTAATGAGCTGTGAGGGCCCGTCGATCAGCAATATAAGCGCAGGCAATATAACAGGAAGCAGTGCCTGGATAAGCTTTACAACGAGCACAGCATCAACAAGCAAGGTATTATACGGCTCCAGTGTTGCCAACCTGTCAAATACTGCGGATATCAGCACGACATACAAGACAAGCCACAGCGGGGCCATAACCGGTCTTAGCCCGAATTCCACGGTCTATTACAGGGTAAGGGCGACGGATGAGCTTGGCAATCAAGCAGAGAGCAGTGTGCTGACCTTTACGACTCCCAATATGCTGACTGTTGGCACAGGCACCCAGACCATTAACCAGGCTCCTTTATATACGTATTACCATGACAACAGGACACAGATCATATATACCAGTTCGGAACTCGGGGGCACAGGCTTCAGGATAAACGGCATGTCCATTGATGTAACGACCCTTCCGGGCCTTGCAATGAATTCATTTACCATAAGGTTAAAGCATACATCAAAGTCCAGTTATGACAGTGACAACAGTTTTGAGAATACCGGCTGGACAGTTGTATACCAGTCCAATGAGACAATAGACACATTAGGCTGGAACAGCTTTGGTTTCAGCACGCCATTTGACTATAACGGCACAAGCAACCTTATGGTTGACATATCTTTCAACAATACCAGCTGGGTGCAGGGATACGGCAAGTGCAACTGGACATCCTCCAGCAGTAAGCGGACGATATATGCCTATGTTGACAGCACCCAGGGCGACCCCCTTGACTGGAGTGGCACGACCAATCCTACAGCAAATACTGCAAGCCTTATACTGAACCTGATGCTTTCGATAGAGGATTCAGAGAGCATACCGCTGAATACTGCCCTTGACAATACTGATCTTACATTCAGTACAGACGGCGATGGTTTATGGACAGGACAGAGCGATGATTATTATTACGGCGGTTCATCAGCTGTAAGCGGTTCAATAGGTGACAGCAAGAGCAGTAACCTGACAACGGCCGTAACGGGCCCCGGTACCCTTGCATTTTACTGGAAGGTATCGAGTGAGTCCGGCGCTGATTATCTTCGGTTCTACATGAACGATGTCCTGATAGACAGCATAAGCGGTTCCACCAGCTGGGCATTGAAGAGTGTAGATGTACCTTCCGGCAGTTATACTGCAAAGTGGGTATACATAAAGGATGCCTCAAGTTCCCAGAACCTTGACCGCGGTTATGTTGACAAGGTTTCCTATGAGGAGGGTGTTACATGCGATCCTCCGACAGTATCTACAAATTCAGCCGGCAGTGTAACAACCAGCTCTGCAGTTTTGAACGGCACAGGCAATCCTCAGGGCTGTTCTGCAAATGTATATTTTCAGTGGGGCACGACAAGCTACAGCAATACAACCTCCTCCCAGTCCATAGGTTCAGGGACATCCAATGTATCATTTAATGCTTCAATAACAGGCCTGTCTCCGAATACCACATATAATTACCGTGCAGTGATAGTATCAGATGGAGGCACGGTATACGGTTCGAATGTAAGCTTTACGACACCTGATGACACGAATCCGCCGACGGTATCTACAGGTTCAGCCGGCAGTGTAACAACGAGTTCTGCAGTGCTGAACGGCACGGGCAACCCGCAGGGGAGTTCAGCAAGTGTATATTTTCAGTGGGGTACGACGACCAGCTACGGCAATACAACCTCCTCCCAGTCCATAGGCTCAGGGACATCCAATGTATCATTTAATGCTTCAATAACAGGCCTGTCATCCAGCACCACCTATAATTACCGTGCAGTCATCACATCAGCAGGGGGTACAGTTTACGGCTCGAATGCAAGCTTTACCACACAGTCGTCAGGCGGTAATTTCACCAGGGATGTCCTTATTGTGAACGGTGATAAGAACGGTGATTATACAAGCCATTTCGTATCTGCGGTCCAGTCAGCCGGTTATGATCCTGACACCTGGGTATACCAGAGTTCAGGGACGCCTTCTTCATCTGACCTTCTTGAATACAGGGTTGTAGTCTGGACCACTGGCAATGATTACGGTTCCACGACATTCACAGATGACGAAGAGAATGCCCTGTCTGCATACCTTGATGAGGGCGGGGCCCTTTATTTCTCAAGCCATGACTATCTATATGCAGAGTATGGTTCCGGCAGCTCAGGGCCTTCAGTATCAGGCCAGTTTGCCAGGGATTACCTGCTTATTGATACATGGGACCATGATGAGAATTATACTTCCGTTACAGGTGTATCAGGAGATATTATCGGAGACGGCCTGAGCATAGCAATAAGCTCAGGGGCATTTACCAATTATGCTGATTATATAAACCCTGCAAGCCAGGCAGCAGCATTCCTGAAGGCAGGTACGTCAAATGCAGCCATAAGGGATAACGGAAGCCTCGGCTTCAGGGTCGTTACCACCGGTTTTGCCTTTGAGAATATAACCACCACAACAAATAAAAATCTTCTTATGCAGAGGATACTTGCCTATCTTATGGAAGGGGAGGCTCCGTCATGCGATCCTCCTACTGTTGGTACCTCACCGGCCGGCAGTATAACAACAGACTCCGCTGTACTGAACGGCATAGGCAATCCGCAGGGCTGTCCGGCAAATGTATATTTTCAGTGGGGCACGACCAGCTACAGCAATACAACATCAGTTGAGTCCATAGGCTCAGGAACATCCAATGTAGCATTTAATGCCTCAATAACAGGATTATCAGCGAATACAACATATAATTACCGGGCAGTGATAGTATCAGAAGGTGGTACGGTCTACGGCTCCAATGCAAGTTTTACCACACAGTCATCAGGAGGCGGCAATTTCACCAGGGATGTCCTTATAGTAAACGGTGATAAGAACGGTAATTATACCAGCCATTTCATATCAGCAGTGCAGTCAGCCGGCTATGACCCTGACACCTGGGTATATCAGACTTCAGGCGCGCCTTCAGCTGATGATCTGTTAGAATACAGGGTAGTTGTATGGACCACGGGCAATGATTACGGCTCCACTACATTCACAGATGCGGAAGAAACTGCACTGGAAGGGTATCTTGATGCTGGCGGTGCTCTTTATTTCTCAAGCCATGATTATTTTTATGCAGAATACGGTTACAACAGTTCAGGGCCTTCAGTATCAGGCCAGTTTGCCAGGGATTATCTGCTGATTAATACCTGGTCCCATGACAAGGGGTATACCTCCAATACCGGAGTATCCGGCGATGTTATAGGCAATGGCCTCAGTATATCCATAAGCTCAGGCGCATTTACCAATTATCCTGATTATATAAACCCTACAAGCCAGGCAGCAGCATTCTTAAAGACAGGCTCATACAATACAGCCATAAGGGATAACGGGAGTCTCGGCTTCAGGGTCGTAACCACAGGCTTTGCCTTTGAGAACATAACCACAACAGCAAATAAGAATCTATTGATGCAGAGGATACTTGAGTATCTGATGCCGTAGATGAAATAACCCCCAAAAAAGGAGCCCTCATAATGAGGGCTCCTTTTTTTATAATGCTGTTGCTTAACTGATTCAGAGTTTTCTTTAAAACAATGGCAACCCGCCGATTATCAGATGAAGCAGGCCGAAAAGAATTCCTGCTGTCCCGTATGCTGGTTCGAAAGCATCAATAAAAGCCAGCTTTTCAGTAAGGGTTATCGGTATCGGGCCTGGAGAATCATGGATAAAGGAAAGCCCGAGAAGTACAGAGATTATCTGGGGAATCAATGAAGCATGAGGCGCCAGGCTGAAAAGATTAATAATAAAACCCAGGAAGCCTGATAAGAGGAGAATGATCCCGAGAGGGAGGTAGAGGAAACCCAATTTTCCATACAGGCCCTTGAGGTTGGGCAGAAACCTGGTAATAATGTTTTCTGCACCCAGTATACCGCCGGCCATCAGTAAAAGGCTGAACAGTATCCTGCCGGCGCTGAACGGTGAATCAGTCGCATCTCCTGATGTTTCATCAGATCTGCTTCCTTTGGGCACGGATTTTTTCAGCATCTGATATTTCTGGTACTGTTTCGAGCTGGCATATTTGAAAGGCAGGCCCTTTTCTACCCCTGCCTCTTCTGCTGTATAAAAAACCATATTATACACATATACTATGTCAGGGTCATTTTTACCGGAAAAGGCAACAAGCATGTCAAGGCTGTACTGTGTCGGCGCATCTGTAAGGGGTGCTTTTTTCCAGACTTCCCAGCTGTTCCCGGTAACGCATGCTGCATAAGGGATATGTTCATCATCGTACTCAGGCCTGCTCCAGTCCGGGTGTTTTTTAAGGAATTCCAGAGCGGCTGAGGCAAGCTCACCTGGTTTGCCGGGCCCCTCAAAATCTTTATTATTGCCTGGCCATATAATGGATTCCATTGTCTTTATATAGACAGCCTTTGATTCCTTCTCTGCTGACTCACATTTTTTGATCTGTTCTTCATAATCCTTATCAGGATTCATCTTTGCAGCTGCTTTATAGCCTTTTAATGCTCTCTGTGCATAGCGGTACTTTAATTCAAGCTTTGTCTTGTCAGGGTTTGAAAACTGCTCCCAGCGGTCATAGTTTTCCTCTCCCATCTTTTCAGCCCACAGGGTAATATTATTGTGCATCTGGTCAATATCTGCAAAAAGGTACTGATCGATAAGCACATAGCATTCCCTGTTGGCTTCAACCGGCTTAAAATGCTTCTGGAAAGCCTCCTGGAGCATATTCCTGTCAGTTCCGTATCTTTCGCCAAATTCAGTTGATTTCTGTTTGAAGCGCCTGCGGAATTCAAGCCAGCTACTGATAAATTCATCAGGGTTTTTTTCAAATTCACTCTGATACAGGAAAGCCTCTCTTTCAGTAAGAAGCTTATCCATCTCGACCCAGTCCTTTGATATCTGCTCACTGCCAGGACCTGCTGAAAGCATGCAGGAACCAATGAAAATCATGATAAGAAAAAGCAAAAAGCTTTTCAATTTATATCCTCCTTATAAAAATATTTAAGAGATTTAATCATATATACTTCATATTTGCACATTATATTTGCACATTTAATCCATTATTATATTCCAGTTTTACAGAATATTCCAAATCTTTTTTAGAAATAATGTTATAAAATTAAACAGGAGCTTGAAAATAATTGCAAAAAATAATTGACAATTATATAAAGATATTGTAACTAATATTTATGGAATTTTCATTTTCTGGAATCCTTGACAGAGCAAGCGCCGGACAACAAAACTATTGTCGTTATACATCCAAAAAAAATCAAGACTATAAAACAGGAGGGGGTTTTTTGAAAAAACTATTTTCATTCCTGGCAATCTTTCTGATGATCGGGATTTTTTCTGTATCAGCACAGGAAGCATTGCCTTTCAGCGAAACATTTGACGGTACAACAATACCGGCTACATGGACAGTAGAGGATACCGGCGGTGACCCGGTATGGGGCATCAGTGAAACAGCCATTGCAGGCGGAGCAGTAAATGAGCTTCTTGCTACCTGGGTCTCCTTTGACGGTACTACCAGGTGCTATACGCCGACCATTGATGTTGACGGAGTTACAAATATTGCACTGAGCTTCAAGCATTTCTATGATGATTATGCTGAAGGAGCTACACTAAAGGTTCAGTACAGCACCACAGGCCTTACCTGGGTCGATACCGGCTGGGAGATCGTTTCAGGCAGCGGAAATGTCGGGCCTGCAACTGCAAACATACTTGTCCCTAATCCTGCAAAAGCTACTACAATGCAGTTCTCATGGACAATTGAAGGCAATCATTATCAGTATGACGGATGGGTAATAGATGATGTCCTGGTTGATGTAGCGCCGGCTTATTCAGTATCAATAGCAAATATGACAGGCGATTCCCTGGTCCAGATAGGCGAATCATTCTTCTATCAGCTGAGGGTTACCAATGCAGGCGATACGGATGATGATTATACATTTACACTCTCCAAGGGATGGGCAGACGGATTATATGCTGATACAGCAGAGAATCCAGTTCCGGATCCCCTTTCAATTACTGCAGGAAACTATGCTGATGTTTACCTTAAGGTAACTGTTCCTGTCGGAACACCAGCGCTTACTGAGATGATAGACACAGTGCAGGCAAATGGCACAGGTGTTTCTGATTCTGTTGCAGTGACATCAACTGCTATGGATATGTGGCTGAACGAGGATTTTGCAGATGGCTATGACGGCTGGAATATATACCAGATGGGCGATGCCACAGCGGTAAGCTGGGAGTGGAATTCCGGAGGCTACATGGTCCACGGCTGGACAGCAGCAGGCGAAGTTGCTGACAACTGGCTTGTTTCACCACAGGTTACCATAGAGCCCACAAGGCAGGAGGAACTGATAATCCTTCAGTTCTACTATGCCTGGACAGAGCCTGATTACTATGTATATCACGGCCTTTGGGTATCCCTTGGAAGCGGCGATCCTGCTGACGGGGATTTCTTTGAACTGACAGAGCTTGCACCGGATCCGGAAGAGGATCCCGGGTATTTCTACGGCTATGCCTATGACATATCAGCCCTTGCTGGGCATACATTCTACCTGGCATTTGTATATCAGGGTGAGGATGCTGACCTGATGGCCGTTACAGACATACTTGTCTATGATGATGCCTATGTATGGCCTGATACATATGCACTGACCCTTACTTCAGATCCTGCAGAGATCGGAGCTACCCTTACAGGTGCAGGTGACTATGCACAGGGTGCAACTGTCAATATTTCTGCAGATACTCCAGCAGGCTATAACTGGCTTGGATGGGGAGGTTTTGCATATGACCTGGCACTGCTTGCTGACCCGTTTGCACAGTCTACATCATTTACAATGCCTTACAGGGCCATTGACCTGTATGCTGTTTATGAGCCAATTTATGCAGTAACACTGCTTGCCAACCCGTCTGATATAGGTGTTGTCCTGACAGGTGCAGGTGATTATGCAGAGGCTGAAGCAGTTAATATATCAGCTAGCCTTCCGCCAAAGGGCTATGTATTTGTTGAATGGCAGGGGCTTTCAGAGGATGTGGCTCTTCTTGCAGACCCGTATGCAGAATCTACATCATTTACAATGCCTGCCAGGGCTGTAGAATTTACAGCATACTATGAAGAAGAAGGCGGAGATTATACACCTGCATGTATCAGCCTTGAGAACGCATCAATTATGGGAATCTGGCTTTGGGAATACAGCCCGACCAAATCCCCGTATATGGAGTCAAAGGGTTCAAGCTGGACCAAGATCCTCGCAGGCGTAGTTGGAACAAAGATACTTGCCGGCGATATCTCAAATGATGGAAATCTTGAGATCGTTGCACTGTTACCGGGTATGGGTCTCTATTATTATGACATTTTAGGCGCTACATGGACAAGTATAATCGGCGATGCTGCCGGCGTTACAGAATTTACCCTTGCAAAAACAACTGCACAGGGCCCGGTTCAGGTCGTTGCATCATTTTCAAGCAACGGTATCCAGAGATGGACATTCGGCGGTTCATGGACAGCTGTTAATGCTATGTCCGCTGATATACTTGCTGCAGGAAATATCAACAGGGATGTTGACGGCATAGATGAGCTCGTTGTTGTATTTACAGGATATGCAGGATACTTCCTCTATGATTTCACCACAGCAAGCTTTACCAATATAATCAATATCAGCCCGTCACAGGTAGCAGTTGCAGATGTCACAGCAGACGGATACCTTGAGCTTGTAACTGTTTTTGACGGTTTCGGGATCTATATAGTAAGATATATTCCTGAAAAGGGCCTTGATATGAAGCAGGCTGGCGAGCTCAGCCCTGAATTCGACATTATCAGCGATATACCTGAGAACCATGTATGGGTATCCAAGGGCAGCCTTCCTAAGGGGTTCCAGTTCAACAGGATCACCTATGCTTCACCAGCATCAGGCCATTATGTAGGAGTCGGTGATATCAGCGGTACAGCTGGAGCAGAAATACTGTTCACCTATGCTGACGGCAGAACATATTACTATTCCTATGACCTGAAAGGATGGTCAACTCTGATCATGGCATCATTGAAGAGGATCATATCCGGTAACTTCACAGGCGGTACAAGGGATGACCTTATCGTATGCGAAACAAGTACCGGCAGTGTATACCTCAGAATTACAGATACCGGCTCATGGGAAAATATCGCAGCTGGCGGTGATACAAATGCAATGACAGCTATAGAATAGGCTGTTAAACATATCAGAAAAGGGCAGTGCATTTGCACTGCCCTTTTTTATTCCACCGATAAACAGCAAATTATATATTGACATCAGCCTTGCAGGGTATATCATTTATAATGTAATAAGTTGAATCAAAGCCCATAAAGGTTCTTAAAACGAACATGCTTTCTTCCAACTTAAAATGCTTACAAAAGGAGGCAAAGCATGAAGGTTCTTTTAATATACCCCAAAATCCCCGATACATTCTGGAGTTTCAAGTATGCACTGAAGTTTGTATCAAAGAAGGCTACGCACCCTCCGCTGGGAATGCTTACAGTTGCTTCGATGATGCCTGAAGAATGGGATATCAGGCTTATTGATATGAATGTGGAACGACTGAAAAACAGGATGTTTAAGAATGTTGACCTTGTTTTTATCAGTGCAATGTCCATTCAGAGTGAATCTGTCCGAAACCTTATGGCTATCTGCAAAAGACTGGGCATAAAAACAGCTGCAGGAGGCCCCTTGTTCAGTACAGATCATGAGAAATACGATGATATAGACTATCTTGTGCTGGATGAGGCTGAAATGGCATTCCCCCATTTCTTAAAAGATCTAAAAGAGGGGAACCCAAAGCATATATACAGGGCAGAAGGGCATTGTGACATGGATCTTTCTCCTGTACCGATGTGGAGCCTTATAAGCATGAAGGATTACAAGTCAATGAGCATACAATATACAAGGGGCTGCCCTTTTAACTGTGATTTCTGCAATGTAACATCCCTGTTCGGCCATAAAGTCAGGTTTAAGAGTACAGCAAAGGTTCTAAGGGAACTTGAAAACATTTATAAGAATGGATGGAGAAGCGGGGTTTTCTTTGTTGACGATAATTTTATTGGTAACAGGGCAGAGCTTAAGAACGATCTTCTTCCATCTTTAATAAAATGGATGGAAGAAAAAAAATATCCATTCACTTTCATGACACAGGCTTCAGTAAACCTTGCTGATGATGATGAACTTATGGAAATGATGGTCATGGCAGGTTTCAACAGCGTCTTTGTTGGTATAGAATCACCAAATGAAGAGAGCCTTGCAGAATGCAAAAAGTATCAGAATAAAACCAGAGACATGATATCCAGTGTCAAAAGAATGCAGCAATATGGCCTCCAGGTTATGGGCGGTTTTATTGTAGGTTTTGATAATGATCCCCTTTCAATTTTTCAGAAGCAGATTGATTTTATCCAGAAAAGCGGGATCGTAACCGCCATGGTCGGGCTTCTGAATGCTCCCAGGGGTACTGCCCTGTACAGGAGGCTTGAGAAAACAGGCAGGATAATAAAGGACTTTACAGGGGATAATACAAATTTTTCAATCAATTTTATTCCCAGGATAAAATATGACACATTATTAAAAGGCTACAGGGGGATAATCAATCAGATATACAGCCCCAAAGAATATTATGAAAGGGTTAGAAGCTTTCTTAATGAATATGATCCGGTGCTGAAGACCAGGTTCAGATTATCCCGCATACCTGAATACCTGGTATCCTTGAGGGCACTTTTTAAATCTGTGCTGTTTTTGGGCATAATAGACAAGGCAAGATCGTATTACTGGAAATTTCTTTTCTGGGCATTGTTCAAGAAAATCAAACATTTTCCTCTTGCAATTACGTATACAATATATGGATTTCATTTCAGAAAGGTATTTAATATAAAGAAAAATACCTGGAAAAGGAGAAGGGTCTGAATATGTCACTTACAGATGAAATTCAGAAGCTTTATAAGATGAAACAGGAAAATATCCTGTCTGATGATGAATATTCAGCTGCAAAAGAGAAACTGCTCAGGGATAAAGAAATAAAAAAGCAGCCTGCCAGCAGAATAAAAAACAGTGATGAGAATATATGGGCAATGCTTATTCATCTATCTCAGTTCTTCAGCTATGTTATTCCCTTCGCCGGCCTTATAGCGCCGATATTCCTCTGGCAGATCAGAAAAAAGGAGTCTGTATATATTGACAGACAGGGCAGGATCGTTGCAAACTGGATCTTTACATATTTTATCTATCTTATAATCTTCATCCTGCTGTCATTTCTTATTATAGGGATACCTCTGCTTATTATCCTTGCTGTTCTTGGCGTGATATTTCCTATAATAGGGGCTATCAAGGCAAATGACGGTATATTGTGGGTATATCCATTTTCTATACGGTTTTTCGACATAGATTCAGGGGAATGACAGTTACATCAGGATAATCCCCTATAGGATGAAAACCATTAAAAATTGGTAAAATATGACAGAATACCTGAAAAATCATATTGAATACAACTCTCCTGATATTGTGTCCATATCTGATGAAATCCCGCTCTGGTCGGCTCCCTTCGGGCTTATGCTCCTTGATTCGATAAAAGTTCGCAGAAATATGAAGATTCTTGATCTGGGATGCGGCCAGGGGTTTCCAGTTTTTGAAATCTGCCAGAGATTGGGATCTACTTCACTTGTATATGGTATTGATGAATGCAGCCAGGCAATAAAAAGGTGTGAATTTAAGAAAAAGGCCATGAATATCAGCAATGCTGTACTTATAAATGAGCCTTTCAGGGACGGCATATTTGAAGCTGATTTTTTTGATCTGATAGTATCCAATAACGGGATTAACAATATGCAAGACCAGGACAGGGTCTACCATGAGTGCCATAAAATTTGCAAAAAAGGCGGAGAACTCGTCTTTACTTTTAATCTTCCCGGTACCATGATGGAATTTTATGAATGCTTTGCAGAGGTTTTAAAGGATCAGGGCCTTGAAAACAGGGTCCCGGATATAATAGCCCATATCAGGTCCAGGAGAAAGAGCATAGCAGAGACAGAAACTGCAGTAGCAAATGCAGGGTTTGACATCAGCTTTATAAAAGAGGACATGTTCACCTTGAACTATCTGGACGGTACGGCCATGCTTAATCATTTTTTCATAAAGCTGGCATTCCTGGAGCCATGGAGGGCAATCCTGAATAGTGATGCCTCTCTCGAATATTCTGTATTTAAGAGGCTGGAACAGGCATTGAACAGAAAGGCCAATGAAGATAAGTTATTGAGAATGAGCGTACCTTTTGCCTGCTTTGTTTGCCGGAAATAAAAAAAAATACTTTAACAGCAGTCTTATAAATCTTTAAAAACGGAGGGAGATTCTTGAAAAGAGTACTTTTTGGCATTTTTATCTTATTTCTTTTTTCAGCAGTCATAACCAGCGGATTTACCGCCTATGATTATTACGATGACCTTTTATACGGCTCACCAGGGACGTACGGTCATGGACTGCTTGGCTATATTAACCCCGCAAACCTTGCAATGCTTGATAACCCGGAGATGATCCTCTCCTATGCTGACGAAAATGATAAATACGGTATCTTTTCAGCCTTGCCGGGGATCGGGTTTGGAGTTATTTATGACAGGTATGATGAATTTTCTGTAAAAGATTACAGGATATCAACCGGATTTGGAAACAGGAAATTTGCAGTAGGAATCGGATACGGATGGTCTTCAGGAGATACAGATTATTTCAGCAGGGATGATGTATTTACACTGGGGATGCTTTACCGGCCTTCCAGTATGTTCTCGGTCGGATTATCATCTTCAATCTCAGATGACGGTGACAGGGAGGCAGTGCTTGATATAGGGCTGAGGCCGTTCAGGAATGATAGGGTATCATTATTCGGGGATTTTGCAATAAACAGGATAGACGATGAAAATGAAGACAGATGGAGCGCAGGAATTGCATTCGATGTAATAGACGGACTGAAGATCACAGGAAGATACATCAGTGATAAAAGGTTTACAGTAGGTATGTCTCTCAGTTTTGGGAAAGCAGGCCTTGGCGTGCTGGGCAGCTTCGATGATGAATCTGAGCATAGTTATAACACATACAGCCTGAGACTGGGAGGTAATGGCAAATGCCTGCTTAAGGGCTTTAAGCAAAAAGACAGATATATATCAATGGAGCTGCTCGGAGAAGTAAGCTACAGGAAATTTGCCATGCTTGATAAAAGGCATACCCTTCTTGAAATACTGCAGGGTATTGAGAATGCCATCAATGATGATACAGTTGGCGGCATTGCAGTAAACACATCAGGTATGGTAATAAATGACCAGATGATATGGGAGATAAGAGAAAAGCTTGGAGAGTTTAAGGATGCTGGGAAAAAAGTAGTCATGTATCTCGACAGAGTCTCAATATCAGGGTACCATCTGGCTTCTGTCGCAGATATTATAGTAATGGACCCGATGGGGTCGATCACACTTGAGGGATACTCTGCAGGCAGGACATTCTATAGAGGCCTTCTGGGCAAGCTTGGGCTTGGTTTTGATGAATGGAGGTTCTTCAGCTATAAAAGCGCTGCTGAAAGCTTTTCAAGGGATTCAATGTCAGAATGTGACAGAGAGCAGAGGCAAAGAATGATTGATATTTTTTACGAGGTTGTACGTGATGAGATAGTTGAAAGCAGAAATATCTCCACCGGGGAATTTGATAATCTGGTAAATAATATCCGGATGTTCGACTCAGATGATGCTTTGGAATACGGCCTTGTTGATGTTGTCGGAAGATTCGACAAGATAGAGGATATAATTACAGGCCAGTTTAAGATGGAGCCTGACATGGTATCCTATGATGCATTTATCAGGGACAGCAAGCCTGACAGTACATGGGGGCAAAAACCGGTCCTGGCTGTTGTATATGCGCTTGGAGGCACTGATATGGATACCGGGATAAAGGCAAGAGAACTGAGTAAGACTATCAGGAAGCTTAAGGACAATGCAAATGTAAAGGCGGTAATAATGAGGGTTGATTCGCCCGGGGGCGACGGCCTGGCATCTGACCTTGTCGCTGAGGCTATAAAGGAATGCAAAGGAATAAAGCCTTTTATAATTAGCCAGGGTCATGTTGCAGCGTCAGGGGGCTACTGGATATCTATGAACGGTGATATTATTGTTGCCTCACCTACGACAATCACAGGATCTATAGGGGTTATCGGCGGATGGCTTTATGATGATGGATTCAAGGAAAAAACAGGGCTCTCCTATGATTATGTAAAAAGGGGAGCATCATCCGACCTGGGCCAGGGTATCCTGATACCTTTGATCAATGCCCGGATTCCAGACAGAAACCTTAATGATGATGAGAAAAGGATTATGGAAAAAAAGATACGGTCATTCTACAGGGAATTTGTGGAGCTTGTTGCCGAAGCCAGGGGAAGGCCGTTTGAAGAAATAGAAAGGATTGCCCAGGGAAGGATCTGGATAGGAGAAGATGCTCTCAAAAACGGCCTTGTAGATGAGATAGGGGGAATTGAAAAGGCTATAGATATTGCACTTGATAAAATTGGGATAAAAAGGGAAGATGTCAGTATAATTGAATATCCTGAGATGGGGCTTATCAACCTGAGCGATATTATAAAAATAAAGCTGTTCGGTGTGGAAAGAGAATTGAGGGAAGATCCGGTAATCGAGGATATTCTTCTCAGGATCAGGTTTAACGGCCTGCCCCTTCCTATCCTCTCAATTGATTATTATGGCAGCAGTTTTCCAGACTATTAGCAGAATTTACTTTTCTTTACATATTTGCCAAAGTGTTGTATATAAGAGCAGATTGATTGAAATTTAAATTGTGAGTATTGAATGAAAAGGCAGAGGCAACCCCAATTAGATAGCAGAAAAATGATATTTGAGCTGATCGGGGTTGTCCTGCTTATTATTGGAACCTATTTGTTTTTATGCATTGCATCATATAATCCAAGGGATAATTCGCTATTCAGGCTTGATTCATCTCATGAAATTACAAGGAATATTGTCGGTTTTTACGGCAATAGAATAAGCAGTATATTATTTGCATTTCTCGGCCTGTCCTCCTATAGTATTCCTCTTTTAGTCCTTTTTATGAGCTACAGGGCATTTTTTCTGAAAAGGATCAGATTCTGGCTTCATAAGATTATATGTATCCTCCTTATTATAATCAACCTTGCGTCACTTCTGCATGTATCGGTGATTATATTTTCTGACAGGGAAGGGTTCATATCCTATGCAAACGAGGAAATCCTGGCTGGCGGTATTATAGGGAAACAGCTTTCGAATTTCATAATAAGGTATCTGGGTTTTTCGGGTGCAATAGCTTTGTTTTCAATACTTCTCTTTGTTTCGCTTTTTGTGGTTCTGGGCGGGTTCTCCATTTCCTGGGCCATAAGAAATATTGCGTACGGGGCAAAAAAGGCCGCTGGATCGGTATGCTTTCTAAGCCGAAATATATGGAGGGCTGTAAGGTGGCCTTTTATAGCAGTATATAAAATTGCAGGGAAGATCCTGAGAAGGATCAAAAGCACCAGGGAAAGATTGTCTGAAGCTGATAATATAAACCAGGAGATCGAATCACATAGTGGCACTAGAGATGATATTTACGACCCGTTCCATATAAACAGGGAGTATGAAAGCAGGGATAAAGCAGAGAATACCGGCAAATCATCAAAGAGGAAGAAAAAGACACAGGATTATGGTGATAATCCTGAAAACCTGAAGGTGCCGAGGCCTAATCCTGATATAAATATAATAATATCAAAGAATAAGTATGGCCTCTCTGATAAAGAATTCGATAAAGCTTCTTCGACACAGGACAGCTTTTTTCTGCCCCCATTGAATTTTATGAAGGATTATCCGTCCATAGACAGGGAACAGAACAGGGATGTCTACCGCAGGCAGTCAAGGAATCTCGAGAACAAGCTTCTTGAGCATAAAATTGCAGGAAATGTAATAGATGTGAAACCCGGCCCGATAGTAACAAGATATGATTTCAGGATAGCCCCTTCCATAAGGATAAAGTCCATAAAGAGCCTTGAAGAAGATATATCCCTTGCTCTTGGCGTCAACAGCATCAGGATAATCTCTGTCCCCGAGAACCGTAGCCTCGGGTTCGAGATTCCCAATGACAGTGATCTTAGGGAGGTAATTGGACTGAAAGATATTATCAGGTCGGATGATTTTATCAGCAGATTCAAGATACCTTTCGCAATGGGGAAAAACATTGCAGGCGACCCGGTTGTTACAGACCTTAGCCAGATGCCCCATCTGTTAATAGGGGGGGCCACAGGCAGCGGAAAAAGCGTCTGCCTTAACTCTCTTCTTGTTTCTCTGCTTTACAGGTTCACTCCTGAAGAGCTTCAGCTTATACTCATTGATCCGAAACAGATTGAATTCGGCCTTTATGAGGACCTGCCCCATTTAATAGCACCTGTTATTACTGATCCTGATAAGGCTCTGAATGTATTAAAATGGGCAGTCTCCAAAATGGAAGAATGCTATAATGATATAGCTGCACAGCGGGTAAGGAATATACAGGAATATAATTTCGAGATAAGGAATATGCAGAACAAGGGGATAGCCCCGGAAGAGATCCCGCAGTTAATGCCTTACAGAATAATCGTTATTGATGAGTTCGGGGACCTTATGATGACTTCAAAGGGCAATCAGCTTGATGAATGTATTTTAAGGCTTGCTCAAAAGGCAAGGGCTGTCGGGATCCATCTGATTATGGCTACCCAGAGGCCGTCAGTCGATGTCATCACAGGCCTTATAAAAGCAAACCTCAGGGCAAGGATAGCCTTCAGGGTTACCCAGGGGACAGACTCCAAAACCATTCTGGACCGCGTAGGTGCTGAAAGGCTGCTGGGAAAAGGGGATATGTTCTACAGGCCCCCTGATAATGATATCCTTCAGAGGGTGCATGGTGCATATATATCTACAAATGAGATAAAAAAGATCGTTGAATTTATCAAAAAGCAGAGAAAGCCTGATTATGATGATGCAATACTGTCAGATGAAATTGAGGCATCTGATATTGTTGACGAAATCATGGAAAAGCAGGATGACTCCCTTTATCCGTATGCAGTTGACCTGGTTGTCAGAAATAAAATGGCATCAGTATCCATGCTGCAGAGAAGATTGAAAATAGGCCATGCCAGGGCGAGCAGGCTTATAGATATGATGGCATATGACAAGGTAGTCGGCCCCTTTGTAGGGAGCAAAATGAGGGATGTTTTCATGGACGAGGACAGCCTGAAGACTTGGCTGTCCTTCGGGCAAAGCAGGGAGAAGCTCAGGGAGATCACACAGGGCCTTCAAAAGTGAACATTTGGAGTTCCATATTGTTAAAGTTATATCAATCAGATCAATAATGGAGAGGATTTTTGAAAGATCATAAAGGACCATTTCTGAAATTATCGCTTATTATTCTATTTATATGTATAATCTCCTGCGTGGATCATCTGTATGCCCGCTCTGCTGAAGATGATTTCGTGGAGTTTTTAAAGAAGCACGAAGCAACTGTCAAAGAGATACAGGTGCTTTATTCTGAATTCCGGCAGACAGAGAACATAAGCAGTACAGGCATTGTAAGGGAAAAATCCGGACATCTCTGGGCAAGTACCGATGGCTGTTTCCGGGTTGAATATACCAGTCCTGATGAGATTTTGATGGTTTATGATAATAAAAGGCTTCTACAGCATTATATAGAAGATAATGATATCCAGCTTACCGGTTCTGATGAAATGGATAAAAAGACCAATCCCTTTCACTTATGGTTCAATATGCATGATGTCATAAATTATTACCATATACTTGAATGCAGGCAGCAGGGAGAATCTATCATAATCCGGGTGAGGGACAAGGACAGGGAATCTATTATAAGCAGTGTCACACTTTATATCGATCAGAATACTGGCCTGCTCGAGAAGATTGAATCAACCGATGAAGGGAATAATTCCAGGACCACTATTGAGTTTTTCAATTATAAAATAAATGAAAAAAGAAGTGGCCTGTTTGTAATACCTGAAGAGCTGATAAATCAAAAGACCGCATCCCCCTCGATTTTTTATGAGTAGTAGAGCAGAAACAATACATCCTCTGGCGTTTCGGACCAGGCCCAAAAAACTTGATGATATTTTTGGGCAGGAACATCTTACAGGGAAGAAAAGCATACTGTACCGGTATATAATCTCTGACAATATCCCGTCAATGATACTCTGGGGCCCTCCCGGTACAGGCAAGACATCTGTTGCAAGAGTTATTTCAGAGATGACAGGATCAATATTCAGAAGGATACTTGCAACAAGGAGCGGTGTAGCAGAGTTAAGGAAGATCATGAACCAGGCACAGGCTGAATTCAAGAAGGGAAGGAGGACAATACTGTTTATCGATGAGATACACAGGTTCTCCAAAGTTCAGCAGGATTTTCTCCTTATGTGGGTAGAAACTGGTATTGCCGTGCTTATAGGCTCTACAACGGAAAATCCAAGGTTTTCTATCATACCTGCACTGATGTCGAGAATAATGCTTTTTTCAACACGGGCTTTGGATAATGAAGCTCTTGATGAGGTTTTAAGATATATATTAAATCATGTTGATTCCGGTCTGCCTGCCGGGTTTTTTATCAGCAGGGATCTGTCAGACTATCTAAAAAGAGCAAGCGGCGGAGATGCCAGAAAATTCATAAACCTGATAGAGATGTCGGCATCCTTTTTTTCAGTGGAGAAAAGGCTTCCGGAAATCGATGATATAAAGGATTTTGTGCTCGAGAATGTCAGTAATTCTATTGATACAAACCTTAAAGACACGCATTATGACTGCCTGAGCGCTTTTATTAAGAGCATGAGGGGATCAGACCCGGATGCCGCATTATACTGGGCCTGCAGAGTAATAAACCTGGGCGAGGACCCGGTTATATTATTCCGAAGAATGCTCATTTTTGCATCAGAGGATATAGGCAATGCTGATCCTGATGCTGCGGTACTTTCCAATTCTATTTTTAATACATATAAGAATATCGGGATGCCTGAAGGGATAATACCCCTCGGACAGCTGATAGTCTATCTTTCCCTTGCCCCGAAAAGCAATTCTTCATGTACAGCTGTAAATGAAGCCTTGAGCTTTGTTAAAAACAGCAAATTATATCCAGTGCCTGAACATCTGAAAAATTATCCTGCTGAAAAATCAGCAGAATATAAATACCCTCATGATTTTTCAGGTTTTGTAAGCCAGTCCTATCTTGATGAGAGCATAAAGGGTATAAGATTCTTCACCCCGAAAAAAATCGGCTTTGAAGAGCAATATATCAGGATACTCAACAGGTACTGGAAGGATATTAAGGGGGAAATAAAATGAAAAATCTTTACTTAAAGCGAAACCATATTATGTTTACATTACTCAAAGGTATGATCTTTTAAGAGAAATATATGTTAAAAAATTTATGGAAACTGATAACGCTTCTGGTTGTTCTCATTGTCCTGTACGGTGTTGTTGATATTTATCACTGTCAGTATAATATAATCAAGTATGCAAAAAAGGCTTCAGAAGAGCTTATAAGCGCTGAAAATATAAATGCCGTAGGACAGCAGATCAAGGGAAAGGCATATACTTGCAGGGATAAACTGAGCATCAAAGACATTGAACTGGAACATAAGAGGCTCTATTCTTCCAGCCAGGAAACAAACGGTAGGATCCCCTATCAGATAGATATTGTCATCCACTGCAAACAGTCCTTTTTAGGACTGTTTGCAGTGGAAAGAAGTTTTGGTACAACCTCTACGGTATACCTTCTTCCCTGAATCATTCAAATTTCTTCTGAACATCCTCAGATGGTTCTGATATAATTATTGTGGCATCATTGAAGTATTTCTCTGCTGTTTCTTTTAATTTCTCAGGGGTCAATTCTCTGAATTTGGTTATCAATTCGCTTAGGTAGTTATATCCAAGCCCTACAGATTCATAGTAGCAGAGATTGGAGGCTATATAATTATCCATGAATTCATACTTTATCTGCTGTTCATAATAATTTGTCACAGCATCGATTTCTTCCTGTTTAATGTCGCCTTCCCTGATCTTTTCAATTTCCCTTTTCAAAACCTCGATAAGGGCATCCTTCTTGTTATACGAGGTTAGAGCAGAGATCCTGAAGAAACCATAGTCTTTTGTTGCGCTGTATCTTGGATAAGCTGAATATACAAGATTATTATCCCTCCTCGTAGCTTTAAGTATCCTGCCGCTGAAACCGCTGCCAAGGACAGCCTGAATTAAGGTCATCGGTATATAATCTTCTTCAAACATGCCTGGCGCCTGATAATTAAAAATTATGCTTACCTGTTCAAATGGTGTTTTATTCGTAAATATGCCGGGAAGTCTCGGGATGGTAAGGGGTACGCGATCCCCCATTATTTCACCCTTTGGTACACTGTCATATACCATCTGGCTGTACTCTATGGCCTCATCAGTGTTCAGATCACCGAAGAATGAGCAGATTATCTTATCTGCCTTAAAATAATTCTTATACAGTTCTATCAGATCATCCCTGGATAGATTAAGGGCTATCTCAAGCCTTTTTTCCCTGCTGATCCCGTATTTCTGGCCCTTATAGAGGATGCTGTCCTTGAAATCATCATAAATGGTCTCAGGATCATCCGTTTTTCTGTTATACTCAGCCTTAAGCCTCTGCTTGTGCAGTTCAAGCTCCCTTTCACTGAAAGCCGGGTTACTTAATATTTCTGAGATTCTTGACAGAAGCTCAGGATAGTCTGACTTAAGGCTTTTAGACTGAATATAAAGGCCGTTGCTTCCAATGTTTACTCTTAATGTTATATATCTGTCCTCCAGCCAGCTGTCAAATTCCATGGCATCAAAAGACTTTGTCCCTCCCCAGAACATCATATCTGTCATGACTTCAAAACTTCCTGCATTTTCAGCAGTTTCATAGTCTGTAGATATTGGCAGATAGAAATATGAATGTATGAGAGGAGACCTGGTATTCTGTTTGTGAAGGACGGTATAGTTTTCTTTCTCGATCCTGCTTATCTCCGAGACCACATATTCATCTTTTGCAGCTGCCAGCTCCTTTGCCCCTGTGGGTACTCCGTAGAAAATAACCCTGTTCTTATCGGAAAAATACTCCTTTAATACCCCGATAATGTCTTCAGGCCTGATCTTCTCATATTCCTTCATATGAATATCATAGACATCAGGTATTCCGTATTTCAGCATATTACTACCTATATTCATGCAGTCATTCTCTGGAGTCTGGATCTGCAGTACCCTTTCGGCCTTTTTCCTGTTTATTACATCATCGATCTGCTTCTGGGATATACCTTTCCGGATAATTTCCTGGATTATCTCGTCGGTCAATTTAACTATTTTATCCATATCTTTGGGATCTTTGGCCTCGAACATTATATTTAAAGTATGGTCATTTGAGTAGTATCCCTGGTTAAAGTAACCGTAGATCCAGTTGACCAGCTTCATCTCTTCAACAAGCCTGAAAGGAAGGTCGGAATTCCTTTTATAAAAAAGTATCTCGCATGCAAGGTCAATTGATAAAAAGTCCCTGTAATTGCCTGCTGGAATAATCTTTGTGATGAATCCTCTTGGCTGTGAGATATCAAATTCCTCAATATATTTATATTCACCCACTTTGACCAGTTCAGTCGGATTATAAGGGGTTTCCAGCCTGCCGGGCTTAAAATCCTTAAAAGCCTCCTTTATCATATCAAGTGTCTCTCCGGGGTTGACATTCCCGGAGACTACAAAGATCATATTATTGGGCACATATCTCTTTTTATAGTATTTAAGCAGGTCTTCTCTCTGCAATCCCTTAAAAATCTCAATATCTCCTATAACCTCGTTTTTTACGTGTGATTTCAGGTATGCTGTCTCATTGACCCTGTTCCTCATAGCAGCCATGGGAGGCGCAACCCTGTAGACAAATTCCTTGATTATGACCTCTTTTTCCCTTGCTACCTCTTCTTCTGTAAAGAGTGAGAACTGCATTGTCTCTGAAAGCATATTTATAGCATCCTGCAGGTATTCGCTGTTCACATCGATGAAATATGCCGTGTGGTCATATGTTGTATAGGCATTTGAATTTCCTCCTATCTTTTCTGTCCAGTCGACATAATCACTCTCAGATCTTACAGATGTGGTGCTTCCTGATGCAAGGTGCTCTACAAAATGGGATATCCCGGCACCCAGGAATTCTCCCTCATGAATTGAGCCTGTTTTTACAAAGCAGATCACCATGGCATTTGTACTGCTTGTATTTTCCTTTACTACCACTTCCATGCCGTTTGACAGCCTTTCATGCAGTATCTCCTGAGAAAAGACAGGGATACAGAAGATAAGCATGAATACAATCAATATGGCCTTCTTCATTCTATTACTCCTTTGTGTTTATTAATATCCTTAATCAGATCGTTCAAAAAACGGAAAGACAATGGATTTATGTCTTTCAGCAGAAATTTTACCTGCCAGTGAAGATGGGGGCCTGTGGACCTTCCCGTTGTACCTACGAATCCGACTGTATCACCGGATGCAACAATATCCCCCTCATTTGCTGCAAATCTGTCAAGATGACAAAATATTGTAAAAATACCCAGGCCATTATCAATAATGATAATATTCCCCTCATAAAAATAGTCCCGGCCGGTAAGAACGACATTCCCGCTGAGCGGTGCAAAAACCGGTGTACCTGATGGCCTGGATATATCAACCCCTTTATGCCTTGACACCTCGATATTATTTCTCAGCCTCTTCTGGCCAAAGGACTTGTACTCATCCAGGTCAGCATTGCTGACAGGTTCTGTATAGCCGTCAAGTATATACAGTTTTGGCGTGACTGGCTGGAGTGCATCATAGATCTTTTTAACCTCTTTTTTCCTGTTCTCAATCTCTTCAGCTGTTTTAGCCTGGGCTCTTGGTATATTTTTCGGCAGTCTCCAGACATCAAATTTTCTTCTGTCATAATTGATCAGGATATCCTTTGATAAAAGGGCCTCTTTATGCCTGTATATTATCCTTATAGGGTATTTCCCCGCATCTTTCCTGAAATCCTGGGCAAATATGGCGATATAATCCTGCCAGAATGGCAGGAAGCCCAGCTGATTATTCTCGTCCAAAACTACCTTCTCAGGGATAATGCCTGATTTTGGTGTTATTTTTATAAAGACTGCATCACCCTGTTTCGGGTTTTTATTATATATAATGCAGTCAAACTCCTCAAATTGATATTCTGCATGGTTTTCAGCATATATGGAAAGAAGGGCTGAAAACAAAAAAATAATAATAAAGGCCTTTTTCAAAGCTGTTCCTTTAATCTGAATAAAATAATAGCACAGGATATTTTAGCTTAAACTATTATTTATAAAATACCAGAATATTTCAGATTTGTTCTAATAATTCTACAAAAACCAGATTTTCATATGGACGCTTCAGAGAAGCTTTTTCAGCTTTTCCAGAAGAAGCAGCGCTTCTATAGGAGTTGTATTGTTTATATCAACCTTATGGAGTATATCCCTTATGCGGTTTGCTTCCTTCTCAAAAAGGGTTTTCTGTCTGGCTTCTGATTCATCAGGCTGTTCATTGCGGGCTTTAAGCCCGTCAACCAGGTTATTGCTTTCATTGCTTTCAAGTGTAGCAAGGATCTTCCTTGCCTTTTGTATTATCTCAAAGGGAATGCCCGCCATTTCTGCAACATCAATTCCATAGCTCTTATCAGCAGTACCCGGGATGATCTTCCTTAAGAATACAAGCTTATTATTATATTCCTTCACCTGGATGCAGTAATTTTCAATACCTCCATATTCATCACCAAGTATCGTAAGTTCATTATAATGCGTTGCAAACATGGTATAAGCTCCGATATGCCTGAAAATATATTCTGAAATAGCCCATGCTATGCTTATGCCGTCATAGGTGGATGTCCCCCTCCCCACTTCATCAAGGAGTATCAGGCTTCTTGATGTGCTGTTCTTTAAGATCAGGGCTGTTTCAGACATTTCAACCAGGAATGTGCTCATGCCCTTGGATAGATAATCTGATGACCCTATCCTTGTAAAGACACGGTCTATGATAGGAATGCTGGCATACTTTGCAGGGACATAGCATCCAATGTGCGCGAGAAGGATTATTAAAGCGTTTTGCCTCAGATATGTAGACTTGCCAGCCATATTCGGGCCGGTGATTATATAGAACCTTGCATCATCATTAAACAGCAGGTCATTGGGGATGAATTCCCTGTTCAAAAAGCTTTCAACAAGGGGATGCCTCCCGTCTCTGATATCAATAATACCCTCATCAGATATAACTGGCCTTGAATACCTGTTCCTCTGAGCTGTGAAACTGAATGATAAAAGCGTATCAAGCCTTCCGATGATCCCTGCACTTGTTTTTAATGACCTGGAATAGGCTTTCAGGCTCAAAAGAAGCTCTTCGAATATTTCCTTTTCAAGTGCCAGCCTCTTTTCTTCGGCATTAAGAATAACATGCTCAAGCTTATAAAGGTCCGGTGTAACAAATCTCTCATTATTGACGAGAGTCTGCTTTTTTTTGTAATTTTCAGGGGCCATGGCTGATTTGCTCTTGGGTATGTCGATATAATAACCGAATACTTTATTATATCCGACCTTCAGATTATTTATTCCTGTAAGCTTTCTCTGCTCCTCCTCATAATTAAGGATCAGCTGCTGGCTGTTTGATATAATGCCGGCTGTTCTGGCAAGCTCTTCACTGCAGTCTGTCCTGATATATCCGCCATCCCTGGTGTGGGATGGAGGATCTTCAGCTATGGTCCTTTCGATCAGTGAGACTGCATCTGAAAAATCAGCAATACCATCTGCCATACTGGATAATGGGCCTGCATCATAGCCTGTAAGCTCTGCCTTGATCCTGATTGCCAGGATAAGGCTTTCCTTCAATGCTGCCAGGTCTCTGGGTGTTGCATTATTATGTTCTATCCTCCCGTTGATTCTTTCAATATCCGATACATCCTTTAGAAGCGATGAGACCTCATCATGCTTTTTGCGGTTTTTATAAAAGAACTCTACAATATCCAGCCTTTTGCTTATTTCATCCCTGTCCTGCAGGGGATTTAACAGCCAGTACCTCAATGTCCTTGTTCCCATTGCTGTTCTGGTATTGTTCAGGAGCTTATAAAGGGTATTTTCCTGGGATTTTGAATCAGTATTGAGAAGCTCGAGATTCTTTATTGTTGAGGAATCCAGGTCCATGTACTCCGATGTATTATAGAAATCAATATCGTTTACAAAGCCCAGGCGTATCCCCTTTTCTTTTGTAAATTCATCAGCAAGGTACAGGGACAGAAGTAGCTCTTCTCTCTGCTGAACTGCAAAATGCTGGAGGTTGTTTGTGGGAATGGAGGTAATAATGTCCTGTTTCCAGAGAGAGAACCTGTTCTTTGATATTCTGTATTCCCTTACAGGAATATTAAGGTCTGTCAGTACAGATATATTCTGTCTTAATTGCTGGCATATAGTGTCTGATGCGATTATCTCTGTCGGGGAGAACTTTGTAAGTTCATCATAGATCCTTTGAGAACTGATGTCAATGTGAGTCATTTTTATTTCCTGGGTGGAAATATCAATGAACACAAGCCCGCAGGATCCGTTCATCTCGGCAATACTGCAGAGGTAATTATTGCTCTCACTGTCAAGGTATTCCTGCTCTATTATTGTTCCGGGCGTAATTACCCTTATAACCTCACGCTTAACAATCCCCTTTGCTGATTTTGGATCTTCGACCTGTTCGCATATTGCAACATTAACTCCGCTTTCAAGCAGTTTCGGGAGGTATTTTGTGATGCTGTGGTAAGGTATGCCGCATAGAGGGGAGTCATTTGAGTCCCTGTTTCTGCTTGTAAGGGTTATATTGAGTATCTTTGATGCTTTTACTGCATCTTTATCAAACATCTCATAGAAGTCGCCCATCCTGAACAGCAGTATCTCATCCTGATACCTGCTTTTGATCTTAAAATACTGCTCCATCAGGGGAGTGAGCTTTTTTTCAGGCTGCATAGAGTTTATTCGGTCATATCCCCGTTCTCATCATTATCAGGTTCATCTTGGTCTGTTCCTGATTCAGCTGGAGGCCCGCCTGCGGGATGAAGGTTCTGGTTTACCAGGCTCAACTGAGATATTTCATTCTTCAGAGAGTCGATCATCCTCTTCTGCTTCTTTATAATTGCAGCATTTTTTATTGCCATGATAAGCAGTGGAAACCCTGTAAGAATCATTCCTACAACAAGTGAAAAGCTGAAATACAGTATCATAGGAGAAGGGCCCAGCGGTTTCCTGACCGGGGGGATATACATTGTGATCTCCTTGGAAAGCTCAGCATAATTCTTGTAAACGAACACGCCGACAAATACTATTATCAGCAGTACAAAACCAACCTTCAGGTAAAGCATTGATAATACTCCTTATATTGAATTTAGATAATCTTCAACCTTTTTTATATCTTCTATGGTATCAACCCCGATAAGCCTTTTTTTAATATTTATTACACTTATCCTTTCGCCGTTTTCTAATATCCTGAGCTGTTCAAGCTTTTCAGCCCTTTCAAGGCTGGATTCCTCCCAGGAATTGAACATTTCCAGTGATCGTGCCTTAAATCCGTAAATTCCTATATGCTTTCTGTAGATTACATCCTCCATATCATCTCTATTGTAGGGTATCGGGCTTCTTGAAAAATAAAGGGCATAATTATCGCCGGACGTGACAACCTTGACAATGTTCGTGCTGGATATTTCTTCAGGGTCTTTTATCTCAGTGCTGAGAGTTGCAAACCCTGAACTGCTTTTATAGGTCTCCTCTGCAAGCATCTCTATTATATCTAAGGATATAAGCGGTTCATCGCCCTGGAGATTGATAATTATATCCGCTTTTTCAATATTCTTAAATGCCCAGTAGACCCTCTCTGTGCCATTTTTGAAAGGAAAGCCGGATAGCAGGACTCTACAGTAATCATACTCTTTAAGCGATTCCTTTATCCTTTCGTCGTCAGTAGCAACATATACCCTATAGTCCGGGCTGGAAGGCCTTATCTGCTCTACTACCCGTTTAATCATCTCCTTGCCTGCTATTTTCATGAGAGGCTTGCCTTCTAACCTTGTAGATCCGTATCTTGCTGGGATAATTATATTTACCTTCATAGGGTACTAAGCATATCATAAAATCAATTAAATATCAATTATATATATCCGGTGAAATTACTGATCAAACCCTGGATTTTTACTTATTATAGTCTATCCCCGGGGAAAATCATAACCGGATAGCCGGGATTTTGAGATCTGCACCCTTTTTTTGTTAAAAATACCATATGACGTGAGATAGCCTGCTAAAGCCCTTATATTATTATGGATATTTAGCAATACTAATACTTAAAGAAGATTGAGCTTTTTTTTAGCAATAAATTTTGATTTACCTTTAAAAATATAATCAAAATGTATGTAAAAGGTTGAAATCCACTACTGATTCTGCTAAAAATATATTATATGGGAAGATTGAATATTCTATCACTATTTGCTGGTATACACCTCTCTCAGCTGATCTGCATCCTGCTGCTGTCCCTTCCCGTATATGGCCAAAGCAATCGCGTTCAGTTCCAGAACATCTCCATTGAACAGGGTTTGTCCCAAAGCATTGTAGAGTGTATTCTCCAGGACAGGACGGGATTTCTCTGGTTTGGCACAGAGGACGGGCTGAACCGCTATGACGGCTACACTTTCACTGTATACAAGGAAGATCCAGACAATGAAAATTCTCTGAGCCATGACAATATCCTATGTTTGTATGAGGATGGGGATGGAATTATCTGGATAGGAACCTTCCACGGGGGTTTGACGCGCTTTGATACCTTAACCGGGCGCTTTACCCGCTTCCGGCACGATGCCAGCGCAGGCAGCCTGAGCAGCAATGTTGTCTACAGCGTGGTTCGCGACAGAAAAGGCAATCTCTGGGTGGGCACAGCCGATGGATTGAACCGTTTTGACGAAACAGAGCAGTCATTCCGGGTTTACCGCCACCAGGATGGAGATCCGAACAGCCTGAGTCATAACACCATCCGATCAATGTGCCTGGATGCCCGTGGTAATCTATGGATAGGAACGGATGGCGGCGGCTTATGCATGTATGACGGTGCCGGTTTTGTCAGCTACAGGGCTTCGGGTAAACCTGACAGCATCAGCCATGACAGCGTGCTGGAGGTCTTTTGCGATTCCCAGGGTATACTCTGGCTGGGAACGAACGGCGGCGGCCTGAATTCCCTGGACATAGAGGAGAACCATTTTTATGTCTTCAGGCACAAGCCCGGCCAGCCGCACAGCCTGAGCAACGATGTTGTGCTCGCTGTTTATGAGGACGATAAGGGCAGGTTGTGGGTTGGCACGAATGACGGCCTGAACCTGTACAGCAGGCAGACCAACCGCTTTACCCGTTATTATAAGAATGGGGCAGACCCGAACAGCCTGAGCCATAACGAAATACACTCCATCTACCAGGATTACAGCGGGGTGCTGTGGTTCGGCACCTATGGGGGCGGCATTAATAAGCTTCTGGGCCAGGACAAGGGGTTCAACCTGTTGCAGGCAGATCCGGAAAATACGAACAGCCTGAGTCACAACATTGTGTGGGCCATCTGCGAACAAGAAGACAACATTCTGTGGATAGGCACGCATGGCGGTGGTCTAAACCGCCTGGACCGCAAAAGCGGCATATTTCGAAATTATCGGCACAATACCCAGGATCCCGCAAGCTTAAGCAATGACATGGTAAGGGTTATTTTTATAGATCATGCCGGCACCTTCTGGCTGGGTACGAACGGAGGCGGTATCTGCCGCTTTGACAGCGAAAAAGGGACTTTCCGCACCTACACCTATCAGGCAGATGATCCGGAAAGCCTCAGCCATAGCCAGGTGCGCTGCATCTACGAGGACTCAGATCACGACCTCTGGGTAGGCACGCACGGCGGGGGACTCAACCGCTTTGACAGCCATAGCGCTGCCTTTGTGCGTTATCTCTCCGGTACAGTACCCGGTATGCTGAACAACGCTGTGGTGCGCTGCATACTGGAAATAAAACCGCACGTGCTATGGGTAGGAACCTATGGCGGCGGTATCAATGTGTTTGATAAGCATACCGCTCGCTTTAGTTATATCACGAGCCAGCCGGACAATCCTGCCAGTTTGAGCAATAACTATGTGTTTTGCCTGTTCCGCGACAGCAAGAACAGGCTATGGGTAGGTACGGAAGGTGGATTAAACTATTTCAACGAGCAGGATGGAACATTCAAACGCTACACAAGGGATGATGGGCTGCCGGACAACACTATCTACGGCATACTGGAGGACGATCAGGGACACCTGTGGCTGAGTACCAACAACGGCCTGTCCCGCTTCAACCCACAGCAGGAGTCATGCAAAAACTACACTGTCCTTGACGGCCTGCAAAGCAACGAGTTCAATGGAGGTTCTTTTTTCCGCAATCCCGTAAGCGGGGAAATGTTCTTCGGCGGCATCAACGGATTGAACACTTTCTTCCCCCGTCAAATTCGCGACAACCCATATAAACCGCCTGTGGTTATTACCTCATTTAAGAAGCTGAACAGGGAGCATATAGGTGGCACGCCTATATTCGCGCTCCAGAAAATTACCTTATCCTACAGGGACTATTTCTTTTCATTTGAATTTGCCGCCCTGGACTTTACCATACCGGATAAGAACCAATACAGCTACAAACTGGAAGGACTGGATGAACAGTGGATCAATACGGACGCCAGGCACCGGGTAGCTTCCTATACCACATTAGCGCCGGGAACTTACACATTCCTGGTAAGAGGCACTAATAATGACGGTATCGGTAAAGACACACCCACACGCCTGATTATTCACATTACCCCGCCCTTCTGGGCTACCTGGTGGTTCCGCTTATCTGCCATTGCCGCCCTGTTCCTGACAGTCCTGTTCCTCTACAAGAGCCACATCCGAAACGTTTACAGCCGTACCCGGCTGGAAACGGAGCTGAAAACTGCCCATCACGCACAAATGTCCATCATGCCCCAGCATGACCCCCGGGTACCGGGGTATGATATTTCCGGCAGATGCTTTCCTGCTAATGAGGTGGGCGGAGATTTCTTTGATTACTTCTGGCTTGAGGAAGGCCGTGAATCCATTGGTATTGCTGTCGGCGACGTGTCCGGAAAGGCCATGAAGGCGGCCATGACCGCGGTACTCAGCCACGGTGTGCTCTTTTCACAGAGCACGGCCAGTAATTCCCTGCAGGACCTGATGCACTGGCTCAACCACATCCTGTACCACAAGACGGAGAAGTCCATATTCCTGGTCATCTGCCTGCTGGCCCTGAGGCGCGGGACCCGGGAGCTCACATTCTGCAACGCCGGTCTGCCAATGCCATTGCTTAAATCGGGAGGCACAGTCAAGCCGCTGGAGCAGAAGCCAGCCATGCCCCTGGGTGTACAGCCGCAACATCAGGTGCAGGAATGCCATGTCACCCTTGTTCCCGGAGATGTACTGCTGGTTTTCAGCGACGGTCTGACAGAAGCCTGGAACAGGCAGCGTGAGTTCTACGGCACAGGAAGGCTTGCAGCAACCCTGGAGGCCCTGGATACCCACAGTTTGAGCGCTGCCGAAATAGCTGACCGGCTGGTTGCAGATATTAAGACATTTTCCAGGAACATGGAGCAACATGACGACATGAACCTGGTGGCAATCAAGGTCCTGTAGCAAAGAGGATTTTTGCTTATTGCTTTCTCCGAATGTCTCCATGAAACCGTCCTGCCTGCACACGGATGCTACCGCGATATTATGTTTCTGCTGCTGTGAAATGTTCAGGCGGCGGATCGCATTGCCATGTTGTGAAAATACCCTGACTGAATAAAAAAAGTATTTTCCCCGTAAATTTGTTTTGTCCCTGCAATATTTTTATATTAAACAGGAGCAATTATAAATGAATAAAGCTTCAACAATGGATGATATTAAAAAACGAGAGAGTCATGTTTGGGGATATTATTTAATGATATAGACAAGTTACTAAAATATATGGACTTATTTAAATCATATCATAAATTCAAGCAAATATCAATTATATATACTGGCGGGAGTTCTATTCAAATAATGCTTTTTCACTGGCTATATTATATCCCTGGGCAAAGTCAAAAGCCTTCATGGCATTCTTTCCCTCGGGCTTTACCTGTTTGATAAGAAGCGCGGTGCCCTGCCCGCATTTCACGATCACATCCCTTTCCTTTATAATAACAGTTCCGGGTTCTGCCTCTTCAGGAAAATTACAATCCGACAATTCCGATTTAAGGATCTGTAATCTTTTTTTGTTAAAAACGGTGTATGCAGGCAGATAACCTGTAAGCCCTCTTATCTTATTATGTATATCAACTGATTTATCCTCCCAGCTTATCCTGCATTCTGATTTGCTTATCGGGAAGGCATAGGTTGAGAGCTCATCCTCCTGGGATTTTAGAGTGTAATTGCTCTCATGGATATTGAGGATCACATCCGGTATATATTCACCGCTTATTAATGACAGCTTTTGGGAAAGCGATATATAATCATCATCAGGGTCTATATGCATTTTTTTCTGAAAAATAATCTTTCCTGAATCGAGTTTTTTATTCATCCTGAAAAAGCTTACCCCTGTCTGTGTCCTGCCTTCCATAAGAACCCGGTTGATTGGTGCAGCTCCCCTGTATTCAGGAAGAAGGGATGGATGGATATTGATGCAGAAGAATTTCGGAAGCTTAAGCAGTCTTCCCGGTATCATCTTTGAATAGGAACAGACTACTATAAAATCCAGGTCAAGTTCTTTCAGCCTTGAGATAAGTCTTTCATCCCTGAGATCATCTGCTTCAATTATATCATGCCCAAGCCTCTGTGTTTCGACCTTTACAGGAGTCGGTATCCTTTTGTTATTCCTGCCTGATATCCTGTCGCTCAGGGTGATCACGCACTTAAGCCTGATAAAGCTTTCTTTTGCCAGCCTTTTCAGTGGTATTACAGAAAAATCAGAGGATCCGATATATGCTGTATTAATTGTTCTGTTCATCCGGCGGGAGGATTTTTCTAAGTTTTCTGAGTATGAAGGTCTTTTTCAGGCCCTTTATATAATCAATAAAAAGCACTCCCCTCAGGTGATCTATCTCATGCTGAAGGACAATGCTCTTAAGCCCTTCGGCCTCTGTGATATGCTCCTTATTGTCCAGGTCCCTGTAGGAGACCTTGACCCACTCATATCTTTCAATGGTGCTTCTTATTCCTGGAACGCTCAGGCATCCTTCTTCGCTTTCAATCCTGTTCTGGCTGTGTTCAAGGACGACGGGGTTTATAAGGTACATTGCATCTTCTTCCTTTTCCCCGAAGGAAGGGTCAATTACAATCAGGTTTATATTCTTTGCGACCTGGGGTGCGGCAAGGCCGATACCTATGTTTCTGTACATTGTTTCAAACATGTCATCGATAAGTTCCCAGGTACCGGGATCAGGATCAGCAATATCCCTGCTGTCATTCCGTAAAATTGGATTTCCGTAGGTTATAACCTCTAAAAGCGCCATAGTAACATCTCCATAATAGCAATAAATAATTCTCTAATTATTTATACGATATATCAGATTTATGTTTGTTTTTTTTAAGCCGGTGAAGGGATTTGAACCCATGACCTGATAATTACGAATTACCTGCTCTACCCCTGAGCTACACCGGCAATAATCTATCCGGGAGAAACTGTTATCTGTTTTTCTCCTATTCATCCAGCCCGGCAATATCGGATTCCTTTGATATTACTCTGTAATAAAGAGGCCTTTCCTCCTTTTTAAGGTTTCTTGCAGGTATGTCAAGTACCTCCAGGATTATTGAAAAAGAACCCTTCTGTATCCTGATTTTATCCCCTTTCCTCGTCATATAGGATGCTTTGACCGGCCTTTCATTTGAATAAATATGGCCATTATCCAGGAGGTCTTTTGCCACTGACCTTCTTTTTATTATTCCTGTTTCTTTCAGGAATTTATCTATTCTCATTTTTATTCCCCAAACTTCCTGTCAGTGATAACCTCATATATTGAACGGTATCTGTTGAATGCTTTTGCTATTACTTCCTCAGTAAGGTCAGGCGGAGGTGATTTTTTATCCCAGCCGGTTGATTCAAGGAAGTCTCTTACTACCTGTTTATCATAGCTTTCCGGGCTGTTTCCGGATTCATAGTCCTCCTTTTTCCAGTACCTTGAGGAATCAGGGGTCAGTATCTCATCTGCAAGTATTATCTCATTATCCTGAATGCCGAATTCAAATTTTGTGTCAACCAGTATGAAACCCCTGCTGTCCAGATGATGTTTGGCCTGAAGGAAGAGCCTGCAGCTTATATCCTTTATGTATCTGTAGTTATCCTCTCCAATCTCACGCATCACTTCTTCTGGCGTGACTGGTTCATCCTTATGACTGCTTTTGGTTGTAGGCGTAAGGATCACTTCAGGCAGTTCAGAATTTTTTTCCAGACCTTCCGGGAGAGGTACTGGCAGATCTTCATAGGATTCTTTATACATCTTGTAATATGACCCTGTGAGATAACCCCTTACAATGAACTCAAAGGGGAGGATATCAACCTTCCTGACTATTACCGCCCTGTCCTCGAGATAAGCCTTCTCTTCACTGTCTATCAGTTCTGAGATGGAATCCATATCCGAAGATATTATATGTGTATGAACATAGCCCTTTACGAAATCAAACCAGAAAAGGCTCAGCAGATTAAGCAGTTTTCCCTTATCTGGTATTTTCTGGTTGAGGATATGATCAAACGCAGATATTCGGTCGGATGCGACGATCAGCAGTCTCTTTTCATCCAGTTCATATATGTCTCTTACCTTGCCGCTCCTTATGAGCCTGATATTTTTTAGTTTCATGCTCCTCTCCTTTATATAATATTCAGGTTTCTTAAAATGACAGCGGTTTAATTAATATATCAAATTTAATCGGATTGCAAAAAAATTCAAATGCCTGCTCTTTATTAAAAGCTGCCGGTATGCAATATGTCCTGCAGAGTCTTTTCAACTGGCTGCTAAGGTTCATCTTGTTCCATTTATCCATAAAAAAAGATCAATGGATCATTGCCCCTCTTTTTAAATTTTACAAAATGCCATATGGTTATAATATAGATCCTGAAATAGTTAAAAGGGATATTTAGGGATTTTGCCATGGAAATACTGATCAACCCGAAGAATTTACCGGAAAGTATAAAAAGGACATCCATTACGATAGGCAATTTTGATGGCATACATCTGGGGCATCAGCTGCTTATAAGGAAGGTAGTCTCTCTTGCAGAATATAAAAACAGCATGCCAGCCCTCATAACATTTGCACCGCACCCTCAGAAGAGCCTGGATCTGTCCAAAGCCCCGCTTCTCCTGACTCCGTTGAAGAAAAAGATACAGATCCTTCAGGGTTTTTCCCTTAAGCTTATGGTGATTTTCGATTTCAACCATAGTTTTTCAAAACAGCCTCCTGAAATTTTTATCAGGGAGTACATATCACGGATTATCAGGGCAGAGGATATTGTAATAGGGGAGAACTTCAGGTTTGGCAGAAATGGTGCAGGCAATGTGGAAATGCTGAAAGGATTTGGCTTGAATTATGGATTTGAAACCCATATAATGAAGAGCATAATGGATGAAGGAGAAATAATTTCCAGCACATTGATAAGGAAATGCATTAAAGCTGGTGATGTAATAAGGGCATGCAGGCTTTTAGGCAGATATTTCAGCATATCAGGGAAGGTACAGAAAGGCAAGGGGATTGGAAGCAGTCTTGGGTTCCCGACAGCAAACATACCTCTCCCGGAAGGCATAGTGCCAAAAAAGGGTGTATATATCACATTCTGCTCTACCGGCTCTGATTATTTCCCATCCATTACAAATATAGGGACAACACCAAGTGTATCAAACAGGCCGCTGACAATCGAAGTCCATATACTTAACAGGGATATCGATATATACAATGAGGATATAGAGATTTTCTTTCTTGAGAGGCTCAGGGATGAAAATCACTATGAAAGCATTGAGAAACTTAAAACAGCAATTGGCAATGATGTAAATTATGCAAATCAATTTTTCCAGAGAGGAGATTTTATCTATAATGATTTCTGTTGATATCGCAATCGCATCTGACCATGGCGGGTATGAACTGAAAGAGGTTCTGAAGGAGTACCTGAAAAGCAATAATTATAATGTTAAGGATTTTGGATGTCACAGCAGGGAATCAGTGGATTACCCGGAATATGCAGAAAAATGCTGTAACCATGTCCTTTCCGGCCGCGACTGCCTGGGTGTGCTTATCTGCGGGTCAGGAATCGGTATGAGCATTACAGCAAATAAGATAAAGGGAATAAGGGCTGCTTTGTGTACAAGCGAGTATCATGCAAGGCTGAGCAGAGAGCATAATAATGCCAATGTCCTTTGCCTCGGCGCAAGATATACAGCCGGTGATTATGCTATGAGGATACTCGATGCCTTTCTGATATCAAAGTTTGAGGGAGGAAGGCACATTAAAAGGCTGAACAGGATAAAAGAAATAGAAACAAAAGGTTCTGGAAACTGTAAATAAAAATATGTTATACTCTTTTAAGGGGAATTAAGATATAATTATGCCGGAGAATCAGAAAAAAAAGGAACAGACAGCAGTAATATCAATAGTCGGCAATGTCCTTATAACTGCTGTGAAGTTCATTGCATTCTATTTTACCTCAAGCATAGTTGTTCTGGCTGAGGCATGGCATTCCCTTACTGATATAATCACTTCATTCATGGTTTTCTATGCCCTTAAAAAGGACTGGAAAAAAAAAGAGGAAAAAACCCCTGAAGACAGCTTCCTGATGAACCTCCTGAATTCCAGCTACGAGATAAAAAGCTCCATACTGATTGGATGTTTTATCTTTATGGTCGGATTTTCCCTGCTGATGAGGACCATCTTTGAAGAGCTTGAGATCGTTAAATATCCCCTTGAATCCGGGCTGTTCTTTCTTCTGTTTGCTTTTCTGTCTTATGTGATATACAAGTTTGAAACAAGGTCAGGAAAGGAGCTTAAGTCTCCCGGGCTTATTTCAGATGGCATGCACAGCAGATCAGATGCCCTTACATCGCTTTTCGCCGGATTTTCTCTTATTCTTTATTACCTTGGCATGGATATTGAACGCCTGTCAGCTTCTGTTATCTCGATAATAATCATTGGATTTGGAATTGAGGTGGTGATCAACTCACTCAGGGCTGTCAGTAAAAAGGAAGATATATTTGACCTTAAGATCAACCAGATGCTTTTTATCATTTTTACCAGGAGTTTCTGGATTAAGGTTGACAGCAGGTTCAACCTTAACCTGACCAGCTTTTTCTCCCGAAACAAAGAAAAGACAAAATGGTCAGTTATCATTCTTATACTCTGTATATATTCAAGTACATCATTCTTTACTGTTAAGACCAACAGCAATGCTATTGTGGAAAGGTTCGGAAAATCAACAGAAACTGTATATGATGCCGGCCTGCATATAAAACTGCCCTTCCCGATCGACAGGGTAAGGGTACTTGAGACCAGGTCAGTACAGAAGATAGATATAGGCAATGTGCTGAACACAAACAGTTTTGCCCTGCTCTGGACACAGGAGCATGGTTCTGATGAGCCTTTTATTTCCGGGGATAATAACCTTTTTTATCCGTATCTTACTATATATTACAATATATATGATTCAAGGGGATTTTTGTATTCTGCATCCAGCCCTGCTGAGATCTTTGTCGATATTGCTCAGTCGGTAATAACAGAATTGTTTTCAAAGTACAGCTTCTTTGATATTGCAACCTACCAGAGAGCAGCCATTCCTGACACCATAGCCGAGATAATACAGAAACAGTGTGATGATCTAAATCTGGGGATCAGGATATTAAATATAACGATCAATGATGTTCATCCGCCAATACCTATTGCCACATATTTTGAGGATGTCATAGCTGCCATTCAGGACAAGGAGATGATGATAAACCGAAGCATTGCATTCAGGAACCAGAAGATCCCTGAAGCGAGGTCAGAGGCGATCAGGGAGGTTGAAAATGCAAAAGCCTACAGCTTTAATAGGATTCGCACATCTGAGGGGCTTTCGGAAAGTTTCAGGCTGAAACTTATGGGGTACAGGAAATATTCTGACATACTGAGGAAATTCTATATATTTGCTGCCTTATCCAGAGCCTATTTGGATAAAAAGCTTTTTATAGTTGATGAAAGCCTTCCAATGCCTGATATCTGGAGATCTGACATAAAAGCGACAATATCAGCACCAGAGCTGGCATCGGAAAGCCAGGACTCAACAACGGGGAATTTTACTGAAGAAGAAAGAAAATTCCTTGATCAATAATATGGAGATATAAGCTATGAAAAAGGTTCTTATAGTTATTGTACTGTTAGCATTACTACTGTATTTTTCAGCTTTTATAAATCAGCAGGGCGAATATGCTGTAATTACGCAGTTCGGGAAGCCTGTAAGGATCATAAAGGAACCGGGGATATATTTAAAACTGCCGGGATTTTTGAATACAGTCAACAGGTTTGATGCAAGAATGGATATCTTTAAGACAAATCCTGTACAGCTTCTTTTAGGTGATAAGAACCCCATTATAATCACTGCTTTTGTTGTATGGGCGATAGACGACCCCCTTCTTTTCTTTCAGGCAATAGGCTACAAGGATCTTGCAACCGGTAAGCTGAATGACATGATAAACAGTGAACTAAGTGAAAAATTGAGCTTTTACACACTGGATAATATAGTAAATACTGACAGGGAGAATGTGAAGATAACAGAGATCGAGCAGAAGGTTACCTCATCCTCAAATTCCAAGACAGTCAAAAACTATGGAATTAAAATTATATCGGTAGGGATCAGGAGAATAAACTATCCATCTATTGTTGCCGATGCTGTATATAACCGTATGAAAGCTGAAAGGGAGAAGGAAGCAAAAAGGGTAAGGGCAGAGGGGATTGAGGAAGCGACCAAAATAAAGGCAGAAACGGACAGGCTTGTATCTGATATTATTTCCCAGGCGAAGAAAGATGCGGAAATCATCAAGGGTGAAGGAGATTACCAGGCATCTCTTATAATCGGGGAGGCATATTCAAAGGACAGGGAGTTCTTTGAACTGCTGAAGTCGCTTGAATCTATTGAAAAGGCAATTAATGAAAAATCAGTGCTGATTCTGTCTACTGACAGTTTTCTGTTTAAGATACTTAAAGGCAGAGAAGAAAAATAGTATATGTACGGGGAATTCTTAAAAACCATAAAGGAAATGAGGAAATACCTCAAGTATTTAATCTGGGCAGGAGTCATTATATACTTTTTATCCGGTATATACACCATTTCACAGGATCAGGTCGGAATCCTCCTCAGGTTTGGGAAAATAATAAATCCCAAGGTTAATCCCGGTTTCAACTACCATTTCCCGTATCCCTTTGAAAGGATCATCAAAGCCCCGATAAAGAGGATCAATACCATGGTAATTGATGATTTTTCCGACAGTTACGAAGCAGAGTCAACTCCAAGGAAATTTTATGATATAACCGGGCTTGCTTCATATTGTGTAACCGGCGATAATAATATTGTCGGTATCTCCATGTCCATACAGTACAAGATTGGAAACCCTGCAAATTACTATTTTATGCAGAATTCACCTGAGCGGATCATATATGAGATAGCAGCTAATTCCATTATCAAGATACTGTCTCATTATGATGTTGACAGCATTCTTACAAGTGCAAAAAGGGATCTGGGCATATCGATCAGGAACCTGATGCAGGAGAGGCTGAATAGTATTGACTCCGGGGTAGACGTATATTTTATTGATATCAGCTATATCAGGCCGCCGGAGTCAGTGCAGTCATTCTTCGATGATGTGATCAATGCAAAGATAGAAAGAAAAAATATGCTTGATGAGGCTTTGTCATACAAAAACACGGAGCTTCTCAGAGCCAGCGGAGAAAAGGCAAGTATAACAGAGTCTGCAAAAGGCTATAAGACATCCGTCATCAATATCAACGAGGGGGAAGCTGACAGGTTTACAAAGCGTATTGAGGGCTTCAGAGGGTACCGGGAAATTATTATTTCTGATGTCTACCTTGAATATGCATTAAGGATATTCAATAAGGTCAGGAACCTGTACCTGATCGATCCCAAAGATGAATCCGGATCCTCCAGGCTCAGGTTCATAATTGACAGTGATAATAATTGACTTTGAATGACAAATTAATAAAATTTAGATAGCTGGTTTCAAGGGAGATTGGTATGTACAGAATCAGAGAATCGCTTAATAAAGAGCTTGCAAATATAAAGGATACTGGCCTGTTCAAGGAGGAAAGGGTCATTACATCCCCGCAGGGGCCTGTAATAAAAGTAAAGGGAGGCAAAGAGGTCCTTAATTTTTGTGCAAGCAATTACCTTGGCCTTTCTAACAATAAGGAACTGCTTGATGCAGCAAGGGAAGGCCTGGCAAAGCATGGCTTCGGGCTGGGTTCAGTCAGGTTTATCTGCGGTACACAGGATATTCATCTAAAGCTGGAAAAAGCAATAAGCCAATTCCTTGGAACTGATGACACCATATTGTATACAAGCTGTTATGATGCAAATGGAGGCCTTTTTGAGACTCTTATGGGTTCGGATGATGCTGTAATAAGCGATCAGCTTAACCATGCCTCTATAATCGATGGTATAAGGCTTTGTAAAGCCAAGAGGTACAGGTATATACACAGTGACATGCCGGACCTTGAAAAATGCCTTATGGATGCAGACAGGGAAGGGGCTGTTGTTAAAATGATCACAACAGACGGGGTTTTCAGCATGGATGGAGCCATTGCCAAACTGGATGAAATATGTGACCTGGCTGACAGGTATAATGCCCTTGTAATGGTAGATGATTCTCATGCAACTGGCTTTGTAGGCAAAACAGGCAGGGGTACAATAGAGTACAATAATGTCATGGACAGGGTCGATATAATAACTTCAACACTCGGGAAAGCTCTGGGTGGTGCTGCAGGCGGATTTACCAGCGGAAGGAAAGAAATAATAAAGATACTCAGGCAAAAAAGCAGGCCTTACCTGTTTTCAAATTCCATACCCCCGGCTTTGGTATATGCAGGGCTTAAGACATTCGAGATCCTGTCAAAAAGCACCGAGCTGAGGGACAGGCTTGAAGAGAATACCAGGTATTTCAGGCTGGAGATGACCAGAAAGGGCTTTGATATAAAGCCGGGTATCCACCCTATTGTTCCGATAATGCTCTATGATGCCAAGTTGAGCCAGAATTTTGCCCGTGAGCTTCTCAATGAGGGGATCTATGTTATCGGGTTCTTCTACCCGGTTGTCCCGAAGGGCACGGCACGGATCAGGGTTCAGATATCAGCCACCCACACAAGGGAGCATCTGGATAAGGCAATTGAATCGTTTACAAAAATAGGGAAAAAATACAGGATTATTCACTGAAATCAGATATTTGAGATTAAAAGGATTATTTGGCAAAAAATTATGAAAATATTAAAAGGATTATCACAGTATTTTTCTCTGAAGCTGTTAAAGACATCGCGTATTGTCTTCGGGGTGTTTATTTTTCTTGGCCTTTTATCCCCCGTCCCCCTGCTTGATGAATTGCTCTTCATAGTGCTGTTTGCTGTTTCCCATTTCCTTCTTAAGGAAAAAGAAGCTGAAATAAGGAATGAAAACTATATGCAGGATGATAATTATCAGCTGCTGAAGGATGAGATCGAAAAGAGTATTAACAGCCTTAACAGCTATATCATCGAAAACGAACTGGATAAATATGATGACAGCATACCCGGGCAGATCAAGGATATTGAGGATATTATCAATCAGAATTTTGAGGTGGTCAAAACCTCTACGATCAGGCTTAAACAGCTTTCCTTTAATCCGAAGCAGTATGATGAGAAACGAAAGGATATCCTAAACAGCCTTGAAGGCAATATCCCGGAAAAGGAAAGGAAATACCTGGAAGAGACCCTGAAAAACCTTCTGGAGTATAAATCAAGTGTTTACAGGCTTATTGCAAAAAGGAGAGAGATAATAGCAGTGATTGAGAATCTGTATTACCAGATAAAGACCCTCTATGCAAAGCTCCTTAACCAGGATGTGAGGATACAGAAGGAAGAGCCTTTCAAGAAGCTTAAAAATGAGATAGATGAGATTATTAAATCAGTTGAAGATATAGAAAAAGCAAAGAAAGAGACAGATATAATCATCAACAGCATTCATGATGTCATGTGATCTAAAAGGCCTTTTTTAGAAAATCCACCTCAGAGGTACCCTCCAGCTTAGGGTATTTTCATTCATCAGAACCGATTCAAGTATATAGAAATATCTGGCACCGTTCTTCACATTATCTGCGAAGCTGTAACTGCAGGGCGTATTAATCGATCCGCTGGCAGGTATAAGGACTCTGTTCAGCCTTACCGGCAAATAGGAAAAACCGGGGCTTATCTTTTTTCCAACCAGCCTGTAGATATTATAGCCCCTGATATAATACTCTGTGTTTGTCCCCCATTTTATTAAAACATTTCCCAGATAGCCGTCTGCTTTGAAATAGTCTATTTCCAGAGGCAGGATAATACTCGAAACAGCCTCATTATTCTCCGGAATTTCATCATGGGGAAGTACGCCGGAAATATAAGCCAGGATACCATATTCAGCTGTGTGATCAAATTCTAATCCTCCCGTATCCCACTGCAATACTATGACAATGCTCCCAAGCGGGGCGATCTGGCCAAATGACTGCTCTGAAATAAAAACCGGGGTTTCATTCCCTTCAATTATGTAAAAGAGGCTTATAAGCCCGCTTTCAACTGCCTCAAGCCCGTTATTCCTTATCCTTGTGCCGATGTCTATAATATCTTCATCTTCTGCAGTCTCAAAGGCAATGTCATAGCCTGATATTGAAGCATCACTCTGTTCAGTCACGAATGGATTCAGCCTTGCGGCATATATATCCCCGTAACCGTTATATGATGTATCCCATCCGTTTTCTACAGGCATATTGAATGAGGCACTCTGCCCGGCGATAAGTATATTATCATATTTATCGGCAGCCAGGGAAAAGCAGTAATCCTCGCTGTTCCCGTCAAAGTAAAATTCCCATTCTAATGTGTCTCCTTCAGGGCTTATCTTAAGAAGGTCCATATTGACGACATTTTCCTGATATCTGCTGCTTATCCCGGCCAGTACAAAGTCATTTGAGTCTGTATCAAGGGCATAGCAGTAATCATCAAGATTATCGCCGATATATGACCCCCATATCATGCTGTTTCCGTTAAAGGCCAGTTTTGCCAGATAGGCATCATAATCACCGCCAAATGAATTATTCAATCCATCAGGCACCGGTATATCACCAGAAGAGGTAAAGCCTCCAATGACTGCATTATTATCAGAATCCAATGCAATGCATCTTCCATAGTCCTCATTGCTTCCCCCGATATATGTGCCCCACAATATACTTTTCCCGTCCCCGGACAGCTTTGCAGCGTATATGTCCCATTCACCGTTGAATGTATCATCATATGAATTTGGGCAGGGATTATCATCTGAATTTGTAAACCCCGTGATCAGTATATTATTCTCATTATCGAGAGCAATGGCCCTGCCCTGGTCATTACCCGACCCCCCAAGGAAACTTCCCCACAGGACAGCATTCCCTCCCGGGCTGATCTTTGCCACATAAATATCTATATCCCCGTTGCGTGTATTGTCAAAACCTCCATGCACAGGAATATCATCGGAACCTGTCCACCCTGTAATGTATATATTGTCTTCACTGTCAGTTACTATTCCAAGCCCGCTGTCCATGCCTTCCCCTCCCAGGTACGTTGCCCACAGCAAACAGTTCCCGTCAGGGTTCAGCTTACAGATATACATGTCAAGGGGCCCGCTGAGGCTGGAATCATATCCGTTAATTACAGGGATATCATCAGAGTCAGTGTTCCCTGAAATTATAATATTATCCTCAGAATCAATGACTGCAGAATAGCCGTAATCATCCTGACTGCCGCCTATGAAGGTTGCCCATAAGAGGCTGTTTTCATCAGCTGTCATCTTTGCTGCATAAATATCCCAGCTTCCGTTGAATGTTGTATCATAGCCATCAGGTGCAGGAATGTCCAGTGAGTTTGTAAATCCAATAATTACAGCATTATTTTCGGAATCCAGTCTTATAGCCTTGCACTGGTCAATAAGAGTTCCTCCTAGATAGGTTCCCCAGAGGATATTTTCCTGCATGCCTTTTGAGCCCTCAGGAATGCTCTTTTTATTCAGCTCATTATAAGTAATCTTTTTATCCCCGGATATTGAGCCTACCCTGTCAGCAGATACATCATCTCCCTGCAACTTGAACACTACATCTCTGTACCCTGTATCAAAGATCAGGTCAGCCCCCGGGTAAATTTCAGCTATCTTTATCCTGCGGTATGAAGAAACATCTGTAATCCACCGGTCACTTCCAAAACCTGTAAAAAAATTAAATTTTGTCAAAGCCTGTTCCTCTTCAATAATATTGCTGAAATCCGCCCCTGGAAACTCAATATAAACATTCTCCACATTATATGAGATATTATCGGCATATTCCTTATCAATCCCTCTTTTCTTATAAGGTTCTTTCCCGGTAAACAGGATATACTGAAATACTATGTCATTTTTCCTGATGAGTACCCTTCTCTTTTTCATATGAGTATAGTAAAGTATTTCAGCCTCAAGCTGTCCTTCATTCTTTATCCATAATCCTGAAATACCGGTATTGCTGTATTCTTCGTCTTCCATGCAGTATAGTTCAGTACAGGCTGATAGAAGGCAAATGATAATGAGTGATAATATGAAATATTTATTCATATTATTATTATATCAAAGATATGTCCTGTTTTCAAAAGAATCCTGGCCGGATATAATGATCCTGATAGCTTGGACCCCTAAATTTTGGCATGATGCTTCATGCAAAATTTACTATAAAGTCTCAACAGCTCAGCTCTTCTTGATAAAAATTGCTGCCATGAAATGAATAATAAATTTAATAGATTCTTGATATTTTGCCATATGGGCGTAAAATATCCTAATAAAGGTATTTGATCAGGGCAGTGATTAATATTCTTCAGTCATGGTTAATAAGGATTATAATAATGTTCATCATCAATGAATATCTTCAGGATTATATGCCTGGAATCAATGGTATTAAAATAAATTCAGGAGGTTCTTATGAAAAGCACTGCAATATTAGTTTTCCTGCTTCTGTTTACAGGAGCCTTTTTCTTGCAGGCTGAACAGCTGGGAACGGTACAGGGTACCGTACGGGTTCAGCCTGATGAATTTCTTCCCGGGGCCGTTGTAACACTAAATGGGCCATCCGTAAAGATGCAGAGATACGCCACAACAGATGATAAAGGAAATTATATATTTAAGGATGTGCCTGCAGGCAGGGACTATGTCATTACTGTCAGAATGATGGGATATCAGACTCTGGAAAAGACAGGTATTGAGGTGAGGCCAGGCCAGTCAACAAGAGTGGACATAACCCTGAATAAGGTCTCTTATGAGGGAAAACACGAAACAAATGCTGCTGCGCCAGTATTTGATTCCGCTGTAATGGCAGAAAGCCCTCCTTTAGTCAGGTCAAAGGGAAACGGGACTATTGGCCTTGCTGTAGGCGGAGCGAATGACATTGAGAATTTCAGGAAAAATATTGAGAATGATTACCTTCCAATGCCTACGGATATTACCTATGAAGGAATATACTATGATTATTATTTCGATACAGGTCAGACAAAACCATGTAACAGGCTTTTTTGCCCGTCCTACAGCATTGCTATCTCAAAAGACCCTCTTTCAAAGAAAACTGAATATTATATGCAGGTAGGCCTTAATTCAGGGATCAAAGAATCAGATTTCAAGAGAAAGAAGCTTAATCTTGTAATTGTACTTGATATTTCAGGTTCGATGGGTTCTGCATTCAACAGGTACTATTATGATAATGCAGGAGAGAAGAAAACAAGAGAGGAAGACCCTGAATTTATCTCCATGAATAAGATGTCCATTGCAAACCATGCAGTAGCGGGCCTTTTGAAACATCTTAACAGTGAGGACAATTTCGGTATGGTATTATTCAATGATGCAGGATACCTTTTCATGCCCATGACAAACATGGGTGATGTAGATATAAATGAGCTTACTTCAAGGATACTGAGGATCACAAGCAGCGGCGGCACCAATATGTCACAGGGTATGGGCATGGGTATCTCGCTTTTTAAGGATCTTGTAAATGCAAACCCGGGGGAATATGAAAACAGGATAATATTTATCACTGATGCCATGCCGAACCTGGGAGATACATCTGAGTTCAGCCTGCTTGGCATGACAAGGAGGGTATCGAATAACAGGATATACAGCACATTTATCGGGGTCGGTGTAGATTTTAATACAAAGCTGGTAGAAGTGATAACAAAGATCAGAGGCGCTAACTACTATTCAGTGCATTCAGGCAAAAGCTTCCTGGAAAGGATGGATGATGAATTTGAATATATGGTGACCCCGCTTGTGTTTAACCTGAGCCTTGTCTTTCAGTCCAAAGGCTTTGAAATTGAAAAGGTTTACGGTTCTCCGGAGGCTGATCTATCAACAGGAGAGCTGATGAAGGTAAATACCCTCTTTCCTTCAAAAAGAGAGGGCGGAGAAACAAAGGGCGGAATAGTCATCCTGAAGCTAAAAAAGCTTTCAGAAAAAGCAGACATCAGGCTGAAAACATCCTATGAGAACAGGGAAGGCAGGACCGATGGTGATGAACAGTCAATAGTATTTGATATTTCTGATAAGGATCACTATGACAATAACGGAATAAGAAAGGGAATACTGCTTGCAAGATATGTAAATCTTATGAGAAACTGGATCAATGATGAAATAACAGGCTATAGCATTAAAAAGCCTGCAGTACCTTCAATTGATCGTGAGACAGGGATACTGCTTGCCCCTGATATAGACCGTTCAGCCCTTGGCAAATGGGAGAGGCAGTCAATCCCCCTGCAGGTCAACCTGGAATATAAGTCGCTCATTGAGATCTTTTATAAATATTTTGAAAAAGAAGCAAAAGAGATCAATGATGAAAGCCTCTCCAGGGAAATGGAGATAATGAAAAAGCTTATAGAATATAAAGAATAAGAACCTTCATTTATATAATTAAAATATGGTTTGCCTCAGAGTATTCTATATCAGAAAACATTATCCTTATTTAAATTAGATATGATTAAAATAAAGAAAAGAGAGTATTATGGGTGACTACAGGGAGGAAACAAAGGTCTCTGATACCCCCCTCCTTGCAAAAGAGGGCTGGGAAGAAATAAAGAATGTCAAACCGATAGAATGCGGGGCCTGTAAAAGCATGAATACTGTCTGCATTTACAGGTATGCAGGCGGCAGCATTATATGCGCAATGATAGAGGAGGAATTCCTCTGCAGGGACTGCGGGAAATATACCTCGTATTATCTTGATTATGAATCATGACAGCTGTAAATAAAACAATCTTCTGTTCTGCGGATTCAGTCATTCAGGATTTTTATGATTTCCCTGACTTTTTCCGGATCATGAAACTGTATAACATAAGCCCTGCATGTTTTTATATTAAAAATAACAATACCCTGAAAGGAAATGGATAATATACTTATTAAAAAGCCCCTATACAGCTTTATTTTTGTCTCTTTTACTTGGTTATTTTTATTGGGATGTACAACATGTATCTGTACTAGTTCCTGAATAGTCTTAATCCCACCTCAATGTATCTAGTACCAGTTTTGCCTTAAAATCATTACTGTAATTTGTTTTGCTCATAAGAATTCTCCTTTTTTTTTATTCAGGAGAAATTCACCTTGTCTATATAAAATTTTATACAGATTTTTTATCTCATTATATTGCCTAAGGCATTTAATTGGACTTATTTGAATAGAGTCCATAATCAGCCTTTTCTTCCAGTCTGTAATAAGACCAATAAGAAGTCTAACTAAGGCCCAAAATGAAGCTTCATATCCTTCAGCATACAGCTCTGTAGTGTTTCTCCAGTATTTGCATCAATAATCATGATAAATTTTTCTCCTTTTATTAGAGACATAATGAATATTCTGTCTTTGAAAAATTTAAAAAATGAGTCACTGAAACGGAATTCCTTATAATCTTCATAATCTTCTGTTTTCTTTTCCCATATGACTGTCCCTGTTTTCAAATCTATTTCCTTCAAAGAACCATAAAAGCCGCCAGATTCATTGTATGCGTCTAACATGTATATTTTATCTGAATACAATAGAATTAGAGAAGAAGGATTTAAGCGACCGAACATCCAATAATTCCACTCTTCAATACCGTTATTAATGTTTACAGATTGTAAATAGATAAGATGTTCAATATCTTTTAATACTATTGAACCTGGATCTTTCATAGGTATTCTGCTTAAAACGTAAAGGTGGTCTTCATGGGCAATTAATTCGCCTCTTACTTCTCCCCTTGTTCTGTATTTCCATTTCCCTTTACCTGTCTTTGCATCAATGGCATAGATGTTCCAGTTCCAGCTCCCGATAAAAATAATATCATTATAAACTGCAGGAGTAGTGCTGATTCCCCCGTTTATGTAAAACTTCCACAGTATTTCTCCCTCAAAGCGGTCTATTGCATAAACATATCCTTTATCTGTACCAAAATACAGGATATCATTATAGATTAGTGGTTTTGAAAGAACATTTCCGATTATCTCAACTTCCCAGATTTCTTCTCCATCTTCTGAACCTAATGCAATAAAGATATTATAAGAATCCTTCAAATTATCCGGTACATCAAACAGATCATCAAGTATATAGCAGCTTCCGATGTATATATTATCTTCATATACCAATGGGGGAGAGTTTAATATTTTTTGACCAAGGTTATACTTCCATAATAACATTCCTGTTTGAATATCAAAAGCATAATATGAATTGGATATCAGCTGTCTTTCAGAGTATTTTTTACTAACCCCAGAAGGAGTAGGAACCTTTTGTGAAATGAGAACACTCTCATCGGATATCTCCTCTCTTTCTATTTTTCTTAATATACCAGCCTCAATAAATAATTTATTTGAGTGAGTTGCAGAGGACCTTCTAAAGATTGTAAGAGGCGCAGTTTCATGCATATCATATGTTCCTGAGTATATTTCTTCTTTTGATTGAATATCATATGCCACAATGTGAAATTCTGCGGTATATAGATTGGTATCTAAATATGAGTTCTCTTCCTTTTGCATATTATCTTTATCTTTAGCGATAAGGTCATAAAGCACTATTATATTCTCTGACATCATGGGGTATGATATAGACCAATCCCTTGGGCGAGGCTGCCAGCGATATTCATCCTGCATACTCTGCATAGCATATAGAGCTGTATGGCAGCCATCTTTATCATATATTTCTGCTCCATAATACATTGCCTCATCGTATATTGCAACTGGTGAGTGAAGTCCTCCAACTCCGTATGCGTAGATATTTCCGCGTCTATTATCTTGAGGATAGTGTCTGTCCACATTTTCAGAAATGCCAAATATTTTTCCTATACCTCTGTAAAAGAAGTGTTCACCAGATCTCAAGTAATAGGGGTATTCATGAGATTCCCGCCAATCATTTGCAATAGATAATAAATGGATCATATCCCCTGATATGATTAGCTGTTTGCTGGGTACTTCTGAGTTTAAAGCTTCTTGTGTTTCTAGTACATCATCTAATATATACCATGCAGGCGTATCAGCAGGTATTTTCCATGATGAAATTCTATGTTTCCACGCTTCTTTGCCATTTCTTGCAATGAAGGAATATAAATATTTGTAACGATAATTTTTGTCTTTATCACCAATAATGACACCGGAAAAATAAACCATGCCTTTACTTGCAGCACATTGTGAAGCCTCACTAAAAGGTCCAGCTTTCCAGATCTCTCTGCCATTTGTAGATTTAAACGCATGAAAGTAATATGCATCAAGAAACACAATCCCTTCATATATTACCGGTGAATTTCTGGTAGGTAATCCCATATCAATTTTCCAGGATAGATTTCCTTCTGTATTTATGGCATATAGATAGCCTTTCTGGCAGTTAATGAAAACCTTGTCCTCATAAATAGCCGGGGTAGTAGTTATTTCTCCTTGTGTCTCATATTTCCAGGCCGTATTGCCTGTTTTAGCATTCAATTTATATAAATGCCTGTCTTTACTGCCTATGTATAAACAATCATTATAGACTTTAGGATTTGCTAAGTGTAATCCAGGAATCTCAGCTTTCCATATTATGCTCCCATCTTTAATATCAAGGGCATATACATAACCATAGGCAGTTCCAAAAAAAGCCATATCATCATATATTACAGGCGAGGAAAAAATAGCAGAAGCAGGAGGGCAGGAATCAGTTTTAACATACATATCCCTCTTTTTTTCAGATGCACTGCCTATCCTGACTACCCATTTTTCCTCACAAGAATCAATATCTATTGCATAGAAATGGCCGTCATTTGTTCCAAAATAGATTATTCTGTCATATACTGCAGGTACGGAGCAGATTAGTCCTTTATGCCTTATCTTATAGACTAATTTACACACATGATATGGCCACCAAGAACCAATATGATATGTCAAATCAGATTCAATTTTTTGAATTCCCCTTATGCCATCTCCAGGATAGACTCCTGTATTCTGGAGATCACCGCCGAACTGGGGTATGAAGTCGGGATGTTCTATACTCCATACTCCATCCTCAAGGACAGTGTGAATATCTTCTTTTGTGGATTTTGTTTTAAATATTGCTTTTTCCGAATAACTTAAATCTACAAGCCTAAAATAATAAAATAGTAATACCAGTACTATTGCAAGAATAAGAAATAATAAAAAATACCTGCTCTTCACCAAAAGCCCTCTTATTATAGTGTTGACATTGCTGTTATCTCACCATCACCGCTGTTCTCCCACAGGAGCTCAAGCAAGCCGCTGTCAGATCTCCATAGATAGAGATTATTCAGCTCATTATCATAAATGATCAGATCCTCATTGATGCTGTCTGTAAAATTGCCTGATATTATCTGTTCAAAGTACGGTATGGAGGATATATGCGACCAGCCCAATCCATAAGAATATGAATAGGCAAGCTGACTGTAGCTGATTATTATCTCTGAACCGGTATCATTGGCTATATTTCCTGTTTGCATAGAACCATCAGGGCTGACTGAAAGGATCTGTATCCAGTTTAGGCCTTTTCCTGATTGTTTATCCTTTGATGGATTATTAATATCAAAGTAAGTGTATTTATTTTCAAAAGCCATTATATCTTTGCCTTCGCCATTGAATGTCCCAAGATATATACCATATCCATCAAAACAGCATACAATTTCATCAAATGTATCTCCTGTAATATCATCTGCTGACATTACTGATGGCCATACTGATAAGATCCTTGTAAATTTATCCTCATAATAATCATATATATAAAGTCCATAACCTGCAAAGGAAATAATCAGCTCGTCAACAGCTTCTACATCCCTGTCTATATTTGCAGATACAATCTTTTGCCCCGGAATTGTAAGTATCCTGTTCATGGTTGATCTGCTCTCATCAATAAGAATGCAATAGATACCATAATCTGTAAATGATGCTATAACCTGATATCCATCAGGTGTCTTTGATATTGTAAATTCATTTGGATTCATGGAAATTATAAGATGCCAGCTATTGTTTATAATACTATAATACCACAGCCCATTTCCTTCAAAATCTGCAACTATTTCCAGATCCCCATTGTAGGTTTTATCGGTGTTATGTGTCCTAACATTGAAAAATTTCTTTGCTATAAGAGATTTTTAGGTTTAATATAAGCTTGAATATTTTTATATTAAAAATAATGCTTCCATGACAGCAAATGTATAATACACTGAATAAAAAGCCCCTATACAGCTTTATTTTTGTCTCTCTGCTGGGGATAACTGCATTCTTGCTGATTGCTGATGTTTCAATCCTCAATCCCTCCAATACTGACTGGATCCTTCAGAATGACGATTCATCCTGGCATTATTTCGTGTGGCAATTCTTCAGGCAATCCCCTTTATTGCAGTTCCCTCTCGGTGCTAATCCCCGATATGGCCTGGATATAAGCAGTTCCATCATATATTCTGATTCCATTCCCCTTATGGCTTTCATCTTCAAGCCCATAAGCCCTTTGCTTCCTGAAACCTTTCAGTATTTTGGGATATGGATCCTCTTATGTTTTATTCTGCAGTCATTTTTTGCCTGGAAATTAATGTCTGTTTTCACTGATAGTACCCCCCCCCCGCATTCCTGGCATGTATCTATTTCCTTCTGTCCCCGTTCTTTCTGACAAGGCTTAATGGCCATTATTCACTTTTTGGCCAGTGGGTGCTTCTTGCTGTGCTTTATCTGTATTTCAGTAAAAACAGCTCCATGATCAAATGGAGCTTTCTGCTGGGCCTAACATCGCTTATTCATCCATACCTGCTGGCGATGGTTGCTGCAGTCTGCATGGCTGATACAATACAGAGGCTGATGATCCATAAGGATATTAGGGTCCTTATGGGATTTGCATGCGGTATTTCTATTACTCTTCTTGTAATGTGGTCTGCAGGCTATTTTATGATTAATGGCTTTACAGATTCTGGAGGATTTACCATGTACAGGATGAATCTGTACTCACTTATAAACTCCTATGCAAAGAACCCCTGGTCTATTATGCTGCCTCAATACAAACCAGCCGGCATATACTATGAATGGGAAGGCTTCAACTATCTTGGGACAGGCATGATATTATTAAGCATCTGGGCATTATTCCATCTTATAAAGAATATCAGGCGTTTTTTAAGGCCAAGGTTTCTGCCCCTGTTTGTAATGTGTATGGTATTATTTCTTTATGCAGTTTCAAACAGAATTGCTATTGGGCCTTATGAGATCATCAGCTATGAGATCCCCGGCTTTTTTGAGTTTTTTACACAGGCTTTCAGGGCATCAGGCAGATTCTTCTGGATAATATCCTATCTAATCTATTTTATCTCCTTTTATTTCATAATAAAGAAGCTTAGAAGATCCCTCTCAATTACAATTCTTGCCATTCTGCTTCTACTGCAGGTCTTTGACTCCCAGAAGCCGCTTTTATACTTAAGCCGGGAATGGTTTTCCAGGCCTCCCGTTTTCTCATCCCCTTTAAGGTCTCAAAAATGGCGGGAAATTGCAGAGCCATATGATAAAATTATCCTTGTCCCCCCTGCTAATAAGCCTGAAAACTGGAAACCGCTTCTTGACCTTGCTGCCATGAATAATATGGCAGTAAATTTCGGATGTTTTGCCAGAGTGGATGGAACCAGGCTTAAAGAGGCCAGGGATGCTGTATCAGTATCAATAATCAATAATAGATATAATAATAAAGCACTTTATATCTTTTCAGATGCTGAATTATGGGTTGAAGCAAAAAGACACTATTCTGGAACGGATTATCATGGCATCCAGGACGGCATAAGGTTCCTTGCCCCTGGATTCTTCAAAACAGATATGAGAATGCATAATCCTGCATTTCAGGAGAGTGTTTTCCCTTTAAATGAAGCTGTATTCTTCCGGAGCATGTCTGAAGGATCCAGCTTTACTCTTAATGGCTGGGCATCACCGGAAGAAAATGGCATCTGGTCTGATTCCAGAGAAGCATGCCTTAGTTTCAAAATCCCTGAATTTACATGTCAGAGCCTGTTACTGATAATTGAGTCTTATGCATTTGTGAATGAACAGCATTGCTTTCAGGAAATTGATATGTATATTGGAAATAATTATCTGGCCACCCTAAAATACACCCTTTCTGAGAACAGAAGCATAAGATCCATCCTGATCCCGGGAAAATATATCTTATCAGATGATCCTTCAGTCATGATAAGGTTTAGGATGAACAACCCTGTATTACCGTACACTCTTGGCTTATCCGGGGATAAGCGCAGGCTTGGCATCTTTTTAATATCTATGGAACTGTCAACTGTCTTAAATTAAAATTATCCATAAGCCCTAAATATTGAGTCTAATTTCCATTTAGGGATTGAAAAATTGGATTATGGTGAGTTAATGTTATCAGATTCTTTTATTCCTCCTGCAGTCAGAAGAGAACGTTCGTTTGAGGAGAATGGTTAAGGGAAATGTACTGGGAAATTAGCTTAGCATCAGTTGGTATTTGCTTTATCTATATTATAACATTAACGCGGGGAATTATAATTGTTCTGGACACTTGATTCATCATGGATAAAAATGATATTTTAGGATTACAACCCTATTGTAAGCTTTATAAAAATGAATCTGAAAAATTTATTTGGGATTTATAATACTAAATCTAAATTAAAATATAATAATAAATTATCATTTTTAGAAAAAGGAATTAGTTAAAAAATGTTAAAGGTTAAGAAAAAAGCCCTAATGTTCATATTAGAAACTTTTAAAAATAATAAATCCATGACAATTTTATTATGGATTTTTATTTTATGCGAAAGTGCTATTATTGCTTATTTGCCAAGACTTGTTGGTAATGTGTTTGGCTTATCTGAAAGCAATATGCTTTCTTTTGAGGCAATAAGGAAAATTATATTCTTTTTCTTCCTGCAGATATTCATTATATATTTTGTTTTTATAATAACTGAATCATTTAAGTATAAATTTCTTAAATATTGGCAGAATAAATTAATGCAGAGGGTAATTAAGGGACATTATGAAAAGATTCAGAACTTTCAGGCGGGGTATCTAAGCAAAACAATTACCAGCAATATTCATAGTTCATTGTCTTTTTTTACAAAAAATCTACCAAAAGCTGTTTCTTCTTTTATTTTAGTATTGGTTTCAATAATAATGCTGATGGTCACACTTCCCCGGATGACGCTTATCCTAATATCCGTTATAATAATAATATTGTGATCAGCGACAACTATTAATGAACACTGGCGAAATTTAAAAATACCCAC
>CAYMEV010000025.1:0-52388 GCA_964389675.1 uncultured Candidatus Sumerlaeota bacterium
GATCTTGGGAGACACACTATTTTTTTAATTTACAGAAAATATTTTACACTCTCGAAAAAATCGTTCAGATGTGAATCCTCTTTATAATGACCTGAAAATCCTTAATGCTGATTATATCCTGGGGAAAAAGGAAAATGGATTTCACTATTCAGGAATTGATGCACAAATGCAGGTAGATGGCATTCCTCAGAGTGCTACCGGGCAGGCAAGCATATTTACAGGGCTTAACACACAAAAGCTCATGAACGGCCATATTTTTGCATATCCCCCGAGGTCACTCATCCGGCTTATATTCAAAAACTCATTATTTTCCAGTCTGAAAAAGCTGGGGAAAAAATCTGTCTTTATAAATGCATATACAGAAAACTATTTCAGACTGCTTGAAAATGATTTCGGGATTGATGCTAAAAGATATGAGATTAAAGACATAAATACATTTATCCAGTCAGTTAAATACAAGCACAGGTTTTCAGTCACAACAATACAAAACCTCTCGGTAAACAATCCCTTTTATGATATCAATGATATAGAAGCAGGCAGATCAATATTCCATGATATTGACGGGCATACCCTCTTAAAATACGGCCTGTTGAAAAACCTGCCAAGCCCTGAAAAAATCAGGGATGCTTTTCTCTATAACCTTGATAATTATGATCTGGTCCTTTTCGAATATTTCCTTACAGATGTATATGGCCACAAAAAGGACTATGACATGGTTTACAGGTCCCTTAAGACCCTTGATGACCTGCTGGAAATATTATCATCTGCAGTGAATCCTGATAATACATCAATTCTTGTTGCAAGCGATCATGGGAATATTGAAGACCTTACAGTATCAAGCCATACAATCAACAAAGCTGCTTTCATCTTCAAGGGAAATAAAAAAGGCTTCGGCTTTCCGGAAAAACTTGATGAGACATCCCGTTTCGTACTGGGCCTGTTATCATAATTTTTTCTCCTTACCCCTTTCTCTGCCAATAAATACATTTAATTTCAGGAAATCGCCTATATTCTATTTGAAAAAAGCTGTGTATAAGCATATTATTTTTGATAGGTACTTATTGAAAGTCCGGGAGGTAATAATAATGCACAGAAAAAATATTATATTGCTTGTTTTAATAATAGCTGGGCTTACATTTAATTCATTTTCAGATAATTATGCTAAACTTAGGAATTACCTGGTAGACCGCCATATTGCAGGCTATGTAAACGACAGGAATGTAATAGATGTCATGAGACAGGTACCAAGGCATCTTTTTGTTCCGGCATCCCAGAGGTCAAATGCATACCAGGACAGGCCTCTGCCAATTGGTTATGGACAGACCATCTCCCAGCCTTCTCTTGTAGCAAAAATGACCGAGCTTCTAAATATTGACAGCAATAGCACTGTTCTTGAAATAGGGACAGGCTCCGGGTATCAGGCAGCAATATTGTCCAGGCTTGTTAAAAAGGTTTTTACTGTAGAGATATACGAGGAACTGGCAGGAAGGTCAGAAAGCCTTTTTAAGAGGCTTGGATATAATAATATCGAGGTCTTGCATGCTGATGGCTATTTTGGATGGAAGGATAAAGCACCCTTTGATGCTATAATTGTTACATGCGCTGCTGAATTCGTACCTCCCCCCCTTATAAGCCAGCTTAAACCAGGGGGGATCATGTGCATACCTGTTGGCCCACCATTCCGGATGCAGCAGCTTCTCCTGCTTACAAAAGCGGATGATGGAAGGGTAAGAACAAGGGTAATATCCTATGTATCATTTGTGCCTTTGCTAAGGAGCAGATCTGGTAATTGAAGCAGATTAAACAGCTTGTTCACGTATTTATCATTTCGTTCTCAGTTTTATGCTATGAGATATCTCTGATAAGGATTTTTTCAATAGTCCAATGGTATGATTTTGCTTACTTCAGCATCTCGCTTGCATTACTCGGTTTCGGCATCAGCGGGGTTTTTGTCTACATTTTTCAGTCAGTATTGCTGAAAAATATAAAATCATATATTTTCAGGTTTAATATGGCATTCCTATTATCTGTTCCATTATGCTTTTTTGCATATCTGCAGGTACCTTTCAATTCCCTTCTGGTCGGAATTGATAAAATGCAGGCAGTATATTTCATTATTGATACACTTCTTATGATGATACCATTCTTCTTTGGTGCAGCAATAATAGTAATATACCTTATGCTGTACCCAGCAGACAGCATCTATTTCTCAAACCTTGCCGGAAGCGCATCAGGAGTGGTAGGCTGCTATGTTCTGATGGAATATGTCCACCCGTTTAATATGATTTATATAATCCTTATTGCTCTGTCATTTTCACTGCTATTATCTTCATACCCGAAAAGATCAGGATCCAGGTCAATTTCGCTTAAGCTTGCTGTAATTATCCTGACATTTTTCTCTGCCTGCTGTCTGGCTGAATTTCTTAATCTCATAAAAATATCCGAATTCAAGGCTTTTTCAATGGCTGAGAATCTGCCTGATTATAGATTAATACTTGAAAAAAGCAGTCCTCAGAGCCTGATCTCTGTTGTCAGTGCAGACGGGTTTCGAAAACCCGGAGACCTGAGTTACAGTTATTCAGGAGTGATACCGGAAGCTTTTGGAATATTCTATGACTATGATAACCCTTCTGCGATTTATAAATACGATGGCACATCAGAAGACCTCGAGAAATTTGATTTTTTGCTGAAATCCCCGGCAGGCTTAGCCCATTTTATTCTTCAGGGCGACCCTAAGAAGAAATCACTGATACTTGGCGTCGGTGGAGGGAGTGGAATATTAAGGTCTCTCATCACCGGGTTTGGCACTATTGATGGAGTTGAATACGATAAAAATGTAATTGAGATAATGCAGGATGACTTTGCCGTTCATACCGGTGAAATATACAATCTGGATAATGTCATGATCCATTGTATTGATGCAAGAAGCTACATTGAAACAAGCAAGGATAAATATCAGCTTATTGAGATAGAGATGCTTGATTCCTTTGTATCAAGCACATCAGGTGTTGCCTCCATAAAAGAAAATTATCTTTACACCATCGAATCGTTCAGCAGTCTCTGGGAAATGCTGTCCAGCGAAGGAATATTAAGCATCAGCAGATGGATCCGCGTACCTCCCAGGGATTCATTCAAGATCCTTAATACAGTATATGACTGCCTTAGAATGCATGGCATAAAAGAGCCCGGGGGTCACCTTATCTCAATAAGGGGCCCTTTAAGCATAAACATTCTGCTTTTAAGAAGCCGGGCAGACCAGAGCATTATAAAGCATACAAAAAATTTCTGTGAAGAAAATGGCTTTGACCTTGTTTATTATCCAGGAATCTCAAAAAACGAAATAAACAGGTATTTTATAAAAGAGGAAGCAGATCTGTATAATGGTTTCATTTCTCTTCTTGACCATAACAGTCGCGATCAATTCATAAAGGACTATATTTTTGACATCAAGCCTGCAAATGATAATAAGCCTTATTTTTCCAATTTCTTCAAATATCCTGTAATCAGGAATATTATAAGGAAAAGCGGTACAAGGGAGCTGGAATTTTCACAGTGGGGATATTTTTCCCTCCTGATCATGCTTGTTCCAACTGCGCTTATAAGCATTATATTCATATTCTTACCATTATTATATGTCTCAAAAAAAACAATAAGCATAAATTTCCAGAAAATTTCACTTTTAATTTTTTATTTCTCTATCGGGCTTGCTTTTTTCTTTGTAGAGATTGTAATGATTCAGAAACTCATCCTGTTTCTCGGGCATCCTGTAAGCAGTATGACCATCGTAATATCATCAATGCTTTGTTTTTCCGGCATAGGGAGCTATTTTTCACAAAGAAAAATATTTGGAAATTTGCCAATAAGGCCACTTATATTGATAATACTGCTGATTCCTGCAACCTACATTATGATAAATTATATCTTCCCTGAACTCATTATGCTTCCATATGGATATAAAGCCATTCTTTCAGTGATGGCCCTGTTTCCCGTCAGCTTTTTTATGGGCATGCCTTTTCCAAAAAGCCTTGAATATATAAAAAAGGCTTATCCTGAGCTTCTTCCGTGGTGCTGGGGAACTAACGGATTTGCTTCAGTGAACAGCATCTTCATATGTGCAATAATATCTCTGATATATGGTTTCAGGACGGTTTTCACCCTTGCTGTAGCAGCATATCTCCTATGCCTGATAATATTGCTCTGTTTAAGTAGGGATGCTTAATCTCACCCGCTCAGTATCTGTAGTGGTCAGGTTTATAGGGCCCCTCTATTGTAACACCTATATAATCTGCCTGTTCTTTTGTAAGCCTGGTTAATTTCACTCCAAGCTTTTTCAGATGCAGCCTGGCCACTTCTTCATCAAGTTTCTTTGACAGGACATAAACTCCGAGCTGTTTTGGGTTAAGCCATAGCTCAATCTGAGCAAGAACCTGGTTTGTAAAGGATGTACTCATTACAAAACTCGGGTGCCCCGTAGCATTTCCAAGATTTACAAGCCGGCCTTTTGAAAGAAGTATTATTGAATGTCCATCAGGAAATAAAAATTTATCAACCTGTGGTTTGATGTTTATTTCTTTAATCCCGGGATATGATTCAAGTTTCTCGACCTCGATCTCATTATCGAAATGCCCTATATTGCATACAATGGCAGAATCCTTCATCCTCTCCATATGTTCTACCCTGATGACCTCCCTGTTTCCGGTAGCAGTAACAAATATATCTGCTGTTTCTACAACATCCTCCAGCATACAAACCTCATAACCCGCCATTGAAGCCTGAAGTGCGCAGATAGGATCTATTTCTGTAATGATCACCCTGGAACCGAATCCGCTCATGGATTGTGCACAACCCTTGCCTACATCTCCATAACCGCAAACCACTACGATCTTGCCTGCAACCATAATATCCGTTCCTCTCTTGATACCGTCGGCAAGTGATTCTCTGCATCCATAAAGGTTATCAAACTTGCTCTTTGTTACTGAATCATTGACATTCATAGCCGGAAAGAGAAGCTTCCTGTTCTCAAGCATCTGGTAAAGCCTGTGTACTCCTGTAGTCGTTTCTTCACTGACGCCTTTTATCTTCTTTGATATCCTGTGCCATTTTGTCTTATCGCTCTTATATACTTCCCTTAGCGTATTATAAAGCTCAAACTGATCTTTCCCCTGTTTAGAATAATCCTTATTAAGAAGCTCTGGATCTTCTTCAACTTCAAACCCTTTATGTACCATTAATGTAGCATCTCCGCCATCATCAACAATAAGATCAGGCCCGCTGCCATCGGGAAAGGTCAATGCCTGCAAAGTGCACCACCAGTAGTCTTTAAGGCTTTCGCCCTTCCATGCAAAAACAGGTATTCCATTTTCAACCAGGGCAGCGGCAGCATGGTCCTGGGTTGAATATATGTTACAGCTGCACCAGCGAACATCAGCACCCAGTTCAATAAGAGTTTCAATAAGTACCGCTGTCTGTATGGTCATATGTAAACTGCCGGTAATTTTTGAACCTTTTAATGGCTTTTCCTTACCGTATTTTTCTCTCAATGCCATGAGGCCGGGCATTTCTTTCTGTGCCAGCTCAATATCCTTTCTTCCGTATTCAGCCAAGCCTATATCAGCTATCTTATATTTCATTTTGCTATCCTCCTGGTAAATAATATATATCTGTAATAGTAAAAATTACTTCCTTGTCAAGTATATACGCTGCGGTTAATATGCAGTTTCTTAAAAAAGCCTTTGAATCGTTCTAGTTTTCAATATTTACCTGATTCTTGATCTTTTCCTTTGGCCCTTTAATAATATTTATATTTGCTGTATCATCAGATTTCCATTTAATTATGAACACCATATTGTCATCCTTCTCCATTGTTAAAAGCGCTCCTCCCTGGTATTCTTCATTATCTCCTGATGAATCCTCCTCACGGTTAAGGACGGTCCATCCCAAACCTGAAAAATAATCCTCATAATATTTGAGATAATCCTCTCCTTCATCTTTTCCCTCAAAAGCTATTGCCTTTACATCATCCTGCAGTGCAATGAACATGAAAGGCGAGAATGATTTTTCAAAACCCTGAGGAACAGGAATTTCGCTAAGATCACCAGAGATCTTATCTTCATATTTATTCAGCGCAAACATTGCAATATCTTTGCCCTTGAATATAAGGATATTGACGATAATGATTATAATTAGAATGACTATACCTGCAAATATCAGGCATCCCTTCAGACAGCCGCTTTTCTTTTTTGGTTGCATTTCCTGGTTTTCCATTTTAATCCATCCTTTTATTTTCTATATTAATTTTAAAATTCAATATATCATAATGATATATTTGTCAAATATAACTAAAAAACGGAGGAGAATATGAGTCTTGAAAAAACCTTTGTAATGATAAAACCTGACGGTGTGCAGAGAGATCTTGCAGGTGATATCATCAGTCGATTTCAAAAAAAGGGGCTTAAGCTTGTTGCCATGAAGCTTGCAGTGATGGATGTAAATACAGCAAATAAGCTGTACCAGATGCATTCCCGTAAGCATTTCTATAATGATCTTATAAGTTTTATAACATCCGGGCCTGTTGTCCTGATGGTATGGGAAGCAGACAATGCGGTCTTCATATCAAGAAAACTGGTCGGCCCCACAACCCCTAATGAAGCAATGCCTGGAACGATAAGGGGTGATTATATAATAAATACAGGGTTTAATGTCATACATGCATCTGAGACAGTAGAGGCTGCCAATCGCGAGATACCTCTTTTCTTTAACAAAGACGAAATAATTGAATATAAGCTTTCCATAAGAACCTGGCTGGGATTAAAGGATGTAAACCTGGCGGGTTCATAAAAGCATCATTTTATGAATATATAGAATCAGAAATTATATATTAAACTTAAAATCTATTATATCTCCGTCTTTAACTATATAATCTTTCCCCTCTGACCTGATTTTTCCTGATTTTCGCGCAAGGGGAAGAGATTTGAACTCTGCAAAATCATCAAAGGAGATCACATCAGCCCTGATAAATCCTTTTGCAATATCAGAATGAACCTTATTTGCTGCCTTCAGTGCATTGGAACCTCTCTTTATTGTCCAGGCCCTGACTTCATCAGAGCCCACAGTCAAAAAGCTTGTCAGGTTAAGAAGCCTGTAGACTTCTCTTATGATCCTGTTTTTCAGAGGTTCATCAACACCAAGGTCTCTGAGGAATTCCTTCTGGTCATCTTCTGAAAGCTCTGTGATCTCTTTTTCTATCTGTGCATTTATAAAAAATAAGCTTTCCTCATTAACCTGTGCAATATGCTCTTCATTTGTATTAACGACGAAAAGGCATGGTTTACCGGAAAGAAAGCGATAATGCTTTACTGTATCAATTTCTGCATCGCTCAAATCGATATCGATCACTGCTTCATTGTTGCTGAGATTTTCATACAATTTCTCCATTATCTGATATTCACCTTCCAGGTTATTTGCCTTTTTCAATGCATTAATCCTTTGCTCAACAAGTACAAGGTCATTGATAATAATCTCATTAATAAAGCCTTCCATATTGGTTTTATAGTCGCGGTCAGCAGAAAAACCATCAAGGACAACGAGATATCCGTCGAGCTCTTTTAGCTTTTGTATGGTATTCTGGTCCATGTTCAAATGCTGCCTGTCGGATACAAATCCCGGGAAATCAACAAAATCAATATTGGCATATATTGTTTTTTTAGGGCTGAATATTGATGTAAGTATTTCCAGCCTTTCATCAGGCACTTTCACATTGTGAATTCTCTGTTTTTCTGAAAATTCATATTTCTGGGTTGAATTACTTAAGGCCTCAAATAGAGTTGTCTTACCTGATGCTTTATACCCAACTATTCCTATTTTCATGCTATTGCTCCTTGCTTATATGTCAAATACTGTTCTCAGATAAAAACGGCTGTTGCTGCAACTGATATTAAAATTATGAAGTGTAACCGCTTTTATGATATTTTTGATATTATGCCTTTTTTTATCGAAGTCTTCGCCTTCAAGACTGATTATAATACTGCCCGGCTTTTTTTCATCGATCACTGCTGACCTGCACAAGAAGCCCCCTGTGTCAAAAAGATAAATAAGTTCGTTAAATAATGAATATAAAAGGTCCTCTAGCGTCTGCCCATTTATTTCCAGCTGTATCTTTCTTTCAGAAGTAATATTTTCCTTCTCCACTATTACCTCATAAAATGCGGAAACTGCTTCCAGTACAAGGGATTTCTCGTCAGGTGCCGTAATCAGAAGCTCAATATCTGCTATATTATTAATATATTTAAACATAAAAATACTGTTATTTTAAAAGATAATTTTATATAATAGGGCATATATATTATTTTGCAAAGGAGAAAAATCATGAGAAGAGAATATGTAAGCTGGTGGAGCGAGAACCTTGATAAAAAGATGGAAATGATAGTTTTTGGCGATTATGGCTTTCCATATATTGTCTTCCCCACCTCAAAGGGCAGATTCTTTGAATGGGAAGATTACGGCATGATACAGGCTCTTAAGGAAAAGATAGACAGCAAATTGATCAAGCTTTACTGCATCGACTCCATTGATAAGGAAAGCTGGTATGCCTTTCATCTTCAACCGGCTTTAAGATTAAAAAGGCATATTCAATGGGAAGACTATATAATAAAGGAAGTAATTAAATTTATAAAGAAGGACTGCAGGAGTAAAACTATTCCGATAGGTACTGCCGGTTCAAGTTTTGGAGCTTACCACGCAATAAACTTCTTTTTCAAGCATCCCTCTCTTTTTGACAAAGTGTGCGCAATGAGCGGGATCTATGATATCAGGTTTCTTCTTCACGGATACCATGATATGGATGTATATTATAATAATCCTGTTGAATTTATTCCAAATCTATCTGATGAAAAGATTCTCTTCCAGATCAAGAAGTCATCAAAGATCACTATTGTAGTTGGAACGGGGGCATGGGAAGAAAATGCAGTGTCATCCTCAACAAACCTTTCAGAAATACTTAAAGGTAAGGGCATAGACCATAATTTTTATGCATGGGGTCCGGAAGTTGAACATCACTGGTACTGGTGGAAAAAGCAGGCAGAAATGTATCTGGATTAGCATACTTGCGGTCTTCCGGAAGCCATAACTTCCTTTTTACAATATAATCCATATTCCCGTCTCTGCATCATAATAGTACAGAAATATCCTTGTATATGCATAAGCTGTCCTTATGCACAGCATATATTCATCATCTGAATCAGTTATGTAAACACTTCCATTTGTTACGCCACCAGCAGGCTTAATATGCATTATATTCTGAGTCCCCATCTTAATTGGTTTTTCTTCATCAGGTATATTCATGTCCGGGTTGCTGGGATCAGGAACCCCTCCGGGCAGTATTCCATAACCTATATCTGGAAAGCCTTTCATGTTTATCCTTTTAATAAGCCTGTTCTTTCCGGATTCAATATTCTCAAGATTTACAGTAATTTCATCATATGAATCATAAAGCTCTATATAGCCGTCTTCCCTGAAAAATATGCCGTGAGTTCTCCCGGAGTGTATTGCAAATGACTTTGCCAGGAAAAACATACTCCTGACTGATAAGCCAAATGCCTCCAGGCTTCTGCTGCTAAAATTGATTCTGAATGAAAATGAGGCTATTAGCATGATACTCAGTACGATTACCATTTCAAGCAGCGTATGGCCTTTGTTGATTGCGTATGAATTTCTCATGCAATATTAAAAAGCAATTTTCATGCCATTTTTACAATGTCACTTCTTAAGGGTTTTATCCTGTGATACTGCAATGAACAGGTGTAAATTGTTTACACCTGTTTACAATAAAGATTTGACTATCTCCATTTACAGGAATACTATATTGCCATTATAAGGTAGATATTGTTGAATACTCGAAGGAGGTTTTTGATATATGAAAAAGAAAATAGCAGTTGTACTGGCAGGCTGCGGGGTGAAAGACGGCAGTGAAATACACGAGGCTGTATTATCCCTTCTGTGCCTCGACAGGCAGGATGCTGAATACAAATGTATCGCTCCTGATGTTTCTCAGGCAGATGTAATAAACCACCGGACAGGGCAGAAAACATCTGAAAAAAGAAGTGTAATTGAAGAAAGCGCAAGAATTTCAAGGGGGGATATTCAGGACATCAGAGATGTAGACCCTGCGGATTTTGACGCAGTAATAGTTCCTGGCGGATTTGGAGCTGCAAAAAACCTGTCAAGTTTCGCTGTTCATGGTAAGGATTGCTCTGTTCAGAAAGACTTCGAAGATTTTATACTAAAGGCCCATAGACTGGGAAAGCCGATTGGAGCAATATGTATTGCCCCTGCAGTAATTGCAAGGATATTTGCAAACCGGGCATCCCTGATACTGACCATAGGAAAAGACCCGGGTACTGCCTCTGTAATAAGGTCAATGGGGCATACACACATTGAGAAAGAAGTCGATGAGATTGCCTATGATGAAAAGAACAGAATAGTAACAACTCCTGCTTATATGCTTGCAAAATCCATAAAAGAAGTCGAATCCGGGATCTGCAGGCTCGTAAAAAAGATAATTGAAATAGCCTGAAAATACAATGCTGGATAAGAGAAAAAAGCTGATCAGAATATTTAACGATCTTCTTGATACAATTGAAGAAAAGCCAAGAAGGGATGGCCTGTTAAAAACTCCTGAAAGAATTGCAGATTTCTATATAAATATTCTTGAAAACCGGAATATGGATATAGACGCTTTACTGGAAAAATCCATCTTTCAGGAAAATTACGATGAGATGATAGTCCTTAAGGACATTGAATACTACAGCCTTTGTGAACACCACCTCCTGCCCTTCTTCGGCAAGGCCCACATTGCATATATACCTGATAAAAACCTTATAGGAATATCAAGCATTGCAAGGGTACTTGAATACTACAGCAATATGCTTCAGGTACAGGAGAGGCTGACCAATCAGGTTGCGGACAGGCTGCAGAAATCGCTCAAACCACTTGGAATAGCAGTAATACTTGAGGGTTACCACCTTTGCATGATGATGAGGGGAGTCAAGAAGGAAAATGCCCACCTTATCACCTCAGCAATGTATGGTTCCTTCAGGAAAAGCACAAGCACGAGAATGGAATTTCTGGAGTTTTATAACAGGATAACAAAGAAATAATTGATTTGACATCAATTGCTGTTTTGTTTATATATGCAGTGAAACCATGCAAAAAAACTACAATAAAGAAGATTTTTTAATACACAGTATATTAAAGCACTTAATAAAAAATATCATTCTTTATTCAAATGGATCGCCTGCTGTCTATAATGAGTACAGAATGTCAACAGCCCCCAAAAAGCCAGATTTAGAAAGCAATATTCCCTTTTTTTTCACAGAAACAAAAAAATACCTGTTAAATGAACCGAGGCTATATTTCTTAAAGGAAATGCTCTTATCCCTTCTTGTCACTGGTGATTTCTACCATAATGGAAGAATTGTCCGCATAACAGGATTCGCCATCAGGAACAAAAAAACATTTCTTCAAAGCTACAAAACAAAGCCCGGGAGCATTATCCAGCTTTTCAGGATCCCATGCAGGATACACTGTGAATACTGTTATCAGGATGGCGTACCGGGAGATTTTCCATTTAATGTAAAAAAGATCGATTCGGGAGAAATATTGGACCGCATAGAGCATTACTCCACAGAGGCCGAACTATTTCCCAGGGTCATTTATAATGTGGATGAAACACTTTCCCATCCCTTATTTTTTGAAGGCATGTCAAAGCTCAGGGTAAAAACTCCTGATATCTTTTACATATATACAAACGGGGAGGCTCTGACTGCTGAAAATATTATCAAACTGAAGGAACTGAGTCCCGTTCTGGTCAACCTTTCCATGTCTTCAGCAAATATTGAAACACGAAAAAGGGTTACAAGGGACAGGAATCCTGAAATCGCCATTAACAGCGTAAAAGAGCTTAATAAGCATCAGATCCCCTTTGAAATAACACTGGTTGCATGGCCAACTATAAGCCTTGAGGATATTGAAGATTCTATACGCTATGTTGATAAGTATTCTCCAATGTACATCAAGGTCATTCTCCCGGGGTATTCGCGCTTCTACAAAAGGCCCTTCAGCGAAAACAGCCGGGAATACAATCTGAAAGTGATAAGGTTCCTTAGAGGCATCAGGAATAAATACGGTACTGATATCATATTTGACCTTAATAAACTTGAAGAAATTGACCTTGAACTTGACCCTCTTGTTCCGAGGATCAGCTATATAACACCCAATTCCCCCGCCTTTAAGGCCGGGCTCCGCAAGGGGGATGTAATCTACAGCATTATGGGAAAAAGGGTTTTTTTCAGGCTGGAAACGATGAGCTATATAAATGCACTTCATAATCTGATTGGAAAAACAGATTTAGAGATGGAAATCTTAAAAAAATCAGGAGAAAAGAATGCTGCAATACTGAAAAAGGGATCCTTTTTTGATGATTATCCCTATTTCACATGGCAGACAGACCTTGGAATACACATTGACGATGGGATAGAACCCGGTGCCATAACCCAGATGAATGCCATTATAAAGAAGCATAATGCCAGAAATGTTGTTTTCCTGACATCAAATCTTATGCAGTATTCCCTTTCCCATATGCTTAAGAAGTGGATAAACATCAGAAAGGATGTTAATTTTAGAACAAGCATACCAAAAAATAATTTCTGGGGAGGCAATATTTTCATTGGTGACCTTCTTACAGTTGATGATTTTATTATTGAAATACAAGAAATCATAGAGAAATTCCCTGAAACAGACCTGGTGATACTGCCGTCTTCACCCTTCTCAAGCTGGAAAAGGGACCTGAAGGGAGACCTGTTCTACAGAATAAGGCGCGAATTTGATGTAAATATCGAAATGCTTCACTATCCTCGCCTGTACAGCTGAACAAAAATAATGATTAACATATTTTGGCGTAATACCGGGAATCATGACATTTATACATTTTTTAGAAAAGAGTAAAATGCAAATAAACAGATGTAAAACTGCCCAATATTCTGGATAATTTTATCATGAGCAGATTCTATAACAGAGCAAAAATTATATACTACCACAGAATAAAGCCTGTCTTAAGGTCATTCTACAACCTGGTAATGCATGGATGGCTATTAAGGATAATCAGCAGCTCCGAAATCAACTACAGAGGAAATATTGAGATCAATATAAAGATCATAAATATCTTCCCCTTTCATAGAGATATTAATGTTGCAGTCGTTCTTTCTCCCCTCATTGAGTATATTAAAGACCAGAAGCTTTTCGGCAACTGGAGGGTAACCTTAAAGAACGTGAAGCCCTGTTCAAGCGGATATTATTCTTTTATAATAAAATTCCCCGATATGTTTTTTGAGAACAGGCGGATTCAAAACCGAATTGAGGTAAATGAGCTTATAAACGGTAAATACATTGGTTTTATATATTTAATTCCAGTAACACAGGGAGATGAAAGAATTGTAGCAGACAGGATGTTCAAGCTTTTTAATTTTAATAGCTGGCTTAAGAAGAGAGAAAGACTGTCGCTTGATAAAGATAATAAAACTTCCTATTATTTTCTTTATTCAAAACCCTTTTCAAAGAATGCGGATAATTACAGTTCTATGTGGCAGATAGACAATCCATTTGCTCATCTCGAATTTTTCTGCCAGTACGCCTTTAATTTTATAGTGATGATATCCAGAATGAGAATGCTTCCGGGTTCAACTGTACTTGATATAGGCTCCGGGTCAGGCTATACGACCGAATGGCTTTCAAGACTTGGATACAATGCATTAGGCTATGACATATCACTTGAAACACTGGCTATTGGAAACAGAAGGCTGGAAAATGCAATCAGTTCTTCACTTTGTGGGGGGGGGGATAAATCAGATATTGATACTGTGAGGCCGGATTTCTTAAACCTTTGCGGCGACAGCGAGATATTGCCCTTTAAAGACGGTTCAATAGACTATCTATTATCCATTGAGACCCTCCATCATGTTCCAAATTATCTTAAGACCATCAAAGAAGCAGCAAGGGTACTGAAAAGCAAAGGCAAAATGCTCATATTGGAACCCGGCCATAATCATTCAGAAAAAATGGATGCCCTGATCACAATGAAACAACACGGCATCCTGGAAAATTCCCTCGATAAAAATAAAATTATTAAGGAAGCAAAAACATATGGTCTTAATGTAAAGGATTATATGATTCCTGTTAATACATATGATATAACAAAAAATGATAATCTGTTCTACAAATCCTATCTGTTCCGCTTTTATGGAAATTTAAAGGATATGTTTGAGAAGATGCTTAATACAAATTCCTATATGAAAGAGGTAATCTTTTTAATCCTGGAAAAAGACTGATAAAATTGAAATTTTTTGCTCTTATAATCATGTTATTTTTTATAGGATAAAATAATTTTTTCCCCCTGATATCGTTCTGCACAGAGTGGTCCTGACAAATGTTCAAATAAGAAAGATACATATAGATGCAAAAATCCAATGGATTGATTTCTTACGGGAAAATACCCGTAGGGTTTTTGCAATGATCTTGCGCTGATCTATTTATCTTTGCTGAAAAGCTCTATATGTCTGGAATTATTATGAAATGAAAAACCGTCAATATCTATGATTTTGCCCCTGAATGTAAAATTGCCTATTTCAAGCAGGCTCCTTATGGTCCTTTCTACAAGCTCTTCAACAGGGTTCTCATTCAGATCTTCAAACTTTTCATCTGAATCGATCCTGAATCTGTAAATATATTCTGAATCCATGACTATACCTCTTCTCTGTCATTCAGTTTTAATCTTGATTTCAGATAGGTAAAGGTTATATCAGGCCTGCCTGTAATAATTACTATTATTGATTTTTCGGTGGCAAGGCTGAGTGCTTTATCCCAGGCCTGCTCCGGAATTTGTGTTGTGTATATTTTATCGGGTGAAAATCCGGATTCCAGGGCTCCCTTAGTCAGCAATCCTGTCAATGACCCCTTTTCCCTTCCCCTTGTGTCATAACCTTCATAGAAAACCAGCTCATCAAATATTTCTCCTGAGATCTTTCCAATCGAGACGGCATCCTTGTCAGGCCTGTCGCCGGGGAGGTCAATCGCCCCAATTTTATAACCTGAAAAACCCGAAAGGAATTCTTTCATGCAGTTAAAGCCGGGGATATTATGTGCATAATCTATTATTATTGTATTTTCGCCTTTTGTGATCAGATTCATCCTTCCTGGCAGATTATTGAAATCAGGCTTGAATGCCTTAAGGCATCTTATAATGTCTTCAAGCTTAATTCCCCATAAATACAGGGAAAGAACGCAGGACAGTATGCTTTCATATGCAAAACTGGCTTTATTGCCATAGGTAAGGGGGATTTCTGAAAGCTTAATAACCGGTATCTCTTTGCCGTTATTGAATATAACTATGCTCTGGTTCTCTATAAATGCAGTACAGTTACCCTTTTTTTGGGCATTTATGATATTATCTGTCCTTCCGTGTGTTGAAAAAAAGGCAATATTACTGTACAATCCCTTCTGCATGTCCATAACAAGATCATAATCGGCACTCAGTACTGCATAACCGCTGTCATATACCTGCTCTGCAACCACTGATTTTGCATAGGCAAGGTCTTCTATATATTTGATATCGTCTGTACCAATATGATCATCATAAATATTGAGCACTATGCCTATATCAGCATAGCTATAACCCAGCCCTCTTCTGAGTATGCCTTCCTTGCTTGTCTCAAGGACTGCAACATCAATACCAGGATCCTTAAGGACGAGGCTCACATGTTCAGGGTATGTCATATCCCCTGCCATAAGGCGCTTTTCCGAGACATACAGCCCTTCTGTACTAGTGAGACCTACATTATTGCCAAGCATTGACAGGCAGTGGGCAATCAGATGGGCAGCTACGGTTTTGCCCGCAGTGCCTGTAATTGAGAATATAGGTATCCTGCACTTTGTCTTATCAGGGAAAAGCATATCTATCAGATTTTTTGGCACATCCCTTTTTCTGCCAATTGTCGGGTTAATATGCATCCTGAAGTCCGGAGCAGCATTTATTTCTATTATTTTTCCATTTGTATCCAGAATAGAATCCTTCAGATTCGGAGCAATAACATCTATTCCAGCAATGTTCAGGCCAATTGCCCTTGCCGCCCTCTCAACAATGAACCGGTTGAAGGCATTCACCTCGTCAGTAACGTCAATAGCAGAACTTCCAAGCCTCATGCTTCCTGATGTTTTCAAAACGAGCATTTCATTAAGTGGCAGTACAGAATCCTTGTCAAGCCCCTTTGAATCAAGGATATGGGTTGTAATATCATCAATTTGAATCTGTGAAAGCTTGCATTTATCCCCTATACCCCTGTTCTGGCTTATGTTCAGTTCCCCTATAAGCTCTGATACAGTTTTTCCCCCGTCACCGACTATCTGCGGCGGTACAAGTTTCGATGCAGCACAGAATTTATAATCAATTACCAGAAGCCTGTAGATATTACCGTCTATGGTTGGCTGGACAATTACCCTGTCATCTGTTTCCTTTGCCCAGATAAAGGCCTTTTTAATTTCAGGCTCTGAGGCAAGATTGCTCGATACGCCCTCTCCCCTGTATCCTTCAAGGGGTTTTATGGTAACAGGTGCATTAAGGTCTGTCTGAAATTTCAATATATCCTCTATTTCTGATGTTATAACAGAGTCAGGGACAGGCAGGCCTGCATCCTTTAATATCAGGTTTGTAAGATATTTATTGTCAGCTGTTTCAACACCAATAAAACTAGTGTCAGAGGTAATGGTAGCCCTTATTCTTTTTTGATATTTGCCTGTGCCAAGCTGTACAAGATTAAATTTATCAAGGCGTATATGGGGTATTCTCCTTGATTCCGCTTCATCAACAATTGCCTGGGTACTTGGCCCCAGCAGTTTTTCTTCCCTGATATTTACAAGTGTCTTTATTACATTTTCAACATCGAGATCCTTTTCCTGCAGTATTGAATTGACAAGGTTCAAGGCTGAAATTCCAGCATAAAGGCCTGCATCCTCGTCAAAAAACCTGAATATTACATTATATACACCTTTGGACAGGCTTTCACGAGTCTTGCCGTAGGCAACATCCATGCCGGCAAGAGTCTGCAGTTCAATTGCAATATGTTCTGTTACATGCCCTAAAAGAGTCCCTTCCTTAACCCTTGTCAGGAACCCGCCCTTCTCCCCTACAGAACAGTGATGCTCGTATAAAGAGGGCAAGGCTTTTTTAAGCCTCTCATAAAATCCCGGAATATCGTTTGTAAATATCTCATCATACTGCCCGAGATCAATTTTCAGCAGGACGATAGGGCCCCCGCTGTAGTAGTTGGCCCCGTACATCACCGAGTGGCTTATCAGCTTTACAGGGCCCTGTATTACCTCCATGTTCTCATAGTTCTGCATATAATATTTATGCTTATTCAAAGGTCCCCTTTCTGATAATTTTTGCGTCTTTTATCATAATATTGCCATTGGCTGTCATGTGGTAGATCCTGTTTTCTGAGTCAAGCAGCGCCAGGTCTGCATCCATCCCGACAGCAATTCTGCCCTTGCTTTCAAGGCCGAGTATCGCTGCAGGATTCGCAGTAGCAACGCAAAGCGCTTTTGAAAGGTCCAGGCCCTCCTCTTTTGACGCATCAATGATTTCATCCAGTATTGATTTGGGATCTCCTGTTACAAGCTTCTCAAGTTTGCCATGCTCATCGAACGATGGCAGGCTTCCGCCTCCATCAGAAGACATTGTTATGTTTTCAAGAGGTACACCAGCTTTTGTCAGCTCAGCAATTGCCCTGGAAGGTTTTGTCTCATATTCCGGGAAAAACGGATATGAACTTGCTGTTATATCAATATAGCCCTTTTTGCCATATTCCTTGGCATCCTCAAAAATATAGTCATTTCTGTTGATATGGGTAGGCAGAAACTGTGTCAGTTTCAGTTCACTCTTCTCTACTGCTTCATAGAGTATGCCGAACGGGTTTTGTGCATCCCCCATATGAAAGTTTACAATCCCCGGTTTTCCGCCCAGCATTCCGCCTACTCTGGCATGACCTGCAAGCTTAATTATCTCGGATACTGTCGGGCCAGATGACCTGTGATCTGAAATTGCTATCTCTCCAACCCCGATAACCTCCTCAATAAGGGCTATATCCCTTGCAACGTCCCCTAACAGTGTAGGGGTAGGCACCTGGTAAGCCCCTGTATAAATCCAGCATGAGATTCCTTCTTTTCTCAATGCCTTGGCCTTCATCAGAACGCTTTCAATTGACCTTGTGATTCCGTCTGTTCCAAGACATCCTATTACGGTTGTAATTCCCCCCTTCAGCATCTCAGAAAGCTTCATTTCAGGTGTTCTGGTGGCAGGGCCACCTTCTCCGCCTGCTCCCGCAATGTGGGCATGACAGTCAATAATCCCTGGTATCATTCTCAGTCCTTCACATGAAATCATATCAACATCCAGTTTTGCAGGTTTTGTAATCTTTTCATCTATGGCAATTATTTTGCCTCCTGCTATCAGGACATCCTTTTTCCCTAAATATTCGGGAGCAAAAACCTCACATTCCTTAAAAATAATCATTCAGATACTCCTTCTTTCCTTTTTGTGCAGGGTATATCAGTTGATAATGCTGTATTTTGAAAGCAGATGTTCCAGGACAGGCTTTAGAGCTTCAATAAGCTTTTCATCTTTTTGTTCAGGATCATCAAAGTCGAATTTAGCCTTTTCTTCATCATCCTTATAGACAACTATCTGCTTGTCCTCTACATTGACAATGAAACCCTCTTTATCCACATCCCTCTTTAATGTTTTTTCCGCATAATGCGGATCCTCAATAATCGCTATGTCTGATCCGTTATGGATAATTCCAAAATCCAGAATATCATCCTTATCGTGATTGAACAAGGCGAATTCAAGCTTCGGGTTTCTCAGTATTATCTGAACATTCTTGCTGTGCAGTTTGTTTTTGCAGAGAAATTCATTGTTGAAGAAGATACCTTCATCTGATAAAAAACCGTATTCAATATCACTCTTAATCTTTTTCAGCTCTTCATAAAGAAGTTTCCCGAAATTGGTGCTGATCTTATTTCCGGATATTATTGGAATCCTGGAGCCTTGAGAATCTTTGAAAAGGGATTCCATTATAATTCCCGGAACATCAATCGATCCACCGATAGCAGGGGCAAGATGCATAAAAACCCCAGGGCCTGCATTTATCTCAATAATTCCAAAATTGCCTTCATTCCATGGCTTTGATATATCTTCAGTAAGTACATCTATTCCTAAACAGACAACATTGAAGAATTTTGATATATCCTCCACAAGCTTAATATTTTTTGGGTGTATCTTGTCTGTAACATTAATAGAGACCCCTCCAGCAGATATATTTGCTACCCTGCGTAAAAATATCCTCTCTCCCTCTTTGGGAACGGACTGCAATGACAGGTTCTGAAGCTGAAGGTAGTCCTTAAGGTCTTCGTCGATCTTTATCTTAGTAAGCGGGGACCTTGCATTATCAAGCCTTACTTCCTTGTCATTTTCAATAGCAATTAATTTTTCAATATTATCCGCACCGTTTCCATCAACATAAGCAGGGACCCTCTGCAAAGCAGCTGCGAATTTTCCCTTTACGCTCAGCAGGCGGTGATCAGTCCCATAGATCTGCTGTTCTACGATAGCCCCGTCAAATGGTACTCCCAGCTCCTTTGCAGCTTTTTCAATATTCTTAAAGGCTTTGCTTACCTCTTCAGGGCTTTCAATATTCGTTGTTACGCCCTGTCCTTTGTGCCCTGCAAGGGGTTTTACAACAACAGGGAACCCTAAAGCTTCAGTCTCCTTCAGGATATCCTTCTCCGTATAGCAGTTTTTCCCCTGAGGTGTCGGGAACCCGCACATAAGCAGAAAATCCTTAACCATGTCCTTATACATGGTAAATTCAGTATCCCTGATGCTGTCAATATGCAGTGTGGTTGATCTGCCCCTTATTGCCTTTTTTCCGTATCCCCATTGAAAGCAGTTTTCCTCATACAGATAGGACACCGGAATACCCCTCTTTAAGCCTGCCTCAATTAGGGAATAGAGTGTCGGGCCGCCAAACAGGGTTTTATCGAAATCCATTTGAAGAGAAGCAAATTCTGTGTTAAAATCAATCTCCTGGCCTTCATTAATGGAAGATAGCCATTCACATACAAAATATACGCAGTCTTCTGCAATGGCATCATCCAGAAATTCAACTGCTACCTCATATTCTTCCCCGTCAAAGTCGATGCTGTATTTATTGATATAAAGGTTAATATCCATCTTCATAACGTTGAGAAGTACCTCTGCAAACAGGTCTGCAACCCTGGAAGGATAGTTTTCCTTCATTTGAGGAAACTTGTCGGTAACAGCATCATAATAAAAGTCAGCCATTGGTCCGCCAGGGTCTAAAAACAGGTTAAATACAATCGCCCTGGTATCAAGGTAATAATTCGGACCATTATAGGTATAGAATTTACTTACCTGAAAATCTTTCACTTTCTGTCTCCTTTATATTATTTAATATTTTTTCCTTAGTAATTTTTGGAGATATTATTCTTCTTGTTCTCAAGCTGTATCCATAGCCTTCATACAGGTATGAGACAGTAATCCCGTCTGCAACGATCCTTTCCCCGTTGTTAATTCTGCTGTAATTGGAATATTTAAGATTATCCGCCTTTACTAATGTCACATAATCAGAACCAATAACATAGAATGTCCCGTCCGGATAGACTATAATTCCTGTATCTTCAGCCAATCCAATACCAAGCCTTACCTTATGGCTGATAATATATTGAATTAACCTGAAAATCCTGTCTCTCTTGAAAAAATGAGTATCAATAACAGCATCATGTATGAGGCCAAAACCCCTGGAGTGCTGTATGCTTCCCTTAATATAGCCCTTTTCATCACCGGCAAACAGTATGGGATCACACGCAGCTGCGGCCCCTGCACTTGTCCCTGCTATTGTCGCACCATTTTCATGTCTTTTGATAATCTTCTCATAAAGCCTTGTATCATGGAGAATGTTTACAAGCCTCTCCTGGTCTCCTCCTGTAAAGAAAATGAGGTCTGACTTTTCGACAGCCGTAATATGCTCCGTCTTGTCTGCTTCATGCTGCTCTCTTATATCAAGAACTTCAACTGATTCTGCACCAAGGTCAGAAAATGCATATACATATTTCCTCCCGACATAGCTTGGATCAGAGCTTGCTGTTGGTATTACTGCAACTCGTTTAGATTTGTTTATATTCAGGGTAATGTCAAGGACCCTTTTTCTCTGTCTCTTATCCTCATTCCCCCCTATCAGGATAAGATATCCTTTTTTGGAGAGTTTTTTCTTCCATTTCAGGTTCTTAAAATCCAGAACAGATATAACACACCTCCCGATAGAGAACTTCTTATTTTATACTATTCAAATAGCATAAAAATCAAGAAAATAATTATCCCCTGCAGTTCTGACAGCATCACAATTATTCAGCAGAATGCTTATTATAGATAGTTTTGACTTCACTGGCAATCCATTATATTATATCTGATATGGTAGGCTTTTCTACACCTTCCTATACCAGGCTCCAAAGAAATGGCGGGTTATCCCGGAGGGCTGAAAAACTCTGGAATATTATGCACAGCTGCACTTTATGCCCAAGGTTATGCAGAGCAGACAGGCTGGCCGGGGAGAAGGGTTTCTGCATGGCTGATGCAAACCTCTATATTGCTTCTTATGGCCCTCATTTCGGTGAAGAAAGTCCTCTTGTCGGCACAGGCGGTTCAGGTACTATTTTTTTCAGCAACTGCTCGCTAAGGTGTGTTTTTTGCATAAACTGGGAGATCAGTCATAAAGGTGCCGGAAATCATGTAAGTATTGAAGGTCTTGCAGATATTATGCTTTACCTTCAGGACCATGGGTGTCATAATATCAATCTTGTAACACCTGACCATTATCTCCCTTTTATATTGAAAGCTGTTGATATTGCATCAGGCAGAGGTCTCAGGCTGCCCCTTGTCTATAATACAAGCGGATGGACAAATCCCGATATTTTAACAGGGCTTGACGGTTTAATTGATGTATACCTTGCTGATTTTAAGTTCTTTGAAAAAGATATGGCTGCCAGGTATTCAGAAGGGGCTTACAGCTATCCAGAAACCTGCAGAAAATCACTCCTTGAGATGCATCGCCAGGTTGGCACAGCAAAAATTTCATCAGGCGGCCTTATCTGCCGGGGGCTTATGATACGCCATCTTGTAATGCCAGGCAAAGCAGGCGGGACAAAAAGACTGATAAGCTGGATATCTGAAAATCTTCCAAAGGATACTTATGTTAATATCATGTCGCAATACAGGCCGATGTATAAAGCATTTGAATATCCTGAAATATCAAGGGCCATAACAGAAAAAGAATATGAAGAAGCTGTGGGCCATGCAATAGAGGTTGGTTTGACAAACCTTGATATACAGGGGTACTGAAAATCAAAAAAGCTTGCTCTAATGCTGCAGAAAGGCTTTTATCCGCGGTCTATTTTCTTGATTTATACTCCGCAAGTTCATAAATCCAGGTATCATTGGCAGCCATAAATTCTGCATAAACAGGAAGGGGTATTTTTATATTTATGCTGTATGTTGCATTCTCCTGCTTTCTGGTCATGCTGTGTACATAGTTATATTTAAGAACCATTCCTTTTATACCGCCGCATTCTTTGATACCATTTATTTCTAAAGATTTATCCCCTTCTGAAAAGCTGAAGCCTTCCCTAAATATTGCATTTTCAGTAATGAAGCTGTCAATATTTATAAGATTAGACAATATATTCGCAATCTCAAAATTTTCAGCTGAAAAAACAAAATCAATTGCAGACATGCCAGGCTCCAGCCTGATAGTCTCTGAAAATTCAGAGTTCCATTTTCCTGTAATTTCAATATCAAGGGAATCTTTCTCAGCGGTGTTTGCTTTTAATTCGACCCAGCCTTTCAATCCCCTTTCAGAACTGATCTGATACCTGAAATACTGCCCATCCGCTAAATTGAAATAATCCCATTTTTCCGGAATATCCTGTGAATAACAAAAGACATTGCATGACAATATAAGCAAAGCCATGCATATCATTCCAGTTATTAATTTTTTTTCGCACATTAATTGTATCTTTTAATACCTCCAATCTTTATTTTTTTGCCTTAAACCAGCAAATATCCTAAACGAAGACAATCTCCTCTCCTGAATGCAGAATTTACAATATACAAATAAAAAAAACAGGCAAGAATAATTATGCAGGATAGAAAATTAAATGATATACAAAAACACCTGAAAAGCAGGCAATTTTTTAATTATAAGAATTGCAGGAAAGCAGGGGGGATGTCTCGCCCCCCTGCTTCAATATCAGTCTTTTGGAGGATTCTTGATATATCCGTTCTCCATCAGGCATTGAATCTCATCCCTTGATCTCTTAATCATGCTTTCTGCAATACTGAACAGCTCTTTTTCCGAAAATTTCAGCCGGGAAACACCCTGTTCAATAGCCTTTTTTGCAACAGCAACTGCTTCTCTCGGGAAAACTTCCCATTCATCCATTGTTGGTATTAGATAATCTTCAGACAGGCCTTTATCCTCAGCAGTTTTTGCCAATTCATAAGCTGCTTCTATGCACATTTCATCTGTTATAGTCCTGGCCATTACATCCAGGGTACCCCTGAAAATTCCAGGAAATCCAAGTGAGTTATTGACCTGGTTCGGGAAATCGGACCTGCCTGTTGCTACTATCTTTGCACCTGCCTCCTTGGCCTCCCATGGCCAGATCTCTGGTATCGGGTTAGCACAGGCAAAGACAATAGCATCCCTGGCCATATCTGAAATCCATTCTTTTTTTATTGTTCCAGGGCCTGGTTTTGAAAGAGCAATAAGAACGTCAGCACCTTTCATCGCATCGGGGATATCCCCTTTCAGCTGTCTCTTATTGGTGATCTGTGAATAATAATACTTCTCTTTGAATTTCAGTTTGAGGTCATCCCTGTCTTTATGCAGAGTACCTTTGGTATCCACCATTATTATATTCCCGGGCGTAGCCCCTGCAGAGATAAGCAGTCTGATTATTGCAATATTTGCTGCCCCGGCTCCTACCATTGTTATGGATACATCCTGTATCTTTTTATTTACCAATTTCAAACCGTTTATAAGCCCAGCAAGAGTCACTGCTGCTGTTCCCTGCTGGTCATCATGCCATACAGGGATCCTTGCTTTCTTCCTTAAGGTGTCAAGTATATGGAAACACTTGGGCTGTGACAGGTCTTCAAGGTTGATCCCGCCAAAGGTCGGCTGGAGGTACATGACAGTCTTTATGATCTCTTCAGGATCTTTGGTATCCAGACAGATCGGAAAAGCATCCACTCCGCCAAGATACTTGAATAACAATGCCTTGCCTTCCATAACAGGCAGTCCCGCTTCAGGCCCTATATCCCCAAGGCCCAGCACTCTTGTCCCATCACTTACAACAGCTACAAAATTAGCTTTGTTCGTATGCTTGAAAACAGTTTCGGGGTTATTATATATGTCCCTGCATGGTGATGCAACTCCAGGTGTATACCAGATCGCAAAATCATTTACGTCTCTGACACAGCATTTTGATACGACTTCCACCTTTCCCTTGTAGAATGGATGCAGTTTCATGGCATCCTGTCCAGGTTTTTGCGCTTTTTTCAATAATTCATCCACATTTTGAGTCATAAATACCCTCCTTGGTAATTTTTTGATTTATTCAGCTTCCTCTTTTATTAAAAAGTTTATATTTCTTTTCTTAAGCTCATTAAAAAAGATCTCAGGGTCAATATCAAGTTCCTGGTAGATGAAACCTCTTTTCTTTATGCTGTCTCCAAGGCACATCTGAGCAATTATAGAAGCTGGAAAACCTGTGCATATCATCATTGCAGACAGGTTTTTCTCTTTTTCATTATACCTGATGAGGTCAGCCTCAATTCTTCTTTCTTTGCTGGTAATAAGTATTCTTGCCAGTACTGCATCATTCATGGTAGTTTTCAAAGAGCTTCCCAACAGAATCTCAAACAGCTCTCTGCTGGTTTTTGAAATGCCATTAAAGCTGTTAATGGTATTATCAGCAAACCCGAGATCCAGCATGGATTTTATCAGATCCTTATGTCCTTTGTACCTGATTGTCTTATATGAAAGATTCTCAGTAAATCTGCTCATGGTATGAGGCATGGTCGAAGATCCGCCGGAAGTATTGAAAGCCTCAAGTTCACCGAAAGGTTCAGGGAAAGTTATTAATTCCAGATCATCCAGGGCTTTTTTTACTGCAACCTTATTATTCTCCAGCACTATGCAATCCTCAAGATACTCATTTATAAGCCCGTTAACTGAAAAAACAATCCGGTAGTTCAATGGATTATCTTTTATCAGCGGAAGGCCCCCTACCATAATCCTGATATCAGCTGCATTTTTTATCCTTAAAAGGAGATAGGCTGATACTATTGATACAAGCCCGGGAGCCAGGCCTGTATCCGGTATCAGGCATACACCGTTATTCTCGGCCAATTTGTTAAGCTCCATCTGCCTGTTAACAACATCGAGATTTCCACCCAGGTCGATCCAGTGAATGCTGCTTTCAACCGTTATTTTTGAAAGCTTATAATTGTATCTGTAGGGAAGTGTGCTGATTACTATATCAATTCCGTCAAGAAGCCTCTCATATGACCTGTAGTCTGTTGCATCAAAAATAATCGTATGAATGTTTTTGCTCTTGAAATGTGCTTCAATAGTCTCCAGATTATCTTCTTTCAGGTCGCATATATAGATCTTTGAGTCCCTGCATGTATTTATAATGTCATATACTACACCCTCCGACATCTTGCCTGCACCAAGGATTAAAAAATTCATATCATACCTCCTAATACTTCTTAAAAAGCTCACCCCATCTGGTGCTCAGCCAGCTGTTAAAAACCTTTCTTCCTTTGACATTCCACCAGAAATAATCATGATAGAAGGCAGAAGCAAATACAAACATATATACCAGCGGTGTCCTGAAAAGAAGCTTCTGTATGACTTTCAGCGGGCTGAACCAGAACAGGTCACCGAAGATTGATGCAAAATTATCTCCTACAGCAAACTTAAGCTGCAGATCTGATATATCATCGCCTACTATTTCAATATTCTCAGGCCTTCCGTTACCCAGGCCCCTGTCATCAGCCAGGTGGATATATTTCAGTTTCATAGGGTCAAACCCCATAATCTTTGCGCTAACGGCATCAATAGCCACACTGTCTGCACTTGCAAGCATAATATTAGTCTCAACAGGCTTTAATGTCCTTGGCCCCGGGCCATTTCCAGAATTTGTTCCGTCCATTATTGTAAAAATGCCTGTATGGATCTCTTTCTGTATGGACAGAAGGTCAACAAGTGTTTCGTGTATACATGAATGGGTGTAATGCCTTTTTGTATTCAGGAGACCTCCGAATGCATTCTTCATCGCCCCTGTTGTAGTTGTATAAATATGACATTTCACTGTAGGAAGGTGTATTATATTTTTTCCAAAAAAGAAAGAAGGTATCCTTATCTGGCCGTTGTATATCTTATCAAGGACAAGCAGAGGGCTTTTGGGTTTATATACCTCCCATCTTATATCATTTTTATCAAAATTGTACTTTACCGGGATATTATATTTTTGAAATATCTTATCATATTTATTCAGCTTTTCACCTTTATAAGGATTTGTCACTACAGTATTGTTCTCAACAGCTACAATATCGCTGAGGCCATTATTCTGCAAAGCCTGCACTGTTCCTTCCAGCTGCCATGGCGTTGTATTTGCTGAAGGCATGGGATAATGCCAGCTTATATTTCCTTTCAATATTGTTGCAGAATCCTTGGAGAGAGATTCGCCAATCTTTCCAAGTTTTGCTAATCTGTCAATATCGTCCAGGATAGTACCCGGACTTACCTTCACTACAGAAACTATGCTCTTATTCATTTAATGACTCCTTTATAAATGATATTTAATAATTATTACTAAAAATACTAAAATCAGGGCAATGCCTAAAATAATAACTGGAATGTATTTGACGGGATTCTCAAGCCTGTTGTTTATTACCTGTATGCTTTCAAGTATTGCTTTTCTTTTATACAAGACATCTCCTATCTTATAGTACCAGTATTCCATTTCAGCATCATGAAGCTTGTTATAGAAGGCGACCTCTCCCAGCTCCGTGTATAGAATCTTCAGCTTTTTCTTAAGGCGTAGGGCATTGCTCTTTTTTATATCCCTTTTTTTTATTTCAAAATGAATATTGTCAATATCTCTGAACCTTTCTTTTAACAGCTCGGATTCGACCCTGTTCTTAAGAACCAGACAGCCATATTTTCTGAAAAGCCTGTCTTTTTCCAGATCATTCAGAAGATGTCTTAATTTATATATTTCCCTTTTTATATAAAGGATAATCAGTCTAAAAAATCCTAAAATCTAATTAGATCCTCTCTATAATTCTGTTCATGATAATAAATTATACCTAAGCATAATATAAATTTGATACATTTTCAAATAAAAATATGCAAAAGATTATATTACGCGAACAAATAAAATATTGACATTCGGCAGAGATATAATAGTTTTTCTTATAATAAAAAACTTAAGAAAAGGCCGCTTTATAACAGTTAGGTTTTGGAGACCAGATGTCAATAGACATTCCTATTAATTCAATAATTGATGATATAATAAACTATATAACTAATTATGGTTATATTGAAGAAGAACATATAATCAAGATTATAAAATCCCACAGTATCAGCCCGAGCAAGGAACTTGTAAAGATCATCATCGAAAATGTTGAAAAACAGGAAGAGAACCTCTTTGACAGCCACCAGGAGTCTGACGAGATATTTGAAGATACAAAGCATGTCATAATGAAGGCTCTTGAAAATGATTCCATATTCAAAAAGCTTGGCAATAAATCATTTGACACCGACCTTAACCAGTCTTTTGATCAGGAAGATGAGGAGGAAGCTGAAGAGGAAGCTGAGGCAGAAGAACCCTCCCCTTCAAAAATATACCCTGCCAGGGACACATCTGACAGCAAGCATCATGCAAAAAAAGACACCATATATATGTACTTCAATGATATTGGGACCATACCCCTTCTGAAACCGGATGAAGAATTCGAGCTGGGAAAGAATATAAGTGAATCAAGAAAAAGCATAATTCTGGAATTGTTAAAGATAGAATATACAAGAAAAGCCTTGCTAAATATAATAAAGGACACACTGAACAATCAAAAAAACCTGAAAAAGATCATTAATAAAGCTTCGCTTGAATTTGATGACATAGAATCAAGGTCAGAAATCATAAATCTCATTACCAAAAAACTGAAAATCCTGCAGACTTTCCTTTTCTTCAGCATTAAGACCCCAGACGTAAAACAGATCGCCATTGAAAAGATCTACAGGATGATAATAAGATTAAAACTGCATTATTCTATATTTGAAGACATAAAAAAGGATGTGCTGAAACAGATTGAAAGGTATTCAGAAACATATAATGATCTTGCAAAGAATAATTACCTGGCTAAGCGTCTGCCTCCAAGGAAATTCAGGAATAAAATAAATAAGCTTAAGAAAATAAAATATATTCTCGGGATATATTCTCATCAGGAACTTAATATGAGATATAAGATCCTTCAGGATATATCAAGAAGAAACATTGATGCCAAAAAGGCTTTATCAGAATCCAATCTTCGGCTTGTAGTATCAATAGCCATGAGATACCTCAACAAAGGAATGCATATCAATGATCTCGTTCAGGAGGGCAATATAGGTCTGATGAAAGCTGTTGACAAATTTGAATATGACAAGGGGTTTAAGTTTTCGACATATGCCACATGGTGGATAAAACAGGCAATATCAAGAGCTATAGCTGATCAGGGCAGAACTATCAGGATCCCGGTACATATGTATGAAACAATAACAAAGATAAAAAAGATTAAGACCTATATGCTCCAGGAACTCGGGTGTGAGCCCAAGCCTCAGGAGATTGCAGACAGGCTGCATATACCCCTTTCAAAAATAAAAAACATACTGCGTATAGCAGAAGAGCCTATCTCATTCGATGCACCTTTGAATGATGATAATAAGACTATTGCTGATACAATAGAAGATAAAAAATCACCATCCCCGATAGAAAAGCTTCTGCAGGATGACAATACGGAAAAGATAAACAGAATGCTGCAGAGCCTGACTTTCAGGGAAGAAATGGTTATAAGAATGAGGTTCGGGCTTAATGGTGAACTTGCAAAAACACTTGAGGACATCGGAAATTATTTCAATGTTACAAGGGAAAGAATTCGCCAGATAGAAGCGAAGGCATTGAGCAAAATGAAAAAAAGGCCTTTTTAGCAAAAAATTGCTCAATAACTTAATTTATGAATATTTCAAAAATCATTAAAAAAAATATTTTATGAAAACCGGCAGGTATATTTAATTGTTCGAAGTATTTTTCCTTGGTACCGGATCAGCTGCTCCGAGCCTTTTGCGTAAGCATTCTTCCTTTGCAATAAGGAAAGAGGGAGAACTGCTTCTATTTGATTGCGGGGAGTCCTGTCAGCATCAGATAATAAAATCAAACCTGAGCTTTAATAAGATTAAAAAAATCTTCATCTCTCATCTTCATGGCGATCATATATATGGCCTTCCCGGGCTGTTGAGCACAATGTTCCTTAACAGGCGCGATTTTCCCATATCTATCTATGGACCGAAAGGTATCAGAAGATTTATTGAATCCACCCAGCCCCAGGATTGCCAAACCAACAAATCACTGAATATTTTTGAGTTCATTAATAATGACAGGTATGAGATACTGGAAAACCTTACCGTAAAGGCCTATCAGCTGAATCACAGCATAAAGACCTATGGGTTCAGGCTTGAAGAAAAGGACAGGCCGGGAATATTCTATCCTGAGAAAGCCAGGGAACTGTCAATCCCTGAAGGCCCTCTTTATGGAGAGCTTCAGAAGGGAAAAACTGTCAGGATCAAGGACAGGATAATAACTCCCTCAATGGTTATGGGGCCAAAGAGAAAGGGTATAAAACTGGGATATGTAGCAGATACAATGTCCTGCCAAAATTCCCTGCATATCGCTGAAAATGCAGATATTCTCATCTATGAGGGCACCTATACTGAAAAAGACAGGGATAAAGCTGATAAATACATGCATTCAACCCTTTTGGATGCTGCAAGGACTGCCAGCCGGGCAAATGCAAAAAGGCTATATATTACACATATAGGGACAAAATATACAGGGAATGAACTCAGAGAGGAGCTTAAACTGGTCAGAAAGATATTTAAGAACAGTTTCCTTGCCAGAGATCTTCTTAGAGTCGAGGTCAGATACGATGAATCATAGTATTGATAGCGCTGTTTCAGCTATTAATGCATTCCCTTAACTGTCAATACTGAAGAGAGCCAAAAATACTCACATTGTTGCCTGCATTTAAGATCTCAATATCTACTGTCCTGTCAACAGCTCTGTTTGTAATAAAAATATTGAAATTCGGGTCTGTAATATTCCATGCATTCCTGGGATTATTGCCAATTATTGTCTGAAAATCCATTGCAGTAGCAGTTGCTTGATTTGCTTCACACAGTGCGGTGACCCTTTCCAGGGTTGAGTACAGATAGAAACTCTGCTGTGTAAGGAGCTCAGAATCTTCAAGGCTCTGTATTCCTCTGGGAAAACCCAACATTACAGCTACAACACCTATTGAAAGCACTAATATAGCAATGAGTGTTTCAATAAGTGTAAATCCCCCTGCATCTTTTCTATTGATCATAACAGCCATATAATGCACTCCTGAATATATCTTTTATTAGTATAATACAATCTTTCTGATAATATTTCAATCTTTCTCTTCATTTTCTATCTCTTTTAAGAGCTCTAATGAAAACTGCATATCCTCAGCTGGAACATAAAAATCTATCTCGCTTATAGCAGTGATATTCAGCGCATAGGCTCCTGAGATGGCTTCCTTGAATATAAACGGAGTTATTCCGTTTGAGGCCAGGTAGCCCCTGAGAAATTCTGCATCCAGCTGGCCATTTACCGTTGTAAGGTAATGATATTCCCCTATTTCCTTTCTTTTTTCCGGATTATAGCTGAATATGCTCATAATAACAGACCTCCTGCCTGATAAATAATCAGGCTGATTATATAAGCAAGGGCGGTCAGCCCTCCCCATTGCAGAAAAGCCCATTTCCAGAATCCTGTTTCCTGTCTGGTAACAGCAACAGTTGCAATGCATGGTGTAGCAATAAGAGCAAACAGCATGATCACCAGACCCTGTAATGATGAGTAGTTTTTTTTGAGTGTATGCCTGAGTGAAGGTGATTCTTCAGTTTCTTCAATTGAATGGATGATACTCATCTGAGCAATGAAAATCTCCTTAGCAGCAAAAGCCCCGATAAATCCTGTTACGATCTTCCAGTCAAAACCTATGGGTTTGAACACAGGTTCCACTGTCTTTCCTATTCTTCCTGACAGGGAATGCTCCAGAGCCTTCATCTCATATGACACTCCTTCCTCAGGATCAAATTCCTCCCTGTCCAGTTTTGGATAGGTATTGAAGAACCACAATACAATAGAAATCAGAAGAATTATTGAACCAGCTTTTTTCAGGTAGCTGAAGCTTCTCAGCCAGGTATGAAAAAACAGGCCTTTCATTGTTGGCCACCTGTAGGGAGGAAGCTCAAGGATAAAAGGGCTTCCCACGCCTTTTAAGAGAGTGCTCCTCAGAATCTTGGCCATGAAAACAGCCAGAATGATGCCAAACACATAAATTGCCCAGAGAAGCGGGGCTCCAAGGTGCTTTGGGAAAAATGAGGCTATAATGATAGCATAGATTGGAAACCTTGCTCCACAGCTTATTAGCGGCAGGATAAGTATGGTAGTAACCCTTTCCTTAAAACTTTTAAGGGACCTTGTAGCCATAATTGCAGGAACTGTACAGCCAAATCCTATCAGTATAGGAACGAATGACCTGCCCTCCAGCCCGATAAACTTCATGACCTTATCCATAATATATGCAGCACGGGCCATATATCCTGAGTCTTCCAGAACTGCTATGCTTAAGAACAGCACCACCAGTATCGGCAGAAAGATCAGAACCCCTCCAACCCCTCCAATAATTCCGTCCACAATCAAAGCCCTCAGGAAATCCAGGCTGGGAAAGGGCCAGTAAAATGTAACTAAATCCCCCAGATATGAAAAGAAATCCTCCAGCAGCCTCATTGGATATTCACCAATTGAAAAGGTTATCTGAAAAACAAAAAACATCATGAGGAAAAATATGGGCAGGCCTATAAGCCTGTTGGTAATGATCTTATCTATTTTGTCAGAAAGGTTTTCAGGTACCCTTTGCGATCTGGTGACTGCATTTTTGCAGATATTTGTAATATAATCATACCTTTCATTTGCAGTAATGATCTCAGGTTCTTCATTAAAATACATGGATTCCTTTTCTTTAACCTCTGCAATGTCAGAAAAGAACCTGTCACTCAGATAATCTTCTTTCCTTAAAAGCTCAATCGTATATGGATCATCCTCAAGAAGCGATATTGAAAGCCACCTTACAGGAAATCTTTTTGCATCTATCTGGTATCTCTCAATTATTCTCTGAATCTTATTAATGAAATTTTCAAAAGTGCTGGAGTATCTAATACTGCTATTGCAGGTCTCATTTGACTCATAGCTTCTGATTATACTGTCCAGAAGCTCCCTCATACCTTTTGCCCTGTGTCCGACAGTCCTGACAATAGGAATCTTCAGCTCTTCGTTCAGGCTTTCAAGTGATATATCAATTCCCAGGTGCTTTAACTCATCACTCATATTAAATGCAGCAATAGTATTAAGATTCATTTCAAGAAGCTGCATAAGAAGATAGAGGTTTCTTTCCAGATTTGAGGAATCAATTATATCTATAACTATATCAGGCTTTTCAATCAGAAGAAAATCTCTTGCTATCTTCTCCTCTTCAGAATATGCTGTCAGGCTGTATATGCCTGGAAGGTCATAGATAATTATTTCATAATCGCCATAATGGCATTTGCCAACCTTTTTTTCAACAGTCACACCCGGATAATTTCCTACATGCTGTTTAGAACCCGTCAGGTTGTTGAATATTGTGCTTTTGCCGGAATTGGGGTTTCCTGCCAGAGCAGCAATTATACGCTTTTTTTTAAGACCCATGTGTCAGGCTATTCCTTAAATCTTACGAATATTCTCATTGCAACACCCCTCCCCACAGCATATCTGCAGTTTCCAACAGCTATAATGGTTGAATCAAATTGAGAGGCATGCATCACTCTAATAACCTTCCCAGGTGTTATTCCCATTGCAGCAAGCCTGCTTGAAAGGTTTCTTCCTCCTGATATTCTTGTAACAATAAGATCATTATTGGGTGTTGCATATAAGAGAGGCATCATCTCTAAGTCTGCACTTTCCTTCCATCCAGAATTTTAACCTCGACGCAGTATGCATCATCCCTTCGAATGGAAAGCCTTGTCTTATCAGCCATTATGTATATAGGGTCACCCAGGGGCGCTACTCTTTCTACCTTTATTCGTTTACCCTTTACAAGCCCTAAATCAGCCAGTCTTTTCTGAAATTCACCCTTTCCCTTGATCCTTATTATCTCTGCATCGGTATTCGGTTTAACATCCATTAGAGTTGTATATACCTTTGTATAAAGATTAAATCGGTCCTGCTCTTCAAATTTGCATTTTGAAGATTCGGCATTTTGCGAATTCTTCTTAAAATTGCTTATATATTCTTTTACATCCGGGGGCAGATTTGATATATATTCCAGGAACTCAATGATCCTTTCTATTACTTTGTTCTCAATGACATGCTCCAATGCACAGCTTATATGTTCAGCAGATTTCTGGTCAAGTTTCAGTATCTGGTAAAAGAAATTGCTCAGTATTCTATGTCTTTGTACGATTTTTTCTGCTTCGACAAATCCCTTGGAAGTCAGGGTTGCAAAGCTGTATTTATCATGGTTGATATATCCCATTTCCTCCAGGTTCTTAAGATTGTGGCTTACTGAGGATTTCGTTATATTCAGGATGTCAGCCAGATCTTTGACCCTCGCCACTTTATTTATCTTGCTAAGGTTATAAATTGCTTCTAAATGATCCTGAAGGACTGCAGATATGTTTTGATGTTCCTCCATAAAAACCCCTAACTAAGTTTAATCGTTTAAACTTTATGCAAAAGCGCAAATTATGTCAATAGAATATATCTTTAATTTTATCTACGTTATCATGAGAAAATGGTTTTATCAAAATTATCAGAACCGATCTCATTAATTAAAAATGCAAGCGTATCTGTTGTATCTTCAATAGAATCTGTAAGGTTTGCGCTTCCCCCGTGTCCGCCTCTTTCAATCTCGCGATAGAGGACAATTCCCCTGTTATTGCTGATTGACTGCAAAGCAGCGGCCATTTTTCTTGCATGTACTGGATGAACCCTCGCATCATTTCCTCCGGCTGTAAACATTACTGAAGGATAACTGATATTTGGATCTATATTCTGATATGGAGAATATTCAATCAGGTACCTATAATCATTCTCACTGGTTGATATTCCATACTCGCATTTCCAGATCTCACCAATGCCATATTTATGGTAATTCACCATATCAAGCAGAGGTACACCGCATAATACAGCCTGAACAAGATCTGGCCTCTGAACAAGAACAGCACCAACAAGCAGGCCTCCATTGCTCCCGCCCTTTATTGCTGTAAGCTCAGGCCTTGTATATCCAGCTTCTGCAAGCCATGACACTGCAGCGATAAGATCATCAAATACATTCTGCTTCCTGTCCCGCTTTCCAAGTTGATGCCATTCTTCACCATATTCCCCGCCTCCTCTGAGATTTACAACTGCAAGAATTCCTCCGGCTTCCACCCATAGAGCATTAAAAGCACTGAATTCAGGCAGTATCGGAATGCCGAACCCTCCATACCCTGTTACCAGTACAGGATGATGGATCCCCTTGCCCAGTGTCTTCTTAAAGACCAGGAACATTGATACCCTTGTTTTATCAGCTGATTCAAAAAAAACCTGTTTTATACAGAAGCTGTCCGGGTCAAAATTTTTAATCTGGGGTGTAAAGTATGGTGATAAAGCATTTTTATCAATATTGTATCTGTAAATGCTTTTTGGTGTATTAAAGCTTGTGAAACTCAGATAAATTTCATCATTATCCCACTCCCCTGTAATTGAGGCACTCCCCATAAACGGAAGAGGGATCTCTTTTAAGAAAATGCCTTCCATGGAAAATATTTTTATCACGGTATGGGCATTGATCATGGAAATCAGGAATATTTTCCCTGCTATAAGAGTGAAGTATAATATTATCTCATCCTCTGACGGCTTTATTAAAATTCTCCAGTTATCTCTGTCCAGCTTATCAATTTCAGAAACATAGATGATTCCCCTGGGATTATCCTCATTGGTCTTTATAATTGCCTTGCCATCCATAATATCAAGGCGATACTCGGCCTTAAACCCGCATGCAACAGCTTTTAGCTCTTTATCAGCCCCTATTTCGGAGAAATATGCCTCATTTTCCCCGAAATTGCTTCGGTAATATATTAAATGATTATTATCTGAAGCAACTTTAACATTGTGGTAATATTCCTTTACATCGCTATGAGAAAATATCTTTTTATCATCATTTTTTTTGCTGAAAAGCCTGTGATAATAAACTGAATTCCAGTAAAAGTGCTCATCTTTCGAGACTTCTCCCTCCCGAGGAAACCCTGAATAGTAAAAGCCTGTACTATCCGGAAGCCATTCTATCACGCTTGGTCTGTCAGCGTATAATGTATCATCCAGTATTTCCTTATTTTCAGTTTTCATAATGATAATTTTCGGATTTTCATTTCCGGCCTGGGAAATACCTAATGCAACATATTTGCCGTCCCAGGAAGGTTCAAATATATCCAGGGATTCATCACTTTTATACCTGTTCATATTGATAAATTCTCTCTCTGTTCCATCTTCATTTATCATGAAGACAACCTGCTTATCCTCATTTTTACTTTTCCTCATTATGAACCTGGTCTTTGATTTCCTGCAGAGTATTGGTGTTGATATACTGTCATACCTGCTTAGTTCCCTCATTCTTTTCGATATATTATCCCTTCTCTCTATCTGCTTTATATATCCTGCTGTGAATTTATTCTGTTCAGTTACCCATTTAATGACCTCAGGATCACTGCTTTCTGCAAGCCATTCGTAATTATCCGTCAAGGTCATTCCATGGAGCTGATATTCCATTTCTATTTTCTTCGATTCCGGGTAGTTCAGCATAATCTCCTCCATATGATTTTTATCAGAATAGCAAATATTGCTGCGCAATTCTAAATTATTTATTAAAAATCATAAAAAAACCCTGCTGTAAAGCAAATTCAATTTCATAAATATATCACCAAAACCCATTTTACCTGGGGTGGAAAAAAGATATCTTCTTCAATAAACCATCTAAAAGCCTGTTTTTTTCATCAGTTTTGGTTGATACACAATTAATATTCAAAAATAAGCCTTGATATAGAAAAAATGCAACTTTTATTGGTAATTTCCGTAAGTAGATTTAGTTTTAATTTAGCGAGGTTCTTTATGAAGCCTAAGATATTAATATTGATTTTAGCTATGCTTGTTTTTATTGGATTCCATTCATGTAAAATAGGAAAAGGGAATGATTCCGAAAAAGACCCTGATTCACCGAAAGATACTCTCCAGAGGCTCGCAAGCCCTGTAGAAACTGCTGATGCAGTCTCTATGGACATGCACAGCATAATAAGGACTACAGGAAGCCTCGAACCGTATCAGACAGTTAATGTGCTATCAAAGGTTCAGGGTATGGTTGAAAGCGTGCACATGGAGCAGGGGGACATTGTAAAAAATGGGGATATTCTCCTGAAACTGGATTCAAAGGAGTTTGATATAGCATTAAAACAGGCTGAAGCTGATCTGCTTTCTGCAAAAGCCTCACTAAACGAAGCAGAACTGCAAAGGGCGGAAAACCAGTATAAAAGAATAAAGGAGCTTTATGAAAAAGACCTTTCCTCACCTCAGGAACTTGAACAGCAGGAAGCTCTTTTCCTTCAGGCTAAGAGCAATTATGAAAGTCAGCAGGCAAGAATTCTGTCATTAAGTGCCAATTATGAAAGAGCCAGGCTGAATCTTTCTTATACAACCATAAGATCTCCAATTGCCGGAGTAATAAGCAGGAGATTTGTAAATAAAGGCGAGCTTTTATCTCCATCTTCCCCGGTTTGTGAGATTGTAAATATATCAAAGCTGTATGCCAGGATATATGTTTCTGAAAAATTTATTCACTATCTTGATCGTAATAAGGAGGTAGAAGTAATCGTTGATGCTGTTCCGGAAAACCTGTTCTTTGGCAGAATAGACCTGATCTCCCCTGTTGCGGAAACTCAGAGCAGAACCTTTCAGACTTCAATCCTTATTGATAACAGCAACAATAATCTTAAAGCAGGCATGTTTGCCCGCGTAATAATAAATGTTGCAGAATTCAAGGATGCGGTTGCTGTACCAAAGGACGCAGTAATAATGCGTCAGGACCAGGAATACTGCTTTATAATCAAAAATGATGATAAAAAGCCTGATGAGCCTGCAGCAGAACAGGAAAACGAATCAGATGATAAAGACAGCAGCCAGGAAGATGCTCCTGCTATAAATGTGTCCATGGTAAAAGTCAGGACTGGCATTGAGGATTCAAGTTTCGTTCAGATAATTGAGGGCGTTAAGGCAGGAGATAAGGTTATAGTAAGCGGTCATTATGATCTCAATGACGGTGACATCGTCAGGATAATCCGATACGTTGATTAAATAATGGATATTGTCAACATTTCAGTAAAAAGGCCTGTAACCATCTCTATGGTCATACTTTGTATCATCTTTATCGGGACGCTTTCCCTCAGAAAAATCCCTGTCGATCTCTTCCCTAAAATTAACAGGCCTATATTATCTGTTTACACAAGCTATGAGGGTGCATCACCGGAAGATATCGAGAAACTTGTCACCCTGCCTCTTGAAATGCAGCTGAGTTCCATAAGCGGACTGACAAAAATAGAATCAATCTCAAGGGAAGGTTCATCCAATATAAATCTTATCTTCTCATGGGATGTGGATATTGACATGGCTTTATCCGACATAAGGCAGAGGATCGATCTGATAAAGTTTCAGCTTCCTGAAGATATTGAAGCTCCCGTAATAAGAAAATTTGACCCAAACCAGGATCCTATAATGATTGTAAATATATCTTCTTCTTCTTCTCCGGATTACCTGAGAAACTATATAGAGGATGTTTTAAAGCCGATAATAGACAGAATTGTGGGCATCGCAGCGGTTAAAATTAAAGGGGGACTTGAGAGAGAAATAAGGGTCCTTGTCGACATAGACAAACTGACTGATCTCGGGCTGAGTTTTGAAGCAATAAAATCAAAAATCATTTCAGAAAATATAGAGAGGCCGGGAGGCAGGGTTGAAAGCGGAAAGAGAGAATTGCTTGTACGCACGATTGGCAAGGTCGAAAATGAGGATGACATTGCAAATATACTTCTTGCCAGGATAGATGACAGGCCGGTCTATATCGGAGATGTTGCAGAGATATTCTCAACCTATAAGGAGAGAAGGGAATTTGCAAGGCTTAACGGCCTCTTCTCGATATCTCTTGAAGTTTATAAGGTAAGTGAGGGAAACACGCTCAATATTGCACAAAACGTTAAGGATACCTTAAAAAATTACCAGTTTCCAAAAAATGTAGAGTATGCTATATCGTATGACCAGAGCAATTATATAAATAAAAGCCTTGATCTTGTCAAGGGTAAAGCTGTTACAGGAGCACTTCTGGCAGCCCTTGTACTGCTTCTGTTCCTGAAAAACCTTAAAAGCGCTTTTATAATATCGCTTTCAATGCCAATTTCAATAGTATGTTCTTTTGCTCCATTTTATTTTACAGGCATGACCCTCAATGTATTTTCGATCGCCGGGATAGCGCTGGGAGTGGGACTTGTTGTTGACAATTCTATTGTCATCCTGGAAAATATTAACAGATACCAGAGGGACGGAGCCAGCTCAATATCTGCATCAATTGAAGGAACGAAAGAAGTTGGAGGTGCTGTACTTGCCTCCACTCTAACAACCCTTGCAGTATTCATTCCTATAATCTTTGTTTCAGGAATAGCAGGAAAGATATTCAAGGATCTTTCTCTTACAGTAATTTATGTTCTTTCATTTTCAATGCTTACAGCTATAACGATAATACCGATGTTATCTTCCAAGGTTTTAAAAGAGGACTTTACACGGCATATACAGAATAACTCAAAGAAGGGCATGCTTAAAAGAACAGGCTACTTCATCTATAGGATCCTTCTTCTTGACAGGATATCGGATTTCACAATGAAGCACTATAACATAATATTAAAAAAACTGACAGAATCCTTAAAATTCAGGATAATATCAGTAACACTGGTGCTGATTTTCTTTATAATGACTCTTTTTATGATTCCTGATACAGAACTTATACCCTCAGGAAGACAGAGGGAATTTTACATTACTTTCTCAACTCCGCTGGGAATTGGGATTGACAGGGCTAATGAGATCCTGATACGGATCGAGAAGATACTTACCGGAAATCAGGAAGTAGAAACTGTAAGTTCTTCTCTTTCAGATATAGAAGGCATAAATGAAGGAGAAATCCTGTTCCTTTTGAAAGCAGAAAAAACATCAAAGGATATAGTCGAGAAGCTTAAAAGTGAGATTCAGGAAATTGTTCCAGCGGGATATGAATTTTCCATAAGGCCAATCTCAATATTTGAAAACATAATCTCAGATACTTCAGAAAAGACACTGACAGGTGATTTTGTCATCAAAGTAATGGGTACCGGTTTTGAAAGCATTGAAACATCTTCAGATTCGATATTCCAGTATTTTTCAGGCAACCAGAACATATCTGAGCTCAGGACATCAAAAAGCCAGTATAAGCCCCAGATATTGATTGAGATAGACAGATACCGTGCATCATCACTGGGATTATCAACCAATATGATAGCACAGACAATAAAGACCAACCTTGCAGGAGATATTGCATCTGATATTAAGCAGAAGGGAGAACAGATAGACATAAATGTAATGGGTGACAGGAGCCTTTATACCAGCATTGATGATATAAAGAACATTCCATTTTATGTAAATATCGCAGATAAAACCATATCAGTTCCATTAAGCCATTTTGCTAAAGTAGAGACAGTTTCACGGCCCATAGAGATCAGGCATGAGGAAAGGCAAAGAATGATAGGTGTATCAGGCGATATCAAGAAGGGATATTCACTCGGCAAGCTTTTAAGCGATTTAAACATAGAGGAGTATAATCTTGAAGCATTATCAGAAAAACTTGGCCTTTCGGATGATGTTTTTATTTCTCTTTCAGGCTCGGCACAAACCCTGCTTGAAAGTATATCTCAGCTAAAAGCTGCTTTTCTGATGGCAATTGCCCTTGTTTATATGATCATGGCAGCTCAGTTTGAATCCCTTCTTCAGCCGTTTATCATTATGTTTGCCATACCTCTTTCACTCATCGGAGCATTTTTTGGTTTGAACCTCTTCGGATTTTCATTATCTATTGTAGCATTTATAGGGCTTATAATGATGCTGGGGATTGTAGTGAATGACTCCATTCTGCTTGTTAACTACATAAATATACTTCGCTTAAGAGGGATTGAAAGAAAACAGGCAATAATTACAGCCGGAAATCACAGAATAAAACCGATACTGATGACAACCTTCACCTCGCTTTTAGGCATGCTTCCCATGGCTTTTGGAATTGGTTCTGGATCTGAGTTTTATGCCTCAATGGCAATGGTGATCATATTCGGCCTGCTGTTTGCAACAATCCTGACACTCTTAATAATACCGGTAATATACATTATTTTTGACGATATAGCTGAACATTTCAGCCTCATTACACTCAGGCTGAAAAATCTGTTCTTAAAAATATAGCAATGTCTATAACAAGCTTAGCAATTAAAAAGCCAATTGCAAACCTGATGCTGCTGCTTCTTCTCGTTTTTATCGGGATTATGTCCTACAGCAAGATCCAGACTACTCTTCTGCCTGATTTCTCATTTGAATTTCTATTTGTATATGCGACACTCGATAACACACCCCCGCGTACAATGGTCAGCATGGTCACTGAACCAATTGAAGAAGCGATTAAGCTTCTTCCTAACACCGTCAGATATACAAGCAGAACAAGACAGAATGAAGTCAGCATTTTTCTTCAGCTGGCTACCAATACAAATGTGCTTATCGCAAAAAACACGCTGGAGGATAATATTGCCCGGATCGGGCTACCGGAAAATTCACAATTTTTTGTATACCACTTTGATCCCCAGGATATACCTATTCTTTCCATAAATATAGATGCCAATGCTGATATTGAAAGGACCAAATACCTGGTGGATAATATCATCAAGCCGGAGCTTGAGAGAATTCAGGGCGTTGGCAGGATAGATGTACAGGGAGGTTTTGACAAAGAAATAGTCATACATCTGAGCAAAGATGCAATGGAAAAACACAGCCTGACAATAGGAACTGTCACAGCTGCCCTGTTTTCAGAGAATATACAGCAAAAAGGCGGAATTATACGCACAGGGAACAGGGAAACCATTGTAAAAGTGAACAGCAAGCTTGAATCTATCCAGGATATTGAAAACATTGTCGTAAGGACATACCCGAACAGGAAAGCTATTCTGGTCAAAGATATCGGATATGTTTTTGAGGACTTTGAAACCAAGGATTATATCTATAAATTTAACGGAAAAGATGCCTACCTAATAGATATACTCAAAAAATCCAATGCAAATACTCTGGAAGTATCAAAAGCAGTAAAGGAAAAAACAGCTGAATTCGAAAAAAGATTCAATATCAAAATGACATATTTTAACGATTCATCAAAAACAATAACCAGCGTTCTCGATGCCATAAAGTCTGACCTGCTGAAAGGCCTGTTTTTCAGTTGCCTGGTGCTTCTTATTTTTCTCAGGAGCTTCAGGAGCATACTCACCATAGCAGTTGCCATACCCATTTGTATAATCATCACCTTCATACCAATGTTCTTTACAGGGATAAATATCAATCTTATATCACTGCTGGGATTTGCTCTTGTATCCGGAATGCTGGTAGATAATTCCATTATAATCATGGAAAATATTCACAGGTACAGGGTCATGGGGCATTCTCCCAACCAGGCATCCTTATTGGCTGTCATGGAGGTGAAGAGGCCTATTTTTGCCTCTACTCTAACTACAATTGCTGTTTTTTTCCCTATATTCATGATTGGAGGCCTTGCTTCAAGGATATTCCAGGATCTGTCTTTTACAGCAATATTTTCACTTTCAGCCTCTTATTTCGTTGCTATGAGCATAGTGCCAATGATCACTGCAAACTTTCATATAGAATCAAACTCAAAGCCCGGTTTTAAATTTGTAAACAGGGTATTTGACTCAAAACCCTTTAATGCCACAGGGACATTTTTTCAGAAAATGTTTGAAACAGGAAATAAAATAATACAGAAAAAATGGTATACACGGCTTATCTTCATAATAATGGTTATATTTATGATGATTCTGGGGTTTGTGTATTCATCTTTAAGCGGTGATTCCGAACAGATTGTGGACCAGACATACCTGCGCATCAATTTAGAATCTGTCCAGGGCACGAAAATGACTGAAATCGAGCGTATAATACTTGCAGTAGAATCATTTCTGAAGAGCAATGTTCCTGAAATAAAGAATATATCTACAGTGTCTCTTTCAGGACGCGGAAGGTTTTATATCGAATTGCATAAAAGAGATGAATTTATGAAAATGTACCCTGATAAGGAATTCAGGGATGTTGATGATATTTCAAAACTTGTTTACGAAGAATTCAGCGGCATACCTGATGTTACCATAGAGTCAAGGACCAGGTCTCACGGTAACAGCGGAATTGATGGTTCAAGCAATGTGCTGAACATTATAGGAAAGGATATTGATTATCTGAAGGAAATAAGTGACAAGGCTGTAGCTGCATTAAACAACCTTGATGAGCTTTATGAGGTTAATCCTGATTATGGTGTAGTCGGTTCAGAAATTGTCATTACACCTGACAGAAACAAGCTTGAATCACTTGGGCTTACAACACAGGAGATTTCTCTGCTGATATTAAGAGAGCTCGGCAGTGATATTGCTACCGAGATCTTTACCGACGGCGTGAAGAAAAAGGTCAGGCTGACAGTTGACAGACAGCAATCGAAGAACATCGATACAATAAGGGACCTTACCATTAAACTCCCGAATAATATCCAGGTTCCGCTCGGAGAATTCATAGATATAAGCATTGAAGCAGAAGCCCCGCAGATAATAAGGGAAAACAGCAAATATGTTAGCTATATTGAATTCAAGGCAGACAAGGAAGTCCCAATGACAAAGATTATGGAAAAAATAACAAATAATGAAAAGACTGGCGTTCTTGACCAGATAATTCTCCCCCCTGGTTATTCTCTTGAATGGGGCGGCAGATTCCGGGGTTTTCAGGAGTCAATGAGTGATATGTATGTCTTTTTTATAGCTGGTTTGATACTGGTTTTTATGATTATGTCTGCTGAATTTGAATCACTTTTCCATCCATTCGTTATAATGTTTACTGTACCGGTTGCAATTTTCGGCGGTATCTTGAGCCTTAAGGCCCTGGGGCTTAATTTTTCCGAAAATGCGGCCATGGGTCTCGTCATAATTATTGGAATTGTCGTGAATGATGCCATTATACTGATTGATTTCATAAACCAGGAAAGAAGAAGGGGAAAGGACAGGGTTGATGCCATAATTTCCGCCGGCCTGATAAGAATGAGGCCTATCTTTATGACAACACTGACAACTGTTGGAGCTATGCTTCCTCTGCTCTTCGGATTTGAAGAAGGTTCAGAATATAAAAAGCCCATGGCGGGCATAATTATCGGGGGTCTTAGTTTTGCATCATTTCTGACCCTGTATTTTATACCTGCCCTTTATTCATTCTTCGAGGATATTGTGGAAGCGTTCAAATTTGCTGTACTAAGACTGAAGGTTTCATTAAAGACATAAAATTCAGGAATTATCTATATTTTTTCAGCGATAATTAAAAGTCTCATAGACATCCTGTTTACAGGATGCTGATTAAATCCTGAGAAGACCTTTTTCGTTATGAAACCTGCTGTTTTTAAAAGCTGGCTGAGTTCTGTTGGATTATAGAGCCTGATAAAGAAATCTTTTATCTTGAGCCTGCTGTCCCTGAAAATAATACGCCTGGTATATATTCTTCCCGATTGGAAATCAAAACTGCTTTTCTCAATCATATAATTTTCATCTTTTTCTATTATATTGCATCCTTTGAAATTCATAAGCAGAACATCCCTGTTTATGGTATCTATGCAGAAAAGCCCTTTCTTCTTCAGTGATTTTGATATCCTTTTCAGTACCATCAAATTCGTATTATCATCAAAATACCCGAATGATGTGAACAATGATAATACTGCATCATATTCCTCATCATAATCAATATTTCTCATATCTCCGACAATAAAATCCGGTTTTACTCCCTTATTATCTGCATCCTTCTTTGCTATTTCAATAAAACCCTTCATATAATCTATCCCTGTAATATTACACCCGTATAAAGCCAGCCTGTTTGCATGCCTTCCGTAACCGCAGGGTATGTCGAGAATCCTGTGCCCGGGCTTAATCTCAAGATTGTCTATCAGGAATTCCGTTTCTGCATCAGTCCTCTCATCGGTGATCATATCCGAGTAGAAATACATATAATCATCTATCTCAAAGACATTTTCTATATCAAATTGAGTATCATCTTTCATACACATAACTGATCCATATAGCATAAAATAGAATACTATTTATCATAACGCACTATAAAGCATTCTATTGCTTCCCTGCTGAAATCATCCTGCTTGTCTTCTGCCATGTCCATACCATTAAAGGGGCCTATCCTGACCCGGTAAAAATCCTCATATCTTTCAAGATAGCCTTCAAAACCCCTTTTTTTCATAAGATCAAGAAGGTTTACAGCATTTTCCCTGTTTTTGAAACTGCCGATCTGTATCACATACAGGCCGCCGGATCCGGGCATTTCATGAGAATCAAGAATAATCATCCTCACAGGTACAACTCCATCTGCTATCATGTCTATCTTTTCTGCAGCTCCTAAGCTTAGATCGATATCCCTGCCCTTTATAAAGGGGCCTCTGTCATTTATCCTTACTGTAACAGATTTGCTATTATTCAGATTGGTTACTTCAAGGACTGTCCCGAAAGGCATTGTCTTATGGGCTGCTGTCAGGCCGTACATATCATAAATTTCACCATTCGCTGTCCTTCTCCCGTGGAATTTATGGGCATAATAAGAAGCATGGCCTGTAATAGCCGGCCCGGGTCTTTCAATCTCAGTTTCAGCATGCCTGTAGCTTTCTTTCCTGCTCAAGCCGGAGCATGATACCAGGAGAAAGGACAGGCTCAATAATGATATAATCAGCAAGATTGAAAGTTTTCCTGGATGCTCAAACATTCATTCCTCATTATTCCCGTAGAACTGGTTGATCAGGTCTCTTTTTGAGGGATCTGTGAAGAATTTCGCCTGAGGATTATTCCAGTTTATCTCCTCTGTCGGGTCCTGGATAATGATCTTTTTACTTAAAAGAAAAGCCACAGCTTCCTCTATCTGGCTTATATCATATATCAGCAGTTCATTAAGTTCATTAAGTGAAATATTCTTATCCATTTTCCTGATCAGGTTTAAGACATCCTTAAAGACATCAGGAAGCTTATCCAGCTCAATGTTTATTTCTGAATAAACTGAGCTGTATATCCTCTTAAACCTGAAGTATACCGCCAGTTCCCCCTTCTTCATACTCGCAGTGTCCAGCCCTTCTATCCGCCTGCTGGAAATTACAATTGCACCTTTGCTTTTTATCCTGATAGCGTCCCCAACTGCAATATCCTTGCCTTTATTAACATATAGATCCAGTTTACTCAGCTTATCATTATATACAAAAGCATATGCTCCATTCGTAAAGAAGGCTGAATAAGGCCCATAGCAGTTTATCCTGTGCATTTCCTGCAGGATATTATTAAAAAAACCTGTACCAAATTCTATATTGCATTTATCTATATATCTGTTCAGGATATATCTGAAATTATATTCTGAATCATTCTTAGGCTGGCATTTCGATTTATCTATTATAAGTTCATCCCTGTAATATTTCTGCAGTTCACACAGGTCAATATATGAAAAATTATCAGGAGTGATGCTTAAATTCGATATTTCTGAGCATCCCGCACTGCTGCCTGAAAAAATTGCACACTCTGCTCTAAGGCTGAAACTGCCGCCATTAATGCTTGATGACTCAATCCTTGAATTACAGCCCCCGTTAAAATAGCTGATATTATGCTCCAGTGTCTCTGCATCAATGCTTATAACTGCCTTATCGGGGCTTATGACTGCAAAGAAATCTTCCATGCTCAATACCTCCCATTTCTCAGGATTATGGATATGATAAGCAAAAAAAACTCATTCGCTTATTCCCTGGTTTTATCATACTCCTGTAATTATTCCTGATATACTCCCAAATTACAATAAAAAAAATCTGCAGGTTTTTATCAGGTTTTTTTGCATTTATAAATTTGATATTAAAAGGAAAAAGGATATATTTTTGAACCCATGAATAAAACTGGAAGAAGCTATAATGCGGAAACCGGGATATGCAGGCCCAAAACTGCATTCAGCATATTAAATGATAATATATTTATTAAAATATCCGATTCATCCTGGTTTTGATGAATTCATATGAGATACCTGAGATTGAGACATATTCGAGAATATAGATATAGCTTTTGTCTGGATCGATATGATCATCAAAGGAATAACTAATAGGATAATTGTATGGAGTTAATGAGTTCCCGGCCGAAAGGACTATATAGTCATTGATTTTTACAGGAATGAAAGGCATAAATGGGCTATTCCTTCTGGCTGTGATCCTATACAGATTAAAGCCTAAAATATTTATCTCATTAAGGGTTGTCCAGCCAATGACAGCTTTATTCCCAAAGCCTCTTGCAGTAAAGGAATCAAATTCCACTGTGCTGTATAACTCTCTAGTGATTTGATTATTCGAGTAATCTGTATCACATGGTGCTATATCCGTTACACAGGCAGTAATAAAGTATAATAAGGGATCAGTATCAGGATCGGTAGTCCACTCTGAAGATATCTCAACATGACCCCCCGGTTCAATCATGCTGAATGAAACTGTTTCAATAAGGTTAAGGCCTAAATTCGGCTCTGTTGAGCAGTAGAAAGAAATATTGCCTGATTCAATGTTTTGATATCCTGTATTGTGTACATTTGCATCAATATGGATGGTATCTCCGGGCATGGGTGATTCCGGATAATAAACCATATCCTCAACTTTAATCATTGCATCGCTTGCTTCCGGGCATTCCTGGGCTGGCACCAATCTGGCCAAAAATATGTCCTGACAACCTGCCGGGATCTGCCTGTATCCAGGCTCAGACATAAAGCCAAAAAATGCTGTACACATAAATGCCCCCGTTGCATAAACACTCTGATCAGGGCCGGCAGAGATTCCCATGCCATAATCGTTCGAACTGCCCCCAGCCTTTCTTGCCCAGTGAAAATTGCCGTCTGTATCAAGTTTTGACCAGAAAATATCAGGATAAAAATGCCTGTACTGCCAGTCTGATAAAAGAAGGGTGTACCCCTCTTCCCCTGGCTGGCCGAATTCAGCATAACGGTCAAAAGTACCAGATATATAGGAATTGCCCTCTGCATCGGCAGTAATATCATAGACTTTGTCATGGCCTGATCCTCCTGCCTTTCTTGCCCATATAAAATTTCCACCATTATCTATTTTTGCGATATAACAGTCAAGCCCTCCAGTATCGCCAGTTGCATTAAGCTCGGTATAACCGGGTTCACCTGGCTCACCGAATTCTGCTCTTCCAAAGAAGATGCCGGTGACATATGAATTTCCGCTGTTATCCTGGGCAATTCCGCAGGGATAAACACCAGGAAGGGGCTTTGTCCATATAAAATTTCCATACTTATCAATCTTTGTAATAAAACTACCTGCTCCATTAATCTGTGTATATCCTTCCTCCCCTGGTTCACCAAAGTCTGCGGGGCTGCCACATAGGCCCGCAACATAGCAGTTTCTTTCCTGATCAAGAGCAATAGCACACCCGCGGTCAAAGCCCTCTCCTCCTGCTTTCCTTGCCCAGAGGAAATTCCCGTCGGTATCAAGCTTGGTTATGAAAACATCCCTGTAACTGGACTCAAGCAGGGTATATCCCGGACTTCCCGGGTCACCAAAGTCCGACAATCCTAAGAATTCTCCTGTAACATACACATTTCCTGAGCTGTCAGCCGCTATGGCCATGCCGGTTTCGGGATAATAAAATTCATAATCTAAACCAGGCCCCCCTGTTCTCCTTGCCCATTGGAAATTCCCATCTGCATCAAGCTTGGAGATATAAATATCGGCGCTGCCATTGGAAACCAGGTATGTGTATCCTTCTTCCCCAGGTTCACCAAAATGTGCTTCATTTGTAAACCTTCCGGTAATATAGCAGTTGCCGTCCTGATCAATTGCTATTCCATTACCTGAATTATTAAGATGACCTCCTGCTTTCCTTGCCCAGAGGAAATCTCCTTCAGCATCAAGTTTAACTATAAATACAGTATCATGGTGTGAAGAAACAGCCTCAAGCACAGTGTACCCAGGTTCTCCTTGAATGCCAAACCCGGATGAGCCCTGGAATGTCCCTATAATATAGCAGTTGCCGTCATTGTCAACTGCTATATCCTCTCCGCAATCAAAACGCTTTCCGCCTGCCTTGTTAATCCAGGCAAGTTCAGGCAATTGCTGAGACGCCATTATGCATGGCGATATTATTATAAACAGCATTATCATGATAAAAATACTTCTACATTTTGATTTCATATATTACTTCCTCCTTTTTTTATTATAAACAGTCCATGCAGCCATGTCAAGAGCAGCTCAAATAATTTGCTGACAGACCAGATTAGGCACACAGATTATATTATTGATAATTTCAAGATTTCAGCTAAAATTATACAAATGTCTAAAATCCACAAAAAGCTTTCATTTCCCAATATTAACTGCCTTAAATCCTCTGCGGGTTCCGGAAAGACATTTTCCCTTGCATGCTGGTACCTCAGAATACTGCTAAGCAATGAATTATCAGGAAATTTTAGTGACAGATTCAGGAAGATTCTGGCAATCACCTTCACAAATAAAGCATCCAAGGAAATGAAGCAGAGGGTCCTCTCATATATACGGGCTGTCGCTCTGGATATTACAGATATAACAGACAGTTTGAGGGTATTTGACGAGCTTTCAGACATTAGATCCGATAGTATCAGAAAAAGGGCTGAGGAAATCTACAATGAAATACTTTCAAACTATGAGCATTTCAATATTGGTACGATCGACAGCTTTATAAAATCCATGCTTGTCCCGCTATCACTCTCAATGGGTATGAATCCGCGTTTTGAGATAGATAATGATAAAGAGCAGTATATAAAATCCGCTTTGAGGGAATATATAAATGATACCATTAAAAAAAGCAACCCTTCAGATCTTGAATTGCTTGAAAACATAATAAATGATCAGTTTTCCTATGAGAAAGACTCATTTTTCCCGGAAAAGGGTATTTTAGATACGATAATATCAATTCTTATGCATAATGAAAGCGTATATGGCAGGAAATTTGCCGATAAAAAAGTTGACCCTGATGCTTATATCCAATTAGTAGGTGAAATTGCTGATCTGGCAAAAGAATATAAAAGAATCATAGCTGACTATAATCTTCTTCCCTCAATAAACTTCAAAAATTGCCTTGAAAATTTATCCGGCCTAAATTCAAATAGATGCAGCTGGCAAGACTTTAAAAAGGCTATAAGAAGCAAGCTTATCAGGAAAAATCCTGGTGGATTTAAAAATGCCAGCCCTCCTGCGCCCCCTGATTTGGAAAAGCTCTGGAAAGTCATAATGGAAAAAATAAGCCTTGTGCTGGAGAATAAATCAATAACATACCATTCAAAGCATATAGAACTCTATGGCAGGATCAAACATTACCTGGATATGCAGAAGAACGAAAATGGAATTGTCTTCATTGACGATCTGAATAAAAAGCTAAAAGAAGCCACTGTGGATAATCAAATGCTTTTGTTCATTTTCGGTTACATCAAGCATTTCCTTATTGATGAATTCCAGGATACAAACCTTCTTCAGATTGACAATCTCCATCCATTGATTCTCGAGGCACTTTCCAGCAATGGAAGCCTTTTCTTCGTGGGTGACAGAAAGCAGTCCATATACAGGTTCAGAGGAAGTGACAGCAGAATATTCGATAAGATGCGTAATATATTCAATATCAGTGTAGAATTTAACAGCCTGGATACTAATTACAGGTCTCTTAAAAGGATCGTTGAATTCAATAACAGCATTTTCTGCCCCGATAAGGTCCTTGAATGGAGCAATAAAATCCTTAATCATGGGCTAAAAGACCAAAACATTGATTTGCCACAGAATTTCATAGAGAGCTTGTCCTCCAGAATCAGTGATGACTATAAGGACTCAGAACAGAAAGCCCAAAAAGCAGGTCTTGCAAAGGAAGGTTTCATTCATATTGAGAATATAGAGCACGTGGATACTGATGACTATGGATACCTGATTGATCTTCTCAGGGATGACATCCTGAGAAGGTATAATAAACGCGATGTGGCAATCCTTACCTTTAAGAACGAGGAAAGCAGCAACATATCACAGCTGCTTACAAACAGCCGGATTCCAAATATAAGCGATAATTCTCTTGATATAAGGGATAATAAGACAGTAAGGGCCATTATATCCCTGATAAATTATATTATGAATCCTTTAAAGGAAAGATTCCTCTTTGAATTTGTTATCTCAGAACCTTTTATCAGGTGGTATTCCTTATACAGGAATAATATAAAGCAGGAAGACCTTTTTAACATGCTTGAAAAACGCAGAAAGAATGAGCCTCTTTCAGAATATATTAATAAAAAGCTTCCTGAGCTTGACAGCGAGCTTATTATGCCACTGCATACAGTTCTGAGGCTGAAAAGCTTTTATTCCTTCTGCAGAGACCTGTGCAGAAAGCTTGAGATACTGAAGTACTTTCCTGAGGATATTATATTCATTTACAAGCTTTTTGAATTTATCTACAGCAGCACCAGCAAATCCCGTTCATCAAGCGAAGAGCTTGTTAATACCCTTAATTCTGAAGAGAAGGACAAGGACCTTGAAATAGAAGCATCAGAAGACCTTGATTCAGTCAAGATCCTCACCATACACAAGTCTAAAGGCCTGCAGTTCCCTGTGGTCATAATCCCTAAAATCAAATTTAACCATTCTAAAGTAATGAGAATAAATGATGTTGTGGCGGTAAAAAATGATGGGCTTTATCTATACAGGATGTCCAAAAGATATCTGCATTTATCAGATAAACTCCTTAATCTATATGCTGATGAACTTACATCAAATATATCTGACAGCATCAACATGCTTTATGTCGCATTTACCAGACCTTCAGAGGAGCTCTACCTGTTTTTTGCCGAAAACCCAAAAGATGATAATAAATCCTATATAAGCCTTCTTGATAAACAATCTGAAATAATAGAATCATTAGAAAGCGGAAAACAGCATTTTATCGGAATAAAGACCAAATGTTCTCCTGAACCGGAAACAAATCAGTATGTTTTTAAGAATATGATTTCAGATAAGCCTGATAAAAACTGGGAAGGCATGATCCTGAAGGACGAATCACCTGTAGCCCCAATTGAATGCTGTAAAAGCCTTGATGATTACCTTGTATATGATACAGCAGGAAGCTTTTTGAGATCGAGGTCCCTTTTCAGTTCGCCAGATAATATGGAAAAGGATCTGAAAAGCTTTCTGGACCATAACGCAATTAAGGATGAGTACATTATCCAGGAAATAGAAAAGCGGGTGAAATATCTTCTCGCAGACAAGAAGATCATCTTCCTAAATTACGGGAAAAACATTAAAAAAAATTTTACCCTCCTCGATAAATCAGGGTCAACGGTTGTTTTTGACAGATTCCTTGTTCTTGATAAAAAGGCCTGTGTACTCCGGTATACCGTTT
>CAYMEV010000026.1:0-40549 GCA_964389675.1 uncultured Candidatus Sumerlaeota bacterium
ATATTGACAGATACAGCAGGTCAAGCTCCCTAAGCTATGAGGTATTTCCATCAGTCCTGGGAGGTACCACAGTCAAGTGGGACTATATACCGGGGTCAGACATAAGTATTAAGAAAATACAGTCTTCAGGTATCAAGGACAGGATCTCATGGATATTCTGGATAGAAGAGAACATCATATTTGATGGTACATCAGACACCTTTAATTTCTATCCGGACATCTATCTATCAAAAGACTGCAGATATGATATAAAAGCAAAGCGTACAGACAAGACCAGCAGGTCATCAGATGCCACATTTGTCCTTCACTACCAGACACCAGAAGGCAGGGACAGACAGAAGGAATTTAAGGTCTTTCCCTCAGTTTACTCAGGAAGAACCGTATTTATGCCCTTTAAGCCCGAGGAAAGAATACGCCTTAAAAGCATAAAGGCATACGGCCTGGCAAGGGATGTAGAATGGCATGTATGGATAGAAAAGGTAAGATAATTCCTGTTAATGGGATTATAAAAAAATAGAGGAGAAATATTATGAAGATGGAGCTACCAAAATATCATGAAACTTTCATTCCAATATTGGAAGTTCTGAATTCTGTTGAAGCAATAAAAAGTATTGAATTAGCAGCAAAGGTCCGTGATATGTACTATTCTGATTTACCTGAAGAACTATTAAATAAGAAAACTATGTCTGGAGCGAATGTTCTGCTGGATAGAATATTATGGGGCAAATCTTATCTTAAAATGGCAAAGTTTGTGACATATCCGAAAAGGGGCCTGGTTCAAATAACCGAAAAAGGGAAAAAAATAATAAAAAAAGGAAACTTATCGCTTCAAGACCTTCAGAATGATCAAGACTTCATAAACCACAGAGAATCTGTTAAAATCAAAAAGGAGAATGAGGCCGGACTGGATCCCCCCAGTGCAGAAAATACATCACAAAAAGACGTAACTGATTCCGCCTCTTCAGCAATGAAAGGATTTGATGCTCTTTTTGAAGAGTTTTCAGCTGCTAAAGGTGATGTAAGTATAAAAATAACAAGACAATCTGACTTTGCAATGATGCTAACGAATATAGCGGGAATTAAGCGAATAGTCGTGCTGGCTGATGAAGAAAGCATCGTTAAAAATGGACTTTCATGTGCAAGGGAAATCCTAATAAAAAAAGGCACAGCTGTTGCTGATGCAGAACTAAATGATTCTTTCCTGGGCAGTTATGAAATTGAATATATCGATGGTCTGCCTTTCTCAAATTGGATTCCTCCTAAATGGTGGCCACAAAAGCCAACCGCCATTTTTTTAGGATGCCCGAGACCAGATTTAAATGAAAAAATTGTACGATGCTTATGCAAATATGCCGTGCTGGACGATAGTCAGTCAAGGGACAGATCCGATCTCCCGTACGATAAAATACCAGATGGTAGTTTTTTTATTCTGGGAGACAATCTTGCCAGGGATTTTTCTAAAAGAATCTTAGGAATAACGTATTATGCATCCGGAGAGATTTTAATATTAAAACAGCCGTATACAGAAACTGTAGAAACATAATGAGCCCTAAAATCTGTATATGCAGGGTGGATCTCTTCTGAAATATTATTTGACCGGACCCGTCATAAATAGTATCTTGTGATAATGATGGTCATATAGGTAATTATATATGTTTTTGCAGGGAAAGAATTCATTTAATTTATAAAAATAATGAAAATAAAAAAAGGAGTAGAAAATGGGATACCAGAATTTTTCAAATAAGCATAAGGTATGTGCTACATGTGCCTATTGGAGCGGGAATAGAAAAATAATACCAGGCAAATATGTAAAAGCTGAATCCAATGAGAAGGCTAAGTGTATAGGTGGAGGACATGATAATGTTCTCAAGAATCCAAGTTCAAGCTGTGCAAAATGGCAGCTATGGCCTCCTATACGCTAAACAGTATTAAAATGTAGATGTCCTTTAACAAAAAGGTTCCATTCTATTATATCAATTATTTCGAACTATAATGGATTTAATTAGTAATTTTAAAATATAAGATTAGATAAAAATATTCACAATAAATAATTGTAAACAACTAAATTGCGAAAAAAAGGAGGCCTAGTTATGTTAATTAAATATGGTAGAAAATACTTTATTATTCTTTTAATTTTATTCTTTTTCGCTCAGGTTGCTTTAAGCATTCAATGCCGAGATGTAGTTGTATTGGACGGGGATACCATTAAAGCAATATGCGACAATCAAGGTGAAACAAAAATGACCTTGCATCTGTGGGCAGTTGATTGCCCGGAGCTGGGACAGCCTTTTTTCCAGGAAGCCCGTGAGTTTATGCAGGAAATGATAAAGGACAAACAGCTGCAGATTGAGATTGTTGATTATAATGTGAATAATCAGCCTCTTGTACTAGTCTTTCACGAAGGCAAATGCCTGAATGCCCAGTTGCTGGAGGCCGGACTCGCATGGCTGAACCCCAGGATCTACAATAAAGAGATACAGGGTGGCTGGCCTGCCATGTTCGAGGAGGCAAAGAATGCTAAAATAGGGATATTCCAGAAGCAAGATTCAGAGCCCCCCTGGGAGATAAGGATGTATAATAAATACGTAGAAGTTAATAGAAAAAGGCAGAGCTCAAGCAATTCCAAGTATATCTATGTGCCTGAAGACGAGGTGCAAAGGGAAATAAGAGAAGAGGGCCAGGTGCAAAAAGATAAACTCTGGAATGACATTGATAAACACCAAAAGAAAATGGAAAAGAAGGCTGCTCAACGAGAAGAAGAAGCACAAGATTATGAAAGAAAGGCGGATGAAACAGACTCAGAAGATCTTAGGGACTACTACCTTAAACGGGCCAGAAGTGAACGAGAAGGATCTATTGAATATAAAGATCTAGCAGAAGAAGCTGCAGAATTAAAAAACAGGGCTTCGGAAGTCTGGGAAGAGGGCAATCCATTGTCAGATGTTAAGACCACTGTACGCGTTGGCGATAAATTTGTCAATTCTGATATAATAAACGATTATTCATTCTCCAACGAATTCTACTTCAGCCAGGAACAAGACCGGATGTTGGGCATTGATAAAAAGAGTATCAAACTGCTTGCACTGAACCTCCTTTATTATCATGGCAAGAAACTTACAATAGACAATCTGCCTGTTACAGATGAAAAGAAGCTAGCTAACAGGGCATACATATGGAAATTGGAGACATTTCTGAAACGTACTGACATACTTAATATACGCTTGGTGGACGAAGACAATAAAGGGAATATTTACATTGATGTTTTTATCGACAAGATTCCCCTTGATATTGCATTGCACGAGGCAGACATCCAGTTTAAATAAGGTTTGCAAGCAGTTTTTCTTATTTTGGATTCTATTCAACCTTAAATATAAGTCTATGTATATGAATAACCGACCTGAAATTGGACCGACCTTAATTAATTGGACACCAATTAAGCTTATATATTAGAGCAGCATTTTTATCAATAAAGCCATTAAGTTCATGGAAGAGTGTCAATGGCAATTCTATTGCCCTCACAAGGCTAAAATAGGACAATTGCATATGGTAAACCAAAAGGTACAAATGGTGGAAACTAGCAATGCACCTCCCATGCAAAATATCCATAAAAAGGCAACAAGGAAGCTGATGCATACCAATATAAGTAAATTCTGTGTCCAGGATAACTGGCGGTATTATAGATGTTAGAGCGAGTGATTATTTTCTAATCTTTATTATGGACAAACTGCATCAGTTCTTGATCTCACCGACAATGACGTTTCATCGCACCTTACATCTGCGGAATAGAGCCTGTGATGATAATGACAGCAATAACATAGATCAGCCCACCCAGAAATGCACCTGCATTACCAGCAAAATCGACAATAATTAAAGATACAAGGCTTCCTGTCCGTGAACGCTAATGTCCAGCCAATAACCCTAATGTGAACGTGAACAGAACGATGATAAGAGTGGTCATAATCTGGGCTCCAGAAATAAGTAATACGGTATGCATGAGGCTAAAAAATAACACACTGATAAAAGCTGCCTTGGAGATAGGACCAAAAACCTTGGTCTCTTCGAACGAACCGCGATGTCCCTGCAGAAAACCCAGGGTGAATATCTCTTCAACAATACTCGAGAATATCCAAACCAGCAGAATAATCTTTGGCACGGAAAGGGAGTTGATTAAAGGATGTCCTGAAGTCCCTAGCAAAATGAGGCTGAGAGTGCTTAGCTCTCCAGCAGCGACGGCCAGTCCAACCGAAATAATCAGAGATTTATTGACCAGATTGTGGGGCCAGCGAAAACCATAGTCGGCAGAGCGACCCTGCCCGAAGACTGCTATTGCGATTAAAGAAAGACTTAATTGTATACCCTGTGTGATAAGCACCGAGCGCGGTCCACTACGGAATATCAATTTTGGAAGCATAACTGAAACCGAAAAAAATATTACGGCAATCGTGATTGCACTAAATAATCTTATTTCCTTATTCATTGGATAAACCCATTCTTTTATCGGATCATTTATATCTTCATACTGCTGAGGTGGATCCTATGTCAAGACCAAAAAATGGGTTTTTTAAGTTAGAAGTTGACATGGCATCATAGTCATTTCTTTTCCTATTATTCAAAATAAAAGAACCTATGATGTATTCCCATCAGCCACAGGTGGCCAGACAATAAAGTGGGACTATATCCCGGAACTTGGCTCTCTGCAGGATACCTCTATGATATTACGGAAAAGCGTACTGACAGGACCAGACTGTCCTCAGACGCCACCTTTGTATTATCCTATGAGACTGCCTCCGGCAGGCAAAAAAGGCAGGAATTCAGGGTATTTCCCTCTGTCTATTCCGGCAAGACTTTATTTTGGCCATTTAAGCCCGAAGAAAGAATACTTCTAAAAAGTATAAAGGCATACGGCCTTCTAGGAAAGATTGGATGGCGTATATGGTTGGAAGAAAGAAAATAGAATTATCCTATTCTAACATTACACATTCTTAAGTCTAATGGTATTCTCTTCATTTTTAACATTCCGAAAAACTGCATAATATGCCTGCAAGTTTAGTATCTTATCAATAAAAGATTTCTGTTTTGCTGACGGCAATATCGATTTTGCGATGATTCTTGCATCTGGTTCATTAGATTTTAATACAAGGAAGTTTGCAATACTGGCGAAGATATCCTTATCAAAATCATCAACGGACTGAGAGCTCAGGATAAGTGAGATACCATATTTTCTGCATTCCCTGGCAAACCTGTTAATAAGTGTCAGTTTTTTTGCTCTATGGGCCTCATCAAATATTACCATATGCGTTATTGAATCTGCTTCACCTCTCAGGAACATGTTCTGATAGATTCTAAACAGCATAAAAAATGCCAGACCGCGTTGAATATTATCATTTTGATTTTTATGCATCTGTATAATTATAGGCTTTCTAATATCAAGCAGGCTGATTTCTTTACTGGCTTTTTTAAAAAATCCGTAATCTTGAAGTTCCTTAAACCTCGGTGTAATTTTATTAGAATCTGAATTCTGAATAAGGTTATCGTAAAATGCCTGAAAATCAGGAGCAATCTGAGTCGCACAAGTATCAAAGGCCTCATTGAAGCCTTTATCAATATAAGCCTTAAGTACGGAATCTCTAATTGACTCCCGCTGAAGGTCACCAAGATCAGGAAATATTGCACAGAATATATCTCGTATCATGCCACAATTATCTAAATAACTGTTTCTGTCTTGTCCAGATACAAATAGTGGGTTAAAACCAAGGCCATCAGACATATTAACATAATTGATATCATTAAAAGCATCCTTTAATTTTCTATCTATATCTTCATGGTATGAGAATATAATGGGTATGATATTATTATCATAGGCTTGCATGCATATATTTCTTAGACATGTAGTTTTACCCATACCAGATATACCTACTATCATCATATGCGGATTACTCTTTTGTGAAATTTCCCAAATTACATCTTTATGTACAGTCTTATGAATACCGAGATTTATTGATAGTAGCTGTTCATAATCTTTATCTTTCCTGTTTTCCGAGATTTCAGGTGCTGTCTGTTCTTTCTCATTAATAGGGACAGGCTTTTCCTTTTTTTCAGGTATTTTTGGGCTTGATTTAGGAGGCTCTGTATGATCTGTATCAAGTCTGTTAATATTACCGAAAGACCTGAATATTATATCATCAAATGTTGATTCTTCCATATCTTTATCAAACTGAGGGCAGAATAGGTATGAATAGATATCTCCAATCTCAAGTGTCATGTTATCACAGTCTGCAACAAGCAAATCTTCAATCTTGGGCAACATCTTATAATAAGAGGTCTCATCGAGTTTGTGCCTCCTCGCCTTCTCCAGGAAGAATATGAAAATTCTATAAAGAATCTTCATATTTATCGAAAAACAAACTTCGTTATCAGAATGTATGAACTGGTTTTCAAAGATCTCCCTTGCATCATTCAGATTCTGCAGGATCTCGCTGCGCAGGTCATGCTCATTTAGTTCCTTCAAGAACCTGATAAACCTTATACTTATAATATTAAGTTTCAATTTATCAGATTCATCTATGCTCAGGTAAAACAGTATCGATGATAATTTATTTATATTTTCAGCACTATTATCATCTAGCAGATATGCAATATCATCACCTGGAATAAAGAAACCCCTGCTAAGCGAGTGCCATCCATTAATCATACAGTTCTCATATAGATAAGAGATTGCAATTATATCCTTTGCGGCAGCACCTGCCTCATTAAGAATGAGTGCCATTCTTCCGCTTATGGTTTTAATATTTCTGATAATAAACTTAATATTTTGTTCGGTACATTCCAGCCCAGAATCTGAGAGCACTTCCTCAAGAAGCTTTTCAATTTCTCCAATAAGCCTTGTTGATATTATCAGCCTGGAATTTTCAATGTTTCTGTTTTCAGGAACTATATCAATAATGTATTTTTCAAAAAACTCGCTATATATGCTGGGTGAATCAAACAGCTCAAGCCCTCCAGTTTTATCTGAGACGATCACCCAGTCGCTGTTGTTATGTATTGTCCTTATGAGGTCCTCATTCTCCTTGCTCAGGACAGTTACCAATGAGGGATGGGTGCCATCCTGCATAATGGACCTAAGAACAGACAGATGGCTCTGTGTCAGCAGATCTGTGAGTTCCTGGTTATAGGGATGTTTTAGCCCTTTGATATTTTCCTGCATAGATATTGTCCACATCGGCCTCTCTGCATTACCATCAAATTTTCTGATAATCTTTGGAGATAAGCCATAAATTTCACTGTTTCTCTCTTGTGAATCGGGGATATCTATATGTCTTATGGTGGTTGATAATATGTCAAAAGCAACAGTTATATGGGCAGGTGCTGATAATAATGCAGATCTCTGCTTTGACCATCTTAGCTTAGGAACAAGTGCATTATTTATTATATCGGTCTCCCATATCCAGTTATTCCTGTCTTGCCCACCGATTACGCCGAGTCTTCTCTTCTCGGTCAGTTCCGTAATGTATCTGCCTGATATCATGCTGTGCTTCATTTCAGGGCTGGGATAAAGGTCCAGACAGAATCTCTCAATATTGGAATCGCTCTCAATACATTCGGGGTCATCGCCGTCGGGAGTTTTTTTAATCGAATCTCCCAGTGCATTAAGTACTGTATATCCATCCCCTGCGTATATGGCATTTACCTTTAGCTGTTTATATTCATGATGGATCCTTGAATATTTTTTTATTTCATGGCTTATTGCCTCCGAATTAAAACTGCTTATGCTAGTTGGTTCAAATTCCTCATCCCCGGAACTAAGAGCTCTTGCCATTGCTGATATTGATGCCTGAGGTTCCTTATCATTGGTATTTACCATCGCAACACAGTAAAAGTTGAGAAGATCTCCGTAAATATATTCATTACCTCCCGTTCCTGGTAGAAACAACGGGATATAACTGCCTTCAAGCCTGCTGAGCCTCTTAACGATATCTTTTGCATAATCGGTTTTATATTTTGTATAATAGACCAGTTCATCATAGGCATAATGCCAGGCAACCCTCAGAAAATGATTCGGGAGAACAATCAGTCCTACAGACCTATCCTGCATCTTTACTTCTATAGTATTTGCAAGTGAGAGTTCAGGGCTGTTGCTATTAACATTATTTTTCCATGACTTAATGTAACTCATGGCAGGGCTATTATCATGATAGATAATACCCATAAATCCTCTTCTATTTCCTATCTGAGAATAGTAATTTTTTGTTATTTCCCTCATATCGGATGGGATATTGATCTCAATAAACTCCGGTTGTTGGTCAGTCCATGTTCCATCCTCCCGTATGTTCAGCTTCCATCTGCCGACCATATCATAGTCTCTGTCTCTGATCTGTTCTTCTATTGTTCTTACCAGGGAGGGGTTATAAATTTTCCCTTTTTTTTTCTTATTATTGTAGATTATATAGGATTTACTGCAATAACAGTTACAATTAGCCGCATTATCGAACTCTTCCTCTTCAAGACCAATCGCGGTCTCTACAAGTGCTCTGGTTCTTTTTGCAGCTGATGATCCCCCACCCGCTCCTTTTTGTCCTATTAATATTATAAATTCCTCTGTTTCCCTGGGTTGTACCTGGCTTCCGGAAACAGATACCTCTATCCTGGCATTGTCATACTTGCCAGTCTTGTCAAGGAGTTCAGCATCCTTAAAGTCTTCTTGTGTAAAACTGCATTTCTGTTCGTTTGTATCCCTGTGATTTACCTGTTTGGAAAGAAAAATATCATTATGCCCATACAATATGTGCACATCATAGCTTGCAATGTCATTTTTCTTGATTGTTGGTTCTGTTTTCCATTTGACTGTTAAAGCTTTCGGCTTTTTTGAGTCTATGCTGATCCTGTAGCATAAAAGATCATCATCCCCGTAGACTCCTAATCCAGAAAAAGACTTTGGCTTTCCGTTTTTACTTTTCCAGGGGAGTATCTTTATTTCTTTTATCTCTTTTCCGAGGAATTCAGGGTTGATGTTGTTAATCCATAGGTCCTCCGAATTCCTCAGTCCCTCTAAGATATCTTTCCAGAAATCTCCAGCTGTAGAATCCAGATGGTCTATAAGTTTCTGTTCCATCTTTTTTTCCTTTATCAGCAGTGAATTTACTTTCTGACGGGCTGTTATAAGGTTATTGTTAAAAAATAACCTATGCACCATTTGAGAAGATAATTCAAGGTCAAATTTCTCTATTTTCTCTTTAAGTTTAATTGGCCAATATCCAAATTTGCATAGATAATACCCCGCTTTTTTATCATCATTGATGCATCTGGTACGCACCAGAAGATCCAGGAAAGGCGTATATGTAAGGTGATTGCTGAAAAGTTTTGCTTTCTTTCCTGCTAAGTCGACTATTTTTATTAGATCATTTTTAAGTTGCTTGTTAGCTGCATTAATTGCTTCGTTATAAAGCTCATTTTCTGTAATCTCCCTTGATGCACTGTAAATTCCGTCCATACCGGCTCCTACAGCTCTCTCGTCCTCAATCATGAAGATAATATCGCTATCCTTTTTTTCCCTTAGTTCTACTGCTTTGTCTGAAGATATATCTTGATGAGTATGATTCTTCTCTGATATAATATATAGATTCCAGCCCTTTATATCTTCTATGCCACTTGCTCGTATCTCATTTATAATATCTTCTGGAATACAGCGAATAAAACATATATTGCCTTTTTCCTGTGACTTCTCCAGGATATGTTCCAGTGAAGCCTTGATAAATTCAGCCATCTTCTGCATTTTAACTACTCCAGTTATTCATTTAATTGAAACGGGATTTTAGGCTTTTCATTGATTCAGAGTCATTTACTCCCGAGAAAAGACCTAGATCTCTTAGATGCCTCTCAAAAAAATTCCTGTTTTCTTTTAATATATCGAAAGAAAAGTTATAGCCTGATGGAGCCTCATCAATATAGAAACCATACCTGCTTTTAAGTATTTCTATAAACTGCCTGAGTGAAAGAGTTCTTTCCTGTCCTGCGATATGCCTGTGAACAAGATACTCCAGAGCTGTGCTGGATAGGACAATGGATCTTCTCTTTGATGTTCTGCCATTAATTGTAGTTTTTCTTTCCTTTAATATTCCATTATATTCATTTGTCATCATTGCACTATTCAAAAATTCTGCATACTTGTCATATCCGGCATGTTTTCCCATTGCGAGCACTATCATCCGTGCCAGCCTGTATGCGGGGTGCACCCCAGTATCTGACAGAATATCTGCTATATGCCTGTAGCCACGTTCCCTGAATGCATAGGCAAGAAGATTGCAATCACCCTCCAGGTCACTATATGCTTTTGTGTAATGTGCACTCTGCTGGTCTATAATACTTCCCAGCATATTCAGGTATGTCCTCGGGTCAGGAAGCTTATCACCTTTATATTCTATACCTTTTTCTATTACATACATGTCTAATATCCTCATTACCATAACAACAATGGTTAGATCGGGTATAAGCTCAAATACTGCATCAACAGAATTCTCAGAGCAGTTCCTAATCTCCCGTTCTGTAGAGCCTGAACAGTCTACAAACAGCTGGAAAGGCTCATGAGAGCAAATTTTATGCAATTTAGACCAGTCAATAGCCTGTCTTATGAGTGCAGTGTATATATTCGAGATCCCTATGGATATACATGATTCTAACATTGGCAAGAGAGTTTTTCTTGGTATCCTGTCAAGGTATTGATCAATGAATATTGTGAAATCTTCACGAAAGATCTGGGTCTCCTTCCTTGCAACAGGATATATATTCCTGATCCTTTTCTCGCCTTTATCAAATAGCGGAGCGCTTCCAAGGTATTCAGCAATCCTTATAGATAGCAGCTGGTCTATACCGACGTCGGAGGACTCATCAAAACTGTCCCCACTTAGATTAAATAGCTCCCCTCTGATAGTCCCCCTTCCAAAGAATGATAAAAGTGCATTCTTATAAAACGCGCAGCTGATATTATATCTGTCCTTCTTAATAGGTTCTGCGTTCAGATAATAGCCATCCTTCTGCTCAGATAGAATAGAAACTATAAGCTCAGGAACTCCTCTGAGGTTCGATGACCATATTGGAAGATCTACCCAGGATGAGAAATAATGGCTTGCTATCATTCTGAGAATTATCTCATGCCTGTTGTGGGAGAGATTCTTATTCTCAAAGAGTGATGCAAGCAATAAATCAGCAAGTATATCCAATTTTGCATTACTATCATAACCGTTGAGTTTAAATCCAGATAGTTTCTCCGCTACCCGATAAGCTGAAGGAGCAATATCTCTGTACTTTTTACCACCAGGATTACCAAGCTTATTGATTAACTCCCCCTTGCCCCTTCTATATCCCCACCTGAAGAGGTACAGCATATTTGTAAGAAGGCTTTTAACAGGAAATCTCTGTGTAGCAAATGGCATCAGGTAATAAAAGCCAGCCCTAAGATAATGATTCATCTTCTTTTTACTGATAACATTCTCAATGATTTCCTTTATATCATTATCCATTAGCGCAGTCTCCAATTATGTGGTGCACTTGAATCTTGGTTTCAGCCTTTTCATAGTCTCTGAATCATTTACTCCCGTAAAAAGGCCAAGATCCCTTAGCTGGTTCTCAAAATACATTCTGTTATTCCTAAGGTTCAGGCTTGAGAAGGAATAACCTTCCGGGGCCTCAGCTATATATAGACCGTATCTTTCCCTGAGGATATCTAATAGCTCAATTAGATTAAGATCTCTATCCTTATTATTATCCTTTTTTAGATGCCTGTGTACCAGATATTCAAGGGCATTATTAGAAAGGTTTACTGATCTCTTTATGGTAGATCTGTAATTTACCGTTGTATTTCTTTTGATGCAAAGCGGATTCGTATCATTTGCCATCATTGCACTGTCCAGAAAAGACAGAAATTTTGCATTCTGAAGCTTATTTCCCATCATCAGGACTGTCGTTTCGGCAAGCCTCTGGACTGGCGACATATTTCCGTCCTCAAGGATTGCCCTGATATTCTGGTGTTCATCGCTGGTTGATAATTCGCTTAGGATACTATTACAGTATCCATCTGCCTTATCGGTTATTTTTCTGGCTTCTGCATTTCTTTCATGAAATATCTCCCCAAGGAAATTCAGATGTTCAGTAGGATAAGGAAGATAGCCCGGAATATCCTTACATTTTATCTCTTTCATAAGGAATTCTATTATTTTCATTATCATTGTGATTACTGGGAGCTTTGATATAGTTCCTGTAATGTCTTCCATCATAGTTTCCGACATCATTCTGAGACTTCTGTCAGAGGATCGGCTGCAGTCAACAAGTAACGGAAGGATGCGTTGCTCATTTTTTTCCTTTATTTTTCCCCTATCCATCCAAAATAGAGCAATATCAGCAAGAGAAAGAAAAATGCTCGTAATTCCTAAAGAAATACAGCTCTCTATCATTGGCGTCAGGGTAGGCCTTGGTATTGAGTCATAATAGTTTCTTATTAAAAGATTGAAGTCCTCAAAGAAATAGCGTGAAGTGTTCTTTGCTACCGGATGAATATTGATTATATCATCGTGGTTTGCTGACTTTAAGGGGGCATTCTCCAAAAACTGTGCAATCCTAATAGTCAGTAATTCATCTATCCCTACCGCAGCGTGCTCATCAAACTTGTCAGAGCTCTTGCTGTTCTTATCACCATCAACATACACACCATTACCATACAATTTTAGAAGAAGATTATCATCAAAGCCAGAAAGGGTTTTATAAAATCCTCTCTGTATGTCAGGATGCAAAGATCTTCCCTTATTCTGGTTGACAAGCATTGATACGATTGCCTCAGGAACATCCCTTAGGTTTGCAGGCTTGACCGGCAGGTCAATCCATGAGGAGAAATAGTGGGTGGGATAGGCCCGTATAACGGGGGCCCTCCTGTCTGAGGATCTCTTCCTGTTCTCAAGACAGTAAGCAATAAGAGCATCGCCGAGTATGTCCTTTTTAACCTTGTTGTCAAATCCTTTGATTTTATTAGATGATATTCTCTTTGCAATTGTATTTGCTGATGGAGATTTCTCCTGCTCATCATGGAACTTTTTAAAAAATTCGCCTTTCCCTCTCCTTTTTGACCATCGCATAAGGTATAATACAGCAGGCATGAGGCTCCTTACCGGAAATTCCTGAATCACGAACGGGAACAGAGGCCTGAATCCTGCATTCCAGACATCTTTTACATATGCGGGCCTGATGGCATAATGCAGTAGATTCTTGTAATCAATCTGCATCATCTGTCCTCAATAATACTGAGTGTCTGGATATTATGGTTTTTGTCTATAAATATCCTGAAGATACTGTCTCTTTGGGCGGGGTTGTATGCAAAGAGCTCCTGCTGGTCCTCCTGGGAGAGCCTCTGCTTAAATATTGATAGATTTGCAAAGCTGTCATCGGATCCAATATCTGATAATTGATATCCCTTTGCGATACTTCTCAAAAGTTCAAATAAGTCAGAACTGATCAGCAAGAATTCCTTTTTATTGTTTTTCAGCTCATATTCAAGTATTAGATGGTTATGCATGTATTCAATATCATAATCCTGTATGGCTTTGGGGACATAGAGACTGAAATTGTCCAGCTTCTTTCTTACCCAAAAGATGGTTTCTGTTGGTGTGTACTGGGTGATCCTTAAGGGTATAGTGTCCTTTCTCTCATGTTCAAGACTGATAGTTGACTCAAGTTTCGATATGCCCTCACAGACCTGCCTGCAAATCTCCTGTTTTCTGCTGTCTGTTCCTTTCTCAAAATCCAGGAAATCCTTCAGATAATTAGTGTTTGAAAGGCTTAATGGATAATAGCTACTGTCCTGGTTATCGCCTATTGTGTTTATCTTATCATCGTCCCACTCAAAATAGGCCATTCTTCTCAGGCTGCATAAGCTATTGATAGATTCAGATGCGTCATTTTTTAAAAGATATCTGTCGATTTTCGGATGCGATTCAAGTGCAGGGTCGAAGTATAGGAGCTCATTAAGAACATCTCCCTGTCTGCTTTTTGTCTCTTTATTAAATGCCCGGTCCCAATAATATTCAGGATTATCTGTATATACATCCCTGCAGAATTTTGCTCCAAAGAAGATGTATATGAGAGCTGCCCTGATCTCTCTGGCTGTAATATGTACTTTGCCCTTCAAGTGCACAGCCTGAAGAGCAAAGAGAATCCTTTTTCTTATAATTGGCCCTGTTCTAATGTCTGTTAGTCTTTTATATGAGAAATATGCCGTGCATCTGTCCTTTGCTATGCAGGTGCTGCAGTTATCCCAGTCATTGCTTTTTCCGAGTATCTTCGTTATCAGCTTGTCCAGAAACATATTATAACTGCCACTGCTGACTCCGACAAGGCTTCTGTCATTCAGGTCGATGAACTTTATCCTTTTATCAAGGGTATTGCATTCCTGCCTGAATAATCTTGGTATCAGCTGATCTGATAACCAGGTCTGTTCATGGTCTTCCAGCCAGTTTAGGAGGGGTCCATCGTTGATTGCTATTATTCTTATGATGCTACTGTCGAAATCTCCCTCTATAAAAGGCTGGAAAAACTCTCCCAGCAGTTCTAAGGACGACCTATCTCCAAATGAGGCCGCGCCATCAAGATTTACATAAAGATCAGATCCGCCTATCTTGTTCTCTATTATTCTATCTTTTGAATCAAAGTTCCCAATTTTCAGTTTTGTTAAGAGGTTTTGCAGCAGTGCAGTTTTTCCGTCTCCAGCGTTTCCGCATAGTATTATAAGGTTCACTTTTTTTTCTATAATATCGCGATAAATAAACTCATCCAGGTTTGTCTCAATATAGGTCTCCTTTGCAAAATCAGAGTCAAGTCCCCGTGTCTCCACATTGCCGATTGCAGATCCTGGATAGCTCTGCAGCACGCTATAGAGCCAGTTATTTATTTTTTCACCCAGGATGGTTTTTGATTCAGAGCTTTCAGACTCAGCTTTATTCTTTAGCTCATTATCTTGTGTAAGTTCTGACAGAAATTCTAAGGCAATCATTGAACTCTCAAACCTATTCATGATATCCGGATCAGTGGCCTTCTGCATAAATTTATACAGCCTTGGGTACTTCTCTGTATCATCCCAGCTTAGTCCTTTCTCTTTGTGATCAAGGTCCTCAAAAGGAGGCTTATTAAAAAGAACCTCAAAGAAAGATACTGCCAGGCTGAAAATATCATCAGAAAAGACAATTTTATTTTTCTCAGCCTCTCTTGAGCAATATTGCCTGGATCTGAAATATGGCGGAGAGCCATTTTCATTCACAGCCCCTAGATCGATCAGGTGTATCTGTTTTTTCCTTACGATAATATTGCCGGGTTTTACATCCCCGTGCACCAGGCCATTCTTATGCAGCTGGGTGAGTCCAAGGCATAACTTTATCATATAATTTATAACTGATTGTTCAATCTCCTCTCCTTCAGTCACAGAGAGGAGATTGCCTTTTAAATCCTTAAGGGCTATTCCTTCTATCCAGTTTATTATCAGGCATATCTCATTTTCTTGCCATTTATCACTCATATCAATTATTCTGCTTGCAAAGTAATCTCCGGCTATCTGCCTGATTCTCCTGTAGCTCGCCATGACTTTTTCCAGGCATATTGAATCTTTGCCCTTAATTGCCTTAGCGACAAAGGGACCAGCAATATCATTTTGATTGGAGTCAATCTCCATTACCTGGAATACATGAAAGTAAATACCGCTGTCTAGCCTTCTAATTATTCGGTAAGTTCTGCCGTTTAGCTCCTTTACTGTCTGCTCATCCCAGTATTGGGGATCGATAATGCTTTTTTGCTTCTTTTCCCTATACAGCTTCTCAAGTTTCTCAATAATTTGATCAATCTGATAATCTCTATAACAGTCTAATATGGTCTCAAGCAATGGTTTTGCTTTATCGCGCTTATCAAATAATATTAGGAGGCTTTTTGTCAGGGAATAGATATCGCTGTGCTCTGTAAATGAAGCTCCATGTACAGTGTCCGGCGGGCCATAGTCTGCACTTTTATGGATGTTCTCTATGGCAATATTTGCAATTGTATCAGTATCACTCAGCTTCATATATTGAAGCTGGGTGAAAATAGGCAGCCCGTTGCTTTTTATCTTAATGGTTCCGGGATTAAGATACCTGTGCAGATATTTGCCATTATCAAATTCATGCAGCTCTTTGAGGCACTTATAGCAGTTTATGCATGCAAGTATCCTGTCATTAGCCTCCCAGGACCTATCCTTTGCCCTTTCTTCCAGAGTTTTTGATTCATAGTCATTGTAGGAATAGAAGTACATCTCGCCGGGGTATTCCGGGGCTTCTTGGTAGGAGTCAATTATAGATGGAAGACAGCTTATCTTCTGCAGTCTTATCAGAACATTGGCTTCACGTTCGGCTATTTTACGGGGGTCTTCGCTTGCCCTGTATGCGGAGAGATCATAGACATGGAGTATTACTTTATCTTTTCCTGGATTCTTCTTTGCCTGAAATACTCTATGAAAAGGCTCATTAATACTCTTTAGCGGCTTTATTATCTCGAATTCGTGAAATTTTCTGATATGTGATGATTTTGTTATGTAATAATCTTTTGCAAAAATTTTGTTGAATGCGTTGATCTGGTTATAGTTGAGAATATCAGGGCAATTAATGCAGAGAAGCTTTCTCCATTCCTTCAGCCCGTATATTTCCGCCCCCTCTATGTTTTGCCTTTTACTGTCATTTTCATATATCTCCTCTGAATCTTTGGAAAAGAGGAATTTACCTTTTACAAAAGGTCCGCTTCCTGTTTTATTCTTGAATGTAGAACCAATAATTTTTGCTTTTCTGCAGATTTTGATCCCCTGATTGGTTACAACACTGCTTTCCATATCATCCAGTGTATTTCTATCCCAATTCTTAACTTCAATCACATGGATACCTTTATTGCTGACAATAAGCATATCGACTTCGAGAGGAATATTGCTGGTTATGTCAGCACTCAGATAAATATTGGTGTAGACATACCAGGTATTGTTATCTTCTGATTTTTCCAGTTTAGATTTAATGTAATTAAGCGTAATTTTTTCATTATCATTAACAAATGGGCTGAAAGGAGTGTGTATAACTTTTGCCATTAAATAACTCCGGTATTTTTATGATTATATATTTATATACAAAAAGCATGCATTTGTAAATAATATCTTTCCTTCTTCGGGGGGTAATAATATTTTTAGATCCACTGAATACTAATAATATTGTTTGAAATACAGGATCCGATAAGTAAGTTTATGCCCTGATTTGGAGTAGACCTTATTCAGTATCAGAACTTGTATCTAAAATTACACTAATTTATCTGCCAAAGCAGAAAGAATCAGAGAATAATTAGGCTATGCAAAAATTTATTGTTAGCATGATCTGAATTAGTTGCCCTCTTTATCCCATACACCTCTGAAACTGAAATTGTAATTAATCACCTCATTTCCTATTTTAACAGGCAGGAATATACCGAATGTTACCTCAGGCATCTTAGTAGGATTTGGAAGCATCCTGGACTGCCATTTCATGCTTGAGATAGCTTCTGGCACAAAGCTAAGCCCATAGCAGGGTATAATAATATCAGATATTGTACCCTTTGGCGGGACTGATGACGGAGATTTATGTTCATTGCACTGGCTGTATTTTATTCCACTGTGCATTACAGCATTGCCTGATCTTCCCATATAATCAGTGAAGGATACCAGGTTCCAGTCTATAATCATTGGCGAATCTGTAAGATTTCGCAAGGTAAAGCTGACTCCTTCATAATTATCATACTGCGAGAATCCGTCAACCCCCTTATAAAAGGTCTCCGAAACATAAAACCTCACTGATATCATGTCATCAGAATAATGCATTGCTGATGGATCAAATGTGTAATTGGCATTGCTCTCCGTTGGATTTGATTCCTCCATTGAGAATCTGTAGCCTTTAAGCTGCGGGGCACAAGATGTAAGTAATACTAATAGCAGGGAAATAAATAGACTCCACTTCATTTTCTTTTCTCCTTTCTTTTTTGGTAAATGATAAAATACTCCAATAATGTAAAGTATATGTCCCAAAATGGAAAAAATCAAGGATATACTAATAAAATAATTAGTAAAGTTTTGCTGGTATAACCTCTAAATGGCTATCTCGAAATATTATAATATGTTAGATATCAGGAAACGTAATATTTTGAGCTAGGCTATCATCGAAAAAAAGTTATAGCAATAACGATTTATGCGAGATTTTGTATAGTGATTGTTATATCTATGGTATATACAGACAGGCAACAGCATGGAGTATTGATGATGATATCATCTTATAGAGAAGGTCATAATGGTGCTCTGCTAGGGTTATTCCCCAGCTTATAGAATGTGCAAGGGTATTTCGAATATTATAAGTAATTTTTATTGCAGTATCAATATTGTAGGTAATTTTGTTATCATCCCTTTCAATATAATATAGGAGCTCATTCAATGTTATAGGCTTCTTAGACAGTTTCCAGCAATCATTCTCTGAAAGTGATAAATATTCCCAGAGCTGATTTAGATATAAGTTAAGCGTGTGTCTCTTGGGTTTAATGCTATGCAAAATATTCTCTTTTAATAAACTTTCGAAAAGAATGCAGCCTTTAAGCAAATTAAAATAGAATGGTTCCAATGTTCCTGGTGTTACAACTGCCCTAAATAGAGATGAAATGTAGTTGCTCTCAAGCAAATAAGATATAAATGTTGTAACAATTGAACGTTTTCCGCAATTGGAGGATCTCAACATCGGAAGCAAAAAATTCTTTCTTATGCTCTCTATATTCAGGTTATTACTAGATTTAATTTTATCATAATTAACAAGGTAATATAGTTCTATATTAAAATCTAGAATGCTCTTCAGGTTTTTAACTAGTAATAATGCCTGCTGCTGTTCTATATCATTCTTGATCAGCATAAAACAAAAAGCAGGTGCAGTATCATTCTCAGGGTCTTTCCCAGCCCTTATATCCTCAGATAATGCAGCATCAAAAAAATAGGCTGCCATCTGATAGGAGTGTACTAGAAATGAGGATATCCCAAGGAAGTAAAAGGCTGTCCCTTTATGTAATTCCTTATACCGGGTTTCATTAAGATTATTTAAGTATCCGAGAAAATAGAGAGTTGTATCTAAAAATTCGTCTGGTCTATTAGCTAATAGATCAATTCTGATATAGCGCTCAAAGAAACTATCTGCAGACACATAATCTCTTGCTGCTATTGCAAACTCCCTCTCAATGCTACTATAAGTGTTACCCAAAATAAATTGCCTCTATTTGTAATAATATATATCAAATTCAAAAAATCAATATATTGGATAGATTTAATTCTTATGGTTATTTCCGAATACATCAGAATTTTTTAATATAATGCTGCAATATGTAATTTATAAGGGGATTGTCACCCTGAATTTATCATTAATATGATAAGCATATAAAGTGCATGGATGCTTTGATTTTTGTATCTCATTAAATCCCTGAGAAAATTATTGATAATATTATCTATATATTCTATAAATAGATAATAATATGAATTACAAACGGGGGAGGTAATAATGAGGACTCTTTACGATGTCTGCAAGCCCAGAGAAAGTGTATTAAGCGGAAGGCAGAAGGACGATGTCCTGAACCTTTCTGACCTTCTTGAAGGAAGGGTAGACCCTGACCTGTTTTTTGAGGAGAACTACAGGACAGAAGGTATGAGGACGCTTATACAGACTGCATTCAACAGGTTTATAAAAGAAGACCCCAACGGGGTTATTAAACTGACACAGACCATGGGAGGAGGAAAGACCCATAACATGATAGCCCTTGGCCTGCTTGCTTTAAATCCTGTCTACCGTGATTCTATCCTTGATAATAGTCCAGACTACAGGAATCTCGGCAGAGTAAGGGTGGTGGCATTCTCAGGAAGGGAGAGCGATGCTCCTCTTGGTATCTGGGGAGCAATAGCCAAGCAGCTCGGAAAAAAGGACTACCTAAAGGACTATTATTCGCCCCTTCAGGCCCCTGGAGAAACAGCATGGATAAATCTTCTGCAGGGAGACCCCCTTTTGATCCTCCTGGATGAGCTTCCGCCTTATCTTGAGTATGCGAAGGCAAAACCAATAGGAAATTCAGACCTTTCGGTTGTTACGACAACTGCGCTTTCAAACCTCTTTACTGCAGCCGGTAAGGCGCAACTTGCAAATGTATGTGTAGTAGTATCAGATCTGAGAGCAACATATGAAGGCGGGTCAAGACAGCTCGGGACAGCACTGAAATCCCTCGAAAATGAGCTGAGCAGGAGCGCGCTTAACATAGAGCCTGTGGGAAGCTCGTCAGATGATGTCTATCAGATACTGAAAAAAAGACTATTTGATTCACTGCCAAAAAAAGATGATATAAATGATATTGCCATAGGATATAAAGATTCAGTATTAACGGCAAAACAGATGGGCTATACATATATTACTCCTGAAAGCATATATAACGGCATAAAGGAATCATATCCTTTCCATCCTTCTATAAGAGATCTTTATGCAAGATTCAAAGAGAACCAGGGATTTCAGCAGACAAGGGGCCTAATAAGGCTTATGAGACAGGTCGTTGCACAAATATACTCAGGTAATGCCCCCCTTTCAAAAAAGAAATATCTGATAAATGTATTTGATTTTGATCTAAATGATAACAATATGCATACAACCATAACGCAGATAAAGAACTCTCTTTCAAACGCAATATCTCATGATATTGCATCCCAGGGCAGATCTGTAGCAGAAGAAATAGACACGACATACAAACAGACCCTGGTACAGGACATTGCCAAGCTGATACTAGTATCATCACTTGCAGATGTCCCACATGCCCTGCTGGGCCTTACATTGAGTGATATTATAGGAAACCTGTGTGAACCAGGCAGGGACATCACAAATGTAAAAGCATCCCTTGAGGAATTTGTACAGAAGGCATGGTATATAAAGCAGGACAAGGAAGGCAAGATATATTTCCAGAATATAAAGAACATGAATGCCGAGCTTCAGTCTCTTGTGGAGTCCTATGACAATGAATCCGTAAAGAACACTACGCTTAAGATATTCCTCTCTGATATATTCATGCCAAAAGTAAAGGACTGCTATCAGGAACTTCTTGTATTCCCGGCAATTGACGAAATACGGCTGAGTCCCTCTGCTGTGACTCTTATTCTATTTGAGCCCTGGACAGGAACAGGCCTGCATCCAGACCTTAGAAGCCTGTATGATAATTGCGCCTATAAGAACAGGGTAATGTTCCTGTCAGGAAAGAAGGATACCATGAATCATCTCTATGCATCCGCAAAGGACCTCAAGGCCATTGACAGGATTATAGCTAATATGAGAGAGGAGAACATAGCTGAGAGCGACTCACAGTATCAGCTTGCACAGGACCTCAGGATAAAGAAAAACACCGCAATGCTCTCCTCAGCAAGAGAGACTTTTACGACCTTGTATTATCCCAATAAGAATGATATCTCAGAAGCAGACTTCATAATGGAATTTGTTGGCAACCGCTATGATGGAGAAGACCAGATAAGAAAGCTGCTTCTGGAAAAACACAAGCTTATTGTAACAGCAGCAGATGATACATTAAGGAAAAAATGCGAAGAACGCCTGTTTACAAGAAAGCAGATGACATGGAAGGATATAACGGATAGGGCAGCCACAAATACCGCATGGCAGTGGCATCATCCCGATACCCTCTTTCACCTGCGCCAGTTTGCCATCAGGAACGGCCACTGGAAAGAGGAAGGGCAATATATTGAGAAAGGCCCTTTTGAAAAAGAAAAGACAGATGTCCTTATTACTGAGAGCAATACTCTTACCGATAAAACCATACTGCAGATAAGGCCCATATACGGTGATAAGATATTCTATGAAATAGGTGCAAAAGCCACACCCGGATCAGCCCCGGTGCCTAACTTAAACAACTTCGAAACAACGGAAGTAAAGCTTTCGTTTCTCTGTGTTGATTCAAAGGGCATCCATCCGACAGGAGAGCCAAAGGAATGGAAGAAACAGATAATAATCAAGCATAAATTCAGGGACAAACCTGGCGGAAAAAGATACCTCGAGCTTGAATCACACCCGAAGGTAAGCCTCAAGTACACTACAGACGGATCAAACCCGAAGATAAGCGGAGGCCTGTATTCCGATGAGTTCCTTGTCCCTGATGGTTCATCCGTTATTCTGGTTGCTGCAGAATATGACGGCGAGTATCTTGCCCAGGAGGAGATAAAAAACAGCAGGGATGAAGCAGAGAAACTTATCATTAATCCTGATAAGCCTCTTACCCTAAGAAAGGTATTCAGGATTACCGATACCCCTGCCACCTTTGAAAACATAAAAAACCTGAAAGAATACGCTCAGAGCGTCTCAGACATAAACATAGTCATTCATTTCACGAATGAACAGAACAAGAAAACCTTCGTGGAGCTAAATCTGGGAGACGGCATCATTACCACTGGCCATGGAATCGAAAAAGCTATAGACAATATAAGGGATGTATTTATCCGCACAGAGCATAATATTGTGGAGCTGGAGTACAGGGTTGTAGCCTTTGAGAAAGCCCAGAACTTCTATGACTGGCTCAATTCAAACAATATGAGCCTTTCAGATATAAATCCCGGGGAGATAGAGCAGTAATGGCGGAAAAAGCCACTGGCTTCGGTTTTATCCCTTCCGAGGGTACCCATCATTTTCTGGTTGATATCCCTCCCGCAAAGGAAGGCTATGTAATAGTATATGAGCGCTTTGAATACCAGGAGGGCAAACAGGACCTGTCATCAGCCATCCCCAAGGCGAGGATATCCAGGCATAAATGGCTCATGATATCAGAAACACTCGAAAATGATTTCACCAGCCGGCTTAAGAAAAAAAAAGTAAGGCACATCAGAAAGCCCCGTTTCATTAACGGCCATAACCCTGTTGATTTCCTGCTCGGAAAGGAGATGCTCGTCCTCATCTGGTCAATAGAGGACTGCGACCCTTCCGTAATTCCCAAGGCCATACGCAACTGGCTGGGTCTTGCCCCCGAGGAGCGCTGGTGGCTCTATACCATGACCAATGCCGCCACTGGCAATATTGACGACAGACAGGGATGGAGGAAGGCCCTACGCTATGCCCTGACAGAGAACCCAATCCTCGAGACAAGGCAGAGAAGCCTGATAGAGCCCCTCATGAACCGAGAAGACTAAAGGAGCATACAATGAAAAGCTTTATAGAAGAACAGTTCCCTGTATCCAAAATATCCAAGGAAAGCTACAAGGAGAGGAAGGCAGGAGCAGGCCAGACCCTGACTGGCCTGGGCAAATGGTGGGGCAGGAAGCCCCTCATACTGGTCCGCTCAGCACTCCTCGGCCTTCTGATGCCCGTATCTCCTGATAAAAAGAAGGATCTGGATATATTCCTTAAGATACTTACAATGGACAAAAAGGGCCTCTATAATAGAATGGAAAAAACCCCTGCACCCTCCGAGATATTTGAATACCTTACAAATAATGAGAGGGTCTTGTATTTTGAGTCCTCCGATAACGGCCTAACCCCCAAATACAGAAAAGACATCTCAGCAGCAGAAAAAAAGACTGCAATAGACAGGGCATGGAACAGAATGAGCTATGACCAGAAGCTGAGATACTGCAGGAGGCCCGAGCAATATACCGATACAGACAGTGCCAACTGGCAGGAGATAAACAGGCACCTTGGCACAGATGCATCTACCCTACCTGAGTTAATCAAACAGCTCGGCATAAAAAGGTTCGGCCAGCGCTCCAAAGTGGGGGACTGCTTCTGCGGAGGGGGATCTGTCCCCTTTGAGGCAGCCCGCATGGGATGCGATGTATTTGCATCGGACCTGAATCCCATAGCAGGCCTTCTCACATGGTCAGCCCTGAATATACTGGGAGCCAGTGATGAAGAGATACAGAAGCTCGAGGAATTCAGGCAGAAGGTCTATGACGAGGCTGACAGGCAGGTACTGGAATGGGGCATAGAGACAAATGAGCATGGTGACAGGGCTGACAGCTATATATACTGCGTAGAGGCCACCTGCCCTGAGTGCGGGTATATTATACCCCTTGCCCCATCATGGATAATAGGAAAAGGAACAAAGACAATAGCAATATTAAAAGAGGCAGACGGGAGATATGACATAGAGATAAAGAGCAATGCAGGCCCGCAGGAGATAAAGCTTGCAGAATCGCAAGCAACAGTAAAGGATAATGCTGTCCACTGCCCCCACTGCAACCTGTCGACCCCCATATCATCCCTGAGAAAGGACAGGACGAACCCTGACGGGTCCACGGACAATGACCTGCGCAAATGGGAGAAATCCGACTTCATGCCCAGAGAAGGCGACATATACAGGGAGAGGCTTTATTGTATCAGGTATCAAAGAGAGGTAAAGGGCTCAAATATAAAAATGGTAAAAGAGAGATACTATACGGCACCCACACCGCAGGACCTTCAAAGGGAGGAAAAGGTAATAGAGCTTCTCTCAGAGAGATTCAAGGAATGGCAGGATAATGGGTATATACCGTCCACAGAGATAGAACCAGGAGATAAGACTGATGAACCTATCAGGACAAGGGGCTGGACACACTGGCATCATCTTTTCAATCCGCGGCAGCTGTTGGTGCATGGGCTGATATTAAAGAAGATCTCTCTATATGCATGTTATCCTAGAGAATTCGTAATTTCATTATTGGGCATAAATAGAGCTATCTTAAGGGATTCAAAGCTATCAATGTGGGATAATTCACGTGATGGAGTTGTGAGCATTTTTTACAATCAGGCTTTTAATACCATGTATAACCATGGTAGTAAATCTATTGTTTTGCTAAATTTTGATCTAATTTATAATTTATATAAGATCAATTCACAATCTAGCATACTACCAGTAGATGCTAGAGAACTGAAGGAGCCCTGCCATATCTGGATAACTGACCCGCCCTATGCAGATGCAGTCAATTACCATGAACTTTCAGAATTCTTCCTTGCATGGGACAGGGTAATGCTAGAAAAAGCCTTTCCAGAATGGTATGCTGACAGCAAGAGAGTGCTTGCTGTAAGGGGAAAGGATGATACATTCAACAGCTCCATGATAGATATATATAAGAATCTTGCAGATAATATGCCTGATGACGGTATGCAGATTATCATGTTTACCCATCAGGATGTGAATGTATGGGCTGATCTGACCCTGATAATCTGGTCTGCGGGGCTGCAGGTAACCGCTGCATGGAATATAGCCACAGAGACGGAGTCAGCTGGATTGAAGGAGGGCAATTATGTAAAGGGGACTGTCCTTCTGGTATTAAGGAAGCAAACTTCAGATGAGACAGCATTTATTGATGATATCTATCCAGACATTGAGGAAGAGGTCAAAAAGCAGATAAATAGCATGAAAGACCTTGACAGCCTGGAGGAGCCGAACTTCTCTGATGCGGATTATATACTTGCCGCATATGCGGCAAGCCTGAAAGTCCTTACATCATACAGGAAGATCGAGGATATTAATGTGGGGTATGAGCTTTCCAAGGACAGGAAAAAAGGCGATAAATCGCCTGTTGCAAAGCTTATCGAATCTGCAAAGAAGATAGCCTATGACCAGCTGATCCCGAAGGGTTTTGACAGCTTTATATGGAAGACCCTGATGCCTGAAGAGCGGTTCTATATAAAGGGGCTTGAGATGGAAAGCTATAATGTATATAAGATGTCAGCATATCAGGAGCTTGCAAGGGGCTTTGGCGTGGCAGACTATAAAAGCTTCATGGACAACACCAGGGCAAATACGGCAAGGCTGAAGACAGCAGGGGAATGGGCAAACAGGGGAATAAAGGCAGACGGCTTCGGAAACAGCCTCCTTCGGAATGTCCTGATGGCGCTTTATCTGGGGCATAAGCAGGATAATGTGTCTTCAGGCAGGAACTGGCTCAGGAATGAGGTGGAGGACTACTGGTCATCACGGGATAAGATAAGGGAAATGCTTGAGTTTATTTCAGGCTTTATGAACATAGGCAATATGCAGGAGTGGCACAGGGATGCGGAGACTGCATCCATCCTGCTGGAGCTGGTAAGGAATGATACGGTGTGATGCGCAGGACTGGAAGAATTATTGAGAATTCTGCACTCTATATAGATTATAGGGGGTCAGAATGAATACGAAGATTACACAGGCAGTTGATGATGCTGTTGATGACATCTGCAGGCTATTTAAGAAATCGCCAACATTATTCTTTACTGAGAATGACCTTGTGTGCTTTTTTAATGTCATGTTATCCAGAAGATTAGAAGGTATGGCTGTACACGATATTGATGGTAAAAAGCATTCACTGGTACACATGGAATATCCCACACCATTCAGGTGCGATATGAGCGGTGGAAATTTTAGCATAAAGCAGGATAAAGACAAGACGCAAAATAATAGATTTTATAAAAGGGGACATTATGACATTGCTATTTTAAATCCTGATTTTATAAGCAATAACCATTATAATATAATCAAAGCTCAACATTTTTCAAGCTATCAAAGCAAGGTATTAAATAAAAGTATAAATAGCCCTGTTATCCTGTATGCATTGGAGTTCATGTACAGCAGGGATCCAATAAACTCTGATGCTGGAGCTGACAGGTTCTTAAAAGTGGTCCTACAGGATTATGACAAATTATTAGCATGCAGATGCCGTTCCGGCATATGCTCCAGTTTAAAGGGTTTTATATCTCATGTTAAGATGCTGGTATTTGTCAAGGGAAGCTCACAACATATAGAAAGTAGGCTTATAAGCGGATTATCTCAATATACCGATATAGTTCTTTGTTTTGGTAAATAATCTTTATCTGAAGGATAAATTGCTTAACATGTTACAGCAAATATCCATATAACGATAAAATAATAGTGATATAAATTCTCACTGTTGTATATCTGGTCATTTATAGATATTGATCTAATCAATTACAATTTGCCTGAAGGATAATATACAATATGAAAACTATTATAAGAAGCACCGTAGCGGTCTGCGATATCCTTGGATTCAAAAGGCTGGTTATGACCAGACCTTTGGACCAGCTTCTTGAGCGACAACTTTCATTTTTCAGGAGATTGCTCTCTTATTCGATAAAACATGAAAATGTTCCGGATCTTCCTCCTAATCTCATAGATCTGAGAGCCCAGAATAGGGTAGGTTTTGCGATGTTTTCCGATACCATACTTATATATTCAAAGGATGATGATGATATTTCCTGCAGGAATGTCATTGAAACTGTAGCATGGATTATTTTGACAAATATGTCCACTGAGCTTAAGATTCGTGCAGGAATTGCATATGGTGAATTCTTTGCTGATCCTGAAAATGAGCTATACTATGGTCCCGCGCTAGTGGAGGCCTATGAGCTCGAGAAGGCTCAGGAATGGGCTGGAGGCTCTCTTACAATTGGGGCTGCAAAGCGCATTCCTCCTATAACAAGTACAGGCGAAAGATTCCAATGGTACATATGTAATTATCCTGTACCGCTAAAGCCGGATTCTGGTATTATGCCTAGCGGTATAGCAGTTGACTGGACGCAATATATACATAATTCAATGCCCTTTGTATGGTCAGAAAAAAACAGGGAACCTACAGAAGAAGATAAAAGCAATCACCCATCAGAATACAACAAATTTAAAAATACCAAAAAGTTCCATGAAGATGTCTGTGTTCAATGTTTTCCAGAAAACAGGGGAAAGTATCCTCTGAAGGTTATCTAATTTTATTGCCCATTCATTGTTAATACTCATATTATAATGGAATATTTAAGTAATTTAGTATATAATCAAATAAATACTGCAATAAAGAGGCGGATACTTTGTTGTGATAAATAGATACTCCTCCCGGACACAGAGATTAGACAGGGATTTCCTGAGCAAAAAGCTTGAGAATGCCATGTATTATGACAGGATAGCAGGCTTTTTCTCCTCATCAATTATTGAGGTTGCTGGAGAAAACCTTAATAATCTTGAGAAGACCAGGATAATATGTAATTCCTGGTTGAGCAGGGAGGATGTCATGACAGCTACTGCTGCAAGAAACGGTCTCTGGAAGGAATGGTGCAGTAATAATCCGGAAATTAAGTATGCAAATGCAAAGCCGAGGCTAAAGAAATTATTTGAACTGCTCAGGTCTGGAAAGATGGAGATAAAGGTCCTTACAAGCGATATATTCGGCTTAATACATGGAAAAGCTGGCGTAATAACCATGAAGGACGGAAAAAAGACATCCTTTATAGGCAGCATAAATGAGTCGCTGTCAGCATGGGAAATAAACTATGAGATAGTCTGGGAAGATGACTCAGAGGAAGCTGTAAAATGGGTTCAGGATGAGTTCGATCACTTTTGGGAAAGCCCATATGCTGTCCCTCTGTCCGATGCTGTAATTGAAGATATCTCCAGGCTGTCGGGACGTATCCAGATCGATGATATAGATGAATGGAGAAAAGAGCCGGATGTTCCGAGCATAGCAGTTGAATCACCTGTGTACAGGAGGGAGCTGGGGCTGTGGGAGCATCAGAAGTATTTTGTGGATATAGCCTTTAACGCCCATAAGAAGAGCCATGGCGCAAGATTTGTCCTGGCTGACATGGTGGGGCTCGGAAAGACAGTCCAGCTTGCTATGTCTGCACAGCTGATGGCATTATTGGGGGACAGGCCAATTCTGGTAATAGTGCCCAAGACACTGCTCTGGCAATGGCAGGACGAGCTATACAACCTTCTTGATATCCCCTCTGCAATCTGGGCAGGTAATCACTGGGTGGATGAGAATGATATCAGGTATCCCTATGATATTAGGAGATGCCCTAGAAGGATAGGAATAATCTCACAGGGGCTTATAATAGGAGGAAGGGATGAATATAAGGATCAGCTTCTCTCAATGGAATATGAATGTGTAATTGTTGATGAAGCGCATAAGGCAAGGAGGGCTAATCTCGGTATAGGAAAAGAGAACGAGAGACCTCGACCGCAGAATCTCATGGAATTTCTTCTGAAAATATCTCAGAAGACAAAAAGCATGCTTCTTGCCACTGCAACTCCAGTTCAGATATATCCGATAGAGTGCTGGGACCTTCTAAATATACTTTCCCAGAAGAATAACTCTGTATTGGGCAGTCAGCACAGCAAATGGAGGAAAGAGCCTAAAAAGGCTCTGGACCTTATCATGAAAAAGGATGACCTATCTGATATATCACAGGATTATATAGAGAACTGTGAATGGCTGAGGGATCCTTTCCCTCCCGCTGAGGAAGATTTAATTACTTTTGGCGATATCAGGAAAAGGCTTAGTATTGCTGATGATGAATTTGTAATTAGTCCTGGGCTTATTTATAATAATGACAATAAACCATTAAGAAGAAAGATTGAGAGGATATTTGAGCATGGGTTCATTGATAACAGCAATCCTTTTATCCGACATATAATAAGAAGGACAAGGGATTTTCTTGAAAACAATATAGACCCGGAAACCAATGAACCATATTTAAAAAAGATAGAAGTAGTACTTATGGGAGAAAAGGATGAAGATGCCATATTACTCCCCAGCTACCTGAAACAGGCATATACCCTGGCTGAGGAGTTCTGCAGGCTTTATTCAAAGCGGATAAGAGGGCCTCATTATATGAGGGTAATGCTCCTAAAAAGGGTCGGGAGCACAATGATAGCAGGCCAGAAGACAGCTGAAAGAATGCTGGAAGGTAAAATAACTGAGGATTTTGAAGAAGATGAAGAATTTGATGAAATTGAGAAATATAGTGCGGATGAGAAGAGAGTTCTTTCTGAATTTGCAAAGACACTTATGGCAAATAAGGACAAGGATCCCAAGTATATTCTGCTTACAAAGCTGTTATTTGAAGAAGGATTTGCAGATAGGGGATGCATCATATTCAGTCAATATTATGATTCGATCTACTGGGTAGCCGAGAACCTCTCCGATGATTATAAAGATCTTACAATAGGCCTGTATGCAGGCGGAGATAAATCTGGCTATTTCCTTGACGGAAAATTTCATAAGAAGCACAAAGATGAAATCAAAAGAATGGTAAAGGACAGGCTTATAAAGGTCATGGTTGGTACCGATGCAGCTTCAGAAGGCCTTAACCTTCAGACATTAAGCTCACTTGTAAATATTGACCTTCCATGGAATCCTACAAGACTGGAGCAGAGGAAAGGAAGGATACAGAGAATAGGGCAGGAAGCAGATAAGATATATATATACAATATGAGGTATAAAGACTCTGTAGAAGACAGGGTCCATAACCTTCTGTCAGAAAGATTCCAGAATATATCCAGTATATTCGGACAGCTTCCAGATGTATTGGAGGATGTCTGGGTAAATGTTGCACTTGATGAGAAAGCGGAGGCAGAAAAGATAATAGATGCAGTCCCAGAGAAGCACCCTTTTGAGCTGAGGTATGAAAAGCAGGCAATAGGTCATACCGACTGGGAATCCTGTAGAAGGGTCCTGGACCAGCAGGAGAGGAAAAAGCCACTTCTGCTGGGGTGGAAGTGAGAAAAAGATATAGTTGCAGCCAGTTTTTTATTGATATTATATCATCGATTATAAGAATTTTGATAAGGATTAAAATGGAATCAGCTGACTCTAAAAGAAAAGAAAGTCCTATGTGTAATATATAATAAATTAAAAATTAAATAAATTAGAGGAATACAAAATGGATAATATTCTAGAATTAAAGAAAATTAATCAATTACTGAAATTAAGTTTTTTAATACCACCTTACCAGAGAGGATATCGATGGGGCAAGAACGAGGTAAGTGATTTGCTAAATGATTTAGATGAGTTTGTCCCTGAGCATATTGGTACAAAAGATGAGACATGGTATTGCCTACAGCCTATTATTGTAAAAAAAATAGAAGGAAATGATAAATACGAAGTCGTTGATGGTCAACAGAGACTAACTACCATATATTTAATTCTATACTACCTTAATGAGATGTATAAAGAAGAAAATAAGTTTGAGATCTTCTCTATTAATTATCAAACAAGACCATCATCACATGAGTTTTTAAATAATTTAAAAATAGATAAGAATAATAATGAAAATATTGATTTTTATTATATATCTGAAGCTTATAAAACTATTAATGGCTGGTTCGCGGAAAGGATAGATGATTTTGATAAACCTAATTTTCTATCGAAGGTTAGATATAGAACAAGGGTAATCTGGTACGAAAGCAAAGAAAAAGATTCAATTTCAATATTCACAAGAATAAATATTGGGAAAATTCCTCTTACTAATTCTGAATTAATAAAAGCCTTATTTCTTAATAGTTCTAATTTTGAAAAAGATACGTCTGATAGAATTAGGCTAAGACAGCTTGAAATATCAAATGAATGGGATAGAATCGAACAAGAACTGCAGAACGATATGTTTTGGTGTTTCTTAAACAGAGATGACAAAAAGAACAATCGAATAGAGCTTATATTTGATTTGATGAACGGAGAAGACGATGAAACTGATAATTACTCAACTTTTCGTTTTTTCAATAAAAAGTTTAGAGAGAAAGACGAGCAAATTATTGAGAATAATTGGTTAGAAATAAAGAGTTATTTCCAGAGATTTGAGGAATGGTTTAATGAAAGAGATCTATATCATAAAATAGGATTCTTATTAACTGCAGGAGATCCCATTGAAAAGTTTATTGAGCATTCAGAGAAAAAAACTAAGAGCAAATTCAGAGAATACCTTGATGATGAAATCAAAAAGAAATTAAAGGGAGTAAACCTTGAAGAACTCCAATATGGAGATAAATACGTAAAAAGAGTTCTTCTTCTTTATAATATTCAGACAATGTTAGATAATACAAATGACAATTCTTTTTTTCCTTTTGATTTGTATAAAAATGGAAATTGGGATATTGAACATATTACATCAGTAAAGGAGATGCCCCCTGAGAAGGATAAGGATAAAGAGCAATGGTTGAAAGATGCTAAAACATTTATTGATGATGGAAATTTAAAAAAAAGGATAGAGGAATGTGATATTGATAAGGATTTTGAGAAATTGTTTGAAGATATTGTTGCATACTTTAATGAGGGTATTATCGATGAAGATATTAATGATATCTCTAACTTAACATTATTAGATTCAGCAACAAACAGAGGCTATAAAAATGCAGTCTTCCCATTCAAAAGGATGACTATAATCAATAGAGAGAAAGAAGGTACATTTATACCCCTTTGTACGAAGAATGTATTTTTAAAATATTTTAGTGAATATCCTCCTAAAATTTCATTTTGGTCTCAAGAGGATAAGGAGAATTATCGAAAGGATATTGAGAGAGTTTTGTCGCCATATATTAATTAAGGAGCAGATATTATGCTAGATATAAAATATAAAGGAAAAACATATAGCTACAGTCAATTGCTTAAGGAAAAAAAAGTTGAAATTCCAATAATTCAGCGAGACTATGCACAAGGTAGAATAGATAAAAAAGAATTACGAAATGATTTTCTAGAAGCATTATTAGAAGCTGTTGAAAATAAAAGGGAGATTAGATTAGATTTTATCTACGGCAATTCTGTAAATAATTCTTTTCAGCCTTTGGATGGACAGCAGCGCTTAACGACATTATTTCTTCTTCATTGGTATGCCAGCGTAAAAGATGATGTTCCAGCTGATGAAATTTCTTCAATATTAAGCAATTTTAGCTATGAAACAAGGGCAAGTTCAAAAGAATTCTGCAAAAGTCTGTGTACAAATACAATTGAGATTAATAATGAAAATGAGATTGTAAGTGAAAGAATAATAGATTCTTCTTGGTTTTTTTTATCTTGGAAAAAGGACCCGACGATTGACTCAATGTTACGAACTATAGATAATATTCATCAACTATTTTATAAGATTGACAAGCTTTGGGAAAAATTGGTATCCAAAGAACCACTGATAAGTTTTTATTATGTTGAGCTTGAGAACTTAGGTCTTACTGATGATTTATATATCAAAATGAATTCTCGAGGAAAACTATTAACTGACTTCGAAAAGTTTAAAGCTCTGTTCCAAAGGAAAATTAATAATAATAACTGGGATGATAATAAAAATTTTAAGGATTCTTTTGCATGTAAGATTGATACCATATGGACAGATTTATTCTGGAAACATAAAAAGGACAACCGTATTGATGATTCCTTTATACGTTTTATCTCTTTTATTGCAATGTGCAGCGAGACAATTGAAGCCAAAGATGAGAGAATATCAGTCATTAGGGATCTCCAGAATAAGCCTGATTTAGTTCGCGTAGACATGTTTACAGAGGATGGTTATAAATTCTTATATAATACTTTAGACATTTATTATGATATTTATTATAAAAATTTAGATCTATCTCTTATCTTTCCTCTATGGCAGCATAAGCCTAATAGCAATTTATTTTCGGCATTGGTTTATGATGGCAAATTGAATGATACTTCATATACACAAAAAGTGCTCTTTTTTGCTCAGACTAAATACTTACAATTATTTGGCCAATCTTTTGAAAAAAAGAAGTTCGACGATTGGATGCGAGTTGTTAGAAATGTTATTTCACGAGGTGATGTCGAAAAAACAGGAAAACGTCCCGCTATTATTCGTAGTCCCGAGGCATTTGATGGGGTTGTTAATCTAATAGTAGAGTTATCAGCAGGTTGTAATGATATATATGATTATTTAGCTAATAATAAACCAAAATCCACCTTTGCTAGGGAGCAAATTGAGGAAGAAATACTGAAAGCTAAACTTATAAAAAAAGATACTAGTATTAAAAAATTATTATTCAATGCAGAAGATACAAATTTCTGTCAAGGAAGAATTAATTTTATTTTCCATTGTATAAATTTTTCATCTATTAGTGATGTATTTAATAAAGATCTTTTTTTGAAATTAACTGATGTTTTAATCAAATATTTGAAACAGGATATTGATAATAAATTTAGAAGAGGTTTGCTACTAACCCCTAACAATAATGGTGAATATAAATTTTATAATTATTGGTGGTCTTGGTCTAATGTTGTAGCTGCAAATAAACGCTGCCTAATTGAAAACTACAGAGAATTAGAGTATTATATTTATGGTAATTACAAAAATCATGATCATTATAGAGAATATCTTAAAAACCTTCTATTAATGTTGGTTAATACAGACCTGGATCAGCTACTTAATAATTTTGTGTGCCCGCAAAGTATGCCAAACTGGCAATCGCGTCTTATTAAGGAAAAAGAACTTCTGGATAGCTGTCCATCCCATTATATTGCAATTCCAACTAATGATAATTGTTGTTACTTATTGCAGAGTAAAAGGCCACGAGATATGTTGGGACTGATAAAAATTCAATAAAATTTTCCATACAGTAAGCTTTTCAGATGGTAATTTATAAATAATGACTTCTGGATATTGTAAAGATATTCTTCTTTGCATCACATAGCGCTACCAGGGTACATACTTGCTGCGCTCTGCTTCTCCTGAATTTGAAATAATCATACTGTGCAGACAAGGCTTTACTTTGCCAGATCCTTCAATATATCTGATGAAACCCAGTAGATATCGGAGTAGCCGTTGCCGTGGCTGTTGAATGCCTCGTTCAGGTCTGACAGGGTTAGTGATGTGCCTTTCAGCCTGGAGATGAGGTTTTCCCTGTTGCTTGCAAAGAATATATACTTACCGTCGGGTGATAATGATGCTGAAATGGCAGATGTTCCTTCTTTATCAATAGCCTTGCTTAAGTTTACTGGCTCTGACCATGTGTCATCCTTGCTCCTGAAATAGACGAAATATTCCGGGACTTCCGGGTCCTTATTGATCTTGCGCCCCTGCACACAGGCTATGAGGAAGATTTCATCCGGGGCAATTACTGCATTATAAATGGCTCCATCGGAGTTTACAGGAGGGGGGAGGGGTTCGGGCTGATGATAGGAGCCATTTATGAATCTGGATCTGTAGATCATGGGTTTCATAGGGTCAGAGGAGGGGCTGAAGGTATAATAGAGAGTTTTACCTGAGGTAAGTGAGGGGAAATACTGACTGTCTTCTGAGGTAACAGGGGGCCCTAACTCGTAGGGCTTGCTCCACTTTCCGTTTTCAAGCCTGTCTGCAACCCAGATATGCTGATGCCCCCAGCCGGGCTTCGGCTCTTCTCCCTGTCGTGGGGCAGTGGAAAGAAAATATATCTTATCTCCGTCGGGGGATAATGCCGGTTCAGCATATTTATAATCAAGGTTTGAGGAAAATGAGGCAATTTCGGGCTCTGACCATTTGCCGTCTATAAGGCGTGTAACCATTATAATAGAGAGCCCGCGGGCCATAATGGTATAATAGATCTCTGTACCTTCTTTGTTTAATGCGATATCCCTTTCATACAGGCCAGAAGAGATCAGGCCAGGGAGAAATATCTTCTCCTGTTTGCCCGGGGGGTCCTGCCCCAGATATTTATCAGCTGAAATAGCTGATTGCAAAAGAGATATGATACATAATAACAATGCCAGTTTCTTCATTTAATTATCCTTTCTGATATTAATAGAATATTATTTAGCAGATACAGTGAATGTTTTCAATGTTTTTTATGTATTCAGGGTTTTTATGCAGGGTATAAAGGGATTTTTTGCTTGGAATTACTCTTATTTTATCTTAAAATCATTGTATATATCATGTTTTACAGGGGGGGCAGAAATATGAATGCTGAAAAGGCCGGATCTGAATATACATGGAAGGCACGCAATGTGCGCCCGATAATCGGTGTATATGTAATGGGGGTCTTCGTTTTATTTATTTTGGCCGCACATTTTATATTTCACAGCCCAAGCGCTGTGAAGGCTCTTTTCCTGGCGGCGGTAGGAGCACTGGTGCCGCTTTTTCCTGCGATAATGAAATGGTCTGAATATCATTTTTCTGAATCAGGGCTTGAAAAGAAGAGCATTTCAAAAAATTCAGCCACCAGGGTTAAAATGCTTTTTTTATGGGAAGAGCTGAGCCATATTGTTCCAGCAGGCCCGGGATTCAAATACTATAAGAAAATGGGGGATTTTAGTCCTGTCGCCCGTTTTTTTAAGCGCCATTTCAGCGATAAATATTCCGGTGAATTCCAGGTGGAAAAGGCTGACAGGGAAGATGTCATCAGATTTTTAAGGCAGAAGGGCCTCCTGAATTAGAAAGCCTTTTAATTTCCCTTTATAATTTACCTGTAATTGATAATAGCGCTGAGGGTTTTTCTCATCATATTTATCTATATAGATTTTTTTATTTCTGATACTTGATTTAATAAGAATTCAGGAGTAAATTAATATATGGATGGAGGTATGGCCGGTATGAGAGATAGAATAATCTATTTGGTTTTGCTGGTTTTTTTAATTCCTGCTGTTTTATCGGCAGGGTCTTATCCTGAGTTTGAATGGGCAGTGAGTGCAGGAGGGGGGAATGGTTTTTATGAGGTCTGCGATATTGCCTGTGATAATAATGGTAACTGGTATGTCATTGGTTATTTTGAGGGGACTGCATGGTTTGATGATATAGAGGTCAGTGCGGATAAGGATTATAATATATTTATTGCAAAGGTGGATGGGGATGGTAATTTTCTGTGGGTAAATACCATAGCAGGGACAGTGGGCAGATACAGCAGGGGTGCTTCGGTTGCTGTCGGACCTTCTGGAAATATATTTATTACCGGTTCTTTCGAGGATATAGCATATTTTGATGATATACAGCTGGATGCAGGCGATCATTACAGCCTGTTTATTTCTGAGCTTGACCAGGAAGGAAACTTTCTGTGGGTACAGACTGTAAGCACCGGGCAGACCTTTGCAAACAGCATCACAGTAGATAATACAGGCAATCTTTATATTACAGGCGGATTCAGGGGAATTGTAAGTTTTGGAGATGATCAGTTTGAATCTTCAATGCATGACCACTGGCATGTAACTGATGTATTTGTCTCCAAACTGGATTGCAATGGGAGCTTTATCTGGACTAATGTCGGGACCGGCGGAGGATGGGACTATGGTAATGATATTGAGATAGATCCTGCAGGGAATGTATATATTGCAGGATATAGTAATGAATATATTATGATCGATTTTGGCGGGTTTGAGGTAATTTGTCCTTCCAATTATATAGTAAAGCTTGATGCAGATGGTAATTATATATGGGTGAGGTCTATTTCTGATAGCTGGGAAATTAATACCTCCATTTGTGTTGATGATGAAGGCAATGTATATAATATCGGGCACTTTGACAAGGTAACTGACTTTGGCGGGATACAGCTCGAGCCGTATAATGATACAAAGGATATTTATATCTGCAAGATGGATACTGACGGGGAATTCATCTGGGCTAATCAGGTGAGGAGCCGGCGTGGTATTTATGGAGGCATGTGTAATATAGGAGTGGATGCAGAGGGGAATGTATTTATTACAGGAAATATGACATATGATGCTAATTTTGGAAAGATCCAGGTCGGTGCAGAGAACCTTTACAGTCCAGATATCTTTATAGCCAGAATGGATGCAGAAGGCAGATTTGTCTGGGCAAAGACTGCAGGGGGTATAGATGAAGACCAGGGAAGGGCAATTGCAGTCAGTCCTGATGGAAATGCCTGTTTTGCCGGATATTTCACATCCCATGCTGAATTTGGCCAGACAGAGATCTTTTCAGTCGGGGTTCAGGATATATTTGCTGCAGAGATCAATGGGGACGGGGATTTCATCTGGGTAAATAATGCAGGGGGAACAGGAATAACAGATGATACAGCAGAGGGGATCGGCTATGATGATTCCGGGTATCTATATACATGCGGCATATTCTCAGGTACTGCTTATTTCGGCGATATAGAGCTTGTGTCAATGGGGTTTAATGATGTCTATATAGCAAAGCTTGATACAGAGGGTAATTATATATGGGCAATAAGGGCAGGCGGGATCGGAAGGGATGAATGCCAGGGGATCGCCCTCGATGACAATGATCATGTTTTTATTACAGGGGAGTTTAATTATACAGGTTATTTCGGAGATATAACCATTATACCGGAACATGACCGCTCTAATATGTTTATTGCAAAGCTTGATACGGATGGGAATTTTATCTGGGTCCAGGTAGAAGATGGTGAGGGTTTAAACGGCAGTTATGATATTGCTGTGGATTCCTCAGGGAATTGCTATGTATCCGGATATGCTTATAATTCAGCTCATATCGGGGAGATAGAGGCAGAATCTCGGGGAAACTATGATGCTACTGTAGCAAAGTATGATACGGAGGGCAATGTTCTCTGGATGAGCTCGGGAGTGGGTTCTGGCTCCAGTGAAACATACGGAATTTATGTGGATGATAATTATGTCTATATTACAGGAAGCTTTGGAGGCGAGTATATAGATTTCGGGGATATACGGATTTATTCATTTAGCGGAGATTGCACTATATTTATTGCGAAGCTTGATCATAATGGCGAATTTTTATGGGCAAAAATGGCAGGGGGATATTATGGAGGAGATGAGGGATATGATATTGCTGCGGACAGTGAGGGCAACTGCTATGTTACGGGAAGTTTCAAACAGAGTGCTTTATTCGGGGATTTTTATATTTATAGGGGAGGGTATTCATCCAATACATTTGCAACAAAGCTTGATAAGAATGGAGAGTTCTTGTGGGTAAATAGCCCTCAAGCTGAAGGATCTAACGAAGGATACAGCATATATACAGACAAGTATGGAAGTGCATATATTGCCGGGTATTTTTATAAAGAAGCGTATTTTGACGACATCTATATTGAGTCAACCGGAGAATATGACAGGGATATATTTGTCTCAAAGGTAGATACTGAGGGAAATTTCCTATGGGTAAGGAATGCAGGAAGTACCATGAATGACTTTGGATATGGAATTGATGTGGATGAATACGGAAACAGCTATATTACAGGCATATATGAGCAGACGGCATATTTTGATGATGCAGGTACGGTGTCAAGAGGGGGGGATGATATATTTATAGCCAAGCTGTCAGACCCTATGGTATTTGCTGATATTGTCTCCTTTACTGCTGAGGGGGAAGGCAATACAGTAAATATTGAATGGGTGACGGAATGGGAGGAGGAAGTTTCTGGATTCTGGCTGTACAGGCTGAGGGCCGATAAGGTAAACCCTTATATTTCATATATTCCCGTGCTATTAAATGAGACGATGATCCCCGGTGGGGGGACTGCCCCGGGAGGGAATTCGTATTCATACACAGATCATGTAAAGAACGGCTCAAGGTATTTCTATATACTGCAGATAGAATCAGCATACGGTTATCTCCTTTCATATAAGACCCTTTTGCAGTGGTGAATCAGCATTTTCATTCAATGAGCAGTTTATTATTAGATGAGCATAGCAGATTCATCAGATCTAAGTAGACAATCCTGCTCTACACATTTTATCCTGTCTGATAATGGAGAAAGCAGGTGAAGAGGAGTATGGTGGCTTTGGTATTGTGGGATTTATTGGAAAAATTCAAAACACTTATAAAAGAGAGATGATGGCAGAAGGACAGATATTATTGCCATGGGAGTGAATATATGGGCAGGGAAAAGAATCTGAATGGATGGATAAAATATGCTTATCCTGGTATAGGGTCAGGATTTTTCCTGCAAAGTGTCTAGAATATTTTTATGAAAAATGATATAAATGTATTGTATCTGGCTGGATTTTATATATATAATAAATTAATCAAAACTTACAGGAGGAAAATGCAGTGAAGCAAATGTTTGTATTGATGATTCTAATTGCCTTATGTGCATTAACAGTTATAGGACAGGATCGTGCAGATCCTCAATGTGTATGGGCTGAAAGCGCCGGGGGGACAGCAGCTGATGCAGGGCAAAGGATTGCAGTGGATCATGCAGGCAATTCATATATTACGGGATATTTTTGCGGAACTGCAGATTTTGGCAGTACACAGCTGACATCAGCTGGGGAAGCAGATGTGTTCATAGCCGGGATGGATGCTGAAGGCAATTTCCTGTGGGCGACAGGAGCCGGGGGTACAAACTATGATTACGGCTATGGCATAGCTGTAGATGCTGAAGGCAATATATTCGTTACAGGCTATTTTGCATTTACCTCTTATTTTGGCAGTACAGAGCTGATATCAGCAGGGGCTTATGATGTCTTTGTCGCCAAGCTTGATGCAGGGGGGAATTTCCTGTGGGCAAAGAGGGCTGGCGGAGTTGGTACCGTGCAGGCTAATGACCTTGCACTGGATGCTGACGGTAATATATATATTACGGGCATCTTCATGGGAACAGCCAATTTTGACAGCCTCCAGGTGACATCATCAGGACCCATTGATGTATTTACAGCAAAGATGGATGCGGACGGTAATTTCCTTTGGGTAAGATGCGCAGGCGGGACGTCGCCCAAATACTCTTATCATATTACAGTTGATAATGCAGGCAATTCATATATTACGGGATATTTTTACGATACCTCGATCTTTGGGAGTACAGAACTTGTATCAGCAGG
>CAYMEV010000027.1:0-39669 GCA_964389675.1 uncultured Candidatus Sumerlaeota bacterium
TAAAGCCTTTCAGTGTCTCTCCTGTGAAGCCCTATACTTGGCTCATCCAGGATATACAGCACCCCTGTAAGGCCAGAGCCGATCTGAGTGGCCAGCCTGATCCTCTGGCCTTCTCCGCCTGAGAGTGTTGCTGATTCTCTGTTCAGTGTCAGGTATTCCAGTCCTACCTGAATAAGAAACCCTAATCTGTTTTTTATCTCTTTGACGATCTTTGAGGAGATTACAGCTTTTTCACCCTCAAATTCATTGTCTTCAAACAGATTATAAAGCTTATCGATCGAAAGATCGCAGAGCTCATAAATATTCAGCCCGAATATCCTGCAGGAGAGGGCTTCTTTTTTCAGCCTCATTCCTCCGCATTTCTGGCAGGGGTTCTTTTTCATGAAATTCTCAATCTCTTTTTTGACATAATCAGATTCTGTTTCCATATAGCGTCTCTGCAGATTGTTTATAATGCCTTCGAAAGGCTTGGTGGTAATAAATACTGAATTAATTCCCTGATATTCAATATTGATATCCCTAGAGCCAGTCCCATAAAGCACTGCTTTCTGATGATTTTCAGACAATTTGCTGAAAGGCTCTTTCATAGAAAAACCCACCTGCTTTGCAAGGGATTTTAATATGCTTGAATAAAAAGCACCCTCCATATTCCTGAAAGGCTTGATGGCTCCCTCTTTAAGGCTAAGCTTCTTATCCGGGATCACAAGGTCAGGGTCTACAGATGCTGTATAACCGAGACCATGGCATTCCGGGCATGCCCCATAGGGGCTGTTGAAAGAAAATGCCCTGGGATTAAGGTCTGAAATCCCTATATTGCAGTCGATACAGCTGAAGTTCTGGGAAAACAGCTCTTCCCTGTCATTATAGATCACCTTTATAATACCATGGCTTAGTGATCCTGCAAGTTCACAAGCCTCTATTATCCGCTGTTTTCTTTCTTCATTTATTGTCAGTCTGTCAATCAGGATGTCAATATCGTGCTTTTTGTTCTTCTCAAGCGATATCTGTTCATCAAGATAATATTCCATGCCATCGGCCCTTGCAATTGAGAACCCTGCAGAAAGAAGCCTTATGAACTCATTTTTGAACTCACCCTTCTTTCCTCTGATAATAGGCGAGTATATCTTGATCTTCTTTTTATCATATTTTTTCATTATTTCAGCTGAAATATCCTGTATAGTGCTTGCTTTGATCCTCTTTCCACAATTAGGGCAGAAGACATCTGATGCTTTTGAATAGAGAAGCCTCAGATAATCATATATTTCTGTAATAGTGCCTACTGTCGACCTGGGGTTCTTTGAAACTGTTTTCTGCTCTATTGCAATGCTTGGAGACAGGCCATCTATGCTGTCAACATCCGGCTTGTCCATCTGCTTAAGGAATTGCCTTGCATAAGCGCTGAGGCTCTCTACATATCTTCTCTGCCCCTCAGCATAAAGGGTATCAAAGGCCAGGGTGCTCTTTCCTGAACCGGAAAGCCCTGTGATAATAATAAGCTTATACTTTGGAATACCAAGATCTATATTTTTGAGGTTATGTTCCCTCGCACCCTTTATTATAATATCATTAAGCATATTTGTATTCCCGCTTCCCGTTTCCTCAGGTTTTTATTGTTCTATATCTACTTAATACTGTTAAAAAATGTTTGATTTTTTATAATACATAAATATTGTAAATATAATAAAAAATTCTGATATAATATATTCTATGAAAATAGCATTAGCACAGATAAATCCTACTATTAATGATCTTGAAGGGAATTCTGAAAAGATCCTGGCCTTTACAGACAGGGCAGTTAAAGCAGATTGCGACCTGGTGGTCTTTCCTGAGCTTTCTTTTTGCGGATATCCTCCAAAAGACCTTCTTTTAAACCCTGATTTTGTGGACAGGTGCTTAAGCTCCTTTAATGCCCTTATAGGCAAAATACCGGGCAATATAGGTGTACTGCTGGGAAATATACATAAAGACAGTAACCTGTATAATTCCGCATTCTTTATCTACAATGGCAAGGTCATAAATATAACTCACAAAAGCCTGCTGCCTGAATACGATGTCTTTGACGAAAAAAGATACTTTACTCCCGTCTTTGACAAGGAACCGTTAGTATTCAGGGGCAGTTCTCTGGGAATAACCCTGTGTGAGGATATCTGGATCCATGATCCTGATTTCAGGGGAAAATACAGCTATGATTCCGTCAATGCCCTGAAGGAAAAGGGGATCGACCTTCTTATAAATATGTCTGCATCACCTTTTACAAAAGGCAAGCTGGAAAAAAGGAAGAGGATGCTGAGTCATATCTCAGATTCTGCAAACCTTCCAGTTATCTATGTCAACACAGCCGGCGCAAATGACAGCCTTATATTTGACGGCTTTTCGATGGTGTATCATCCGGAAAGAGGATTAGCCCTCCAGCTGAAAGGCTTCAGGGAAGATATCGGCTTTTTTGATACAGAAAAAGCGCTATCCAATGAAATATCCTCCTCTGTTCAATCCCCTGACACTTATGAACTGATCCTTGAGGCTTTGATTCTTGGCGTAAAGGATTATATGGCTAAAACAGGCTTTAAAATGGCAGTTCTGGGATTATCAGGAGGAATAGATTCCGCCCTTGTTGCATATATTGCTTCAAAGGCAATAGGCAGTGAAAATGTCCTGGCCATATCCATGCCGTCAGAATTCAGTTCCAGCGAAAGCATCGAAGATGCTGAAGAATTAGCCAGGAACCTCGGTATTAATTTCATAATCGTTCCGATCAGATCAATTTTCGAAAGCTATAAGGATGTATTATGCGATTTTCTTCCCTATGAACTTGATACGACTTACCAGAACATTCAGGCAAGGATCCGGGGAAATATTCTTATGGCTTTCTCAAACAGGGAAAAAAGGCTTGTTTTGACTACCGGAAACAAATCAGAGTTTTCCACAGGCTACAGCACACTATATGGCGATATGGCAGGGGGCCTGTCCGTCCTGAGCGATGTATCAAAGACAGATATATACAGGATTGCTGAACATATAAATGCCAGATCCATTATAATACCGGAAAATATTATAAAAAAACCTCCTTCGGCAGAATTGAAACCGGGCCAGAGGGATTCCGATGAACTGCCCCCGTATGACCAGCTTGATTATCTGATAGAGATGATAATTGAGAAAAATATGCAGATCAAGGATTTAGAAGGATCAGATATACCATATGAGACTGTAAAAAGATTTATTCAGCTTTTTGAAAGGGCTGAATTCAAAAGGCAGCAGGCTCCGCTGGGGCTGAAAATATCCTCGAATGCTTTCGGCCACGGAAGGAGAATACCCATTGCAATGAAGAAGTCATTCGATTAGAATTACATTCTTCAGACAGCATTTTCAATAACTTTTATCAAAGCAGATACACAGTCCTGGTCCCATTTCTTTCCGGAATACTTTTTTAATATCTCAAAGGCCTCTTTCCTGCTTTTAGGCTTCTGATAGGGCCTTGCCGTTGTCATGGCGTCATATCCGTCGCAGACAGCAATAATCTTCGCACCGAGCGGGATCTGGTCACCGCAGAGGCCTCTCGGATAGCCTTTGCCGTCTATCCTTTCATGGTGGCAATAGACATACTCCAATGCTTCCCCCAGAAAATCAAGGTCTTTCAGTATATCATACCCCTTCTTAGGGTGAGACATTATCTCTTTCACAAGATGGTCAGGGTTTTTTTCTCCATGGCTCTGGAAAAGGATATCCGGAAATCCGATCTTTCCTATATCATGAAGCAATCCCCCGATCCTTACCTTTTCAGCATTTTCCCGGCCAAGGCCCATATGCTCTGCGATCTTCTCAGCCAGAGAAGCAACCCTCTCTGTATGGCCTTCCGTATAAACATCTCTGGTTGCAAGGATCTTTGCAATAGTTGTAAGGGTATCAACTGTATTGTTTTTTATCTGTCTGTTTAATTCCTTTAATTCCTTTATCAGAAGCGACAACTGGTATTCACGGGCTTCAATCTTGACCATCATCATGCCGACAGCTTCACTTATTGTCCTGACAGGTTCATCCACTGTGCTGTCAGTCAGCTCCATAATGTCATCAGAGTATAAACCCTGCGATATATTCCCAAGTATCTCGATCAGTCTCTTCAATGTATCCATATTCAGCTCCAGAATTATATCAGTATTTTATTATTTGGCGCCTGCCTTATCCTTTATAATTGCTGTGATCTTTTCTATATAGTCCTGCCTTCTTTTCAGGTCGAATTTTATAAGCACAGAAGGGTCGCTTTCCACATGAAGGTATTTCTGCTTATATTCCTCTGCGCTTTTGCACCAGAGTGTATGGGGATCATAATAGTAATTCTCAAGGCCTGTGATCTCAGCACCAGGCAGAATGGCCCGCGCTTTGTGGTACTGCATGAGATAATCTGCTGTATCTGTATCCTTTCTGAGGACACTGTAGCTGTGATCATTCAGATGCCTTATTGTATCTTTTTCAAGCATAGTGTACCTTCTGCCCCAGTTAAGGCCTATAAGGCCCGTATTATCCATCCAGTGCAGGCTGATAACGGGATGGGTTTTTATGTCTGCAAAATTTCTGAAATCATCTGCAAGGTTTCCCAGAACCGTTGAATATTCATTTTTTATATATTTACCCTCTGAATCTGCAATAAGGTGTATTTTGAAATGTGATGCCCCGTGTGTTTTTAATATGTCTGTCAGCAGTATCCCCAAATTTGCCGCCATCCTTCCGCTGTAAGCTTCATCAACCCAGACAATGTCTGCTTTGTTAACTGTTTCCTTCTTCAGGTAGATCTTCAAGATCTCAAATACTGCTGAATTACTGACTTCATCGCAGCTTGCAGGGATATTTATTACCATGGAGCCCTTATTTATAATATTCTGGATTATTACTGTCGGAATTACAGACCCCCTGAGCAGATTAAGAAAGACAGGGTTATGCAGTTTTTCTGTCTGGCGGGCTATCTTAAGAAGGCATTCCGCCATTGAACCGGCTGATTCAGGGGTCAGATCCCTTTCCTTTAAATATTCTTCAAACATATTCTCACCTTATTTGAAATACTCTTCAATACTATCATTAAACAATAGAAGATTAAACTAATTTTTTTATTTCGGATATTAATTGACAAAACTTTTTAAGATATTATTTTCTTTCTGCAATGAAAAACAAGGAGGTTTTATTATGATCAAGATTGGAGAAATTACAAAAAATTATATAGAGAAATCGGAAAAATATGGTGCAAATAATTACCATCCCCTGGATATAGTAATAAAAAAGGCACAGGGCGTCTGGGTATATGATGTTGAAGGCAGAAAATTCCTTGATTGCCTCGCATCCTATAGTGCTGTCAACCAGGGGCATCTCCATCCTGAGATCCTCGAGCCTGCAATTGAGCAGATGAAAACCCTTACACTGACTTCAAGGGCTTTCCACAATGACAGGATGGGAGATTTCCTTGAAAAGGTGTGCAGCATCACAAAGAAGGAAAAGGCCCTTCCCATGAACACAGGGGCAGAAGCCGTTGAAACAGCGATAAAGATGGCAAGGAAATGGGCCTATAAAATAAAGGGGGTACCTAAGGATAAGGCTGAGATAATCGTATGTGAGAATAATTTTCATGGAAGGACGACAACCATAGTTGGATTCTCTACCGAGGAGGCCTATAAGGATGGCTTTGGACCTTTTACACCAAACTTTACGGTCATTCCATACGGTGACAGCAAAGCCTTAAGATCTGCAATAAATCCCAATACAGCTGCTTTTATGGTCGAACCCATTCAGGGCGAAGGCGGTGTCCTTATCCCGAGAGAAGGGTTTATCAAGGAAAGCTATGATATATGCAGAGAGAATAATGTTCTTTTTATAGCTGATGAAATACAGACAGGGTTTGGCAGAACAGGCAGAATGTTCTGCTGTGACTGGGAGAATGTTAAGCCTGATGTTTATATTCTGGGCAAGGCGATCAGCGGCGGTTTTTATCCTGTTTCAGCGGTTGCCGCTGATGATTGTATTATGAAGGTCTTCAAACCTGGAGAGCATGGGTCCACATTTGGAGGTAACCCTCTCGGATCAGCAATAGCTATTGCCGCCATTAACGTCATCCAGAAATATAATCTCCCTGAGAGATCGCTGGAACTCGGCAGTTATTTTAAGGAAGAACTTTTAAGGATTAACAGCCCCTATGTAAAGGAAATAAGAGGAAAAGGCCTGTTCATAGGCATAGAGATAAAGGAAGAATGCGGTACTGCAAGGCCATTCTGTGAAAAGCTTTTCAACAGGGGGATCCTTGCAAAGGAAACACATCACCAGGTTATCAGGCTTGCCCCGCCGCTTGTCATAACAAAGGAAGAAATAGACTGGGCACTGAAAATCATCCGGGAAATCTTATCATAAATATAAGGAAGGGAGAATAACCATCTCCCTTCCTTCTTTTTGCAGGCTTATGCCGGCAACCCTATAACCGGCGATCCTTAATATATTGACAATCGATCTAAAACCACTTAAATATAAAGAATATTTTCTTATTAAAGATATTATAAAAAATTAAACAGGAGTGCAAGTTATGAGTAAAAAAAGGGTATATACCTTTGGAAGAGGAAAAGCAGAAGGAAACTCAACCATGAAGAACCTGCTGGGAGGAAAAGGCTCCAATCTGGCAGAGATGTGTAATATTGGCCTGCCAATACCTGCAGGTTTCACAATAACAACCGATGTCTGCATAGAGTATTACAAGAATGAGAAAAACCTGACAAAAGATTTATATAATGAGGTAGATAGAGCAATAAAGTATACTGAAGATATTATGCAGGCTGAATTCGGCAATCCGGAAAACCCGTTGCTTATGTCGGTCAGGTCCGGAGCCAGGACTTCAATGCCTGGAATGATGGATACAATACTTAACCTTGGACTGAACGACAAAATAGTCGAAGGGTTTATTAAAAAGACCGGAAATGCAAGAGCAGGCTGGGATTCATACAGAAGATTCATACAGATGTACGGCGATGTTGTGCTGGGGATCGAACATCACTATTTCGAGGATAAACTCGACGAAACAAAAAGGGCTAAAGGGATCAGGGTCGATACTGACCTTGAGGCAGATGATCTTATAAACCTTGTCAGGGAATATAAGAAGATCGTAAAAGCAAGGACAGGGGAAGACTTTCCGGATGATCCAAAGACACAGCTCTGGGGTGCAATTAAAGCCGTATTTGATTCGTGGAACACAAAAAGGGCGATTAAATACAGGGCTATCAATCATATACCCGATGACTGGGGTACAGCTGTAAATGTAATGGCTATGGTTTTTGGAAACATGGGGTGGAACTCCGGTACAGGAGTAGCTTTTACCAGGAACCCTGCAAGCGGTGAGAATAAATTCTATGGTGAATACCTGAGAAATGCACAGGGAGAAGATGTAGTAGCAGGAATAAGGACACCTCAGCCCATAAACAGTTCTGACAAAACATCAGATGAGCAGGAATCACTTGAGGAAGCTCTTCCAGAGTCCTATAAACAGCTGATTGATATCAGGGAAAAGCTTGAGAAGCATTATAAGGAGATGCAGGATATCGAATTTACGATACAGGAAGGCAAACTATGGATGCTTCAGACAAGGAACGGCAAAAGGACGGGATTCGCAGCTGTCAGGATTGCTGTCGAGATGGCTGAGGATGGCCTGATCCCGGAAGAAGAGGCAATTCTCCGCGTGGATCCTGAAAGCATTATACAGCTGCTGGCGCCTGTATTTGACAATGTTCAAAAGGATAAAATGCTTCAGGAAAGCAAGCTCCTTGCAAAGGGCCTGAATGCTGGCCCCGGCGCTGCCAGCGGCAGAGTAGTGTTTACTGCAAAAGATGCTGAAGAGGCCTATGCCAGAAATAAAGGCAGTAAGGAAAAAACTATGCTTCTGCTGGTCAGGCATGAGACTTCCCCGGAAGATATAGGAGGAATGGTTATCTCCCAGGGTATTCTTACTGCAAAGGGCGGCATGACTTCACATGCAGCAGTGGTCGCCAGAGGTATGGGGATCCCCTGCGTAGCAGGTTGCGAAGCCCTCAATATCGACTATGGCAAAAAAGAGATGAAGATCGGAAAGAACATCATAAAAGAGGGAGACTGGATATCAATTGACGGATTTACCGGAGAGGTAATCCTTGGCAGGATCCCTACAAAACAATCTGAAATTATACAGGTACTCGTTGATAAAACAAAAAAGGCTGAAGACTCATATATCTATCAGCTTTATTCAAAATTCATGGGATGGGCTGAAAGATACAGGGACATGGGTGTAAGGACAAATGCTGATACGCCCAGGGATTCTGCTGTTGCGCGCGCATTTGGTGCAGAAGGGATAGGCCTCTGCAGAACTGAGCACATGTTTTTTGAAGAAGAAAGGATCAGTTCAATGAGGGAGATGATTCTCTCAGAGTCTACTGATAATAGAGAAAAAGCTCTTTCAAAGATCCTGCCTTACCAGAAAAAGGATTTCTATGGTATCCTCAAAGCCATGGAAGGCCTTCCAGTAACAATAAGGACACTTGATCCTCCCCTTCATGAATTTCTGCCGCAGGACAGTGAATCGATAAATAAGATTGCAGCTTCCATGAATGTAGATCCCGGTGTGATAATTGACAAGGTAAAGAGCCTTCATGAGATTAACCCCATGCTTGGACACAGGGGATGCAGGCTGGGCATTGCCTATCCCGAGATCACCGCCATGCAGGCACGTGCAATATTTGAAGCGGCATGTGAACTGACAAAGGAAGGGCATAAAGTATTCCCGGAAGTCATGATCCCGCTTATATCAACAGTTAATGAGCTCCGGCTGCAAAAAGAGATTGTAACGGAAGAAGCCTTAAAAGCAATGTCAAAATATGGCGTCAAGATAGAATACCTGATAGGCACCATGATTGAAATTCCGCGTGCATGCCTTACAGCAGACGAGGTTGCAAAGGAAGCCCAATTTTTCTCATTTGGCACCAATGACCTTACTCAAATGACCTTTGGATTCTCAAGGGATGATATAGGATCCTTCCTGCCACAATATCTCGAGCAGAAGATCCTGCCCTATGACCCGTTTGCACGGATAGATGAGAATGGAGTAGGAATTCTCGTAAAAATGGGAGTAGAAAAGGGAAGGGGCATTAACAGCAAGCTGAAAATAGGAGTTTGCGGAGAACATGGCGGCGAACCCAATTCGGTAAGGTTTTTTTATAAAACCGGGTTAAACTATGTCTCATGCTCACCAAGAAGAGTACCGGTTGCAATTTTGACAGCAGCCCAGGAAGGCCTCAAGAAAAAGCTTAACAGATAATAATAAAACAGGGATGCAGGCTTACAAGCTGCATCCCTGGCCATCTGAAAGCCTGCCTAAAGATATTTGGCTAAAAGCAGGCCGTATTTATCAGTATTCAGGTCAGATTTCCCCTTAAGCTGTGTAACAATTGCATTATTGAGGCTGCTTTTGCATTTGCATTCCATATCCGGCTGATAATCTTCCATTATATTCATTATAATATGCTTGGCTCTATGGATATTCCTGCCCAAAACAGCAAGTATGTCAACAGTTGAAGCATCGTCCTCCTCAGAATGCCAGCAGTCATAGTCAGTAATGAAATTAATACTGCAATAACACATTTCAGCCTCTTTGCAGAGTTTTGCCTCAGTAGCATTTGTCATTCCAATTACATCCACACCCCAGCTCTTGTATAGAAAAGATTCAGCCCTGGAGCTGAAATGAGGCCCTTCAATACAGATATAGGTACCGCCTGTATGGGCTGTATAGTCAAGCCTGCCAAGGAGCGTCTGAAGGTAGGAGATCATATTGCTGCATACAGGATCTGCAGCTGAAGTATGCACAGTGATCCCGTCATCAAAAAAGGTGTTTTTCCTTCCCCTGGTAAAATCCAGAAACTGATCCGGTATGACAATATGCTCGATCTTAAGCTTTAATTTCATGGAGCCTACGGCACTGATAGAAAAAAGGTCGCTGACACCAAGCTTTTTAAATCCCCAGATATTTGCCCTGAAATTAACGTTTGAAGGATTAAACTGATGCTTTTTCCCGTGACGGGGCAGAAAAACGAACTCCCTGTCCCTGAATCTGCCTATCAGGTATTCACTGCTGGGGTCGCCGAAGGGTGTTTTGAGAGATATAACCTTCTTTTCCTGAAAACCCTCAAAATCATAAAACCCTGACCCGCCTATAAAACCTATTCTACCCATCTATATACCCCTACTCCAGGCTGTCCAGGACAGCCTGTATATCACTCCTGACGTCCTCCTGGTCCGGGTCCAGTTCCAGAGACTGTTTCCAGATTGATATTGCATCATCATAATCGCTTCTCAGCGCATATAATGCGCCAAGATTATTCAGGGCATTTATGTAGTCCGGGTTTATTTCAAGCGCCTTCTGGAAATAATATATCGCATCTTCAAGAAGGACCTGCTCATCAGCAGCATCCTCCCAAAGCTCAAGGTGTTCTTTGTCTTTCATAAGCATAACCTTAAACAAAAATCCCAGGTCATAATATATTATTGCATCATCCGGATAGAGACTGCTTGCCTTCTCAAAAATTTCCTGAGCCTTTTTATATTCATTTATCTCAGCATAGGCTATGCCCAGTTCGACCAAAGCATCTCTGTCTTCGGGATAATCCCTCAGAAAGTTCTCTAATTCCTTTATGTCTCTGAGTTCCATTTACTTTTTCTCCTTCTCATTATTTATAAGATTTTTAAACCTCTCCAAAGACTCGATAATTTCTTCAACCGTCATCCTTTCTGTAATGTCAAATTCACTGTTATTCTTTGGTTCAATCAATCCATAATAATCCATAACCTTAATAATATCAAAATAAATATGATATTTTGATATATCTCTGTACCTGTTCTTAGGAGGCTGTGAAAGTATTGGACCAGTTTCAAGGCAGGCCTTTGACAGATTGAAGAGGACTGAAGACAAGATCCCTTTTGTAACCGGTTTGGATGGCTCGAACTGCCTTTTCTGATTTATATTCATCACTCCCCTGAATACCAGAAACTCTATATACTTTTTATATGGATTCCCATCAATATCTGTTATGATCATATACTCCAGATCAATTCCTGACAGTATTTCATACAGGCCATAGTAAACGAGTACTGCAAGCTCATCATTCCTGACATATTCATTAAATCTGATACTCTTTATAAGCGAGTCAAGTATACTGCTTTTTTCAGTTTTTATTTTTAGCTCATCATACCGTTCCCTGGCTGATGTATTATATGGATATAATTCCAGTATCTTTTCATATGCCTTCAAGGATCCGGCATAATCTCCCTCAAGAAACAGAAGCCCGGCATATAATTCAAGATCATGTTCGTTTTCATCATTAACAGCAAGAAGTTTTTCCATAATACCCAGGCTTTCGCTGTAATTCTCCTGCTCATAGTAAATATTGGCCTTGAACCTGTATGCATAATCACAGCCGGGGTTTATGTCAATAATCATATCCAGGTACCTGTGCGCACCTTCATAATTCTGATTATTCCAGTTTTCCTCTGCTTTTCTGTAAAGGCTGATGCAGTACAGCTCAAGAGACTGCTCCATTATCTCCCTGTGTTTTTTGTCCCCTGTCAATAGATAAAGGCTTTTTGATATTTTATACCCGAGTTCCCTGTCATATTCCTTATCCATTATAATATTAAAGGAGATCTCCAGAAATTCTTCATCTGAGCTGCATTCAGGATAATTCAGCTCTATATCATCAAATGCATCTTCAAACATACCCAGTTTTGAATAGATTGTAAGCCTCCTGCTGTGAAGCGGGCAGTCAGACGGTGAAAATTCTATTAATTCATTGACGATCTCCAGCGCTTTCTTCCAGTTCTGAAGCCTCATCTCTCTTTCAAGCGATGTCAGCGCTTTCTGCTTTGAGCTTTCATCATACACCTTTATGCCTGAACAGGAATAAAGTAAAAAAAGGAACATGTACAGGAAAACCAGATAAAGATTTTTCATTTTCATTGCCAATCTCCGTCAAATTCTTTTATACTGGATAAAATATCATCCGGGCCCTTTATATGGACCTTGTTTTTTAGCTTTCTGAACCAGATAATCTGTCTTTTTGCAAAATTTCTCGTATTTTGCTTGATCAATTCAGAGGCCCTTTCAATGCCGAATTTCCCGTTCAGCATGTCTATGATCTCTGAATAGCCTATGGTATTCATTGAAGGAAGTGTTTTATCATAACCGAGCGAAAGCAATTTTTCAACCTCCGGGACTAAACCTGAATTTATCATCTTATCAACTCTGCTTTCAATCATTGAATATATAAGGCTTCTTTCTTTTTCAACATAAAAGAGCAGATATGGCATATCTATTGCTACAGAAGGATTCTGAAGAAAATATTCAGAGGGGGGGCGGTCAACGGTATAGAATATTTCGAAAAACCTCCTTATCCTGTAGCTGTCATTTGGTGATATCTTTTTTGCATATGCCGGGTCTATCTCCTCTATTTCTCTGTACAGCATGCTGCTGTTCAAGCTTCTGCATTTATTGCTTACAAATGACCTGGTTTTCATGCTGACATCCGGGAGAGGAGACAGCCCATGGATATAAGCGTTTATATAGAAACCCGATCCTCCTGCCAGGATGACATTGCTTTTCCTGGACTGTATCTTTTTCGTAAGATCTCTTGCCATGGTGACATATCTTGTCACATTAAAATATTCATCAGGATATATTATATCAAACAGATGGTGCTTTGCACGTTTCAGCTGGTAGCTGTCCGGCTTTGCTGTACCTATATCCATCAGCTTATAGATCTGCCTTGAATCACAATTAATAATCTCAGCACGGATATGCTGTGCAAGGCTTATAGACAGATCTGTCTTGCCGCTGGATGTGGGCCCGGCAATAATTATTATCATTGCCTTCTCCTGAATAGCTGTTCTATGGCTTTTTTATCGAGCTGTACAAATATCGGCCTGTTATGGGGACATTTTGGTTTCTTAATGCTGTACAGAATACTGCTTAAGAATTTCTGGCGTTCATATGTAAGTTCATAATTTGCCCTTAAGCTTGTATGACATGCGATACCTGACAGTACACCGCTTATATGCTTTTCAATATCAGCATTTTCCAGCTCTTTCAGGCTGTTTATGAGTTCTATGATTATCATGTTTATATTGCCGTTTTTCAGTATGAAGGGAATCTTCCTTACGATAATATCCTTTTTTGAAAAAATTGATATATCGAACCCGAGCTTGCTTATCATATCATGAAATCTTTGTGCAATTTCAGTATTCTCAATTCCGATCTCAATTACCAGTGGCGATAAAAAGCCATACATTGCCGGCTTTTGGCTTTTATAATTCTCCATAAGCATTTCATATCTATATTCTTCATACATGGCATGCTGGTCAATAATATAGATGGCATCCTGATGTTCAGCAATTATATATGACCCGAAAGCCTGTCCTATTACTTTTATTTCGCTTTCTGCTAAAGATCCCTGTTCCCTCAGCCCTGTCCCGGGGTCATCATCCTTCACAGGGAAGGGCCCTTTTTTATGGATGTAATTCTCCTGTGTACAATACTCAGCCCCGGCAGTCTGCATCTCTTTTGAGCTGGCTTCATCCCCTGTATCAGAGCTTCTGTTCATGAATGATAAATTATAATAATGCCTGCTGAACATCCTTTTATAGGATTCCTTGATAAAGGCAATAATATGGCTGATGTTCTCGCACCTGACTTCAAGCTTCTGAGGATGTGCATTTACGTCAATTTCCTGAGGGTCTATGTCTAAGAACAGGATATAGAAGGGATGCTCATTTTTTGTATATGATGATGCATTAAGCTCTTTCATAATATACATCAGCAGCGGAACTTTTACATATCTTTTATTTATGAAGATATAGCTCGGTTGCGCCCTTCTGGAAGCTGCCTTTTCCTTTGGGAGTATAAGTGATATTCTCTTGCCTTCCTTCTGGATCACATCATATATGATGTCATTTTCATCAATATCGAGAACCTCCTGTATTCTTCCTGTTAAGCTGTCAGTTCCAGGATAAAAGAATACTTCCTTCATGTCAGATATAAGCTGAAAACTGGATTTGTAGAAAGGCAGGCATAATGGCCTGAAAATTGAATAGATCTGGGTTCTTTCACGGTATGATGACTTAAGGAATTTTCTTCTTGCAGGTATCTTCTGGAACAGATCTGAAACCTCAACTGCAGTTCCACGGTTAAATGGCACCTTCTCATTTGAAATGAGCCTGCCAAAATCATAACAGATCCTGGTGCCTGATTCTTCTTCATCCGTTTTAGTGGTCATAATACAGCGGGAGCAGATAGCTATTGAAGCCAGGGCCTCCCCCCTGAAACCATAGCTGCTGATATTGTGAATATCCTCCATCCTGGTGATTTTTGATGTCGAATGCCTGTAAAATGCTGTCTGAACATCATCTGACTGAATGCCTGTACCATTATCGCTGACCTTAATAAGATTCTTTCCGCCATCCCTTATTTCAACAAGTATATCATCAGCACCTGCATCAATGGAATTTTCCATCAGTTCCTTCACTACTGAAGCAGGCCTTTCAATGACTTCCCCGGCCTTGATATGATTTATTACCGAATCTGACAGCATTTTTATCCTGTTCATGACTGCCTCTTTCTCATTCTCATTCTGAAGAAAAGCATTATGGCCCGGTAGCTGATAAGTGCCGCGAATAATCCGAATATCATGCAGCCTGTAAAGAGGGCAATGAAGCTTGACATGACCATGTCAAGGCTTATTGAGCCAAAAAGCCTGTCAAAATCACCCCTGACAAGAAAATGCAGGGCATCGCCTATTTCACGCGATCCTATCCCCCCTCCTGTAATGCCTTTCCCTATTATATAGGATACTGTATAGACAAAGGGGGCTATAGGGGGAATATTGACAAGGGATCCGGTAATGCATGCAAGGTGATTTAATTTAAAAATTACAGATACAAGAATGACGATCCAGAAGTGTATCCCGTAAAATGGCGTCATTGTAATAAAAACACCTATAGAAAAGGCTAATGCAATCGAATGGGGATTTGCATCCAGATTTAATAATGCCTTTAAATTTTCCTTCAGTTTCTGATACAATAAAATATGCCTTTAATTTCTTGAGTTTGCTATTATAATATACATTATAAAATTGTAAATCAAAGGTAATTTTAATGGAAGGCTCAGACAGGGTCAAAATAGGAACATCAGGCTACTATTACAAGGATTGGGGCAAGGAATTTTATCCTGCCTCACTGCCGGCTGATCAAAGAATAGTATTCTACAGCAGTTATTTTGATATTCTTGAGCTAAATTATACATACTATCGCCTGCCTGAAGAAAAAATTTCCAAAAACTTTATAAGGCATACCGGACAGAAGGTAAAGGTATCTGTCAAAGCAACAAATATCTTTACTCATACAGGAACCTACAGCCCGTCTGATGCAAAATACTTCATAAATGCTGTCAGCCCGTTTGCAGAATACAGCCTGCTTATAGGGATACTTTTTCAGTTTCCATATTCCTTCGGATACAGCAGGGAGAACATGGAATACCTGAACAGGCTGAGGCTGGTTTTTAAGGATTTCCTTTTTTATGCTGAGTTTCGAAATAATAACTGGTTTAATAAAGAGAATTACAAAAGCTTTTCTGATAAAAATATTCTGTTGTGCTCCACTGATTATCCGCTCATCAAAGGCCTGCCTGATTCATCCCCCCATTTAACTGGAAAATATGGATATATAAGATTCCATGGAAGGAATGCCGAAAAGTGGTATGGCCACAAACATGCATATCAAAGATATAACTACAGCTACAGCACCCAGGAGCTGGCAGAATGGATCCCGAAGATATCAAGGGTTGCCAGGGCTTCAAAGGAAACATATATATTTTTCAATAACCATTATAATGCAAATGCAGTTAAAAACGCAATAATGCTCAAAGAACTGATAAATAAATATTGAATAATTTACAATTTAATATAATATTACAGGAATGGGAGAGGAATATAAGAGCATCATTCTATTAAGGATAAAAACATTCAGGATAGCTCTTCCTCTTGAGTTATGCAAATCTGTAGAGGTATTTGAAACAGGGGAGGATTCAGGCAGGGATATGACAGATATTACAAAAACCCGTCTTGGATTTGAAAACTTTCATTTTGCGAATTATCTAAGGCTTGATGATGACATAATAATCTCCTTCAGTACATTTGAAGGCATTATAAATTTACATAAAAATTATATTGAAATACCCCAGGATATATTCTATAATAAAGACATATATTTTACTTGTTTAATTTATCATGAGGATGATAATGAATACTATGCATTATTGAGGTATTCCTTGTCAAATTAAGGAGGACAGAAGTGTATAATATTTTATTAGTGGATGACAGTAAAACGATTCAAAAGGTCGTTGAACTTACCGTAAAGGATATTGAGGGAATTGATATTTTTCTTGCCTCTGATTCTGCACAGGCTTTTGAATTAGCGGAAAAATATCCAATGGACCTTTTGTTTCTCGACGTAAACCTCCCGGACAATAATGGCTATGATATACTGAAAGAACTCAGGAAGAAGGATGAATATGCAGATGTTCCCATTTATCTGATCTGGGGGACTTTTGAGAATTTTGACCCTGCTCTTGCAAATTCATGCGGAGCAAGTGGCTTTTTCAGGAAACCTTTTGAATCTGAGTTTTTTTTAAATATAATTGATTTCGCAAAAAAAGGCAGTGCAATCCTAAGCTCCAAAGAAATAAACAATATTACGGTGGATGAATGGGGCCAGATGCTCCATGATAGTGAAAAACCCGTTGAAGAGGCTGAAGAGACCCTTTTTGACGAACCAATCTCAAAATATGATCATGTTGATGATGCCCGGCCGCAGGATGACCAGGAAGATGAATTTCTGTTTGAAGAGGAAGAGATTGACCAGGAGGAACTGGATTTTGTCCAGGAAGATGACTTCCTGTTTGAAGACCATGATCAGAAGAATGAGGGAGAGATTCAGGATGATGAAGTTGCTGTAATCTCTGATGTAGACAAGAGTGAAGAGCCCTTTTTTACAGATTCGGACATTCCTGTTGAAGCAGAGGAAGAAGTATCCCAGGAAGAGGAAATTGAAGAGTATGACAATCAGGGTGATATGGAGATCAAAAAGGATGAAACGGTTGAACTGGATGAGGAAGAGCTTTCAAAGATAAAAAAGGTTACCCCGGCCGCTGAGCAGCTGGAGGCAGAAGAGGAAGAAGAGGCCGAAGAGGAAGAAGATGAAGGCCTGCTCATAGTCGATGAGACAGAGGAGCCAAGCAGTGATGATGTAACATCTGAGGAAATGGAAGGAGTCCTTGAGGAAGAGGAGGAGGAAATCCTTGAACTGACCCCGATTGATGCAAATAAGGATATTTCAGAGAAAAACAGGGATATGCTGAGCGAGGATTATGAACCGAAAGAAGAACCGAGCCTTGAATCCTACATGGAAGATGAAGAAGAACCCGGGGAACATGAATATAAAGAGGACGCTGAAACTGAAGAGATCGTATCAGGCAAAACCGCTGAAACTGAAACAGCCGTAGGCAGCAAAGCAGCAAAAAAAGATGAGGAACCCTTTGAAGAGGCGGAAGAGAGCCTTGAAGATACCATTGAATTCCTGCCAGGAACAAAATTCTATCCTCATAAGGATTTTGCAGGCCATGCGAATCTTCTGCACCTGGATAAGAAAGAATTTGCAAAAGAGATTGCTGAGCTTAAACAGGAGTTCACTGCAAAAATAAACTCAGTTACAGAATCTTTTAAGGAATCAGTTGATTCTATTATTCAGGAATCCCTCAGAAAGATCCTTGAGCAGAAGGCCCAGGAGATACTCTGGGAAACAATACCTCCAATCCTGACTAATTTCCTTACAGGCCAGTTCAGGGATGAAAGCATACATGAAGCTTTTATAAACAACTTTAATGAACACCTCCAGAAGAATTTTCTCAGCCAGATAGCTGAAAAAATAGTGGATAAAATCGATATTGAAGTAATTGAAGAAAAAGCATCTAAAATACTTGAGAACATTTCCTGGGAAGTGGTTCCGGAATTATCGGAAATAATTATAAAGAATGAACTTGATAAGCTGAAAAAGGAAGAATAGCCCGGATCCAGGCTAAGGCTTACCTATAGGGATTCGACCCTGATAGCTCCCAGGTTTTCCTTATAGATGCTGTCAATCTGATTCTTGACATCATCAAACTCACCTGATATTTCCATCTTTGTAACTTCACTCATATTGCCATAGATTACGCTTTGGATCTCCATCAGTGAAACCTGCTGGGGAGGTTTTGTAAGGGAGATCAGGTTGTTCCCGGGGCCGGACAGACCTATTATATTACCCTGTTTTAAGACCTCAACTGCCTTAACTGCAAAGAAATCCTTTCTCGATTTTATATCATTCATATCAAGATGCTCATTGGTCCTGTACAGGTTTTTCAGTTCCTTGAGGATCCTTATTACATGAATATATATGACCAGCCTGTTTTTTACTTCATCTAAATATATGCTGTCACTATACTTATGGTTATAATTGTCAATTGTATAGGTCAGGACAACCCCGAACAGGACGAATGTCCAGGAAATATAGTTCCAGAGAAATAGAATTGGTATTGTTGACAGGGAACCATATATATTTTTATAAAATGGTACCTGGGACATATAATAGATAAAGGCAATTTTTAATACCTCCCATAAAAACCCTGTAAAAACACTTGTTATAAATGCTGTTTTTACAGTGATCTTAGTGTTTGGCATAAAATAATAAAAAATAAAAAAGACCGCTATCGTAATTGTTAAAGGGAACAGATAGAGTATGATCTTTTGTGTGAACGCAATATTTGATATATATGAGGCCAGGGCCAGTTCCACCTTTGTAGATATATAGAAGGACAAAAAAAGCAGGAGTGGCCCCCAGAATATTATGATGGTAAAAATGCTGAACCTGTCCCATATGCTTCTGTTAAATTTCTGGTAAAAGATCCTGTTGAATGCTGATTCGATGTTCAGGAACAGGAAAAGAACTGTAAGCATAAGGGCGATAAAGCCAATTATATTAAATGCCTCTGCCTTGGCTGTAAATTCTGTAAGATACTGGCTGATTATTCCCTGGTCCTGGTCTATAGGCATAAAATACTTAAGGATAAAGTTCTGAACACTCTCAATGATCTGATCCTTCTTTCCAAACAATGTGATCATTGAGATAATTATTGTAAACAGGGGGACAAGGCCGATCAATGTCTGAAAGCTCAATGATGCAGCTTCAACCCCGCATCTGTCCCTGTAGAACTTCTTTACCGCAAACCTTAATATGTGGAATAGATAATTATATGTATTTTTAATTCTTTCCGAAATAATCATTATATCTCCTCTTTACAAACCATCTTAATTTTTTTGCATAGAACGCAGGATCATAAAACAGCCTCCTGAACAAGTTTGCTTTATAGTTCTGTATCTTTGTGGAAAACCTCCTGTTATATGAAAATACATAATTCCCTATCATATCCGCAAGGCTGGCAAATTCCTTAAAATCAACATTCAGCATATAGTGCCCATCAGGATACATCGGGAAATTATCCCATGAAGCATCCCTTGATATTATACCCTTTTCTATCAGATAATCATATAAAAATGCACCCGGCTGAGGTTCAAAAATATTGAAGCCGATCCTGGATGGATTTATGCTTTTTATGTAGTCATATGTTTCCATGATCTGCTCCTCACTTTCATCAGGGAACCCAATTATAAAGAATGTACCTACAGGAATATTATTCTTCTGAACCAGCTCAATTGACCTTTTTGCCCTTTCAAGGTCCAGGTCCTTTTTTATGATCCTTGCCGTTTCCTTTGAACCTGTCTCTATCCCAAAATGCAGGTGTATGCATCTTGCCTTCTTCATTAGCCTTATTATTTCTTTTTCAATAAGGTCCGCCCTGGTCATTGTACCCCAGAAAAAAGGTATATTATTGTCTATTATCTTTTCACAGAGCCTTGATATCGTATCCTTCCTGATCGTAAAACTGTCATCAACAAATGTAAAATGGTTTATCCGCATGTCCCTGATCCGAAAATTTATCTCTTCTATTATATTTTCAATAGACCTGTACCTTACCCTGTTTTTCCAGAAAGTCCTGGAAGAACAGAATCCGCACCTGTAAGGACAGCCCCTCGAGGCAAGTATATTGCCCATAAACATTCCCTGGTACCTTTCTTTGAAAGCAAGGTTGTTAAAATCAGGAAATGGAATATCATCAAGATCTGGTATATGCTCATTTTCCGGGTTAATAACCGCATCCCCGGCATCATTCCTGTAAGCTATCCCTCTTATTTTCTCAAGGTTCTTCGCCTCAGCTGATTTTGAGGAGAGTGCATCACATAAAAGGCTGAATGTCCTTTCACCTTCTCCAAGAACAAGATAATCGACATAAGGATAGCTCCCGAGCACAGATTCCGGAAGAAAGGTAGGGTGAGGCCCGCCCCATATTATCGGAAGGTCAGGGTTATACTGCCTGCATATCTCGGTGATCATGCCGGCAGCTCCGGCTTCATTGCTTAAAACAGATATTCCAACTATATCAGGGACATAATCATTCAGCAGTCTCTTGAATTCATCCAGTGATTCGTGTTTTCTGCTCTTTAACAGCACATTATAGTCCATATAGCTCTTATGGCGGTTCCTATAGAGGACAGATTCCTCAATTCCGTTGATATATCTGGCATCCACAACATCACCGTTATATATAAGCGTCTGGTATCCTTTTTGAGCCATGTAGGAAGAAAGGTATGCAAGCCCCATAGGTATATAGGGATAGTCATTGATCCCGCGGAGCCTCTTATAGGGAGGCTTAACCAGCAGAATTCTCGGCCTGGATGAAGCCATTCCTACCTGACCCTTGCAAGATAGCTATAAATTCGGTTTATATCACCCTTCAGCAAAGCTTTCAAACCCTTCACCATCAATTCTGATGAATCTATAATACCCATAAACATTCTGATTGCAAACTTAAAACAGCTTTTGGAAAACAGCTTTATAAAAATCCTGTTACCAAGAAATCTTACAAGCATGGCAGGAATATAATATTTCCCTGAGAGGTAGAAAAGAAAATTGATATAACTGATCTCAGGAGTGATTAGGTTTTTCCTGTATATCTGCTTTTTCTCATCATAAAGAACGCCGTCCTTTTTACCTTTGACATAAAGTAATGTCCCGGGGAATAGAACGAGAGAAGCCCTTTTCAGCCAGAATGGCTTCGGGATATCAAGCAGGAAATCAAGGGTCTTTTTCTTATCATCCAGTGTTTCCCATGGATTATCCAGGATCACATGGTAGCATGGGTGATTCATTCTCTTTTTGTACCTGTTTATAAGGTAAATGGTATCTTTTAATTTATTTTCATTAACCTTTCTTTTGTAGAGCTTCTGGGTTTTTTCCGCAAGGGACTGTATACCCATCTCTATATAATACAATCCGCTTTCCAGCAGATCGATCAATAGATCTTCATCCATATTATCAGGCGCTATCTGGATCTGAAACGGCATTCCGATCAGTTTCCTGTATTTTGCGCAAAAATCGTGTATCTCTTCTTTGGGCCTGGAAGTAAAAACATCATCAAAAATATTTATTACCCCTATATCAGAGAATTCATTAATTAAAAGCAATATCCTGTCTATGATCCTGTCAATCGTCTCAAACCTGAGGTATCTGCTTGACGGAGTTAAAGCCCTGAGAGTGCTGTTTGCGCAATAGGTACAGCTGTAGGGGCATCCTCTTGATGTGTATATTTTGATCGATCTTAGAGCCCTCTTATTAAAGGGCCTTTCATACATCAGGGTATTGCAGAACATTTCTGCAGTAAGAGGCTCAACTGTACCCTTCCTCATATCAAGGATATAAGAGTCCTGAAGGCTATAATCCATGTAGGGCAGGGTGTTTATATCTTCTATGAGAGGCTCCTGGCCGTGATAGGCAATCTCCCCTTTCCCTGTCTTATAATATACATTTCTTATTTGAGGATCTTTTTTGCCTTCACTTATTGCTTCTGCAAGATTCAGAAATGCATTCTCTCCTTCACCGCATACGACATAATCAGCATACTCAAGACACTTCACAGGCAATACAGTCGGGTGTATGCCCCCCCAGACAATACATTTATTGATAGACCTTAGAAATTCTGTAAGCGCAAGGGCCCTGTCATAATAATTGCTCATAAAGGATATACCCGCAATATCTGTACCGCTTAGAATAGCCTCAATGCTTTCAAGAATTTTTCTATCATAGGTATATATATAATCAGGGTTATACTTAAAATGTTCAACGCCCCCGGGAAGGAATATCTTGATTACCCTGTATCCCTTTGATTTCATATAGGCAGACAGCGACCTTATTCCGAATTCAGATATATCCGGGGGCCCGGTAGAGATTAGTGCAATGCTTCCTGACATTGCTTAATCGGTCAGGCTTTCAAATTTATTCAGAAAATATTCTTTAAGCCCATTTTCCTCTAACATGAGAATGACTCCGTCCATATCATCCAGTTTGCCTGAAATAACGGAAGAGTCCTCAATACCCATTACAGCTGCTGCTGTGGATAGCCCATCAGATAAAGCAGCACTGTCTGTGACTATGGAGACTGCAATTCTATGGTCGACAGGATATCCGCTTTTAGGATCGATTATATGCGACAGGACCTGCCCGTCCTTTGAAATATAGTTATAATAACTTGCTGATGTCGATATGCCTTTGTTTGCAACCCTTATGACCTTATACGGTTTTCCACCACCGCCAGGGTCCTTGATCCCGACCCGCCATAAAAAGCCATCTTCATCCAGGTTTGAGGCATATACATTACCGCCCAGGTTCACAAGGAACTTCCTGCACCCCTTTTTGATCAGATATCTGCTCATCCTGTCAATGGCAAATCCCTTCCCTATACCGCCGAAATCCAGCTGAACCCATGCCTTTTTTGTTACAATCCTGAGGTTCCTGTCGAACTGGATCTTATCAAGCCCGACATTCTTCAATATCTCTCTTATTTCGCTGTCAGAAGGAATTTCTGTCTCACCTGTGCCATAGAACCCCCACCTCTCAACCAATGGCTTCACAGTGGGGTCAAAAGACCCTTCAGATATATTATATACATCATAGGAAAGCGAAAGCAGTTCGGCAAAATCTTCACTTACAGAGTAAATACCCTCTTTTTCCCTGTTAAACCTGGATAGTTCACTGCTATCATTATAAAGGGAAAATTTCTGCTCAAGCTCTTTTCCAATATTATATGCCTGGTCAATGGCAGATATGATATCATCTTCCGATAAGGGGCCATATTCACGTACTTTAATCTCGAGAAAGGTACCCATCAGCATATAGCTCTTTTCAATATCTCTGTTCGGGGCCCGGCAGGAATATATAATGAAAATAAAAGTAATGGAAATCAAAGCCCTGATGATCTTACTGGTTTTCAAGATGAAAAAGCCCTTCAGAAATATATTCGGTCAGATCTCTTGCCATAAGAGATCTTTCATTATATTCATCAGCTGAGAGGGTGGCTGCCAGCTTATGAAGATAGGCTCCTGCAAGGGAGGAGTCTATCAATGAAAGGCCATTTGCAGCCAATGCCCCTATAATACCGGTCAGCACATCACCTGAACCTCCTTTTGCAAGCTGAGGGCAATCCCCTTCAATACAGTAGGTTTCACGCCCCCTGTCACAGATGAAGGTCGTTGCACCCTTCGAAACCGTGACCGCATCAAATTCCCTGCTGAGGTCAGCTGTATGTGCTGTAATGTTTTTCAATATATCCTCTGCAGTTTTTTTACTGAAGAAACGTGACAGCTCTCCGGGGTGAGGAGTAAGGATTATTTCCCTCTCTGCCAGGAAGCTGAATCTTCCCCTGTCTTTCGATATGATATTCAATGCATCTGCATCTAATACCGCGGGTTTATTTAAGCCTTTTAACAATTCATAAAGAAAATCCGATGTGCTTTCAGAGACTCCAAGACCAGGTCCGATCGCATAAACGGAAAATCTATCAGCCTGATCAAGCAGGGTATGTACGCCCCTGCTGCTGATAAATCCATTCTCATCCTCTTCAAGGTGTACAGCCATTGTTTCAAACAAAGAGGCATTAACCATATCAGCTGCTGATCTGATAGTGGCAATTGAAACAAGGCCAGCCCCGCTTCTCAATGCAGCCAGCCCTGACATCATTACAGCGCCAAGTTTTCCCCTTGATCCGCCTATTATGCATAAATGGCCGTAATCTCCCTTATGTGAGTCATTTTCTCTCCTTATAATCATTTTTCTAATATCATGCTCTTCAATCAGGATTATCGATCTTTTGCTGTCCAGCAGACTGCCCGGGATACCGATGTCCGCCCTTATAAGTCTGCCTCTGTGCTTCTTTCCCGGATATATGAAGTGCCCGGTCTTTGAATATGCAAATGTAACTGTCAGATCAGCCCTGACAGCTTCTCCAAGGACCTGTCCGCTGTTTCCGTCTATCCCTGATGGTATATCCACTGATACAACTGTTTTTCCTGATCTGTTAATAAATTCAATAATTTTTGTATAAGGCTCCCTTAAAAGCGAATTGATACCTGTACCAAATATTGCATCAACGATCAGGTCAGACCTGCCGATCTCATCTTCAATGCCCTCTAACTCATCAAGATATTTTATATTAATGCCAAGTTTTTTAATTATGCTGAAATTAACCCCGGCATCACCGCCTGGAAGATAATTCTTCTGGAATGTACAGAATACAGCTATATCCAGTCCCGCATTAAAGAGCATGCGTGCAGCCACATATCCATCCCCGCCATTATTGCCCTTGCCGCATATCACCATGATCCTTCTTTTATCAGGATAGAGCTGTTCTATAGCTTTCACAACTGCATTTCCGGCATTCTCCATAAGGACAATACCTGGCAGACCAATATCTTCAATGGCTTGCCTGTCAATTTCCTTCATTCCGGAAGGATTAATGAGATACTGCATCTAACTCTACAGGAGTGCTAAGGCTTCTTCTTCCGACTGCACTATATCCAGCACATTTATGAGCTTTGTAACTGTAAAAAGCTCAATATTGCTTCCCTTGTGGGCAATGAGGACCAGTTTCCCATTATTGTTCAGAAGGCTGGTATGAGCAGCCACGATCTCTCCGATTGCAGAACTGTCAAGATATTTTACTCCCGATATATCCACAAGGATCTTTAATTTCCCTTCAGAGATAAGCTTCGAGATCGTATTTTTGATCTTCAGGTCGCCTTCGCTTATTCTAAATCTTCCCTTCAGGACAAGCAGGGGATAATTATTGAGTGTTTTTACTTCTATATTCATTTTAAGCCTCCGTTAGAAATTTTTCAGATTCATATAAAACCTATATCATAAAAATATCTTTTATGCAAAATGAATTAATAAACAGCATTATTTATTGAGGGCTTCATCATTATATTTCTTCATGGTCCTTAATAACCCGTTCTTTATTGCCTGACAGCTCAGCGTGGCACCGGAGATCACATCCGCCCCGGCTGTTCCGCCAGCTTCTTTCAGGTCGTCAATAAATCCAGAATCTATAATATATTCAATAAACCCGTCAGTATCATTATGGTCTGCGATGATGACCTCAGATATGGCATTATCGCTGTTAAGAAGTATTGCAAGATGTATAAGGCCATTATACCCTTTTTCTGATGTATCCATCTTTTCTGACAGAAGCATGTGAAAGACCGATCCATTGTTTTTTATCTCATAGTAGGTAAATGGTTCATTGATTTCACGAATTGAGATATCATTTAAATCAAACCACTCTGAAACAATCTTTTTGACTTGAGTCATCCCCCCCTCAGCGCCTTCCCCGCTATAGAGGCATAAAACCGGAAAGGCCATGATAATCAGGATCAACATGATCTCTCTTTTTCTTATCACTGCTTTGACAATCTCCTCTTTAAGTTTTTTTCTGCATCGCTTGTCCTGATATAATCAGGCTCCAGGGAAAATATATCCTTGACGCTTATGGCTTTTTTATAGAGGTATATCAGTGCTTCTGCATTGTTTTCAGTATTCAGGAAAAGGGTTTTATACTGCCTTTCCCTGAGCCTTCTTTCTAAAGTTTCATCATCTGTCAGAACAATATGAGACCCTCTGTCCACAGCCTCTTCAAATTTATCAGCCTCAATCAGTTCAACTTCCCTGACTATCCTGAAACTTTCACTTTCAATGTATTTCCTTGATTGATCCACGCAGATAATACAATAAAACAGCTCACCCCTTTTAGCATCCTTTGCGACTGCAAGGCTTTTTTTCTCAAGGCCAGGATTTGAAAGGACAGTCCGGAATACTGATCCATACAGGCTTTTGAGCGTGTAGACCGGTTTTTCACCTATATAGCTCAGCATTTTTGCAAATATAAAGCCCACCCTCAGGCCTGTAAAGCTGCCAGGCCCGCTGCCCAGCATTATCGCATCGACATCTCTGCTGAAATCAATTGAATGACCTGACAGGAATCTGTCAAAGAGCTCAATTATATGTACTGATAATGCATCCTTTACTTCGTGCTCATATTTGACAATTTCCCTCTCATTTTTATAGGCAAATGAAAGATTTGAGGCTGAAGTATCAAGTGCGAATATTCTCATATTATCCGCCTATAAATATATAACCGTGCTTTGTCAGCCTGTAATAATAATTGCCCTGCCTTACTGGAAAAGAAGGCGATTCTGTATATTCCGCACTGCATCCTGAGTAACGGTATGCATATTTTAGATATGACATCCATCGGCTCTGGGCTATAAAATCATAGTCCTCTGCTATTATATCCTTATTTGAAAATACCCTGGTCTTGCTCATTCTCTGGGATGATATACCATAGAAACGGCTCAATCCTTCAGTATTGAATATTTTGATTCTCGGAACTACAGATAAGGCGATCAGCCTGATACTTTGCTCTGATCTCCCCAGAAAAAGCCTTTCTCCGTCCATATCAATATAATAACCCTCTTTTTCCCTGTGAATACTGAATGTTTCCCTTTCTGCACTTATATTCGGCTTAAAAAAAAGGCTTGAGACAGATGTTGCCAGCAGCAGGACCGATAAAAGGCCAAGAAGAACCGTTATGAAAAAATTCAGATATCCTCTCAAAAAGGACCTGAACCATAATGGATCCCTTATCTTAAAAAGGTGGTATGTCTGTTTTGATTTTTTGAGGGCATGCCCTGCTGCTTTGTAAAATATGTACAAAACAAGAAAGCACAGGATATAGACCGGATAAAAAGTATTGATATACTCAAATACGATCATTTTTCAAGATACCATGCAGATCATAGATCTGTTTTTTTGTAAACTCCCTGTCAAAACTGTTATCAATTATATAGTCCGACAGATAAACCTTCCTGTCCTGCAGGATCTGGCTCGACATCATAATTTCCGCCATTCTTTGATCGACCTTATTCCTTTTCATTAACCTCTCCATTCTAACCCTGTTACAGCAATATATCAATATTATAAATCCTGCTCCGGCAGGATTTTTCATCTCGAAATATAAAGGATTTATGCAGATGATCTTATCATTATTGCTTATATTTCTTCTATATTCATCATTTATCTCATCTAATACAAATGGATGGGCAATTTCCTCGATTTTCTTTTTCAGATCCTTATCCCTGAATATAATATCACTGACAGCACTTTTTTTAATATTTCGGTCATGGTCCAGTATATGTTCTCCCAGTATCTTTATGTAAGAATCATAGAGGTAATTTCCCCTTAAAAGGGCTTTCCTCACAATATTATCAGCATCTATGATATAATACCCCAGCTCTGAGAGCAGATCTCCGCACATGCTCTTGCCGGAGCAGATATTTCCCGTAATGACTGGAATTTGCATCTTTGATTATAGAGCTCTGTTAAGGACATTTATCAGGTCAAAATACCTGAATGGTTTTGTGATCGAAAAATTTACGCCATACTGCAGCATTTTTGATTTATCAAGCTCATCCAGATATCCTGAAGTCAGGATGACCTGCGGGATTTTAAGGTTTTTGGTATCCTTCAGCCTGTGAAGAGTGTTTAATACCCACCAGCCGTCATTATCAGGCAGTCTCAGATCACATATTATTGCATCATATACTGTCGAGGTAGCCATATTGATAGCTTCAGCCGCACTTCCGACAGTATCGACCTTATAACCTCTGTCCACAAGAATTTCGTACATCATATCAATAAATGTCCTGTCATCATCTATGACAAGTATAGCTTTTTTATTGCCGTCCTTTGCTGTATGCTCATAATGTACAGGAAATATTATGCGGGCGGTAAATTCATTATTTCCCTGAGAGAAGAATAAGAGTTTGCCTTTATTTCTTGATATCAGGCTGAAGGCTATTGAGAAACCAAGGCCCATCGACCAGGGCGACTTTGAAATAAAAGGCTCAAGAGTGTCACTTTCAATATCGAACATATCAGAATCGGTACTATATACAATTGAGATTGAAAAATAGTTTTTATCCGCATATGTTGATATCATAAGGCTTGTATCCCTTGAAATAAACTGAAATACATTATTTAATATCTCATCAAATGCCCTTTTTATTTCATCCCTCTTTGCTTTGATCAAATAGCCCTTTTCGAGATTTGAATGGATCTCGATCCTTTTATTGCCTGCTTTCTTCTTAATTTCTTCAAAATCAAGCATTTCTGTAGGGTCAAAGGTACTCAGAGAGATCTCTGATATGGATTCTTCTATCTTAATGTTTGTAAATTCTTCAATCTTCCTTACTCTGTCAAATGTGTCTGCCAGAACATACTGGACACCATCCAGTATCCTGAGCATATCTTCTCCCTTAAGCTTCTTTCTGAGAGCTTCAAGAGGGTTTACAATAAACTCCAGAAACCCGAATTCCTTTATCATGGACTTGATAATTCTCTGATAAATAATAATTCTCTCCAGGTCCATTTCATATTTAGATATATGATCCCTGGAAAGAAGGTCATGCCCCTTTACCTCCATATAATTAAAGATCTTGATCCCAAGGGACAGCAGATAATAATGCATCTTAAAAAGCTCCGGGTCAAAGCTGATACGCTGGTAAGGCTTGGATTTCAGTATTACCAGGATGCCCAGCATCTCCTTCTGAAACAGTATTGGTATGCCTATTATTCGTAATACTTTAAGGTTTTCGAGGCTTGAGGAGATATTGCTTCCGCTCTCGACCTGGACATTTCTGCAAATAATGACCCTTGAAAGAATATCCGGCTGTTCTTCAGATATCTTAAAATTTTTCAGTGCGACCAGCTTATCTTCTGTAATCCCCTTATATCCGACAAGGTCTATTTCATTGTCATCCCTGTTATACATATAAACCAGTGCCGAAGCAATGCCAAAATCCCTCAGCAGCCTGGAGAAGAAATACTTCAGCACCCCTGGAAAATTAAAGCTTCCGGAAAATACTGTCATTATTTCCCTGAAGGAATCCTCCAGTCTTAAGAGCCTTAAGCTGGCGGATCTTTTTGCATGTTTATGAAATCTCTGGTAGCTGTTTGGTTTCAAGTCAGTTTACACCACTACTTTCAAATTTTGTCAGAAATTGCCCTCTAATATTTTCCAGAACTCAAGAGTATTGATTGTCTTCCTGGTTCTTGTAGACATAATATATCCGAAAATATTAAGCATTTTATTGGCATCCCTGATATTCAGGCTGAACAGCCCCTCCAGTGCCTGATTTGAAACACTGAATATGAGGGTCTTTTTGTTTGAAATTGCATATGCACTTCTTGGGGAAGGGTCAAGAAATGCCATCTCACCGAAAAAGTCCCCTTTTTTTAATACTACCAGGGCTTCCTCTCCTACTCCCGGGAAAAACTTGGATATTCTGACTTCTCCATCCATAATGAAATATACAGATTCTCCCAGGGAACCCTCAGAAAATATCAGCTGGTCTTTTTCAAAGACAATTGACTGGGACAGGGTAGTAAGCAGATCAATTTCAGAAACATCAAGCCTGCTGAATATATCAAGCTCCTTTATCGCATAAAATTTATTGTCATAATCGCTGAAATCCTCTTTTTTCCCGTCGTTCGTGTTAAGCCTCTCCTTGACAATATTGGATTCTTCCTTCTTATCAATCTTAAAGAACTGGCTCAAATGATTTGTAATGACCCTTAGTTCCCTGGCAATATTAATAAGCAGCATCTTTTTCAGTACAAAGCTTGTTGAATCATTGCTCTTGAAAATGCTGTTAATGTCCCCCCTCGGCAGAATAAAAAGCTTTGAATCCTTGACCGCTGATATTGTATAGGGCTGGGGAAGCTTATCAAAGACAGATACCGCTCCTAAGATGGACCCTGGTGCATATTCGCTTATCCTGATATTATTACCCGTTGACATCATGAACCTGCTTTCCAGCAGGCCTGCCTCAACAAGCCAGATACCATCGAGCTCAGATGAAGCATCCTGAAGGTACAGCGTTTCACCCTTCCTGACCTGCTTTTCAGCAAACAACAGTGAAAATTCATCAAGATTAATATTTTCTGTAAGCCTTTTATAATATTTTTTTATAATTTCCATTTTCTTAATTACTTTGTCCTGTATAATATATCATTATTGCTAACTGGTAAGTTGTCAATTTTTATATACACTTTCGAATTAGGTTTTGCCTCGCTTATGGAATTAAAACTGTCATCAAGAATATCATGCACGGTCATTTTATGTTCAGAGTCCGGGGTTATGAACTCCACTTCAGCATCCAGACTTATATTATTTTTGAGTTTCATCCCGATAAATCTTTCGTTCCTTATATCCCTGACTTCATTCACGATCCCTATAAAGCAATGCCCTGAGCCGGACAGATGCTCATATTCCTTATGACTGAAGTCATCCTGGCTCCCTCTGTTAAAAAACCCATATCCATAGCCTCTGTTTGTGGTATACAGAAGCCTGGTGATATCATTCCGGTCAATATCCCCACCCTTTATTATCCTTTCGATATTTTTGCGGTAGGCATGGACAACCATCCCTGTATAGAAAGGCCCCTTCATCCTGCCTTCGATCTTAAATGAATCAAGGTTGATCTTCATCAGGGCTTCAAGATATTCCAGCGACATGAGATCATACGGAGAAAAGAAGGAGGTGAACTGCTCTCCTTCCTCAAGTATAAAGACATCTTTATTTCTTTTCTCCTCTATTATTTTATATTTCCACCTGCAGGGGTGTTTGCATTTGCCCTTGTTCGCGCTGTTGGCTGTTAAAAAGTCCGACATAAAGCATTTTCCTGAAAAAGAGATACATATAGCCCCGTGAATAAAGATCTCAAGCTCAACCCCATGGCAATTTTTTTTAATCTCTGAAATATCCTTTACCGAAAGCTCCCTGCCAAGGTTTATACGTTTTATTTTGTTTTCTTTCCAGAATTTAACTGAATTTGAATTCAGAGTATTTGCCTGCGTGCTTAAATGGAGAGGTATCCCCGTTCTAATCCGGTTCAGGGCATAAACGGCACCAGGGTCAGCCACTATAAATCCATCCGGTTTTAATTCGCTTATGTTCCTTATATAGGATGTATAATCAGCCAGTTCGTGTTCAAACAAAAAGCTGTTTACTGTTATATAAGCCTTAACACTGTTCTCATGACAGTACCTGATTATCTTTTCGATATTGTCAATATCCCCGATCTCAGTAAGAGAACGCAGGGAGAATGCATTACCGGCATATACAGCATCAGCTCCGAAATGAACAGCGGAGATCAGAGATTCAAAGCTCCCGGCAGGAGCTAATAATTCAGGCCTTCTTAGTTCTGGATAAATTGGCTCAATAGCGATGTATCCTTATTACTATCTCTTTAGGACTTCTCTTCTTATCTTTTTCTTAATCTTTTTTTCTGCTTTTTTCATGTTCTTTCTTCTGACATCGCTTGGCTTTTCAAAGAACCGGTGTTTCTTAATATCCTTTGTGAGCCCTTCCTTCTTTGATTTGCGCTTTAATTTCTGCAAAGCCTTTTCGATGTCGTTATCAACACCTACAATGAGGTTTGATTTCAGCATTTAGATCACCCCTTTTAATGTATAAATAATCTTAACACATTTAACAATATTATAATATTTGTCAATAATAAAATGCGTAATTTTATTTAGAATAACCTGTTTTCAGGGAAAAATCAAGAATTATTTTATCTTTGCCCATCTCTGTTTGAAATATACCACGCCATACTGCTCCATACAGCCATTCTTCTCTACCTGAAATTCATACATGCGGTTCTGGTGATCAAAGGATTCATCTATTTCTCTGTTATAAATGCTTACTGAAAGGTGATAGGTTCCTGGAAGCAGATTCAGGCTGTCTATTGAAAATTCAATGATACCCTCGTTTTCAATGAAATCGATCTCCTGGTTGGCATATTTGGAGTTTGGGCCGCATATATGAATTCCGTCATCCCGGTGAATTCCAATACCGAATGTCGGATACTCTATTCTGTTTTTGCATTTGTAATAGATGTGAAGGATAAATTTTTCGCCGATCTTAAACCTTTTTGTGGAGGAACCATCTTTATTCATAAGGGCAACATTTGTTATCAGAGCTTTTTCAGTCCCCCATCTTTTCCTGATCGCTGATGCATCCTCCTCGATTTCTGATCCGGGTTCCTCTCCATCTTCTTCAAATCCCGAAAGGTTCTTTTTTTTCTGGTCATCAAGGATCTCGTGATATGTTTCTATAACCTCATCCACATCGCCGATCGCCCTCTGATCGCCCTTGTGCACAAGCATCGCCCGGTCGCATATCTCCTTTACGCTGTTCAGGTCATGAGATACGAACACAATTGTTTTTCCCCTGTTCTTTATCTCTGTGATCTTCTTTAAGCATTTCTCCTGAAAGTTCTCATCACCCACGGCCAGTATCTCGTCAAAGAGGAGAATATCGGGATCAAGCTGGATCGCAACGGAGAAACCAAGCCTCATCAGCATGCCTGATGAATAGTTTTTGACCTTTGTATCAATGAACTTGTGCAGTCCTGAAAAATCCAGGATCTCATATATCTTTGTCCTGAGGTCCTTCTTTGAAAATCCCAGGATTGAGGCATTCAGGAAGATATTTTCTCTCCCTGTGAGATCCGGATGGAATCCCGAACCCAGTTCAAGCAGGGCGGCTAATTTACCGTTTATCTCAATCTTTCCGCCATCTGCCTGCAGGATCCTGGCAATTATCTTAAGAAGCGTGCTTTTGCCTGAACCATTTCTTCCTACAATGCCGAATGTTTCGCCTTTCAGTATTTCGCAATTAATATTGTTCAGAGCCCAGAAGACCTCCTTGTTGGACTTCTTTCTCTTAAAGAGGTCTATAATGGAGTGTTTGATATATGAGGCCTTTTCCCGGTTGATTATAAAACGTTTAGAAATATTATCCAGTATGATTGCTTCTTTCATCTTTCTTTAAGCCAGCTCCGGAAACCTTTTTTCATGTTTCAGGAAGAAATACCTCCCTGCAAAAAAGACTATGAAGGATGATACCGCCATCCTGATTATCATATTCATTGTGGGCCAGCTGTCATACATCATGATATTTCTGAAACTGCTTATAAACACAGCCATCGGGTTCAGCATATATACAGGCATTATTTCAGGCCGGTTCTGCACCATCTCCAGCGGATATACAATAGGGGTCAGCCAGAACCATACAATGATGATCACATCCACTATGTGCTTCATATCCCTGAAAAATACATAAAGTACTGCAAAAATATAGCAGAGCCCGCATATAAAAAATGACTGAAAAAGGATCAGGACAGGCATTAATATTATCTTCTCCGAAAGCGGTATTTTAAAGTATATCAAAGCCGGAATCAGGATAACCAGAGTTATCATATACTGAATAAGGTTTGAAAGAACAATGGAAAGGACAATGATCTCCCGGGGAAAATATACCTTTTGTATCAGGGGGGAATTATCGACTATTGACGAGACAGACATGGCCATGGAAGCAACAAGGAAATTCCATGGAAGCAGTGCAATTATGAAAAATAACGGGAAGTTCTCAACATTAAGCCTGATTATAAACTGAAATGCAATAGTATATATTACCAGCATCAGCAAAGGGTTCAGCAGGCTCCAGATTATTCCTAGTATTGATTCCTTGTATTTTATCTTAAGGTCACGGTAGACAAGATTCTTTATCAGTTCTCTGTAATTGAAAAGTTCTGAAAAATTAAATATCAAAAGATCCCCTTCCCTTTCTTAAAATTCTCCAGGTATTTCATGATCTCTTCCGGCTCGTTCTCAAAAAGCTTTTTCAATTTATCATATAATAATTCCGTCTTGAATTTAAGGTTTGATGAATTAAGAAGCTCGAGAACTACAAGCTTATCATAATGCCTTTTTTCCCCTTTAAGAAGATAAAGCCTTTTATACAGGAAAATCAGGGCATTAAGGCTCAGGATAGGGGCGTATTCCATCGGCGCAAAGAAGGGGAGTTCATAATAGGACAGGAAAAATACATGAAAATCATCCATTACCTTCTTTTTATTCAGGGATAATCTCTTTGCCAGCAATTTAGGCAGAGCTGTTATGACACCGAGGTATATCATTATTACCTCAATTCTGAATTTACCAAGTAAAAGGGTCTTGGCATGAGAAATACCCCTTCTGATAAGTATCCTCACTGCATGCTTTAATTCAAAGTTCTTTATGATCGTATAAAGAAGGTTTCTCTCAATAAGCTTGAATTTAAACCCGTACTTCAGGTTCCTCACGCTCTGGGAATGGTAGTGGTATACTACTGAATCCGGAGCGGAATAAAAGCTGTAGCCCAGAATATTAGCCCTGTAACACCAGTCAACATCCTCATAATACATAAAATAGCTCTCATCAAGGAGGCCTACTTTATCCGTATCAAAGAGCTCCCTTCTTATCAGGCATGCCCCGAAACAGATTCCAAATACCCTCTCCACAGCGTCATACTGACCGAGATCGTATAATCCGACTCCTCTGTTAAAGGCACTCCCGTTTGAATCAATGCAGGTCCCTATATTGTCCAGAAGGTTTTTATCATGCATGAAAAAGACCTTTGATGCTATCCCGGCACAACCTGGATATTTCTGCATGACATCAAGTGCCTGCTTTAATGCATCCTTCTTAACCTGGATATCAAAATTGCTTATGAAAACATAGTCCTTTCTGCTTGCTTTGACAGAATTATTTACTGCTTTTGCAAATCCTAAATTCTTATCAGAATATATGAACTGAAACTCGGTATCCCGGTTCTTTGATCTAAGCTCCTGTTCATATGATTTCAATTCCATAAGGTTTTTGGAATTATTATCATAGACAATAATCTCAGGATTTGCACCCTCCTGGTTTATATAGCTCTGTATGCAGTCATCAAGCATTTTTATTGTGGAATTATAGTTTATGATTATAACAGAGATCATAATTTTGCTGATACCTCTCGGATCTTTTTATTATATCTTTCATTGGCTTTCTGCCATGTAAAATTCTTCATATGCAAAGATGCATTACCCGACATTTTCTCTCTCAGGTCTTTTTCCCTTATAAGCCTGCAGGCATGTTCAATAAATTCATTCCTGTCATTAACAAGGAATCCTGTCTCTCCGTCCCTTACGATCTCAGGATGGGCACCGGCCTTATACAGTATAACAGGCTTTCCGAAGGTCTGTGCTTCAGCTGCCGGAAGGTTGAACCCTTCCCACTTGGAACAGCTGACATAGATATCCGACTGAGAATAAATGGATTTCATATATTCAGAGGGGGCCTTCACCATCACTTTTGCGCCATATTTCTCAATGTAAAGCTTATCATCCTCATCTCCATAACCGATCATCAAAAGCTCCGCATTCTCCTCTTCTTCTTTTATCCTGAGGAAATTATCCAAAAGTTCCTGTGTCCCTTTATCAGGCTGTTTTTCAGGATTCAGCCTTCCTACATACAGGAGGATTACCGCATTATCAGAAATGTTCAATTCTTTTCTGATATCGATTTCAACCTGGCTTGCATCATTTTTGTAGTGGTCAGTGCCATTATATATGACAGAGCATTTTTTTCTAGTATAAAATGGGTAATTTTCCTGTATAAACCTTGATACTGTTATTATATGCCTTGAAAAAGGAAAATAGATATGCCTCTGCATAAAACTCACATAAAAAAAATTCAGCCTGATCCCCAATGGAAAGCCTCTGGTGGAGCTGACACCATGATCTACTATGATCACGGGCTTTTTCAGGAATAAGCTTAAGCAGAAGAACGGGTAGGTCTCTATTATGTAAAGGTCAACATCCTGACTGTTTAGAAATTCAGCCTTTTTATATGCATTAAATTCATATCTCGGTGCAACTGCATTCGCGGGGACGCTGAGAGGAACCACACCATATCCGGGCCGGTCTTTCTGATAGGTATTATCAGTAATGCTCGGAAAAACAGTTACATCATGCCCCATACTGACCAGGCCCCTTGCTGTCTGATCAATCACCAGATCAACACCGAAGCCTAAAAGCATTCTTTCTGCAATAAACCCTATCTTCATAATTCTTCCTGTTCCCTTTTTTCTCAGTTCTGGTCTTTGGATTTGAAAATATTCTTAAAAAATTTTGCGAAGCAATATCCAAGGTTTGCCATCTTTTTTACCTCGCTCTTCAGGTCTTTATTCTCATTTCTTAGAAATTCAATGGCCTTTTCTTTCTGCTTTAAATATTCAAAATATTTGACCAGCAGATGGTCCTTTTCCCTGATAATTTTATGGAATTCTTCAAAATGGGTTTCATAGCCCTTCATCAGGCCATACAGGTCATTAATATGATTTGCATCTGCCTTCAAAGCTGATATGCCGTAATTAACAGCAAAATAAGGCAAAAGATCCTTTCTCAGCATAAAGTCATCATTTTCCTGTTTGTTAATTGCTTCTATCCTGTTTTTTTGATCTGCATCAATACTGTCATAGGATATTAATGTAAAAAGCCTGTAGTACGGAGGAATATTGTCCTTTTCAGCTATATAGGTATTATAGAAGCTATCCAGTTCTTTTACAAGATCGGTAAAAAAGTATTCATAGCCGTAAAAAGAGAATATCCTTTTCAATACAGACATAAAAAACCAGATATAGGTATTTCCTGTCCCGAAGGATATGATGCTGCACGCATCAGGATCGATATGTTCTGTAATGTCATGTTCTTCAGGAAGCCTGTTGGCGATATGCTGTGCAAGGTATGTGTCTTCCTTTTTCTGGATTGCCGATATGATCCTGCCCAGGAGCTTTTCAACCTGCTCATTCTCTTCATTTCCCTGGGGAAAAGAACAGATGATATGCTGTCCTGTTATCCTCTGTAACTCCCTGACATAATCAGGCCTCTTTGACGGCAGGATATGCTCAAATGTATCCAATGAAATGGATATACTGAATGCTCTGGCATTAAAAGGGAGGTTAACAGCGTCCGAGATAATATAAAGTATACTTTCATCTGCAGGTATTACATGACTGTCAGCAACAACCTTGACATATTCGAGATCTGCAGACTCAAATACTGATCCGTCGCTTCCTCCAAGGTCCAGTATAAAACCCCCTTTTCCCCTGCCTTTTTCTGTTATAATATCCAGGATCCTGCGGCATACGCTAAATCTCTGGAATTGATCAAAAGAAAAATTAATCATTTTATCTCTCATCTCAGCATTACCATTCTATATACATTTCTTTTTTCAGGCTTTCCAGAATTTTCATCACATCACTGTAAAAGTCAGAGCTTATCCACAATGCCAGGATGCCCTTCCTGGGGTCCAGAGTCCTTATTACTGCCAATCCTTCATATGCTTCAAAAAGGTTTGATATATAGCATACATCACTTTTTTTTATTCTGACTATCTTTGTAACCGTATTCTTGGTTTCAGTGCTTAACTGCATGCAGATACTGTATGATCCCCTTCCCTTTACTTTCTCTGACTGCAAATTCAGTCAGCGGATAACCGGCCGGAAGGCCCTTGCCTGTGTGAGCTTCAAGGCCTGCCCTGTGCTGTCTGGCAAATTCTGCATATGTCAGGTATATATGCTCCATATATGGTTCATTATCGGTTATTATTATAAAAAAGCCCTGATCTTTCAGTTTTCTATATAAAATATCAAGAAAATCTAATGTTATCAGCCTTCTCTTAAAATGCCTCTTTTTGTGGTAGGGGTCAGGGAAATTGATATATACACCGTTCAGCGATTCATTGCTGAAAAACCTGCAGATAGTCTCCTTTGCCTCGCCCCAGATTATCAGTGCATTATCCAGATTCATCTTCTGTATCTTGGAATCTGCTTTTTTAACCCTTTTCCCTTTTATCTCAATCCCTATATACAGGTTATTCCTCTCCTTTTCTGCCAGGTCCATAAAGAATCTGTCAGGCCCGAAGCCGATCTCGGAGTATATCCCATCAAATACCCTTATCCTGCCCAATAATGTATTCAGGTCCGGGTACATTTCCGTGTCTAATATCCTGCTCTGCTCCTCTGTAGTCAACATAACCTGTTAAAGCCTTTCCTGATTAAAGAATATTAGTTTATTCAATAAATAAATTAAAACAATAAAATAATTGGATCAGCATCCCATTTAAATTCTTGATTTAATTTCTAATATTTATAACATGAATGTCATATATATCATCTAATTATTATCAAGCAAGGAGAAACACATTGGAAACTCTAAACTTGCCAAAGCATTATGATTTTGCAGAAGTTGAAGAAAAGACTCAAAGGTTCTGGGAAGACAACAAAATTTATAGATTTGACAAGGATTCAGATAGGCCCGTATTCAGTGTAGACACCCCTCCGCCTACTGTAAGCGGCAGTCTTCATATAGGCCACATCTTTTCCTATACCCAGGCTGAAGCCATAGTCAGATACTTCAGGATGAAGGGCTATAATATACTCTATCCTATGGGGTTTGATGACAACGGCCTGCCTTCAGAAAGGCTTACTGAAAAAGAGTATAAGATCAAAGGCATCGACATGCCTCGCGATAAATTCATTGATATATGCCTTAAGACTACTGATAAATATATAAAGGAATTCGCCCACCTCTGGAAGAGGCTGGGGTTCAGCATCGAATGGGACAGGACCTACTCGACCATTGATGAGAAAAGCAGGAGGATCAGCCAGAGAAGCTTTATTAAGCTTTACAAGGCAGGGAAAATATATAAAAAGGCATCGCCTGCCCTGTTCTGCACAGATTGCATGACATCTTTCGCCCAGGCGGAGATAGAAAATGTTGACAAACCTTCAGTATTTTATGACATAGTATTCAAAGATGATGAAGGAAACAGCCACACGATCTCGACCACAAGGCCGGAACTGCTTCCTGCATGCGTTGCCGTATTCATCCATCCCGATGACAATAGATATAAAGGCATGGCAGGAAAGCTGCTTAGAGTGCCCCTGTTTGATTTCAGTGTAGAGGTAATAGCAGATCACAGGGTTGATATCGACAAAGGTACCGGGCTTGTAATGTGCTGCACCTTCGGGGATAAGACAGATATTGAATGGTGGCAGCATTATAAACTGCCCCTGAAGGAAGCAATAGGGCCCGACGGCCATATGACCGAAATAGCAGGCAGATACAGCGGTTTATACCTGAAAAAGGCAAGAAGATTGATCGTGGACGA
>CAYMEV010000028.1:0-39272 GCA_964389675.1 uncultured Candidatus Sumerlaeota bacterium
CCTTGCCGTCTCCTGTTATGTCATCTGCAAAGATCTGAGATGGCTTTGCCATCAAGATTGTTTCAAAGCCTCTGGTCTCAAAGTTATATAGATACAGCCTGTCTATGCCTTCAAAGGTTACCAGCAGTTCATCAATGCCATCAGGATCTCCATCTGAATCCAAAGCAACTACAGTTTCTGCAGGATATTGAATAATTGGAGACCAATTACTGCTTGATGTATCATATTGATACATGCCTATACCTGTAAATGATGCAATTATTGTTTTTTGCTGGCTTTGGCTTGTTTTTGCCAGTGCAATATAGTTTGAAGGTATATCTGTGATTTGTTCCCATGTCCCTTTATTTGGGTAAATATTACGGTAGATTCCTTCATAACCCGGCCTGATCACTCTTAATACAAGTTCTCCTGTATTTGCATCTACCTGGATTTGTGCTGCAGGTATTCCGTATAGTTGTGTCCATTTATTGATTTCTGATGTATGATCATAAATATATACACCTTCATATGCATTATCTATGCTATGCAGGCTAATTACAGCCTTATCAGCATAGGCAGCCATTGCATCAATATCAATCCCACTTATAATAAGCCTGAATATTAGAGGAGGCAGGAAATTTGCTGTTAATATTAAGTGCTGGTATGGCATTGTAAGCGTTGTACTTGGACTATTAGGGTCACTTACCGGTTCGGGCAAACCTCCGATGTATGATGTACTCCAGTTTATAAATTCAAAGTCAAAGTCTTCTGATTCAGCTGCTGCAATAGCAATCTCATTACCTGGCTGGAATATCTCGGATTGACCATGAGGCTATTGAAAACCATCATCATCTCTTAAATCGATCGCATAAATATTTCCATTATAAACTCCATAAATTGTATTATCTGCAACAGCAATTGTACTGAGAAAGCAATTGATTCTCCAGAGGGTATCCCCGGTAGTAATATCAATTGCAGATAGGTGGGACTTATCCTGATAAGACCTGCTTAATAATAAATTACCATGTAATTGGCAAAAATCATGATTTAAGCCTTCATTTTTCATATTAAGGTCAAGGTTTTTAATGGTTTTGCCAGTTTTTGTATCAATCCCGTATAAATACCGGCGATCTAAGACATAATAGAGCATTTGACCTGATATGCCAAGAATCTGAGTATAAGTAAGGCCTTTTTTCCAGAGGGTTTCGCCTGTATCGCTATTGATAGCAGTGATATATGCAAGATAGGCATTGTGATTTCGATATATATGCCCGGTACTGTCAGAGAGGCCATCAAAGCTTTTATTAAAAATATAGCATATCAGGAAAACCATATTGTCTGATTCTGAAAATAAAATATCATAATGGTGATATCTTGAGCCAGACTGTGTAATAATTAACCCGCCAAATACAGGTTCTAAATCTACCAGTTTTTTTAACTTATATTCCCAGATTAGCTTACCATTCTCTGGCTCCAGTGCCCTAAATAGTGGCTGATCAGTATTGTGAATTATTGTATACAGCTTTTTATCGTCAGTATGCGGATTAATTCCTATTATATAAGATTCAGTTTTCCACAATATTTTCCCTGTATATTTATCAATCACATACAGGTACCTTTCCCATGGATAACGCAATGGTTCAATTACCAGTGCTGCCATGCTATTATATATACCGGACAGATGCATATCTGTATTTTCTGGTTTACCTCTTAGAAGCCATTCTTTATAAGCATTAGTCCCCCTATGTTTACATGAAAAACCTTTAATAGGATGCCCATAGTATATTTTATCTGGCAGGAGAAATTCCCACAAGATGCTTCCATCTCGTGGATTTATTGCATGGATATATTCTCTGGTAGAAATAAATGGTCTATTTGATGAATTTATATCAATAATTTTTGCTGAATAACAGAAAAATAGGATATCATCATGGATATTGCTGTACATAAAGATAGATTCTGCAGGCATCTTAAGAGATGTATATTCCTTTAGATCTTTGGGTTTTATTCCCATTTCTATTTCAGATTTCAACTGATCAAGCAGGTCCTTTACAGGCGTTTTTTTTTGCTCGATCTTCCATACGACAGATCCGTTATAAATATTCAATGCATAACAGCTGCCACTGCTTAATGCTATTAACACAAGCTCTTCATAAAATAATGGATCATCAAAACAGTAGATATCCCTTTCAAAATCAAAGCTCCAAAGCTCATCTCCACTTATGCCGTCCATGGCATACAAAATGCCTTTTTCTAAATAAGCAAATATTATTCCTTTATATGCAAAAGGCCTGCTATCTACAGGCATCTCAGATCTCCACTTCCACCATTTAGGATGGTTAATTTCCTGCGGTATTGCAGAAGGCTTTGAAGAATAATGATGTGCAGTACAAGCTGAAATGAAAGCTAAAACAGACAAGATAATGACTATCTGGTAATATCTCATATTAATTATCCCTATGTTTAATAATAAAAATAAATCGAATTAAGATAAATCAGGAAAAGACACATCAGTCAGGTTCTCCATAAATAAAGAGACTTTCTATGTTTGGGCAATACAAAATAAGATCATCAATTAATGCTTCTGTGAATTTTCCTGATCGGTATCACAGCTCATCCATCTGCATGGAAAAGCTTTCCTTAGATGGTATGACAATACTCCCTTATCACAGCCTATCTCAAGTATATTCCCCGGGTCTTTTGTTTTCAGCAGGCTTATGATATTTTTCAGCTTTCTGTTCTTTTTCAGTGATAGTGAGGACAGCTCCAGCTGCCAGTGTTTTTTTTCTTTCATTAAAGATGCTTTTATGTATTAACTATATTTTGTCAATAAATATAATTAATGGGTCAAACCAGATCAAGCCAAAATAAAAATTTCTCTTTTTTACCAATTTAAAAATTTTTGTTTTTTTAAATATTCAAACTGTACATATCTGTTCATACTGACTGCTTTTTATCATAATATTTTTGCTTGAGGCAATAGGGTGTGCAAGTATATTTGTCTTAAAGATAATCTCAGCGCATTACAGCCCTAAATCCAAAAAAGACTGATCGAAGATTTGGAGAGAAATATATTCTTCTTGCAGCTCTCAAATCATAATAATTGCTACGCCAGCTCCCCCCTTTTAGTACACGGTCTGTGCCATCTGGGGGACCTTTAGGATTTATTGCACTTAATAATATATGTTCGCCATACCAGTCAAAGCACCACTCCCATACATTTCCATGCATATCATATAATCCCCAGTAATTGGGCAGATTTTCTCCAACCTCACAGTGAGATTCTCTATATGAGATATAATATCTTCCTGGCATATCATGTATTGGCAAAACAATTACATTACATATATACTCACTAAATCCTTGGGTGATCAAGTTACTGTGAGAATTATATTTATCCTCAAAAAATAGAGCCCTCTGTGAGCCAGCTCTGCATGCGTATTCCCATTCTGCTTCTGTTGGGAGTTCCCATTTCAATCTGGTAATGGCAGATAATTTTACACAAAAATCATATGCATCATGCCATGATATATTTTCTACCGGGTGTTTCTTTCCCTTAATAATACTTGGATTTATTCCAGTAACTGCTTCATAAAGCTCTTGAGTAACTTCTGTTTCCATCATCCAGAAGCTTTCTGTCAGGATAACTTCATGCTGGGTTTCATTATCTCTCCGGTCTTTTTCAGATTCAGGAGAGCCCATTATGAATTTTCCAGAAGGTATATAGACAACTTCGAAACTAGTCCCTTTAATTGAGAATTCCTTCCTTTCACCTATAATCTGTGAGTGCGTATAATGCGTTAAATACAAAATAATGCAGATAAAAAATGGAATAAGTATTTTTCTTTTCATATTATAAGTTAGAATTCTTATTTATATTCATCAGAGCTATCATCAATTTTTCTGTCGATTGCATAGATCCTCTTTAAATAAGAACAATAAATCATATTGTTTGCTGCAATGACATTTCTTAGAGGATTGTCAATTCTCCATATTACATTCCCTGTATTGATATCAATCGCAGATATATGGGACGAACCACTACTAGAGCTGATTAATAATATATTACCATGCAATTGGAGAAAATCATGAAAAAAATCCTCGTTTTGCAATTTAAGGCTATTTAGTGTTAAGCCTGTTTTTATATTCAGCCTGCTTAAATTATTCCTATCAGAGATGCAGTAGATGATATTGCCGGATATTTTTAGAACTTTAGCTCTAAATTTAAAGATTCGTTTCCAGAGAACCTGTCCATTGTTGGTATCTATAGCTATCAAGTACAGAGGCCATTTACAATGCTGATCAGGTATATTATCGTAGCACTCCAGAATAACGGTATCTTCAGATTTAGAAAAGAGAAAATCTAAATGTCCGTATTTACCATTCATAAAACATCCTCCAGCAAGAGGTTCTATGTCCTCCAGCTTTTTAAGTTTATATTCCCAGATCAGATCACCATTTTCAGGGGCCAGTGCTCGAAATAAAGGATGATAATTATCATGAATTAGAGTATACAGCTTTCCATCATCAGTATATGGGTTCATTCTTATTAAATAAGAATTCGCTTCCCATAATAATTCTCCTGTATTTTTATCCAGTGCAAATAGAAATGGCTCGAATGCAAAAAGAGCAATATACCCATATATTCCCAAAATGTTTTGATATGTATTATCTGGCTTATTATAAGTCAGCCTTTTCCTGTATGCATTAGTAGTATTATATTTGCAGGAAAAACCCTCAATGGGATATCCTGAATAGATTCTTTCCGGCAGGGGAAATTCCCACAAGATGCTTCCATTTCCAGGATTAATTGCCATGATATAGTCTTTAGTAGTCGCAAAAGGCCTGTATGATGAATCAATCTCAATGATATCTGTAGAAAAACAGAAAAATAGGATATCATCATGGATATTGCTGTACATAAAGATAGATTCTGCAGGCATCTTAAGAGATGTATATTCCTTTAGATCTTTGGGTTTTATTCCCATTTCTATTTCAGATTTCAACTGATCAAGCAGGTCCTTTACAGGCGTTTTTTTTTGCTCGATCTTCCATACGACAGATCCGTTATAAATATTCAATGCATAACAGCTGCCACTGCTTAATGCTATTAACACAAGCTCTTCATAAAATAATGGATCATCAAAACAGTAGATATCCCTTTCAAAATCAAAGCTCCAAAGCTCATCTCCACTTATGCCGTCCATGGCATACAAAATGCCTTTCTCTGAATATGCAAATATTATTCCTTTATATGCAAAAGGCCTGCTATCTACAGGCTTCTCAGATCTCCATTTCCACCATCTGTTCTGACTGGCCTCAGGTTGTATGGATGAGGGACCTGACGGATAATCCGGTGTGGAGCAGGATGATATAATAATTGAAAGGAGCAGGGTAAGTATTATCTTATAATTTCTCATATCAACATCCTGATATAATCTTAAAAATTATAAGATATTTTGCAAGCATTATTCAGGCTCTCCATATATAAAAAGCCTCTCAATGTACTGATCGTAGAGGATTAGATCATCTTTTAACCTTTCCGTAAATTTCCCTGATATAATCCTTTTGAAAGGAGCATGCACCAGGACTGACCATTCATCTGTGTCATACTGATAATAATAGGTGCTTCCATTATATGTCATCAGTACCTCTTTATAGGACCCATAATCAAAATCACCTGTTGCTATTAGATGATCTTCGTCTGGTGTGCCTGATGTGATTCTGGTCCATAGGAACCCTTTATTCTTATAATTATGAGGCAGACTGATAGCATCCTTATCATCAGAACGAGTTGCAATATAAGTTCCGATGCCATCAATTGCGCATATCAGCTCATCCTTGCCATCTCCTGTTATGTCATCTGCAAAGATCTGAGATGGCTTTGCCATCAAGATTGTTTCAAAGCCTCTGGTCTCAAAGCTATATAGATAAAGCCGATCTATGCCTTCAAAGGATACCAGCAGTTCATCAATGCCATCAGGATCTCCATCTGAGTTTAATGCAACTACAGTTTCTGCAGGATATTGAATAATTGGAGACCAATTACTGCTTGAAATATCATATTGATACAGCCCTATACCGCTAAATGATGCAATTATTGTATTTTGCTGGCTTTGGCTCGTTTTTGCCAGTGCAATAGAGTTTGCAAGTATATCTGATATCTGCTCCCATGTCCCATTATTTGGGTAAATATTGCGGTAGATGCCTTCATAACCCGGTCTTATCACTCTTAATACAAATTCTCCTGTATTTGCTGCATCTACCTGGATCTGTGCTGCAGGTATTCCATATAGTTGTGTCCATTTATTGATTTCTGATGTATGATCATAAATATATACACCTTCATATGCATTATCTATGCTATGCAGGCTAATTACAGCCTTATCAGCATAGGCAGCCATTGCATCAATATCAATCCCACTTATAATAAGCCTGAATATTAGAGGAGGCAGGAAATTTGCTGTTAATATTAAGTGCTGGTATGGCATTGTAAGCGTTGTACTTGGACTATTAGGGTCACTTACCGGTTCGGGCAAACCTCCGATGTATGATGTACTCCAGTTTATAAATTCAAATTCAAAATCTTCAGACTCAATAGCTGCAATAGCAATCTCAACACCTGGCTGGAATATCTCGGATTGACCATGAGTCCACTGAACACCATTTATAGTGATCTGATTTCCATGTTTATAGTTTAAGGCATATTCAGGTGAACAATAAAGGGTTAGATAATGATTGCCATCATTTATCCTATACCTGGCTGCCATTCTCTGAGCATACTCTATTGTTCTTGCATTATAGCCATCCTGTATATCTCCCGTTACATCATCGTCTATATGAAGCTGCAGATATGGGTTTGAAAAAACACCAATCCTATAGTCACCCGGGTATTGAAGGCCGTAGGTCATTACAGTATCATATATAAGATATGGATAAGCATAAAACTGCCATCCGGCAGAATTGGTGAAAAGCTGTGGACCGCGGGCATCAATATCAGTCATATTTTTATGATGTCCAGCCCCAAGCAGGTGCCCTATCTCATGAATAAAGCTGAGTATCCTGCTGTTATTAAAGTCATAAAGATCAATAACTGCAAATGCTAAGTCTGCACCAACTCCAAGACCTTTGTTTTTAAGTGGCCATGCTGTGCCTGTAATACCACCATCCAGTGCTGATGATGTAAATAAGAGAGTTAGGTCTGCATTATATGTATCTCTTAATTCATGTATATCATCCATATAATATTTATAGTCTCCATTTTGTTCATTAGGAGGAATCCGGCTATATATGTTAAGTGGATGGGTTTCTTCTGTGCATGTCAGGCGACGTAACTCCACATCAATCTTATATGAGACGCCTGGATATACTGGAGTTCCATTATATTCTATATAGTTAGTTTTTGCATAATGAGCAAGAGACACTTTGGTGCATGCTCCACCACCGCATATAGGCTCGTATATTATGTTTTCAGGGTAACGACCAAGTGCATAATTAAGATTCTCCATATGTAAGGCAATAAAATTATTTACACCACCTCCATATTGGTATTTCATAATTATCTCAGCTTTTGGTGTATATAGTATCATTAGTGTAAGTTCATCAATATCAACTTCAGGATGATCTCCATATTCTCCTCTGGGAGGAATCAGAAAATTTGCAATAAGATTAACATGTTGAGAAGGCATTTTGAATTTGATTTTAGACGCTTGTGCAAGATTATACCAGTTGACATCTTCATCAAAAGGCTCTAGCTCTTCCATGAAGTCTGGCCAGTTAGTCGATTGCCACTCTAAAAATAGGCATTGTTCATTTCCTGTTCCATAATATGGATCTTCAGAGGGAATTGGACTTATTGGAGAGAATTCATCACCGAAACTTATATAAATCTCTTGTGTTTCAACCATAGGTAATGCATTGGGATAAGTTGGGAAAATATACCAGTCAGAACCTCCATCATAATTATAGCGGATTATTTCCACAGGATCATTTACTGCATCTTGATCATTGGATGTTTTTTGTATTGTTAGGCCATAACTAGTCAATTCTAATAGCTGAGCAGGAAATTTGTTTTTTATCTCTAGGGTTCCCTGTATAGTTGGATTCTCATTATCGGTGGCTAAGATAGACTCTCCAATGCTAAAGAAGTTCTGATTTTCTGGGTCGAACTGTATCAGATATGTGTTTTTGTTGTAAGGGTTAGTATTAATAGCAAATAAGTCAATTTTTTCATCGATTATCTCAATAATCCCAAAAATCTCTCCATTGAATGAAGTGATAATAATCTTGCTGTAGCAGCTGTCTTCAACAAATGCAGTAATAACATGGCTACCGGTAAAGGATTTGCCACATTTTATCACTTTTGCATGATATTCCTTACCGTCAGTAAGATTTAAAGCTATATAATCACCTCTCTTAACCTTATTTAAGATGATATCCTTATTAATTTCTATCCTTCTAATGTTCAGGGAAGGCTGGTATAACTCCTGGATATGTTTCTCTACAGATTTTTGGGGATGGATTTTGCTAATCAGAAGATGTTCAGTCTGAGACAGAGCTATTATTGGAGAAATAAGCAGGAAACATATAAATAAGAACACAGTGCATGTTTGCATGTTTGCATGTTTGCATTTATTATCTCCTTTATATAAAAATTATTCATTTGAAGTTGTATCTCTTGATTAGGGTTATGTCAATAGTTTTTAATGTATTGCAAATACAGAATAGGAGTATATAAGGGAAGTGTGGCACAAGATTTTACTCATTTAAAGAGATATTATTAAATTATAAAAAATTCGATAATATATCTATTATATTTTTGTTTATATAATATTTAAAATTATATCAATGAGAAAATCGATTTATCATTAACAGGTTTAAAATGAAAATTTTTATAATCAAGTAGATATTGTGATAGTCTGAATATTTTATAACAACGAAATTTTTTTAAATTGGATAATTAATTTATATCTGAAAGTTGATAAGAATTTGAATAATTTAACCAATATAATAGGATGCTTTGAATAAAAGCTAAGGTTATTTAATTTATATGGAATTTTTACGTAATCTAATTCCAAAATTACCAATATTTTGCTTTTACTTTGATTATTATTTTTGATAATATGAAGATAGTGAATAAAATTTTGGAATAAGTATATATTGTATGAAGGAAAATGATGAATAAAGCTTTAAGGATTATAACTGTGTTTATTATCATGGCTTTTTTGATTTCATGCGAAAAGCATCATGAGGACCTTGATCTTTCAATGTATCAGTACCGGGATACCATAAACCTGGTAAGGTTTGTATATAAAGCAAAGCTTCTGCTGGAGAAGAAGGGTCCTGAAGCTATTGAGCACTTCAGGAACAACCGTGATATATACAGAACATCTGATTATTATATATATATCTATGATATGGAGGGGAACTGCCTGTTTAATGCCGGGGTTAATGACCTGGAAGGCAAGAATATTATTGAATATACCGACAGGAAGGGCAAAAAGGTGCTTAAAATGATACTGAAGGCCCTTGAGGAAGAGGACAATCCCCATTCATGGGTTCATTTCTCATGGTTTGAGCTGGGCAAGATATACCCGGTTCCCAAATCCACATGCAATTTCAGGGTAAAAGATAAAGAAGGAAAGGATTATTTTATCGGCGGGGGTATGAACCATCCCCCGGAAGAAAAGGAGTTTGCCAGGATAATAGTTGATTGTGCAGCCCGCCTTCTGGAGGAAAAAGGCAGGGAAGCCCTTGATGAGATAGGTGATTCCAAGTCTATATTCAATTACAGGGATGTTTATGTCTTTGTGCTTTTAAGTACAGGTGAAACACTTATATCGCCTATTGTTGATGAGACCATACTTGATATACACCTTTTTGATACTGTTGATGAGGTTGGGCATAAGCCTTTTCTGAATGCAGTTGAGGATCTTGAAGACAAGGATTCTACCTGGCAGGTATTTATGACAAAAAGCAGGTATCAGAGGACACTCAGCAAAAAGGCCCTTTATCTGAGAAAAGCAGATATGGATGGCCAGCTGGTCTATGTAGGGTCGATCACTGATATGCCGAGCCCCCCTTAAAACAGGAGAATATAATGGCAAAAGAAAAGAGAGTCTATGAATACAGGGTGAATGATGTGCCACCTGCAGGGCATTTGATAGTTCTGTCATTCCAGCATGTCATGCTTCTGTTCATATCCATCAGCTTCCCGATTATCTTTGCAGGCCAGGTGAATGCTACAACAGAATTTACAAAGAATCTTATTGCATTTTCAATGATAGCATGCGGTATAGGTTCCATCATTCAATCAGTAGGACTGCCTTTTATCGGTTCAAAGTACCTTTGCCCTAATGTAGTAGGCCCGTCTTATTACAGTGTTTCGCTTTCTGCAATGTGGGCGGGGGGTATGCCGCTTATGAAAGGGATGATCATTATTGCCGGCCTGGTGGAGATGTTTCTTGCGCCTGTTGTTGAGAAGCTCAAAAAGGTATTTCCGACCCATATAATAGGTATGGTAGTAGCTCTTGTGGGTGTAAGCATCATCAGGTCTTCTGTTGTATCATTCTTTGGTGTTTCATTTAAGGGGGATGCAATCAGGATGGCTGATATTCTGATAGGGACAGTAGCTCTGTTTATCATGGTTCTTGCAAATATATGGGGCAGGGGCATCATAAAGATGTACTGCCTTTTGATCGGGATTCTAGCGGGGTGGGCGTTTTCCATGGCAGTGGTCCCTGAATACTGGCATAACCTTTCTATTATAAGGGACCAGCCCCTTTTTCATATGCCTTCAGTAAGCAGTGATTTTCTGAAGTTTTCATTTGATATAAAATTATTGATCCCTTTCCTCATTATAGGTATCAGCGGGTCGCTGAAATCATTCGGCAACCTGCTCATAGCCCAGAAGGTCTCTGAGCCTGAGTTAAAGACAGAAGATTACAGGCCAATAAGAAAAGGGCTGATGGCTGACGGGATATCAACTGTTTTTGCTGGGTTGATAGGTGGCATGGCAGTCGATACTTCATCTTCCAATATAGGCCTTGCCGGTGCTACAAAGGTCGTAAGCAGGTGGTTGAGTGTAGTTGCTGGCATTATCTTCATCTTTCTTGCATTTTTCCCCAAGTTCATAATAATAATATCGCAGATACCGAGGCCTGTACTGGGTTCAGCACTTATATTCGCCGGCAGTTTTATGATATGTGCCGGATTTCAGGAGATGTTCAGCGCAGGCTGGGACGGCAAAAAGACCTTTGTCATAGGAATCTCACTCTTTTTTGGGATGAGTACTTCCATACTGCCTGAGATCTATGCCAGGACACCTGAAGTAATGCAGTCATTCTTCACTGATCCTCTTCCTACCTCCACAATAATAGCAGTTGTCCTGAATCAGATATTCAACCTTGATCAGCTTTTTAAGAAAGCCTGATGCAGGGCAATATCAAATGGCCATATGCATTATTCCTTCTTCAGAAATTATCCATTAGGGGATAATTTTATTGGTAAGTATATATTGCCTTATATCTTAAGAATAAATGAAGAAAATTATTTGATTAAATACTGATTAAGTAATAATCTTAATATGATCATAATTGAATAAGGGAGGGATTATATAATGCATGATTTAATCATTGAAAAAGCCAAGGAATTGTTGGCATTGTACGGTCTTAAGATCATAGCAGCAATTGCCATACTTATACTGGGTATTATGGCAGCAAAGATAATTAAAGCTATTCTTAAAAAGATACTTAAAAGGGCCAAAGTTGATATTACACTTGTTTCTTTTGTATCAAGCCTGGCTTATGCTACGATAGTGGTTTTTGTAGCTATCGCTGCACTGGGGCAGCTTGGTGTGCAGACTGCTTCCTTTGTCGCCATAATAGGTGCGGCAGGCCTGGCAATTGGCCTTGCTCTTCAGGGATCTCTGGCAAATTTTGCTGCAGGGGTCCTTATGATAATATTCAAGCCCTTCAAGGTCGGTGATTATATTGAAGGAGGCGGCAAATCAGGTTCGGTAGCTGAGATCAGCATATTTACCACAATACTTAAGACTCCGGACAATAAAAAGATTATAGTACCCAATTCAAAGATCATATCCGATAATATTACAAACTATACCTCTGAGGACAGGAGGAGGGTTGATCTTGTTGCATGCGTCAGCTACAGTGACGATATTGACAAGGTAAAAAAGGTACTGGAAGAGATAATAGCGGGTGACAGCAGGATATTAAAAGAACCGGCCCCGATGATAGTACTTTCTGAAATGGCTGACAGCAGTGTTAATTTTGCAGTCCGCCCGTGGGTTAATACAGCTGATTACTGGGATGTTTACTTTTATCTGAATGAAACAATAAAAAAGAGGTTTGACCAGGAGGGGATCAGTATTCCATTTCCTCAGCAGGATGTGCATATTATCAAACAGTGATATTATAAATCACCGATGCTGAAATTACAGGTCGAAAGGAGTATTTTATGGTACAGGAGCTGTATAAGGTCATATTTACAGGCCTGAAAGAAGGAAAGACATATTCTGAATTTGCAAAGGAGCTGTCTGAATTATTAATTACAAAGCCTGAGAATATCGAAGGATTGACAGCGAATCCGCCTGTAGTTGTAAAGGATAATATAGATCTTAAAACTGCAGTAAGGTATAAACAGCTAATAGATTCAAGCGGGGGATTATGCGAGGTTGAGCCTTCAGGAACAGCTGAGAATATTGAATCAGATGAAAATGACGCAAAGGTATTGCGAACATGCCCTAATTGCGGTTATTCAGCTGTATCTGCAGATGATCCGCTTATTACAGCTTTCCAGGGAAAAGGCGAATGTCCAAAATGCGGAGCGATCCAGGCCAAACAGCAGAAAACAGCCGTTCATGAGGAGAAGGAGACTGAAAACAAGGAAAAGATTAATACTGTGATTGATTCAGACCAAAATTCAGGGAAATCTTTTCCAAAACCGCTCATTGTATTGCTTTTAATTGCTTTTTTTATTCTCATTATACATTTCTTACTCCCGGGATCTAAACCGGAGGAAAAGATAAAGCCGAAGGTAAAACCTCCGGAAGCCGGGCTTATTTCCAGAAAAGATAAAACTCCTGAAACTAATGCAAATATCATTCTTCCCGGGCAGACCAGATCAGCCAGGATCTCGGCGTATCTGCCCTATTTCCATAAGAGCTCATATTTCTCAATTGACATGGAGGCTAAATTCTTCAAGGAAAATACCTGGGAAGAAAAAGGGATGCAGTTTGATATACATGATTACAGTATCAGACAGGAGACTATAAACCTTCCTGAGAGAGAAAGAAAGTCCAGGTCGGGTTCCTTCTGGGTACCTGACGTTCCTTACGGGGAGGGATATTCAATAAACAGCAGTACCAGCGCATTTGAAGAGGGAAAAGATCTCTATTTCAGCCATTTTCCTGTAAAGCTGGCAAAAATGAAGGATTCTGAACTAAAAAAACCTTCTGATGATTTCTCAACCCAGATCAATCAGTATACATTCTATATTATTGATATAGACCTCAGCATAAGTGTCCCTGATACGGATGAGTTTAAGAAAACAGTACCTGAACCGGACGGATTCGAGGGTAATGTTCAGCGAAGATTCAGCGACGGAGCCTTTTGCATAGAGATCATGTGCAGTATGGATATCGACTCAAATCTTGAATCTATGCTGGGAGGGCTTACTTTTGATAACAGCGGTTACAGGCCTACCAAATTTACCTCACTGAAAAACCGAAAGGCCTGCATAGACCTTAGGTTCAAGGACAAGAAGGATGGAGTATATATCTACCAGAGGAGCATTGATAACTGGCCTGAAGTATATTGCGAGTTCTCTTTAAAATAATTTCAACTGCAGTCTGGTTTTGATTATGAAGGAGAAAAAATATGGATAAACTAAATAATTATGAGAAATATATCAAAGAATCCATGGATTCCTGGCATTGCCCGGGAGTTGGAATAGCGGTAATTAAGGGAGATGCAGAGATATTTAAGAAGACATTCGGCTGGCGTGATGTTGAAGAAAAGCTTCCTGTCACTGAAGATACACGATTTGCCATGGCATCAGTCACCAAATCATTTACAGCAATGTGTATTGCACTGCTTGCAGATGAAGGGAAGATCGACTGGGATAAGCCGGTAAGGGAATATATGCCTGAGTTCATCCTGGCGGAGCCATATGTTACTCAGAATATAACCGTAAGGGATATGCTCAGCCACCGTACAGGCCTGCCCCGGCATGATTTTTCCGCATGGAGGCTTGATATTTCGAGGGCAGAATTCATAAAGCGCATGAAACATTTTAAGTTCAGTGCCACTTTCAGGGAAAAATTCCAGTACAACAACCTGATGTACTATGCAGCAGCCTATCTTGTTGAAAAGGTTTCCGGGCAAAAATGGGAAGATTTTGTAACAGAAAGGATCTTTATTCCCCTTGGGATGAAATCATCAAGTCTGTGCCCTGAAACTCCGGGCAAAGAGCAGGTCAATGCAAAAGGCTACCGTGTGGAGAGGGCTGATGATGGTTCTTTTAAGCACCTGGTAAATATGCCCTTAGGGAAGCATACAGAGCTTTCCCCCGGAGCGGCCGGAGCGCTTTTTTCAACTCTTGCAGACCTTACACGATGGCTGAAGGTGCATATAAATGATGGCTGCCTCGGAGACAGGCAGTTTATATCCGGTAATAACCTGAAACAGATGCATATACCACATATGGTAATTCCAGGGGGCGGTTTCAGCGAAAAGCTTACCGGCAATACGATCTTTACCTATGGAATGGGCTGGTTTATCGAGCCTTACAGGGGATATACCGTTATCCAGCACGGGGGAAATGTTGAAGGGCACAGCCTTGTCATAGGCTTTATCCCGCAGGAGAGACTCGGGATTATTGCCCTGACAAACATTGCAATGCTACCCTTGAGGGATGTCCTGCTTTATGAGAGCATTGACCGGGTATTAGGCCTTAAGGGAAGAGACTGGAACCGGAAATACCATGAGATGTTTGACCCGATAATCAGGGCAGAATCAAAAAGCAGGGAGACATCTGCTGATGAAAAGATAAAAAAAGCCCCTATGACACATTCTCTTGATTCCTATACAGGGGCATATTCTGCTGAAGGCTATCCAGATTTTGCCGTCAGAGAGGAGAATGGAAAACTATTGGCATGCAGTGTCGGGAGCACTGAATGGTCCGATCTCTGCCATTATCACTACAATGTATTTGAGTGGTATATAGCTGATTTTGACTTCTGGGCCAAGATAAGGTTTCTGATAAATGATAACGGGGAGGTTGATTCTGTATCCATGCCTTTAGAGCCTTCAGTTGACAATATTATCTATAAGCGGAAGCCTCCGGAAATGCTGGAGGATATCGTTAATGCTGTAACAGGTGATTATGATTCCCCCATTAAAGGTATTATCTACAGTATCAAAAAAAGGGAAGGAAAGCTGTACTTTTCAGAAACAGGGCTTTCCCCCAGGGAGATAAAGCCGTATAAGATCAGCAGGAATACTGCTGTTTTCAGAAAAGGGCGTGACAGGCTGGAGTTTTTAATAAAGGGTAAAATGGCAGTATCCCTTATAATAAAGGGGCCTTTTATGACAATGGAAGCACCCAGAAAAAGCTGAATCAGGAAATTTCAGCATTCAGCTCCTCTATTATCAGATCATTTATACTGCTTTTCTGAATGGTTACCAGGACACCATTTTCATCAGGGACAATGTAGCTTGAAAGATCTTCTGGAATCCTGAATGAGGTATTCATAAGAAGAAGCGACATTGGAGTATTTACAATATAATCAATATTTTTATCATTAAGGAATCTGATATATTTATCCATCTCTTTTTTGTAAAATGACCTGACCTTTTCATGATACTGCACATCTGATAATACCGATACAGCCTTCATCTCTGTTTTATGATCTATGGGCTTATGGAAGAACCTGTTTATAAGTGCAGACATTTCCTTATTAGAGACAGAATAACTGAGTTTAAGCCCTGGAAGGCCGTAGAATTTTGAAAATGTATTTACTGCTATAATAGGCATCTTTATTTCAGTAAATTCATTCATCTGAATATTTTCTTCTGACGGGATAAAATCATTATAGCAGAAATCAATTATCACAGGGATATTTCCAGGTATCCTTGTCAGAAAAAGTATAAGGCTTAATCGGTTAAGTGGTGCTACAAGGTATATAAGCCGTGTCATGCTTCCGATATTCTCTGCCATTTTTTCGTAATCAGGTATGAATCTTTTCTCTGAGATCTTCAGGTTGTCATTTATGACATTTCGCTCATGGGCAATATCCTTCATTATATTCCAGGAAGGATCAAAGCTGACAATATCATGGTCCTGCTTTACCATAACATTTATCATGACTTCCAGAAAGTTCAGGATCCCTTTGTGAAGGTTTATGTTCTCGGTACCTGTATTATGGAGTTCAGCAAGACATTCATGAAGCTTCATCTGGTATGTATTATATGCTGAAAGCACTTCATCCGGCATATTTTCATTAGTTACCTTGTTCTGGTTTAAGAATACACGGTTCCCCTGAAAAAATTTGGTGCCTATATCCTTTTTTCCCAGATGCTGATAATTGAGTTCCATATTATGGCATTCTGCCCTGTTTATTATTCCGGATGATATAAAGCATCTTCCTGTCAATTCATCCCAGTCTCTTTCCATGAAAAAATCAAGGCAGTCATTTAATTCCTGCATATCGTACTTTTCTGCATTAAAGCTTTTTGTCAGTGATGTATCATAAGTCCTGTCTATCTGAAGTATGGAGAAGGCTATCTCTTCCTTATAATACCTGTCAGACATTATCTTCATGAATTTTTCAAGGCCTGCCTTTACAACAGAGTATCTGTCAGTAAAATCATTCAGATGCCTGTTGTTTTTTGCCAGCCCGCTGCTTATGAGGATTATTTTCCCCTTCTTCTTTATAAATGGGGCCAGGCTTTCTATCAGGTTCATCGAGATGGATATCTGATCAATGTAGCAGTTATGGATGAACATATCTATCTTACCAAATGAAGATAATCTTTTTCTGATCAGAGCTGCAGAGTTCTTTTTGGCCAGGTCGCATTTTATATGGAAGCAATTGTCCAGATCTGAGCGCCCGTGTGTAATTACCGTATAATTGCCTTTAAGGTAGCTATAGAATGAGTATCCTATGCCTTTTGTAGAGCCTGTTATGAAAACCGTTTTTTTGATAAGCATTACATTATCTTCCTGATCAGGTTTATCCGGGATAACCTTTTTCATTCCTATTATATACTTTATTTATTTTTTTTAAAAAAAATTAAATAAAGTGTTGACAATTTCTAACATAATGTTAGAATTATATAACATTACAAAAAAAAGGAGATAAAAATGAAAAAGATTATTGCTTCCATTCTCATTCTTGTCATTGTATTGGCCGGATTATGGCTGTTCAAGGTTTCAGATTATTCTGAAAGCATGGATAATTTTCAAGTCGTGGTAATTCTTCTGCTTGTGATTTTCGGCCTCTTTGCTGCAATCAGGCGAATTATCAGCTATAATAGAAAAGAGCCGGCTGAAGATGAGTATTCAAGGCTTATCATGCAGAGATCTGCTTCACTGTCATACTTTGTCTCTCTCTACCTCTGGCTGTTTCTGAGTTATTTCAATGAAAGCATTGCAGATGATACTGAACAGCTTATAGGTTACGGTATAATCTGCATGGCACTGGTTTTTACTGTGACTTACCTTTATTTCAGGATTAAGGGCGTCAGGAATGAATAACAGGATCCGGGAATTCCGGGCAAAATACAGTTTGACCCAGCAGGAGCTTGCAAATAAAGTAAATGTAAGAAGGGAAACCATAGTATTCCTCGAAAAGAACAGGTATAACCCTTCATTAAAGCTTGCTCACGATCTTGCTTCAGTATTTGATGTAGCGATAGAGGAACTGTTTATCTTTGATTAGGCAATGAATATCTTTACAAAACAATGCTTTAGCTTAAAATTGCAGAAATTATAAAAAATAATCTGGAAAGGATATATACATGCTTAACCTGGCTATACTTGCAGCTTATTTCATCGCCATTATAATCATCGGTATCATTACCAGCAGAAGAGTAAAGAACATCTCTGATTTTGCAGTTGCAGGAAGGAATTACGGAGCATTGATAATATTTGCAACTCTCTCGGCATCGTTCATAGGCGGAGGATTTTCAACCGGGAATGCTGAAAAGGTATTTACATACGGAATTGCAAATATAATATTTTTGTTTGGTTTCAGCCTCCAGATCATTCTGGTCTCCCTGTTCATTGCTCCTAAAATGGACAGGTATAATACCGCAATAACTGCAGGCGACATTATAGGAAAGCACTACGGCAAAATTGCCAAGGTTATCACGGGTGCCCTGTCCGTAATAATCTGCGCAGGTATCCTCGGGGCCCAGGTTGGGGCCATGGGGTATATATTCAATGTATTTCTCGGCCTCCCCAGGCTATGGGGAATACTGATAGGATGCTCGATAGTAATTCTATACTCTACTATAGGCGGGATGAAAGCTGTCGTTGCCTCAGATGTGCTTCAGTTTATAATACTTGCTGTCGGGATCCCTTTTGCACTGATTATGGCTGTTATACATGCGGGTGGTGTGCAGAATGTAATCTCCAATGTTCCTGCATCTCATCTCAGGATCTTTTCTGACAGGTTTACCCTGATTTCCTTTTCCTCCCTGTTCCTTACCTTTTTTATAGGGGAGACCCTTGTTCCCCCCTATGTCCAGCGCCTTCTGATGAGCCCGGATGCAAAGACCACCGCAAAAGGGACTTTATTCAGCGGCCTTTTTTCTTTCCCATTTTTTGCCATTACCGGCCTTATTGGACTCGTTGCGCTTGCATTGAACCCTGAGCTGAATCCCAACCTTGCTCTGCCCTATATTGTGAAGAACACACTCCCCATTGGTATAGGGGGAGTGGTAATTGCAGCCATGATATCCATTATCATGTCATCAGCGGACTCTTTTTTGAATGCGGCCTCCGTATCCATAGTAAATGATATTATAGTCCCTTTGAAGAAAAGGGCCATAGATGACATACATCAGCTCAATATTGCCAAGATTGCAAACCTTGCAGTAGGCTTTTTCGCGGTTGTATTTGCCCTGAAGATTGAAAGCATACTTGATATACTGATATATTCCTATAATTTCTGGGCACCGGTCATACTGATCCCTCTGGTCTGCGCAATAGTAGGTGTCAGGGTAAGCCCCGGGCATTTTTTTGCCGGCCTTGCAGGAGGGGTAGTTTTCTATATATTATCAGTATTTTATTTTTCTTCGCATATAGGCCTTGATAATATTATCTGGGGAGTGACAGGGAATATACTGTTCTTTTTTGCCTTTTGCCTATATAAAAAAGTAAAGCCAGGGGGTATTGCCATAGAATGAAATCCCTTATCCTCATAAAGAATATAAATATTATTGATGTTGAGAAAGAATCAGTACAGGAGAATGCAGATATATTCATTGAAAACAGCAGAATAAAAGCAATTGATAAAAACTGCAATATGAATGTTTCAGATGCAGAGGCCATAGACTGCACAGGCAAATTTGCAGTTCCCGGGCTGTTTGAATGCCATGCACACATGAGCCACCTGTCAGAACTGGAGAAAAATGAACGTGAAAGCATACTCAGAGAATTTGTAAAAAAGGGCATAACCCAGGTAAGGGATGTAGGAGGCCCCTTAAATATACTGAAGGAAATGAAGGAAAAGATCCGGAAAGGCGGAATATGCGGTCCGGATTTATTCTATGCAGGGCCCATGCTTGAGAAGAGGCCTCTCCGCTGGGGAGAAATAAATAAATCTATGCCCGGGTTCACTGTAGCTGTTGATACAAAAGAGGATGCAGAAAAAATCATTGATGAACTGAAGCAGAATGGCGCTTCCCTTGTCAAAACCTTTGGGAAATTTACACCTGATGTCTTTGAATACCTGGTAAAGAAGGCAGGTGAATTAAAACTGCCAGTCACCCATGATCCAGGGGCTCCGCTTTTTAATATGGTTCCAATGGATATGGCAATTGATCTTGGTGCAAAGTGTATTGAGCACGGAAAGGCCCCATTGCCGGTTGTCCTCAGGGATGAAATTAAGCAGGAGCATGACAGTTTATGCTCAAATAATGACCATGCACCCGGTGCAGACAGGGAGCTTGCAATGAAAGTCTTCTCAATGGGGGCTGATTCAATCTCGGAAGAAAAGCTTGGATATCTTGCTGAAAAGATGAAGGAAAGAAATGTCTTTTTTTGTCCTACCTTGAGTGTATTTAACCATGCAGTAAGGGAATCATCAGATCAAAATAATGGAATTATTCAGGCTTTAGACCATATATCGGTATTCTGTACTGAAAATATGATAAAAAATGGCGTCCGTATACTGGTTGGGATTGATGACTGCGAACCCGGAACCTTATTTGAAATGGGTCTGCTAAAAAAAGCAGGGCTTTCAGAGATGGAGATCATAAAGGGGGCTACCATATATCCCGCCAGGTGGCTCGGTGTCTTAGATAAATACGGTTCTGTTTCAGAAACTAAAAAAGCAAACCTTTTAATTGTTGAGGAGAACCCTCTGAATGATATCAATAACCTGTCAAAAAGCTTCATTACTCTGAAGAACGGTGAAATATTCCGATAATACGCATCTGTGGAATAATTGATGCAAATTTCATATTAACCCCTGTTCTTTGAGTGAAATTCTACTTATTGACTTAATCCCAAACAGATATAATAATTAGGATAATCCATTAAAAAGGCTGAAATAATCTAATGAATGCTCAGCTCATTAATAAAAGATACAGGATAAAAGGAAGCATCGGAAGCGGAGGCATGGGGCTTGTATACCTTGTTGAAGATATTTACAAGGACAATATGCTCTTTGCTATAAAGACAATAAAACAGAATATCATGACTGCCGGCAATAAAACTGCAAGTATCGAAACCTTCAAAAATGAATATGAAATTATGACAAGGCTTAAGCATCCTAATCTTATCAGGGTATATGACTTTGAGGAGGATTCGGATAATTACTATATAATAATGGAGTATCTGGAGGGCATTTTGCTTTCAGAATATCTAAAGAAGCTAAATGAGATTGACCTTAATGAAAAGATTGATATTTTCATCCAGATATTAAGGGCACTCGAGTATATTCACAGCAGGAACATAATATACCGTGACCTGAAACCAGGCAATGTAATGATAGTTGATAAGAAGGTGAAACTGCTGGATTTCGGCCTGTCCGGTTCCGCACAGCACAAAATAGGGCGACTAAGAGGGACACTTATCTATATTTCACCGGAGGCTGCCCTGGGTGATCTAAGCTATTCAATGGATATATTTTCCCTTGGGATACTGTTCTATGAAATGATCCATGAAAGACGCTTTTATGACCAAAAAAACCTGACCGCGAATACCCTTCTTAATATACTGAGCAGCCGGGATGAATTTAATGCTTACAGGGATGAAAGAATTAAATTAATCAAAAATGAATCATTGAGAACTATAATATATCAAATGACCTCCTATGAAAAAGAGGAAAGGTTTCTGGCATGTTCAGAGATCATATCAGAAATAAATGGAAGACTGGGATGCAGCTATGAATATGAAACCAGGGATACAAAGCTTAGCTATGTTCTTGGAAATGCATTCGCAGACAGAGAAAGGGAGTACCATGTACTTACCGATAATATAAGCAGGCCTGAAAGGGATAAGATGACTGTTTTCATCGGTCCTCCCGGGGCAGGTAAAACAAGGCTGTTCTTTGAATTCAAGAAGTACTGCAGATTGAATGAGATACCATTCTTTGAAAGCAACTGCATGGAAGCAGAGTTCAGGAAATATTATTCTATCGGGGAGATCCTGATCCAGATGATGACTTTTTCATCAATGGGCCTGATGGAACGCTTCGGCAGATATCTGAAGCTTATACTTCCTAAAAGCAGAAGGCTTGCTAAATATGAAGCGCCTGATATCGGTGATGATCCCAAAAAAATGAAAGATATAATAATTCATAATATTTCAGATTTTATCCATGAGTTTGCAAAAGAGCAGGGCAGAACCACAATAATCTATTTCAATGATATCCAATGGATTGACAGCGGTTCAGAGCTGATCCTTGCTAACCTTCTGCACAGGATGATAAACCAGGGCATAAAGAGCCGGAATATACTCATATACGCCAATATCAATGAAAAAAGGCTTTCAGAAGATTCCGGGCTGATAGAAATATTAAAGCTGAAAGGAGTTAAAAGCTACAGAATGTCTCCACTTGATTTTGACGGAGTTAATGAATATGTTACCAATATTTTTGGCCACAGGTTCACAGATATAAGCATAAAAAGATCCGTCAAAAATATGAGGAATATGGTAGGCGGTTCACCTCTGCTGCTGGAGGCTCTGATAAGGTCCCTTATTGAAGCTGATCTAATAGTGAAGGATAAGATATACTGGAAATTATTAAAGCCTCTTGATAAGGTCCAGGTACCAAAAGATATAATCGATATACTGAAAGAGAAGATACAGGTGATTTTCAGGGATGATGCAAAAAGGAAGATATTGAAGATAATGTCGCTTCTGCGGATTGACGTCCATCTCGGTATCATCAAGAACATTGTATCAAAAATTTCCAGTATTGACACTGCCAGGATACTGACTGAGCTGGAAAGCCTCGAGATACTTCAGGAAATCGAGATCAGCGGCAGTATCAGCTACAGGTTCAGTGGCAGCCTGGTTAAGGAGATGATCAGGGAAGGGATAGCCAATAAAGCTGAGCTGAGCCTTTTTCTTGCAGATACACTTGAAGAATGTGTGTCTGATAATGAGGACTATACAGAGGAGATTGCATATCAGTTCTTAGAGGGTGAAAATTGGGGAAAATCGATCATCTTCTATGAAAAATGCGGAGATAATGCCAGGAGACAATATTTCAACAAAGAAGCCTTAAAGCATTATGAGACTGTTTTGATTCTGCTGAAAAGCAGTAAAGAGAGAGACATCAAAAGGGAAATAAGGATAAAATTAGAAACTGGAAATATATATGAACTAACAGGAGACTGGAATAGGGCTGAGAAGCTTTATTCTGAATGTATCTCATTATCAGAAAAAATAAACGACAAAAAGCTCCTGGCAGGATCATATCTGAATTATGGGGAAATGATGTCTTCAAAAGGCAATTTTGCTGAAGCGCTTGAGTTTTATGATTTATCAGGGGAGCTTTATGAAGAGCTGGATGATAAGACAGGATTAGTAAAAGTTATGGGGAATATGGGGATAGTATACAATGATCTTGGAGATTATAATAAAGCCTTGGAAGTGCTTGATAAAAAGATAAGCCTGTCCATAAAGACCGGGGCTAAGAAAAGCCTTGGCACCGCTATTGGGATTATGGGGTCTGTTTATGCCAATTTAGGGTTGTATTCAAAAGCTCTTGAGTGCTATGAAAAATTCAGGAGTATTGCCGAAGAAACAGATGATAAGCGTGCTATAGGTATAGCTGTTGCTAATATGGGAATAATATATTATAGAATCGGAGATTTCTCCAAGGCATTAGAGTGCTGGGAAATTGATAAAAAAATCTGCGGGGAGACAGGAGATAAAAGGGGCCTGGGTATTACCATTGGCAATATAGGGCTTGTCTACAGGGCTCTGGGACGCAATTCTGAAGCACTAAAATGCTATGAGTCATACAGGAATTTAGCAGAAGAGATGGGTGATAAAACTGGTGTAGGAAGCACATCAAATAATATGGGGAACCTTTACCGCCTGCAGGGCGAGTATGAAAAAGCTCTCGAATGCTACAAGATCAAGAAAAAAATGGCAGAAGAAACTGGAGAAAAACGCGGTATCGGAATAGCCATCGGAAATATGGCTGTATTATATCATTGTCAGGGAGAATTTGACAAAGCTATTGAAAATTTTAAGATCCAGGGAAAAATATTTGAAGAAATAGGATATAAATGGGGGCTTGCAGTTTCAATAGCAGGGATCGGTGAGGTCTATTTTTCCATGGGTGACTATGAGAGTGCCCTGGAATGCCAGGATAAAGCAATTGAACTGTTTGAAGATCTTGAACTGAAGGATGATGATTATTTGGCTACAATTCTAAAGAAGTCAAAGAGCCTGTATTTTCAGAATAATATCAGGGAATGCAGAGAACTTGCCCGGAAGGCATTCAAGATAGCAGCTGAAACAGGTAACACTTATCAAAGGATCAATGCCCTGATACAAGAACATATTATTGAATCAGTCAATGATAAAGAATCTTCATCAAGATCCCTTCTGGATCTTCTTCAGAATGAGACAGAACTAAAAGATGATCAGATAGCAGATATATATTATGAGCTGTATATGATTAAAGGCAGCGAAGAATTCAGGGAAAAAGCCCTTAAACTCTACAATTTGCTGTATGGAGAAACTCCTACATGGTACCTGGAAAATCAAATAAAAAGGCTTAATGAAAATCAGCATTAAAAAAAGGCATAATTGCAGAATTTTTCCCAAATTCAATAATATACAGGATAGTAGATATATTCTGCATTAATTCTGAAAGAAAGAGTATTAAGCTTTTACCTGGCCTTGAGCAGTTCAGGCCTGGCCAGAAAGAAATCCAGAAGAGCCTGGGCATCTATCCTGTTGGCCACTGTATTAAAATGTATTTTATCGCTTTCAAGCCTGAAATCCATTGGGTAGAGCATTCCGGGGTTATCCTCCATATATCTGATATAATAGGGGTATGTGTTAACAAAGCAAAAGCCATGTTTTCTGCTAAGACTCGTGATCAGCTCAAGCTGGGCCTCCTCAAGAGGATAATAAATGAAGGATTTATCCAGGCCGGGGTATGCCTTTGCAGAGTATACTATAAGGGTAATACCATTTTTCTTCGTTATTTCTGCAAGCTTTTCAATAGCATTGGCAAAGCCCCTTGCTCCGGACATATACCTGTATTCTTCCATAATCTCAGGATTTTCCTCAGATCCTGAATAAGCTAAAGTATCTTCGTCGTAATAGCCCATAAGCATCTTATATCTGGAATATATGAAATCAAATATGTATAATTTTCTTAATGCTGCAGAGCTTCTTTGTTTTTTCATAAACAATGGGGTATCATAGTCATTATCGAAAAAATGAAGAAGCACTATGTCGGGAGAATATGCAAGAGCCTTGTTGATAAAAAGATCGGTTTCCATGGCAGTATTATATCCTGGGACACCGAAATTCATGACCTCATATGTCTCGGGCCCAGACCTGCTGTTTAATTCTTTTTCAAGTATCTTCATGGTAGTATCATTAAAGTTTATACCCCAGCCAAACATGCAGGAATCGCCAAGCCCGGCTATCCTTACACAGCTTTCCCCCTTCTTAAGGCTGTATTCAAAATCCCTCCATCCTCTGGAATTTGTAAAAAATGGAACTCCTGCAAAATAGCCTTTCAGGTCCGGTTTGAGTTCATAGACCATTCCTTTGTGAGGGCTTGCCTTAACCATTCCTTTAAGGCTGTAAATACGTTCATTTCCGTTGAATTCAGCTTCCCCTGATTGCTCAAGGAGTGTCTGAAGGTTCCCCTGCCGGTTTTCCCCAAGATAAAGAAATATCCTTATACAGCCTTCCAGGACAATCAAAATGAATAATACAGCTGACAGAATTAGTGCTGTATTGACTGCATAATCCCTTATCAGCCTTTTTATATTATGCCTGTGCTCCAGGATATTTTTACATATTATTAAGCCCAGCAGGATAAGCCATGATAAAAGCCATAATTGCAATGTGATAAAGGATAGGGCAGTTATTACCGCCACACCGGGCTTGTCTGTATAAAGATGGAGCTGCGGGATGCCCCTCTCTATGCCTTCAGGCGGTTTCCAGAAAAGCTTCATCTCATAATCCCCGTCCCCCTGGAAATAGACGATTCTGATCTTATGGAAGCCCTTTTCCATGTATAGTCTGCCCGAATGCCTGCGCGGGGCATGAAACCCACCGTTATTTACCACGAGGGCTTCATTGATATAGACAAAAGAACCGTCATCTGACCTGGTGGAGAATATGTAATCCCCTCTTTTGTCTATCCTTATCCAGCCTTCCCAGATTATGCCGAAATTTTTCTGGGGAAAAGATCCAGGATTACTGCTGATTCTCTCAAGGCTTATTCTTTTCTCCCTTGCTTTAGTTAAAGGTTCTGATGAGAAGTCCACAGAACCGTAATATTCAGCATTAAGCCCCCTGGGTGGAAAGATCCAGAGCAGGGGCAGGCCTGCTATGATCATTATGACAGTTCCCAGGCATGCAATATAGATGTACTTCTTCCTCACATAGCGCAGTATGTTAAATAAAAATAAAAAGCCAAGAGCTCCTGTTATATATGGAAGAAATCTGTTTATACTGCCGGTCATGCTGGTCTCAAGCCTCATGAAATACAGAAGCAGGAGATACAGCGGGGAATGAAGAATTGCGATCCTGCGGATGTTCTGCTTCTCTGAAATGCCGGGAGCTGATATCCTGATAAGAAGGAATTTTAAGAAAAAAAAGACAGCCATCCCCAGGATGAATCCGGCAATCCCGAAAGCAAATATTTTTAATGCTATATTGCTGTAATTTGATTTGTCATGTGCATTATTGACAATTATTATGATAAACATGACTGCCCAGGCCCCGGATACAAAAAATGCAGCCTTTTTATTTAATTTTTGCCAGATAAAAAAAGAATTAAAGAAACTATTCATTAAAGGGACTCTTATAGCTTATTTAATAATTGATTATCTTTCAGTAAGTTTTATTGTGCAAGCATAAAATCAGGAAAAAAAAGCAAAACAAAAGAGACGAAAAAAAAGACGACGCACGACGACGCAAAAGGGACGGTTCTTTTTGATTCAAAAAATCATTAATACTTTAGAAACCAGCATGGAAATCAGATGAAAGTAATAAGTTTTAGTTACATGTTTGATTGTTCTTTTTTTCAGCAAGGATTATTTTATTGAAAGCTTAAATGACATTATATAATAATAAGGAATGTATATTGAAATTAAGAAGGGCCATGACAATGGCTTCTTTATGTGTTTTCAGACAGATGATGGCAGGAAATCATTATGGGTAATATAAAGGATTATTATACAGACCAGTTTTCTGAAGAAGGGCGATTAGCAGAAAACCTTCTCTCCCTGGAATGGATAAGGACCATAGATATCCTTGAAAGGTACCTGCCGAAAAAAAGATCTGTCATCTATGATATAGGCGGCGGGACAGGAAAATACTCGGAATGGCTCCTAAAAAAGGGACATGAAGTCCATCTGGTGGATATTGTCCCGAAGCATGTTGAGCTTGCAAAAAAGCGGATGAAGTGCTATGTCGGATCAAAACACAGTGCTGTCACCGGGGATGCTCGAAAAACAAGTTTTGCTGATAGCAGTGCAGATGCAGTATTGCTGCTTGGGCCTTTATACCATTTCCAGGGAAAAAAGGACCGACTTCAGGTGCTTGGTGAAACAAAGCGCATATTGAAGCCGGGAGGCATCATGATATGTGCGATCATTTCCAGATTTGCCTCATTTATTGACGGGCTTGACAGGGGTTTTATCCATGATCCGGCCTTCAGAAAGATTATTGCCGGAGATTTGAAAAACAGCCGTCATAAAAACCCGACCTCCAATCCGGAATATTTCACAGAAAGCTATTTCCAGCATCCCTTTGAGCTGGAAGAGGAGATCAGAATATCAGGATTCAGAAAGATCAGATTGATCTCTGTAGAGGGGATTATGTGGATTCCCGGGGATCTGGACGCACTGGCGAATGACCTTGAGGCATGGGAGGCAGTACTGGGTTTTTTGCGCGAAATCGAAGAAGACAGGAGTATTATCGGAGTAAGCCCGCATATCATTGGTATCGGTGAAAAATAATCTCATGGTTTTTAACAGCTCTTTGAATCAGCTCTGGGAAAAACTGTTCAGGTAGATATCAGGCAATCCATTATCTCCGGGGCAAATACCTGCGAGTTTGAGATCCGAATCCAGGAAAATCATCTAAAATGAATCATTGTCCCGGAATATTTTTATTAGCATAGCTTTTCTATTAATTTGTTTATCCAAACAAAATATCTTATCCAGGGTATATAAACAAAAAAGGGTAAAAATATGGATTTTAACAGAAATAATCTTGATAAATCACTGAGCCCCTACTTAAGACAGCATGAAAAAAATCCTGTTTTCTGGCAGGAATGGAGTGATGAGGTGCTCGAGCATGCTGAGAATCAGGGAAGGCTTATACTCCTGTCATCAGGGTATTCCACATGCCACTGGTGCCATGTAATGGCAGAAAATACATTCTCCAGGGATAGGGTTGCTGTTTTCCTGAACGAATTTTTTGTGTGCATAAAGCTTGACCGCGAAGAAAGGCCGGATATAGACCATTTTATGATGTCTTTTATGACAGAGAATTACGGGCAGGGAGGATGGCCGCTTAATGTACTTCTCTCTCCGGACAGAAAGCCTTTCTTTGCATTTACCTATGCACCTGCAGATGATTTTATCCGTTTATTAGAGCATGCAATGGATTTTTACAGGGACAACAATAACAGGCTTCTGGGTTATATGCCCGGTTCCAGTTCCCTAAAATACATTCCAGATTCAATTATTGATGATATTTATGGATACTATGACAATATCAACAAGGGCTTTAAGGGCATGCAGAAATTCCCTGCTCACTCCACCATACTCTTTTTGCTGTTCCACTATTTGAAATATAATGATGAAAGATCAGGGCGGATGGCCAAAGAGACTCTTGAAAAGATGGCTACATCAGGCCTTTATGATCCTGTTGCCGGAGGGTTTTTCAGGTATTGCACAGACCAGGGATGGAACATACCACATTTTGAAAAGATGATGTATGACCAGGCAATGCATATAATGAACTATGCTGTTGCTTATAAGGTATTTGGAAAAAAGGAATTCAAAGTAATTGCTGAAAAAACCCTGGATTATATAGATACACAGAAGGACTCATCAGGGCTTTTCTATACTGCACTCGATGCTGATACAGACGGTATGGAAGGAGATACATACCTGTGGCAGAAAGAACAGCTTAATGATGCGGGCATAAGTGCTGATTTCAGCCTAATCCCATTTAACGGAAAATTTCACCTGATAAAAAATACATTTAATGACACAGCCTCTATTGAAAAGAGGCTTCTTGATATAAGGAGCAGAAGAATACAGCCTTTCAGGGATGAAAAGATACTGACATCAGTAAACTGCCTGGCTGGTATTGCCCTTTATCATGCAGGCCTTGCGCTTGATAATAAAAGGCTTACAGAACAGGCCGGAGCTGTTTACAGGTATTATAAAAAAAGGTGGCTGGAATACGGAAAACTGCAGAATGCTGAATTTCACGGGGAAATTCAGTACACTGAGCTTCTTGAAAACTACGCATCATTCCTTGTTCTTTCAACCTGTATAGATAATGATGCATTAATAATAAAAGAACTAAGGGACATGGTGCTGAAGTTTAATAAAAATGACAGGTGGTGCAGTTCGCTTGATACACAGCTCGGGGATATCCCTGCTCAGAGCTTTGACCACCCGGTGCCTTCTGCTCTCAGCCTTGCAAAGATGGGTATCGAAAGGGCAGGCCTTATACTGGAGGAACCTGCAGGCTCTGACAGCTATACAGCGCCGTATCTTTCAGATTATTACAACCTTGCAGTCTTTATCAGGGATCATTTTGCAATTATCTTTACAAAGGAATTTATTGCAGATCTCCCTCTTGACTTTATTCAGGTGATAGATGATAATTACAGATTATGCCATGAGGGAAGGTGCATGGCTTTTGATTCAAAGGATAAATTCAAGAAATATATTTATGATCATATTAATATGGAAAAAAAGCATGAATCTGGTAAAATATGGAGGGAGGAAAACCCATGAAGACTGAAATATTTTTAAATCCGGTTTCATTTCTTGAAAAAGCAAAAAAATACCTTATCAGTGATGAGATAAAGCACGGCCTGATGTTCAGCATAGCAGAAAGTCTTGTGAAAAATCCTTATAAATACTCACATGAAGATCCCTGGTTCTTTATTGCATATGACAGTGATGAGATCCAGGCAGCCTTTATCAGGACACCCCCTTATAATCTCATTGTATCATATTTCAGAGGAGACCTTGAGAGGATATCAGCTGCTGTCTGCGACGCTGTTGAAATGCATTATGGGAGTATTCCCGGGATGGTTGGCGAATCATCTGCTGTAAAATACCTTGCAGATAAATACTGTATCAGAACAGGCAAAAGGATTTCAAAGGTTATGAACCAGAGGATATATAAGCTGGAAAAGCTGAATACATTGGAAATGCCGCAGGGAAGGTTCAGAAAGGCAGAGGAAAGAGACAGGGACATCCTTTCCCGGTGGTGCATAGCCTTTGCCAGAGAAGCAACAGGCAAGGATGAATCTGAGGATAAAGCCATTAACATGATAAGATCCGGAAGCCTGTTTGTCTGGGAAACAGATACAGTTGTTACTATGGCTGCAAAGTGCAGGCCTCTTTTAAGCGGTGTAAGCATAAGCGAGGTATATACCCCTCCTGAGAACAGGAAAAAAGGCTATGCTACTGCCTGTGTCCATCATCTCTCCAGGCATATACTTGATTCAGGATACAAGTACTGCACTCTCTACACAGACCTCTCCAATCCTGTATCCAACAGCATATATCAAAAGATAGGATTTAATGCAATGCATGATTCAATCCAGATTGAATTTGAGTAAACAGCACAGCGGTTCCATGTCCGGAGGACTATGCTAAAAAGGCCTTTTTCAGAAATATTAGGATCACATTTCAGGCGCTATCCGTGTATGGGCATGCAGGATGTCTATAAACTTGCATACCAGGCCGCCTTGGGGTGTTCTCATGCATTTCCAGATAGAAAAAGCGCTGAAAGATCACTTAAAAATGAGATCTGCAATATGGGTAAAGGTACCAGTGAGCCTCTATGTGATATTATATCTCCTGATAATGAAATAGCCAGGATCCACCTCAGGCCATATATTGAAGAAAATCCGGATATTGCAGGGCTCCTGGATGCATTTGTCAGGACAGCAGAAAAATTTAAAGGCAATACAGACAGGCTGTTATCATACTGGAATGAGATATGTGCCATGGCGGAAAGCAGTATGATTCCGTTTAGCATTAAAGAACTGGAGGGCTATTTCTCAGAGATGAAACAATTGAATTTCCCCGCCACCAGCCATTCTGACAGCTATCGCGGGCTTTATCGCCCCGCTTACAGGGTGGTATGCACCAGGTTTCTTGCTCTGCAGGATATACAGAGACGCCTGTAAGGAGAATTATTTTACTCTAATCCTCCATGAAGAATAAGCATATATTTTATATGCAAATATTCTCCGGGCCTGATCTGCTCTTCTTTTTATTTTGCCTTCTCTTATAAGGTTATTCATATAAAAGAGCCAGAAAGCCTCAAATATTGTTTCAGGTATTTTTCCCAGCATAAATGAAATAAATATATTTAGTTGATATAGTAAGTTAATTGTGTATAAATACACCTGGTATAAATATGAAAGATTATTTAATAAAGCTTTTCAATAAATGCAACCGCAAGCCTACATTCATATTATTCTGTATTGGCATAATCCTGATTGTCCTGGCATTTATAGCAGGTATTTCAGATAATCCCCCGGGCATAATCCTCTGCTATTCAGGAATAACTGCCCTGATGCTGGGGTTTTTGCATCCCTGGCGCAGGATCAGGAATTACCTTTTCCTTTTGCTGGGTTCAGTTACAGGCTTTGCTGTTTTTGTCATACTGCATAATCTATTATATGCTTTAGCAGAGATCTTGAAGGATGTCTTCCTGTTAGCCCGGATACTTGGATTTATCCATATTCTGTTCTTTATTGCAGCCGTTCTGATATGCCCTGCAGGAATTCTTGCCGGCATTTTCGGAATTCTGATATTATGCTTTCGAAAGATGCTTAATAATTCAGGCAATAAAAAGGAGAATACCTGATGAAGATGAGAAGGCATGACAGGAAAATAAGCAGTGATGAATGCATCAGGATACTCAATGCAAATGAATATGGCGTACTTTCCATGAGCACAAAAGAAAATGAAGGTTACGGCATACCACTCAATTATGTCTATTTGAATGATTCAATATATTTTCACTGCGCACTTAAAGGAAGAAAACTCAAAGAGATAAGCGATCATAATAAGGTATCCTTCTGCATTGTCGGCAGGACAGAAATTATTCCCCAAAAGTTTACATCCAAGTATGAAAGTGTTATTGTTTTCGGCAAAGCATCTGAGGTTAACGGAGAAGAGAAAAGAAATGCCCTGACAGCCCTTATAAAGAAATATTCAAAAGACTATCTGAGTGAGGGTATTGCATATATTGAAACAATGTTTGACATAACCAGGGTGTATAAGATTGAAATCTCAGAAATGACAGGAAAGGCCTCCAGGGGATAAAATCCCCCGGAGAAAAGCCATATCACCTGTCATTAAAGATCCGCCAATAGCCTGATTTAGTAAAATCTGCTAAGGATCAGGCTAATTATTTCCCAATTATTGTATATATAATTTATCTGTTATTCCAGTGCCTTCTTTTCAGTTCTGTCAGGATAAATCAGTGTCAGAGCCACAAAGATTACCAGGGATACACAGATGCCGTAAAAGCTTGGATCCAGCTTAAGCGGCAATACCATCTTTTGGCCCAGCTTTTCCATTATTATAAGGAACAGGGCAGTACTGCCTCCTCCTATCATGCTGAAAAAGGCGGCAAGAGAAGAACTTCTCTTCCAGAAATATGCACCGAGAGTAGGGATGAACAAGCCGGCTACCATAAATGAATATGCCAGGATAATAGCATCCAGTACACCGCTTTCAGTGATCGCAAGTGAAATTGCAAAAACACCCAGTAATAGCGTTACCCCCTGTGATATAATTATATTTGCTTTATCAGAAAGCTTCCTTTTAATTACTGCTAAAAGAAGGTCATTTACAAAATTCCCTGATGATGCCATAAGGCATGAATCAGCAGTGGACATAATAGCAGAGAAATATGCCGAGATCACTATACCTGTGATGCCTATTGGCAGTACCCCCTGGATAAGCAACGGCAGTCCCATTTCAGGATCGACGCCTTCATAGAGCACCCTGCTGCACATTCCAAGGACAACACCCATAAACGCCATGATCGGGTACTCGAAAATACCAGCAATAAACCAGGCCTTTTTTGCCTCTTTTTCGTTTTTGCATGCATAGATGCGCTGATAAAGGGTCATAGCAATAAACCAGATGGGTATAATGGTAACCATCCAGTTAACAAACTGTCTTAATGAGACATTGAGCAAAGAAAGGTGTCCTGCAGGTACCAGTCTCTTCAGCTCGCTAATCCCCCCAATTTCATAAAGTGCAAATGGAATTGCAAGGAATATCAGGCCGATTAAAAGCACGATCCATTGTACGGTATCAGTGTAGATAACTGCTTTGATACCGCCTAAGACTGTGTATATGATAATAATTGCGCCGATTACCAGCAGTGAGAACTGAAATGAGGTCAGGCCGAAGGGCAGGTTCTTGATATCTATTACAGCAGCTGAGAAAAGCTTCGCTCCGGCCAGTACCTGAGCACCTGTAAATCCCAGGTAGCCGATGCCTGATATTAAGGCAGCAACAATAGCTACTTCTTTAGAATACCTGTGTTTTAAGAAATCTGGGTAAGTGAGCATGCCAAGTTTTGTATCTATCTTTTTTACCTTCGGAATAATCAATACAGCAGAAACCCACGCACCGATCAGGCCGGTGAATAAAAGCCAGCTGCCTGCCAGGCCCATAGCATAGCCAAGGCCCCCCAGCCCGATTGAGAATCCTCCGCCGACATCTGTTGCCACCACTGAAAGCCCGATATGGGATGCTGACATCTGCCGTCCTCCGACATAATAGTCCTCATTGCCTTTATTCTTAAAAAAGAAATAAAAACCAATGCCTAATATACCGATCATATACAAGGCGAATACAACAAAATCAATAAATGCCACTAAAAAATCTCCTCCTTGATGATGAATTAATATAAATTTTATTATAACAGAGCATAAACATATGTCAAATGCCGTAAAAATTTACGATTTTTATCGATGTTCTGCAGAAATTAACCTTTTATTATTGAAATGGGATAAACCCTCTATTATATTCTGCATATATAATTGGAAAGGGGAGCCTGCTGCAAAGCAGAATATTTGCATATGAATACAGTACTTGATCTGATAAAGGAAAGAAAGTCGGTCAGGCAGTTTGAAAAAAGCCCAATTAAACCTGACATCAAAAGAGAGATCCTCAGTTCTGCCTATGAGGCTCCAACAGCGGGCAATATGATGCTCTATACAATTCTGGACATTACAGATCAGAGCATCAAGGACAGACTGGCAGTCCTCTGCGATAATCAGCCTTTTATAGCTCAGGCGCCAATGGTGTTTGTATTTTTAGCAGATTATCAAAGATGGCATGACACATTCGTCCATGCAGGGTGCAATCCCCGCAATCCAGGGGAAGGGGATGCAATGCTTGCCTGTGCTGATGCAGTCATTGCAGCGCAGAATACTGTTATTGCCGCGGAATCACTGGGAATCGGCTCATGCTATATAGGAGATATACTGGAGCAGTATGAGTCTGTCAAAGAATTACTGGAACTGCCTGATTATGTTATTCCAGCTGCCATGCTCGTATATGGCTACCCCACAGAATCTCAGAAAAAAAGGATTAAGCCTGCAAGGTTTGAGGCAGAGTATATGACATTTGAAAATACCTACAGAAGGCAATCCGGCAAAAGCCTTGAAGAAATGCACCAAAAAAGAAACAAAAAAAGAGGTATTTCAGAAATAAGCCTGAATGATGACATAAAAGCCTTCTGTGAAAGAAAATATAACAGCAGTTTTGCAAGGGAAATGACGAGGTCAGCAGCAAAGTACCTGAGTAATTTCAGGAAACAATAAAGAATAGCTTAAAGCGTCTCCATAACGATCCAGAAGATCAGACATATGTCTTATGACATTTTCCAGTGTAAATGGCCTCTGGCATTTCATAGCATTTCTGCATTGCCTTATCTGCCTACAGGGGCGGCACTCCAGGCTGTTATCCTCAATCACTCGAATATTATCTGAAACAGGAGCACAGATAGATGCGGGATTCGGCCCGAAAAGCCCTATGGAAGGCACACCGAGTGCCGATGCTATATGCAGGATGCCGCTGTCTGAGCCAATGAACAGGTCACTGAGCAAAAGAAGGGTCTTTAACTGAGCCAGTGATGTTTTCTTATATATTGCATGGTTACCCGTTTTCTGCACTATTTCTTTTGCCCTTCCTGTTTCATCACCCACAAGGATCGCAGAATAGTTTTTCATCTTACAGAACATTGAGATATCTACTATCAGCTGTTTGGGAAGCATCCTTTTTTCATTCCCTGCGCCTATATGGATGGTAATTATCCTTCTGCTGTTTTTTCTGCATTTTTCAGCGAAGCTTTTTATTTCTTCATCAATATATGGATATAAAAATGGTCTGCCATAGTTATTTCTTCTCACAGGATCCAGATAATCAACAATCGGGTAATAGTCCTTAACTATATTATTATGCATCTTCTTGGGCAATACCACATCATAATGGATCCTTCTGATAAATTTCTGGAGCATGGTCCTGTACCGCCCTATAATGACATAAGCATTGATCTTTTTTATCTGCTTAGCTGTATGCCTGGTGGATGTTATATCAATGACAAGGTCGAATCTTTCAGTAGATAATTCTTTCCCGCTGATGATATTAATATCTTTGTCACCCTTAAATAAAGAAGCTTTATCCCTGTCAGTATAGAAATATACCTTTATATTATTTGCTTTAAGATGTTCTGCAAGCAGTGTGCTGGAGACGATATCACCAAGGCCTGATATATTGTAGATCAGTGCTTTCCTTAAATCAGTCATTCCTGTAAATAGATATAAACATGATAAACTAAATTCATATAAAACATAATTTATTTTTTGTCACTAAAAATTTATTGTTTATTCGGTTAATTTATTGAATAGGCTCCAGCTTATAATCCAGTAAATATAATAAATGTCTCTATAGAAATTTTAAAGTATCAGCAAAGGCTACCGTTTTTGATCACTGATCATATATTTTATCGGAAATTTTATGTAATATGGCTGATCAGACGCAAGTATCAGATATACCCGAGGGCTTTGATATGGTTCAGTGTCTTATCATCCTGATCATCATAGGAGATCCTCTAGCTTTGCTAATTATTCTGTTGAGAGCATTCTATGATTGGTAGCAGTTATCAGTAGTCTTATATTCAGTTCGGGGAAATTAATTCAGGATGCAAATTTCTTATGGTAATCTGTATTAAACGTTATCCTATCGATTGCTATTATTAGTAATATCGGGAAATGCTATTTCAAAGCAGTTGGATTCTAATTTGTAAATAGTATTTCCTGTTTTCTTGTCTATCGCTGTTAAAAATACTGAATCCTCACTTGTTCCTCCTGTACTATATATATACAGTGCATTATTATACATTTCCATTACTGCATCTGTCAGGCCGAATTCTCTTCCCCATAGAAAATCGCAGGTCTTAACATCCCATACATGCAGCCATTCCCATCTTTTTTTCTCTTCTTTCCAGAATTGTTCTGACATAACGGGCATGTCAGTGCCAATAAAAAGAAGGCCTGAATTGATTATGAATTGAAGATAATATGGGCGCTTAGGAGTGGAAAAAGGCGAAGCATGATGCCAGAGATAATCCTGCAATACAAATAATTCTATGCCGCTTTGCAGATCTAAGCAATGAACAGCAAATCCACCAGATTCAGTATGAGATGAGAAATACATCATATTGTCTTCTATATATAAATTTTTAAGAATTCTGCCTGGAGTCTTATATATCCATCTGCCTTTCCCAGAATAGGCATCTACAGCATAAATGCTATAATTCCAAGTCCCGAAATATACGATATCGCCATAAACTGCTGGTGATGTATTAATACCACCATCTGCACTGAATTTCCAGGAAATACCTCCATCAGCAGTGTCTACAGCATATAAAAAGCCCTGGTCTGTAGTAAAATATAACATATTATTATAAACAATAGGTTTAGAGTATACATTTCCCGTTATATTAATCTGCCATTCCTTTTGCCCGTTCATCAGGTTAATTGAAGTAAACATACTATCAGCGTCATTAGAGCAGGCGATTTCATTATCGCACACTGAGCCTATATAAATTTTATCCTTGTTTATTAGCGGAGGTGAATTAAAAACCTGATTGCCCAGGTCGTATCTCCATAATTCATCTCCCGTGGATATATTAACAGCACAATAATAATTGTTCATAATACCTGGTAACTGGGGAATTTTATTAGAATTATTGTATGATTCTCTTATCATGCCCCTTTCAACAAGTAGTATATCATTGTAAAGCACCAAGGATCTTTTAAAAAGTGTAAGAAACCAGCCATCATCAGTAGATTTGCCCAATTCTCCTTTTACATAGCTTATTTTTTCCCCAGTGTTTATATCAAAGGTTATAATATGGTTCATTATTATATCTGTCTTAAAATAGGAGGCTTCAGTCTCTTTTTTGCTAAGTTTGTTGAACATTTCATACAGGACTATTCTATTTTTTGAAAGCACATATGATGAGTTTGACTCTAATTTGCTTCCAATGATATTGAAATTATAACAAAGATTCAAAAACTTAGATTTCTCATATACAGGCAAATTCCATCTATATTTTGCCTGCTCGCCTGCAACCTTAAAAATAGAGTAATGATCATTAGGATCATTACTCCGGGAACAAAAATATAGTATTTCATCAGAGATTGCTACAGGAGAATTGAAAAAATTATTGCTGTTCAAAAAGGATATAACTTCCCCGTTTTCTATTGAGATAGCATCTACTGAACCAAACTGATGATTTTCAGAAGTTGAATTAATGTTAATTGCATGGATTAGATCTTCTGTTGCTATTACCTGGACAATATTTACCGGGATATTGTACCCTTCATATTCTATTTGCAGTTCCCAATCCAATGACCCATCTTTAGCATTCAGTGAATAGAAATAATCATCTCCACTGAAAAAGACTCTTCCCCTGATAACAGCACATGGAGAGATGTGCTCATATGGCCCTGCGTCCCATATCTGCTTTCCTGTTCTGCAGTCAAAAGCATATAGCTTTCTGTCACCTATTAATATAATCCCTTCATATATTACAGGGGATCTATATGTACTGTGTTCCATCTTATTTGTCCATATATGCTCCCCGTCAATGCTTAATGCGTAAAGACAGCTATCCTGGCTGTTTATATATACTATATCTTCATATATTGCCGCAGAGGAGATTATATAAGCATTTGTTTTGAACTGCCATATCATTTCTCCAGTTTTTACATCAAGTTTATAGAGATTCCCATCTATACTTCCGATATACAGGGCATCTTTATATATCTTGGGAGAAGAGAAGTGCGGTCCTGGTATTTCAGTCTTCCATTTTATATCTCCATTGGTTTTATCAAGAGCATATACATACCCAGTTCTGTCTCCAAAATATATGGTATCTCTGTAAATAGCAGGAGAAGAGAATATGAGCATGCCATAATTGTAGTGAGAAACTTCAGGGTATGTCAGCAAATAGTGATCTTCTGCTTTTTTTGAATAAGGATGTTCTCGGTCATATTCAGGTACTTCAAATATCCATTTTTCCTCATTACTGTAGATATCATAGGCATAAAAACAGCCATTAGTGCTTATAAAATATATTACATCTTCATTTACCAGAGGTATTGTCCTGATACCTCCCCCGTTTTTGATCCTGTAAATAAGATCAGGATCTTTAAGATACCCGCTATCATCATAAACATAATCCTGGGAAATATTTCTGATTCCATTACCTGGGAACCATCCCATATTCTGGATATCAGCATTAAACTGAGCAGCATTATCTGGATTGCAAACCTTCCATATACCATCCGTACAAACGGTATGTAGTTCTTGTTTTCTTGGGTTTGACAAATAAGAATTGCTCTTAGGCAAAAATTTGAAGAAGCAGTATATTGTGAAAAACAACAAAGCAAAAACAATAAATATTATAAAGTACCTGTTCTTCACAAAAGCCCTCTCATTATAGTGTGGATACTGCTGTTATCTCACCATCACCGCTGTTTTCCCACAGGAGCTCAAGCAAACCGCTGTCAGATCTCCAGAGAT
>CAYMEV010000029.1:0-38923 GCA_964389675.1 uncultured Candidatus Sumerlaeota bacterium
GGCATTATTATGAGCATCAGTTCCATCAGAGTAGAAATCTCCCAGATAAGCTCCTCCATACATAGGATCACCAAGAGTTGCAAGAGGGTTAGAAAACATCCCAATATGAGTATGAGCAATACCATTGTATTCTGCGTTGCTTGACATTACGGTTCTAAAGTTTTGCCCATTCGAAGGAAGAACAAAATTATATGCCTTTGAATACCCGACAAATTCTGTATCATCATACCTTTTATACATTTGAGGCCCAGGAGCAGGAGAATCTTCCTTATGATGGCCTGCACCAAGGATATGTCCTATCTCATGCGTAAATGTCAAAAGATATTTGTAAGGATTACTCTGTTCAGGATTGTGAATTGCAACTACACTGATACAGTTATTTTCAGGAGAAGTATCATATATATCATTTAACCCATTGTTTATGTGGTATAAATCAAAATAAGTGTCGTTATTAGTATCATATTTATCTATATTTTCTATTCTATTGTAGATACTTATCTGGTTTAAGCCACTAGAATGACCGGATATATGGTGTATACTTATTTCATTTTTTTCTTTTTGGGTATCTTTGACAAATAATGCAATTAAATCTGATTTTATTAGGTTCCTTTCTTTTAATACAGTGTCCATTAATCCATCTTCTGGGTCCCGGAGACATCTATGGTCTTCTCTTAAATCCCTTGTTTCATCATATATTAATAGTCTGTGCCGTATCAAGTTAATATCTAATTCTATAAAGCTGTCCGAAAAGGAAGTATTTAGATATTCCATTACAAAATCCATGAAATTGTCAATTTCACCTCCATATATTGTCTCTATGTGACTCAATGCTTTGCTTGTATAGACAATCATCATATCAATGGTGTCATCAGGAATATTTGACTGGTCAGGTATTATGAAGTTAGCAGTTAAGCTAAGATCTTCAGATGGCATTTGGAATTGAAAGTATCTTTGTTTTTTCTTTTCCAATTCATAATTGCCAACCTGAATAGTTCCTGTAATCTCCTGATTATCACCTCTTGTCCATTCTTTAAAGATATTATATTCAGTATAATCGATAGATTCAGATCCTCCAGCAGAATCGGGTATTCTCTTTGGTGTAACTAAAAAATTCATGCTAGTGCCTGGCAAGATGTAATCGTTGTATATTTCTTGGCAAGGCTCTGCTTCAAATTTTTCATTCACAATATTTAACTTATATAAGGAGCCCGAGCCAGGTGGGTCAACATCTATTGTTAGATGGTACAGTGTTTCTTTAGAGAATTCTCCTGAATATTCATGATAAGTATTTGGAGTCACTATAGAACCATGCGAATTGGATCTATTAAGATCTTCGTACATAATTGTATCAGGTAGGCATATAAAATTATTATCTTCAATAGGATACTGGATTACATATGTCATGTTGTCAGTTGGTGAAGTATTAAGAAAATATACCTCAGAATCATTATTAATAATCTCAAAGATTCCTATGCTGCTGCTATCATTGGTTATTAGTATAAATCTGCTATAGAAGGCATTATCGACTTTGGCTACGATAACTATGGAACCATGCTTAGATTTATGAAATTTTGTTATTGTTGCATGATATACCTTATCTTCTTCCAGATTAATGATTATCTTATCACCCTTTTTTAAGCTTTGCTCCATTGATAAAATAGGATTTATTTCGATAGCCCTGATTTGAAGAAATGGTGAATAAAGAGCCTTAATCTCTTGAGAAATCTGGCCTTCTCTTAGCTTTTCTTCTGTAATAAGATAATGCAAATTGGAATCATCAGCATAAATGGTTAGAGATAGTAGCAGGGTTAATAGCAGGACTATTGTCTGGATTTGTCTGGATTTGTCTGGATTTGTCTGGATTTGAACATTCTATAATACCTCTCTAATTTAATAAAACTCCAATAAATTATGATAACATAATAATCTGCATGATATCAAGGAATATTTCTCAATTGTCAAAACAAAATAGAAATATCCCTTTTTTAAAATATTTTGAATTATACATATGTGTTCCTAATTAGCTTGAATTTTATATTCTATACATGGCTGGGGTGATACAGCATATAGTTTCTTCTTAGATTTACTCAGCATAACTTCTAGGGTAATCTCTCTGAATTTCTGTTCAATACCGTTATTTGCAATATGAATCCTCCCATCCAATCTCTCTTATATCGTTACAGTTTTTGTTCTGAGGAAGGTGCCTTCTAACTGAAAATGTCGGTTGTTATACCTTACGACACCATTATTGGCAATTTTCCTCCCTGATTTTATGCTTAATATATCTGCAAGTACACGATTTAATGGAGATTCTCCGTGTAAATTGTCTTTTTATAAGGGAATATTATAAATTTGCTGCTAAATACAAGCAAAGAATCTTTTTGGAATTGATTTGCTGACTACAGATACAGCTCTGAGAATGTCGTTGAAGTAATCTAATGCTTATAAATTCTGATTCAATCTTTTATCTTTTTTAGTTCATTAATTTTAGTTTTGTAAAAAAAGAATGGCTCCTTTTTATACAATTGACGGTAAAATTTGATGGCTTTATTCTTATATTCTTTAGTTTTTTCAAGTTTGAACAGTTCATAATATAAGACAGCCTTTTCTTCTGTATTGTCTGTATTATCAAGCATGCCTATAAGTGATCTTACAGCCTGTTCTTTGTTATTTGATGATTTGATCAAAATTTCATGTACCTTTGTCCTGAAGATATACTCTTTATCATCAACTTGCACTGCGGCTTTCATTGCCTGCCTGTTATACTTGATTGACCCCTTGATGTCCTTATCTGCAAGCAGGATTACGGATTTCTGAAGCATGCAGTGTGCATAATCGCTTCTCATACAATCAATCTCGGTATAGATCTGGATAGCCCTGTCATAACATTCTACTGCCTTTGGAAAGTGCCTTGTTTCAAAATAAATATCCCCGGTAAAGGCATATACATGAGCAAGCCTCATCTTATCCGCCATTTCATCAAATACTGGAATGGATGCATCGAAATATTTCAAAGCTTCATTATATCTGCCCATGTAAAGATAGGTATTTGCTATATTAAAGAGGGCTATCCCTATGTCTCTTCTATCATCCATTTTTTCGGCAAGCTGTTTATGTTTATTGAAGTATTCGAGAGATTTCTGGTATTTTCCCATTTCCCTGTAAGCACTGCCGATGTTTACATATGATATTCCGATTCCCTTTTTGTCTCCAATTTCTGTTGAATTTTTCCTGTATATCTCATAGCACTCCAATGCTTTTTCATATTTTAGCTGTCTTTTGTATATAACCCCCATGTTCCCGACTGAAATGCCAATGCCTCTTTTATCCCCTATCTCCTGTGAGATTTTTCTGTATTCATTGAAGCCTTCTGCCGCCCTGTCAAACTGCATCTGGTTAAAGTATATGGTGCCGATGCTGTTATAAATTATTGCTACTGCTCTTTTTTCTCCAATCTCTTTCATTATTTTCATGCTTTTCTTGAAACATTCCAGGGCCTCATCCAGTTTGTGCTGGTCAATTAATACATTTCCCCTGTTTATTAAAGTGCTTGCTATACCCTTTTTATTGCCATGCTTTAGATATATCTCACTGCAGGCATCTATATACTCCAGTGCTTTAGAATAATTACCAAGGTCATCATAGACATTCGCCAGGCATGATAATGCATTTGCCGTCCTGATCTCATCCCCTATTTCCACTGCCAGCTTTCTTGAATTTTCATGGCATGAAATTGCCTTTTTATATTCAGATTTTATATAGCAGGCACGCCCGAGATAACTGTAGGAATCAGATAAAAATGATATGTCATTTATAGCTTCTGAAATATCTATGCATTCCCTGTAGAGGCTCATGGCTTTGTCAAGATTACCCATGAGTTCATAAATCTCGCCTGTCTTTATCTGTATGGATACCAGTTTTTCTTTTGATCCTGTAATCTTTAACAGCCTTTTGTAGATTTCCAGGGCTTCCCTGTTTCTGTATGTATTTTTTGAATTATCTCCCGCCTTTTCAAGATATACTCTGGTTTTTGCTTTGTCTCCTGCCTTTTCATAATGATAGGCCAGATCAATATAATAATCCTTATTAGATTCCGCATCTGCTTTTACAATCCTCTCAATTACCTGTCCTACTGTATGATGGATAAATCTGAGCCTTTCGCGGAGCTGCATATCATAGGCCGAGTCCCTGAGAAGTGCATGCCTGAAGATATATATTATCTCATCCAGGCTGTCCCAGATATTATCCTTCCGGGCTTTTCCCAGGATATCTGAATCCCTCGATACTTGCAGAAGCCTTATAGCTTCGATATCAAAGCTTGCCTGCCTTTTATAGTTTTCTAATAGCAGAGAAAGCATTTCAAGTGTGCTGAACAGGATATTCTTATCAAATTCTGCACCCAATACTGATGCTATTTTAACAAGCTCTTTGATCTCTCTCGAAAGGCGGTCTATTCTTGAAATCAATATCTGATTTATTTTAAGTGGTATATGTTCTGTTTTTTTTGTAATACTGCAGATATCGGCTTTATGTGAAATATAGCGATTCTCTTTGAGATATAGACATAATTGCTCAATATAGAAGGGATTGTTCTCAGACCTTATTTTTATGAAACTCAGCATATCGCTGTCAGGTGAGCATCCCAGTATCTCTTTTATAATCTCCCCCAAAAAGCAGTCCGATACCGGTCCGAGCAGGATTTCAGCCTGGTTAACATCTGATTCAAAGATTATTTCGGGCTTTGTCCCATCATCATTATACCTGGTTGTAATAATTATTGATATGGGATAATCCTGTATATTTCTTGTTAGATGCTTCAGGAATAATCTTGAATCTTCATCAATCCAGTGAATGTCCTCAATCAGGATTAAAACTGGTCTTATAAGGCTTATAGCCTTAAAGAAAGCCTTCAATGACCAGAGGGTATTTTCATACCGGCCTTTTGCGTCCAGCATTTCATAAAGAGTATCCTTTGTATCAAGCGACAATAAAGCCCTTATGAAGGATTCTGAGCGGTCTACTTCTATTAAAACTGCTTCAGACCTTTCATCCCCTATTTCAGAAATCTTATTTCTGAACCTGATGAATCTGTTTTTAAATATGAATTCGCGTTTATCCGCAGGCTGGCTTGACTTCAGTCCAAAAAACACATTAAGAAGGTGAATTAGCGGATTCCAGGCTTTCCTGATGGTGGATTCACAAGGCATGTGCATTATTTCAGCATGACTTGAATAATCCTTTGCTGTCTCAAATGCAATCCTGGATTTGCCTATTCCAGCTTCACCATAAATATAAATTACACCAGGAAAGATTGATTTGAGGAAGGGGTCTATAAAGCTTTTAATTTTTTCTATTTCAGTATCTCTTCCATACATATTGCCCTTAAAATGCAATTCCTGAATGTCCTTTTTGTAGGCCAATTCAAAGACATCAGCTTTTTCTGATTTCCCCTTGAAAGAAAAGCTGTTTATGAAATCGAAATTATAATTATATGAAGCATTATCATAAACAGCCTTTGATACCCAGATCCTGCCCCATTCAGCGCTTACGCCTATCCTTGCCGAAAGGTTGACTGCATCCCCCAGGACATCATATGCTGACCTTATACTGCTCCCGATATAGCCTGAAAAAAGCCGGCCGAATGTTACCCCGGCTTTGATCTTGCTTTTGTACAGGGATTTTATTTCCAGTGCAAAGTCCATTGACCTGCTTATATTATTTTCAGGTAAAACAGGGATGCCAAAATTTATGAGGGCTGTACAGCCTTTATCTCCAAAACCGATCCTGCTGAAGTAACCTCCCCATTTATGAACTGTGTCCATTATCGTGGTTGCAAAATCATTATAGCAATCATGGTCCCAGCCAGTATCATCTATACATAGAAAAATGCTGACTGCATTCCTGAGTTCATCCAGAGGCTTATTCTCCCGCAATATCTCAGGAATGAATCTCATCAGGATATCATCATTGATATCAACATGCTCATAATTTGGATTAAGGCTTTTCCTGGCATTAATATGCAGGAGGCTGTAAAAGCCCTTGCTTGTTTCACTGAATTCTGCAGTTTCTTTTATTGGACCGATAATTGAATTATCTACTATAATAGACATCGGGTCAGAATGTTTCTCTGCTTCTGCAGATCCATCAATAGCCCTGCCTTTGAAATAATAGGTTTTTTGATGCTTTTTTCCTAAAATCCCCCATTCTATATTTCCATATGAGATCCCTATTTTAACAGAGATATTAAATTTGCCGTATTTTGTGGTTTTTATATTCTGGGCAGAAACTTCATTTTTGATTTTTATTGCAGCCCTGCAGGCTTCAACTGGCTTTTCGGGGAAAACTGCAGTAAATGAATCCCCGGCAAATGTTGTAATGAAACCGCCTCTCTGGTAGACAGCCCATATACATGGTGAGAAGACTTCATTAATAATCCCGGATAGAATTTCTGCCCCCTCCTTGCCATGCTCTGCAAGCCTTTCAGTAATCTTGGTAAACCCTGAAATATCTGCAAACAGTGATGCAGCATTAAAATTTCCGTGAAAAATGCCATCCTGATATCTCTTAGCAACGTAATGCGGTATAAGCCTTTTCATGTTCATACTATAAAATCACCATTTTAAAATGATCTGCTTTTCAGCTGTTTTTCAGTGATCAATAAATTATAGTATACCTTATTAATTCAATGTTTGAAAATTTAAATTGGATTGATATTATGTGCCGGGTAAGAATTATTGAATTTATCCAATATGCCTGGATTTGCACATTTTATTGAACAATCTTCTAATATTGTGTACCATAATCTAATTAATCTCTGTCATTCAGGAGGGAACTGATGCTGGCAATAATCAACGGGTATTTGATAACAGTGTCCAAAGGAACTATTAATAACGGGACAATACTTATTAAGGATGGAATTATATCCGGTATTGGAAATGGTATAGAAATACCGGATAATGCTGAGAAAATTGACGCTAAAGGAAGGTTTGTAACTCCCGGTTTGATTGATGCCCATACGCATGCCGGTATATCTGAGCAGGGCCTTGCCTGGGAAGGGAATGATACAAATGAAAGCACAAACCCTGTCAGCCCTTACTGCAGTGTAAGGGATGGGATTAATATGATGGACAGGGCCTTTGAAAGCTTAAGGAAGTCTGGCATTACATGTGTTGGTGTCCTGCCTGGAAGCTCAAATATTCTGGGCGGAACTGGCCTGGCCCTGAAATGCACCGGGAACATTGTTGATGATGCAGTCATTAAGGATCCAATAGGGATCAAGGCAGCTCTGGGTGAGAATCCAAAGAGAAGCTACGGGACAAAAAATCAATCTCCTGCAACAAGAATGGGAAATGCTTCTGTATTACGGGAAAGCCTGATTAAGGCAAAACAGTATTTAATAAAGCGGGAAAATAAGGATAATGAATGCCATCTGAATATGCAGTATGAAGCCCTGCTTCCGGTGGTCAGGAAGGAAATCCCACTTATTATCCATTGTCACAGGCATGATGATATTGTCACGGCAGTACGTATCTGCAGGGAGCTTGATGTCAGATTTGTGCTGGAGCATGTAACAGACGGGCACCTGGTAGCAGATCTATTAAAAGTGAATAATGTCCATTGTGCTGTCGGACCCACTCTCCATTATGGGTCTAAAGTGGAAAACAGGGACAGGAACTTTAAAACGCCAATCCATCTTGACAGAAAGGGAATTCCGTTCTGCTTTATAACAGATCATCCGGTTGTAGATGCAAGAAACCTGATAATGACCGCAAGTATGGCCGTACAATGGGGAATGGAGGAAGATAGGGCACTGAGAGCTATTACTCTCGGGTCAGCAGAACATATAGGTATTGATGACAGGGCAGGTTCTTTAGAGATAGGCAAAGACGCAGACCTGGTGGTGTGGTCGGGCAATCCACTTGAATTTACATCATTTGTTGATATTACCATCATAAACGGGAAAACAGTATATGAGAGGGAGGTGAGGTCATGTTAGCTGTAAGTGGCGCAAAAATTTACACGGGTACTGGCAGGGTCCTGGTAAGCGGCAAAATTATAATTGGAGATAATGGAAGGATAGAGGCTATAGGAGAGAATGTGCCAATCCCTGATAATGCTGAAACTCTGCTGCTTGACGGCAAAGTTATTATTCCGGGCCTTATCGATGCCCATACTCACATCGGCATATGGGGTGAAGGGGAAGGTGAATCAGGATTTGACGGGAATGAATCAGTAAACCCTGTTACAGCCGGCATAAATGCTGTTAATGCTGTAAACCCCCTGCATAACAGCTTTGAAGGTGCCAGAGAAGGTGGTATAACCACTGTACAGATACTGCCCGGCTCAAATAATCCTGTTGGAGGGCTTGGTTTTGCATGCAAGACTTCAGGCAGTATTATTGATAATATGGTTATTAAAAACCCTACAGGGCTGAAGGGGGCAATGGGTGAAAACCCAAAATATGCAAATAAGCAGATGCCCAAAAAATATCCTGCTTCCCGTATGGGTATCGCCGCAGTTATAAGGGAGTATTTTCATAAAGCCGGAGATTATGGCATAAAGAAAAAACTGGCTGAATCAAGAGGCGATACTGCTGATACAGACCTGAATATGGAATCAGGGCTTATGGTGCTTAACAGGGAGATCCCGTTCAGGATACACGCCCACAGGCATGATGATATTGTAAGTGCAATAAGGATATGTGAAGAATTTGATATTAACTATAGCATAGAGCATTGCACGGATGGGCATCTTATAGCAGAATACCTCGCTGATAAAAACTTTTATGCAATGATCGGCCCGGGGCTTTCATCATCCTCAAAGCCCGAGACAGCTGGTTTTACTGATGAAAATGCAGTAATACTATATAATAGCGGAATAAGGGTATGTCTGATGACAGACCATCCGTTCCTTAACTGCCGGTATTTTCTCCCATATGCTGCAACTGTGCACAAGTATGGACTGTCTGTTGATGAAACAATGAGGACTATTACCATAAATCCTGCAGAAGCACTGGGTGTGGAAAAAAGGGTAGGATCACTTGAAGTTGGAAAGGATGCGGATTTTGTTGTATTAAATGGAGAGCCTTTCACCCTGGCAGGCAGGACTGAAGCAACCTATATAGAAGGTTCATGCGTCTGGAAAAGAAAAATGTATTAATTCTTTATTCTATCTTTCGTGGATTACTTTATATTTAATGCGTTTTTGGTACTGGGAAAGAAACAGCCCTGAAATTATAACGATCATTCCGATTATCTTTCTTCCAGAAAATGCTTCACTCAGGAGAAAATAAGCCGAAACGGCAGTAATTATCGGTATAATATTTGTAAAGATATTGGTTTTGCTTATTCCTATTTCCCTGATCGAAATGGTAACCAGGATAAATGCAAGAGATGACCCAAACAAAGCAAGCATTACCAGGTTAAATATTACAACTGCAGGAGGCTGTACAGATAAAGTGTCCCTCCATTCAAAAGCAAGCATGAAGGGAAGAAAATAGAAGCCCCCGATCATGTTCTGAATGCGTACGATTGTCAAGGGACGGTAACGGTGAGAAAGCTTCTTGGCAACAATGCTGTATCCAATACCTGAAACAACGGCAAAAAGAAGGAAAAGCAGGCCTTTGGGGGAGGCTTCAAGCCTGGCACCTTTATTTGTTGTAAAAATGGCCAGCCCGGCAAATGACAGTAATAAGCCTCCAATATTTAAAGGAGTAAGGCGCTCTTTATAAAAAAGGTAGGCAAAAACAGGGGAAATGACAGGTATAAGTGCTATCATTATTGATGCAAGCGTTGAGGAAACCAGAAGAAGCCCGAAACTTTCCCCTATAAAGTAGCAGAAAGGCTCAAGAAAAGCCAGAAGAAAAAAGAAAGGCCAGTCCCTTCTTGCCACCTTTTCTTTCTTTTTTGATATTTTTGCATAAAGTGTCAGCAGGACTGATGAGATTATCAGTCGGATAAGAAGTGTGGTAAAAGGGCCATAGTACTCAAAGACAATTTTTGTCCAGACAAATGATATCCCCCAGAAAAACATGGCGGCAAGGGTGCCTGAATAAACAGCAATATCTTTATAAAGCCTTTTCATTCAGGGTATTTTAAAGGGCGATAGAAAGGCGTCAACTATAAAATGAATATCTGGTCCGGTCATGCTTCTACAGATAAGTTATTTACAGTTATACATTTATCGGGATAACAGCAGATACGGCAAATTTCTGCGGAAGGTTTTTTATCAGAGATGGCCAAGGCAGAAAAAAAGCCTATAAGAAAAACCATAGTACAATAGTGTGCTAATGCCAATCACCAAAAGCTTGCAATTTTTATTCTGCTGTATTATCCTCAGGCAAAGGCTTATGAACTGCATCGGGGCATAAAAAGTGCAGGATGCACAAAAAACTTTGAAATTGAAGGGGGGATACAATGGATTTTATTGCAATAATTACTGGCGTTGGTCTCGGCATTGCATCTTTTTTCCTGCTGAGAATGTCAGGGAAGGAAATGAGCAACAAGCGCCAGGTAGCTGATCTTGTGCCAGTAAAGATCAGTGATATTAAACCTGGGCTGGTACTCATCAGCGGGGAAGTAGTATGCAATGACCCTGTAAAGACACCCTATACGCAGACTTCAGCTGCCTGGTACAGGTATGAAGCGACCCAGCGCCATAAAAGGCAGCAGCAGGCAGGATTTTATGAGGAAAAACTGGCTGCAGGAGAGCAGATATGCCCATTCATGCTGAAAGATTCTACTGGTGAAATAAATATTGAGGGCAAGGGGATTACAGTTGTTTCATATCCTCATTCCCGCATCCTTAAGTCAAAGAGCGGCAGGAGGGCCTCACTTAAGGAGCGGATGAAGAAGCTTAAGGAAATGGATAATGACAGATACCCTGAAGGTGAAAAAAAGCCCTTTTTCCGCAAAATTGAAGCCGAGGATGCTCCCCTGGATATTCCGGATGATCTTATAGAGCTTTCTCCTGGCTCTCCTGAGATAAAGACCACTCTTAATAAGTATTATGAGTTCTGGATACAGCAGAAAGACAATGTCTTCATTGCAGGAACAGCGGTCAAAGATGCAAATGGGAGCAAAATTAAGATCACAAAGGCTGGGGAAAATACTCCCTTTTTTATGTCATCAAATCATGCTGACCTTAAAGCCAGAGCCTTTCAGAAGAATTTCCTGGTACTGCTGCTTGCAGGTGCCGGTATGGCTATTGCAGGGTTTGGCCTTGTCATACATGGTATTGGAATTTTTTAGTAATAAGAGTTTAAGAGAAGGTTGACGGTTGCATGATTTACATTTAGTAGATCCGACGGCTTATAGATTTTTTGCCGAATTTTTTCTTTACTTCATCCATTAGCCGGTCCAGCTTTTTCTGCCTGTTCTCTGCTGTGGCCAGCAGGCTGGGCTGTATGCCATCCTCACTTCCCAAGCCGGATATATGAACTCCTATAAGCCTGAATTTGCGATTGTGATTGTCAAAATGCCCAAATAGCGACAGTGCACAATCCTGTATCATTTTTGTCTCATTGGTAGATCGATCAAGTGTTATGCTTCGTGAAAATGTTGTGAAATCCTCAAGGCGAACCTTAATGGAAATGGTTCTGCCAGCCAGCTTTTCCTTTCGCAGTCTGGCGGCAATGTCCTCAGAAAGTTCAAGGATAATTCTTTCACATTGCCCGCGGTCTGTTATGTCCTCATTGAATGTTCTTTCCTTGCTTATGGATTTTCTGAGGTTCTTTCTGCTGAGCATTGTTGATATCACCGGACGGTCATCAATCCCATTGGCCATTTCCCAGATGTGCCTGCCATGTTTGCCCATCCTTTCTTTTATAAGTGAATGCTTCAGAATAATATCCTTTACATAATATATATTCAGTGAATTCAGGTATTCCTGTGATTTTTTGCCAATACCCCAGAGCTTGTTTATAGGGAGCGGGTACAGAAAATCCTTTTCCTTGCCGGGTTCTACGATAGTAAGGCCATCCGGTTTCTGATAATCGCTGGCAATCTTTGCAACTGATTTGTTTCCTGCAATGCCAATACTTGCAGTAAGCCCTGTCCTGCTATATATTTTTGCCTTTATCTTCATTCCTATCTCTTGCGGATTTCCAAAAAGTGCTTCACAGCCGGTACAGTCCAGGAAAGCCTCATCTATACTGACCTGTTCTACCAGTGGAGAGAAAGAATTGAGGATTTCCATGATCTCTCTGGATTTTTCAGAATATTTGCTATGCTCAGGGCTGATGTAAATGCCCTTCGGGCATAGCCGATATGCCTTTGAAATAGGCATGGCAGAGTGGATACCATATTTTCTCGCTTCATAGTTTGCAGTTGAGACCACACCCCTGCCATGGCCTTCTTTTGGGTCACTGCCTATAATGACAGGCTTCCCTTTTAATTCAGGCCTGCCCAGTTCCTCCACTGCTGCAAAGAAGGCGTCCATATCAACATGTACGATTATGCGCTTTATGTTCATTGTATAAATTATCTTTTAGAATGCTTCATAATTAATTTTATAACTATAGTGATACAGGCAAAAGAAAAATTTAATGCCTGTAATTTCAATTAGTTCATTCAGAAAAAAAACAGGCAATCCCATTATTACTTTAATGGAGGGGAAAAGATACCCTTATATAAGGATTCCCCGTAAAAAGAAGGGTCTACATCTTTATCCATCCCAAAAATATCGAACAGGGTCGGAGTGATTGATGAGAGTTTTGCCTGCTCTTTAAGGTTTCCAATGACATAATATCTGTTTGCAACAATCCAGATGTCTTTTGTGTCAGCACATGTATGGTGATGTCCAGTGCCTCCTTCTTCAAAACCATGATCAGTAGTTACTATTATTATGGTCTTTGAATATATATCATGAAATTCCAGTCTGCTGACTATTTCACCCAAAGCAGAGTCAAGGCGGATCAGTGCATTGCTATACTGGTCTGAATCTTCTCCTGACCAGTGCCCAGTAAAATCAGGATCTTTGTAATGAGCAAACAGGAAAAAGGAATAATTATTGTAATTATCCAGAAATGCCAGGATATTTATATTTTCAATTTCAGTTTCATCAGTTGATAAAAAACAGACATCCATTGCTCCGGCATCATTCAGCCCGCATAGTCCATGCCTGCTGCAGGCCCAGAACGGCATGGCATTAATAAATGCAGGCGTCGGAAAAAAAGGTGTGTCCTTGCCTGTTATCATACCTGTCCTGACATGAGGTTTCTGCTCTCTCAGCCTTTCGAAAAATGTATATCCCTCAGGGACAGGATTGGGGCCCAGCTGGCCGTAGCATTTAAGGGGGGACCCGGAAGGGCAGATCTCCGGACAGTCATTTTCTTTCAGCTCAGTGGCAATTGTATTTGCATGATTCTTCTGTATGGGGAAATTATAACCTGTAAGCATTGTAGCGTGAGCTGGGCCGGTCTCTGTGTGAATGGATACCCCGTCATTGAAGCATCCGCTGTTTTCAGTATCTATAACTGAATCTCTCCATATCCCGGCATCAATCATTATCTGCAGATTCGGAAGCTGTCCCTGTAAAAGCATCTCCTGGACATGGCTTCTCTGTGCACCGTCCCAGACTATCAGGATGACGCGCCTGGCAGGCTGAACAGGGCTCCTGCAGATATCTTCGGCCAGGAAGCTAAATGATTGAATCATGATGATCAAGGCAGTTATGACTGTATTTTTTATTTTATGCATAGCAGGCAAACCTTCCTATATTATAGATTATATATCCGGCTCATATTTTATAAAGCATAATTTTATCTTGGAAGAATTTTACATTACATGAATTCTGATATAATATACCAGTATTATGAGCAAAAGAGAATTCCATTCAGTCCTGGATCAGCTTATGGGCGATACTAAAGCCTTTGCTGGAGGCTCTCTGGACAGCCCTGTAGTGCTCTATCGCCACAAAAGATGGCATATGATCGGTATTGGCAACCGGATCGACTTTGAAATGAAAATAAAAAGAGCAATACTTAGCGTTCATTTCATGTCAAAGGCCCGGGGTGAGAAAATGGTAGAGGAATGGATGCCTTACAGATATGTAAAGCCGTACAGCGAGGTGATGCCGGAATTTTATAAGGAGGTTGAATCAAAGGTTCTTCCAACAGCAGACCATTACCGTCCTTTGATTAGAGCAGGGCTGGTCTGCCTTATTGCTGGATACACTACAGATACACTTCACAGAATGGAAATGGAAAGTGTGGACAGGATGATTTCCTGCTTAAGTATTATAATGGATAAGTGCCCGATCGGGCCTTATCTGCGTTTTAAATAGAAGCCAAAGGCCTTTAAAAATAATAAGTAATTGCTGGTAATGCTTTTATTAAGATCACTTTTCCAGGGTTAAGGGAGCGGAATCATTATCCAGGCTTTATATGGATGAAACCGCTCCATGTGTCTAAAAACAGCACAATTCAAAAATAATATTGATTAATTATTTAAGCTTTTCTTAAAATTGTGCCCAGGCAAATATGGTGCATGAAATTCCTCTAATGATGATGATCCTCTTCAGATTCTTCAAAAGTCTTATGTATTGTGCCGGCAGGGATTAATACGATTCAGTCGTCTGATACCTCCTTTAATACTCCTGGAATATGAAGAGACCAGGTTTAAAACAGATCTCATTGTTTTTTTCATATGGTGATCTTATCGGGTTAGGTTTTTCTCAAGGTACTTATCAGTTTATATAGAAATTTATAGTTTTTGATATATTTCTCTCATCATAATTAAAATCAAGCCGTTTTTTGTCCAGTAAAACACTTGATTTATAAAGCATTACTTCCATGCCGTCCCAGGGTGATAGCTTATTGATATAATATTTCAGAAGGCCGTCTTCGTAAGAATATAATTCTAATTTTAATATATTCCCCGGTACATCAAGCATGACTTCAATATCAGATTTATCAGAGTCAGTAAATACATTCACTGTTAATTCATTGCCGTCTGCAATGATAAGCCTGCCGAGATCTCCACTACTTCTTAGATCAATACCCGGATACCTTGTTAATACATATGAATCATGATAGAGATATATCTCATATTCGTCAGGAATTAACCCCTGGTCTTTATTGATGTAGAATTCCCCTTTCTCATCTGTTGTTACCCGTATCAGGGATGCAAACATCTTTCCAAAGTCCAAATAATCTTTTACAAACCGCAGATCACCCTTGGCCTGCAATCCTATTAAAACACGGAAATCCCGGTATGATCCGGCATAGCCGAAAATAACTCTTGTATCGGGAACAGGTTTATTGTTTGTATCGACAATATACCCTTGAGCCTCTATACCCTGCTGAAAATAGATATCTCCAACATATAAAAACTGATCCTCAGTTTTGATTTTCCTGATTATTTTATCATCAAAATAATATCTGTATGACAGAGCAGACTCTGAACCAGGCTCTTTCAGGATCAAATCAGCATAAAGCCTGTCATTTCTGAGATTATGATCCATTATGCCAATATTCTCTGTAGGATTGGGTCCTGGAATTATGAAATAACCGTTGTAATCCGTTTCATACCATTTATCTGAAAAAATATAGTTATTAAATTCATTGTATGCAGAATCTAAAGCTGTATACTCGTAATAATAGTATATTTCAGCTTTTATCAGTGCAGGAAACCGGATATCCCTGTTTGATACCCTTCCATGGATGCCGAATTGCTCTTCAATATATATATCATGTGCCTCCTCTGAAACAAATAGATCATATGTCAAGGTTCTCCTCGAAAAGGGATCCCTGACAAGAATACAGAATTCCTCTGAATTTAATTCCTCAGGAACAGAAAATAAAAACCTGTTTCCGTAAAAGCTTTTTATCTGCATATCTTTCAGATCGCCTGTATCTTGATACAGGCATAACTTTACATGTCCTGCAGTTGGCTGATGGCTGCTTTTTTCAAATAGAATAGATCCGTATATGCTGTTCTTTTTGACAAGGTAAACGGATTTGAAATCACTAAATAAATATTCTGCTAACCTGTTCTGAGGTGATATCGTTTCAAAATCATGTTCTGATGAAAATATCATTTCCTTTTCATATATATCAGGGCCGCTTATATTAATCTTATATCGGTACTCAGGATTAATATGGTTCAAAGTTACAACTGCAGAGTAATTATGTGTTATCTGACATATCTCGATATATTCCTCCATTCCGGGAATATAGCAGAAAAGTTCAATATGTATGCCGGGAATCGGGGTACTGATCCAGTCTAATGCAAAAAATTCAATTGATCTATCTGAAAAGGTTATATCTATCTTATCTCCCGGCGACTTTATATTTTTATAATAAACACCCTGACCCTGGATTGCAATGAAGATATCATTGATATTCATTTCTGGAATTCTTATATTAGATAATCCTTCAGTGGAATATGTTTCAGGTTCGATTATTTCCTGCCATATAATCTGCCATGATTCTTTATATGTATTATAAGAATAGAGGTATAAGTGCAGGTTTTCCTGTGAAGCATATGAATCTGGATTAATAATTCCACTGGCTGAAATGATTATTAGAAAAATAAGAAGGTGTTTAAACATAGTTTTCATATTACTTTACCTCCCTGGTAATATGCAATATATTATCAGAAACCTTTGAAGAAAGAAATGCCCATTTATAAATCTGGCACATTATATCAGGATATTCTGACTGAAAATGCCTGAGAATTATAAGATTAATATTTTTTTTATCATCGTTATTTAAATTAATGTCAGTAGTATAATTTTTTACATAAAGATCATATAATCTTTCAAAATGAGCAGTTCTGGAATTAACAATCAATGATGCAGGATCATTATACCAAAGATAAAACTGATTATTCTCCAGATATGTTTCTTCAATATATATTAGCATATCGACAGTATCCATGTCCAGTCTCTTCATTTGCTTTTTGCATGGGCTGGAATCTTGTTCAATCTCTATTGGCATTATGAAGGAGCCAACTGTAATATACCTTTTTTGTCTGGCTTCTCTAAGTATTCTCGTTACCAGGAACCCATCATAAATTTTTATCCCGTACTGAGGCATTCCTTCTCTGGCATTGTCAAAAATTTCTTCAAATGTGGAATAGTCTGTTTCTATTACTTTATCAAGGCTGCTTTTGAGTATTTTTACATTAACATTAGCATCAGATTTATCTCTATAAGCATTGGCTCCGGTTTTAAGAAAATCATCTGAAGATAACCATTGTTGCCCATTATAAGAAATTATTAAATCATAGGGATTAACCTTATCATCTATTTCAGAGAATATAGGAATATAATTATCCGTAAATAAATCACTCTCAAAGTTATTAAAATTAATTATCAGCCCTGCTGGAATAGCCTCAACCTGAATGGATTCAAAATAAACTTTGGCATCCTCTTTGAAAAAATGATTAATATTTTCAGCAATCTTTGCCAGATCTATATCCAGATAATCATATACATCAGAATCAGTTTCCATATGAAGAATCTTCTTAAGCTCCAATCTACAATCAGCAAATGTAGCAGCAGCAGAATTCTTTGCTGTATCCTTATTTTCAGCTGAAATTAGTGTGCTTTCCTGAAGAGACAAGCTCATTAAACAAAGAAATATTGTTATTTTAATTACTTTCATTTCTTTAGGGTTCCAATTATTATCTATCATCTTGTTGATAGCAACAGGGGCCTATAACCCGAGGATAGTATAAAACACACATAATACTAACAATAGGTCCGGTTGGCTGTAGTATTTCTAGATGATAATCACAGCTTTCACAAGAACTGCCGGGGTCTGCAGGAACACACACTTGGCCCCATTGACAAACTCCGGGATCATTTGAATGTATAGAAACCCTGGTATAAAGGCAATTACCGACAACATGAAAGTATGGGCAAGAATCAATAGTAGGACAAGTGCCATCATAGATCCTACCCTTTATCCGATTCTCTGAATGCTCTTCATAGATTGATGAAGAATAGATATCATCGGTATTATCTCTAGATTCTTCAATTATGTCTATGTCATCAATACCAGAGTCTTTTGTTTCCTTTGAATAATTATCTGCTAAAAATAATAGTAGTATTAGCATTGTAGTTAAGCAGCATATTCGAATTAACTTTATCATTTACTAAACTCCTTTTACTTAATTTTTACTCTGTTTTTAACTATACCCCCCCCCCACGATATAATGTCAAGTATTTATTACAAATTTTTACAGCTATTTGAAATATTGTATTATTCAGCCTAAAAATCTCTAATAGTGAAGGCAGTTGCAAACAAAATTATAGGGCATCTACATACCAATAAAACAGGAAATTTTATATATCCATATTATTAAACCAGGCATAGTGCTATCCATACAGACTTTCTGGAACCTTCTTTACTGGCATCGATTATTTTTGCATATACTGTAACAGGACTGAATCTTGGCTCACCTGTATCTATTAGCAGGTTATATGGAAAGTTCGATTTCAGCTAACAGGCCTCTATGCTGTGGGTTGCCGGAGGATTTGGGATTACGCCGTTTTTATCCAGGGCACGATCTCTGAGAAATGGAAAATGAAGGCAAAATAGTATCCTGCTTAAGTATTATAATGGATAAGTGCCCGATCGGGCCTTATCTGCGTTTTAAATAGAAGCCAAAGGCCTTTAAAAATAATAAGTAATTGCTGGTAATGCTTTTATTAAGATCACTTTTCCAGGGTTAAGGGAGCGGAATCATTATCCAGGCTTTATATGGATGAAACCGCTCCATGTGTCTAAAAACAGCACAATTCAAAAATAATATTGATTAATTATTTAAGCTTTTCTTAAAATTGTGCCCAGGCAAATATGGTGCATGAAATTCCTCTAATGATGATGATCCTCTTCAGATTCTTCAAAAGTCTTATGTATTGTGCCGGATTCATGTTCCGGAGGGCCATAAAGCACATAGACCTTCAGGGGATTATCCCCTGTGTTTATAATGTTATGCCATGTGCCTGCAGGGATTAAGACAGCCCAGTCATCTGATACCTCTTTATCAAAGGTAAGATTATCTTCCGAATTCCCCATGAGTATGCGCCCTTTGCCGCTTTCAATCCGTATGAACTGGTCATTATGGCCATGAACCTCAAGGCCGATCTCTCCTTTTGGTGGGATAGCCATAACCGTGAGCTGGAGTGTCTTCCCTGTCCATTTGGCTGTCCTGAAATTTTCATTCTCCAGGGTAAGTTCCTCTATATCAACAGCCCAGGGTTTTTCACCGTAATCCTCAGAATCAAATTCATCCTTTTCTGATCCGTTAACAGCCGGCAGGGCAATCAAAAGTACAAGTGCCATAGCCCCGAATAGGAATAATGCTTTCTTCACAATGATCCTCCTTTTTGTTTTTTTAATATTCTATATTAAGGGCTGAAATGTTTAAAGTTTATTTATTAATGGAGACCTGTCTTCAGATATTTTCTAAATTCATTGTCAGTATTGGTGACATTTGCAGGCTGATCAGGCAAAATATATTAAAACAATTATATATAGAACGACGAAGCTTAATTAATGCAGTAAGCTGTCTAAATTGCTAAAACTGTTTTAGGCTGATTTTTATATTACTGCTCATTAAATTTATGATATTATAAAAATACCTATTAATGTAATGGAGGATATCTATGAAGAACCTTGCTGTTATTATATGCATTGCCATACTATTCAGCATTTGTGTCCAGGCATCGGAATCCCAGGTAATACTTCTGGCTTATGAAAAGACCAGGTTTAAGACAGGCCTGATGGAAGAAATGAAAAAGAACCTTGAGAATGAAGGATTTACAGTGGAGATCCTTGAACACAGCAAGGGCGGTCTGGACAATATCGATACAGACCGCTATGCAGCTATTTTCATTACAAATTCCGGTGTAAACTCCAAAGTGCGCCCCTGGGTAAGCAAATGGATATCTGAATCAGGTGCAAAGGATAAGATCCTGCTTCATACCACTCAGAGAAGTGACTGGAAGGTTGAAACAGATGTTGATGCAGTGACATCAGCTTCTGAAAGGAAAAATATATCTGCTTTTGCCCGGGAATATACTGAAAGGATCAAGGCCCTGATTTCTCAAAATAATGATTAAATCTGCCCTGCTGATAATTTTATGGGGAATTTTAGTTTGCTGCGGCTATAACTGCTGGAAACACGGTCATTTTTGCTGACGTTATATGTCAAAAAAGGAGGAGCATATGAAACGGTTACTTATTCTGGCAGGCATCGCATGCCTGTTCGCGTCCCTGCTTTCAGCCGGTGATGAAGCTATTACTGAAAAGAAGATGGAATCCTTTGCTTTTGCCTGCATGCACAGTGAAGGTTCGTATGATCAAATGAACAAAGCTATTGAGGGCTTCATCCAGGAATTTTTCAGGCATGGCCTCATACCTGACGGCCCCCTCATGGGCATTTACTACAATTCTCCGGACATGGTCAAGCCGGAAGAGTTAAAGTGGGCTGTTGGCTTTCCCGTTGCTGACGGTGCAAATGTAAAAGAGCCCCTCAAGCTGGATAATTTCAGTCACGACATGGTTCTCTGCCATCTTTACAAGGGTCCGTACGAGGGAATGGGCAAGGCCTACGAGGCAATTGAAGTTTACATGAAGGAGAATAACTACATCTGGGACGGCCCGGCTTACGAGCGATGGCTGGACAATCCCCAGGAGGTTAGCCCCGAAAACCTTCGCACGGAAATAATTGTACCTGTAAAGAAGTGTACGGATGAAACGGCAAAGCCTGTGAAACCCGGGAAATAGACCTGACAGGCTGGAAATACTGGGGTTCCAGAGCCTCCTGTTCTTTTTATATGGTGGTTTTATCTGGTAACGAATATTACGCCAGAACAGATATTATCTTCTTATAAGGAGATATTAGGAATGACCCGTTGAGAGCAGTATCAGCTGGACATTGCCGAGCCTGATATCAGATGAGGGGAGATATATCCTGGATAACCGCAGGGAAGAAGATTCTGAAAGTTTACTGTTTATAAGCATTAGGGAATAAAGGCTATTATTTTCATATCAGAGCCGCAGACCGGACATTTCAGCGGATCTATCTCATATACTTTATATATCAGCATTGCCCATGACCTTCGGGCTGACCTTATATCCGGGGGATCATTAATTATTTTTATGTCCCTCTTTTTCCTTTTGCCTCTTGAAGCATTGGAATAGTACCTATAATATCTAATAAGGTATTCATAGGGGTCGGGAATATGCAGATATACCCTGTGGAGGAATTCAATAGCATCCAGTATCTCAAAATTCCTGTTTTTGCCAGGATGCATCTTTGATCTGTATATGATATTATGGGATTTCTCTGAGAAGGTTATCTTCTCTGAGGAAAAAGAAGCATGCACTATGTACTCTGCAAGCCTGGATAGGGCATTTGGATTATCCTCTGATATCAATATTGCATTATGGACTGAGAAGCCGTCTTTTTGTATATGGCCAACCTCTCATCTTATTAATAAGTATAGAACTAAATGAATTCAGAATGAAATTTATTAAAAATTAAAGGATAATCTCTAATATCCTTTCAACATTTTTTTCATCTGGTTCAAAACCTAATTTAATCTGATGTAAAAGTATTCCTTCTTTATATATAGCTACTATATAGGATTTATAAGACACAAGTCTTTCTATATAATATGTCAAAACACCATTTTTATCCGAAACAAGGTCTAGATATGTATTAAATCCAAGACATTCTATTTTTACTTCAATACTTTCCTTATCTGAATCAGTTATAAGATTAAGTATGATTTTATTTCCATGGTTTATTTCCAGATCCCCTAAGTCTGTGTCTTTCTTTATGCTGATATCAGGATAATAGGTCAAGGTGTACCTATCATGATATATATAAAGATCATAATTACCTTGATAGATTCCAGCATTTTTATTTATACTGAAAAAACCTTTATCATCTGTTACAGAATTGCCGCGCGATAATTTACTTAGATCTTTTAAATATTCTGAGTAAGAATCAGGGTATTCTGCAGGTGCAATCAGGCAGCCAGTATACAGACCATAATTGGACCGGAGGCTAATATAAACAGCAGCACCTGACACTGGATCATTATCTTTATCTTTGATATATCCACAGATATAAGCACCTTCCCTGAAATAGATATCACCCAATTTCAGGATCATGGGAGCTTTTCTGTATCTTTCTATCATCTTGTCATCTAAATATTTTCTGTAAATCAATTTAGCTGCAGTTTCATCCTGTTCACAATATAGAAATAAATCTATAAAAAGCTCTTCTTCACTCATAAAACCCGGATTATAATATGGATATCTTGAAATAATATCTCCAATGTAAGTTATAGGTATATGAAAATTACCGATATTATCTGTATAAATTTCATCAATATTGTCCGATGTACTACCTGCGCATACTAATTCATCATTGGTAGTATTTATATAGGAATAGCTCATATAGGCTCTAACCTGAACCGGGAAATTTATATATTCATTAGAAACCTTTCCAATAATAGCCATTTCTTCATCAAAAAACAACTCATAAGGCTCCCGGGATACAGATACATCAAATAATAGCGTATCATTAGTCAGCTTATTTCTGCCCGCGATACACAATTGTCTTGAGGCATATTCTTCATCTATGATAAATAGAAACCTATTGTGAATATAAGGTTTGATCGGCTCTACCAATATCAATTCACCTTCAGAATCATAATAAAAGATCCCCATTAGCCCCCCCCCACACTTAATGCCCGAATTTTTGTACCAAGTGGAACCATATATGCTGTTTTTTCTAATAAGGTAGACAGGATTATCAAATATTACGATTCCTTCCTCATCAAGCATAAGTTCTTCTTTAAAATCCTTATCTGATGAGAAAAATATCTCCTTTGTATATATATCATCACCTGTTATTGTCGCCTTATACTGATATAACGGGTTTACAATGCTGAGCTTAACTTCAGAATATTCAGCTTGTGTTATCTGATATAGATCAATATAATCAGACATCTCGGGTATAAATACTGAAACATTTATTTTTGCATTATTAATTCCTTCACATACCCAGTCTAGTGTGTGGAAGCTTATTGGGTCACCGGAAAAATTGATAGTTAGGTCCCCTGCTGTTTTATCAATATTTTGATAATATACTGCCTGACCCTGCACTGCAATAAGTATGCCTCCCTCAAAAGCTAGCAGATCATAGCAGGGCAATTTACCCTCTTTGTAATCCATGGGATTTAAGATTTCAGACCATATAATCTCCCATTTATTGTCCTGACTGTTAAAACAATAAACATATAGATGAAGGTCAGCCGACGAATCTGAAAATGATCTATCAAGGTAAAATATGGCTTTTAATACAGGTGAAAATAAAAATAGAACAACAATAAATAATATTAGCTTACTTTTCATTTTCTATAATTTTCTTTTTTATCAATAATATACTTTCAGACAGAAGCCTGTCACGCAAATATGACCAATGCATAATCTTGCAGAAAATTTCTGCATATTCCTGTTCATCATGCGCAAATATGTTATTATGGCACTCGAAATGATCAATTGCTTTTATATTATTATTTTTAATATAATTTATCATGTATTCATATTGAACTGAATCATAATATGCAGCTTTAGCCATAATATTTAGCAATGTGGGCTCAACTACATGAAAATATAACTCATCATTTTGCTTATATGTATCCTCTATAAAAGATTTCAATTCAGCTGATTCAGAATTGAGATGAATAATGCTGCTGCATGTTTTGCATTCTGCATCCTTATTAATCTTTATTGGTCTGAAGAAGGTTCCAGGTTCGAGGAATTTGTTTTCTTCAATCTCCTTTATTTTCGATGTTATGAGGAATCCTCCCTGAATATGTATTCCATAATACAGATCCTTATCAATATTAGAACCACCTGTTTTCATATCATCAGAGACAGTGAATTCTGTTTCTTCTATTTTATCAAGGTTGCTTTTCAGAATCTTTACCGGAACAACACTATCTTGATCCTGTATATATGCTTCAACTCCAGTTTTTGCAAAATCATCAGCTGATATCCATGATTTTCCGTTGTATTTTAACACCATATCAAAGGGATTTACATTTTTAAATCTTTCCCAGACCACTGGATCCATAGTATTAAAAGCCACCTCACTATGCCGTGGTATGTATCCTTCGAGAAGGCCTACAGGTACACACTCCAACTGCAATGACTCTATAATTATCTTGTCATATTCATTTAGAAGGCTTGTGATTTTATCAGATATTTCCTTTTTGCTTAAATTCAAATAGTCATAGGCATTAAACTTGCCATTCTTTATATCATTCATAACAGGGCTAAATTTATTTTTAAATTTTTCTATAATTATTTCGCTTTCAGAGGGGCATATAACCTCCCCGACTATAAAAAAGGTATATACAATAGATATGAGACAACCTATTAAAATTCGCTTTTTCATAATATGTTCACTATCTCCTATACTTTATAAATGATTATTATTGTATTATTAGGACATTGCCTGAAATTTTTAGTTCATTTTTAATATTATATATTTTTAAGAATTATAGAAAACATATACAATAGAACCTTGAGAATCTAATTTTTTCGAGAATTATCAATGTGCATCTCCATTCCTGCAGCATCTGTATATTCTAGGGTATATTTTGCAATGCTTATTATAACTTCCCACATGCATAGCATATATACAACTCTCACATCCATCTCCTATAGTTTCTTCATCACATCTGCGATAATTAGAACTTTCTGGTACGTTATTGCACATTCCAGTTGGAGTTGGCTCTATATATTCAGTTCTGGCATATATACATAATGGTTCCACTGTAATATGCATTTTTCTACATTGGTATAAAGCACAATACATATATCCATCCCATTCCCCAGGGAGTGTTTTCTCAATATCAGAGACCTTTAATTTAACACAAATTGTCCTTTCGTTTGTATCATAATTTGGGTTCTCTCCATAGATGGAAATAACAGCAAATCCTGCAAATAAGATAACCAGAGCTAGACAACAAAACATTTTTGCAATAGAATTCATTTCTCTTATAACCTCCTTACTATTCTAATTACTTTCATTTTTTTTAAGCTGATAATTTTAAGTTATAATTTGTTTTATAGCAACAGGGTCCTATAAACTGAGAATACTACAAAATACATATGAGAATAATATGCCCAAATGACTGAAGTATTCCAGATGATAATAACAGCTTTCACAAGAACTGACTGGATCTCCAGGGACACAGTTTTCGCCGCATTTGCAGACTCCGGGATTATGTGAATTTATAGAACTCCTTGCATATTGGAAATCACAAACAACATGAGAGTATGGACAATAATCAAGAGGACAAAGTGCCCTCATAGATTCTACCCTTTATCTGAGTCTCTGAATGCTCTTCATAGATTAATGAAGAATATATATCATCGATATCATGCTTAGCTTCTTCAATTGTCTCTATGTCATTAATAACAGGTTCTCTTGTTTCATTTGAATAATTATCTGTTAAAAATAATAGCTGTATCAGCATTGCAGTTAAGCAGCATGCTCGACTTAACTTTATAATTTATTAAACTCCTTTTGCTTAATTTTTACTCTGTTTTTAACTATACCCCCCCCCCACGATATAATGTCAAGTATTTATTACAAATTTTTAAAGGTATTTGAAATCTTGTATTATACAGCCTATAAATCTCTATTAGTGAAGACAATTACAAACTATATGACATCTAATAGCTATGGAACAGGCATATAAACAAGGCATAACGCTCTTGATACATACTGCCGGGAACCTTCTTTTTTATATGGCGGCTACATATAAACTGTCTTATAACAGACGGGATCTTTGATGAGATAATAATTTCCCCCATAAACATAATAGACACTGGAAAAGCAGTAATAATATTCAGGGAAAGATCATTTGCAATGTTTTAGAGAGAAATGCACGTAAAACGCTTTTAATAATACCTAGCATCAGTGATACACTCATTCATAAGATGAGAGACTGGCAATATATGCTATTACTGATTCTCATTCTATAATTCCATGAGGGTATCAAAGGGTAATCCCAAATCCTTATTAAGATTCTATGGTCTTTTACGGATAAATATATTTTAGGGAGAATATAATATCATAAAAGTAGAGATGCTCCTTTTTTTCTGACTTAAAACAGGGTAAAAATACTGTATTTTAATTTCAGAAAAAATATATAGACTCATCAGAAATTATCTCCTAAAATTTTTAAGATTTCAATGATGTATGCAGAATATAGCCAGGATTTGAATATTCTGGCAAAGTTTTTTGATATTTGAACTAAAGGGGAAAATTGATTTTTCAATCAGTAAATAATGATTAAATATTTCCTTTTAATACTATTACTGGTTATAACACCTCTTGCAATACTTCTGCAGGTATATTTCAGCGGCAACTGGTATTCATTTTTCCACAGCTATTCCCTCGGTATTGTCTTCGGCCTTTTGGCATGGGCGCTATTTCTGTTCACGCTTGTTTTGTCTTCAAGGGTCAGGCTTCTGGAAAAGATATTCGGTCAGGACAGGCTCATCGTTTTGCACAGATATACTGGAGCCGGTGCTGTTATATCAGGTATACTGCATGTGTCATTCAAGCTGTACTTTTCATCAGATGTATCGCCTCACCTGATAAGCGGTGCTATAGCGGGATCTATTATTTTTCCAGTTTCTGCCATGTCTCTTCTAATCCTATCCCGATCGGTCTTTGACCGTTTCAGGGCAGTAAAAATGGTAAAGAGCTATGCACGCAGGTCAATACGCTATTCCACCATGAAGTTCCTTCATAATGGTATTGCATTAGCCCTTGCCATTATACTTATACATATTCTAATAGCACCTTCTACAGCGGAGACCAGCCTCCGTTCTGTTATTATAATGCTGACAGGCATACCTGTCCTGGGGCTATGGATTTACCATAAGCTGATAAGGCCCTATTTTTATATTAAAGGGAGAATAAAGGAGATACATCATTTCACTGACAGGCTTTTTTCAGTAAAGATGGAATTTCTTAAGAGTGTTTTAAGTATCATGCCCGGTCAGTTCTGCTATTTCAGGTTCCCAGTCCCTGGTGTCCCAGGGGAGGAACACCCTCTCACCATATCAGGGGTATTTGACCACCAGACTGCAGAAGTACTTATAAAGAGGGAAGGTTTGTGGACAAATTCTGTATCGGGCCTGGAACCTGGCTTGCCTGTGTCCATCAGCAGGCCTTATGGAAAGTTTGATCTCAGCTCCCAGTGCCCTATGCTCTGGGTTGCCGGAGGAGTCGGAATTACGCCGTTTCTATCCAGGATACGCTCTCTGCGGAACGAAAAGCTGAAACTGAATGTCAGAACTGTCCTGATATGGAGTGCGAGGACTGGCAGAGAAATGCCCTATAGAGATGAAATAGAGGATTATGAAAACATGGACGGCAATTTTACATTTATTCCCATGCTTACCCGTGAAAAGACTGCTTCACCAAGAATAGATTCTGATTTTATTAAAAGAAAGATAAATGAATTATCTCATAAAAATGCTTCCCTATGGTATTGTGGTCCTCTTTTGCTGCGCAGGCATGTTTTCAGGGGTGCTAAGGAAGCAGGGATAAAAGCAGGGAATATGCACTGGGAAGAGTTCTCCCTGGCCTGAAAATTATATTTTATTCAAAGCTTTATAGATAATCCTCAATAAAAAAAGGCTGCACAATAATGTGCAGCCTTAATATCCGATTAATAGAATTAATGTTTATGATGGCGGGAAAACATAGAAGGAAACACCCTCATAGTCCCACTGAGGCAGTTCCATTACATCATCCCTTTCATTTTCATTGATTGTATAGAAATGGCCCCCTCTGACATTGTTGAAGAATCTGTAAACAGCCACACTGGAAGTGGCCTGTGACGGCATAACATAAAAGGATATGCCCTCGTAGTTCCATTGAGGCAGCTGCATTATTGCATCTCTTTCAGATGTATTAATGGTATACAGATGGATGCCTGTTCTTGTATTGAAGAAACGGTATGCTGCAGTGCTTCCCTGGGCTTGAGTATTATAGACCCTGAATGCCACACCCTCATAGCTCCACTGGGGCAGGTCCATTACATCATCCCTCTCAGATTCACTGATAGTATACAGGTGGCCTCCGCGGTTTGTGTTGAAGAAGCGGTAAACAGGCACTGTTTCTTCCTGAGGTTCGCTTACTTCCTTATGTGCGACAATAGACGGATCACCAAGATAGTTCAGTGAAAAATGAACCCATCTCATGGAATAATCTGAGTTTGCAGATCCTGCAAGATGGATCTTTGACTGGGTAAAACCAGCTCCTATTAGATGCTGGTAGGTATTCTCAAGGGTATATCTGAATATCCAGTCATTATAAGTGAATGAAGGCCCGTGCCCTGAGAGGGAAATTTCACCAAGGCCGTACCTTGATGCTCCGATATATACAACACTGCCCCCGTTTGGATTTCTTGTGAATGCCTCGCCCAGGCATGGGTCGGCTGCACCCGCAACTTCAGGGTCAAATGCATTTGTTATGCAGGCAATGGTAATTACAATACCCGGAATATTATTGAGTGCAAGTGCGCTGTTTGAAGAAAAGTCAGCACCTGTCTCCATTGCCCAGACAGTTACATTGCCGTGGGTTGCCATATGAAAGAAGTTCATACCCTGATTCAGGATACTTGACAGTGTGGAGACTGAAACAGTGGCATCTGTATCATAGAGTGTGTGTTTGTTATGGTCAGCCCAGTATGGAGCTATGTAATTATTGTACATGGCTTCGCTCTTGGCCTTGGCATCCCCGCTGTAGTAAAAGAGCTGAACGCCTGAAAGCAGGAGATTCTTTGGAAAGCTCTGGTTGCTTCCTGCATTGATGTAAGTATTTACCTTGTTCTTGTAGTCAAGGACCTGCTGAGCGGTCCTTACTGCAAGCCTTCCGATTATTACATCCGGTGATATATCTGCATTGTCGCCACTTATTTCTCCCACTTTGCTGTCACCGTCTGCATTCCAGTTGAATGCACCGTCAAAACAGCTGTAGAACAGGTCTCCTGGAATAGTGTTGTCAGTTTCCTTATATGGGAGATATCCGTAGACATTCTGGTCAGGTACACTGTATGTACTGCTGGTTCCACCATCACCGATAAGGAAGACATAGCTGATATTATTGTTCTGGACATACTGATAGATGCAGTTCTTGATCTTCAGCTGATCTGTTGCACCTTCATATGTGCTTAAAATATTGGAGACAGTCTGTATTGTTGATGTAATGCCTGCTGATTGCCTGAAATTTGCATAAGTCTGTGCAGCAGACTGTAATGTGTCTGTTGTTATTATAAGCATATCATAATCTGCTGATTTTGGTGCAACATCTACTTTGTCAGGGTAGAAAAGGCTGAAATAGGAAGGGTTAACAACAGTTCCAAGGATAATATTATTAAAAACTGCATTTGGCCTGTAGTCGATCCTTTCGTTGTCCTTACTGTATTCGCATTTTACAGAAAAACTGACATTCTGGTACATGAAAAGCTCATTTGTTTCAGTATTATATTCAAACGGGTAGTAGGAAAAATATAGAATATCAAATCCCCTTGTACTGCCTACAGAAAGATTAACAAGTCTTTTATCCGGATATACAGATCCGCTTTTATATGTCCTGCCAGGAGGAATGAAGTCATTCCTCGGCTTTGAGATTATCTCATATCCCTGAAACGGGTAGGGTGTTACTTCCCCGAGAGATACCCTGCTGCTTTCCTTGAAAATGATGTCAGTTATCTCTGCCTGCCTTGGAACAAGGACTCTGACCATATAAGCAGGTATATCAGGGTCTCCTTCCTTAGCCAGGGAATGTGCATCCGGATCCTGGTATGAAATCCTGTAATATCCTTCAAAAGGTTCAATAACAACCTTGTCAATATCATATTCAAGGTCGAATGTTATCACCTCTCCAAAGCATGCTATGCTCAGGAAGGCAAAAATTACGGCAAAAAAAATTGGTTTCATAATTATTTTCATGAAAACCCTCCTTTAAGTAAATTATTATTGGAACAAGAATCCTTATTATATAATTTATGGCAAAACTGTATAATAATCAAATAAAATAATTAACTATAACAGGCAGTCAAGCCAATTTAATATTTCAAAGCACTTAGTAAATTATACGGATGCTTTAACAAATTGTTATAAAAGCAGTCCTGGAAATATGTATGATGTGAAAGATGTACAGCCTGTATTTTATCTTTGCCTATGCTGGAAAATTAATATATTATTAGCAATATGTATTTTGACCTATTGATTTCAGGATATAATCAGGCCATCATTATGATCATAATGAATGCTGATAAAATATCATCTATTATGGTGTTATCTGCAATATGAAGCTTCAGAATACAATAAAAAACATATTAAGATTTTCGGAGATTACCCAGACTATCATCAAATATGGATTTTACCAGTTATTTAAGGAATTTGGCATGCAGACAAGGAAACTTCCCGGGTTTTTTGTACATAAAAAAGCTAAAAAGCTCCTTCAGAGATACAGGAATCCTGAAAGGGCCAGAGCCTTCAGAAAGCTTTTAGAAGAGCTTGGCCCAACTTTTATTAAACTTGGGCAATACCTTTCCCAGAGGGAGGATATACTGCCCGACGAGTATATTGTCGAATTGAGGAATCTTCAGGAGAATGTAAAGACTATTCCTTATCCTGAGATACACGATATAATATCCAAAGAACTTGCCGGGGGCATTGATCAGTTATTCAAAAAAATTGATGAAAAACCAGTAGCATCTGCATCAATTTCTCAGGTTCATAATGCTGAGATGGTTAACGGTGATAAGGTTGTTATTAAAATACTTAAGCCGGCAGCAAGAAAGCTGATCGATCAGGATATAAGATTAATGTCTGATATAGCAAGGAATATCGATGATAATATCTTAAAACACAGCAATATATCAACACTTGAGATTGTTACAAACCTGTCAAGATCACTTGAGAGAGAAACCGACTTTTTGATCGAAGCATCGCATATTGAGCAGTTTTATAAATTTTACGAAAAAAAGGACGGCTTTAAGGATATTAAGATACCTAAAGTTTACTGGAATGCAACTACCAGCAGTATCATCACAATGGAGAGGCTGGACGGAAAAGGTATTGACGGCATAATAGCATCAAAGAACGGAGAATTTAAGAATAAATGTGGAGAAAGGATTATCCATTTCTGCTATGACCAGATCTTTAATATGAATATTGTTCACACTGACCTGCACAAAGGCAATATAAAGGTCGAGGATAGCGGCAGGGTTGTAATATATGATTTTGGGCAGACATATCTTGTATCAAAGGATATCGTTGCAGGGTTTATTGATATTCTGATAAATATAGAGCACCAGAAATACGAAAGGGTCGTAAAAACACTTCTTTCGCTAAGCGAGCACAGGGACAGGATACCCACAAAGACTCTTAATTTTATGATCGAGGATACCAAGGATATTTTATTTAAGTATTATAATGTACCACTGAAAAGGATAAATGTCGGGAATATTATCAAAGTGCTGTTTGCAAAATACAGAAACTACCAGGTAAAGATACCAAATCAGATTCTTATGCTTGCCAAAGCCCTTTCATATGTTGAAGCTACGATAAAAGAGCTGGCTCCTGAACTTAATATGTTTATTTATTCAAGGCAGTATATCAACAGGTACATATTAAAGAGCTTTAATACGGATAATATATCAAATATTGCCTTTAACAACGCCATGGACATAAACAGGATATTCAAGCTGATACCTGGTTCCGTGGAAAATTTCCTTATGTTTATGCTTGAAATAAACCGTTTTACAAAAAAATTCAGCGATGAAATAAATGATATCAATATTACATTCAGAAGGACAATAACAAGCCTCTGCCTTAGCATAATAGTTGCATCCCTTGTCATCAGTTCAAGTTTTTTGATAAGAGGGTCAATCACCGAAATGGTTGCAGGCATACCGATATTTGGGTTCCTTGGATACATACTTGCCTTTATTTTCAGCATTATTATGATTATTGTGCTTATAAGGAGCAATGATTGAAAGATACAAATCACCTGTCATTTTGCATGAGGCTAAAATTCAGAATTATATGGCCTGTAATATGATATTTATATATTGCTATCAGGCGGGAGAACGGGTATGAAGCAAGACAGCAAAAAGCTGATGAAGCTCTATGATTTTTATATTATTTCCCTTGCGAAGCTTACCAAGGCTGACTTCGAGATCGATCTCAAGGAAAAGGTGCAGGCAAAAGCCTTTATAGAGAGGGAGATAGCCAAAGAATTCAGAGAAGAGTACTATAATAAATACCTTGATCTTCTGAGCAGTGATTTTGATGAAGATGAATATAATGCTATTATTAAAGAGATTAAAGACAACGGTGTTTTGACATATGCAAAAAAGAGGCGATTCATATACAATCTTGCTCAGATAGCCCAAAGCAAAGGCAGCCTCTCTAAGACAGACTATAAGGAAATAATCTATATAGGCTGCAAGATGGGCATAGACGAGGTAAGCACTCATAATATAATCGATTCGGTATTCTCAATCACAAATACATTTATAGCGATTATTGGAATGGTCTGCATAGGTGCAGCCCTATATTTTGCAAGAGCTTTGATGATCCCGCTTTGCCTCGGGTATTTTCTTTCAAGGCTGGTGAATAAAGAGCAGGAGATATTGTCACGATTATTTTTCAAGAAGGAAAGCATGATCATTACAAGGATAATAGCTATGCTGACAACATTTGTCCTGTTGTTTTTCATGTTTCTGATAGGCTATCAGGCTATATACGAGATGGGAAGCCAGATGCCTGCATACTGGGAAAAGCTTAATACACTTATAGAGAAGGTTGATAATTCAATTAAAGACCTCGTAAAAAGTGAAGATGAAGATAATAAGGATAATACAGATAAAACGAAGCCTGATGATGAGGTAAAGGATAAAAGCGCGGAAGAAATGGAACTTGAATACCAGTTTTTGGACAGCCTAGGCAAATTCAAAGAAGGGATTACCCAGTATGACTTTTCTCTTAAAAATTTCCTGCCCAAACTGGAAAGCCTGCCGATAGGAAGCATCTTAAGCTCATTTGTAGGCAGTCTTTTTAATTTCCTTGCTTTCCTGCTGATGACATTCCTGTTTGCCGGCTATCTCGTATTTTCTGATGTAAAATTTGAAGGTATCATGCTTGAAATGGATAAGTCAATAACGGCTTATATTACTATTAAATTCCTTATTAGCCTGATAACGGGGATAGTTTTCTATATGATAGGCATTATGTTCGACCTTGATTTTGCATTCCTGTGGGGATTCCTTGCCTTTCTTCTAAATTTTATACCATCCATAGGGTCAGTCCTGTCAACCCTTCCCCCTATAATGATATCATTTCTGACTTTTCCATTAGGGAAAGCAGTACTGCTTGCCATAATACTTATTATTGTCCAGAACCTGATGGGGAATATTGTTGAGCCTTTGTTCATGGGTAAGACAATGAGGCTGAACCCTGTAGCTGTCCTGGCAGGGCTTGTTTTCTGGGGGGTTTTATGGGGAGTACCCGGGATGCTTATGTCAGCGCCCCTCATGGCATTGATAAAGCTTGTCGCTGAAAACTACAGCTTCAGCAAAAATTACACAAAATATCTGTAGAATGGATAAAAGAACAGATAATACTGGAATTCATATTCATTTCTTTATTTTATCCTGATGAATAAAAATCAAACATATTTAAGGTATAATTCGAATTTGCATTTAGGATTATTCAAGGAAAAAAGCCTGATATAAGCTTTTATAAAAATGGAATTAATCTTTAAACAATATTAAATGCTGAGAAGGGAGTCAGATATGAAAAATGAGAGCGTGGGCAAGATACTTGATTTTGCCATAGAGAGAGAAAAGGAAGCAGCGGAATTCTACAGGAATCTTCAGAAAGATGTCAATTTCAAGAGCAAGCTGGAATTGTTAAAAAATCTGGAAGAAATGGAATTATCACATATTGATATACTGAATGAACTAAAAAGTAAAAACATTGAAGCATTTAAAAGCCAGCCGGTTGAGGATCTTAAGATCAGTGATTATATAGTAGAGACACAGGACAGAGATGACCTGACTTATCAGGATATTCTCATAATTGCTATGAAAAAGGAAGAATCCGCATTCAAGCTTTATTATAATATGTCTCAGAAAATGACGGGTAACGAAAGTGCGAGAAGGGTTTTCCAGAAGCTTGCTTCGGAAGAGGCCAAGCATAAAAAGCATTTTGAAGAGATCTATGACAGCGAGATCCTGAGCGAAAATTAAGTAAAGGTCTCACTTGGCCATGCACCTTAAAAATCTTATAATACCGGAAAATTACAGCAGTCTACTTAACCTTGTTGAAACAGAAAGCGCAATAAAGGCTATAAAGGACTTTTTCCAGAGCAGCTTTTCATCTGCACTTGGCCTTGAAAGGGTTACAGCACCCCTCTTTGTGCCTTCAGGAACAGGAATTAATGATGATCTTAACGGAATTGAAAGGCCTGTCTCCTTTACAGTAAAGGGAGCAGATAATATTGATGTCGAAATTGTCCAGTCCCTTGCAAAATGGAAAAGAATGGCACTGGCAGATTATGGCTTCAGGTATCCTCAGGGGATATATACGGATATGAATGCCATAAGGCCGGAGGAGAATCTTGATAACCTGCATTCAATATATGTTGATCAGTGGGACTGGGAAAAGATCATGCTGCCACAGGAGAGGAACCTGGACTTTCTGAAGGATGCTGTAAAAAGGATATATAAATCTATCAAGGATACTGAGGAGCATATATGCGGAATTTATCCACACCTGGATCCTATTCTTCCTGATGAGATATTTTTCATCCACTCCGAGGAGCTTTTGGAAATGTATCCCGGATCTCCACCCTCTATCAGGGAGAAAAAAATAGCAGAGAAACATAAGGCAGTCTTTATAATAGGGATTGGAGCCAGGCTTTCTGACGGCAGGCCCCATGATGGCAGGGCCCCTGATTATGATGACTGGATCTCAGTCAGCTGTGATAAGGGATACAAGGGGTTAAACGGAGACATACTGATATATTATCCCCTTCTTGATTGTGCCTTTGAGCTCTCATCAATGGGTATTCGCGTAAATAAGGATAGCCTGATAAGGCAGCTTGACGAATGCAGGACTGCCAATAAGCTTGAGCTGATGTTTCATAAACGGCTTTATAACGATGAATTGCCGCTAAGTATTGGAGGAGGCCTGGGACAGTCCAGGATGTGCATGGTTTTTCTGAGAAAGGCTCATATAGGTGAGATCCAGGCAGGAATATGGCCTGAGGATATGAAAAATAAGTGCAGGGAAAATAATATAATGCTGCTTTAATCAGAGAAAAAGCATAGCATCGCCATAAGAGAAGAATCTGTATTTCCTGTCAATAGCTTCCTTATAACATTCCTTGACGCTTTCAAGTCCCGCAAAAGCAGATACGAGCATAAGAAGCGTGGATTTCGGCAGGTGAAAATTTGTTATGAGGTGGTCTGCAATGCTGAACGTGAATGGAGGCCTTATAAAAAGGTCTATTCCTCCGCTGAATGCCTGAATATCTTTTACCTTATCATATATGCCTTCCAGGCTTTTTAGTGTTGTAGTGCCCACCGCAACAACCGGTATATTATCTTTTTTTGCTCTTTTTATCCTGTCCGCATTCTCATCATCAAGGGTAACTGTTTCACTGTCCATCTTATGATGGGAAATGTTGTCCGATCTTACCGGACTGAATGTTGCCAGGCTTATATCCAGGGTCACGAATGCAGTCTCAATTTTATCCGATTCGGCTATTCTTCTCATCATCTCTTCAGAGAAATGCAAACCAGCTGTTGGTGCAGCAACTGAACCCGAATGCCTTGCATAGACAGTCTGATACCTTTCTTTATCCTTTTTTATATCAGATTCCTTGTTTTGCTTTCTTCGCTTGATGTAGGGCGGGAGAGGCGGCCTGCCGTATCTTTCCAGAATGTTCCAGAACAGCTTTGCATCATCAAAGGATAACAGCAGTCTGTCGCCAAGGTTCCTGACTTTGAGAATAATAGAGGGTTCCCGGCCAATTATAATCTCATCGGTATCCAGGAATGTTTTCATTTTTTTGGCAAGGGCATAGTACTGGTTTTCAGTGATCTTCTTATAGAAAAGCAGGTCAAAAACCCTTCCGGTTCTCACCTTGACACCCTCAATACTAGCGGGAATAACCTTGGTATCATTGAATACCATAAGAAGCCTTTCAGGAAGATACTTGAAGATATTGCGGAAAACGTCATGGTGTATCTTTCCCGGTTTCCTGTCATAGACCATAAGCCTGGATTCATCCCTTTTATCAGATGGATGCTGGGCTATCAGATCAGCAGGGAGATGAAAGTCAAAAGTACTAAGAAGGTTATATAATTCATTCTTCGAAGAGTGATTTTTGTCTTGCATTAAACTTGTCTTCCTTTTTAAGGTGCTTATAAGCATATTTTGTCACTATTCTGCCCCTTGATGTTCTGCTTATCAGGCCCATCTTAATCAGGAATGGTTCAAACACCTCTTCAACAGTGCGTTTGTCCTCGCCTATTGAGATGGATATAGTGTCAATACCCACTGGACCCCCGTTAAAATTATCGATCATTACCTGAAGTATCAGCCTGTCCATCTTGTCAAGCCCAAGATTGTCAATCTGCATGGAATCCAGCGCCTGGTCAATGATTGACTTCTTTATGACCCCCTTGCTGTATACAGTTGCAAAATCCTTTATTCTGGATAAAAGGCGGTTTGCTATCCTTGGCGTACCCCTGCATCTGTATGCAAGGTACTCTGCAAGATCATCCTTCAGCACAATCTTAAGAAGTTCAGATGTCCTCAGCAGTATCTTCCTTATTGAATCCGTATCATAAAAATCCAGCCTGTCCTCATATCCAAACCTTCCTCTCAGAGGTGATGTGAGGTTTCCAGCCTTTGTAGTTGCGCCTATCAGCGTAAATTTCTTAAGCGGAAGCCTGAGGGTGGATGCTCCAAGCCCGGAACCCATGACAATGTCTATTTCGAATTCTTCCATTGCAGGATAAAGCATTTCCTCTATGTTCGTTTTTAACCTGTGTATCTCATCAATAAAAAGGATGTCATTGTCTTCGAGGGATGACAATATGGCTGCGATATCTCCCTGTTTATCAAGTATAGGGCCTGATGTAATTTTAATGCTTACCTTCATTTCATTTGCAAGGATCCTTGAAAGAGTAGTTTTTCCCAGGCCTGGGGGGCCGTACAGGAGAATATGGGGCAGGGGGCGGTTTTGTATGACAGAAGATTTGACAAAAACCATAAGGTTTTCCACAAGCCTGCTCTGGCCGATAAATTCATCAAGTGTCTTCGGCCTTATATTATTCTCAAAAAGCTCTTCATTGCTGTCGATAATTTGTGGATCAAGATTCATATTCATAGATTATTTTCTCAGATTAGAAAGTATTGCAAGAGACCTCTTAAGCAAATAGGCTACATCCCTGCTTTGTGTCTCTTTTCTGAGGATCTGGAGCACCTCCTGTATAAGGTCATTCTTGAAACCAAGGTTGGCCAGGCCTATCCTGACCTTGTCGAGGGGTGCATCATCCCTGGTGCTTATTGCAAAATCTCTCTTAATTTTGGGTATTTCCTCCTTCAGTTCGGATATTATCCTTTGTGCGGTCTTTTTACCGATCCCCGGTATCTGTTGTATCAATGATACATTGTCATTCTGGATTGATTCAAAAAGGCTCGAATGATCCAGGTTTGAAAGAATGTTCATCGCATATTTTATGCCTATCCCCGGAATCTTCGTAAGCTTTTTTATAAGATGTTTATCTGATATATCAGCAAATCCATAGAATGATATGGATTCATCCTTGATAAGTGAAAGAATATAGAGGGTAATTGAATCGCCGATCTCAGGCATTTCAGAATTTGCTTTCCTGAGATAGTTTACCTCATAACCAAGGCCGTTGTTTTCAATGAGAAGCACATTCTTTTGAATATCTATTATCTTGCCCTGAAGAAAGGAAATCACGGCCTGCACCCCTTTTTTCTCAACTCCATGCAGTGGTCAAGCCCACAGCAAAAGGCTATTGATAATGCATCAGATGCATCGCTCTTCATTTCAGGATTATTAATTTTCAGCAGCTTTGATATAATGAATGCCATTTGCCCCTTTCCTGCAAAAGCATGTCCGCTAAGGTAACTCTTTACCTTGGTAGGATTATATTCCCTGATTGGGATACCGTGAATCCCTGCTGCCACAAGCGCAGCAGCCCTGCTGTATGCAAGAATAGTTGATGTGCGTATATTCTTTCCTGTAAATACCTTCTCAATTGCCATGATCTCCGGCTTATATCTTTCAATTATATTTGATACTCCATTAAATATATATGCCAGGCGCATTTCCATGCCATTATTCCTTGAGGGATTTATTGTATCTGCATCAAGGTAGGAAAAATCCGAATTGCTTTTGAATTCGATAATACCGTAGCCTGTGCTGTTAATCCCAGGATCGATACCTAATACAATAAAACCCATATAAAAACTTTACTGATTCTCCTCGAATTCCTTTTCATCTATATCAAAATTGCTGTAGATATTCTGCACATCATCATGATCTTCAATCTTGTCTATAAGGTTCAGCAGCTGCTGGGCCTTCTTACCCTCCAGAGGGATATGGGATGTCGGTATCATTGATAGTTCCGATGATTCTATATTTAATCCCCTGGATTTGAGAAGATCAAGAATATCCTGATATTTATCAGGTTCTGTGATTATCTCAAACATATTATCCTCTGTTTTCAGGTCCTCGCAACCCATATCCAGGATTATTTCCAGCAGGGAATCTTCATCTATCTCGGTGCATGCCATGGTTAT
>CAYMEV010000030.1:0-34643 GCA_964389675.1 uncultured Candidatus Sumerlaeota bacterium
TCTTGATTTTTGCTCGGATTTATCGTATAAATGTTTTATAAGAGATTTTTAGGTATTAAGGGAGTCTGTTTTTTATACCAGGCAGTCATATAAGCTTTATAAATCAAGCATTAAATCATCCATAGATTTTATACTCAAAAAAAGCAAAAGCCCCATGAGCATTAAGGAAATATATAATGATATAAGGAGGCTTAAAAAGAAAAGCGTATCATTCGCCAAGGTGAGGAATATGGTCTATTCCAGCAGGGATTTCCTCACATGGGAAAGGGGCAGGTACATACATGTGCAAAGGCTGGTTTCTGACCTTGACAGCCTTGAGAATATTGAAGCCCATATAATATCAGAGCTTGAGAGAAGAAGAGAAACCCTTTCCATCAGGGAAATATTCTCTTTTTTTTCAGAGCAGTGCAGGGCAGAGAGGATAAACAACCCCTATGCCCTTTACTCCTGTCTGAAATACAGGGCAAACCCCTGTATCAGATATCCTTTATTTCCAAAAATTACCTTATAACAGCCATTGCATTTGTATTGCCGGTCGAAGTCATAAGCTCAAATTCTGCTGATGATGTTTTCCACAGATATAATGCACCGCTGGATGTTGAACACATAATAAGGTCATCTTTATCATAGCCTGTAAATTTTCCTGCAAGGATCCTCTTGTATGAACCGTTTGCAAGAACAGTCCATTCCAGTGTGGAGTATGCATAATAATAGACATTATCCTGATAGGTAATAACAACCTCACATCCGGAATCTCCTGCAATATCGCCTGTTGCGATGGGATGCCCCTTTGTGGGGGTCGCTATAAGTATCCTGTTCCACTGCAGGCCCTTTGAATCACCGCCTTTGGAAATCCATGTATGATCTGACCTTATATCCTTTGCAAGATCAATTATTTGGTATTTTTCATAGATGCTCTTTTTCAGCTCAAATGACAGGTCCTTATCAGGAATATACCTGACCATATAGATCCCTATACCGCTGAATACGCATGCCATTTCATTATAGCCATCACCGGTAATATCTGCAGCTGCAACATCTAAGGGCTTTGCCATAAGAATAGTGGTGAATGAACCTGCTGAAAAATCATACAGGTAAAGCCTTTCGATTCCATCAAAGGTGGCAATAAGCTCATCTATTGAATCTGCATCCCTGTCCATGTCAACTGCATGAAGCATATCTGCAGGATACTGGATAATATTTGACCATGATGATGTATCGTAATTAAATCTGTAGAGCCCATATGAAGTAAAGCTGGCAATAACCTCCTTTTTAGGCCCCGCTGCAGTCTTTGCCAGGGTAAAATCTATGGTGTCATAGACTGCAATATTTGTCCACTGCATTGTATTCTGATCATAATAATAGAGTCCAAAACCTGGTATAAGAGCAACAAATTCTAAAATACCATCTCCGGTAATATCGCCCGCCTCTATCCTTGATGCAGTACTTCCGCTGAATATATTGCTCCATGTTGAACCCTTTGTTTTTAGTGTTATTGGTTTTGATTGGCTGTAACTCCATGTATATAGGCCTTCTGCTCCTTCATCTTCAATGCTGATAACTGCATTCTCTGAAACAATGTCAGGCTCCCATCTGACATAGTCCACCCAGCCTGTGTCATCATTCTCTTCAACATACTCATCCTTATCATAGACCCACTCAAGGACATTTGTCCCTTCCTCTATCTCGTATGTCTTTTCCTGCCAGTCAACTACACCGCAGATAGCGTCCATCTCAGTGCTGTTTATATAGAAACGGAGATAATCATAATCATCCTCTGAAGATACCTTCCAGTGAAATGTCAGTGTCCCGGGACCCGTTACCTCCGTGCTTAATGTAGTGGTTGAATTATTGCCTATTGCTCCGCTTCTTGCAGATGAACCCCCATAATAATAATTATCGCTCTGCCCGTACCAGACATATTCCCCGCCTGCACTTGAGCTTGTGCTCCAGACAAGGGATGTATTGTCAAGTGCTTCACCCAGAGGCATAGAGTGAGTAAAAACATTTGCCTCATTGGAATAAGCTGAATTTTCAGATGCATTGTATGCCCTTACCCTGTAATAATAGCTCGTATTTGCAGAAAGGCCCGAATCCTGATAACTGGAAACATTTGCGCCGACAGTACCTGCCTGGCTCCATGTTCCTGATGAACCGGTTTTTCTATCTACCTTAAACCCTGTCTCATTATCAGAATTATCAGTCCAGGTAAGGTTGACCTGGCTTGATGAAACAGCAGTTGCCTGAAGGTTTGAAGGGGCTGATATATTGCTCTGCACATCTTTGTGAGCTGTAATTGATGGATCGCCGAGGTGGTTCAGTGCAAAATGCACCCATCTGAAAGCATAGTCGGAATCAGCAGAGCCTGTCATCTGGATCTTTGCCTGGGTAAATCCCGCACCTACAATATTCTGATATGTTGTATCCAGAGTATATCTGAATATCCAGTCATTATACTGAAAAGAAGGGCCGTGTGTATCATAGCTGTTATAGCCTATACCGTACCTGGATGCTCCAAGGTAAGCAACAGCACCTCCGTCGGCATTCCTGATAAAAGCCTCTCCCAGGCATGGGTCTGAAGCCCCTGAAACCTCAGGGTCAAAAGCATTGGTAATACATGCAATAGTAACAACTATACCCGGAATATTGTCAAGCGCAAGAGCGCTTGAAGAGGTGAAATCACTTCCTGATTCCATGGCCCATATGGTTACATTACCATGTGTCGCCATATGGAAGAAATTCATCCCCTGGTTCAGCAAAGCTGAGAGGGTGGCAACAGAGACAGTAGCATTCGTATCATAAAGAGTATTCTTATTATGCCCCGACCAGTAGGGTTCTATAAAATCTGAATACATGACCTCGCTCTTTGCTTCGGCATCACCTGAATAATAAAAAAGCTGGACGCCTGACAGAAGCAGGTTCTTCGGGAAGCTCGAATCTGAAGCTGCATCGATATATTCCCCTACCTTTGCCATATAATCCAGTATCTGCTGTGATTCCCTTACTGCCAGCCTGCCAATGATTACATCAGGAGATATATCTGCATTATCGCCGCTCATTTCACCGACATAGGAATCACCGTCGGCATTCCAGTCGAACTGGTCGTCAAAACAGCTGTAGAAGACATCGCCAGGCAATGTATTATCTGTCTCTTTTGCGAAGTCAAGATATCCGTACAGATTCTGGTCATGGACGCTGTATGTTGAGCTTGTGCCTCCATCTCCTATAAGAAATACATATGTTATATTATTGTTCTGGACATAGTCATATATGCAGTTCTTGATCTTCATCTGTGTTGTAGATCCCGAATATGCTGATGTAATCTCAGATACTGTAATTATATCTGAGCTTATGCCTGCACCTGCCCTGAAGGTTGCATAACTCTGAGCTGCTGATTCAAATGTGCTGGTAGTTATTATAAGCATATCATAATCAGTCTTCGCACGTACCGGATTCATCTTCTCAGGATAAAAAATGGCTATATCAGCCGGGTTAACCACTGATCTGGATATAATATCATTAAAGACTGAATTTGGCCTGTAATAAACAGGGCTCTTTTCCTTTTTATAGCTGCATAAAACCTCGAAGGATACATCCTGATACAATGACAGCTGGCCTGTATTTGTATCATAAATAAAGGGGTAATAGCTGAAATAAAGTATATTGAATCCCCTGGTCTTCTCTATGGAATGAAAAACAATCCTACTGGAAGGATAAACTTTCCCGCTTTTGTATACTGAAGGATCAGCTCCTATTTCCGAAAACCTGGGTTTTGATATTATCTCATAACCCTGAAAGGGATAAGGGATCATTTCTCCTAAAATGACTCTGTCTCTCTCGTCCAGTATGATATCCTTTACTTCACATTCTGCAGGTACAAGAACCCTGATCATATAGGCAGGGATATCAGGTTCTCCTTCCTTTGCAAGTGAATAAGCATTTGGATCGCTGTAGGATATCCTGTAATAATCCTTATACGGCTCCATGCGAACTTTATCAGCATCAAAGCAGATGTCAAAACGTACAGTTCCTGCAAAACATATATTACTTACAGCAGCCAATAGAATAAGCATAAAAGCAAACCTGGCGACTTTGTACATAAAAATACCCCCTGATTATATTATATTTATATCATTGATATACATTGGTACCTATGGTACAGCGCTTTCATAGAAAAATCAATCTTTTTTACCTTTTTTCGGAAATATTTGAGAGGCAGGCGCCTTAACAGGCGCCTGCCCATTATTTTGGAAAAATAGCTATCTTATTGTAGCCATGGCATTGCTGTCACCCGCTGGTGATATCAGCTCATAGGACGCTGTGGATGTTTTCCTTAAGTATATATCGCCATTGCTTGTAGCGCACATAATAAGGTCATCCTTTTCCCCTCCTGTGAACCTTCCGGATATTACCCTCTTGAATGAACCATTTATCAGTGTTGCCCATGATGATGTGTTATATGTATAAAAGGACAATTTCCCTCCGTATGTCATAAAAACTTCGGCACCTGCATCATCGCTGATATCTCCAGCCGCAATAAGATGGCCGGATGTTGGTGTACCCCATGTCAGCCTGTTCCATTGCAGGCCTCTGCTGTTCTTCGGCATCCATTCATGATTCCTCTCAATATCATTCAGATCAAACACCACATATTTTTCATCCAGAGTTTTCTCCATCTCCTGAAGCATGTTTTTCTCCGGTATGTACCTGACCATATAGACCCCTATACCGTCAAAAACGCATACCATCTCATAATTTCCGTCACAGGTTACATCAGCTGAAATTACCTGGGATGGCTTTGCCATCAGTATGGTAGTAAAACCGCTTGTATTGAAATCATACAGGTACATCCTGTTAATGCCTGTAAATGTTGCTATAAGTTCATCAATGCCTGAGGTGTCCCTGTCAATATTGACTGCATGCAAAAGGTCGGCAGGATACTGTATTATGCTCGACCATGAGGAGGCATCAAAGTCATACTTATAAAGGCCATAACTGCTGAAGGATGCTATTACCTGTTTTTTGACCCCGGCAGATGTCCTTGCAAGGGTAAAATCAAGGGTGTCATATGTCGCAAGGTTAGTCCAGCTGGCTGTTCCAGGATTATAGTAATAAAGGCCATACCCGTCTATCAGCGCGACAAAATCAAAGATTCCGTCCCCTGTTATATCAGCTACATCTATCTTTGATGCAGTAACATTATTGAAGATCTTATTCCATGAAGATCCCTTCTCACTCTGCATGTTAGATTTAGACTCCGTATAGCCCCAGGTATATATTCCCTTTGCAGATGTATTTTCTATGCTTATTACAGCCTCATCCTGAGGAAACTCCATTTCAAAATCCACATAATCAAGGTATGCAGTATCAAGGTAGGATGAACCGGATGGATCCTTGACATAGAACCACTCCAGCTGATGGCTTCCCGGCTCAATTGCATAGGCCTGCTGAACCCAGTCTACCTGGCCGCTGATCTGGTCCTGCGGTGTTCCATCTATAAAGAAGATGAAGAGATCCATATTCTCTTCTGATGATACCTTCCAGTAGAATGAAAGGTCTCCAGGGCCTTCCACAGTTGTCATAACACCCGTTTCTTCTCCATGGGTTATGGCACCTGCCTGTCCCGCAGAGTTACCGTGGTAATAATCCCCGTCCTGGCCGTGCCAGTATGTATAATTTACTGTTCCTGTCGTATTCCATATAAGCTCAGCATTATCAAGGGCAATCTCCAGCGGATATGCCACAAGTGTCGTACTGTTTGTCTCGTTAGAATAAGGGGATATACCGTAATCATTATAGGCGCTTACCCTGTAGTAGTATGTAGTTACCGGCGTAAGCCCTGTATCATTGTAATATGTTGTCTCAGCAGGCAATGTTGTAATTTCTGCCCATGTCCCTGTTGAGCCTGCCTTTCTCTCAACAGCAAACCCCGTTTCATTTGTGGACATGTCAATCCAGTTAAGGTCTATCTGCGATGAGGAAAATGGTACTGATGCCAGCGAAGCAGGAGGCATAGGCGGAATATCAAATGTAGTGTCATAGGCCTCATTGGAAAAAGATGAGTCGCCTGCATTATTATATGCACATACCCTGTAATAATAGGTCGTATTATAATTCAGCCCTGTATCGCTGTAGTATGTATAATTTGCCCCGACTGTCGTTATCTGGCCCCATGTCCCTCCGGCACCTGTTTTCCTTTCTATCTTAAAACCTGTTTCATTGCTGGAATTATCAGTCCAGCTTATGCCTATCTCAGATGATGAAACAGCCGTTGCTGACAGCCCTGATGGAGCATCTGGGACTGACCTGTATGCAGCAATGACATGCTTTACCTCTCTGATGTCCCTGGCATTATCACCATCATTTACATCACCCGTTGCCACTCCCATGTGGTTTACACTTGGATTTGAAAAATAGGCTACCCTTGAATGAGTCTGGCCGTCAGCAAAGTATGTCCCGCTTTCATAGGTCATTACGGAACAGTATCTGTTAGAATCAGAACCAACCCATCTCCATCCTGCGGAGTAGCTGAAAAGCCCCGGGCCCGGCTGGACATTCTGCTGTTTGTGATGGTGAGCACCCATATTATGCCCTGCTTCATGAATTGTCGTATATGTCCATGAAGCCTGCTGTACCCTTGATATTGCAAAAGCGTAATCCGGAAGCCCGTTAATTGTATTCAGCTGCCACCCCAGTCCCCCGGTATCCTCAACATAGGTAAACAATCCTACAAGGTCAGCACAGTATGTATCCCTCCATGTATGGACTTCATCCATATAGCCGTCAGTATATGTAAGCCTGTCCAGGTCAGTATATGAGCTTCCGCTTTCTGTATAGGTAACCTGTGCAGAATGCACCAGGGTCATTGTTACAATGGTAAGGCTGTTGTCCAGTGTCAGCTGGGCTTTCTGCATCGCCTGGGATATTGTATTGCTTATCCCGCTTTCATTTGAGCTTGCCCAGGAACTTGCTGCAGGAGTGTAAACTATCATTATATCGATCGTTGCAGGATCTGATGGCCCGAGGTCCTTCCCATGGGGCCCTGCCTCCCCATCGACCTGAGATTCTTTTTTAGTATCTGCAATGGAGGGAGGTATCAAAACCGGCATGCTCTCAAGCTTATCCATAAATCTCATGTCAATTTCCATAAGGTAATGGGTCATGGTTTCCGGATTGCCTGTAATGATATAGTGCTCGCCCCTCTCAGGAATTTCTATTTCACCCAGGCTTCTGCCTTCAGTAGTGGATATTATAAGGTATCCATGCTCATATCCCTCAATTCGGGCCCTTATTGCCAGTGTGCCGTTTATATTGACACTTGTCCTGTCTATTATTGCTGTATAACGGCTGTCTGAAAAGAGATCCAGGATAACCCTGTCACCGGATTCTGCAATATCCTGAGACCTGAATTCTTCTGAGATTACTGCCTCCTTATATCTTGATACAGCGTCTGAATTGTCATAGAACCACAGGTCAGCCTCCGCAGTGCCGGAATATTTTTCTGATTTGCAGTCCTCGAAAAGGCTGTATTCAGAACCTGCCTGTGCAGAAAATGTAAAAGCCATAAAAATAAGAATTGTGCAAATAATAGTATAAAACCATTTCATAATATTTCCCCTTCTATTATTAATTTTTTACTTTTTTATCCATTATAGCAGTTTAGTATGCATTAATGCAATCTTTTATAAAATATTTTCTTTTCTTTCCATATTTCATGCTGGTCTATTATGCATCATAAGGTCATTTCCCCTTAAGCAGATGGCTTACCTTTACTGATATATCTCTAATTGTAAACGGTTTCTGGATAAATGGCACACTTGCACCTGCAACACCCTGGTCTGCTACTACATCAGGAGAATATCCGGACATGAAAAGAAGCTTTATATCCGGGTGGATCTTTATCATCTTACTCCCCAGTTCCCTGCCGTTCATTTCGGGCATTATAACATCAGTTATCAGCAGGTCCAGATTATCAGTGATCTCATTTGCCAGTTTGAGGGCTTCACCTGCTGACCTGGCCGTAAAGACCTTGTAGCCCAGCTGTTCAAGTATTGCCTTGCTTATCCTCAGGATCTCATCCTCATCTTCCACAAGAAGTATTGTTTCACCATTCCCCAGTGCAATGTCCTCATCTTCTTCCTCACAGGCATCTTCGAGATTACCATCATATCTTGGCAAATATACCCTGAAAACACTGCCCTTGCCCGGCTCGCTTTTCACATCAATAAAGCCGTTGTTCTGCTTAACTATCCCGTACACTGTCGCAAGGCCAAGCCCGGTACCCTTTCCAACATCCTTGGTGGTATAGAATGGTTCAAACAGCTTTTTCAATGTTTCTTCGTCCATACCGCAACCGTCGTCGCTTACAGCAAGCATTACAAAATCCCCCTGCAGATATCCTGAGTGTTCTCTGCAGTAATCTTCATCAAAACTCAGCATGCCTGTTTCAATGGTTAGCATGCCTACGCCCTCTATTGCATCGCTTGCATTTACGCATAAATTTACAAGTATCTGGTCAAGCTGTGTGGGGTCCATGTTAACATGCCATAACCCGCTCTTAGGCAGCCAGACTATGTCGATATCCTCGCTTATAAGCCTTCTGAGCATCTTCAGCATACCTTCAACAGTCTCATTCATATCTATAATATGCGGTTCAACAGCCTGCTTTCTGGCAAATGCCAGCAGCTGTCTTGTAAGTGCAGATGCCCTGTCAATACAGTGCATAATATCAACTGAAAATTCATGGGCTTTATTATCCTCGGGAAGTTCATTTAACAGCATCTCATTATAACCGAGCATGCTCTGAAGGATATTATTGAAATCATGGGCAATACCCCCGGCCAGCCTTCCCACGGACTCCATTTTCTGTGCATGGGTCAGCTGTGCATGAAGCCTTTCCTGTTCCTCTTCGGCCCTTTTTCTCTCAGTTATATCAGTAAAGACTATGAAATCAAATCCCCCGCTCGTGGACATCCTGAATTCTATCTCTTTGACCGTTCCGTCCCTGCATCTTACAGGGTACTCCATTGGCTTTATATCTGATCCGGCAGTTCTGGCCTTTTTGACCATTTCAAGCCATTCCTGCCTGAAATGCATTCTGATCTCTTCATCAGGAAATGCATTACTCTGCCAGGCTTCAACATCAGGCGTATCATCAAGCGTATAACCGAACATGGATGTAAACTTCTTGCTTGCATAGATCCCCACACCTTCTTTGTTTGTGATAATGACACCAACAGGGGCAGTATCTGCAAAAAGCCTGAAGCGTGACTCACTTTCCCTTAATGCCTCTTCAGCTTCAAGCCTTTCCTTCATCTGATTCTCTACCTCAAGCACCTTCTGCTCAAGCTTCTTCACAAGCCTTTCGCTGTATAGCTTCAGTGCCTCTTCCTCGTGTACTGAAGGCTTTGCAAGGGACCCTCCATGCTTCCTGTATTCCTCCATAAGCCCATTGACAGCATTTATAAACACATCCGGCTCACAGGGCTTTTCAATAAACCTGTCTGCGCCTATCTTCAGCGCGAACTCTTCATCCTGGGCACTGGTATATGTTGCAGTATATATTATAAATGGAATAATTCGCAGTTTTTCATCGGTCTTTACCTTTCTTAAAAGCTGGAAACCGTCCATTACAGGCATGAGAATATCGCTTATTATCATGTCAATCCCGCCCTTTTTTATTATATCCATTGCCTCTGCCCCGTTTGAAGCAAAGATGGTGTGGTACCCGTTTCCTTTAAGCAGGCTCTCCAGCAGATACCGGTTTTCTTCATGGTCATCAACAATGAGAATATTCATCTTAAATCCTCCTTGTTTCCTTTGCAGTCCCATGAAAGGAACTGCATGATTTCATCAATAAAAGTCTCAGGGTCGATTGGCTTTTCTATGTATCCTGTTGCACCTGCGTCAAGGACCTTTTCCCTGTCTCCGGCCATGGCATATGATGTGACTGCAATAATAGGTATGCACTCAGTTGCTGAGTCCTTCTTCAGTCTGCCTGCTACGGCATAGCCATCCATCTCCGGAAGCTGGATGTCCAGCAGTATAGCATCAGGCTGCTTCTCCCTGGCTGCTCTTATCCCATCAAACCCGTTTTCTGTAAGTATAACATTAAACCCGTGTTTTTCAAGCAGAAATCTCATCATATATGAGTTCTGCTCATTATCTTCAATAATAAGAAGTGTGTAGCTCATACCTGTTCTCCGATTTCTTTTGGGAAGCGTATAGTAAATGTGCTTCCCTCACCGTATCTGCTCTGAACATCAATTGTACCCCCCATCATTTTTATCAGTTTCCGGCAAATTGACAGGCCCAGCCCTGTTCCTTCCCTCTTCCTTGCAAGGCCGCTGTCCACCTGGCGAAAGGGTTTGAAGAGATCCTCTAAATCTTCGTTTTTTATTCCGATGCCTGTATCTGTGACTGATATAATGTAATAGCCGCCGTCAGACCTGCTTTTAAGTTCGACGCTTCCCTTTTCTGTAAACTTTACTGCATTGTTAAGAAGGTTTATTATTACCTGTTCTATCCTTCGCTGGTCTGTTTTTGCATAGCCTACATCATCACCTGCGCTGACCCTGATCTCAATCCCCTTTTGCTCTGCCAGCGGCGTTACTATCTTTATCATCTTTTCAATTGATGAACTCAGGTCAAACTCCCCTATTGAAAGCCTGAGCTGGTCAGCTTCTATCTTGGATATGTCAAGCACATCATTGATAAGAGCCAGAAGATGCCTTGAGCTCAACTGCACCATCTTCAGCTGTTTTTCCTGCTCCTCGTTCAGAGGCCCTGCCAATCCCTGCAGCAGTATCCCGGTGAAGCCAATTATGGAATTCAAAGGAGTCCTGAGTTCATGAGACATGGTAGCAAGAAAGGCTGACTTAAGCTGGTCTGCGGATTCAGCCTTCTCCTTCTGTACCTCCAGTTCTTTTGTCCTTTCCCTCACGTGCTTTTCAAGGTTTATGTTTATCTCCTTAAGCTCAGCCTCTGCTTTCTTTCTCATGGTAATATCCCTTACAATTGCCTGCACGAGATGTTCTCCGTCTATTTCAAGAAGATTAAGGCCGACCTCTGCAATGAAAGGTGTGCCGTCCAGCTTTGAGTGGAGCCACTCAAAAGACTGGGGGCCTTCCTTTCTTGCTGCCCTTATCTTATCCTTCGCCTTATCCTCTGAATTCATGCCATCAAGCTGGATCTTGGGTGAGAATTTGTACGGCGATGCCCCCAGCAGATCATCCCGTGTGCATCCGAACATCTCTGCCGCCCTGCTGTTGCACTCTACGAAACGATCCTCGTGAATAAGCAGTATCCCGTCATTGGCAGTCTCAAAAAGCATCCTGTACATATTTTCACTCTGGCGAAGTGACTGCTCTGTAAGCTTTATATCCCTGTTGATTTCTTCAAGCTGTTCATTTCGCAGAGCCAGCTCCCTTGTTCTTAAATTGACCTGATGCTTAAACACTATGCTTACTACGGCACCTGCAAATACAGCTGCTACAGCAATAATGCCCCCATAGGTCACCCACCTGGGCAGCAGATGTATGCTTTCTTCAGATGTCCATTTCTTGAGTGATTCATAATACACCGAATCAGGGTCTTCTTTCATTTTTGCCAGATGCATGTCTATAGCCCTGGAAAGATCCCTGTTTTTACCCTTCAGTGAAGCATAGAACAGCCTTGTGGGATTGAATATTATTGCGGTATTGTCAACATGAAAATTCCCATTTTTCTCTGCTGAATAAAAGCGGTTCACAATTGCAGCATCCGCTTTCCCTTCCTCAACCTGTTCAAAGATCGTCTGGTAATCAGGCATTGAAATAAGATCGATCTTCAGTCCGAATGATTCAGCCAGTTTTCTGAAAGCAGCCTCCTGCGCTGACCGTTCAAGGACCTCCACCTTCTTTCCTTCCAGGTCCACTATGGATTTTATATTGCTTCCCTTGTGTATATATACCTGGAACCAGTCTGAAAGGACAGGCTCATTGTGAAAAGAATATATTTCATCTCTCTCTGCAGTATATGCCACATCCGGCATCAGGTCTATCCCGCCCTTTTCCAGCCTGTCAAGCCCCTCGCTCCAGGTCCCTGTTACATATTCTAATTCCCAGCCTTCCTCTTCTGAAATATATTCGAGTATATCTATAAAAATACCCTTCGGCGTCCCGTCCTCGGTAAAGATCTTGGGAGCATTCTCATATACCCCTACCCTTACTGGCCTGGCTCCTGATACCAAAACAGCAGCAGATATAAAAACAGCAGCAAATACTGCTAACCTGCAAAAATTATATAACAGATGCCTCTTCATCCTAAGGATTCCCACCTCTCTTAGCAGATATTATACTGATATCAGGGTTATTTACTGCATAAAAAGTCACTTATTTAATTATGCATAAAAATACCTGCAAAGTCAAAAATAATTCTATTAAAGAAAAATTATTTTTATGGCAATATAACATTCCTTATCAGGAGTTTTTTCATCACTTTTTTTTTGATTTTTCTTTTCTGCTTAATTAACATATTAATAAACAAGGAGGTATAATTATGGGTTTTCTTTCCAGCTTATTTAAAAAGACATACAATGAAAAGGATAATACAGGGACAAGGCATGACAGTGCCGAGTTTGCAACTGCCTACTGGATTACGCGCAATAAGAACCAGAAATTCGATCCATTCCTTCTCTATCTTTTTGATAATGAAAGCGATGCGAAAAAAGCACTTTTAGAGCTTGACTGCATACATGAAGCAGCTGACACCAGAAAGCTTATATGCAGGGAAATGCTTATATTCGGCTATTATAAAACCGAAAGAGGCAACTTTGAAGCTATTCTATGCGGAGAAGAATTGTCCCCTTCTCTTTACCAGAAAGCTCAGAAGGCATTTGTCAAGCATAATGGCAGAAAAAAGAACGAACTTGCCCCGAAAAAACAGCCTCCTAAACCAAAATCATCCCCTGCAGGGCAGGTCCAATTCGTCCGTGAAGACCGCCAGCAGAGAATGGGGCATACCATGATCTACCGCATCCACAAGGCTCCCAATGCTGCAACAGCAAAGGCTTTCCTTGAGAAAAACCCTGTTACAAAACAGCTGTACTATATAGTTGTGGAAACACCTGAAGGAAACTACTGCAGGGATATACAGGGGATGTACAAGGAATAGTCGGTATTATTACAATTTATTATTGCATTAATCTGGAAAGAAAGAATTCAGACATAAAGGCAGACAGACCATAACTAAATGACTAAAAATAATTTTTTGCATTTTTCATTTTAATTTATAGAAAATAATTCAATAAATAACTGAGAAACGTACTGCTGCAGAAAAGCTGAGGATCCTCTCAAGAAAAACCACGAAAGACTACATTCCAAGAAATGAAAATTAATTTCTCATTTTTTTTAATTTAAATATAATAGGCCTATGTCATAAAAACAGAAATAGGAGTTTTGAATCTATGGCAAGTACTGAGTATGAAATACTCGAACATGTAGGAGTTATCAGCGAGACATCAAACGGATGGACCAAGGAGCTGAACCTTGTATCATGGAACAAGCACAAACCCGAGTATGAGATAAGGACATGGGAACATGAGAACAACAAGACTGGAAAAGGCATTACCCTGACACTCGAGGAGCTTGTCACATTAAAAGAGCTGCTTGAAGGCATGGACCTGGAGAACATTGAAGAAAACGCATATGAAGATGACTATGAGGACATAGACTATTAGTAATTTTTAATATCAAAAGCCATATATCTGACTGAAAATTTATTAAAACACTGTTATTATCATTTTTGAAGGCATGCTTTATCAATTATCCTGAAAATTATTGCCTTCTTATAAAATACATATAGTTTCTTCATGCAAAACAATACATTGAGCTGGATGCTTTAAGGCCATTCCTCGCGGGATGGTTACCATTTATGATATAATAAACTCCATACATTTCTGGCCTTTAATAATCAAACCATATATTCCTACCCTTAAAATAATAATCAATATGAGAAAGCTGCACAAGGTATTAAAACCTTTTTTTAACTGGAATTCTGCATAAGGATCAATATAGAAAGATTTCCTGTTAACAAGGGATAAATAAGGCATTGCAAATTTAAAGAATAGAAAATCAACAAATACATTGAATAATACTGCAGTTTAGTTTACAATAATATTCAATATTGTTTAAATTGGGAGGTATCTTTTGATGTTAAAAAATATAATACTCTTTTTATCAATAATCTTATTTGCTTTGTTTTATTCTCCTTCAGCTTATGCATTTCCGCCCTATCTATGGGCAGAAAATTTTGGCGGTACAGGAGATGATGCCAGCGAAGATACTGGAGTAGATGGATACGGCAATGTATACATTACGGGCTGGTTTTCGGATACAATTGTTTTCGGCGATAAGGAGGTTATTTCCAATGGTAAAAATGATATTTTTATCGCAAAGTTGAACAGTGAAGGAGAATGCCTCTGGGTAAAAAGCGCTGGGTCAGCAGAAGTAGATTGTTCCTACTGTATATATGTAAATTTCTGGGGTTATTCAATTATTACCGGTTGTTTTCAGGAAACGGTAAACTTTGGTGATATCGAGCTTGTTTCAGATGGCAATATGGATATGTTTATTGCAAAGCTTGACCCTGATGGGAATTTTCTCTGGGCAAAAAGGGCAGGAGGCGTGGAGATGGATGTAGCAGCGGGTATAATAGCTGATTCCATGGGCTATTCATATATAACCGGATGTTTTTCAGGTAATGCATTTTTCGGTGATACAGAACTGACCTGTGATGGACAAACAGATATATTCATTGCAAAGATCAGCCCCCATGGGAATTTCTTATGGGCCACCAAAGCAGGCGGGGCTGACTATGACGCAGGTATTTCTGTTGCTGTTGATACGGAAGGTAATATCTATTGTACAGGTTCATTCATGGACACTGCATACTTTGGTGATACACAGCTGGTATCAAACGGTGATTATGATATCTTTATTGCTGGCCTGTATCCTGATGGCAGTTTCAAATGGGCCAAGGGGGCTGGTGCACAAGATGAATCTTGGGCGAAAGATTATGGAAGGGACATTGCAACAGACAGTTCCGGAAATGTTTATGTCACTGGCGGTTTCCACAATACAACGTATTTTGATGATATAGAGCTTACTGCTTATGGCTATGAGAATGCTTCAGACATATTTATAGCAAAGCTCAATGCTGACGGTGATTACCAATGGGTCAGGCATGCCGGGCAATCAGGAGCTGACCAAGGAATGAGCATTTTTTCCACTCCAGGCGGTGACTGCTATTTCACAGGTTATTTCCAGGAAGCTGCCACTTTCGGCAACTTTACTATAAGTTACCTCGATATGGACGGCATTCATATATTTGCTGCGAAGATGGATACTGAGGGAAATTTCCTTTGGGCAAAGGGCGGTTATGGGTATCTGATAAAGCACGGAAATGGCATAGCAGTTGATAATGCAGGATGCACATATATATCAGGCTATTTCTATGACACTGTATTATTTGATTCAATGCAGATATACTCTGCCGGAGAGCGTGATATACTTGTGGCAAAGCTTTCCTACGGAACCCCCAGTGGACCGGATGCAAGCATTGTATCCCAGGATATAGTTTTAAGCCCATCCTTCCCAAGCCCCGGTGATACTGTTGAGATTACTGCAAGGGTAAGAAACACAGGTACAGCTGATATAAATTCTGGGAATGTAAATTTTTATTTCAGTCAGATACCAGGTACAGACCTTCAGCTGATAGAAAGTAACAGTTTTTCAAATATAGCTCCCTCAGGCTATAGTGATATCACTATAAACTGGAATTCAGACCCGGGGCTTGAACAGATACCCTATGTCCTTACTGTGGAAATTACAGGTGTAGAACCATCAGAGTCTTATACAGGCAATAATACAGCCTACAAAGAATTGCCGCTTCCTGTTGAGATTGGATACTTCTTAGCACTGGGTACTGGTGATAAAGTCCGAATAAACTGGATGACTGTCTCAGAAATTGATAATCTTGGTTTTAACCTTTACAGATTAAAAAAGGGGAAAATAAGCCCATTTTTATCTTCCAGCCCTGTCAAACTGAATGATGAACTTATACAGGGACAGGGCACATCATCAGACCCTGCAGACTATTCCTATAGCGACAATATAAAGAATATGGGAAAATATATATATATTCTTGAATCAGTCTCGATCAGCGGTGAGACCAGAGAATTCAGGACAGAACTGCAGTGGATTCTTTAATGAGGCATAACTGTGGAAATTAAAAAAGAATTATTCAGTTTAATATTTTATATATTATGAAAGGGTACTGAAAAGATAGAATTAGTAATTGCATTATAATAATTATACTAATTACCATAGAAAGAATATTTTCATAATTTTTTTGTAATTCTGAGAAAAATTTATTATTTTATATAAAAATATTATCGAGAACAATCCTTTCTAGGATATTTCAAGCTAACTGGATAAGCAAGTTAAATTAAAACATTTAATTGATATAAATCAAAAAGGAGACTGATTTATGAAAAGAACAGCCATTTTTCTAACATTAATGTTTATCCTTACATTAAGCATTACTTTTGCCGAGTATGATAAACTAACTGCATCTGATATGATGATATCTGACAGCCAGAATCTATTTATGCAGGAAAACAGGGGTTCCCATTACTGGGATACCGGGATAGGCAATCCGGGAATGGATGACGATTACTGTTATGTATTTGCTCTAACCATTTATAATGGCGATTTGATAGCAGCAGGCCAGTTCTGGACTGCAGGCGGTATATCTGTGGATGAATTTGCAAAATGGGACGGGGCTTCATGGTCAGGCCTGGGCAATTATGGGTCAGACGGCATGGTAAGAGCTCTTACAGTATATAATGACGATCTTATAGCAGGCGGGTACTTTCAGAATTTAAATGGCATGGCTGTAAATGGCATTGCCAAATATGACGGAGCCAGCTGGTCTGCGCTTAGCACCGGAATGGGGACTACCAATCCTTATGTACGTGCACTTACCGTTTATGACGGATATCTTATTGCAGGTGGGACTTTTACTGCTTCCGGGGGAGCGGCAGGAGACCGCATTGCAAAATGGAACGGGACTTCATGGTCTGCTCTGGGGTCCGGGATGAACAGCACTGTCTACAGCCTCACCGTATATGATGGCTGTCTGTATGCAGGAGGGACATTCACAACTGCCGGCGGCGTAACTGTGAACCGCATTGCCAGATGGGACGGGACTTCATGGTCTGCTCTGGGATCAGGGATGAACAGCACTGTCTACAGCCTTACCGTATATGATGGCTGTCTTGTTGCAGGGGGCTCTTTTACAACTGCCGGGGGCGTAACTGTGAACAATATTGCTAAATGGGATGGCAGCTCATGGTCTGCTATGGGGTCCGGTATTTCTGCCAGCAGTGAAGTCTATGCACTTAAATTCATAGGCAATGACCTGTATGCAGGCGGGACATTCATCAATGCCGGGAGCGTGACTGTGAACCGCATTGCTAAATGGGACGGTAGCTCATGGTCTGCCCTTGGATCTGGTATGAATTCTACTGTAGCAGCACTTGAAAACTATAATGGCTCTCTTATTGCAGGGGGTCATTTTACCACAGCTGGAGGTATTACATCAAACCATATTGCCAGGTGGTATTACAGGGACTCTGCCGCAATAAGCCTCGAGAATGCTTCGCTTGAAGGAATATGGCAATGGGATTATGACCCTTCCAGGTCACCATATATAGAATCAAAGGGTTCAAGCTGGAGTAAGATCCTTTCAGGGGTTTCTGCAACAAGGATCCTTGCCGGGGATATATCCGATGATGGAAATCTTGAACTGGTGGCCTTATTCCCTGATATGGGCCTTTATTATTATGATATTGCAGGCGCTTTATGGACAAATATTATATGCAGTACAGCCGGTTGCACAGACTTTACAATAGCCAGGACATCATCAGATGGCCCTGTTGAGGTTGTTGCAACATTTGAAGAGACCGGGATACAGAAATGGACATTTCAGGATGCCTGGACGGTTATCAACAGCATGTCGGCAGACCTGCTAATAGCCTCTGATATAAACAGGGATGAAAATTCAATTGATGAACTGGTCCTTGCCCTTACGGGGTATGAAGGATTCCTGATATATGACTTTGCAACTGAACAGTTCTCAAGCATTATAAATATCAGCCCATCCCAGGTCGTGCCAGCTGATGTTACAGGGGATGGTTATGATGAGCTTATATCCGTTTTTGACGGGTTCGGCATTTACCTTGTAAGGTATCTTCCAGAAAAGGGGCTTGACATAAAAACCGCCTCAGAGATCGATCCGGCTTTTGACCTTATCAGTGATATAACAGAAAACTCCATCTGGGTATCAAAAGACAGATGCAGCAGGGGCTTCCAGTTCAACAGGCTTACATGCGGTTCCCCGGCTGCAGGCCATTTTGCAGCAGCTGGAGATATAACCGGAGACAGCGGTGCTGAGGTCATATTTACCTATACTGACGGAAAGACATACTATTATGAATATGAAGCAAAGGGCTGGGCAACACTCGTCATGGCCTCCCTAAAGAGGATAACCTCAGGCAGATTTACCGGAGGTGCCAGGGATGACCTTATTGCCTGCGAGACATCCACCGGAAATATTTACCTGAGGGTTACATCAACAGAAACATGGGAAAACATAGCTGCATACGGAGATACGAATGCAATGACAGCATATTAGGATAAAGGGGGCGATGCCCCCTTATCTTTTCATGTCTTAATCATTCCGCATCTTTTATAAGTACTTTTAAATTAAAGACTTTTTAATTTTTTGATTTTTCCTCTAAGACAACGATTAAAAAAAGCTGAAATCAAAATATTAAATACTAAAGACCTCATCTCATTTTATAAAAAACTTATTAAAATGCTTAGCTGGTACAAAAGCAAATATGTATTTTAAGGGTTTATTATGATTTCAGAGCTCTCTTTATTTCATCAGGTTTCAGCACCTTTCCCGCTGATACTAATTTCCCGTCCACAATGAGCGCAGGCGTCACCATTACACCATGATCAACAATGTCTTTAATCTTGGTGATCTTTACAATATCAGCTTCAATGCCCAGTTCCTTAACTGCATCTCTTGCATTTGATTCAAGCGCCCTGCATTTGGGACAGCCGCTTCCCAATATCTTAATCTCCATGGTTTTCACTCCTTTGCTTAATAAATTCAATTATTTTTTCTTTAATCATGTCCCTGATTTTCCTTAGTACAGCCAGTTTTTCATCTTCCGGGCCCTTCAGGGATGCCGGGTCTTCAAATTCCCAGTGAAGTTTTATCCCTTTTCCAGGAAAGACAGGGCACTGCTCTGCTGCTTCAGGACTGCACACTGTAATTACATAATCATACTGTCTCTGTTTTCTAAGCATATCATAAACACTTTTCGTACTGTTCCGGGATATATCATACCCATCTTCCATCATTGCCTTTATAACAAGCGGATTAAGCATTCCAGGCTCAATGCCTGCACTTTCTGCTGAAAAGCCATCAGACAGGCGGTTAAGAAAAGCCTCTGCCATCTGGCTTCTTGCTGAATTGTGGACACATATAAACAATACCCTTTTCTTTTCCATTAAAAGATCTCCTATGGGAACAATGTGCCGTAGATCATACCTGTTAATGTGGACATAACAATAACAAGGCTTACATAAACTGCTGTTTTCTTTGTACCTATCATACTCCTTATAGCAAGCATGCTCGGGAGAGACAGAGCAGGGCCTGCCAGAAGAAGCGCCAGGGCAGGGCCTTTTCCCATACCGCTTCCAAGAAGCCCCTGCAGTATTGGTATCTCTGTCAGCGTAGCAAAGTACATGAATGCCCCTGCAATTGAAGCAAAGAAATTTGCCCTGAGGCTGTTCCCCCCGAGCAGGCCTGAAACCCATCGGGAAGGAATAATGCCTTCCTGCCCGGGCCTTCCGAGAAAGAATCCTGCTAAAAGTACCCCTATAAAGAGCAGGGGCATTATCTGCAGTAAAAACTCATGGCTTGAGATTGCCCATAGCTTCAGCTCCTGTCTTTCAAACCATAATATAAGTATCAGTATGAGTCCCGCTATGAAAAACCCTGTAATATAGTATTTCATGCTGTAGATGGTATTCCACAAACCCATGCTGTCATCCTTGCCCCAGTTAACAAACACCAGTATGCCGACCATTGAAAAAATATAGAGTGCGGTCTGGAGAAGGTTTCTATTTTGACCCTCTTCCGATGGCAACATAAGTCCAAGGCTGTTATTCCTGTTTGTCTCCTCCCTCAGGAATATAAAATGCATCGCCAGTCCGATGATCACAGAAAAAATGACTGCCCCCAAAGCCCTTGCCAGGCCCATCTGAAAACCCAGAACCCTTGCGGTAAGTATTATTGCAAGTATATTTATTGCAGGGCCTGAATATAGAAAGGCTATAGCAGGCCCAAGCCCGGCACCCCTTTTATATATGCCTCCAAAAATAGGCAATACCGTACAGCTGCAGACAGCAAGTATAGCTCCTGAGACAGATGCTACGCCGTAGCTTAACACTTTATTGGCCTTTGCCCCGAGGTATTTCAAGACTGCCCCCTGGCTTATGAAATTGCTTATCGCCCCTGCAATAAAGAAAGCAGGGATCAGGCACAGGAGCACATGCTCCCTTGCATACTCCTGAAGCATAAGCAGAGACTCTTTCATTGGCCCGTAAAGCACAATTCTATCAAAAGGAAAGAAATAAAAAAAGGCAAATACAATCAATATCAATAAGAACTTGATCTTCCTGTTCAATCTTACTCTCCTTTACACTTTTCTGTTCTTCTGCATCTAAGAAGCCTTTTTTCAAGGTTTCTGATATCCTTCTCATTTTCCGGAATGGCTGCCAGCATTTCTTCCAGCCTTGCATCAAAATCATCTTCTTTCAGATCAGCCTTATACAGGATAAACCTGCCATCCCTTCTTTCACTCACCAGGCCGGCATACTTAAGCTCCTTCATATGCCTTGATATACTGTATGCAGGGATTTTCAGGCTGTCCACTATCTCGCATACACAAAGCTCCCTATGGGCATACAGGAGGATCTTCATGATCCTGATGCGTGTTTCATCGCTTAAAGCCTTAAATATTTTCTTATAATATCTCATAATAATAATTATTACGTTTTAATGATTGCATAGTTGCACATATATACAAATATGTCAAGATAAATTATCATTAATAGAATTGTCTGTTTTTCCATACCTCAGTTTCAAGGCTTTACGATCAGGTTATATTTATAAAAAATGGACCCCGATATTATTTTATACTAAAGATTAAATATTTTTTATTAAATATTAAAATATTCCTTTTGAATATGGCAAATTTTGATGTATATTTCTTATAAGGAAATTAAAATTATAAAAAGAATATCAGGGAGGGCTTTATCTGCAGTAATAGTTGCCTTTTTGCTCTTACCCGTTTCTTATGGTTTTCCTGAATTACAGCATTTCTTTTATACTTGAGTTTTTTTATGAATATTTCAAATAAATCTCATTCAAATTACCTGGATCTGATGCTATTATCTATACCCAAAATGTGTTTAATCCTATTAATATATAAATTTTTCTGTAAAAAAAGATAATAAATTTAAAAAAGGGGTTTATTTTTATGAAAAGATCATGCATCTTATTATCATTTCTCTTGTTATTCACCATAAGCATTACCTTTGCAGAAGACTTGTTTTCTGGAATTTTGAGCCATGAGAACTATAATTTAAATGCTGATGGTTCTCAATCTTTGACTGCCTGTGAAAATATAGCTGAATCTTCCAAAGATTATTTCTGGGAATGGGATGAGCAGTTCTGGATATCCGGAGTGAATGGCTACATATATGATATTGCAGTCCTTGATCAGGATGTCTACATTGCAGGGGAATTCACTACTGCAGGCAATGTTTTTGCCAGTAATATTGTCAAATGGGATGGAACATCATGGTCTGCCCTGGGGGATGGCTTGAACGGTCGTGTCAGTGCCCTTGCTGTACTTGACGGCGAATTATACGCAGCAGGTGGATTCAACACCGCAGGGGGCGTATCCGCCAACAGAATTGCCAGATGGGACGGATCTTCATGGTCTGCCCTGGGATCTGGTTTAAATGCATATGTAGAGACTATCTCTGTAATGAATGGTGAAATATACGCTGGCGGAAATTTCACTGCAGCCGGCGGAACACCTGCCAACAGAATAGCCAGATGGGACGGATCTTCATGGTCTGCCCTGGGGAATGGCATGAACAACTATGTTTTTTCGCTTGCTGTACTGGATGGTGTGCTCTATGCAGGAGGAAATTTTACAACTGCAGGGGAAATCTCTGCTAACTATATGGCCAGATGGGACGGATCTTCATGGTCTGCTCTTGGTGATGAAACTAATAGTTATGTCAATGCGCTGACAGTCATGAATGGCAATCTGTATGCAGGGGGAATGTTTACGGAGGCTGGGGGAATAACAGCTAATTATATTGCTTCCTGGGATGGCAGTTCCTGGTCTGCACTGGGTGATGGTATGGGCTATGCTGTATATTCTCTAACTTCCTATGACGGCAGTCTTTATGCAGGAGGAACATTCAGCACTGCAGGCGGGAATCCAGCACAAAATATTGCCAGATGGGACGGGTCTTCCTGGTATGCTCTTGGAGAAGGGGTTGACGTCAATGTTCAGGCTTTGGAAGTACTTGACGGCATTCTTTTTGCAGGGGGAGCTTTTACTACTGCAGGAGGGGCAGCAGTAAATTATATTGCATCATGGGACGGCACAGCATGGTCGCCTCTCGGATCAGAACCAGGCTCAGGCATGAACAGTACAGTCAGGGCTTTTCATTCCATGGATGGTGATCTCTATGCTGGAGGTGAATTTAAGAATGCAGGTGGAAATACAGTTAATTATATTGCATCATGGGACGGCACAGCATGGTCGCCTCTCGGAGAAGGCATGTCCAATAACAGTAATGTAATGGCGCTTGCTTCCATGAATGGCAGTCTTTATGCAGGGGGGACCATTCTTTATGCAGGAGGAGTCTATGTCAAGAATATCGCCTGCTGGGACGGTATAGAATGGTCGGCGCTTGGCACGGGTATGAACAACTATGTCTATGCTCTGGCAACACTCGACGGTACCCTCTATGCTGGGGGACAATTCACGACCGCAGGAGGGATCTCTGCAAATTATATTGCTTCCTGGGACGGAGTCTCCTGGTCAAGCCTTGGCGATGGAATGGATAATAAAGTAAATTCTCTTGCTGTCATGGACGGTGAGCTTTATGCAGGAGGAAACTTTACAACCGCCGGAGGAGTATCTGCAAATCATATTGCTAAATGGGACGGCGTTTCGTGGTCTGCTCTTAGTGAGGGAACAGATAATGTTGTTTATTCTCTTGCTGTCATGGACGGTGAGCTTTATGCAGGAGGATATTTTACGACTGCGGGAGGCATATCTGCAAAGAATATTGCTAAATGGGACGGTACTTCATGGTCTCCTCTTGGTTCCGGGGTAGGGAACAATCTTTATTGCCTCGGAACGATGAATGGCTGTCTGTATGCAGGAGGAAATATTACTGTAGCCGGCGGAGTATCTGTAAACTATATCGCAAGATGGGACGGAACAGAATGGTCCGCTCTCGGTGAGGCTGTTAATTCTTATGTGCATGCCATTTCTCAGCATGACGGAATGCTATATCTCGGAGGCAGATTTTTTACCGCAGGGGGAAAAATTTCAAATAGAATTGCCTGCGGTTCTCTGTATTTTGAGGGAACAGTATCCCTTTATGCGGACCCTGATACGCTTAATGTGAATCTCACCGGGGAGGGAAACTATATATCCGGCCAGGAGGTAGCAATATCTGCCGAACTGGTCAGGGATTACCAGTTCCATGAGTGGGCAGGCTTGCCTGATGATATTGCACTTCTTGCAGATCCGGCATCTTCATCAACCACTTTCATCATGCCGGAGAGAGATGTTTCCTTTACTGCGGTATACAAGGATTTTTATGATGTTGCTTTAACTGCAGACCCTGATAATATAGGGGTTGTTTTAACAGGGGACGGGACTTACTATGTAGATTCTCAGGTAGATATTTCAGCCTCCTTAAATAAGGCATACCAGTTTTCAGAGTGGACAGGCTCTCCTGATGATATTTCCCTTCTGGATGACCCTTTTTCCGCCATCACTTCTTTCATAATGCCCCAAAGGGATGTATCATTTACAGCTGTATACATAAATCCTGTTCCTGACGCTCCTTCAGGGCTTGTTGCAGGTTCAGCATCCCACTCTCAGATAAACCTTGAATGGACAGACAATTCAGACAATGAGAAAGGGTTCAAAATAGAAAGAAGGCCGGGTTCATCCGGTTTCTGGATCCAGATAGCCGTAACGGGCGCTGATATCATATCATACAGTGACACAGGGCTTCCTGCTGAAAAAGAATACTGCTACAGGGTCAGGGCGTATAACAAGGTAGGCAATTCAGAGTATTCAAACACAGACTGCGCTACAACCTCGCCTCTTCCCTATTATCCTGTGCCAGTATACAGATTTTTCAACAATTTAAGGGGAGGACACCTTTATACTATAAGCGAAGCTGAAAGGGATTATATCATAGAGAACCTGCCTCAATGGACATATGAGGGGCCTAAATTCAAAGTATATGAAGATCCTGCACCGGAGAGCACGCCTGCATACAGGTTTTTCAACACCAGGACAGGCATTCATTTTTATACAATAAATGAAACTGAAAGGGATAATCTAATGCAGGTCGAACATTTTATTTATGAGGGGATCAAGTTTTATGTTCATGAATTTCCTGCAGAGAGTACTATACCTGTTTACCGTTTTTTCAATACGAACAGGGGTGGCCATTTCTATACAGTCAGCACTGATGAGAGGGATGCGCTTATGCAGATGCCGCACTGGAATTATGAGGGCATATGCTTTCATGTTTTTCCTCTGGAACAGGCTCATAGGTCATTCTCTGCAAATGAGTCAAAGAAAACATCATCCTCCGGGAAAAAGGATGAATAATCATCTGACTGTAAATAGAGTGTTTATCATCTGGATAAAATAGATCTTTTAGAGAGGGGGTGAATACCCCCTCTTCTGATTACTCTACATAATGATCAATATGAGATGCATTTCATTGTTTGCCTTATAAGCAGCGATACTTCAGGTCTGTCCATGAGTTCGCTATTAAGCAATTAATTAACTAAAAACAATATTCATGCAAAATGCAATAAGAAACAATTTAAGATATTGCACTTAATTATTAATTATAGTCTTTATTCTGTTTTTAATCCGTTTTTTATATTAGAATAATTTTCCCTTACTTTACCAGCCCGGTTATATCCAGTACATCCTGTTCAATTGGCTTATCAAGAGGGATCTCCCTTGCAGGCTGTCTTGAGAAGTCAACATTCTTAAGGTCTGCCTTTCTGATTCTCCTGTTATACATTGTATGGTAATAAACTGTAAGGTTCTTTGTATCAAATGCTACTGTCCACTGAGTAGCAGAAGGCATATTGACAGCACCGGCCATGCCAGAGCCTTCAGCCTGGCTTATTCCTTCATTGAAGTTGTCGAGTATCCTGAACAGCTCATTAACTGTATCTATTCCGCCCTTTGTCCTGCGCGAATACTGCGAGAATACTGCAGCCCTGACAAACCTTGATGGAGATGTAAAATCCCCGGGCAGGCCCAGCATTCCGGATCCTCCTGCCAGAGGTGTAATTTCAAGATCTCCCCATTTTTTTCCTTCAAAAGGCTGGTTTGATATATAGCCGTAATTTCCGAGGTTTGTAAGATGCCATGGGAAATTAGGATTATTGGTAATTACCCCCACGGGATTATCATATATCATGATCTTACCTTCGGTGAATTCTATAACAATGCATTTGCCGTCAGGCTGTGTCACCATCGCATGTGCAGGCCAGGGCATTCCTATCTTCTCTGCGATTACTGGCACTACTGAAATTTTGCTCAGGCCTTCTTTCAGCTCTTCAATATCTGCAAAATTTGAAAGGATAAATGTCAGAAAATCGCCTGGCGCAATACTGATATCTGCCTTCGCTGGATCATAAGGGGTATATTCTGCAAAGCCATTGTGGAAAAACCCTCCTGCTGAAAGGCCCTTTTCATTCATACCGTCTGTTACAATACCCTCAAGCACTGCCAAAGCAGCAAACCCGTATTTTGACTTCCATTTATGCCCGATAAGGCCCTCGGGTGTCAGCCCGACAAAGTTGGTATCCCTGGGAACTACCTGAAGCCTTGTTTCCATATCGAAAGACCCCCATTCCATTGTGCGCCCCCTTACAACAGTCCCATCTTCTCCCTCAAGCTGGATCCCAGTACATGCAAAAACAATTGGACCGCAAAAAAGAAATACAGTCAGCAAAACTGCAGAAATAACCCTGTTGCCGATGGATGAATTATTTGGCATCTCCATTTCCTCCTCTAAATTTTTTGAAGCAGCGATATTATAGCTAAGGATTTTAGACCATTGATAGAAATGCTTCAAGGATAAAATTCTCCTGGTTTCAAAAGAAGAAAGATGCTCCCGCTTTCAATTAACTGAAATATCACTTAAGGAATATTACCATTGCTGAGCTCTCCGGATCTCTTTGAAAAATATGAATCATGCAGGTACACCCGTATTTTGGAGATTCTTTCCAGTATATAGCATATTTTCCGGCTTTTTAAGCTATGTTTTTTGGTTTTTCAGGCTTTTAGCAATATTATCAATATATTTTCTGATATCTTTTCTTTTTCGTATGACAGTAATATCCTTTTCGTTTTTTACTTTCCTTAGCTTGCTGTATATTCTCTGCCTCTGTGAGGATGGAAAAGCTATTATATATCTAATAAATTCCAGGTCTATTTTTTCACTGCATCCTTCTGCCAGGTCTTCCCTGGTTCTGTTCCTGTACTTAAATCGCCTTCTGATGACTCCCCAAAGGCAATATAGCAGTGGTATATCAAGAAAAATGATCGTATCTGATGCATCTATCCGCATATCCATTGTTCTCAGGTAGTTTCCGTCAATTATCCAGGATCCAAGCGGAAGGATACCGCTTATCTTATCCATAAGCTCTTTATGTGAGCTCTCTTTCCAGCCAGGCTTCCAGAACAGCCTGTCCATATGAAACACCCTTATTCCTGTAAGCATGCCCAGTTCTCTTGACAACTCTGATTTGCCAGATCCAGGACATCCTATCACCATTATTTTTTTCATGTTCTTTGCCATTATCTGAAAAGTATTTTTGATTTCAGCTTTGTTTCATCTCTTCAATATATTTTTTATAATAGCAGCTGTCTTCCTTTTTCAGCATTTTTTTAAAAATAGCTGTCGCTGCCGTGCTATATCTGTTATCTTTTGTGATTTTCCATAATTCATAGTTTATCATAGATTTCTGTACATTATCCAGCCCTGGCTTTTCAAGCATTGCTTCAAGCGCTTTCATATTATTCTCCATCTTGTACTTAAGGATATTAGAATTTATCACCATGTCAGACCTGTTAATTTCTTCTGCCGTCCTTAAAGCTTCTTCATTTAAGGCCTCTGCTTCCTGAATCCTGCCAAGGACGTAAAGAAGTTCAGCCTTTTGATACAGGCAATTGCAAAGCTGGTATTTGAGTTTCACCTCCCTGGCCATTTGAAGAGCCAGGTCATAATGCTTCATTGCTTCACCCAGCCTGCCTTGATTGTGATATAGAACACCCAGATTGCTTACAGCAGTGCATATTTTTCTTTTATCACCCATTTCCTGGCTTATTTCCAGGTATTTGCGGTAGCATTTATCAGCTTCTATATATCTGCCCTGGTTTTCATATATATTCCCTATATTCCCTGTAGCCATGCCATAGCCGCTCTTATCCCCTGTCTCCCTGCATATTTTCTGCTGGTTTCTGTAATACTCGAGTGATTTAGCCTGATTGCCAAGGGCTTTATATACAAGCCCCAGGTAGCAGTAGCCATTGCTTATAGCTTTTTTGTTTCCCATCTCTATGCTGATTTCAAGGTATTTTTTATAGTTTCTCATCGCCTTCTTAAAACTGGACTGCTCAGCATATATATGCCCCATATTTCCAACTGCTGCGCACAGGCCCCTTTTGTCCCCAAGCTCCTGGCATATGGCCAGCTGTCTTTTATAGCACTCCATGGCACTTTTCTGGTCGCCTGTCTTCCAGTAAAGTACTCCCATATTATTAAGGGTTTTCCCCATACCGTATTTATCCTTAAGCTTTTCCTTCAGTGCCAATGACCTGCTGTAATACTCAAGTGCCTGATCTATATTTCCCTTAACTGAACAGACACTTCCCATATTCCCCATTGCTCTGCTTACACCGTTTAGGTCATCTGCCTTTTCACAGACAGACAAGAGTCTTCTGTAATAGCTTTCAGCTTTTTCATAATCCCCGAGTTCATAATGTATATTTCCCATATCATTAGTGGCTGCGCAGAATGCTTTCTTATCATCAGCAGCCTCAGCAATCCTAAGGGAATCCTCAAATATTGCTTTAGCCTCACGGAGTCTCCCCTTCATCCTGAAGACATTACCCAGGTTGTTCATGCACTCTGCTATTAATGACCTGTCTTTATTAATCCTCGATATCTCCAGAGCCTTTTCAAAAGCCTTTTCTGCATCATCCAGCCTTCCCGTTAGCTGCATTATATTTCCTTTTTTTATCAGGTACCCTGCAATTTCCTTCCGGTCATGGCCAACCTCGAGGTACCTCATCAGCCGTTCATAAAAGATCAGGGCCTTTTCATTTTTATAGCTTTCTTTTGCTTTGTCTCCTGATTTTGCAAGGTACTCAACTGCCTTTATCGTGTTCCCTGCTTTGTCATAATGATCGGCCAGCTCCTCATAGTGCTCATCCAGGCTTTCGGCATATAATTCTTCTATAATGTCCCCCGCCAGGCCATGCAGTCTCCGCACCCTCTCTTTAAGCTGTATTTCATAAACTGCATCCCTGATCAGGGCATGCCGAAATATATAGTACAGTTCTGAGATATCCTGCCATATCTTTTCCCTGCACCCAATATCAAGATATTTGGCAAATTCCTTATCAGTCTGAGTAATATCAGCTGCAGAAAGCAGCCTTTTCAGGACATTAAGGGCAAAGTCCCTGCCCAGGATTGAGGCAGTCTTGATTGTGTTTTTCATCCTTGAGGATAATCTGTCAATACGTGATATTATCACCTGGCTGATCTCTTTTGGAATATCGCTGACTTCATTGCATAGATTAAAATCATCATCTAAAATATTATTCTCTTTAAGATAAAGCATAAGCTGTTCTGCAAAGAATGGATTCCCGCCGCTCTTTTCCCATATGTAATTCTCAGTGTCCTGAGGTATCCGGAAACTTTCCAGCTTTTCATGCAGGAGTGCCTTCATATTCTTTTTTTGCAAAGGAAGCAACTCAAGCCTTTTTACCCTCATGTCCGCTTCTTTTGTCCTGAAAAGCGTGAATTTACTGCCATCATCCATAAGACGGCATGGGATAATTATAATAAACGGAAATTCATTAACATTCCTGGTCAGTACTTTCAGGAGTTCGACAGAATCATTATCTATCCAGTGCCCGTCATCGATTATTATTATAAGAGGCTTCTGCAGGCTTTGTGCTATAATGAAATTCTTGACGGCAAAGACTGTATTATCATACCTGCCTTTGGGGTCAAGCTGTGAATATAGCGAATCTCTCCATTCCAGGCCTATTAAAGCACCAATAATAGATTGAGTGCGGATAAGCTCTTTTCTTAGCTCTTCATCATCTGTCTTTTCTAAAAGCTCATTGTATCTTTTCAGGAAATCCAGTTTCCGGGTTTCAATAACTGAAGATTCATCCAGCTGAAAATAATTCTTAAAAAAGCTCACAAAGGGGTTGAATGATCTTTTCAGGATCTCATCGCAAACCGTATAGAAAATTGTGCAGTCCTTAAGCAGCCTGCCAAAATTATGGATAAACCTGGTCTTCCCAATACCCGCAGGGCCGTCAATATATATGATCCCGCCAAAGCAATTTTGAAATACAGGTGCAGCAAACCGCATCAGCCTCCCTGTTTCTTCATCCCTGCCTATAAAACTGCCAGAGAATGAAATCAGCTGTTTTCTTGGTTTTTTGGATATAAGGTAATTTGGCCTTACGCTTTTGCTGAAACCTTTAAGCCTTACTGCACTTTTTTCTTGAAATGTATAATATTGGTACAGGCTTTTAGCCATTTCCTGGTCTGTCAGAATATCCATCCATTCTGCTTTCATCATCAGCCTTGCAGCCAGGTTCACAATATCACCAAATGCCGTATATTCTCTTCTAATACTTGATCCGACAAAACCTGCAAAGGCTGTTCCGCATGTAATACCTGCCCGGAATCTGAAATCCGGAATATCCCTGAGCCTCAGCATAAAATCAGCAGCCCTCTGGTAAAGCTTTTCCCTGCTTATCGGAGCTCCGAAAAGGACCAGGACAACACCCCCCTTATCCCCGAAATCTACCCGGTTAAAATAGCCATCATAAAGATGGCAGTTTTCAACAACCTTTTTTAAGGCATTTTTATAACTGGACTCCTCTGAAAAGCTTATAAAGCAGGCCACAATTTCCCGAAATTCCCCCTTTTCCTGAAGATCCACAACAGCCTGTGGCACAAACAGCCTTTCGATCACTTTGGATGGTGGCTCATATACTTTTGCCCTTTTTGCTTTTAGGTCCATTTCCTGTTTGCTTAACAGGAAATATTCATTTTTAATGGGTATTCTACTGATATTGACAGAAAGATTATCCAGAAAGCATTTATCAGATATGATCTGCATTTTATCAGCGTGATGCTCAGCTTTTGCAGAATTATCAATCCCCTCTCCCTTAAAAAAATAAGCCTTTTGAACATCCGCATCTATTATATGGAATTCAATGCCCCCGAAGGATAAACCTGTCTTCACAGCGAGCTGAAAATCCCCGAATTTTGTACAAATACAGCCATGTTCAGCAAATATTTCATGTATTCTATACGCTGCTTTCAGGGCATATTCAGCCTTTTTTATTTTGAATATGGAAGTAAAGGCATCTCCTGCAAATGATGATACGAAACCTCCGTTAACATATATTGCTTCAATGGAGGGTGAGAAGATATCGTTAATGATGTTTGAAAGGATTTCAACTCCTTCTTTGCCGTGACTCATTAAATCCTGAGTCATGGCAGTAAAACCTGATATATCAGTAAAAATAGTATATGCCTTAAATCTGCCGGAATGCTTTTTTTCCTTAAATCTTCTCAATATAAAATCAGGTACAAAGCTGGCCATATAGAATCACACTCCCGGTTTAAATAAATCAGCTCTTCTCAATAGTATAATTATTCATCTAATAATTGAAGAAAATTTATCATATCATCAGAGTTTATTTAAGATATCAGTAATGTATGATATCTTATGAGACCATTTATACCTGCTTTGCATGCCAGAACAATAAATATCTTACAGGATTGAACCGATAGCAGATAAAGATCCAAAGATTTTGAGAGGCAGTAATAACAAACATGATCAGCGCGATATTATATAAGGCATTTATTTTGCCATTGCCTGGGTGCTTATTATCCTGGATATCAATAGAAACCTTTCCCGGGCAGAGGCTTATGTTAAATCTATGAGAGATCCTGCCCTGCCCGAAAAAGCATCTATTTTAGTCTATTTTTCCCTTGGATAGGGCCATGCCATGACCCCGCCCTCCATTACCTTTACATTCTTCCAGCCATGACCGTTTAGAGCCCTTGCTGCTTCATATCCCCTTAATGATATTTTGCAGAAAGCTATTATCTCTGCATTCTTATCTTCCGGCAGCTCATTCAGCCTTTTTCTGAGTGCACCGAGGGGAATAAGGTGCTCGCCTATGCCCAGCCTCATCTGTTCAAACTCATCAGGGCCACGTACATCCAGAATGAAGATATTTTCACCTGAATCAACCTTTTGCTTTACCTCCCTGCAGGAGATGCCATTCATGAATCCCCGCATTTTGTTCTGCATAATATGTGCTGTTGCTATGCTGTGATCAACAGCAAGTGAGAAAGGAGGCGCATATGGCAGGTCTGCGTTAACCATGTCATCAACCATAAGCCCGCCTTTAATTGCCATAGCCCATATAGCGATCTGCTTGCTTACATCCCCAGGCCCAACACATTGTGCCCCGAGGATCTTCCCTGTCTTGCTGTCCGCAATAAGCTTGGTTATGAGAAGCTTGGCTTTCATAAATCCAGGCTTATCCGGGCTTGCATTTATTACAGTTTCAATATCATTATATCCTTCAGCCCTGGCAGCCTTTTCTGAAAGCCCTGTAGACCCTGCTGTAAAATCAAATACCTTGCAGATACCTGTCTGTATCGTCCCTGGAAAAACAGCAGTATTTCCCACGCAGGCATTCTCTCCTGCTACCCTTCCCTGCAGGTTTGCAAGGTCTCCATACGGCGCATGTATTTTATTGCCGGTAATAAGATTATGTGCTTCAATGCAGTCTCCTGCAGCATATATATCCGGGTCAGACGTCTGCATGTAATTGTTTACCACGATACCCCCGGTTTTTCCTGTTTCCAGGCCTGCTTCCCTTGCAATACCTGAATTAGGGCTTACTCCCACTGCAACTACTGCAAGTTCACATGTAAGTTCTGTTCCGTTCTGGAGTTTGACTCCGGTTAAAACACCATCCTGTCCAAGGAATTCGGTTATGCCGTTGCCGGTGATCACATTTGCCTTTTTTGTACGCACATGATTTTCAACAAGCTTTGCAAGTTCCCAGTCGAGAAAAGTAAGGAGCTGAGGCAGCATTTCAATTACAGTAATTTCAATGCCGGCCAGCTGAAGGGCTTCGCATGTTTCTATTCCTATAAGCCCTCCGCCGATTATTACAGCCTTCTTGATCTTTTTATCTGTCCCGACCTTTTTTAGAAAATCAGCATCTGCCATGGATTGAAGAGTAGTTATGCCTTTGAGGTCTCTCCCCGGGATCGGGGGAAACTTTGGAACTGCTCCAGTAGCTATAATAAGCTTGTCATAGAGCATTTTCTGCTCTTTGCCCGATTTCAGATCCACGGCTGTAACGGTTTTTTCTTTACGGTTAATAGCCTTAACCTCATACTCCGTCTGTGCATTAATGTTTTTTGCGTTCAGGTAGAATTTTGGGTCCCTGACAACTCCTGTAGGAGTGCAGAGCAACATATTCCTGTTATCAAAGAAACCTCCAACATAGTATGGATATCCACATGAAGCCATAGAGAGGTCAGGGGCTTTCTGCAGGATGGTAATATCTGCGTTCTCATCCATCCTCCTTGCCCTGGCTGCGGCTTTCGGCCCGGCAGCAGAACCTCCAATTACAATAATCTTTTTTATCTTTTCCATAGAATCTCCTTTCAAAAAATAGTTTGATACTTAAGAATAAAATTATGCCATTAAACTGTCAAGGCTAAAAACTGCATTTTTGAAAAAAACTCTATTCACTTTGCAAAAGCACTGTTTTTCTTGATTATCGTCCAGGGGATGAGAATGCCTCCTTGTAAATACTTTCTTCTTTTATGGATGCAAGCCCCCCGGCCCTGATAATCTCTTTTGATATTCCCTTCTGATCTGCAGGCTGTAAATAATGCTTAATTAACAGGTCTTTTTAATTATATTACAGGAGATCTAATACCCTATTTTACGGCTGTTATCATCAGATCTCTTTCAATGGGGGCATCAAGGCTGACAGTTACAGCTACAACGGGCATCAGGAGCCTGTCTATCTCATTCATGGTGACAGGCCTTTTTTTCAGCATCTTAAACAGCTTCAACGCAGCTTCCTGGCCTGTATGGGTCATCCTTACCTTACTGAAGCCTGCCTCCCTCATCCATTTCATAAATGTTCTGCCTGAGGGATGGATGGTTCTCAGCTTCTGTACTTTAATTATATGGTTTTTAAGAAGATCCAGTTCACTTATTCCAAAAGTGGCCCATGTAAGGCTGCCGAGCCTTTTTTTCGGCAGGTTGACTGTTATACCGTAATGTTCAGCATATTCCTTTTTAATGTTCCTTCTGTATAATACTATTTTTGATGCTTCGGACATGTCCATTATAAATATTTCATCAGGATTTTCCCTGTAAGCAGATAATGCTTCATAGTTTATCCTTAATGCACAGCCCTTTCTAAGCACACGGTAAAGTTCATTTACAGTCTTTTTAGGATTTAGGGACTGCTCGACGGAAGAAGCAGCTGTAATGCCGTCAAAGGATCCGTCTTCAAACGGCAGGTCTTCACAGGGGTCATAATGCAGAAATGAAGTATTCTTAATGCCCATCCTGTCTGCATTATTTATGCAGGCATCCACTCTCTTTTTTGATGCATCAATTCCTGTAACACACCTGAAGAAGCAGGCCATGAGCAATGACGGCCATCCATCACCGGGCCCGAAATCCAGTATATTCCCCTTCTCATTATTAAGAGAGCATACATAATCAAGTACGCTTCCCCTGTCGGCCCAGTGGCTTATATCTGACGGGTCGAATTCCCTGTATATTACAGGCAGTGATCAGCGACAACTATTAATGAACACTGGCGAAATTTAAAAATACCCACCGAC
>CAYMEV010000031.1:0-32963 GCA_964389675.1 uncultured Candidatus Sumerlaeota bacterium
CAAGATAACTTAGGATTCAGGCTAAAAAATTTACAGAAAAATTTTGACATAACCTACTGGGAGGTTTAATATATGAAAAAAATTATTATAATGCTGGTCTTTTTAATTATATGCTTTACAGCTTTAAGTGCTGAAAAACGGCAAATAAGATTTGTCAGCCTTGAATACCCGCCATATGTGTTTGATAAAGGCGGGAAGGTGCATGGTATTGCATATGAAATAGTAAGGAGCATCTGCAATGAACTTGATTATGAGTTTTGTGTTGAGATTCATGACTGGGATAAAAGCCTTGAGCTTTTTCATGAAGGGAAGGCTGATGCCATATTTACTATTTACAGGACCGAAGACAGGGAGAAATTTGCTGCTTTTATGAACAGCCCGATTATTAACCAAAAAAGTACATTTATTGCTCATGCAGACAGCAATAATGTTTATGAACCCGGCATGGATAGCCTTTCTGACCTGAAATTAGGGATCATTCGAGGGTTCAGCTATGGTTCAATATTTGACAGTGCATTGAAGGAAGGCAAATTTAAGAATATTATATACTCACAGGATCTACATGATAATATTCAAAATTTACTGGAAGGAAAGTGTGATATAATTGTCAGTGATCTACAGGCAGCTCTGTACTGGCTGAATAAAATGGGCAAAAAGGATGAAGTTCGTGTATTGAAGCCATATATACAGATCATTCCAAGCTATGTTGCTTTTCGCAGGACAGCTGAACATGAGGAGATCCTGAAGAAGTTCAATGAAACATTTGATAAAATAAACTAGGATTTTATTTTTCTAAGATCTGAAAATGGATATCACATGATTTTCATGCATTTTCTATCAGATTTACTGATTTATAATGCAGGTTTTAAAAATCCAGCAGATATACTATATTTGCTGACAGGGGGTAAATAATATGAGGCATAAAATTATATTTTTTTTAATTTTAACGGTTTTGTCTGCTTTAAGCATAAACAGCCAGGTAGTATTGACAAGGAACAGCAGCAGAGCATCATACAGGGCTTTAATTGCGCCTAAACCAGGAGAGAAGTACTTTTTGCATGCCCAGAGGATTGATGTGAGCAATACTCGTTCCATTAGTGTCGGGTTTTGTATCCATTATGTAGAGAATGATACAAACAGCAGACGGAACAGCACATTCTATGTTCCTAATGCTGACAGGACTCAAAGATGGGAGTTTCAGGTCAGGGATGAAATCACTGTATATGAAATTGAAGCAATGCAGCTGACAGATGAGGGTCACCACTGGAAGGTATGGATTGAAAAAGAAGTAAATCCACAGTCCGAAAATACATATACAAATATTAATAGATCATCTTCTTCTGCAGATTATGATGAGACAATGAAATACCTTGAGAATATCAAAGCAGAGCTTATGGGAGCCAGCTCCGCTGATCTTGATATGTTCTGGATAGCAGGGCATAAAAAGACCATAAACGGCAATTCAATCACAAGGATATCGGGCGGTGATAAGCCTGGTGAAATCACCAATATATCCTATCAGACACTTGAACAGAAAATTGACGGTTTAAGAAAAAGGGCCGAAAAGGAAAAGCTTGACCGTTCAGTAATAAGATCAAGGCTTGACTTCTACAGAGAGTATGCAGAGGGGGGGGTAATAAAGCTCTATATCAGGAGAGGGGTGCAGGATACAGCCAGAATAGAGAATTACACCGTTATTCTTGAAAATATCTCCGGGGACGAAATCTACCGTAAAAGGGTCTCCACCAGGGAACCCAGGAATAACCCTGTTCCTGATAAGGTAAAGGGAGGGTACCATAATATAAACCTTTACTGGATACCTGACAGGTTCCTTACCAGAGAGACAAGGATTGTAGAAAGGGACGGCAAATGGGTTCAGGAATACCTTGAAGGGGAGGAGAAGTTCTATATTCTTGTAATTGATGAAACCAGCAAAAAAAGATATAAATTTGAAGTTATCCTTAGCCAGGAAAGCTGATGAAAATTATGGTAATAAAATAAATGCATTCATCCGGGAGGGTTTCCTCAATAAGGTTGTTATGCATTCTTTTCATGTTAAGTGCCTTTTCTTCCATTATTTCTGAAGGCGGAACCTTCAGCTTTACCCTTGAGAATGATATGTTCTACCGCACAGACAGGCACTATACCCACGGTGTGCGTTTCTCATACATTCCTGGAGAGGATGCCGGCCCGCCCGGATGGGCTGTAGAACTGGCAAAGATATTGCCATGGATGCCTGAAGAAGGGAATTACCATCACGGCTATGCATTTGGCCAGAGTATCTTTACACCCGCTGACCTTTCAGCAGACAAACCTTCACCTCATGACCGCCCGTATGCAGGCTTTTTGTATGGGGCAATAGGCCTTGGTATTGAATCGGACCATCAGCTGGACCAGTTTGTATTAGTCTTGGGGATGATAGGGCCCTCATCTTTGGCGGGAAGGACTCAAAGCTATGTCCATGACCTTTTTGACTGGAGGGATCCGGAAGGATGGGATGCACAGCTTAAGGATGAAATAGGAGTTATGATGGTATACCAGAGGACATGGAGGAGACTTGAAACAACAACACTGCTGGGTAACAGCATAGATCTTTCCCGTCATTTTGGCTTCTCTCTGGGCAATGTCTTTACATACGGTAATGCCGGCGTGACAATGAGATATGGCAGAGACCTGCCTGATGACTATGGCCCTCCTCGTATACAGCCCGGGCAGACAGGTTCCTCAGCCTTTTCACCGCTTTTTGATTTCAGCTGGTACTTTTTTATAAGCATTGAGGGCAGGGCAGTTGCCAGGAATATTTTCCTCGACGGCAATACTTTCAGAAACAGCCACAGCGTCAAGAAAGAGCTTCTTGTCGCTGATCTGCAGTTTGGCCTGGTCATTGACTGGGCAAGGATCCGTATAAGCTATGCTCATATTATCCGCTCAAAGGAGTTCAGAAACCAGGAGTTAAGGGATGAATACGGTGCATTTACAATATATTACAAGTTTTAGCATGGGTTTATAAGGCAGAATATACACATTCACCCTATATATAAAATAGACTGGAAGAAATAAATTTTTTAGGTTTTCTATCTTTTTTTTTGATATAATATGATCAAATTATGAGTATGCAGGAAAAGCTAAAATCAAAAATACATGAATTTCTTGTTCTGCTTATTTCAATCTCCGGGTATGTACCTCAGAATGCAACATTTTACAGGACTGTCTTTATGGCCTTGTCCATAAGCTTCTATCTTTTATTAAATTTTAGATATCCATTTAACTTCATTTATGCACTGATCTATTTTCTGTCAGCTGAAATTTTCTATTTTGGGTTCCTCTGGTTTGTTCTAAGGGAAAAAGGACTTAAAGGCCGGTTAATAAAAAGATGGGATGAAAAGAAGGCTTATCTGATTTATGAAGGGATACTGGGATTTCTGTTTTTTCATAATGCTGCAAGCATAGGGTTTTTATCTTCTGCAACCAGGCTCAGGCCTTTTGATATTACTGATAATTATTTTCTGCTTATTGCTGCAGTTACTATGTTTGTATCCGGTCTTGGAATTAAGCTTTTATGCACAAAGATCCTTTCCGTTGATATCTATTACTGGAAGGATATGTTTGTAGGAAGAAAAATAATAGATTTCAAAAGAGAGGGCCCTTACAAATATTTCAGCAATCCCATGTATGGCGTGGGACAGCTGCAGGCTTATGCTGTTGCAGTCTGGTACTGCTCAATGACAGGCCTGCTTGCAGCAATGATAAACCAGATAATGATATTTATTTTTTATTTTCATATTGAAAGGAAATTTATCAGGAAAATTTATACCAATACATTTGAAGACATATAATAAATATAACATGGCAGGAATCTTATTCAATTTTGTTTGACAGAAAGACCAGGCTTATTACAATCTTTTTCAGAACATGAAGTACATCAATATAAATTATATCTTAACAAAGCTTAATCAGCTGAATCTTTTTATTGAGCTGAACCCTCCTCTTTATCCTGCAGGGATTATTGCAGGCTATACAAGGAGCGGAACATCCTATATCGGCAAAACAATAGCGGATATATTAGGTGCAAGATATGTTTATGAGCCATTGTGCCCCGGCAGGACAAAAAGGATATCATTTTTCATGGAACGTGAATCGTATTCAGCCTTTAAGAATAAAAAATACTTTGATGCCATAAAATTTATAATCTCTCCTGAATACAGGTCATTTTCAAGAGATCATGGAGGCAGGCTGATATATAATAAAGGGATCAGGATCATGAAACTGGTCAGGGCAAATGCCTATCTCAGATTATTTACCGACATAATCCCGGATTGCAGGATCCTGTTCCTTATAAGGAACCCCCTCGGGTGTGTAGCATCAAGAGCTGGCATGGACTGGGAAGTTCCAGAACAGGGCCATCTTTATGATGAGTTGAGCCCATTGCTGGATCAGGGGCAGAGAGGATTGCTTATGAGCATTGATCAGTATCATGATAAAATGGCATTAAGCTGGGTGATTGATAATATCATGGCATTAAGAAACCTGAATGACCCATCATTTAAATTCGTTTTTTATGAAGACCTTATTTCTTCCAGAGATGAATTTTTGGGAGCAATATGCTTTATTAAAAAGGATTATAAGGCAGATAAAAGCTTTGGAATCCACTACAGGCCCCTTTTATCCACCATTAAAAAAAGGGAGCAGTATCATAAAACATTGGGAAAGGACAGGGTTGACAGTATTATCAAAATTATTGATGCATTCGGCTTATCCTGCCTTTATGATTTTGAAACAGGCCTCCCTGATAAGAACGGGCTTGAGGTATTAAGGCAAAAAACAGGATAAAAACAGATATGAAAATAAAACCATAATTGCAAAATACGCTATCATCAGATACAATCCAGCTATAGTTTTTACTGATCAGAATTTATTTTGCGGTTATTCGAATTCCTGATTCTTTTGAGTGGAGGCAATATTGTGAAAAAAAGAATATTAATTTCCATATGCCTGCTTTTTACAGCAGTCTGCCTTGCGGATAATCTGGAAATAGATACTGAAGAGCTTTCTATATTCTTCGATGGTGTAATAAATGAGCAGCTTATAGCCTATGAGATTCCAGGTGCAGTAGTATCAGTTGTTAAAGATGGGAAACCTGTCTTTCAAAAAGGGTACGGTTTTGCTGACTTAGAAGGTAATATACCTGCTTCAGCGGATAAAACACTTTTTAGAATAGGGTCTATTTCAAAGCTTTTTGTATGGACAGCAGTTATGCAGATGTCAGAGAATGGAATGCTTGATATCCACAAAGATATCAACCTCTACCTTGATGAATTCAAGATCCCTCAGACATTCAAGGAGCCCATTACCATGGCGCACCTTATGACGCATACTCCTGGCTTTGAAGAGCAGGAGCTCGGTGTATTCGTGAAAAACAAAAAGGATATCGCACCACTTGGAAAATACCTTGCTCACTATATTCCTGTAAGGGTAAGGCCGCCAGGATTACTTTCCTCATACTCCAATTATGGTACAGCGCTTTCAGCATATATTGTGGAAAAGCTCTCAGGAATGGCTTTTTATGAATATGCAGAAGCAAATATATTCCAGCCCCTCTCAATGGCCAGCAGCACATATCTTCAGCCTCCTTCAGAGGTCTGTGGAAAAATGGCGAAGGGTTATATTATAGCAGATGGATATGCAGTGCCAAATGACTTTGAATGGATACAGGCTTATCCAGCCGGGTCTGTGAGTTCAACTGCATCTGATATGGCAAATTTCATGATAGCCTGTTTGAATTTCGGCAGGTTTGGAGAAGAGAGGATAATGGAAGAAGCCACAGCAATGGAGATGCAGAGCAGGCATTTTGCCCATGATGAAGAGATAAATGGCTGGACATGGGGCTTTATGGAATTAAAAACCGGGAACCACAGGATCTTATGGCATGGTGGTGATACATACCTTTTTCATTCAGCAGTGTATCTCATACAGGACTATAATACAGGTATTTTTGTATCATATAATTGCCCTGCAGGGGCAAAAGCAAGAATAGACCTGATAAAGGCGTTTATGGCAAGGTATCTGCCCCAGCCGGAAGCTGCAGCACCTGATAAGATGGATGGCCCCGGGCATGCAGGGGAGTTATCAGGTTCATACCTTGATATACGTACAAATTACTCCACACCTGAGAAGCTTATGACAATTTTAAACCCGGTTGCTGTGGAGATGATTGATGAACATACCCTGGTTTTCAGTAATAACAGATGGATTGAGATAAAACCGCTGGTATTCAGGAATTATACCAGCGAAGAGCTTATGGTCTTTAAGAAGAACATGGATGGGAAGTACTGCATGTTCAGGGGGAATAATCCTACCACGGCATATACAAAGATACCATTTATCTACTCTCCGCGGGTGCAGAAGTCTATTATTGCAGCATGTTTTATCATTTTTATTTCTGTGGTATTGCTCTGGCCGCTGAGCCTGGCTTTCTGCAATGCAGAAAAAGCACAAATGAAGTCATTCGGGAGGCTGACAGGGATAATATTATGGATCATCTGCCTGTTAAATTCATTTTTTATTTACAGAATGTACAGGCTTATCTCTGACGGGGGCTTCAGTTTCGGCCTCCCTCATGGAATAAACACTCTTCTGATTTTACCTTATATTAATGTTCCTTTGACCTTTATACTGATTATTCTATTGGTTCTGGCATGGTATAAATCACTCTGGAATCCTTTTTTAAGGATATGCTTCAGTACAGCTGCATTCTTCTGCATGGTATCAGTATGGCTGATGAGTTATTGGAATCTGCTGTTTTTCCGCTTTTGAGCCTGACAGATTTTTTTTGAAATAATTATTTAAGAGCAGCCTTCGGCTATATCTTTTTATTGCCTGAGATGCTGCAATAATTTTCAGCAGTACTTGTCAGGCCTTAATTTGAATAAATGGGGTGAGATAAATCTCAGATAGTGGTTGACCTTGTCAATATCCTGCTGGTTAAAATCTGGGCCTGCCTTCTCAAAGGATACAGCGCGCCTGTTTATCCACATTGCCCCAAATGGTACATCATTAAATACCAGCGGCACAGCGATGAATTTTTGGATCGGCAGTATTTCCTTTTCAGCATCCTTGAGGCGCTCATACATTGCCAGGCGTTCAGTCTCCCTGGTATCATTGTTCAGGATAGGTTTATTCTGTTCTATTACCCTTTTGGTTATCCTGCTTTTATGTATGGGGAAGGAATTGCCCTTTCCGAACATCCTTATAGGAAGGACAAAATGGACCTGGTCATCCCTGTCCTTCAGCATTATTGATATTTCATATTCCTTACAGCCTACAGCGCTTACCAGAAAGTCCCTTACGATAAAAAGGACCTTTTTAAATTTCTCGTTTGGTTCGTCCAATGCCTGGTCATTGATCTCCTGCAGTCGTTTTACAAGCAATTTTAATGACATTAAATCTACCCCTTCATATTATTCTTAATATTATTTTAGTTGCTGTTTTTAATTTTGCAACAAATTTACTTAATTACAAAATTATTCTTTTAGGGATTTAATTGCCCGATATATTTCCAGCAGCTTTAAGGATTGCTCATACAGGCATACAATAACAGAATTTAATTCTCTGCTTATGCAAATAGCACGGATATCTTTCTGATAATTCCTTATAAAGGGTATAGCATTTAATCCTAAACCTCCAGGCTGAGGTAAGGCGGTAAAGGTAATAATTGCAGGCTGCTTCAGTTTCCTTGTTATCAGTATATACGGACAGAGAAATAAGGTTTCTTACAGCATAATCTTTATCTCTTTTAGTATTGGATATATAAAATACCATTTTCACCCTTTCAGAAAGATCATTCTTTCTCTTTAAATCAATCATCGAGATTAATTTTTCTGAAATTCTAAGTGCCTGATTCCATCTGCCGGTGTTAAAAAGTATTTCGCTAATTGCACTGCCGGTTTTTGCAGTAAGATACTCAGCTTTTTCAAGATCCCTGCATTTCACAAAGGCCAGATCGAGTAATTCCAGAGCTTTGGTCCAGGATCCCTGGCCTGCCATTATCATGCCTTTTGTATACAAAATGGATATATAATCCCTGGTATTTTGATTTTTTTCCGCGATTTCCATGGCTTTGTCTGCATATTCAAGAGCCGGGCGAAATCTGCCCAGATCATGATTGTTTTCAGCCAACAGACTGTAAGCCTTATAGTCCATTGCATGATAGCTGCACTCTTCTGCTGCAGCAAGCGTTGAACTTAGCTGTTTTATGGCCAGTGTGAATTTGCCCATCATCTGATAGATTAGGCTTACAGAAATTTCTGCATTTATCAGGTCAATGTAGTTGGATTTCTGCCTCCCCAGATTAATGCCGGCCTTAAAATAGTATATTGCCTGCTGAAGTTGGCCCATGTCTTTATAACATCCTGCAATTTTGAAATAAAGTTCTGTAAGGTAATAGAAATCATTGCTTTTTCCTATCTCATCAAACTGATCAAAATATAAGGACAGGGCCCTCCTGTTTTGCCCTTGATACTGGTAGATCGATGCAATCTTTATTACTATCCCTATCAAATGATTCCTTATATTAAGCTTTTTGAATATCTGGTATGCCTTCTTAAGACAGGCCAAAGCCTGGTCCATTTCGCTCAGGTTAACGAGAGGAATGCTTAAATTAATATTTGCTAATCCTGCAAAATATATATCATCAGTTTCAAGGGCTATTCCAAGCTGTTTCTTGAAATGATCCACAGCACTGCTGTATTGCCCTTCGGTTGTGTACATTCTTCCTGCTATCTGCATGGCATGCCCGAGGGACCTTTTGTCCCCGAGCTTCTTTGCGAGGCCTATCTTTTTTCTGAGAAATTCATGTGCGCTGTTAGAATTGCCTTCATTATGACAGGCCTGAGCCATATTTCCGTATGCAACGGAAAGAATGGCATTCAGCCTGTGCTTTTCTGCCAGGCTTATTGTCTTTTTTGCATAGGAAAGAAATTTCTTGTTGTTATTCTGGTTACCATAGATGCTGGTGATATTCTGCAGGGCTGATGCATAAAGCACTGGATTTTTATCTTTATCCACATGCCTGATGATGTGATTGAGCAGTTTTAATGCTTCCTTATCCTTATGCTGAAATATGTAGGACAGGGATAATGCTCTTCTATTCTCCATAAGGTATAATGGTTCATCATATTTTTTGAAGATTTCCTGTGCTTCATTCAGCATTTGCTCTCCTGACTTAAATTCTGAGCTTTTTATCAGCAGAATTGCAAATTCATTCTTTATAACCGCCTCTTCAAACGGGTTACCAATCTTTTTTGCAAGTTTTAATGCAGATTGAAAGTATTTATTGGATTCTGCTGATCTTCCTGTTACAAAATATATTTTTGCCAGCTGGAAACAGGTTTCTTTTAGCAAATACACATCTTCTGTAAGATTCAGAATACGTGAAAAATGATTTATGGAGTCTGCATTTTTATAATTTTCCTTTTCATAATTTGCTGCTTTTAAGAGATAGTTGATCGCTTTTTCTGTGTTTTCTGCTTTCTCAAAATGATCTGCCAGCTTTCCATAATGCTCTGAAAGATCGCTTTTGTACAGCTCCTCTGTCACTGTTCCAGCAAGGTTATGCAGGTTCCTGAGCGTTTCCTTAAGCTGCATCCCGTAGACTGAATCACGGATCAGTGCATGTTTGAAAATATAGCTTAAATCTGTTAATTCTTCCCATATCTGTTCATCATATCCCATCTTAAGGTATTCATGAAATTCTTCATCTTTCCTTGTAATATCAGTAAGAAAAAGCAGCCTCCTTAGAATATTTAATGCAAATTCCCTTCCAATTACGGAAGCTGTTTTTATAATATTTTTCAGCCTGATGGATAATCTGTCAATCCTGGCTATTATAATCTGGCTTATGCTGGCAGGAATATCTGTTGACCGGCTTCTTAAACAAAGCTTCTCATCTATTATATTCTCTTCCTTCATATAGAGTGTTATCTGGTCTGCAAAGAAGGGATTGCCCCCGCTCTTCCTGAATATAAAATCCTCTGTATCCTCAGGGATTTCGGATTTATCTGCTTTAAGCCTGTCAGCAATAAGATCGGAAAAAGCCTCACGGCTGAAAGGGTTTATTTCCACCCTTTTAGCCACTTCTGAAGTATCAGCAAAAATCGTATAACTGGTCCCATCATCATTTGGCCTGCATGCTGCAAGCAGTATGAAGGGGTAATCTTCGACATTAATAATTAATGCTTTTAGCAGTTCTTTGCTGTCGGAATCTATCCAGTGTACATCATCCAGTATTATTACAAGCGGTTTTCTCATGCAATGAGCCTTGATGAATGTTTTAACCGATTGTATAGTGTTTTCATACCGGCCTTTTGGGTCAAGTTGCGAAAAAAGCGAGCCTTTACGCTCCAGTCCGACAAAAGCCCCTATTATGCTCTCACCGCGGATTAATTCATCCTTTAGCTCTTCATCCTCTGCTTTATTAATAATGCTGCTGTAAATGTTTTTAAATCTTGCATAATTCCTGTTATATTTATCGGATTCAGCCTGTTCAAAATAGTCCTTAAGAAAAGACACAAATGGATTAAAAGCACTCCTGAGAATCTGGTCGCAATGAAGGTAGAAAAAACTGCATTTTTCAGTACCGATGCTTTCTATGAAATTGGATATAAAACGTGATTTTCCCACGCCTGCTTCGCCTTCTATATAAACAATACCCCCGAATTTATTTTTGAAAATGGGGGATACAAGGTTTTCCAGATCATTTTTTTCCCTGGCCCTGCGAATATATCTGCCTGCATAGCTGACATGTTTTTTTACCCGGGTTTTTGATTCGAGCGACCAGAGGGAGATCGCGTCTGAGAAACCTTTCAGCCTTGCATTGCCTGCAGGGCTAAAGCTGTATAAAGGTGAAGCTGATTCAGTTATGCCTGGACTGCATAATATCTGGTCCCATTCAGCTTTCATCATCAATCTTGCCGCAAGATTAACAGCATTCCCCATAACTCCATAGCATGCACGAATGCTGCTGCCCTTAATTCCTGCATATACCACTCCGCTGTTAATGCCGATCCTGCACTGGGAAGAGATTTTACCCTTCAGGGCCAATGCAAAATCAAGAGCTCTTGTCATAAGGTGCTCATATGTCTGAGGAACTCCAAATATGATAAGAGTATTGGTTCCTTTATCACCGCTGTCAATGCCTTCAAAATAACCCTTGTAAATATCTGCATGTTCAATCACGATTTTTATGATCGATTCCAGTTCAGAAGATGATCCGGGGTCCTGATATGAAATGAATACAGCTGTGATTTTCCGGAATTCGCCCTCCGGAGGCGTCTCCAGTATCTTTTCGGGTATAAAGGCCTTTAATATTCCATAATCAATATCAGCAGTCTTTTTCAGCCTTTTATTAAATTGCTTTCTGCATGAAACAACCCTGAAGAAGCTTTCATCTAACCTTCTGAATACTATTTCCCTTTTATCTGCCTGTGACATTAAACCACTGTCAAAAACTATATCCATTTTATTGCAGCGATGTTCAGAATAAGAGCATTTGTCAACAGCTTCTCCCCTGAAATAATATGCTTTATGGCTGTCAGTGCCTGTAATGCCCCATTCTACCGCACCATATGAAAGTCCGATCTTTACGGATATATCAAATATCCCGAAACGGGATTCCTGTCTGCCGTGCTTCCTAAATATATCTCTTATACATATTGCACAGTCAATGATCTCTGAAGCGTTTGCAATATCCCTGAATACTGCTGTAAAAGCATCTCCTGCAAATGCAGTAATAAATCCCTCTGAAATATGGACTGCTTCTATTACAGGCCTGAAAATATTATTAATGATTACCGCAAGTACTTCAGCCCCCTCTTTACCTTCCTGCATCAGGCGCTCTGTCATGGATGTAAATCCGGATATATCAATAAACATTGTATATGCCTTGAATTGACCATTAAAACTGTTGTTGGAAAATTGTTCTGCAATAAAATGAGGTATGAAATTATGCATGAGGCTAATCAGTCAATTTATCTATATTAAATATATTCATAATCGTTTCAGGATAATAATGAATAAGCTATTTGGGTTAATCAACATGACCTTTATTATTATAATTCCTTTTTTGCATTATTTTAAGATAAAAAAATAAGCTGTAATCCTGTCATTTTTTAGCAAACAGGCCTGAATGATTGAAAAAAATTGAAGATTGTGATAATATTTCTTCAGCAGAAATATTTTGATTGCAAAATATGATAATAATAGTTAATTTTAATAAAAAAATTCTATTTTCAATTTAGGAGGATATTCAATGAAATTAATCCCATTGGAAGGCAGTTTGTATGATAAGGCTTTAAATACCCTAAAAGATGCTGATCTGTTCAGCAGGCTTAAACCCGACCATATTAAACAGGTTATGAAATATGCCGGGCTTATCAGCTATGAAGACCAGGATATTATTATCCAGACTGGTGATGCCGCTGACTGCTTCTATATTTTAATTGAAGGCCAGGCCAGGGTTTTTATTGAGCTGGACAAAAAGGGTCTGAAGATGGAGGTAGGCAGCCATAAAAAGGCTGATATTATTGGAGAAATTGGATTGCTCCTGAACAAGAAACGCTCAGCCACAGTAATTGCATGCCAGGGTGCATTAGCTCTCCGCTTTGATAAAAAGGTATTGCCTCATGCCATTGAAAAGATTCCTGGTTTTCAGTCGGTTCTGAACGAGGTGCTGGCCTACAGGCTGTACAATCTGTCAGGCAGGTTTCCCAGAAATACTGTTGAGACTGAACCTGCAAGCCCGGACAAAGAGGCATTGTCCTTCCTCCCCATAAACTTCATCATAAGGCACCGGGCCCTGCCTTTGAAATCAGAGGGGGATACAATGACCATCGGATTCGTTGATTATCCAAATCCTGCAGTTATCAGCAGTATTGAAAAATTCATTCCAGGTATGGAGATAAAGAGTGTCAAAGTGCCGATTGATTTCTTCGATGAGCAGTTAAAGGGTCTTCTGGCAAAGGATAAAAAGGAAAAAAAGGCAAAAGGCAGGACATATCAGTTAAACGAGCTTCTTGAGAGAATGGTTGAAGAAGGAGCATCAGACCTCCATCTATCTGCTGATCAAGAACCATGCTGGAGAATAGATGGCAGGATAGTACAGATCAAAGACAGCAGGCCATTTTCTGAAAAGGAAGCCTGGAACCTGTTTGAACCGCTTCTTAACAGCCGTCAGAAATCGGATTTTGAGAGAGATTACAGCCTCGATTTTGCCCATTCAATTAATAATGCCCGCTTCAGGATAAATCTTTATCATGACTATAATGGAGTTAATGCAGCGATAAGAATGATACCTTCAAATGTATTGTCCTTTGAACAGCTCGGATTGCCGAATATGCTTACAAAGTTATGTGATAACCCGAATGGCATAGTCCTTGTTACCGGCCCCACAGGATGCGGCAAAACAACCACACTGGCATGCCTTATTAACCATATTAACGAAAACTATGATAATCACATAATAACCCTTGAGGACCCTATTGAATATCTCCATAAAAGCAAGAAATGCCTTATCAATCAGCGGGAATTAAATACACATATCAGGTCTTTCAAGGATGGATTAAGATTTGCATTACGTGAAGACCCGGATGTTATCCTTGTAGGTGAAATGCGTGACTATGAAACTATATCACTCGCACTTGAGGCAAGTAATACCGGCCATCTGGTATTTGCTACACTTCATACTCCAACAGCAGTATCTACAATTGAACGAATTATCCAGGTTTTTCCTAGCGAACAGCAGAATAAGATACGCTCACTCCTTGCAGATAATATAAGGGGTATATTATGTCAGGCAATGTGCAGGAAGATAAGAGGCGGAAGAATACCTGCACTGGAAGTACTGATAGTTAACCCTGCTATTGCAAATATGATCAGAGAAAGCAAGCTGACACAGATCCCTTCAGCTATGCAGACTTCCAAAGCTCAGGGAAATGTGCTTCTGAATGAATATCTGGCAAATCTGGTAAGCAAGCATAAGATTACACCTGATGAAGCCTTAAAACATGCAATAGATAAGCAGGATCTAAAGAAAAGGATTTAATTTTTTAATCAGGGCAGATAAATAATATTTTTTCTGAAGGCTTTTTACAGCCCTGGATGGTAGTATGGATAAGCCTGATAATTTTTATACCGGAGATTACTGAACGGATTCGTGCTTCATCTTCCGCATATATTCTGTATACCGCAATTTAATAGCTGTTTCTGCGGAGGGGGAAAAATCTGCACCATGCTGTTTGATTTTAAGGATTAATTAATATAAGATATAAAATATTGATTATAGAAATTATCAGGAGGAAATTATATGAAAAAGGCTATTCTTTGTCTTATTATCCTATCCGTCTGCTTTTCTTTGAGTTCATTCTGCTGTACAACATTGCTGGTCACAAAGGGGGCATCAGAAGACGGTTCTGTTTTTGTCGCACACTCGGATGACAGTGAGCTTTTTGACCAGAGGCTTGTATATGTTCCTGCAGCAGACCATAAACCCGGATCTATGCGCCCGGTCTATTATGATGCTGCGTCTCTGGGGGACAAGCCTGAATATCATTCATATAACCTGCGCCGATACGTAGGAAATGAGCGTGGTCCGACATATATGAATGATGATTATCCTCAGAGCATACCTCTGGGTTATATACCGCAGGTTGAGCATACATATGCATATTATGACGGATCATATGCAATCATGAACGAGCATCAGCTTATGTTCGGCGAATGCACTGACGGTACCAAAATACAGCCTGATCCTGTCCCCGGAAAGCTGATCTTTTACAGTGCTGAACTCAGCAGGGTTGCTGCCGAGCGCTGTACAAAAGCGCGTGAAGCTGTTGAACTTATCGGGCACCTTCTTGAAACCTACGGCTACTATGGTACTGGAGAGACCCTCCCGATTGCTGATCCAAAAGAGGGCTGGGTAATTGAAATGGCTCCCAGTCCTGAGGGTACCGGAGGCCTGTGGGTCGCTAAAAAGGTCCCGGATGGTGAAGTATTTGTTGCGGCAAATGAGCTGAGGATTCGTGAAGTAGATACTGATGACCCTGATATGCTTTATTGCAAAGACCTTCATGATATAGCAAGAAAGCACGGATGGTGGAAACCGGAAGATGGTAAACTTGACTGGCTAAAAACCGTAAGTGAGGGGGAATACAGCCATCCCTATTATTCACTGAGAAGGGTGTGGCGCCTGCAGTCAAGATTAGCTCCTTCAAGGAATTTATCCCCATGGGTGGAGAACGGTTTTACAAGGGAATATCCTTTTTCAATAAAACCTGATAAGAAACTTGGAGTCCGGGATGTGATGAATCTCTACAGGGATTATTACCAGGGAACTGAGTTCGACCTGTCAAAGGGTATAACGGCCGGCCCATTCGGCTGTCCTTACAGATATCCCGGGCCAATGGATTCTTCAGGTGACACGGGGGATCCAAATGCAAAACTGAAAGGGGCATGGGAGCGACCTATATCAATCTTCAGATGCGGTTTCAGCTATGTGTGCCAGGCCAGGGACTGGCTTCCAGACCCTGTAGGGGGAATTGTCTGGTTTGGCCCGGATGAGCCCATGAGCACATGCTATGTGCCATTTTATTCAGGAGTAACGAGAATTGCCAAACCGTATTATACCTGCGATACAAGTGTTTTCAGCCAGGATAGCGCCTGGTGGGCCTTCAACTTTGTGGCGAACTGGGCCGGTTTGAAATACAGCTATATTATTAAGGATATTCAGAAAATGCAGGATGAGATAGAAACTGCACTGATAGACAGTATTGGTATTATGGACATGAAAGCAGCGGAATTATATAAATCGGACCCCGAGAAAGCAATTGAAATGATCACAGAATATTGTGAAAAACAGGCTAATGAAACGGTAAGGGAATGGTGGAGCTTTGCCTGGCTGCTTGTTGCGAAGTATGCTGACGGCTATGTAAATACTCCCGGGGCGATGGCAAAAGAAGTAGGCTATCCGGATGACTGGTATCAGAAATCCAGCTGGCCACAAGGCCCGGTAAGCTATCAAAAACCTGAAGACAGACAGTAAATAAACCTGATAAAGTGTATCAGGCCCAGGCTCAGAAAAGAGGGCCGAAATAGAATAAAAGCGGGGTGTGCAGTATGAAAGCTTATAAATTACCCATACTGATCAATGTTTGTATTATTATCTGTTTCCTGTTAAGCTCATACAGCTGTGAAAAAGACAAAAATACAGAAATTATTGGTCTTACAGAGATCGACAGCTTGGAAAATGCTGAAGGATATTTTGCAGGATTCTATTCACCTGTAAGGTTTGAAGTTGATCCAGGCATAGAGCAGTATACACTGCCATTTAAGGGAGAGGATATTCAGAATTATAAAGATATTACGACAAAACTGCTGATATTGCCTGAAGCTGAAAAGCTGATTAAAAATAATGGTTTTGTGGTGGTTCCATGGGGTAAAACAGATGATATGGTCAAGGCATACAGGGACCTGAAAAAGAGGGAAATACCTGTATTTGTGACCAGCGACACACTTATGCACCTCTATCATATCCAGTTTGATGAAACACTCAAAGGTATTGAAGAAAAGGAATTCTACCGGGACCTCATAAGCATAACAAAAAAAATGCTTGATATCTCCGTTAAGCAGTATGAGAAATTAAGCGGCGACTTAAGAAAAGCTGCAGAGAAAAATATAGCCTATTTTTCAATTGTCCTGAAACTCCTGTTACCTGAAGGGCAGATACCCGTCAATCTGCATGAAATAGTTGAAAGTGAGCTGGAATTAATAAATGCCCATGAAGGTTTCAGTGAGTCGCCCCTGTTCAATTACCGCGAGGATTATTCTCAGTATGTTCCCCGCGGGCATTATACAAGGAGCGAGGAATTGGAAAGATACTTCATGGCAATGATGTATTACGGGAGAATGGTATTTCTTCTTAAGGGCCATAGGCAGTATGGGCCCATCTCTCCGCCTGCAGAAGCTTTGATATCCCCTGAAGAATCAAAGCTTCAGACACTGCAGGCCATGCTGATATCAATAAATATACAGGATTCCCTGGAAAGTGGCAGAACCATAGCTGAAGCATGGAACCGCATATATCTTGTTACTGCCTTCTACTCAGGATTCTCAGATGATCTTTCCCTTTATGATTATCGTGGAACCATCAGGGAGGTCTTTGGAGAAACTCTTTCCTGGAAGGATCTTCTGGATGAGGACAAACTTTTCAAACTCAAAAAAAAGTTTGCATTATTGCCAAGCCCAAGGATCTATGGTGGGACAGGCGAGTCAGGAGTGATAATCGGCCCTGGAGATTCCTTTAAGCCGGAACATCTTGATGAGATACTGGAAAATACAAAGGGCATGAGATTCATGGGACAGAGATTTGTTCCGGATTCCTACATGTTCAGTCATCTGGTATCTCCTGCAGCAGGCGACTTTACAGGAGAAAACGCACCCTTTACGATGGTCGAGATCCCAGGAGGAAAGATAAGGGGTTTTCCAAGGGGGCTTGATATAATGAGCATTCTGGGATCAAAAAAGGCTGAAGAAATATTGAGAGAAGAAGGTGATAAGGCATATACATACTATGATAAACAGTATGAAAAGCTGGAGAGCGAATTCGCGAAATTTGATGAAAACAGCTGGAACCGCAATCTGTACTGGAGCTGGCTTTATGCTTTAAGAATTCTTGTCAATTATGATTTTTCAGGAAACCACCAGGCTTTTATGAAGACCAGCGCATGGATTGATAAGGAATTAAACCTTTCTCTGGCTTCCTGGTCGAGCCTGAGGCATGATACGATACTCTATGCCAAACAGAGCTATACACCTACACTGGGTACCACATCCGCAAAGCCTTTTCCTCCCCCTCCCAAACCTGTAGTAGGGTATGTGGAGCCTGTCCCGGAACTGTATGCTCACCTTCTTGCTATGACAAAAATGACAAACCATGGATTAAAAGAGCTGGATGTCCTGGATGAAGAATCAGAATACAGGCTCAGCCAGCTCGAGATTATCCTTGAAAAACTCCTTGATATATCTGTAAGGGAGCTTAATAATGAAGAATTAGCTGAGAAGGATTATGATTTCATAAGGAATTTCGGTGAAAACCTTGAAAACACTGTTGCATCCGTTGATACAGAAGGCATTAAAACTACGATCATAGCAGATGTACATACTGATCAGAACACACAGAAGGTCCTTGAAGAGGGAACAGGTTATGTAAATCTTATAATTGCAGCCTATGAACTGCCTGACGGGAGGATATTGCTGGGTGCAGGGCCGGTATTATCCTACTATGAGTTCAAGCACCCTCTTTCAGACAGGCTTACAGATCAGAAATGGCAGGAAATGCTGGCATCCGAAAGAGAGCCATCGCCTCCGGAATGGACAGGCAGTTTTTATATATCCGATTGAAGTAAGATTGAAAGCGCTTTATTATGCATCCTTATTAGGATTCTCCCTTCAGTTCAGCATATAAAGCCATGCATTTGACATAAATGATATGCTATGGTATAATACATAAAGAATCTGGTTAGACATGGATGTATTGCTTTATTAATCTGGAGCTGTTGAAAGACCTGATTACAGAGATTATATAAGATTGCCTTTGTAAAAGCCAAATAAAAAGCACAGCCGCACAATTGATTTAAGCCTGTACTGGATTTAATTTAACCGGGTAAAAAAGAATTAGGAGGAATGTATGGATAAGATAAGAATATTCACAGATAAAGAGAGGCCTGATACTGAGATGAAGGAAGAAATAATAAATTTTCTTTTCAGGCATCTGGAAGAATATGGAGATGCAAAAAAGGATATAGAAAGAGCTGTTAAATATGCAATGAAAGAAATTGACTCCTTTGGAGGGTTTATTCTGATTGCCAGGGAGGAGGAAGATATCATAGGTGCAGTAGTAGTCAACAGGACAGGAATGAAGGGTTATATTCCAGAGAATATCCTGGTGTATATTGCTACACACAAAGATTGCAGAGGCAAAGGTGTAGGCAGGAAGCTCATGAAAAAGGCCATAGACACGGCTGAAGGCAGCCTGGCGCTTCATGTCGAAGCCGATAATCCTGCAAGGTTTCTATATGAGAAGGTTGGGTTTGATACCAAATACCTTGAGATGAGATATATTAAAAGCGGTGAGTAATGGCATATATTATACTAAATACAAAAAAATTAAGAGCAAACTATGACTATCTGGAAGGCCTGTTCAGCAAAAGAGGGATAAAATGGGCTGTTGTGTCGAAACTGCTCTGCGGAAACAGGGATTACTTATCAGAGCTTCTAAGCTTTGGCATCAGGCAGGTATGCGATTCCAGGGTTTCTAATCTGAAGACGATAAAATCAATTAACCCTGATATTGAAACCATTTACATAAAACCCCCGGCAAAACGGGCACTGAAGGGCGTTGTGAAATATGCGGATATTAGCATGAATACGGAGATAAAAACAATTCAGCTCCTGTCTGAGGAAGCCCAGTCGCAGAAAAAGATCCACAAGATTATTATCATGATAGAGCTCGGAGAATTACGGGAGGGTGTCATGGGAGACGACTTCATAAAGTTTTATGCAGAGGTCTTTAAGCTCAAGAATATTGAAGTTACAGGGATAGGCACAAACCTGTCATGCCTCTATGGCGTGCTTCCAAATTCTGACAAGCTTATTCAGCTGAGCCTTTATGCACAGCTTGTTGAAGCAAAATTTAACAGGAAGATCAAATATGTATCAGGGGGATCTTCAGTCACGATACCTTTGATCTTCCAGAAAATGCTTCCCAGGGGCATAAACCATTTCAGGGTAGGTGAGACGCTTTTCCTCGGAACAGATGTTTATAACAATACTAAATTTAAGGGGATGCAAACTGATGTATTCCAGTTTTATGCTGAAATTATCGAGCTTACCGAAAAGCCGGTCCAACCCATAGGTGAAATTGGCACCAATGTTGAAGGGCAGAGCTATGAGGCGGATGAGAAACTCATAGGCAGGAAGACATACAGGGCAATTATAGATGTAGGGCTTCTGGATGTGGAACAGGAACATATGGCCCCGGCTGACAAAGATATTGAAATAGTTGGCGCGAGCTCTGATATGATAGTAGTTGACCTGAAAAACAACAGGAAAAAATACAGGGTCGGAGACCTTCTTGAATTCAAGCTGGATTATATGGGCACCCTTAAGATACTTAATTCAAAGTATGTGGATAAAAGAGTAAAAAAATAATTTGGATCTATATAAACAGAAAACCGGGAATGGCTATTCAGCCTTTAACTGCTGTATCCTTTTTTTGTACCTGTATTTCGGATTGCCTTTATATGCTGATTCATAGAGATTTATTGCGGATGTCCTCCAGGATTCATCCTTATCAGCCATATAGATCTCATAGTATATGTCTGCTTTCAATTCTTCCGTGATATCTCCAGAAGCCATTTCAAGAAGGTTTCTAACTGAGGACTCCTTTGAATGTTTTATTCTGATAAGATGTTCCTGAAAGCTTGTTTTTTGAATATATTCCCTGTTTTTAATCTTTTCTGCCAGACGCTTTGCCTCCAGGATTATTTTCAGGGCATCTTCTGTCTGTTCTTTTATCCTGAGTATTTCGGATTTCAAAAAAATGCTTTCAATAAAAGCATAACTGATTATTCCCATTTCCCGGCTAAGCCTGATAGACTGATTAAGATATTCTAAGGCTGTATCATATTCTTTCTTTTCAAAATGAACCATGCCCATGGACCCGAGGCTGACTGTTAACCCGTTCTTATCCCCGCAACCGGAACATATATCCCTGTCTGCTTCAAAGCAATGCAGGGCCTCTTCATATTTACCCATGCTGAGATAGACTGTCCCTTTGTTGTTCAGGGCAATGCTCAAGCCCATCCTGTCCCCGATCTCTTCTGATAGTTTTTCAAGTTTGTCATAACATTTCAGCGCAGGGGAATATTTCCCTGTATCCTTATATATGTTCCCCATATTATTTTCTGAAATGGCAATTCCCCTCTTTATCCCCAGCTCTTCTGATATTTTCCGGTGCATTCTATGGCATTCCAGTGCTTTTTCATACTCCCTCATTTCATAATAGACAAGCCCCATATTGCCTACAGCCTTGCCCATCCCCATCCTGTCCCCGATCTCTTCTGAGATGCTGTATTTGATCTCATAGCACTCAAGCGCCTTTGAAAAATCTCCCCTGTCCATGTAAATAAAACCCATATTGCCGGTTGCAAAAGCATAGCCTGATCTGTGGCCAATATCCCTGTAAATATCCCTCTGGGATTCATAGCATTCCAGCGCTCTTGTATAATCTCCAAGGGAATGATAGGCATTGCCCATATTCCCCATAGCATATCCTATGCCCTTCTTATACCCCAGCTCAGAAAACAGTCTATGCTGCTCTATGTAGCTTTTAAGGGCAGTATCATACCTGCCTTCATGATAGTGAATATTTGCTATATTGCCTGTAATTGTAGCTATGGCCTTTTTATCCCTTATCTTTTCCATTATCCTTCTTTCAGACTCATAGCATTCCAGAGCCTCAGGGTAATTATCCATATTATAATAAACATTTCCCATTGTGCCCAATGAAATGGCTGATGACCTGATATCCCCTATCCCTTCTGATATTGACCTGCTGAGTTTGAAGTATTTTAAGGCATCCTCATAACGGCCTGTACTGGAGCAGACATTTCCCATAGCGCTGAGAGCCTTTGCATGCTCATATTTATCCCCGGTTTGCCTTGCAATAATTTCCTGCTTTTCAAAGCATTCCATCGCTTTCGGGTACTGGCCTAAATGAAAATACAGCAATCCAATTGACCCTGTGGATTTTGAAAGGCCCTCCCTGTAATCGATCTCTTCAGATATGCTTCCTGATCTTTCAAGATAATTCAGGGCATTTTCAATATTTCCGAGGTTCTGTTCTATTACGCCATATTTTCTGTATGAATCGGCCAGTATCCTCTTATTGTCAGTTTCCCTCAGGATATCGATGCATTCCCTGTAGATATCCCTGGATCTTTCCCATTCTCCTGTCAGTTCATATATATCGCCTATTTTTAGTTTTGTTCCGGCAATTTTTGCCCTGTCATCCAGATAATTGACAAGTTTCCAGAGCATGACGAGTGCTTTGTCATTCTTGTATTCCTCTTTTAGGTAATTGCCTGCCTTTTCAAGATACTCAATTGTCTTATCCCTAACCTCAGCCCTTTCAAAATGGTATGCCAGATCCATATAGAGGTCCTTATAATGTTCTTCATTACTGGATAATATCCTTTCGAATGAAAGGGCTGCGGTATGATGCAGTATCCTTACCCTTTCAACCAGCTGCATATCATATGCGGTTCTGCATATAAGGGAATGTGTGAATATATATCTGATCTCATCAAGGTTTGACCAGATGTTTTCCCTTTTTCCCTCGGATAAATAATTTTCTATATTTGATGTGAGCAATTTCTTTATGGAACTGATATCAAATTTATGTTCATATATTGTCCTGCAGCATTCTATAAGCTTATCAAGATTGATTATAGTATCATGCAGTATACTGCTGCTGAACTCCATTCCAAAGACAGATGCTATCTTTGCAAGCTCTCTTATCTCACTGCTTAGTCTGTCTATCCGTGCTATTAATATCTGGTTTATCCGGGCAGGTATCTTCTCCGTTTCGCTGTCCATTATGAAGATCCCTTTTTCAAGCCTTATACTGGATGTCTCCAGAAGATAGAGACAGAACTGCTCAATAAAAAACGGGTTATTTGATGTCCTTTCCTTTATAAAGGCTGCCAGCTTCTGATCAGGGGAAAATCCCAGCTTTTCAATAATTATTCCTGATGCTGATTCATCAGGCAGATCCTTCAGTATTATTCTTTTTACAGGTACTTGAACCTCCTTTTCAAGATCAATTGCAGAACCGTCGTCGTTGAATCTTGCAGTACACACTATTGCAGCAGGGAAATTAATGATATTTGCGGCAAGATGCTTTATTGCATGGACTGAATCATTATCGATATGCTGGATATCCTCAAGATATATGATCAGCGGGCTTTTGATGCTCAGAGCCTTGAAGAATGATTTCAGTGAATAAATGGTATTTTCATATATGCTCTTTGCATCAGGAGCATTAAGTAGATTAATCTCTTTTTCAGGCAGAAGCATTGCCTTGATAAAAGCCTTGGCTTCGGCTAACTCATTCAGAATATCTTCTGAATCCTTAAGTGAGTTTCTAAGGCTGATGAAGATATTTTCAAAGGCTCTGTCCTTCTCATTATTTGGCTGGTTTTCATTTTGCATGAAATATTCCTTAAGGTAGTGGATAAATGGATTGAATGGCTTTGATACAATGCTGTCACACTGCATAGTGCAGATTCTTACAGGTTTTTTTATTTTTTGCAGTGTTTCATATACCAGCCTTGATTTTCCGATTCCGGCTTCTCCGTATACATATATAATTCCGGCGAAGCGCTTTTCAAATATCACAGAAATATGTTTTTTCAGATCCTTTATTTCATCATCCCTGCCGTGAAAAGTGCCACTGAGGGCTTTCTTTCCGGCAAAAGCCGGGCTGCCAAGTCTATATAATATTTGTGCCTGGGATTTTCCTTTGAGTGTGAATTTGCCAATCATTGATGTTTCGAAGCTTCTTTCCGCAGTATCCAGTATGTTTTCTGCTATCCAGATCTCACCCCATTCTGCCTTTATGGCAATCCTTGCTGAAAGGTTCACAGCATCTCCCAGAACATCATAGGATGATCTCAGGGAATTGCCTATACAGCCTGCAAACAGCCTGCCGAAGGTTATTCCTGCCCTTATTCCCTTTCCGTAATTTGATTTTATCTCATGAATGCAATTCAGTGCCCTTTGTATATTCCTTTCATATGATACAGGAATACCAAAGTTTATTAATATATTTCCTCCCTTATCCGCAAAACTTATCCTGCTGAAATAACCTCCCCATTTATCAGTTATTTCTGTTACTCCGGTGATAAATCTATTCAGGCTTTTATAGTCCTTATCCTCATGCCTGAAGGATAGGAATATGCTTACTATGTCCCGCAATTCGTCAACAGGATTGGAATCTGCAATTATCCCTACATTAAAAGCCTTAATGATCTCATTATCAATCTTTGGTATTTTATCCAGATTTGATATGGCCTTTTTCCTTGGCCTGTTTCTCCACTCCAAAACTCTGTAATAATCTCCGGAAACAGGGTTCAGTTTGCCTGAATTGCCATTTTTTGCGATGAAGGAGCGGTCAATTATTATATCCATTAGCCTGGAGTGTTTTTCTGAATTGCAGGCGCTTTCAACTGCTTTGCCCCTGAAATAATAGGATTTTTTCATTCCTCCGGTAATACCCCATTCAATATTACCGCAGGAAATTCCTATCTTGATGGATATCTTAAAATCTCCGAATTTTGTGGTCTTTCTGCCCTCCTTTTCAATTATATTAATAATATCAAGTGCAGATAAAAGAGCATCCTCTGTATTTCCGGGGAAGATTGCCAGTATGGCATCCCCGATAAAGTTGGCAATGAATCCTCGCCTGCTGTAAATAGATTCTATACAAGGAGTAAAAACCTCATTGATCATGCCTGACAGGATTTCCGCACCCTCTTTGCCTTGAGTTGAGAGCTTTTCCGTCATTGCTGTAAAACCTGATATATCTGCAAATATCACAGATGCTTCCAGTATGCCGTTATATTTGCCTTCCTTATATTTCTTCTCAATAAAATGTGGTATAATGTTCATTTCGCTATCTCGTATAAGGATTACCAGGGAAGGGGTCAGAAAACATATATCTAATGTTAAGAAAGGATGCTACGCTATTTTCCCCCAGTTTTTAATATGCCAATCCTTTTTGAATATCTGTATTTTGGTATCTTTCTGTAAAGATACCTGTAGGTACTTAATGCCTGTTTTCTGTGCTCTTCCTTCCTGCCCAGCAGATACATTTCATAATACAGGTCTGCCTTGATCTGCCTGCTTAATCTATTATCAAGCATCTTAAGCATCCCTTGAAGTGCTTTTTCTTTGTCTTCTCCGGCAGTTATGAGATGTTTCTGTATTTCTGTCCTTAAGATAAATTCAGTGCTGAAAGCATCTTTTGCAATTTTCTCTGCCTCATAATTGAACAATTCTGCCTTATCAATATTCCCCAAATGCAGGCAGATCTGCGATTTCCTCAAGAGGGATTCTATAGCAGGGCGGTTAAGCTGTTTTATTTCCCTGCTTATTCTGATCGATTTGTCAAAGCAGATCAATGCCTTTTCATAATCTGCCATATCATAGTAGATGTTCCCCATGTTCCAGTTTGCTATTGCGACCCCTGTCCTGAAATTGAGGCTTCCTGATATGCTTTCCTTTTCTTCGAAGCATCTCAGTGCCCTTTTATAAAAGCCCTGGTCATAGAGAAGGTTTCCGATATTTCCCACAGCAATCCCTATTCCACCTTTATGGCCTATTTCTTCCGATATCTTTTTGAATATCCTGTAGCATTCCATTGCTTTTGGGTAATTGCCCTTTTCATGGAATGCAGATCCCATATTGCCTGTTGCCCTGCCATATCCAAGCTTATCACCGATCTCATGTGCTATATCTCTGTATATGCTGTAGTGCTCTATTGCCTTACTGAATCTGCCGAGAACATTGTAGGCATTACCCATGTTTCCGGATGCATTTGCCAGTTCCTGTCTGTCATTCAGCTCTTCGGATATCTTTTTCTTGATCCTGTAATATTTTAGGGCCTTATGGTGCTTCTCAAGACGGAAATATGCATTCCCTATGTTTCCGATATCTATTCCGAGCCCCCTTTTATCACCTATTTCTTCTGAAATTTTCCTGCTTGTTTTATAGCATTCCAGTGCTTTTGAGTATCTGCCCAATGACAGGTATACATTTCCCATATTTCCTGTTGCAATGGCGATGCCATGTTTATTTAGCATTTCCTCCGATATTTTTAGCCTCTGCTTATAATTTTCAATAGCCTTCTCATAATTTCCAAGACGGTAATATGCATTGCCTATATTCCCCGTAGCCCTGGCGATTGCTTCTTTATCTCCGCATTCTTCGGCCTTTTCCCTGCTCTTTCCATAGCATTCCAGGGCTTTATGATAATCTCCAAGCACAAGGTAAATATTCCCCATATTATTGAGCGCTTTTGCTATGCCTGGTGTATCCTTATATTCATTAAAAATATCCATGCCCTGTTCATAATAACAGAGTGCTTCCTTCAGTTCCCCCCTTGATTGCCTCAGCCAGCCATAACCAATGCATGATTCAGCCAGTAAACTGTAGCTTTCAATTTCTGAAGATAATTTTATGCATTCCTTGTATATTTCCTCTGATTTTGACAGTTTTCCAGTCAGGTCTAATATCTCTGCAATTTTTATTTTTAATTCAAGCTCTTTTTCTTTATTTAGTTCTGGATTTTCTCTTTGAAGCTTAAGGGCTCTCTCATAATGCCTTATGGCTTTATCGTTAAAATATGATTTTTTTGCACTGTCTCCGCACTTTTCATAATAATATACAGCTTTCTTTATATTGCCTGCTTCTGAATAATGATATGCTATCTCTTCATCCCATTCAGGGGATGCTATTGACTCGAGCGCCTGTGCAATAAAAAAGCTGATTTCAGCTTTGTTCTCTATGCTTTTCCTTATCTCATCCTTCAGGGTGGTGCTGCTGTATGAGTAATAGACTGAATTACCTGTATAACCTGCCTGAATTATTTCCAGGTATTCCAGTTCCAAGAGCACCGCGGCAGTATCAACATCTGCTATCCGGCCAATGAACATTTTTAGCATTTCAATGCTGATATCCACCCTTATAAGGGATAATATTTTCAGGATTTTTCTCTTGTTTTCATCAGAGAAGAGTATCTTCAGCCTGCTTCTCATAATATCCAGTATGTTTTGCGGTATGCATATCTTATTGACTGGCTTTGTTAATTGCCACAGCTTTTTGTTCTTTATGATTATGTTCTTTTCAATGAGAGATTTGATAAGCTCTTCAAGGAACTGGGGGTTGCCTCCTACCTTTTCCTTTATCGATGAGACTGATTCCCTGATACTTCTGTCTATGAACATGGTGCCGAATACATTCTCAATATATTCATTTACACCTTTTGTGTCCAGCGGGTAAAGGTCGTACTTTAATACCCCTTCCCTGGCAAGGATGTCAGCAATGCCTGAGCTGGCATCCAGCCTGTTCTCATTGATATTGGCATATAACTGGATTTTCCGTTCACTGCCGTCCTGCAGGTTTAATCTGTGCAGGATATTTTTCAGAATATATCCTGATCCCTCATCGATCCATTGAAGGTCATTGAAATATAGAAGGACATTCCTTTTAGCATTCCTGGCAAAATCAATAATATATTCTGTGATATTCTGGACAATTATATCGTGCAGCAATTTTGGATCGGCAGTAATTTCAGAGGTTATATGCGGGAGCAACCTTGAATTTCCAGGAAGGATAATTGCTAAATGATTTGCGTAGATCTTCAATAGTGCATTATTCGAGAATGTTATAAGCTGTGATACTATTTCACATATACTCTTATATTTTCTTATCTCTCCTTCAAAGCAATTTGATTCAAAAAAAAGAATATTATTCAGCCTGCAGTATTTTTTGAATTCCTGGAATAGCCTTGTTTTTCCTATACCGGCAGGCCCGCTGAAGACCAGCATGCTTCTGCTGCCTTCCGAAAGCAGGTTCTTCTTGAGTGCATTTAATTCTGAAATCCTGTTGGCAAATGAATTTCCAAGGACATAGCTTTCTTTAGTCCTGCTTGTTTCGTATTCATAATCACAGCCTGTTTTTTCATTGATATCCGAGATTACTTCAGAGCATGCAGAGTATCTGTCGCTGATCCTGTATGAAGTCATTCTGCTGATAATTGAACGAAGTGCTTCATTCTTTATATTCTGAAGCCTTTTTTCATGGAATTCCAGGAAATCATCACTGCTTTCAAGCAATTTGACAATCGTTTTGAAACTCTTGTGGTTCTGGTCATAGAACCTGACTCCTGATACCATCTCATAAAGTACTATCCCGGCAGAGAATATATCCATTGCAGGGCTGATTTTCCCATGCAGTGTCTCGGGCGCAAAATAGGGCAGAGTCCCCCTTATGTGATCTTCACGCTGGACTGAACCAGAAAGCCCAAAATCCAGAAGTTTCACAATATCTTTTATAATAATTATATTTTTAGGCTTTAAATCCCTGTAGATAATATTCCTGCTGTGTATATATTCAAGTGCCCTTAGTATCTGTACAATAATATCAATTTTTTCTTTTCGCCCGGCTTTATAATCGGAAAGCAGCTTTCCTTCAAGGTGTTCCAGAACAATATACAGGACATCTTCATCCTCCCCGAATTCATAGACCCTTGTGAGATTCGGGTGCTTAAGCCTGGTAAGGATCTCATATTCGTTTCTGATGCTGTCCTTGCCTATATCCTTTAGCCTTTCTATGATATCGCTTCTGATTGTTTTAAGGGCAAAAAGCATATTATCCTTCAGTGTGTCCTCGACCAGGTATACAAGTCCGACTCCACCCTCACCCAGCTTTCTAATGACCCTGTATCGGTTATTTATATAGATTATTTCAGCCATTTCTGATATTATTAACCTGAAATGGATTTTATACTAAAGCAATATAGCTGTCCAAATTAAAAAATAATTTATCAAAAATAACATTAATTTTATGCTCAATAGCAGGAAAGGGAGGTTGATCATGGATAAAATCCTTCTTGAGAACATTGGAATTACGCATTCATTCCTTAATAATCTGTATTCAGGATTCCAGGGAAGATTTGTATTTCTGAACATTCTGAGACAGCTTAATTCCACTCAGTTTAACCCTGAAAAAGCTGATATGACAAAAGCTATCCTTGATAAACTCGGCAGGTGGGCGCAGGAAATATGGAAGAATAATCCGATCATCCATAAACCCGGCACAGGGCCCCTCACTGCAGAAGCAGAAGAAACGTTTAAAATAGCAGAGATATGCAAACAGGACCTGCTGAATATGTCTAAAGGGATGAAAGCGATATTTGCAGAAAAGGACTTTTCAAAAGATCCTGAAAATGTAAAATACCTGGTATCCTGCCTGGGCTGTCAGAGCTATGCGAGGGACCATTTTATCAAAGGGCTGGTGTACTATTGTGATCATTTTAAGTTTGAACAGGAAGCAGACCGTTACAGGCAGCATCTGATATCCACCCAGAATGGCATTAATCTGACATATTACTATCTGGAGAAGGTCGGGGATGATAGTTTTAATAAGGACTCTGGGTTTTATTTAAAGCTTTTATTAAATACCATAAGATTACCCCAGATATTTGCTGCACAGGTTCAGGATATCAATATGTGTTTTGGAAGGTATAGAGGAAATATTGATTACATCCTTTTCGGTATTTCGGACAGCGAAGCTGAAAGATGGTCAAAAGCCGGAATTGAGCCTTCTATGGCATGCTACTGGCATGCGAATGATTTTAATCCGGAAGAAGCGCAGAAATGGATCAAAGAAGGTTTCTCTTCTCCTGGATATGCCGGTGACTGGAAGCTTAGAAATATTGAATTGAAAGATGCTATAAAATGGCATGATGCTGGCTATTCACCTGAAAAAGCACATATTAACCTGCTTATGGGCACTCCCGACCCTGAGATAGCTAAGCAATGGGATGAAATCAGCAGAAAACAGTAAGGATATACTATTAAAATTGAAAGGCATAAACAAAATAATTTCTAATATTCTTGACCTCTATTCTGCAGAGTGCGAGAGTTTGATGTTGTTCTTGATTATTATCATGCTTTTTTTATAATCACGGACACCAGTACCTGTAAGAAAAGCAGGAGGAGCAGTTGAGCAGATTAATTGTATTCCCCATAAAAAAAGAAAGGGATTATTTTCAGGGCTTTCTGGCTGATGAAGGCATAGCCTCAAGAATAATGCCCTGCAGAAGGACCGGGCATATATTATTCCTGCCGGATCTTGATGCATTTCTTGCTCTTGGCGGCCATGGCAAAACTCAATTTAGCCTGCAAACTCAGTATTTTGTGAATACCTTGAATGATATATCAGAGATATTCTGTATCGGTTCAGCAGGAGCGCTTCATCCATCCCTGAAGATACGGGATGTCGTAATTGGGACAAAAACGGTCGAGCATGATTATATAGAAGGATTTTCAAAAAATGCTTCCTTGCCGTCTTTTGAAAGAAGCATTGTACCAAGGAGAAAAATTAACAATAAAACAGGGCTCTCATTTTGCATCCATGAAGGCATAATTGCCAGCGGGGATGAGGATATTGTATCAATTGAAAGGGCTGAACAGCTCCTTGAGAAAACTGGTGCAGTTGCCGTTGCATGGGAAGGGGCAGGGGGCGCAAGAGCTGCCCTGTTCAGCCGGCTGGGATTTGCGGAGATAAGGGGGATAACAGATAATGCAAGGCATGATGTCCCTGACAGCTTCAGTAAAAACCTTCAGGGGGCAATGCAGAATACTGCCCAGGTATTTTTGGATATTTTTACATAGAAGATTTCTCAAGTTATCCTTAAATATGGATAAATATTATTCAGGAAATATTTTCCAGTTCGTCAATTATAATCTTATACTGGAATTTAGGTATTTTAGAATAAAGAGCCTTGTATAATCCGGCTGCAGATTTCCTGCATTCATCCATGCCGTCTATCTTATACAGGGTATAATAGACCTGCGCCCTCTCAGAATCGTCAATTTTGTCCGAAAGCATCATTAAAAGCGATTTTACAGCTGTTGTTCTGTCATTATATGACATAACCATATGATTCAGAAGTTCGGATCTGAAAATGAATTCACGATTTTTGAGGGTATGGGCTGTCTTCGTAGCCTCCCTGCTGTATTTCAGAGCTTCATCTATATTATTGGAAAGCAGGAGTCCTCTGGTTTTATCAATAAGGGATTCAAAGTATAATGTATTCTGTATCTTCATCCCTTTGAGTATCTTTATGGCATTTTCAAGCTGTTTCAATGCCATATCAGGCCTGCCAAGGTCAAGATAGAGTTTTCCTGCATATGCTGATGCCATCGCTTCTTCTTCTTTGTTCCCTGTTTCTTTTGCAATATTATGAAGCAGGTTGTAGCATTCCAGAGCCTTGTCAAATTCACCGAGAGAATAATAAACCAGTCCGATATTAGCTTCAGCGATACCTGTCCCCTTTGTGTAGCCGGTCTCCAGGCATATTTTCCTGTCGATCTCATAGCATTCCAGGGCCTTTGCATACTGGCCTGTGGAATTATAGACAACGCCCATATTACATGATGTTCTTCCTATTTGAATCTTATCCCCGATCTCCTCGAATATTTTCATTGCCTGCTCATAATGGTCTAATGCTTCCTGATACTTATTTAAGGATACATAGATATTTCCTATATTTCCTGAGACTTTTCCAAGCCCCCTCTTGTCTTCAATTTCCTTGCTTATCTCTTTCTGAAGTTCAAGATATTCAAGAGACCTATCATATTGCCCGAGTGCATAATATACCCCTGCGATATTTCCAAGAACACTTCCAATGTCCTTTTTTTCACCATAGGATTCAAATAAATCCCTGGAAATCTCATAATACTCAAGTGCTTTGGCATATTCGCCAATATCAAAATAGGTAAGGCCTATATAACCTGCTGAAGAAGCCATTATCCTGTTATCAGCCGTGCTTCCAGCGAGTCTCATTGATTCTTCAAGGTAGGAGAGTGCGTCTGCATAGCATCCCCTTGTCCTCTTCCTGTTCCCTAAAAGCATGTATGATTGTGTCAGGAGCTGTTTATTGCCAGCCTCAGCTGACCTTTCCGCGCATTCTCTGTAAATTTGCTCTGATTTTTGCCATTCTCCCAGTATGTCAAGTATCTTCCCTGTTTTTATTCTGATTTCTATGGCCCTTTGGGGGGATTGCACTGAGCTTAAAGCAGTTTTGTAATATTCTATTGCCTTATTGTTGAAATAATTATTGCCTGCAATATCAGCGCATTTTTCATAATAATATGAGGCTTTTTCATTATTGCCGCCGGACAGAAAATGGTAGGCTACCTCTTCAATATATTCATCATCACTTGTTTCCAGTGCTTCTGCGAGGAATAAGCTCATTTCCCTTTTATTTTTTATACTTTTTCTTATCTGCTCCTTCATGATATTGCTGGTGAAAGAGTAGTAAACTGTATTCTTTTTCTCTATTGACTGAAGGATCTCATGATTTTCCAGCTCCAGGAGCACTTTTGCCGAATCTGAGAAAGCAGTTTTTTCGATTATATATCTTAATGATGCTATATCTACCTCAGTTCTGAGCAGGGACAGCAATCCAAGGATTTTTTTCTTGTTTTCATCTGACAAGATCCTTTCAAGCCTCTTTTTAATGATCTCATTAATATTAAATGGGACATCAACTTCATCAATCGATTTTAGCAGTTTCCAGTATGTTTTGTCTTTAATTATTATTCCCTTGTCAATAAGAGACCTTAAAAGCTCTTCCAGAAAAAGGGGATTGCCTCCATACTTCTTTCTGATATCCGGTACAGCTTCCTTAATGGAGATATCAATGAAATTTTTTCCAAATATTTTTTCAATATATTCATATACACCACTTTCATCAAGGGGATACAATGAATATCTTAGCGCATTCCCATTGTCCATTATTTTGCTGAGGTCTCTGCCATTAAGCTTATTCTCATTTATTACAGCACAAATGCATATTTTAGTTTTTGGATCTGTATTGAGCCTGTGCAGGAGGTTTCCTAATATCATTTCAGAACCTTCGTCAATCCAGTGCAGATCATTGAAGTATAAAATTATGGGAATGTCCCTGCTGAACTGAAGAAGGTAATCTGTAATATTACCGATTATCAATTTCTGAATTATTTCAGGTTTATCAGATATTGCATGCTTCTGGTATTTTGAAAGAC
>CAYMEV010000032.1:0-30566 GCA_964389675.1 uncultured Candidatus Sumerlaeota bacterium
ATACTCAGCATGGAACCCTCAGAGAAATAATTATGTAACGGACGCATATCTTCCGAGAAACGGGTCTCCGTATCCTCAAGATCAAGAAATAGACAGTGAAACAGACAAATGCTTTTATAATATCTGGGAATGGCAGGAGGATGAATATGGAAATACATATATAGATTTTGACGAAGAGAAGTTGAATGGACTGGGAGAACTTCAGGAGAATTATGTAAAGAGGGTTGTTCAGAGCATACCTTTTGACTGCTGGAATGTAATATTTGAGATAGAGAATGAGCCTAAAGCTGTAATAGCAAATACCGATCTGGCAGATTACAACCTCTCGGCAAGGTGGAGCTATCAGGTGGCCTGCTGGATAAAGGAAGTAAGGCCTAAAGCCCTGGTAGCATTCAATGCCCATGGCAGCCTATCAATAAGGAGAGCACTCTTTACACTGGATCAGGGAAGCGACAGGATGATAGACATAGTATCCATACATGCTTCATATGGTGCAGGCATTAATGACCACTGGCAGCTTGATGACCCCGATGGCCCTCCATATAATGGAGACTATACAGCATGGGAAAATGCCGAGAAGGGTTATATTCTGGATGCTTTGGACAGGATAAGGGAGGATGATAATGCCCCTGTCAGCTCAAGGTTCTACATCATAGACAGCGATGGTGATTATGGAGATTTTGATTCTCCCAATGGTGTATATGATCAGAGTCCTGACAGGGTAAGGCAGATTGCAGGTATTGCCTCATTATTCGGGGCAGGGTATAACAATAAGTATTCCTCTATAACAAATTATAATGCTCCTGTATTTGATCAAGATGATCTTGTTGAATTCAATAACTGTATAAATGATAGGTTTTTTGATGAAGAACAGGACTGGAAATACGGTATGTATAATACATATCCAGATGATTACAGAAGAAGCTATTTTGAAAATAATGCCATCAGGTGTATTGCCCAGACCCCTATAATTAAAAGCAAGGATGTTTCATACAGTCTTATATTCCATGTAATAAACAATGGAACCTGGGAGGATCTTGAACCTCCATTTTATATGTATGATAAAACTACCGGAACAACCAGTAAAATCTCAGAAACACTGGATAAAGTGTATCCTGCCTGGGATTGGACCATTCCGATAAATAATCTTGGCAATGAACATAAAAAGATATTAACAATGACCTTTCCGCCTTCCCGTGGTGATTTTATAGTTCATGAGCTATTTTTAATAAAGAATCCATCTCCGGAGCAGAATCCTTTTGTTTATGACAGAATAGGCGGGGATGTCCTTTTTGTAGTTGTGAATCTGTCAGAGGACTAAGAACCAAAGGCAACAGCAGCACGGTGCTGTTGCCTCTTCCTTGAAGGTAAAGAGGATATCCCTTGTCTGGATCATCTCCCCCTGCATTGCCTTTATGATAAGCTATTTTCTGATGATACTGGCAAATCCAGTTTTATAAGATGAAATGACTCTGTCAGATCTGTAATGAAAGCCTTAATATATCATTTCGATATATTTTTATAATCCGTGAATTGATAGGGGCATAAAACTATGAATTCTACCGGATGCTAATTGGATGATGTATAATGATATGCTTTAAGCAGCAAAACCATGGGCTTTTCAGGATTATCGAGAGCCATAGAGAAAGCCAGGGTGCCGATTATACTGGCCTTTGTGAAATAAGGGCTAAGCTCAATAATTATATCAGATTGCTCCTGAGGGTATTACCTATGAAGTGATCCATGAAATTATTTCCTTTATAAAGATATTAGTTTAAGTGCCTAAAATACCCATTCCAGCCTGACTCTGTATTCATCTGTGATTATTCCTGATGTAGAGATGCACTCAAGCAAATAGAAGTAATTCCCCCGCTTAATACTGTCATTGAAAATATATAGATGAGGGATTGAGGAATTTGCAATTATAGCTTTAATATATAATGATTACCTTTAACAGGCTCAAAATCAGAGAAGCTTTCTTGAGCCAGAATAGATCTCTTCAATATTTATAACTGCTGCTGCATGCCCGGGGAATTTTGGATCAAGCCATTTTTTCATTTCATTGTAGAACCTGCCCTCTGTATGGTATTCAATAGTGCCTTTTACCTGAAAAGAATCATTTTCAGTGCTGATGAAAAGGACAGCACCTTTGCTTCCTGATCTTATATTTGCCCTTGTCTTGTCAAAATGATTATCAGCTATGACTATCCTACCTTCTTCATACAGTTTTACACAGCTGGCATAGATTGCATTTGGAAGAGCTTTTTTATCTACAGTTGCAAAAACAACAGGGCCGTGCCTGTCATTCCAGGCCTTTATATACTCATTCGGAAGATATTTTTTCACTATTTTCTCCATAAAGATTAGATAAAGTGATCAGAGATCTGATCCATTAAAAAGTCGTGCCGGGCTGGATTTAGTTCCCAGCCCGGCTGAACAGCTATTTATTTACCTGAAATGTCCTGTCGCCCTTTTCAAGATAGCCCAGGATCTGATTTGCAGCTGCCAGGCCTGCATTTGCATTTGCTTCTTTGGTCTGAGCTCCCAGCTTTTTGGCTGTAAAGAATACCCTGTAACCGAATTTTTCAATCATCTCATCCTTGATATCAGGTGCAATATCTGATGCATATTTCAGGTCAGCCCTCTCTGTAAACAGTTTTAAGAGATCAGCTTCATGAATGACCTCTTTTCTGGCGGTATTTATAAGTGTTGCTCCTTTTGGCATTTTTGAGAGGAGTTCATAATTGATGGACTGTTTTGTCTTTTCATTTGCAGGGATATGAAGCGAGATATAATCGCATAATGAATAAAGCTCCTGTGCTGACTCAACTGCTTTTACGCCTTCAGATTCAATCTGGTCTTTTGGAATAAAGGGATCATAGGCATATACATCCATGCAAAAGCCTTTTGCAATACGGCCTACAAGACTGCCGACATGCCCGAAAGCATGAATACCCAGTTTCTTCCCCTTAAGCTCAGTCCCCGCCTGTCCGGTATAATGAACTCTTGCCAGGTTCAGCATTAATCCGAATGCAAGCTCTGCCACAGCATTGGAGTTCTGCCCAGGAGTGTTCATAACAACAATGCCTTTTTTAGTTGCAGCCTCCAGATCAACATTGTCATATCCTGCTCCGGCACGGACTATGATCTTAAGATTGCTTGCAGCAGATATTACTTCTTCTGTAATCTTGTCGCTGCGGACAATAACAGCATCCACATCACTTATGGCCTTTAAAAGTTCACTATTATCAGCATATTTTTCCAGCAATAAAAGCTTATAACCGGGGACAGAACTGAAAACTTCGCGAATCCCGTTCACTGCTTCAGCTGAAAATGGTTTAACCGTTGCTATCAAAATTTTTTTATTCATAAATATCTCCCGCTTTTATTTTTTTTAGGACTATAGTTTTGCCCGTAATCTGATTAAAGGACGGAATTCTTATTCCGTCAAGAATATAAAGAACTGCTGTCTCAGGCTCTAAAGGACCTGAATCTCCTGCTGTCTCAGGTCTTTTTTATTTTTCCAGTTCTGATCTTTTTAGCTGAACGATCTCTGTTGTATTTTCTGCTACCCTGAAGAGGACTATGATGACCTCAAGCCAGACCCTTATCATGATAACATATAAAAACCATATAATAGGGCTGATTATAAGCCCGAATATGATGGCAAAAAATTTCCCGGTAGCTATTGAAGAGAACAGAAAGCCCAAAGCTGCAATAGTAGCGAGAATGATACCGATAATAAATAATACTTTGATTATCTTTACGGTAATGAACTCTGAAAATGAAAGATCAAAAATCTTTGCGAAAAAGCCTTTTTCCTGCATAATAATATCTCCTTTTTGTATTTTATAAAAGGAAGTATATCATAAACAAAATAGCAAATGCAAATGGAAGATAATTTTATTATTTAGTTGAAATTTTTTATTTTGGATGGCTGTTTTAAGAAAATATTTATTGTCTATCAGGCTTCATTCGGCATGGCGGCCTTTTTCATACTGGTAAGTATTGATATCCAGATAAAAGCAATGATACCTGCAGTCCAGTCAGTGATAAGCCTTGCTGAAAAGATCCCGGCAATACCGAAAAAATGGTTCCCTAAATATGATAATGGAATGAGAAGAAGAACAATTCTGATAAAATTCAGAATTGTCGAAAATAGAGGCTTATGCAGACCTGTAAGGAAGAACCCTCCGTAACGGTGAATCTCCATCATGCCGTAACCAAAGGATACAGTACGGACATAGAGGATAAATATCTCCGCAACCCTTATATCATCAGTAAAAAGCCCTGCAAGAAAAGGTGCATTAATATAGAACAGGACAGATACAAATACTCCATAGTAAAAAGCAAACCTTGTGGAATATATCCTTGATTCATGTATCCTGTCAAACCTCTTTGCACCGAAGTTCTGGCTTACAAAAGGCACAAGGGACATTCCAAGGGCCATTGGAATAATAAAGGCAAACATCTCAATCCTGCTGGCTGCACTTGCACCTGCAACAGCTGCATTTCCGTGCCGGCTTACCAGGGCTGTGATTATCCCCGCTGAGACCGGCATCAGTATCATGCTTATGCTTCCTGGTATGGCAAATCCCAGTATATGTTTCCATGTGCTTATAATTGATTCAATTGCAGGGCTTAGCAGATTGAGCAGCCTGTGTTTTCCTGTAAGGAGATAGAAAAGCCAGACAGAACAGACAGATTGTGAAATAACTGTAGCAAGCGCTGCCCCTCGGATTCCCATTGCAGGGAACCCGAACCATCCGAATATCATAATCGGGTCCAGAATGCAGTTCAATACTGCTCCTGATGCCATAAAAAGGCTTGCTGACCTGGAATCTCCGAGTGATATAAGGATCCCGTTCCCCATCATTGGAAAAGCCATAAATACCGCCCCAAGATACCATGTTTTCATATAGCCGCTTACAAGCGGCATAGTGAGCTCATCCGCCCCGAGCCTGCTGAAAACGAATGAGATACTGTTATATCCAATAATGGACATAACAGCAGTAACCAGTACTATAAGCATGACACCATGTGTGACAGTATGGGAGGCTTTCAATGGATCAGCTTTCCCCAGAGCATGGGAAGTGAGTGTTGTTATGCCTGTTCCGATCCCACCTGCAATAAATGTAACAAGCATAACTACAGGAAAAGTAAAGCCCATTGCAGCAAGCGGATCTGTGCCCAGTTTTGATACAAACCATGTATCTGCAAGGTTATAGGTGTTCATGGCTATTGTGCCGACAAGCATCGGGAAGGCCATGCGGAAGAGGGTGCTTTTTACATTATGTTCTATCAGTTTTGCCGTCATGTTTATACTTTAATTTAAGATTCAGGAAAATGACTTTACCACAATTCCATTAATAATGCACAGAAATTAAAACATGACAGTAATACAGCTATACTTCCTCTGCTAAAAATTGATCATGATCCTAAATATCGGCTGAATGCCAGTATTATTGCCTAATCCGCTTTTCCCCTGTATGTTGCAAGCGATACAATAACTATTGTTATGATTGAAATACAGAAACCAAAGACAAGGTCAATATGAGTACCCTTGAACAAAGGTATCAGATTTGTGACTATAACAGTGAGCAAAGCCATGATCATGCCTGATGCAATTCCCTGCTTTGTGGTCTTTTTCCACCAGAGAGAAAAGAAAATGGAGGGGCCGAATACTGCCCCCAGCCCACCCCAGGCGAACAAAACCATGTGATACACAAGCTGGCTTGTGGCAAGCGCTATTAAAAATGCAAATGCTCCGATCACCAGAGTTGCTATTCTGCTTATCAGGACAAGCTTCTTCTCCGAAGCATTTTTATTAAAGATACGGTGATATATATCTTCTGCAACAGCAGAGGTTGAAGACAGAAGCTGAGAGTCCGCAGTCGACATCATTGCTGCAATTGCCCCTGATATCATAATCCCTGCAATTACAGGCAAGGCCAGAAACTTCGCCATCATAGGCATAAGCTTCTCAGGGTCATCAAGCTGTCCGCCGAAGATATTCATATTCATGAACCAGTCGCCTTTAAGGATTGCTTCTGCGGATAATCCGGATGCCATTGAATCCCTGATAATAGCCATTCCTATAATGCCTATGAATGTTGCACCCCAGAAAGCAAGTAATGCCCATACTGTTGCTATGAGCATACCCTTCTTCAGTTCCTTCCTGCTCCTGCTTGCCATATAGCGTGCAAGCAGGTGGGGCTGTCCCATGTAACCGAGACCGATACCCAGGGACCCGACAATGGTCAGGACCAAGGGAAGGCCAGTCTTGACTCCTGTTACAGAAAGAAGCTGCGGATTGATAAACCTTATATTCTCAGCCATCTTGCCGAAGCCGCCCAGATAGATTATGCCTAATACAGGAAGCACAACAAGGGTAAAAATCATAATAATACCCTGAATAAGGTCTGTCCATGCTACAGCAAAGAATCCGCCCATGACTGTGTAGAAGAGTATTACGATTACTCCAATTACCATCCCCCAGATTGGAGGTATATCAAAGGCCGCATTCAATACCTTGCCTGCAGCCAGAAACTGTGCAGCAACATATATTGTAAAAAAGAAGATAATAACTGATGCTGAGATGATCCTTAACAATTTTGAAGAATCCTTATGCTTGTGTTCCAGGTAATCAGGTATTGTAATTGCATCAAGGTCCTCTGTTTCTGCCCTGAGTTTCCTGGAAATAAATACCCAGGAGAATATGATACCGCAGGTACAGCCTATTGCCGGCCATATTCCAAGGAATCCGCTTGCAAGGGCAAGACCGGGAACGCCAATTAATAGCCAGGCACTTTCCCCGCTTGCTCTTTCTGAAAAGGCAACAACCCATGGATTAAGCTTTCTTCCGGCTATAAAATAATCAGAGATCGTTTTTGAGTATTTGTATGTAAGCAGCCCAACTATAAAAACAAATAAAAGATATACAATAAAACCTATAAATACAGCATTCATTTGTTTTCCCTGTCCTCTCTTGAAAATTTGGCATATGCAATCAAAGCGACAGCCATAATAAATAATGGTGGAACAATGACAAAAAACAGCGTCCAGAAAGGCATATATACCTCCTTTATTCTTTTTTTTGAATTTTAATAAAAAAAATTAAAAAAATCAAGAACAGCAGAAAAATAATAAAATTTAAATTGGACTCAAGTTAAAATGAGTCCTAAAATATTAGCTATAGAAAATCATTTAAACAGGCGGTAAAATTATGAAAAAATCCATGTTTTTTCTGATCATTGTATTATTCATTATTCAGGCTTCATTCACTCAGACAGAGAGTGGATTATCCAATGTTTTAGCATTGCAGGAAGGCACATTGCCTGTGGCAGAACCTGCACATTATGGTAACTGGAGTGCTGAAAAAATGCTTGATGAGAGCCCGGAATCTGGCTGGGCTTCCATTGAAGGGAAAATCAGCAATAATATATTCATATTTGAAATGATCAACAGCTCAGCTTTACAGTATTTCGAATTCGATACAGCATCAATAGATACTGAAGGGTCAGGCGCAAAGGATATAATTGTAGAAATATCCGGCAAATCAGAAGAGTCAGGGTATGAAACCGTACTAAAAGCAGCCCTTGCACCTTCTGCAAATAATCAGAGGTTTAAGGCTGATAAAATAAAAAACGGCAGGTATATCCGGCTTACCATTGTCAATAATCACGGATCAGCCCAGTATTCAGAGCTATTTTCCTTCAGGGGATACGGCATAAAGCCTGAAATAGCAAGCCCCATTGAAAATATATCCGGCACTTATTCCACCGATTATTCAAATTTCCATGTAAAACAGCAGGGTACTGCCCTGGTCGGGTGCTATGAATATGATGAAGGGCTTCTTGACGGCATAATTGAAGGAAGGCTGATGAAGATCACATGGGTTGAAAAGGAAGGCAGGGGTCCGGCTGTAATGGTATTTTCGCCTGATGGCAAAAGCTTCCGAGGTTACTGGTGGTATAGCGGCAATGAAAAAAATCAGCCTGACGGAAGCTGGGACGGGGAAAAAATAAGCTCCGATGTGGGAGGATGCCCCCACTGGGCTGGATCTCTGGGAAAGGAGCTAAAAAAACAGCTGGAAAAGGATAAGCGCGCTCGTGTTTATGGAATACTTTTCGATCTGAACTCTTCCAAAATTCGCCCTGAATCCATCCCGGTACTTGAGGATATTCTGATGATCCTTAAAAGCGAAACCGGGTGGAAGCTTACTATAGAAGGACATACTGATTCCACAGGAACACAGGATCATAATAAGACTCTCTCACTGCAGAGAGCTGAATCTGTTATGAAATACCTTACAGGAAAAGGGATTAGCCAGGAAAGGCTTAAGATAGAAGGGCATGGTTCCAGCAGGCCTGTAGCTGATAATTCCACTGAAGCAGGGCGCTCGCAAAACCGCCGGGTTGAGCTTGTAAGGCAGTAGGTCATTATAAATATGTAGAATAAATGCAGGCAAAATATAGTAATTAATATATTTTAAGGAGGTGAATTATGGTATTCGAATATGAAGATATTATCAAAGTACTGCTTGCAATCCTTATTGGCGGACTAATAGGTGTTGAGAGGGAATACCATGATAAAGCTGCAGGGTTCAGGACAATAATCCTTATCTGTGTTGGAGCTGCATTATTCACCATTTTTTCGGCAAAACTTGCAGGCGGTAATGACCCTACCCGCATAGCAGCAAATATAGTGACCGGGATCGGCTTTCTGGGAGCCGGTGTAATTATTCGCGAGAGCGGCAGGGTATTGGGATTGACCACTGCTGCAACAATATGGCTTACTGCCTCAATAGGCATGGGAATAGGAAGCGGCCACTACATGTTCTGCGGTATTGTAACAGGAATAATGCTGATAATATTATGGCTTTTCCCAATAATTGAAAAAATATTTGTCATAAGCCATGATCAGAAAACCTATGAAATAAAGGGCATTAAAAGTGATATAAAGCTTCATGACCTGCAATCCGGGATAAAGGCATGCGGACTGGACATAAAGCACTGCAGGATAGTTAAAGAACCAGGCAGCATTTCCTGCAGCCTGGATATTGCAGGAACAAGAAAAGGGCATGATAAACTTGCAAAAATATTGAGCGATGATACAGAAGTAAATGAGCTAAGCTGGTAAAAACCCTCATTGTCAGATCATGCATACTAATAAAGATCAAGCAGATTTTTAATTATGAAAATACCCTCAGGCCTATTGTATTAAATGCAAGCATCAACAGCAAATACAGTTAAAGCTTTTCTCTTTTATTTTGTGCAGTTTACCTGGGGATTGAGCGCAAATATCGCCGGTGGGCTATTATTCCTTATCTTTCGAATAAATGGTTCAATGAAAGAAAAGTACAGGCTCAGTATTATAACATATATAGACTTTAAATACCTGGGCGGTTTTTCTCTTGGAATATTCATTTTTATAAACAAAAATTGCAGGGGTTTGATGCTGAGCGAAACAAAAATGCATGAATACGGCCATACAATACAGTCAGCAGTATTGGGCCCGCTGTACTGGATTATCATTGCAGTCCCTTCCGTATTATGGGCACAATTTTTCCGGAATTACAGGAAAAAGAATAATATCCCTTATTCCTGGCTGTACTGCGAATCGTGGGCGGATAAATGGGGACAGCGCTTCGGCTAAGGCCTTCAGCTCACCAGCCTGAGACTGTCCTTCTTATACCGGAAGGGACACTGATCTCCCTTCTCTTTTCAATCTTCTCAAGATTAATAAGGATTTCACTGATGAATTTTCCTTTGCTCAGGCGAAACCGCTCTGAAAGACAGCTGTAGATCCTGTATGCAAATTTTATTTTGTGTTCTGTAAAAGCAGGGTCATAACAGAGGCAGAATGCGCATAATTCACCTGCATCATCCTCAATGTCACCTTTCTTCACTGATTCAAGGTCAACTCGGTACACATTTTTATCAATATCAGATATAATAAAATTTCTAAGGTTCATATCCCCGAGTATGTTCCTGTTGCCTGAAGGGTGATCACTCAGGCCTGCATAAAGTTTTTCCAGCGAATCTGCCAGAGATGGTATATAATCATCATGATCCGGCTCATTGATCATATCAACAAGCAGCCTGCCTTCTATATGCTCCATAAATATTATTTTACTGCATGAGTATAATATGTCGGGGACAGGTGATTTTTTTGCTTTCAAAAGCTTCAGGGTCTCCAGCTCAAGGGAAAAATCATTTTCAGAATTGAACCTCTTGACAACAACAGTCTGTTTAATTCCTGCCCCTCTATTTATCACTGCTTTTTCAACAATGTTCTTTTTGCTTATAAATTTTCTAAGCACAGTATAATTTTCAATATCTAAGCATCTTTCTTCATTCAATATTTTATCTATTCCCTGTTTCTTATTTTAATGTCAATCTCTGAATTTTTTCTGTATCCATGAAGCTCGCTCACCATTCCCTCTATTAAATTACGGAGTATCTTCTGGACAAAAGGCACCATTTTGATCCTTTTTCCGTCGATTAGAAGGCTAACGGCCTCATCCTTTTCTATAATGCAGTCTTCGCGCTTTTTTTCACCTGACAGTATCATGGACACCATCTCCCTGCAGGAGTACCCGCAAGCCCCGCAGCATTCTTCGCTCATGTTGGGCAGCAGCCTGAAAACCTTCTCTTCAATAATATCAACCATTTTAGCAATGTCTTTTGTTGAATCAATTATCGGCCTGCCCATATAATTATCCATCTTATCCGATATAAGACCTGATATCAAAAATACGCTCCCATCCAGCTTTTCACTTATTTCTTCTATATCCTTGCATGTCATGATCTTTGGTACATTGAAATCCCTGACACCTTCAAGGATTACAAAATCATTGCTGTAGAACTTCAAGATTTCATTCATATCAAGCTTCTTTCTGTAAAGGATATCAGTCTCTGAACCGCTTCTGGCTGTTACAGGTTCTGCTCCTGCCTCATGGTGCCTGTATGTATTGGTACCCTCTTTATCCAGTGCAAAATGCTCATAGTGGATCTCCTTTACTGATCCTACTGTGTACTTCCTTCTTTTCAATTCCTTTATAATATTCTCAATCGTGGTCGTTTTTCCAGTTTTTGAGAATCCCACCACAGAAAACACTTTCATTTGCTAACCTCCTTATTTTCCTGATTCATGCAAAAAAATAAATATACAGTGCTGATAAGGCTGAAAGAATAGATACTGTCATAATCAGGTAATCCGCTAATCCGCATCTTAATCTTCTGAGACTGGTCCTTTGCGGGCAGGCTCTGAACCCCCTCATTTCAACAGCCATTGACAGATCTTTTGCCTTAGAGGTGATGCTTGCAATCATCGGCATGATCAGATATGAATAGATCTGTATCTTAACCCTCAGTTTTAATCTGCTGAAATCTACTCCTCTCAGCTGCAAAGCAGTATAGCTGTCATTAACCTCCCTGCTTAATCTGCTTAGGAACCTGATTGCAACAGCTATCATAAAGACCAGTTCATAAGGCACCCTGCACTGGCTGATGCCCTGTATAATATCCCTCGATGAGGATGTTGAGAGAATTGTTGCGGTAATAAAAATGATAGCAAGCCTTAAAATAACGGATAAACCCGTATCAAAGCCTTTATCTGTTAAAATAGTTATATTCCCTAAGCTTATGATCACCTCTCCTCCTCTGGTGAAAATACTTTGAATAAGAATCATCAGTATAAAGATCCAGATAAACTTCCTGAAATTCCACAAAATTGAGCAAGCATTGCTCTTAAAGGCCACCGACAGTATCACGGAGAAAATCAAAACATATGAAAGCCAAATTTTATCATCAATAATAATTGCAAGGCTTGTAATGCACATTACGAGAAAAAGCTTTGTCCGCGGATCAATTGATTTTGCGGTCATTTATAATATTTCCTTCATTAATATCTATGATTCTGCATGCCAGATCCATTATAAATTCAGGGTCATGGCTGATAATTAAAGAGCCAGTGCCTTTATCCAGCTGGTCTTTCAGAATACCTCTAAGCAGGTACTTACCTTCATTATCAAGTGATGTAGCAGGTTCATCCAGTATCAGGAACCCGGGATCATTTATAAGTATGCCTGCCAGCGCAAGCCTCTGCTTTTCCCCCAGACTGAGATGATGAGGGAAGCTGTCCCTCAGGCGGTCAAGGCCAAAACAGGCCAGCATTTCATCAACCCTTGCCTTGATCATCCCTGTTTGAAGCCCCTTTATCCTGAGGACAAAAGATGCTTCATCCTCAACTGTGGCTGCAAAGATCTGCCTTTCAGGCTCCTGAAACAAATATCCTATTTCCTGCCCTATTTGCCCGAGAGTTAAATCCCCTGTGTCGCATCCTTTTATCATAACCCTCCCGCCTGCCGGCTTCAGGATGCCCATCATCAGCTTGCTGACCGTGGTCTTCCCGCTTCCATTACCCCCTTTGAGTATAGTCAGGCCCTTATTCTCAATACTTATGCTGAGATCTTTTATGACAAAATCATGAAAATATCTGAAACTGACATTTTCCAGATTAATCAGCAATGAGAAGCACCCTCCCTTCCTTCTTCAGGATGATCATAGTCATGAAGGCATCCTTCCCGCAGTGTTTTTATTCTGTCTGCCATATCATAATAATCCCTGTTATGCTCTACCATTATAATTGTTTTATTTTCTTCTCTAAGCTCCTGCAGAACAGATCCAACCATGATCCTGCCCTTAGCATCAAGCTGGGAAGTGATCTCATCAAATATGAGGATGTCCGGGTCAATGCTCAGGACTGATGCCAGGGCTACAAGATGTTTCTCGCCACCGGAAAGCTCCCTGGGGTGCCTGTACCTTAATTTTTCAATGCCAAGCCTGTTAAGGACGCTGTCTATTCTGTTCCTGATCTCATTCTGAGGGACAGCAAAATTTTCCGGCCCAAAGGCAATCTCATCTTCAACTGTGGGTAAAAAAAGCTGAATATCAGGGTTCTGGAACACCATACCAATAAAACTTGATAGTTCGGATATTCTGCCATCTTTAACCGATCTGCCCATTATTTTCACTTCACCTTCGAAAATACCCCCCTTTATCAGGGGGATTATTCCGCAGATACAGTAGCAGAGGGTAGTCTTCCCGCTGCCATTTGCGCCGGTAAATATTAAGATCTCTCCCTTATTTATATCCAGGCTTATGCCTTTCAGGTGCTTTTCGCTTTTGTCACTGTATTTGAAAGAGAGATCCCTGATCTGCACTGGGCAAATCATCTTATGTCCAGTTCCATAAGAAATTTATTCCATCTCTGCCCGAATGAATCCTTCCTGATGATAAGCTGATAGGGCCCTGAGCCTCCTTCTTTTTTTGGCAGCAGGGCTTTTTGGTTCATTTCATACACAATATAGACATTATCATCCTCAGAAACCTCCTTACGGCTGAGAACGACAGTATACCCGTCAACCGCTTTTGTAACCACCTGATCGATCTTCTCGATATCGATATCATTGGCCTTAAGAAGGTCCTTCAGCTGGACACCCTTATATATATTTACTCTTTCCCCGCTGCTGCTTCTTCTTAATGTAGCTTCAAATTCATATTCCTTCAGGCTTTTTATCTCACGCAGGCCTATCAATAGTCTTTTTCCTCCAAAATTCAGGCAGATAATCGAGGACTCCTGGTTTGTGATCCTGTCCTTTCTGTTCCCTGAATTCAAAAATGCAAATAATGCTATTATAATAAGAAGGGCTGTTATAATTGACCAGATGATCCTATTCATTATCCCCCCCCTGGTAAAAAAGCCAGTATGGCGTGAACATATCTTTTGCTATCAAACTGCCGTGTGTTCCACCTTCATCTTTGGGGTGCATTCCATGATCGGCATATATCAGGACCTTCCCGCTCCATCCAGACAGGATATTCTTTGTAAATCCATCTATTTTCTTCAGGGCCTGCATTGTATTTTCATCATAATCACCATATTTATGTCCTGTTTTATCAGCATCCTTAAAATGAACAAAAATCAAATCATGATCCTTTTTTATCTCCTGCATTGCTTTTTCAGCCTTTTCATCATCCGTGCTTTCATCATTATTAAGGTCCAGGCAGTATATAGGCTCGATCTCAAGTTTTACAGCCGCAACAGGCCCTATTATAGCCTGGCATGATTTCTCATTCTGCATGCAGAAACCAAATATTGTAGGCACCTTGAGAAGATCTGTCTTCCTGTCATGTATTCCGTTTACAGATGGAGGCTCACCGGTAAGAGACGCTGCGAGATTTACAGGGGTTATAGGGGGATAGGCTGACATTGACCTTTCAGGTTCTGGAAGGCTGGCAAGAAAGGGTATATATCCTTTTTGCCCTGCATGCAGATACTGGTGAAAGCCAAAGCCGTCTATAAGTATTATTAATAGCCTTTCTCCGTTTAGCATAGCTGATCTGGCATCTTTATATACATCCGTTATACTTTTCTCCGGAGGATCCATTATAATACCCCTGCATGAAGGAATGAGCAGAGTTCCATCGCCTGCATAGCCAATACTGTTCTCCTTCAGGATAAAAAATCCATTTTCATCAAAGATCTCTGATTCACCATTTTCTCCAAAAACTGCAAGCTGTTCTTTCCCCGGGTTATCCAGATATTTATAGATATCAATTCTTTTATGGCAATAAAATGAGACAGCTTCTATCTTACCATCATTGTAGTTAAAGGCAGATACACCCCTGGCTAAGGGGTATATGCAATAACCTTCCCTGTAGATCTGACCGGGTGAGATATATTCTGTTTTACCCGCAGGGTCAGTTATGCAGAATGCATTATCTGCATGCAGTTTATCAGCATCGGTAATGATAATTATTTTTTCTATATCCTTAATATTACTGCTTGCAGGGTGTTTTGGATTTAAAGCATTCCATCCGGTTTCACCCGGGACCAGATAGCATTCATCCAGGTTCCTGCCTGAGATAACAGCACTGACGCCATCATGGGAGATATACATTATGTGGTATGAATCCGACCTGGGCTCAGCCTTTTTAATAATATATGAAAGAGGGTAGCCCTTTATTTTGTTTTGCTTGTATATTACATCCCCTGCATTCAGGAGCATCTCTGGATCAAGCCGATAAACCGGGTTTTCAACATCCCCGGTGACCTCTAATCTGAAAGACACCCTTTCACTTATATCATCTGTATTACCGATGCACCCCTGAAGGAATAGAAAGGATATAATAAGGGAAAAGACTGCAGGGATTTTATATACATATCGAGATCTGTTAAGTTTTTTAATAATCATTAATACCCTTCCAAGTTTTATATTTTGAATATTAATTATTCTCAAACCTTTTTGCTATCTTATATGCAATTATGCCTCCCATGCCGCCAGAAAGGGATGCAACCGCAAGGCTTAGTACCAGGGGGACTGCCGGCAGGCGGAAAAAGGCAATATTCACAAGGAGTGAACCGCTGAAATTAGCTGCGACCCCGGCTGAAAAACAGCAGGCAAGACCGCATGCCCTTATGCCTGAGATGAAAAATACCAGGTCTACAGCTATTCCCGGAACCATATATGTAATTATGCTTAAGAAGCCATGAGTTCCGTAAAAACCCAAAACCATGACAACAATCCCCTGAACAAGTGCAATCAATGTTGCACTGCCCATCTTTCTGACAAGCACAGCCCCGATCACTATCCACATCATATAGAAACCGCCTGCCAGCACACCACCCGGTATGAACAACGGTGCAGTTATGATATGTGCAAAGGCCACTGTGACAGGCTTGAAAACAATACCGAGACATGCGGTAAGGGACATCAGGACTAGGTCATAAGCGGTAAACTTTTCAAAAAATGACCTCCGGTCCGGCATTAATTTCTCCCTTTTATCCTGCAGCTTCTACTGAAATAATATTGGCTGTAACTACAGGAGCATTAATTGCTCCAAAAATAATTGAAATTCCTTCTCCTGCTCTCTGAAATATAACGGCTTTTTCATAATCCTCTGCTTTCAGCTCCGTGGATTTTCCATCCAGCGATTTTATTAAATAAATTTTCGCATTCCTTAAATGGTATCTTTCTCCGATCCTGCGAAGCAAAATGCCTTTATGCCCTGCAAACTCTTCTGAATCAAAGATCTTCGCCCCCTGATAAAAGGAAAAGTACCCTGTATCGCCTGAGGAAAACCAGACAATATTTTTTACATGCATGCCCAATTTGATATCAGGCCCCTTGAATGAGGGCGCATCTTCGCCCTCAGTGATCAGGAAGCCCTTAATGAAAGTTGTGAGATCTTCATTCTTTTCCAGACCATCTGATGCTGAAAAAAATACAGTTTCTGAAAATTGGGCATCATCGAGGATATCTGATGCTTTTACGGCCTTTTGCCCGCTCTGCTGGTAATCTGACTTATCCAGAAGAGAAAGCTTTGTCTCCAGGAATACCAGTTTGCTTATCTGAGCATCCCCTGGATCATCTTCATAGTATTTAATGCTTATTTTTACGATTCCCCTGGCCCAGTACATTTCTTCCTCACCCGGGATAAATACCCTTATCGGTTTTGATTTCTCAAAAAGAGGCTTATTATCCATCTCATAGGCAAGTATGATCCTTTTTTTTCTTATGACAGGTTCCGGGATCTCGACCATATAACCATCTTTTGCATTCAATTTTATGCTTGAGATATCCTCATAATCCTTTCCAAGGAATCTGACAAGATCATCAAAAAGTACACCCTTGACCGTGTACTCCCTTTCAACATTCCCTTTATCATCCCGTGTGATTATCTCTTCATTTACAGCTTCAAGGGCCATTATATCCTTAATGCTTACTTCTTCCTCACCATCCTTGTCAGAAATCTTTATAAGCCCATTATCAGGTCCGTTCAGCATTTTGCCGTTTTTATTCACAGTTTCTGCATCATCCCTATAATATCTTTCTTTTCTGCAGCAAATAAGAAACATTATGGCTATTATAAACAAAATAGCCATTAAAATAGTGTTTTTAATGTATTTAATCATAAATATGCAACCTTTATCTTATTTATTTCTATTAAACGAATAAAATTTAATTTGTTAAATAAATACCTGAATATCATATGTCTTTATATATTTCCCTTTTTTGATCAATTCAATAAATTTATTATAGTAAGGAATTATGAACTATACAACGATTTCTGTTTGAATCAGCTTTGATATTGCCATCATATGCCAAATAGCATTAAAAATTGGAATAACAGCCTATCAGCTAATTCCATCTTTTGCAGAACAGGCATGGAAGAATAATAAATCTTTAAAAAAATTACTTTTTTCTATTGACATTTATCAAAGAACTATTATATATATAGTATAGTGTGATACACAGTATTATATATTATACATATATGTGTATTATTATAATAATCAGGAGGCACGGATGGATATTAAAGAATTTGGGCTGGAAACAGAAATGAACCGCGGATTTCTTCAGATACTTGCCCTGCTGGTACTCGAATATTCAATGTATGGTTATCAGATGATAAAATCGATTAAAGAACTGGGATACACAGTTGAAGAAAACACGCTCTACCCCCTGCTTCGCAGGCTGGAAAAGAATGGCTGGATAAAAAGCGACTGGAAAATAGAAAAGGAAAGGCCAAAAAAATACTATATTATCACCTCAGAGGGCAGACTGGCGAGAGAAACCCTGCTTGAAATCTGGAGGAAACAGAAAAAGATAATAGAAAAACTTTTAAAGGAGATATAAAATGAACAAAGCTCTTCAAGACTATCTGGAAGAAATAAGGCATTACCTGGTCACAAAGGATAATTCTGATGAGATACTCAAAGAAATAGAGTCTCATATAATGGACAAACTGCAAGAAGATGGAAATGAGGAAAATGAAGAGGCAATTAATCGGGCAATCCAGGATTATGGCTCTCCAGGAAAGGTTGCAGAAAAGTACCTTGAAGGAAATCACATAATCTACCCAAATTACCGTAATTTTCTCTTTTTGTACACCTGGCTGCTGTTTATATTTCACTATGGTTTAAACATAGTATCCTATGTTTTTGGCATAACATTCAGGATCCTCCCCTTTGGGCTTTCAATAAGCGTTTCAAGCTGGACGGATCTTATTATACAAATTCCTATGACATGGGTATATGATTTCGGGCTTATTGCTCTCATTCTTTATTTTATAACGCAAAGCCCCGGGGATACAAGGCTGGTCTGGCCAAAATTCTTTAAACAATGCTTCAGCCTGACTGAAGTAAAAAACAAAAAATTATGGCTGGGATGGCTGCTCCTTTTTCTCTTTGTAATCCTTCTGATTGCATATATCAGACAGGGTTCGATATTTTTCATGAACCCGGGAGAGATTATTAAGCCTGATCCTGCCGAACGGCCTGAAATTTATAATGTGCTTTCCATAATTGTGCTTTTTATACTTGGTTTAGAGAGCATGACCATATTCCTTAAAAACTGGCTTAAATCTCTCTGGGTAAATTTTGCCAACAGCATCTCCTACCTTATATCCTGCATAGTACTTTTGAATATTCCAAAGGCAAAGATCATTCCTGATCCGGAATTTCATGTCCTGATCACTTTTCTGGCCTGGATTATCGGGATCATAATGATGTTTGTGGTATATGACATCATCTGCGTCCTAAAAACAATACTGACCAGGAAATAATAAACAATAAAAAAAGCAGGAAAGCCATCCTGAGGCTTTCCTGCATATTCCAGTCTATTGCTTTATTATATCCTTATATCTTTTATCATATCAAAGGCTCTCTGATGACCCTTTTCCATGAGCTCCTTCATCGCATCAAGGTTTTCAAGGTGCTTGTCAATTAATTTGACTATTTCAGAATCCTGTGTCTTCTCACCTGGTAATTTTCTCTCAGCACCTCCCTTAATCCTTTCAAGAGTGGTTTCAGCCAGTGTTGCGGCCTTTTTGATTGCTTGCGATGCTATATTGGCTAAATCAGGCTTTTTGTTTATCTGATTGAGCTTTTGTTTAACGGTTTCAGACTGTTTGACAGGTGATGGCCCCTCTTTATCAGGCCCCGCACGTTGGATTCTTGCTTCCTGTACCATGGGCCCCTGTTTTATCTTCTCTGATTCAATATTGAGGTTTTTTGCTCTGTTTGCTTCTATGCCTTGTGCTCCCTGCGGAGCGGCTGACTGCATATTCTGCCCGCCCACATGTATGTTTGCCTGGCTTTGAGCTCTTGTATGTGCTTTCAGGTCGTCAGGGGGAGGTGGTGGTGGGGTATATGGCCTGCCAGGCATCTGATTGACTTCAGTACGAATATTACCAACATTGGCTCCTGATTGGGCAGGAGTCGGTTTCGGTTCATTACTATCGCTTATATGAGCCTCTGCTCTGCCGTGCAGTGAAGAACGCGCCTGCACGTCATCAGGGGGAGGTGGAGGCGGTGGAACGGGAGGCCTTGCCGGCATCTGATTGACTTCAGTACGAATATTACCAACATTGGCTCCTGCTTGACCAGGAGGCGGTGTTGACGGCGAATTCTGGCCTCCTACATGCATATTTACCTGGCTGCGTAGTGAAGAACCAGAACGCGACTCATCAGGGGGAGGGGGCGGTGTGGGCGCCTGAGGTTGTGGCGGTGTTGCCATATTAACCCCGCTTCTAAGCGAAGGTGCATGAGCGCTTGAACCTGGAGGAGGAGGCGGTGACGGCGGTGAATTCTGGCCTCCTACATGCATATTTACCTGGCTGCGTAGTGAAGAACCAGAACGCGACTCATCAGGGGGAGGGGGCGGTGTGGGCGCCTGAGGTTGTGGCGGTGTTGCCATATTAACCCCGCTTCTAAGCGAAGGTGCATGAGCGCTTGAACCTGGCTGAGGGGGAGGTGATGGTGGCACATTCTGGCCTCCTACATGAAGGTTTGCCTGGCTTCTTGGTCCAAAATTATTTATTTGGGGTTTTGGTACACTGCTTTGCTGTGACATAGGTTTTATTTGCATTTTTGAATCCGCCAGGGATGTAATTCCGGTATCCCCTATCATCTTTGTCTGTGATACTTTTTGTGCAATATCACCAAAGCTTGATGTTATTGAAGATAATCCGGATTGTATTCCTTTTGGGCCGGCATTCCTGACGGCCTGATTTACAGCATTGTTAATAGTGGGAAAGGTATTAGACAATGCTCTAGTGTTTCCTATTCCTGTAATTCCCATGATACTACTCCTTTGACTTTTTAATTCAACTATCAATATTATCGCTGAATTCTCATCAATGTTGCTATTTTTGCCAATAGCATTCTATATCCTCAATAATAGCCTAAGAATATCTTTTATATAATTCAGTGATCATCAGCTACTGATATCAGATATCAGAACTAAAAAAGCCAGGGTTTAATATGCAGTATAGACCCCGAATATTATTCAATCTGATAATTAAGGGGTCTAAAGGAAATCGGGGCGAGGAGATTTGAACTCCTGACCTCAGCGTCCCGAACGCCGCGCGCTAGCCAGGCTGCGCTACGCCCCGATATGATTATTATAATCACAGGCAATATTTAGTCAATATGATAATATTCAAATAAAGGCAAATAAAATATTATTAATAATTTTTGGGATTTTTTTTGCTTTTCTGAACTTATTATTTTATTAATCTGAATAATCCATGGAATTTTGTATTTCTCTTAATTAATGCTTCATACAAAGGAAAAAAAATGGACTGGAAAACTGTTTTATTTCAGGCAATAGGCGGACTCGGGCTTTTTCTTATGGGCATGAAAATAATGAGTGAAGGAATGCAGAGGTCCGCAGGGGACAGGCTAAGGAAAATCCTTCGAATATTGACATACAACAGGTTCATAGGTGTCATAGTCGGCTTCATTATCACAGCAATTATCCAATCCAGCAGTGCAACATCAGTCATGGTGGTAGGATTTGTAAACGCTACTCTGATGACGGTAAAACAGGCAATTGGAATAGAGCTTGGAGCTGCGGTAGGAACTACGGTAACAGGCTGGATAGTGACAATGGACATTGTCGCATATTCCATGCCAATTATAGGCGCGGGTGTCCTGATCAGGCTTTTTTCAAAAAACAGGGTAAGACAGTATATCGGGGAGGTCCTTTTCGGATTTGGTATTCTTTTCCTTGGAATGGATGCAATGAAAAGCGGCTTCGGGGCATTGAAGGACAATACTCAGTTCATGGATATATTCCGTATGATCGACGGCCTGAGCTTTGATTCAATCCTGCTCGGCGTGCTGGTTGGCACCATAGCGACTGCATTACTGCAGTCGAGCAGCGCTCTTGTAGGAATAATCCTGGCCCTTGCTTCGCAGAACATGATAAATTTTGAGGGAGCCCTTGCTGTCGTAATGGGGGCAAATATTGGGACTACAATTACAGGAATTCTGGCAAGCATAGGCGGTTCAATAAATGCAAAGAGAGCAGCATTAGCCCAGACGCTTTTTAAGTTTTTGGGAGTAATATTAGTCCTATTAGTTTTCTACCCCTTCAGGGATGTGATAGATTATGTGACTCCAGGCCCTCCGGAAGCCAGCATTATGGTACATATTGCAATGGGGCATACGATCTTCAACATCTTTAACCTTGTCTTTTTCCTGCCTCTGGTCACACCCCTCACAGTCTTTGTTACACGCATCTTTCCTGACAGGAAGAGCCTCGAGGCAGGACTGCCGGAACAGTTTGTGAACATTGATTATAAACTAATCGAGACTCCTTCCCTCGGGATCATGGAATCGGAAAAAGAAATTTCAGTGATGGGCCGGTATGTTCTTGAAAACATGGAATCTCTGAAATCAATGAAATCATCAGATAAAAAAGATGTTTCGTCTGTATGTGATAAAATCATGAGAAATGAGGAAAAAATTGATAAGTACCAGAAATACATAACCCAGTTTCTTGTGGCGCTATCATCCAGAAGCCTTACCGACTCTGATGCACATGCCGTAGGGAGCTATATGGGGCTTGCCCATAACCTTGAAAAACTATCAGATTATACTGAAAATATAGCCAAGATAATAGATAGAATGTCCAGAAATAACATTGTCCTGACCAATAACGCAGTTAATACACTTAATATACTTATGGATGAAAATATAGCCTACTTTATAAATTCAATGGATAACTTCAGGAATGACATAATGGACAGAAGCTATACAGAAAAGTCCTTTATACGAAGCAGAAGGCTAAAGAAGCTTATAAAGGATGCAAAGATAAAGCATTTCGAAAGGATAAGGGAAAAGACAAGCAATGCAAGCATATCCATTCATTATGTCGATATACTCAATAACTTTGAGGGCATGGCATCTGAGAACTTCAATATTGCTGAAACGATATCAGGAAAAAAATATTAAGCAAAGCCCGTCTTTTAGAAAATTTATCCTTCAGTAATCTCCTGCACTACCTATAAGCCTTATTGATCACTCATACGGATATTAAATTCCCAGCCGTCTGAGATGATCAGCCCAGGATTTTCTTCACTTGCACTGCAGACAGCTGCAGCTTCCTGCAGTGCCATTGGCAGCAGGATCGGCTCTTCAGGCTCAGGTGACAGTATTATGTCTATATCCTTTTGTATAACGAGCCTGTAGGGGTCCATATTGCCAAAGAAAAAATCAATATAAGCCCATTGCTCTTCAGCACTCAGGCCTGGGATATAATGTGGGATCTGAGCAACTGATGTATCGACAGGAAGCCAGCCATAGCCTTCGAGATAGAATTCAGCCCAGAAATGCCCCCCGGGCCTGCCTGTTATCATCTGATAACCCCCGGTGGTTCTTGCAGGTATGCCAGCCGCACGGCAAAGGGCTGAAAAGTAAGCACTCTGTGCACCGCAATCCCCGAAACCGCAATTATGAACATAGACAGATTCCGGATAATTTCTCCCATCCAGGCTGAAATGAGGCGTCAGGCTGTATTCTCTCTGATTTACCACATAGCTGTATATTCTTCTTGCTATAAAATACGGGTTTTGCTCATGGCCTGCTATCTCAATTGCTTTTTTTCTTATATCATCAGTAATGGCAATATTTTTGCCGGAAGCTGTATATTTCTTATATAATAAGCTCTCCCTGTCATAGTCCTTTATTTTGTATGGATCAACTGTGAAAGCCTGAGCATAACGCGTAAAACTGAATGTTGTCTTAATATCAAGATCTGATGTAAGCTTTTCAAGCGGGACCTCAAGATATACTGAACCAATATCACCATTGGTATCAGGAGGCTTCACTACAAACTCTTCTGGAATTACTGCTATATCCTGTATATCTTTCTGTGCTTCTGTTTCCACTGGCAGAGGGATCCATAACTTGAGAACACCTTTCTGAGGAAGCCTTTCACGGCCTGCCTTAATTCTCCATTCGCCGTTATACCTGACAGGACAACTGTATGTTTCTTGTGACTCTTTCTGCTGTTCCTGCCGGAACATCTCATTATCAATCAGCTTTTTAACAGAGTTATAATAAGCCAGATTATTGGATAAAATATCCTTATTTGACCTGATAATATCAAGATTTCTAAAAAACATATTTTTTGGTATAAGGTTGAAATACCAGTCACCTCCATCAAAATTCAGCTTTTCAATCCTTGGGTCATCAAGCCATGATTCTATCCTTTCATCAGAGACAAGGCTATTCCCCTCCATCTCTTTTTTGACAGCATCTCTCATTTCCTCTCTATTTAAGCTGTAGTTCATCGTAATTTTCTGTATCCTCTGGTATCCTGCCCTGCAAATATCCGCTTTCCTGATATTATTTTTATCAAGATATTCATGCATTGCCTTTTTATAAAGATCCGATGATTCGCTGTACATACGATTTTTTTCCAGCCCTTCAGCTCTTGCAAGAAGTTCATCAGCCACCGAAGCCAATATGACCTCACCGTTAAATAATACAATTAACACTATCAGAATGAATTTTACGGACAGCCGCATATTATATCCCTCCTGTATATGAATTGCTTTTATTTTACATTATGGTGTATTCAATTGTCTAATATTTCCTGCTTTTTATTTAATTTTTCTTTGAAAAAAGCAGGTTTAAAAATAAAATAATAAACGAGCAGGAAATTTGTAAATAATTATTTCAGGAGAAATTATAAATGTCCGGAGTTAGGGGGAAAATATTAAAAAAAGAGGGATCCTGGGTGCTTTCAGGTTCAGATAATAGGATTTATTTCGGTTATTTCAGGACAAGGTATTTTCCTCTGCTTCTATTTTTAACAGGTCTCTCCGGGCTTATCCTGATGATAAATGCATTAATTCAATTAATAATTGGCGGCTTGAATATTGCCTTATGGATGCTTATACTGAGCCTTCTTTTGCTTTTCATCTTTATTTATCTTCTTGTACTTAAGAAAAGGAGAGAAATAGATCCACCAGTATATATCGCCGAACTGGACTTTGATAAAAAATCTGCTAAATTCTACAGGGATAATGTTTCCTACCCTATATCCAGGATAAATATTTATTACCGGTTCAGCTTTGCAAGCAGCTGTAAGACCCTTATTGCATCTGCTGAAAACAATAAATATATTCTTGCAAAGGGAGACCCTTTTTTGATGATATACAGGCCATTTGCAGATCAGATAAATGCTTTGAGAGAAAAGATCAGCTCCTGTTAGTATCCCCCCCGGGACTGATATTATCAGACTGAAGACAGATTTTTAAATGAGCAGGGTTCCCTTCTTTCTATGACAGGCCAGTGACTGCAGGTTTAAAGGAGAGCCTGTTCCTGTCTGTATTATTTTATCATATGCTACAAAACACCTCAGAACAGCCACTCGATCCTGGACCTGTATTCAGCAGTCTCACCTTCTGTAGATACTGACTGGAGAATATATATATAATCGCCTTTATCTTTCACATGGTCGGTAAATTCATAATGAACCGGCCCTGATGATGTGCCCTGTCCGGGTATCAGGCTTTCATTGATGCATACAGGTATACAGGAAAGAAAATGGCTTTCTTTAGCTGATCTGACCCTGAAAAGATTGAAACCGAGATTGTCGTGTTCGGTAATAGTCATCCAGCTCACTCTGACGCTCCCGGATATGCCATGTGCATAGAAATACCCCATCTCGACAGGCAATGGAATTTCTATGGATGCTTCATTATTGTCCAGATCAGTATCCTCTGGCAGAATATCTGTAATTATGACAGTAATGACATAATTCATAGGATCCAGGCCGGGATCAGTATTCCATGAAGCATTCACATCAAGATATGCAGAACCTGAGATTGCTCCGCATGGCACTGTATCAATCAGCTGCAGGTCAATGCCCGGTTCAAGGCTGTAATAGAAACTGATACTGGCTGAAGTTACAGGTTTATCTCCAAGATTAATGATCCTCGCGCAAATTTCAACGATATCTCCCGGCATAGGAGATCCAGGAGTAAATGTGATACCTGAAGGGGATATAGAGGCATCTGGATCTTCTGCAGCAGCTATTTTGGTAATGAATGCATCGTATAACCCGTTCGAGGTGAGCTGCGTATAGCCCGGTTCACCTGGATCACCAATTGTAAGTGTCCCTTCAAAATTTCCTGCAGAGTATATATTATCTTCTGAATCAGTACAGATAGCATTACCCTGACATATAGCTCCGCTTAAACCCCCTATATTGCTCGCCCATAGAAAATTGCCCTCTGAATCAAGGCTGGCTGTAAAGGTATCCTGGCCTCCTGTCGGTGTTAACTGGGTATAGCCTGGTTCGGAAGGGTCGCCGAAATCAGCTGTATAGTTAAAAAATCCGGTAATATATACATTCATGCCAGAATCTATCGCTGCAGACAGGCTGTATTCTGTATAAGCCCCGCCGGCTTTCCTCGTCCAGAGATAATTTCCGGCTGCATCAAGCTTTGAGATGAATATATCCGGGCCCCCTGATGATATAAGCTGAGCATAGCCTGGCTCTGAAGGATCGCCAAAATTCCCTGTCCCATAGAAAACACCCGTAAAACAGGAGTTACCGTACTGGTCAACCGCAACACCCAGCCCTACATCATGCTCTGTACCCCCTGCTTTTCTTGTCCAGAGGAAATTGCCGTCCGTATCAAGGCTGGTAATGCATGCATCATAAGTGCCGTCAGCAGTAAGCTGGGTATAACCTGGCTCTGAAGGATCACCAAAATCTGCCGTACCTTTGAAGAATCCTGATATATATAAATTTTCAATGGCATCAATGTCAATACCGGTAGCAAAATCATCCAGAGTCCCTCCTGCTTTTCTGGCCCAGAGAAAATTGCCGTCTGTATCCAGCTTTGCAATAAATATCTCAGAATCCCCTGAGGCAACAAGCTGTGTATAGCCAGGCTCTGAAGGATCACCAAAATCTGCTGTATAAGAAAAATCTCCGGTTATATAAGGGGAACAATCCTGATGAACAGCAATTGCTGTACCCTCATCAAGGCCTGACCCTCCTGCTTTTCTGGCCCAGAGAAAATTGCCGTCTGTATCAAGCTTTGCAATAAATATCTCAAAGGACCCGCTTGATACAAGCTGTGTATAGCCTGGTTCCGAAGGGTCCCCGAAATCAGCTGTCCCCTGGAAAATTCCCGTAACATAGATATTGCTGTAAATATCAACAGCAATATCAAGCCCGTAGTCATTAGAGGCAGGCCCCCCTGCCCTTCTTGCCCATAGAAAGCCTCCATCCGGGTCCATTTTAGCAATATAGATATCAGCTGCTCCGCTTGATATAAGCTGTGTATAGCCTGGCTCTGAAGGGTCCCCGAAATCAGCTGTCCCGTTAAAGTGCCCTGTAATAAACGTATTCATGTCTTCAGAGACAGCAATACCTTCACCATATTCAGTAGCGGGTCCTCCAGCATTTCTTCCCCACAGGTATTCAGGGGCAGAGTAAACCTGCTTTCCTGAAAAGGCGAATAAGAGGAAACAGATTAAAAAAGCAGAAAAGAATTTAACAGTTTTCATAAATTTTGCCTCCATTCTATTATTATTTTTCAATGACAATACAGCAATGGGTCTTAAAGTAATCAAAGCAGCCTGATAATAAAATCATTATATTTTGCTTATAATCATTTTTTGTCTTTAAGTTTGGAAAAAGCATCTGCAAAAGGTGTATTCAAGGCTTCCCTGCTTTTCTGATCCTTAAGGTAACGGGAAACTTCTCTCCTGCTCACTTTCTCGCTCTTGCGTTTCTTAAAATCAGACATTTTCTCCCTGTAGCCGCAATTACAGGTAAATATCCTGTTATCACCATCCCCTTTGATCTCAAGCCTTTTATGGCATTCAGGGCATCTCGAATTTGAAATCTGTGATATTACCTTCCGGTAGCCACATTCCCTGTCGGAACATACAAGCATTTTGCCTTTTTTCCCATGTACTTCAAGAAGAAACTTTCCGCACCTGCATTTCTCCTGGGTTATATTGTCATGCTTATAAACATTTTTGCTTGTAATTATCTCTTTTACAAGGCTTGTAGCATATACCTTCATGCCATCTATAAAAACTTCCGGTTTTGCAGCCCCTCTGCTGATGGATAATAGTTCCTGTTCCCATTTTGCCGTCAGCTCCGGGCTTTTAAGGTCTCCCGGCACAAGGTCTATCAGCTGAACTCCCTTGGATGTGGGATAAATATCCTTGTTTCTGTTCTCTATATAGAAGCTGTTGTACAGTTTTTCAATAATATCCGCCCTTGTTGCAGGTGTTCCAAGCCCGCTGACTTTTTCAATTGTCTTTTTCAGTTCACTGTCATCAATAAATCTTGCCGGGTTCTCCATTGCTGACAGCAGAGTAGCCTCATTATACCTTGCGGGGGGTTTTGTCTTGTGGTTTACTGCTTTAACAGAATTCATAATATCTGTCTGCCCGGGTTTGATCACAGAAAGGGAATTGCTGTTTTCATAATCAGCCTGATCATTATCATAGTCTTTATACACTGTTTTCCAGCCCAATTTCTGAATAATTCTGCCTTTTGCTGAAAATATCTCTCCTTCCGATTCCACTTTGACAGATGTTTCTTCATATTCACAGGGAGGATATAAGACAGCGAGGAATCTTTTTACAATCAGGTCATAGATTCTAGACTCTTCAGGGCTTAATGCAGAATGATCGACCATCTGTTCAGTAGGGATTATTGCATGGTGGTCCGAAACCCTGCTGTTATCAACAAAGCGTTTAGTTACATTAATCCCTTTTTTGAGCAGGTCCCTGATAAGCCTGCCATACTCATGGATATTAATGCTTTTAAGCCTCTCTTCCAGCGTAGGTACAATATCGTCAGTAATATACCTTGAATCAGTTCTCGGGTAAGTAACTGCCTTATGATGCTCATACAGGCCCTGCATAATAAGGGATGTCTGCTTTGCAGAAAAGCCGTAAATACGGTTTGCATCACGCTGAAGCTCTGTAAGGTCGTAGGCAAGCGGCTGCAGCTCAGACTTTGATTGCTTCTTAAGCTGGATTACCTTTCCAGGCTTCCTGTTAACCCTGGAAACAATGCTTTCCGCGCATTCTCTATCAAATATATGAGTCTGGCCGGATTTCCTGTCCTGCCATATTAGCCCTAAACCCTTAAAACCTGCTGTTATGGTCCAGTAATCCCTGGGAATAAACTTTCTTATTTCTTCTTCACGAGCAACTATCATTGCCAGAGTTGGAGTCTGGACCCTTCCAGCGGAAAGCTGAGCATTATATTTGCACGTAAGGGCCCTTGTCACATTTAGGCCGATAAGCCAATCTGCTTCCGCCCTGCTCTGAGCAGACATGTAGAGGCTGTCATATTCTCTTGATGGCCTTAGGCTGGAAAAGCCTTCTCTGATCGCTTTATCTGTCTGAGAGGATATCCAAAGGCGTTTTATTGTTTTTCTATACCCTGCCTTTATTATTATCCATCTTGCCACAAGCTCGCCTTCACGCCCGGAATCTGTGGCAATTACAAGCTCAGATATGTCATTCCTTGCCAGCAGTTTCTTTATAATGCTGTATTGCTGCCTGGTCTGCTTTATCACAACCAGTTTCATTTTAACCGGAAGCATGGGGAGATATTCCAGCTTCCATGTCTTATATTCATCCCCGTATGCTTCAGGTTCTGCAAGTGTCACAAGATGCCCCAGCGCCCATGTAATTACAAACCTTCCTCCCTCTATATATCCCTTGCGCTTTTGATCGCAATGCAACACCCTGGCAATATCCCTTGCAACAGATGGCTTTTCAGCTAATATTAAAGTCTTTGGCACAGTCCTTTCCAATCATGCTATGAACCTTTATTTTCAAATCTACAGTAGATTATACTGATTTTAATATAAAATCAATGATTTTGAATTTCAATTGACCTTCTTTTGTATCATGGTTCCAAATTTTTTATGAAACTGAAATAAAAGTGATGCAACAATTTTTTATTAAAGATCTTCAGATCCGGTTAAGCCAAAATATTGACACTGGCAAAAAAAGAATATAATATCAGAAAGCTCTTTTAAGGAACTAATTAATGAATAATAAAGACAATTCCAGACTTATTAACAGCCGATACAGGATCATACGCGACATAGGCCAGGGGAGCATAGGCATAGTCCAGCTGGTTGAAGACATCCTGATGGATAATATGAATTTTGCATTAAAAACCCTCAAGCCGGATATCCTGAAAAAAAATAAAAAGATTAAAGTAGAAAATTTTAAGAATGAGTATGAGATCATGACAAGGCTTAAACACCCTCACCTGGCAAGGGTATACGAATTCGGGGAATTCAGGGGCAATTACTATATAATAATGGAATACATTGAAGGGGTCCTTTTATCCCGTTACAATGCAGAATATAACAGGAAGATCGATATTCTTGTACAGATACTCCGGGCACTGGAATACATACACAGCAGGGATATAATCTACAGGGACATGAAGCCGAGTAATATTATAATTTCCGGCAGTGTGGCAAAGCTTCTGGATTTTGGAATGTCTGGTTTTCTGGAACAGAAGCAGGGAAAGCTCAAAGGGACCATAGCCTATATCTCGCCAGATGAATGCAGCGGAAGGCCAAGTTTCAGCAGTGATATTTTTTCCCTCGGTATCGTTGCCTATGAATTTATTTCAGGCAAAAGATTCTATGATGACAGAATGACAGCTAATAAAATAATTGAATTACTTAATAGGCCTGAAAAATTAGAGCGGTATAAGGATAAAAAACTGAATACCCTGGCTGAGCCTTTAAGAGCGATAATTGAGAGGATGATCTCTCCGGGCATAATCTATAAAGCATGTTCTGAGGTCATTTCAGATATAAATGAGACCCTTGGATGCAATTACAGCTATGAGACGAAAGAGACAAGTGAAAGCTATGTACTGGGAAACAGTTTCGCAAACAGAAAAACTGAGATGGAAACCCTCAAAAAACAGATCGACAGCAGTGGAAGCTTCATTATTTACAGCGGTTCTGCAGGAATTGGAAAAAGCAGGCTGTTCACAGAATTCAGGAAATACTGCAGGCTGAACAGAATACATTTTTTTGAAGCAGACTGCACTGAGGGAAAGACAAAGGATTATTCCTCTTTCGGAGATATATTATCCAGAATGATATCATATACATCTCATGAGATGCTGGACAGGTTCGGACGCTATTTAAGGCTGATCATCAGCCATGAGAGTCTTTCAA
>CAYMEV010000033.1:0-27826 GCA_964389675.1 uncultured Candidatus Sumerlaeota bacterium
AAAAGGCAAGAAGATTGATAGTGGACGATCTAAGGGCAGGCAACCTTATAGTCTCAGAAAAGAACATAACACATCCGGTCGGCACTCATGAACGCTGCGGTACCGATGTTGAATTCCTTACAATACCGCAGTGGTTCATAAGGGTACTGGACTCAAAGGAACTTTTAATAAAATACTGCAACCAGGTGGAATGGTACCCTGATTATATGAAGTACAGGTTTATTAACTGGGTTGAAAACCTTGAGTGGGACTGGTGCATCTCGAGGCAAAGGTTCTTCGGCGTCCCGTTTCCGCTCTGGTACTGCAAAAATTGCGGGAGTGTCATACTTGCAGATGAGGACAGGCTGCCGGTAGACCCGCTGGCATCAGACCCTGAAGGCTGCTGTCCGGACTGCGGCAGCAGTGAATTCATTCCTGAACGGGATGTCATGGACACCTGGGCAACATCTTCAATGACCCCAATGATCGTTTCTCAATGGCTCGAGAAAGAAGACCTGAGCTCAAAGGTATTCCCTCTGACCCTTCGCCCTCAGGCCCATGAAATTATAAGGACCTGGGCCTTCTATTCGATGGTCAAATCTGTATTCCATTTTGATTCTATTCCATGGCAGAAAGCCATGATAAGCGGTTTTGTAGTTGCAGAGAAGAAGACAAAGGAAAAAATAAGCAAAAGCAAGGGAAATGCTCCAAGTTCGCCTGAAGGGCTCCTGGATATCCATGGTGCGGATACATTAAGGTACTGGTCATGTTCAGCAAAGTTAGGGTCTGATTATACTTTCAATGAACAGGACCTTAAATCTGCAAGGAAGCTTTTGACAAAGATCTGGAATGCATCGAAATTCTGCATAGGGCATCTGCTGGAATATAAAAGGGCCGATATATCTGCAGTTTCCTATGAAACCATTGATAAATGGATCTTCACCAGGCTTTCCAGTACAGTAAAAAAAGCTGATGAATATCTCAGGCAGTTTGAATTCGGAATTGCGAAAAATGAGATAGAAAGATTCTTCTGGAATTCCTTCTGCGACAATTATATTGAAATAGTAAAAGACAGGCTTTATCATCCTGAAATACACGGATCCATGCAGAAGATATCCGGCCAGAATGCCCTGTACCACACCCTGCTCTCCCTGCTTAAGCTTTTTGCGCCCTTTCTGCCGCATATAACTGAAGAGATATACCAGATATACTTCAGAAAGCAGGAGGGCAATATATCCCTGCATCTGATGGAATTTCCCTCTCCGCAGGCTTTCTCCCCTGATGAGGATGCTTTTATTTTAGGGGAATCCGCAGTCCATGCCATATCACTGATCCGAAGATTCAGGACAGAAAACAAAATGAGCATAAAAGACGGCATTGAAAGCATAGATCTGGCCACAAGGCATAATATATCTCGCCCTGATCTTATAAGGGATATCAGGTATTCTACAAATACATCGAATATTAATCTTGACACAGTCCCGGAGCAGGAAGAACTTGCTGTAATTAAAGATGTGAAATTAAAGTAAACTGTTGAAAATATAATTTTTGGCTGTATAATTATCTTAAAGCAAAGTTTAAAGGGGTTTTATTATGAATATCAATGAAATAATGAGTCGAGCAATGTTCTTTTATAATAATGAAGACTTTGAAAAGACTCTAAATTTCCTTAATAAGATATTAACTGAGGACCCGAACAATTCAGAGGCAAAAGAATTTCTGACCAAGGTTAAAAAAAGGATATCACTGGAGCCTTATATCAATCATTTTTTGGAATATGCCGCAAAACTATATAATGAAGGAAGGTTCAAGGAGGCTATTGAACAGGCTGAGAAAGCTGTATCAACTGATCCTGAATCAAACAAGGCAAAGCTTTTTCTTGATAAGCTGAAGAATGAAGCAGATCATTCAAGCGGTATCGAGCCTTTTTCAGAAGACAGCTTTGCTGAGGAAATTACTGCACCTGAGGCTGAATCTTCATTCATGTTTGGCCAGGATGAAGCAGATGATACAGCTGCCGGCGATTCAGAGCAGGTAGTGGAGCAGGACTCCATGTTTGACCAGCCTTTTCAGTTTAATATCCCTTCCCCTGAAACAGGCCAGGAAAGCCTTCAGGCTGATGACATGCAGGATGAACCGCAATATGCAAGCCAGGATGACTTTACTTTCAGCATTGAATCTGATTCTGATGGCTCGAAACAGGATGAAGAAGAGGCGCCGTCCTCTTCAGGGCCCATTATAGCAGATGATAAAGAGCCACCGGAACCCTCTTCCCGAAAGCAGAAAGCAGAAGAAAATAAGCCCCCGGTCTTTGAGTTTCCGGATATACCAGCCGGGCAGGACAAAACAGCTGATACACAGCAAGAAGAGGATTTCCCGGCACCTGAAGAAACCGCTGATGCCGCTGAAAATCATCTATCCCATGAAGACTTTGACTTCGCTGAGGATAAGGCCCCATTGCCGCAGGATGACCCTTTCAGTATGCCGCAAACGGATAAACAGGACTCAAATAAGCCTGAAGGAGCAAAGGGAGAAACCGAGAAGGATATATTTGATTTTGAGGTGGCGACAAATGACCAGGCAGGCCAGCAAAAGGCAGACATGAATATAGAAGAGGCAGAGATAGGCTTTTTCACTCAAAAGGGCCAGTCTGCTCCTGCACCTGAATCTTCATCAGTTCACACTTCAAAGGTAAAACTGCAGAGTTCTGAAGGCCTCCTTAATGAATTCCAGAGGGGCCTTGCAGTATACAAGGAATTAAATCTTAAGGAAGCACTGGATATATTTACAAAGATCCTCAGCTATGAAAAGGATTTCAAGAATGAGCTTCCAGATCTCTTTGAAGAGTCCAAACAGCTTTTTCTGGAGATAAAATCAAAGCTTAAAGATGATTCGCCTGAGGAAGAGCCGGATTTTGCAGAACCTGAGACAGACAGCTTTGGTGACATGATGATAAAAACCCAGATCAGCATTAAAAAAGGCAGTCAGTTTTCAAAAGTGAAAACATATACTATTGCATCAATTGTAATTTTAGCTGTAATTCTGCTGACATTCATCTATCTTAAATCTACCAGCAAATCAAAGGATGCTTCAGGTACCAGCAGTACAAATTCCGATGTTGATTTCAGCCACACGCTTATTCAACAGCAGAGAGCTGAGCAGATAGAGAATCTCCTGAATCAGGCAAACCTTCTTTTTTCACAGGGCAAGGAAAAAGAGGCTCAGGAACTGCTCGATGAGTTATTTGAACTTGACCCGGAAAACAGGAAGGCTAAAGAGATCAGGAACAGGATACTGCTGGAAGATTACCTCATAAAAGGGCAGAGCGCATATGATGTCCATAATTTCAAGGATGCCTATGAAAACTTCCAGAAGGCATATGATATAAACCCGAATATTCCGGACCTGAAACAAAAACTGGATCTCAGCAGGGAATCATACCAGAATAACGAAGCACTCTATTCAAGGATGAACAGTTATTTTGAAATTAAGGAGAAGGGTGACCTGAATAAGACATACAGGACGCTGAAAGCCATTAAAAATGATTATCCCGACTCTAAATTTGTCAATATTGAGTTCGAACAGATCTCAAAACAGAAACAGTTGCTGGATGACAAGGTCAAACTGGAAAAGATCGAAGAACATATGGGAGCTGCCAGGTTCCATTTTAATAACGGGCTTTACGAACTGGCAATATCAGAATACAGAAAAGCCCTCGAAATTGACCCGGGAAATGAGATAATACAGGACATGCTATACAAGAGCTTTTACAATACAGGTATCGATGCGCTTAAGAGAAGGGATGGCAGGACAGCATACTGGGCATTCAATGAATCGCTTAAGATCCTGCCGGATGATGAAGAATCAAAAAAACTTGCAGAATTTGCATTCAAGAACCTTGAAAAAGTTACTACCCCGAACTACAGCGATTATGTAAACAGTCTTGGAAAAAAAGAATAAATAAATGATATCATACGGCATTTCTGACAAGGGAAGAAAACGCAATATCAACGAAGATTCCTTCTTTTTTGATTCAGATAAGGGTGTTTTCATTGTCGCTGACGGCATGGGAGGCCATCTTGCAGGAGAGGAAGCCTCAAAAATCGCCGTTGATACAATAAGCAAATTTCTCGTAAATGCATCGACAAATATAGAGAGCATAATTGAAAAGAGCATTACCACGACAAATAATATCATCCACTCCAAATCAGAGATAGACTCAAAATTCAAGGGCATGGGGACAACACTTACCTGCGCAGTTTTCAGAAATAAGAAGCTTTATGTGGGCCATGTGGGAGACAGCAGGCTGTATCAGCTCAGGGATGACAGGCTTTCTCTGCTTACAGACGATCATTCAAAAGTGTGGGAATTCTATAAGGAAGGATTGATCACCAGGGACGAAGCAAGGACGCATCCATATAAGAATGTGATCACGAGGGGGGTCGGCATAAAACCTGAAGTTGACATTGATGCTTTTACCATCAATGACCTGGAGGTCGGAGATATTTATCTACTCTGTTCTGATGGCCTGAATGATATGGTAAGCGATGAGGAGATCCGAGATGTTCTCGCCAAGGAGAACACAGGGATTGAGGACAAAGCAGGTGAACTGATCAGGATAGCAAACAGCAACGGAGGTAAAGATAATATCACAGCAGTGCTTCTGCTTATGGAGAGAATTGACCTGATAAAAGAGGAAAATTCTGATCTGATCGAACAGATAAAAACAAGGGAACATATACTTTTTGAGAAGCAGATCAGGCTTACGATCAACAGCCCTGTAAATCATCCTTATTAGCAGAACCTAACAGCTGTTTCACTTTTTCCACAAGGTCATTGATAGCAAATGGCTTTGACAGATATGCATCTGCTCCGCATTCTCTCGCCTGCTGTATCAATGCCTTATCCCTGATGCCGGAGATAATTATGACGGGAATGGCAGGAAGGTTTATTCTTACCGCTTTCACAGCATCTATTCCATTCATTTTTGGCATCTGTATATCCATTATAATAAGGTTATATCTGTTAAGCATGGTCTTCTTAAATGCTTCTGCCCCGTCTGAAGCTATATCTATGGCATACCCCTCCAGGCACAGAAACTCCGCAATCAGTTTTCTGATGTTTTCATTATCGTCAACAATAAGTATTTGCCTGCTCATAGGGTTCTCCTTCTAATTGTCCATAAACTGATTTATCTTTCTTGCAATTCCCTGTACATCACATACATAGTCTATGTTTCCAGATTCTATGGCCTTCCTGGGCATGCCGAATATTGCTGAGCTTTTTTCATCCTGTGCAATTGTTATTCCGCCCATCTTCTTAATATGCGTAATGCCATCAACACCGTCCCCTGTCATCCCGGTCATGATAATTCCCATGGTGGAATCACCGTAAAGCTCTGCTATGGATATCATTGATTTATTGATGGAAGGAGCTACAAGGTCCTCTTTATCAGGCAGGTAGAGCCTGCTTTTAACCCTGTTTCTCAAAAGCTTAAAAACTGTATGGTATCCGCCCGGACAGAAATAAATTGCATTTTCATCTATTGAGCTATAATTATCAGCCTTCAGGACAGGAACACTGACAAGCCTCCGGACATTCTGGATAAGTACATCCGTAAATGTTTTTGGTATATGCTGTACTATTATTATAGGATTTGATACTTTTTCAATATAGGGAAGTAATACTCTTAATGTTGGAGGACCGCCGGCGCTGATACCTATTATTACTATTCTGTCAGTCCTGTGCATATTCTATATTGATAAGCTTCATTGACAATAAACCGAAGATGAACTTGCATATAGAAAATACATCAACATCCAGTTCATTTGCTATATCTGAAATCTTCTTGTACCCGTCTATCAGCTCATAGATCTGAAGCTCACCCTTTGTCAGATTCTTGATTCTAAGCTGATTGGGGTCAGGAACCTTGCTTATGACCATATTGATGCTCTTTATGTAGCGTTTTAATATTTTCCACTCGTCAAGTCTCTTGGCAATCTCCATCAGCAATGCAGTATTGTTTTTCTTAATAGTATGCTCTTCAGGCTGAGCATCAGGATGGAAAAGAAATTCACCCTGCTCCCAGATGGCAATAGAATATAAAGCATTTTCCCCTTTTAGCATACCGTTTGTTGATGCGTGAATGATCTCACCCTGAAAAAGGTATATTTCTCCCTGGCCATAAATGCTTTCAATTGAGAATTTACCAGATTTTCCGGTAACAGCAACAAGCTGTATGATCTCAGGAAGTTTCATTTTATCCAGTGAGCCTTGAAAAGACATTTGATTCTCCTTCTTAGAGAAAGTAATTACAGATTAATTTTATTTGTTGTGAAAATATTTTTATTTTTTATACTTCAATTGTCAAGATAATAATTATTGTTTTTGGAGATACCGTCAGGCCTGTGCCATTATATTGCCCTCAGGCTTCCTTATGTGTATATGATCTGAAGGGTTATTCTGTTTCCGGATATGAGCGGTTTTTTAGATAAAGAACCTTTGATATATATCTGGAGGGAAAGGCCTGATCCCGAAAGACCAGGCCCCCTGTTATGAAATGCTTAATTAAGAGTAAATGTAAAGGTAACCTGTATTTTTACGGGAACAGGCTTACCCTGGTGAATTGCAGGTTTATATTTATACCTTTTCGCAGCCTTGAGTACCTCCTGGTTGAAATACTGCTCAAATGCCCCCTTGATGCCTCTCAGTATCTGTACATCTATTACACTTCCATCAGTACCGACGGTCAGATAAGTAATGACATTACCGGAGACCCTTGCAGCCCGGGCAATTTCAGGATATTTCGGGTCTTCTCCAGATATCTTCATGGGAGGTTCGCTGACCTCATATTCCTGCATTACCTGAGCAGTAGGCATGATCTCGCCATAATCATATTCATCAAAAGCATAATCATCATAGCTTGGCTCCCAGTAGTCCTCAGGGATCTCCACTATATCGACCTTGGGCTTATCTGGCGTAGGATCAGGAATGGGCTTGAAGACAGTTCTCTGTCTCTTGACCTGGGGCTCTTCAGGCGGAGGTGGCGGCGGAACATAAACCTTTACATCAAAGATTGCCTTATCATCCTTTGCAATGGCATCAGCCTGAAAGACATTCCATTGGGCAAGAAATATGACAACATGGAATATAATTGCTATATATACTGCCTTCCAGGTTCTGTTTTCATCTACTTCTTTAAGTTTCTCATATTCTTCAAAATCCATAAGGGCACCCCCTTTTCAATTTGCTTTCTCTAATTTAAATATATAGATTGCCGCTGGATTTGTCAACCTACAGCATACCCCATTCTGCAATCTCAGCTTTTGTTGGTATTGCAATATTCCTTGCTTTCAGTGTCTGGAGGATATCAAGCATTTCAACAAGCTTTCCATAAGGGACATTGTCATCAACCTGAACAATGATAAACTGATTATAGCTTGTCATTTCAAGCTTGTCCCTCACATAGTTTTTCAATGCCGGAATACTCATAAGCTCCTTGTCGACAATGTAGCCGCCTGAACTGGGAATGTGGATATGCAGGGCTTCAATTGTCTCAACCTGTGCATCCTGCCTGTCATCATCCTTTGGCAGCCTGAACTCTATCCCTTTTGTGGCAGCTATTACAGAAGTAACCATAAAGAACACTATAAGCAAAAAAGCAATGTCTGCCGTTGACGCTGTGGGTATTTCTGAATTGGGCTTTCTGCCTTTCAATCTTCTGGTCATATCAGCACCCCCTTATATCTCTTCATTTCTCTGCATCGTGAGAAGGTTAATATTGACTACCCTTGCTCTCCTCAAAGATTCCATAACATCATTAATATAAATATATTTTGTATCAGTATCCGCTTTTATTATGAAATGCTTTGCAGGGTCCGACACTACGATCTGGCTCGCCATTGCAGCAAGGTCCACATTAAGGATCTCCCTGCTCATCTCTTCACCAGATGTAAAATGCAGTCTTCCGTTTTTCTCTACAGCAACTAAGGCCGCATCCCTTGGTACATCCACACGATTAAAGGAAATAGGCAGAGATACATTTGTTTTGTCAACACTGAAAGTAGTTGTTACCATGAAAAATATGATCAGCAAAAAGGCTATGTCTGCCATAGATGCACTGGGGATATAAGCATCTACTTTTTGTTTCCTTTTTACTTTTATCATGTCAGATCCCTTCTGATTGTCCCCTTTGGAGCTTGTGCACTCTGTGATTCCTTCTGCTTCAGTTCGATCTCATGCAGCAGGTCCAGAAGAATATTTGAACTTTCTTCCATCTCCAGTGTATACCTTGCCACTTTACCGGTAAAATAGTTATATGCAGCCAGCATGGGGATAGCGATAGCAAGACCTGTAGCTGTGGTGATAAGTGCTTCTGATATACCTCCTGCTACGGCACCCGGGTCTGTCAGGCCCTGTTTTGCGATAACATCAAAGGATGCGATCATACCTGAAACAGTACCCAAAAATCCAAGAAGAGGAGAAATATTTGCAACAGATGCAAGAACAGCAAGCCCTCTCTCAAGCCTGCTTGCTTCAACAACTGCTGAAGTGGCAACAGCGTTTTCTACAATTTCCCTTCCTCTGCCATATTTCAGCAACCCGGCTTTGACAACGGCTGCAATAGGGCTTTTCTGGCTTTCGCAGAGCTTTATGGCAGCCCTTACATCACCTTTCTGAATCCTTGTTTTAACTCCTATGGTAAATTCAGCAGTGTTCATCTTTACAGAATGGTATGCCCATAGCCTTTCAATTATAAATATAACACCTATAACTGATGCCAGAAGCAATGGCCACATGAACGGCCCGCCCTTCTTAAAGAAGTCCAGGATAGGCCCGCCTGTCCACCATTCTTTTTCTCCGACAACTTCAAGTTCCTCAGTCAGTTCTTCAGCAAATGGATCATATTCGGTAGCTTCTTCTGTGGTTTCTTCTCCTATGGCTTCTGTATCCTCTGTTAATGTTGTTTCTTCAGTAACTTCACCCTCAGTAACAGAAGCATCTTCATCCTGGCAGTATAATGCAGGTGAAAATATCAAGAATGCTAAGACCAAAAAGATAAGAATGTGTTTTCTCAAAGTCTTTCCTCCTTTTAATTATTGTATATTTCTTTTTTTACTATGTGACATGCAACAAAATGTGAAGGTGATTTCTCTTCAAGTACAGGGATCTGCTCCCTGCAGATATCCTGCCTGTACCTGCATCTCAGATGAAACCTGCATCCGGACGGCGGGTCTATTGGAGTAGGGACATCACCTTCAAGTATTATCCTCTTCTTTTTTATTCCGGGATCAGGAACAGGAATAGCCGAAAGCAGGGCCTGTGTATAGGGGTGCATAGGATTCCTGTACAGCTCATTCCCATCAGCTATCTCAGCTATCTTGCCGAGATACATCACAACTATCCTGTCACTGACATGTTTTACGACAGCAAGGTCATGTGCAATGAATATATATGTAAGGTTATATTTGTCTTGAAGCTCGATCAGAAGGTTTATTATCTGGGCCTGAATGGAGACATCCAGGGCGCTTACGGGTTCATCTGCAATTATCAGCTTTGGATTTAATGCCAGTGCACGGGCTATGCCGATCCTCTGCCTCTGCCCGCCGCTGAATTCGTGAGGATAGCGGTTAAGCATATTTGGGTTTATCCCGACAGTATAAAGCAGATCCTTTGCCGCTTCCATTCTCTCTTTCTTTTTATGAACACCATGTATCTCATATGGTTCCTTTACTATGTTTCCGACTGTCATTCTCGGATTAAGGGATGAAAAAGGGTCCTGGAATATTATCTGCATTTCCTTCCTCTGTTTCTGCAGTCTATCTCCCTTAAGCTTGATAATATCCTTTTTATCAAAATAGACCTCACCTGAAGTAGGTTCTATCAATCTTAATATTGAACGGCCCACTGTGGTTTTCCCGCATCCGCTTTCACCCACCAGGCCGAGTGTTTCACCCTCATTAACAAAGAAGCTGATATCATCCACTGCTTTTACATACCCCACGGTCTTGGAGAATAATCCCTTTTTTACAGGGAAATACTTCACCAGATTCTTGATATCTAAAAGCATCTTTTTATTACTGGTCATATAATATACATCTAACCCTGTGATTTTTTTTAAGATTTATAAATTCAGGCATTTTCTTTTTGCATTCCGGCTTTCTTTTAATGCATCTGGGTTCAAAATAACAGCCTTCCGGAAGGTTCAGGGGGTCCGGAACCATGCCCTTTATGGTAAAGAGGTCTCCCCTTCTTGATTCATCATCTATTCTCGGAATAGATGATAACAGGCCCTGTGTATACGGATGTGCAGGATTATTAAAGATCTCATCTACACTGCTTTCCTCGATAATCTTCCCGGCATACATAACAATGACCCTGTCGGCTGTTTCAGCTATTATTGAAAGGTCATGCGTAATTAAGATAATTGTCAGGTTATACCTGCTTTGAACATCCTTGATCAGGTCAAGTATCTGGGCCTGTATTGTCACATCGAGAGCAGTTGTTGGTTCATCCGCTATCAGAATAGAAGGGTTAGTTGACAGGGCCATTGCGATCATAACCCTCTGCCTCATGCCCCCGGACAAATTATGAGGATATTCATTAATTCTCTTCTCAGGATCTGGAATGCTCACCAGCCTCAGAAGTTCAATGGCTTTTTCCCTGGCTTCCTTTTTTGATACCTTCTGGTGCAGCACGATTGCTTCAATAATCTGGTAGCCTACAGTAAATACAGGGTTCAGGCTTGTCATGGGTTCCTGAAATATCATTGAAATCTCATTCCCTCTGATCTCTCTCATCTCACTCTCTTTCAGGCCTAACAGATTTGTCTTGTTATATATGATCTCTCCTCCTATGATACGGCCAGGAGGCCAGTTTATAAGCCTCAGTATGGAAAGGGATGTCACACTCTTTCCGCATCCGGATTCTCCTACTATGCCAATGGTCTGGCCCCTTTCCACTTCAAAGGATATATCGTCAACAGCTTTTACCACACCCTGTTCCGTATAAAAATAGGTTTTTAAACCATTAACTTCAAGAATAATATCTTTTTCCATAAATTATGTATTATTTTTATTTAGACTAGTAGTTAGATTAGATTAATAAAATATAAATGTCAAAAAAATAGTTAATAATTTTCCAGCCTTATATCAAATTTATATAGAGATATATATGCTTCACCAATCTTAAATATATCACTGAATCTGTACATGGCAACATTATCGATATATTTTTCAAGTTCTTTGTTCATCTCGGATTTTCTTATGCTTATATTCTTAAAAATTATCTGCCTGTTCTGGGATGCGACCGATCTGATAAGCGATGCGGTTATGATATTCCTGTCCAGCATTGACAGCGGGCTTAAGACCTTTTCAAGATGCCCCGGATTGCTGGATTCTATCTCATAGAAGCACACAGTGGTTCTTTCATATATATCTGACCCGAAGCTGTTTGAGTATTCATGCCTGGAAAGAAGATCTATTATATCTTTTTGCCGGGGGTCTGCCTCAAGGCTCAGCTTAAAATAATAGCCTGCCTTCTCCGGCTCATTAAGTTTTAAGTATGTATAGCCTATGCTGTTTATGATCTCTGTATTTCTTTTATAAACATTATAGGCATTGAGATATGATTCGACTGCCTTATCCAGGGTATTCATCTGAATATAGGTGGTCCCCAGATTATAGAACCCCCTTGGGGTATACGGATTGCTTATAATATACCTGGAATAGTACTCCTCAGCTTTGTTCATATCCTTTTGAAAATAGTATATCAGCCCTATCTTTGCATATATTTCTGATATAAAAGGGTATTCTTCAAGATATTTGAGAAATATGCCCAGCATGTCTTCGCCGTCCTTTATCCTGTCAATGATCATGCTGTCCGGAGAAAATATCTCAGGATATGCAAACCTGTTATCTGGCTGGCTGGCTGGCCTTTCCAGTTCATCAAGGCTTATCCCCTTTTTTAGTATTCCATCATATGAATTGATAAGCCTCACAAAAAAAGTGCCCTGTTTTATCTTGAAAAAATTCAGGCCCTTCAGGTCTTTAGCAAAAGGAAAGTCATAAAGGGACAACAGGCTCGGGAAAAAATCCTGAAGGGAAATGGTATCAGTTCCCAGGCTTAATGCTCTTTCAAGCCTGTTCTTTGCAAATACTGCAAAGCCGTCATCCCGCAGATAATCAATTTTACTGCCCGCGATCGAGGATGGTTTTCTTGAGTTTTCCTTGTATTGAAAAGGATTTATCAGCAGAACTATGCTGTTATCTCCAGAGGATCTTATAAGGTCAAGTATAAATGATTCAACAATGCCCCTTACCCCTTTTACAACCCTGTTATACCTTATATAATCCCTTACTGGAATATCTGGGTCCCTGGGGAATGTATACCTGATATACCTGCAGACAAATTCATCCAGAGACCTTATAAATGATATAAGTATATCCTGGTCATTATTCAATGCCTTTTTTGTAAGATAAAGCTCGGCAAACAGCTGATCCCTCAGCCTTATAATCTCTTCGTCAAGGTCTTCCTTCCCCAGCTTTGTAACACTGGAAAAATTAGAATCAAATGCCCTCTTTTCCTTTTTTATGTCATCCCTGTCATCAGTCAGTCCGGCAGGGATATTGTATAAGCCCGGTTCGCAAAGATCAATGCCGTAATCCGATATTACAGGCATGATGACTGTCTTACTGCTGTGTCCTGATGCAAAATACTCCGGGAATAATACAGTAATATTGCATGCATAATAATCAAATATTTCCCAGAGGTATTTGCTCCGGTACTTATCAAAATCATAATTGATCTTATCAAGGAAAAGCATTGAATTATGCGGCATTTTGCCTGTTATGAGCACCTTTTCTGCATCATTATTACTGCAGAAGGGCCTGGAATTCTTGATAACTGCAGATTCAGCCTCAATAAAATCAAATTCCTTCCTGACAGCTGAATGGATATTTTTTTCTATTGCAGGGATATACAGCAGGATTATCCTGGGCTTTTTAACCTCTCTTGGTTCGCCGACTTTTTCATGCTTTCTGTCAATATCAAGCCTCTTAAAATAAAATTCATTGATAATTATCCCGTCCTCTATTAAAACACCTGTAAGGATCTCCTTAACCCTTTCATTTACCCAGACCCTTTCAATATTCAGTATGGAAAGCTTGGGTATGGAATAGATAAAATTCTCAATAGTCTGCGATATCAGCTCCTTTAATATTTCATCATTAAAGTCATAACCGAATCTGCTTACAACATTCTCAATATTTGCCATATCAATGCTATAATTAAGGAATATGCTGTACTGAAGGCTGGCATCTTCCGATATTACAATCCGGGAATCCCCCTCCTGCGGAAATATAAGATCAATGTCATCTGTCTTAAGGTCATATCCCTTATATATGAACGGAATCCCGAATGATATCATGCCTGTCCTGATATAATCCCTTAACTTAAAATACTTTGAGTGATAAATGACTATCTCATCTGAAGATGCAATATTTACACTTAAAGACCCTATTATTAAAAGAACTGCAATAATAAATAAGCCCAGATAGATCCTTAAAAAGTTGTATTTATTCATATATTTGACTTGAATTCCTGCCTTTTCTGCTTATAATATTATACATATGAAATATTATATTACAATAACTATATTGCTTATTATCACCTTGATCAATACAGGCCAGATCTTCTCTGAGAAATTAGACTTTAACCTGTGGTATATGAATGACATTTCCAGGATAACAAGGCTGAAAAGGACCGCAATCTCAGAAAAAAGGATCATATCAATATCACAGGACAGTTCATCAGTACACATAGGGTCAAAGATATTCCAGACATCCAGTTTCAGCCTTTCATCCCAGTTTAACCTTTATGAAGGCTACTGCTCTTCCGGAGATATATACCAGTACCCTGATACTGAATTATTCCTTAAGAACCATATCACTGCAAACATTTCGCTCAAAGCATTTGATGATTATTATTTTTCAGTCTACTCCTCATACGGTAAAAGCATGCTTTCCACAAACTTTGAAGAAAGTGTCTTTATTGGCTTTTACGGAATCGGCCTGGAAAAATACTTCACAGACAGTATCCTGATGTCCCTTTCCTATAATACCTATTACTATTCAGCTTACTCCATTCCCTGGGATTACAAGCACCAGGAGAAGAAAATACTGGACCTTATGCTTAAGATGATCTTCTGATATGAAAAAGATCCTTCTGCCATTAATAACCGCATTTACATTTCTCATATTCCTGGCAGGCATCCGTTTTGTAGAAAAGGACAGGGACCTGTACCTCACAAGCAATATTTTCCGGACAGAACCCAAAAAGCTCAAACCCGGGTTCAGGTTTGTCCCGCCTCTTATATACAGAATAAGCGATAAAATACCGGAAGAACGGCAAATACAGCTTCAGACAGCCAAGCCGAAAAGCATCAGGCCCGCAAACCTTTCTGACCCAGAATTGCTTTCCTATGTCAACAGCCTTTTCAATAATCAGGAATTCAAAAGGGCTGTATCAGCCTGCAGAAGCATCCCGGAGAAAAGGCTGAATTCCCGGGAGCCTTTATTGCTCCTTCTTGCTGAATCACTCCTTGAAACAGGCGATCCTGCCGATTCCTTATATTACCTGTATAAGGCACTCTCCATAAATATTAATAATTATAAAACCTATCTCCTTATGTCAAAGGCATATCTCCGCATGGAAAATTACCAGAATGCTGCTGAATCAATCTCCCAGGCATTACTGATAAACCCTTATGACAGGCAGTCCCTTATTCAGGCCTTTTATACCTCCCTTTCCCTGAAAGAGCATACAAACTGCGCCCATTACCTTGATACCCTGCACAATGCCCACAGGAATGATCCTGATGTTCTTGTAATTTCCATTCATTATTATCTTATAGACAATCCAGGCCTGGACAGGGCAAAAAACTATCTGGATATGCTGAGAAAGGTAAAGCCTGATCACTTCCTCCTGGATATGTATTCAGGCATATACAGCTATCTCCAGGCAGATTACCTGAAAGCCATAGAGCTTCTTCAGAAGGAGTGTAATATCCCAAAATACAACTATTACAGACTGCTCTTTCTTTCCAGGTCCTTTTCAGAACTGGGCATGTATAAGGATGCGATCCTGCATGCAAAAGGCCTGATCCCGGTAAGCCCCGACAGGGATGATTCCTTCTTCTACCTTGCAAGCCTGCATTCCAGGGCAGGCCTTATCAAGGATGCTGTTGAATATATACTGAAGATTGACGAAAACAGGCGCAAATGGTATTACCCCGATGCATACGAAATACTCCTTCAGTCAGAGAACTACGACCTGTGCATCCGATTACTGAAAAACATGCTGGGGTCAGATCCCTATAATTATTCATATTATAACCATCTGGGATCCATTTACCTTAGAAAGAAAGACATGCTTCTGTCACTGCAAAGCTATAAAAAAAGCATGGAGATCTTCCCCTATCAGCAGGATATAAAGAAGATCATATCTGATATAGAAGCTGTATCACCAGAAAATAACAAGGAAGATCAGTGATTAAAATACCGTATTACACCCTCAAAGACTGACTGGGCGGCTGACTGCCTGAATTCATGGTCAACCATATTCTCCCTGTCATCCTTATTGTTCAGGTTCCCGATCTCAATCAGCAGTTTGGTTGGTATTATATTATAGCGGAGGACTGCAGGCACATATTTCCTCCTTCCCCTTATGACATATCCCCGAAGGGGGACATTGGGGTAAATTGATACATTATTGCTCTCAAGCGAATGAAAGACCTCCTTTGCAAGGTTCTGGGAAAAGGCCTGAGATTTAAGGTTCGCACTCCTGGAGAAAGTATATGTATCTTTGTACTTATATTCCTTATACCTTTTATAAGCCTGTGATTTAAGGCCGTATTTCTTATGGGTTATATACCTTGAATCAGCAACATATATCATACTGCCGCTTAAGCCGGCATACAAATGGTCAGCATGGATCGATATAAAGATTATATTTTCCTCAGGGACATTATCATCCCGCAATTTTTCAAATATATAATTTGCCTTATACCACCTGAGATTAACGCCTACCTTTGTATTGCTAAGGTCATAGGCCGGGTCAGTTAGCAGGACCTCATTCTTGTCATGGCTCATTTTCTTTGTATCTGACGGGTTGAACTGCCTTTTTTTATCCCTTACTGTCGGATATACTTTTGCATTCGTGTTTTTTTCAAAAAGCTCCTTTAACCGGCATGCAATATCATATACTATCTCATGCTCGCAGATATCCTTTATCACTGCTCCCGGATCAACACCCCCATGGCCTGCATCCAGAATAATATGCACATTCTTCAGCCCTGAAGCTTCAATATCTTTGCTGTACTGCAGGATCTCATTCTGATATTCGATGAATTCCCTTCTCTCATTACTGCTTTCAGGCAGAAATTCAGGAAGAAGATACTCCAGCGGGATCTTCACCTTAAAGCCTATCGGTATGTCGTCAACCTTCCTTATCCTGCTCCTCTTTGCAATTATATCGGCAATATAGAGAACATCCTCTGCATGAGTCATTCCGGTAAATCTCACCACTACTGCAGAATAAAGAGCTTCACCCTTTTGAAGCTGATATAATGCATATTCTCCTTCCTGGTCCTTTCCGTAGGACAGCAGGCTTCTGTCCTCCTGCTTCCCCTGAAATGACCTGACAGTAATGAGGAACGGAATCTTATAGTCTTTCTGCCGGAAAACCGGAAGAAGAAGATTATCAGGAATGACTATTTTCTGGTCCAGCTTGACCCTCTCATCCCGGAGCTTATTGTACTCAAGGATCTTCCTGAAATTTTCCCTCTTTCCTGTAAACCACGCTGAGATCGAGTGTATGCTTTCAAACTGGCTTCTTGAGGCAGTATGCTGCCATCCATTCTTTGTTCGGCGATCATCGACAAACAGGAGCTCAATTGCTTTTCTTTTGAATATATCCTTAAATTTATCATAGGGGATCTTAAAATAATGTTTCTCGTTTTTCAGATCCTGAACAAGGTATTTTCCCAGTTCGCTTTTTTTTGCATCAATAAGAAGGTCAGCTATGACATCAATATTTTCCTTTGCTTCACATCTGAAAACCAGGTATATCTCCTTTTCATTATCAAGGGCCAGTTCCAGGTGTATATGGTTCAGGTATATATCAAGAGAAAGGGACCTCAGGCAGAACAGCAAAAACAATACTGCCGGGATAAACAGCCTTTTCATTCTGTTCATAGATCAATATCTTCCGGTTCAATTACAAAATTGATATTCTTCATCAGATGCTCGATCTCACCCTGGATCTTCTCATCGATCTTTTTCTCCCTGATCTTCGCCTCTATCTCCTTCAGCAGGTCTTCATTTATTTCCCTTGCCCTGTATTCAGAGTGCTGTGAGACATATTCCTCAATCTCATCTCTCGTTACAATGGTTGAGGAAAGATAGCTGTGTTCAATAAATTTATATATTAAGAGCTGTTTTTCTATGTTCATCCTGAAATACAGGGGATCGATCCCGTATTTTTCCATAAATTCTCTAATTTCAGGATCCTCTGCAATCCTTTTATATTCATCCTCAACTTCATCATACCTTATCTTAACAATATTAGTCCTCTTTATATACTTGACCAGTACCTCCTTCCTTACCAGCGTCTCGATTATCTCCCTGTTCGTCGCCCCTTTCCCGGCATTCTGGATCTTTGCAATCAGCAGGTCGCTCATGGTTATCACGATCTCCTCGTCGCCATAGGCGATTATGCGGTCCAGGAACTCACCATGAACTTCCAGGCAGATAATAAAAAAAGCCAGCAGAAAACAACTGTATCTGATGATAGTATTCATGTTACATCATAAAATACAATAATGCCTGATGTGAATTTGTAAATATTTTATTTTTATGATGCCTGTTTTTTTTATTGACCATATTGTATTTATTGTTATTTTGTCATAAGAAATTCCTTGATGGTATTTCGCATTTATTTGGGCCGTTAGCTCAGTTGGTAGAGCAGCTGACTCTTAATCAGCGGGTCGGAGGTTCGAGCCCTCTACGGCTCATTTCTTATGCCCTGCAAATATAAAAGAATAGAAATTAACAGGATTGTATCCTTTCTGGATGAATATCTGAACGCTGACAAATACCAGGACTACTGCAAAAACGGCCTTCAGATACAGGGGAACCCTGTTTCCAACGGCATAATTGCAGGAGTGTCCATAAGCTCAGCCCTGATAAATCATGCAATTGAAAAAAATATAAACACTCTGCTCGTCCATCATGGCCTTATCTGGAAAAATACAGACGCCCTCCAGATCAAAGGAACACTGAAGGAAAGGCTGAAACTGATCCTTGAGAATGATATAAACCTTATAGGCTACCACCTTCCCCTGGACGCTGACCCGAAAACAGGCAACAATATAAGCATAATAAAGCTTTTCGGCGATCCAAAGGAGCTGTATGAATTCGATGTTGGCTTTAAGGCAGTCTTTGACCCGCCCATTACAAAAGACCACATAATTAAACAGCTGAAAGCCAACAATCTGTTCAATATAGCCCATTGCCTTAACAAAAATGAAATAAGGAGCATAACTGCCGTTTCCGGAGGGTCTTCCCAGCTTTATGAGCAGGCATGCGAAAACGGCTGTGACATCTTTATATCAGGAGAGATAAAGGAACCCTCTTTCAGGCTTGTCGAGGAGCTTGGAGCCGGATATATAGCACTGGGGCACTATAATTCAGAGGTCTTTGGCGTGAGAAACCTGTGCAAAGTCTTAAAAGACCAGTTTAACCTGCAGACGGAATTCATTGACATCCCCAACCCCTACTGAGGCCCTGCTACATTCTGAGCCTTGGGTCTATTGCATCTCTTAGAGTATTTCCCACAAGGTTATAGAGCGTTACTGTTATAAAAAGCGCAAAGCCCGGTATTATAAACATCCACCAGTAAAGAAGGGGATGCCCCTTGGAGGATGACAGCATCTGCCCCCAGCTGGCCATAGGGTCCTGGACTCCGAATCCGAGAAAGCTCAGGCCTGCCTCTACCAGGACAGCACCTGCAAAACCGAAAGCAGCTGAGACAAGCACAGGAGTCAATGCATTGGGAAGTATATGCATGGCAATGCTTCTTAAAGGTGATGCTCCGAGCGCTCTTCCTGCCTGCACATAATCCTGGCCCTTTATTCTTAAAAATTCACCCCTTATAAGCCTGGCAATGCCTGTCCACCTGGTAAGGCCTATCACTATCATTATATTATAAATACTGGGGCCAATAAATGCTATAACAGTAAGTATCAAAAAGAATGAAGGAAAGCACATCATAACCTCAATGAACCTTGAGATGCCTATGTCTATCCATTTTCCGTAATATCCTGCTATGCTTCCTATTATGATCCCAAGTATGACATAAAGGGTTACAGAGACAAAACCCACAGAGAGCGATACCCTGGAGCCCCATATCATCCTTGTTATTATTGACCTTCCATTATCGTCCGTACCCAGGATATGCCTGCTGTACTGATCATCTGTCCCTATAAACATAGGCTTCTGGTATGATTCATAGAAATTATTTTCATTCAGGCCGTAAGGAATGGGGGTAAATATTCCGTAGCTTTCTGCATACCCTTCTTCGATACTGTTTTTCAGCAGTGCCTTATAGTCCATTTTAGGCCATTTAGGAAAAACATCATAGAGCAGCAGTGAAAGCAGAAACAGAACTGCCAGCAGTATTCCCATCTTCTTAATATTAAAGATATTATGAGGCCCTGTAATAAGCACTCCCACAACACCAAAATAGCAAAGGATCAGAAAAATATCCAGAATTGAAAGGAATCCAAATATGGGGAATATCCCCTTATAATCAAGATTATCGCCGATATTGTCAGGAGAGAGCAGGCTTATTTCCCTTTCTGCCTTTTCTATCAGGGATCTATCCAGATTATCATACTGCATGCCTTTAATACTTTCCATGATAGCATCTATCTTTACAATTACTGTATCATCTACCAGATGCTTCATACTGGATAACCCGCCCAGCAGATTATGGATTATGCTTTTTGTTGCAAGCTTGAACCTGATCTCAAGCAATGGCTGGTTATACTTATAGTTCTGAATATTTGTCTGTTTGACGATCTCAGCCTGTATCTGGTTTTTCTCTCCGCCGATCTCATTCCTCTTCTGCTCCAGCTCCTCCTTTTTCGCAAGAAGTGCATCTTTTCCCTCGGCCATGCCGTCCATTTCCCCTATCTGGCCCTCAATACGGTATATCTCTTTTATTACAGCATCATACCTGTTCCCGACGCTGACAAGAGAGTCATTGAGCCCCTGAAGTATCTGTCTCTGCTCGTTAAAGCCCTCTACATAGTAGGCTTCCTTTTCTTTAAGCTCTTTTTCTTCCCCGGCAACCGAAAGCAGTACTTCGGCATTCTTATGGGCTGACCTGTAAAAATAGGAATAAAGTGATGGAAACTTGGAATATATATAGACAGGCTTATCATTGGCAATAAATGGTGCCAGTATTGAAATACCGAACATAACCACGATAAGGATAAAGGAATAATATCCTATTTTCCTGTTCTTAAACTGTTTCCATATAATTGACTTGCTCTTATCCATCTATCATTTTCCTTAATCAAAACTGATCCTGGGATCTACTATTACATACAGTATGTCAGACAGCAGAATGCCCAGAAGTGTCAGGAATGCTGAAAGAAACGTAATTGCCATTATAACATTATAATCCCTCTGCAGTATGGACTCAAACATCAGTTTGCCCATGCCGTCGATCTGGAATACATATTCCAGGATGACGCTTCCTCCGATCATCATTGGCAGTACTGTAGCAAATATCGTAATAACAGGTATCATTGAATTTCTTGCTGCATGCTTGAAAATGACCACAGATTCTTTCAGGCCCTTTGCCTTTGCAGTAAGGATATAGTTCTGCCTGAGGACCTCAAGCATATTTGCCCTCATCTGCATGCTAAGATATGCATAATTGGCAAGCGAAACAACAAATACAGGCAGTATAAGATGCCACAGCCTGTCCAGCATGATATCCATAAAACCGCCGGACTTTAATACTGCAATTGAGGATATGCCCCTTGTCGGAAAAAGCATAAAATAATCCGATGAGGCAAAAAATGAAAGAAGGAGTATCGCCACAAAGAACGAGGGAAGGGAATATAAAATAAAAAGAAAGACAGTAACTGTCCTGTCTGTAAATGTATTTTCCTTCACAGACAAAAATATGCCAAGCGGTATAGATATAAGGTATATAAGCAGTATTGAAGCAAACTGGATCTGAAGTGTTATTATCAGGCTTCTGAAAAGCAGTTCGCTTACCTTTTTATTCTTATATATTATAGACCTTCCGAAATCAAACTTTACCAGTTTTTCAATCCAGATTGCATACTGGATATGCAGAGGCCTGTCCAGGCCGTAAAGCCTCCTGAATTCTGCTATGTTCTCGGCTGCCACCTGCTCGGTCTTATCGACCATTTCACCTGCCTGCCTTCCGAATGACCTGGAAGGGTCCCCTGGGGCAAGCCTTATTACTATAAATGCAATGATCGATATCCCTATAAGCGTGGGAACCATTATAAGAAATCTTTTAATTATATATGTCAGCATCCCTAATCAGCCCCCTCCTGCCATTTATCGTCTATATACCACTCCCACAAAAAATAGCCAGGCCTTTTGGCATAAAAGTTTACATTCCTGAACTTCTTATGATATGCGAATCTGTTAGGATAGCAGTACAGAAAAATATAAGGCTGGTCATCATAGATGATTTTCTGGAGTTTCTGCCAGATAACCCTTCTTTTATTAATGTCAAGCTCCCTTCTGAAAGCCTCAATGAGTCTGTCCGCTTCAGGATTATTATAACCGGTGGTGTTCTGTCCCCTGTTTTCCCACTGGGATGAGTGCCACAGGTCAAAAGGGTCATTCTCAATATCTATGGTCCATCCAAGACTGCACATATCAAACTGCCTCTCATCAATATGCTCAAGCAATGAGGCCCATTCCATCCTTCTTATGGAAAGCTCTATGCCTGCATATGTAAGATTCTGATGAAATACTGCCATGATGGAATCTACCAGAGAACTCTGCGACCCCATGAACTCCACCTTAAAAGCAAGCCCGTTCTTATCAATAATACCGTCCTGATCGGTATCAACCCAGCCTGCCTCATTCAAAAGCTGTACAGCTTTCTCAGGATTATACTCAATAGGCTTAATGCTTCTGTCATTCAACGGTCCCAGCACATACTGCGACCCGGTTATTTCAATACCTACTCCATAGCTTAAATTCTCAAGCAATGCCTTCCTGGGCAGAAGCATTGAGAATGCCTTCCTTACCCTCTTATCTGCAAAATATGGCTTCAGTGTATTGAAGGCTATATAATTGAAGTTCCCCGTATAAAAGAACCCCTTTACATAATTTTCCCTGAATGATTCAGTATTTGATTTTTTGAATATATCCTCAGATCCCAGCCCCCTCGGGCATGCATCAATCTCATTATTCATAAGGGCTCGCAGTATTGCGTCAGTATTGGTAATTATATAAAAATATATGGTATCCAGGTATCCTGCTCTCTCAGGATCATAAAAATCGCCTGTCTTGTTCAGCTGTATATAATTACCCTTTATCCATCCTTCCCTGGTCCCCTTTGAGTATTCAGGCTTGATCAGAGGGCTCGGCAGTGCATATGGCCCTGTCCCGACAGGCTGGTCTATTGCAGGATGGTCCCTGAAATAATTTGCAAACTCATCCTCGGTAAATTCCTGCCCCTCTGCAATAAATACATGCTTGGGAATTATCCTTGTGCTGAACAGGTCAATTACCTTGAAATACTGCTCATCAAGATATATCTTCACAGTAAACTCATCTATCTCTTCATAATGCTTCATATTGCGAAATGTAGAACGAAAAGATGTAACCTCAGGGATCTTTGGATTCTTAATGACATCAAGTGTAAAAATAACATCACATGCCCTGAAGGGATACCCGTCATGCCAGGATACATCCTTCCTCAGCCTGAATGTAAATACTACATCCCTGTCATACATCCTCTTATATGTTCCGTCAGCATTGGATTTTTCACGGAGCTGTTCCCTTTCAACATACCCCTCTATCCCATCCTTTACATAATGAATCCCGTTTATATTCCCTTCTTCATCCATCCTCACCCCGTCTTCCGGAATATCAGCAATGATAAAATTATTCTCACCCTCTTCCTTAAATACATCACTGTCAATCTTCCCTTTAAGCCATATTACATCATGGGTATCATATGATTCAGCAAGATCAGGCACATATTCAAGCGTAAGCGGGTCCTGATAAAGAAGCCCGTTGAATATATATTCATTAATAATACTGGTAACCGATGATGTATCCATAAGATGAGTAAGCCTCTTGGGCTCATTTGTAAATACTGTCCTTATTACTCCCCCCTCTTTCGGCTCAATCCCCTTTTCCGGATTATTGAAAGCATCCCTCACCGGCAGGTATATATGCCTCTCCTCATCAAAATAGATAGATCCTTCATGCAAGGCACTAAGCTTCTCAACCTCATTCAATACATCCTCTGCCACTATCCTGTTCTGCTCTGTAAATTCATCGATATTATCCCTGTCATACCTGCAGGATGAACAAAGAACCAGGCATATTACCATCAGCACTAGAATTGTTTTATTCAGCATAGACTATAGCTATATCATAATCCCTCTAAGATGTTCAAGAAAAATAAATTGATCCACATTATAAACCTATATTCCATATCATGCATAGTAGATAGTTGCAGGCTTCAGGCTTATCAAAACGCTAACACTCTTAAGTGGACTGGTATTAGTAAGCCTTTTTGCTGCTTTCTATTTGAAGATTTTTACCATTATTTTTTGTATAGGCGACATCTATATTGGCACATAGGGTCCAAAATAATTGGTGGCAGTATATAATAAAAATCTATTATCATATTTATTATTATAACGTCTGTGGATATTCGATGTTTTAATGTTGTATATAAGCTGTTGCATGATGTAAAGTAAGTTTATACCTCTACTAATGCTTGTCTAAATTTATCTATATATTTTGGATTCCACTTTTCACATAAATAATTGTATTTCTCAATTATGTGTTTATTTGCAAATTCTATTAGATACTTTATATCCTTGATTGTTTCTTGTGTATATATTACAAATTCACTGCTGTTGAGATGTAATCTATTTCTAGTTGTGTTAATTGACATAAGTATCGAATGAATCCTTTTTGGAATATTTACAATATCTAAGTAGTCTTTAGTATTCATAATTGCTGAAAACTGCACTGTAAAATGCTTTAGACCCCTTAGGGACAAGCTACCACTATCAGGATTTTTAACATAACCTTCTATTCGTTTATAGTCAGCAACTTTTATGGGGTGTTTATTAATATTACCTAATGTCTTGAATTTTTTATTACATATTCTAGCATCAATAGCGTGTACAAGATATCCTTTGCTAATAATTTTACCTTTTAGAAAATTCTCGAAACAGATAATTACCTTAATTGCATCTAGTAGGTTGTTTGTGGTATAGTCATGAATATCTGGAAAATAGTGATTGTTTGTTGGGCTTTCTTTGCCTCGAATAAATTCATTTTCAAGATTTAGTATATTGGTAATTATGTATGAATCCTTTAAATACTTTATTCCTGTTGAAAGAAGACGCATGTATGCGTCTCTTCTTTGAAAATTATTTAGATAAATAATTGTCTCATTAAATGTTCTAGGTTTTCTCATTTTATAAAATTACTTTTGTTTCCTACAATGTTCGGGGTGTATTTTATGTTCGTCAAATGCCCAATGTGCCAAAATCCAAGCAGTGTATCTATGCTGCATATACCCCCCGATAGAAGAAATGCATTGGTATCTGCTATAAATTTGTAAAATCGCATGGATGTATTTTTACATGATTTTCTTGGTATTTATAAGTTTTCTTAAATCATCATCATTCAAGATTTTATCATAGTTGCTTTTTACTTTTCCAAGTTTTATATCTTCGGCAATATCAGAAACAAATCCTTTAAAATCTGTATTTTCTTCTGCAAGTCTATTTATTGTATCCCAATCAACATTTGTATTCTCTTTTGCAGCAAACAATATTTCGCTTTGGTCAATATCTTCGGGATTTAATTTTATAATCCCTATTCCAAAAGCATTGCTCAACCTTCTCATTTCATCATATAAGCTACTATCATCTGCAATTCTTAGTGCAACCAGATATCCTTCATTAGCCCATGATGAATTTGATATTGCTTGAAAATAGTATTCTCTAAGATTTGAAAATGAAATAGATATTTTCATTTCAAATGAAAAGAGCTTTAAAGCACTTACAGAAAAAGCTTTCTGAACTTCCTGTATCTCATTCAAGTAATCCACAAAAGGGAAATATACACCTACAACATCTGGATGTAACCACTTGTTATACCCTTTTAAAGCTTTTCTAGAGTTTTCATGAAATATCGTTTTCGAAAATGACTTGAAGTGAGTATCTGAGTTTACAAATTTTACTAATAATGGGTGAAGATCTCTTTCATTAAAAGTTGAAGATTTTTCAATATCTTTTTCTTTTTTTTCTATATCTTTTTCTAATTCTTTCTTCAACTTCATCTCGTTGGTTACTAATCGCTTTAAATAAAATTTTGAGGGACGTTTGCTAATCTGTATAAAGACACTTTTTTCATTATCTCGTATATCCGTATAAAGACGAGCTCCTATACTAGCCCATGGGGTTTTGCCTTCTGTATGAAATTTATCGGCTATTCCAAATTTTTTTGCTAAATCCCATATTTCGTTCGGAGATAAAGGTTTATTAGCTGTTTCTATTGTTTTTTCTGCTAATTCTAAAAATGTCATATTTCCTTTTTTGTACCAAGGATGGCACTAATCCTCCTTAAATATATTTCATTAAAATATTTCTTTTAACGGTTACATTTATGAGACATTTGGCATTTCAAAGCACTTAGCTGTCAAGTTACCACTATTTTTGATACAAACTGAAATGTCCGATAACCCACTGACTGCCATATGTTTTATACACGATCTTATGTGTATAGCCCAACTTTATAAATAATAATATAATTAATTTTTTATTAATAATTTACGAACCATTTTTCTCTAATTCCGCATCTAGTTTAGAACTGAAATTAAAATTCCCGTTTCTCAAATGATCAAAATAATAGTCATAATCTTCTGGCGTTAAGAAGTTGAAATAGTATTTCAGTTTATCTTGCTGTTCATTCAGAGTTTTAAAATGGTTTTGGGCTGCTTTGTATTTTGCTTTATTTTCATCCGATGGTTCTCTGATTTCTTCATCTCCTTTTATTTCAATCACCAAAATACTGTCACCTATTTTTATAAAGAAATCAGGATTGAATCTTCCTCTTTTGGGATGTTCTCCTTTTTTCCATGAATATTCAATAGGATAAAAATCTTGATCAGTAGATTTAAGCCATGAGTCAACGGCTTTGGAATTTTCATGAGCAATAAGCCTTCTGATAAATAGGCGTTCTGGTTTGTGATCAGAAATAGCAAGATTCAATGGCGATTTGAAATTGTAAATATTGTCGATCTTTTCAATTGCTGAAACAGGTCTGCTTTCATCTTTTTCAAGATCATTAATAAATGTTACACTTTCCTTATCGCTTAATGTAAAGGTCAAATCATCACAGAAGACGGTTGCGTCCCCGCGCTTGATTGCGGCATATCCAGCGCCGTTTCTGTTTCTGTTTTTTGTATCAACTTCAATCAATGCTTTTGGGGACATCCTATATCGAACTGCCTTCGCAGCGGCACGGTGAATGACTCCGAATGCCTGATAGATTTTTTGTCTGTTTTCATCGCTGATCTGATTGCCGCTTTCACCGATTCGGTCCAGAGAATTCCTGATAAGCTCCTTTAACCAATCCAGATTATATTTTTCTGCATAATTGGTTGGATTTTCAGTTCCTGATGTTTCCATATCAATGGATTTAAGCCGATTATGAAGTTGTTCTGCAATTTCATCAATTGAAAACATTTTGTATTTAACCAAAGTTTTTTTCCTGCGGCTTTCTCCGGTTGTTGCCCGGATGTATTCCGTTTCCCGTTCAAGTGCCGGCGACTGGCGGATAAGCGTGATAAATCCTTTTGTAAATTCGTATTCCTTTTCCTGTTTGTATTTTTCGGTCTCGGTTGTTTTGGCATAGTCGATGTTATGAATGGTAAAATGATAGTTCTGTTTTTTTTCGACAGGATAAGAATAAACCCGTTTTTCGATCTCCAGGACCTCGTCAACAAGATGCCTGATTCTGCCGGACCAGCGGTCATGGTTAAAGACAGTAACCACCGGTTTTTGACCCAAATAAACTTCAGGTATCCGCAAACCTCTTCCAAGCACCTGGGCAATCAGCAATTTGCTGTCAAATGCCCGTTCCTCGTGCGGCACGATTTGAAACACATTTTTTACATCCCATCCCTCGGTTAACATGCTTATGGATGTGATCCATTCGACCAGGCTGTCTTTCCTGTCCACGTCTTTAAGTTTTCTGACGTTTTCTTTGTGTTTTGGCGAAGATGTCACCTCCAAAACTTTTTTGGCAGCATCTTCTTCTGAAATTCCCTCCGTTTCTGCCAAAAACCGAATGAGATCATCAGTCAGTTTATTGCAGGCTCGAATATCTTTGGTTATTAAAATGGTTAACGGTCTGACCAAACGATATTTTGTATTCTTGTTTTCAATGTGGTTGTCATAGATTTTTTGAAGTTTTTCGTCCTGCGTATTGGATGAATCTTCCGCAACATAATCGATAATTTTTACAAA
>CAYMEV010000033.1:27926-30502 GCA_964389675.1 uncultured Candidatus Sumerlaeota bacterium
CCAGAAAGCAGTTTGAACTTTTCCATCAGCCCGTCTTCAATGGTTGTTGACGGGCAAACCACTAAAACATAATCCGCTGCGCCTTCCGCCAGCAGAATGCGGGCAATGCCATAAATAACATAACTCTTGCCTGTTCCCGTTGCCATGTCCAGTGAGCAGGATAATTTATTGGGGAATTGCAGGTGTTTCCTGAACTGTTCAAATGTGCCGTAAAAATTTTGCAGCGTCTCATTATTATGATAGTTCTCCTCCGCCAGCTCGGTTACGTTCTTGTAATTTTTTCCAAGCAGATAGAAAAGCGTATTACGGGCAGCAGTTTTCTGGTATTCCCGCTCCCCGCACAGTGCGTCCAAAAAGCCTTCGTATTTATTAATATCAAACACAGTGGGATTGACGCTTTTGCTGACTTTTAAAACAAGATCCTGGTTTAGAAAGCGTTGATGATCCAGCATATTATTTGCCTCCCCGCTTAACTTGCTTTGAACCACCAAAATCCTGCAGCGTCTTTATTTCCTTGTATTCATTGCCGTATATATCCAGATAAATAATCATGATTTGCTTCTTAAGATGTTCCAAAGACAATAATACTTTCCAGCCGTTTTTCTCAATCTCGCTGGCGTAAAAGGATTTATCAAGATTGAATATTTCACCATCATAATCGAAATCCACCATAATCATGGAAAGTGATTCCCGATTTTCTAATTGACTTGCGCCTTTCAGCATGGCTTCACTTTTAAATGTTTTAATTTTAATAATCGCATATTCAAGCAGTTGATCTTTGGGCTCTTCAATTGAATAGGAACATTCCACTTTAGGCTGGCGGATAAAATCAAAACCGACTGCATCCACAGTATCATTGACCTGACTTTCATCAATAGGTTGTTTGATGGCTTCGAAATCTTTGCTGTGCAGTTCATTGATAATTGAGTAGGGAATGCGAAGAATATAATAACGCACAGCCCCTTTATCGATATAATCTTCCAGAAAGGTCACGCTGGCGGCAGGGGCAATAATAAAAAACTGGCTGCCGATTTTAGAACCGATCATTGAATGCAGGTCGAAGATAAAACCGTAATCCAGCACCACACCGCCCTCTTTCTGATAGTCAAAAACCAGAACGTCAGAACGGCCTTTGTAGCCATCCAGTTCGAGACCTGAAACCCTGTGCTTGTCATCCCGACAATTGAACAGAAACAGAGCAAACTTGCGCCATTCTGGCCAGGGTAATTTTTTCAGTTTGGAAAAATCATACAAACCTGCATGATAGAGCGTGAAAGGTTTCGGTTTTAATTCTTTACCCTTGTTGCCAATATCGCTTTTCAGATTGAGCAGGCGTTTCTGCATGGTATAAATGGCCAGTTTGCCGCAATCGATGCCGATCCAGCGACGACCTAATTTTTCGGCTACGGCTAATGTGGTGCCAGAGCCGGCGAAGGCGTCTAATACTATATCGCTCTGTGTTGTTCCTGCGCGTATTAGGTGAAATAATAAAGATTCGGGTTTTTCAGTTGGATATTTATTATATGTTGAAAATTTTACTATTTCATTGTTCCACACATCCCCTATTGCCACAAATTCTGCTTCAGGTGAAGTAATCTCTTTTAGTATCTGATCTCTAGTTTTAGATAAATCTCTTGAAACATATGTTTTTAATGATACACCTGCTTCTAATTCCCATTCGGCTGGTTTTCTTCCCATCCTTCCTCTTGTGTAATACCAACCCTTATCATCACATTCTATTCTGGCCACTGTTGATTTTTTATATGGTCCCAAAATTTGTTTCCAAAACCTTCTTGTTTTACTCTTCGAGTAAATAAGCAGGTTTTGATATTCAGTAGGAATACTTGATCCTATTCCATGTGATCTTGAACTTCCACCTTCTCGCCCTTTATGCCATATTATTTCATTTATAAAATTATGTTCGCCAAAAATATCATCCAAAATTACTTTTGAATAATGTATTTTCCTTATGTCTAAATGAAAAATTATATTCCCTTCATCAGCAAGCAATTCTCTTAAAAAAATCAGTCTCTTTCTTAAAAACTCTACAAACTTTGCTCCTGCAATTTTATCTTGATAAGCCTTCTGATCCTGACTCCCTCTAAATTCCTGTTTAGTCGCAAACGGCGGATCGATATAGATCAGTTTCACCTGTCCTTTTACTTCAGGGTCGTCCAGCAAAGATTTCATCACCTGCAAGTTATCGCCGAAAATCAGTTTATTCGTCCAGTCGTTGCCGTTACCACCAAAGGTTTTAATCGGCTGTAGGGGCACGGCCATGGTATCGGCCAAAATATCTTCTTCCCGCTCCTTTCCCGCATAAACCAGTTCATATTCCTTTTTTTCAGGTGGAAATAAAATATGCTTATAATCCAAAGGCAGGTCTTCGCCTTTTTTCAGTAATTCAATAATTCTTTCTTTATCTCGTTCGTTCAAAGTCGCCACAGACTATCTCCTTTAAATCATTTTGTTGCTTCAATTTCATATTCTTCAATCAAACCATCGTCAGCAAAACTAAAATACGAATTTTCTCCGATGATTACATGGTCAAAAATCCGCAGTTCCATTGCCAGAGC
>CAYMEV010000034.1:0-24657 GCA_964389675.1 uncultured Candidatus Sumerlaeota bacterium
TCGGTGTCATGTGTCCTAATATTGAAAAATATCTTTGCTATAAGAGATTTTTAGGGAATACTACAACAGATATATTGCTACGGATGCATTCTATGCATTCCCTGAATTATTTTCAACCGATATAGTAAATATACCCAAAAATCTTACCGGAGTGAGAGAATACAGATTTTTCAGCACTTTCTCCTATATTCTTTATACAGCCATAGGGCTTCTTTTTGTAGACTGCACCTATGACCTGACAGGAGAGCTTGATTTTAAGGGGAAAAGCATATATTCCTTCTATCCCACCCATTTCTACAAATCAAGGAAATTTAACGAAACAGGCAATACCAGGCATAAGTGGAAAACACAGAACAACTACAAGATGGAATACAGAAATTTCCTTAAAAGCATAAAAGATAACCTTTCCACTGATAATATAGTGCTAAACCTGGATATATCATCCTATTTTGAATCAGTAAGCCATGAGAAGCTTATAAGCCTGCTTAGTAAATTTTCACCTGAATCAAACCTGAAGTATCACAACTACGTGGATGATTCCGGTGCAATCCTTGAGTTTTATTTTGAATCCCTGATGAAACAGAAGCATTCAATACCCCAGGGAAGGAAGAATCTGGTATCTGATTATTTTGGCTATCTCTATCTAATTCCTTTTGACATAGAGATAAGCAGCCTGGTCAGAAACAATGCCCTGTCCTTTAAATGCCTGATAAGGTATGTAGATGATATATACATCATATTTGAGAAAAACAGCAGGAAGATATCCAGTAATGATGTATTAAAGGAGCTTCTCTCCATTGAGGGCAGGATAAATTCCTGGCTTTACAGGAAACTGGGCCTGCTTATAAGCAACAGCAAAACAGTAAGAAAAATTATCACAGATGATTCGTGCAAGAGGGAATTCCTGGAAATTACAAAAAAAGCAATATCAAGCAGTGAGGTCCAGGATGACAGCAATGTATCCAAAGCCCCCAGGGAAAAGCTTCTTGAGTATTATCTCTCAGCTCTGGAAAGGTTCAGGCTGGCCGGTGATAAAAACCTTAATTTTATAATTCCCAGAGAAAATAAGGAAGACCTGAAAATAATCTTTGACAGGAATTTCCAGAAATACCTCTTTAAGCCTGCAGTGAAAAACAGGGTAAAAAGGGCATTAAAGGCCTTTGAATTTGAACTGATGTCTGACTGCATAAATATCCTGATCGTCCTTTTCTATCTGAAAAATAAGAAAAATGAAACGCCCTATCTAAGCGACTTTATAAATTTCCTTAAATCCATAAAAGACCTCTCAGACAAAAGGTTTATCCATATTCTCCTTATGGCTGTATCTTCAAAAGAACGCTTCCCGGCCTTTGAAAAACTCATAAACAAGAACCATGATATACTGAAGCAGGATGATTACGGAAAATACCTGGCTTTAATATACCGACACAGGATAGAGGAGGACTTTTCAGGCTATTCTTCAATTGCTGTATATAATCGTATCGCAGATGAATTTCTTAATAAAAAGCTACCCAGGGCAAGCTTTATATTCAATAAGAAGGATGTTTTCTGCACCACTATTCAAAGCATAATAGCCCAATACCCTGATAATGCATTATTGATAAACTCACTGAAGAATTTCATATATTATTACAGGTCAAAAAAATGGGACCAGGCCTTTACCTTTTTTCACAGCCTTTTTTATGAACTTTGCAGATCATCCTGCAGATTAGCCGGCTCGCCTGATATTGACATCATATCCAGAAGGATAAAGGACCTGAGTATATCAGAAGAGATAACCCTGAGAAAATTCTATAAACGAAAAAGATATACAGAGAATCCCTCTGCATCCCATAAGCCTGCGTTATCATTCAGTATAAGCAGATCAGAACTTGATAGTTATATTTCCAGTATACTGCCTATTATGGGAAAGATACCTGGAAGATAGACACTCTTATAAATTGCACGGTACTTTTATGGCAGATTATACAAAGGAATTATCCCCCTACTTTTCTTTTATAAAGAAAAGCACATAGCCGCTGGTACCTTTGCTGGAAACAGTAGATCTTTTATCCATAAACGAATTTATTGGAATTAGCTTTATGAAAATGCTTCCTTTTTCAGCTTCCTCTGCTATTATTTCATTGATCTTATCACATGCATCCTTATCATTCTTTAAGCTGCATACTGTTAATGAGGTCTTTTTGTCCGAAGGCATAAAAATTATCATGGCATATTTTACTGCAACTCCAAATACTGTATTATTAAAAAAGCTGCTGTATCTGTCGTAACAGGGTATTATATCCTTTATTTCATATCCTTCATCCAATATATTATTAATCTCCTCATTCTGTGGTTTGCCTATAATACTCTCGCCCGGTATAAACCTCAGCTCATGTACCTTCGGCAGATTGGCTTTACTCATTCTCCAATCCTCCTATATATTTAATGTATTTATGAAATCTATAATTTATAAAAACCCGCTGGAAAATCTGTTCATTATCTTCTTTCCCCATATTAGACAATATAAGATAAATCAGAGTATTTTTCAAGGTAAAAACTTATAAAATTTTCCCATTATTTCTTTGATATTTTTTAAAAATCGCATATATTATTTCTATGGAGTAGCTTTGATTCTTGGGAGGAGATTATCGGAATTTTTCCTTTCATATTATATTCTCCCCGAGATCTTTTATTATGGTAAAAAGCATATAAGAATCATATAGAAAGGAGATAATATGAATACCCTTATTAACATCAATCCAACATGCATCACCTTTTTCAAGTCATCATATAGTTTGCCTGAAAGAATGATTACTGGCAATCGTACTTACATTTTGCTTACTATCGCAAAAAATAAGTTAGCCTCATTATATAATGCTTTTTTAATTTGGGATGTAAGATATTATAAAGCAGATAATAAACTGAATCAAAGGATGATGCATAAAGAGTGTGGCTGAGATTTAGATTATCAAAGCGCATTATATACAAAATTTTATGAATTTTATGAATATGATGCAAATATTATTACTTTATGTAAGGAGGAGATGAATACTGAATGAGTAATATCTTTAATAGGGTATTCAAGAGAACTAGAATCATGAATTTTGGCAGCCGCTATGAGGGATGGAAGGAAGATGTCAGACATATGCTTGCAGAATTTGATACATGGGAAGATAATGCATTTCCCTCTATTCCGGGAAAAGATATGGTAAAGCGGCTTAAAGAGCTTAAGTATGTATGTCTGGTTCCAAGGCTTGTAATTGTTAAGACAAGAGAGAAATATCCTAAGGTAGGCAATGGGGAAAAAGAGCCTGAAGAGGAGATGGGACTGGATGATCTGCTAGATGATCTTCTGGATGCTGTTATGAGGGATGAAGACGAACTTGAAGACATTGAAAGAGAAGAAGAGCCTGAGATCGGCCATGATGACATGCCGCGAAATAGAGAGGAAGAACAGAGAGATGATGGCATATCAGGCCAGGAACCCCACCACGGAGAATGCGAGGGCGGCGGAACAGTTATTGTTGACTGCTATGGGATCTATGTTGGCTCTCTTAATAGTTGGCTGGACTGGCTAAGTTATTATATTCCACAAAGCAAAGAAATAATAGCCTGCAGGAATGACTTCAAATCTGGCAAGATTAAAGATGGACCGGCCGTCCTGATCTGTCCTGAACTCATTGAGACTCTTTACAGAGATGTAATAAGAAAATCTTCAAAATCAGTACGAAATGCCCTCACCCTTGAATCTAATCCTCTGCAGATATTTCTGAGATTTGTTCTGCTTCATGAGATTGGGCATCATGTTTTTCCGGTTTTTGGCAGCAGGTCGGTTATTAATCTCTCAGAAGCATTGGCCAATTGGTTTGTCTATTGGATAATAACGCCTAAGGAGAGAGAAATTCTTCATGCCGAGTCGCAGATGCAATCGCTCCCCTATCAGATGTACCATGGGATGCTGCCGCTCTATTTCCCTTACGAAGCAGGAGATTTTAGCATTCTGCCTCTGCTTTTTCCTACAGTGGGAACCATAGCTCAGTGGATTGAAGAGACAGCCTTTAAGGGAAAAATTGGCAGGCATACGGTAACTCTAGGGTATTGGGAGGAATTTGCTGAATTTATAGACTATTATTATCATAAGCACTATTTTCATCATTTCTTTAGACATCCAGCCTTTGGACATAGTATGGGGGCTCATCCATCGCATATGATGTCTCTTAGGCTCATTAGAGAGGCAATACCTCAAACCCACGGGCGTATACTGAGAATTATACGAAACATTGCTATTGATCTTAAGGGGAATATTCGCCCGATGTCGAAGACAAATAAGCAAAGATGGCTAGATAAAATGTGGCAGCAGCCCAGGGGACTAAGATAAATTGTAGTGCTTTTTGATATTTTGTTGTATAGTTATCTAATATAATTGTTTATTTGATAAATACATCTTAAGACAAGCAATATTCTCTAAGATCTAATTAAATCTTGCTCATATAATGGAGGGATAGTTATGAATGCTCCAAGAAAATTTATAACCATTCAGGAGGGAAAAGTATGATTAAAAACAAATTATCCGATTCTAGTCACTTTATTTTTCAGATTTATCAGTATGATTCATGGGGGTATGACACTAACTTTAAGTTTATGGCTGGTTTTGATGATAACTGGACAAATATGAAGCTTTCAAAAGATGGTAAGATCAGTATTACAAATTTTCCATCAGAAGAACATAGAATGTCTTTTCTAAGATTGCTTAAATTATTTAGAAAGCAGGGCATATGCAAACTGCTGGATGACTATTGTGAAGCCCTGCGGGATAATTGCTGGACTCCACATCCAGCAGAATACAAGATTATCTTTCTTGAGAATGGGAAAACCTTGGCTGACTGGAAAAATTACATAGGCCATATAGGCGCGCATCTTCCAGACGGAATTTTTGCTGAGATTGTCAAAACCATAAAAGCAATCTCTGATAAGAGGGATGTATATCTACTTCCAGATCATTACAATGACTCCTTCGAAAAGGTCAATTATGTAAAAAAGGTAATTCTTAATAAGAAGGGTGAGCCCAAGTGGATAGGTGATGATCTAATCGATGCGGTCTCTATAAAGCTTTTCAACGAACACAGGAAGGATTGGTGGAAAGGATTATTCCAAAAGTCCCTCGAACTTGAATTTGAAAGATTCTTAAAAAGTCTGGACGATAATCTTATTGACTGGAGGGAAGGCCTCACTGATGAAGAGGCAAAAGAGGCAGAGAACTATATTATAGAATACCTTGGAAAAGATTCTAAATATCTTTAATTCATATTTTTGCTAGAAAAAGAGTATTACTGATTATTACCTAGGCATAAATATTTATTTGCCTGTCGGGATTCTCGATTAATTTAATCCCAACATAAAAGATTACATGCAAAATATAATATTCAATGATCTTAGTACAGCACAGGCATAGGGTTGATAGGAAGAATTTGTATCAGATATGAGGTAATAAAAAGCACTAAATAAAAGAAGAGTACTGATAAGAAGATGGATATTCTGCTTATGTTAGAGATATAGATCGGACTCCAAAACAAGGCACAGATTTATCCAACTTACAGAATCGGATACTTGCATGAATTGTATGATAATATGCCCTTTATCTAAATGTGGGATATATATTTGCACATAGGGATAGTGCCTATTTATTTAGGGCTAGTTCAAAGCGTGTAATATGTCCATCCATTGTTGCTACTTATATTGTTTTTATTATAACTGAATTTAAAAAATGTATCAATTATAGGATAGGATTGCCATGTATTGTTTACATTCATTATTTTATATAAATAAAACGAAGGCTTTAACGATACTATAAAAAAGAGCATGTGCTTTTCTAACTGTGTATTAAAGTTGTTTATTCTAGATATTTTTAACAGAGAATCTCTGTATTTTGTCAGGATACCTTTCTCATTTGGATTATTAACTAGATTTCTAGAATACCCAGCAGCCAGTGTATTATTATCAACAGACTGAATAAGATGAAAAAACAGGCCGTTACCATCATCTGCAATCAGCTTTAGTAGATCTTTCTCTATAGAGTGCTGTGGTTTGTTGTGAGCTTTGAATTCGATGTTTATCTCATTCATAATGCTTTTGCAGTCTGATGGCCTGTCTTTAAAAATTGCCAAGTCAAATATTGCCGATCGATATCCTTTTGTGGATTCGCAGCATAGAGACGGGTTTCCGGTGCTGAACCCTTTGTAATAATTTTTTGTAGGTACCTCAACACCATAGATTTTGCGCTCTTTTTCAAGCTGCTGTGTAAAGACCAGACGAGCCTCCTGCTCGCTTATTCTCCTCTTTCCTGATTTATAGCAGGGAAAGATAAGGTTCTTTAGATTATTATTTACCTTTTTAATTTCTTCAGCTGTCCTGATGCATAGACCAAGCAGGTTTTTCATATCCGTCATATATTGTCCTTTTTCTCTTTAAAATATGATTTTTTTGCAGATTGTCCACACTATTTTATGATAGTGAAGATTATATGTTTATTTTAAGAATGTACCGGCCCCAATTAATTGGACACTAATTAAGCATATAAACCTAAGCAGCTTTTTTGTCAATAAAACCATTAAATTCATTCCTTTTCTCAATAGGAGATAGATATCCATTTTTCTCCAGCATCCAATGATTATTATAACTATCAATAAATATTCTTATAGCATTCGATAAATCCTCCACATTGCGATAGGCCCTTACATATATTACCTGTTCTTTCAATGTTCTGTTGAAGCATTCCACAACTCCATTAATTTCTGGTTCTCTCGGGTACCCAAAGCCGGGAGTAATTCCCCAGTATCTATTCTGATTTATAAAGTGATCTGATGTATACTGGCATCCATTATCCATTCTTAACTGAATGCATCTGGTGCAATTAGCTCGTGACCCATGTAAATATTTCTCTAATGCATGAATTATGGGCTCTAAGGAAGCATACCTGGTACATCTCTTAGCCACATGCCAGCCAACAATTTCCCCATGACAATGATCTATTGCTGTAAATAACCAGACGCAGACCTGATCCCAGGTCCATATTTTTGACGCATCTGTTCTATACATTATATCAGGACTATCTGTCGTAATAGTCCCATCATGAAGCTTCTTATCCCCTCTTAATGACCTGCGGGGGGATAACAGATTATTAAGCCTCATAATATTCAATACTCTTCTTCTGCTTCCTTAATTGGAAAAGCGCTTCCTTTTTTTGAGCCCTTTCTCTTAAGAGTTCATTGTCCATTGTTAGTTCACCGATATGTTTCTTTGCTTTATCAAGCTGCAATTTTAATGGATCTGTATTTCTTTGCTTAAGAGAAGCCTCTATTCCAATCAGGGCCTTTTCTTTCCACTCTGAGATAATATATGACTCTATACCCAATTCTCTTGATAGTGATTCAATAGATTCTCCTCTCAATGCCCTAAGAACTACTTCTTTTTTCATTTTGGCACTATATCTCTTTGCCGCCTTACATTTATTTGCTTGATTATCAGCCTTATTAGGGTTTTTGTTCTGATCAGACATACAGCACTCCTATTTTGATATTTTGCTTGATAATACAGAAATTTAATTTTCCTGAAAGCATAAAATACATTAGGTTTTTTAAGTGATTCACACTAGGGACGACAACAACAGGTGACACAGCTGATTCGCCTCCGTGGATCCACCCCCATGGGGGTGGAGTGTTACTTTTTCTTTCTCTTCTGAACATAAAATATAGCCTCCTTCTTTTCAAATTTAAGCTAATTTTGTGTCCAAGATAATTGGTGGCAGTATAATAGCATGTAATTATATAGCTAGAGCTGTTAATTACAATTACCGCGGACAAATATCTTGACGATAAGTCTGAATTGTATAATAATATTCTGAGATGATAATTGCTCTAAACCATATTTATATTAGAATTGGTAAAAATAATTTATTTTTTAATCTATTGACTTTAAGAATAAAATTTGCATTACCAAAAAATGATAATAATGCAAAAAACCACAAATTATGAAAAACAAGTTTAACAATCTTACTTCAAAAGAATGGCTACCCTTCCAGAAATCATGGTTTAGACATATTTCAGATAGATTCCTATATCGCGATAATATAAGGTTCTTCACTAAGATCGAGAATACTGATGAACATGTATTGTACTTTGGTGATAAAATGGAGATTTTCAATAATATTGCTCATGAATATCAACTCAAAGTTAGTCCATTAGTAGAGTTCAAGGGTAAAACACAATATATATTTATTGATATGCGTACTGAATTAGATAGGTGCAAGAATATTGATGAGTACTATCGATTTAAGCATCTAATAATTTCCGAAGTACAGAAACAGCTAACAAACCTAACCGAAAGGCGTTTTGTTTCTATTATTGCAAAAAATTTCCAATATTATGGGACCTATTACCCTTATGCATGGGACATCGCAAAAAGTATTAGTTGTATATTAAGTCTCAAAGATGAGAAAATTGGCTGTTTAGACTCAGATCAATCAGAAGAAAAAACTAATAAATTTTTTGCACCAAAGCAAAATATATATTACTGTCTTTACTTTCGAAAAGATGAGTACTCAAGCATAAATAATAAATATTCAGATTTCGATTTTTTTCAAAACAATACACAAGATATTAGTAGAAGAAAATTTGATAAGTCTATACCCTTTTGGTTTATACTTAAACCTCAGCCACGAAAAAAGGATGAGATTCTACACCCAGCAAAATTCCCAGAGGACCTAGCTGAAATATTCATAAATACATTCTCTAATGAGAACGAAAACATAATTGATCCGATGGCAGGTACAGGAAGTTCCCAATTGGCAGCTTTAAAACTGAAAAGGAATGGCTACGGTACTGAGCTAAGTGAATTCTTTGCAGGAATTACAGACAGAAGATGCAGGGAATATATTGAACCAAAACAAAGGACATTAATATTTGAAGAAAAAAAACAAAAATTCAAAATATTAAACAAGGATGCGCGTCTAATTCAAAAAGATGATTTTCCGATAATACACTATATGATTACATCACCGCCCTATTGGGACATGCTAAATGTAAAAGGAGCAGAAAACCAGGCAAAGCGTATCGAAAAAGGACTGCAAACAAACTATTCCGACTCGCCTAATGATCTAGGAAATATTGAAAACTACACTGAATTTATACATACATTAAAAGATATATACTTAAATATAGCATTAATAATGGAGACAGGAAGCTATATGACTATTGTAGTTAAAAACATAAAGAAAAAGGGAAGAAACTATCCACTTGCATGGGATCTTAGCCTAGTACTCCAGGAAAAGCTCATATTCTTACCAGAAGTTATGTGGTGTCAAGATGATATTAGAATAGCTCCATATGGATATGGCAATACTTTTGTTAGCAATACTTTCCACCAGTACTGCCTGAATTTTCAAATACCAGAAAACTTTATCTAATCTATTGTAATTTGATACAATACTTACATATATTTCTATACGCACAGCTGGCACAATGCGCACCGGGGGTAGGTTCAAATTTATTATCTCTAATTGCATTAGCAACTGTTTCTATTTTTTTCATTACTTTATCTTTATTTTCAGGCTCAATATAATCGTATAATCCGTCATTGAGATAATAGTTAGCTAGTCTTACTTTTTTGCTAGGGCTATATTTCTGATTAAAACACAATGAATAAAAAGATAGCTGGGTATTGTCTCTTTTTATTTTCCCAGTTTTAAAATCAACTATTATAAACTCATTATTTTCTTGAAATACGACATCAAACCTGCCAGTAATAAAGTTATTTTTAATACTTATATTAAATTGATCTTCCACTGCAAATATCTTCTCTTGTTTGAGTAGATGCCTGCTATTCTTTAATAAATTATTTATCTGTTCAAGTGCAGCTTTTTTAAATTTGTTGTTCTCACTATCGCTCCTAAAATTTGTGTTTTTCCAGTTTGATTCAACTAATTTGTTAATAAGTATTGATTCAAGCTTCTTTCCATTTATAATTTCTCTAATTATAATTTCGATGATTTTATGAGTATTCCTACCAAATTCTATACCTCCAATCCTAACAGTCTCTAGATTCCAGACTTTTGAATATTTATATGCGAGCGGACATAGATTATATAAATTAATTTTATTGTAGCTTAATATGATGTTTTGATTTTGTTCACCTTTTTTATTTCTGAAATTCTGTTGCTTTAAGATACTTAATGTTAACTCTTCGGATTGTTTAGATTGATGGGTAAGCTTTTTAATAAATTTGTTAATTTGGTATTTCTTCTTTGTTAATAATAATCTGTCTGATCCTGTTATAATAAGCAGATCCTCAGCTCTAGTACAGCCAACATATAGAACTCTAATTTCTTCATTATCATCATTTGCATTTTTTTTATATACGGAGTTTAGTCGGTCTATTATGGTCTTCTTCTTTGCTCGCTCTATTTGTGAGGGTAGAAAGACAACTGGAAACTCTAGCCCCTTTGACTGATGTATTGTCATTAGATTGATACAATCATTATTGGTGATATCTTCATAGTCAACATTCTGGCATTTCTGTAAATAAATAATATAACTAAATAATCCCCATGGATTATAGCTACTAGAGAAATCATCAAATGTTAACACAATATCTGTAAGTTTGCCTATGTTCTGCCCATCAGCATCATATCTTTCAAAGATATCAGTTGCAATAAAAATATCATATACCAAATCGATACATGAATAGTATTTCTTGCTACTAAATAATTTTTCCAGTTTATTTAGGTACTGCTTTTTTTCATATTCTATTCTTAGCTTAACTTTGAATGTCTTATCAATATTCTTTAATCTTTCATAAAAGCAATTTTCCTTATTAATCTCTTTGGCGAGGTAATAATCAAGTAAAGCAATGAATTCTAATCCTAGAACACTATCGAAGAAATTTCCAGCCCCAAATAGCCTAAAGGGAATCTCATTTGCTATCAGATTATTAACTAGATTTATTGAATGGTTCTTCAAACTTCTAAACAATATTGCTATCTGACTATATTTGGTTATTATTTTTTCAGTTTTCAGCTTGATTATAGTGTTTGTGATAAACTGTATTTCATCTTCTTCATATTCGAAGAGTTTTATTACAGGTTTGTGCGATATTCCTGTTCGACTTGCCTCTATGTTTTTATCGGTGCATTTATTTTTTAATTTTAATAATGCGTTGGTATAATCTATTATTTTTGATGTGCTGCGATAGTTTATGTTCAGAATATCCTGCTTGACATTTATTCCTTTTTGTTCCAATGTATCTTTAAAATTAATTATATGATCGACGCTAGAGCCCCTAAAACCATAGATACTCTGATCGTCATCACCTACCACTGTTATCTTAAATTCTGGTTCAGCAAGCTTAATAAATATCTTATTTTGTATATTGTTAACATCTTGATACTCATCAATCAAAAAAAATGCAAAGTCATGACGAATCTTACTATGGAAATCTGCATTAGTATTAAGCTCATTCAGTATTGTTGACTGGATAGTTGCAAAATCGAAGAGCTTGTTATGTTCTAATAATACACGATAGGTTCTATATACATTACAGGCTTCCTCAAGCTCAATATCATCTCTAAAGTTAATTGATTTTATATCAATTTCCTCATCATTAATTTTATTAAAGATTGCTGCAAGATCTTCAGATAAAGCCCATCCATTTTTTCTTATCCTATCATTTGAATATCCTAAAGCTACAAGTTTTGAATGAATAAAATGAATCTGACTCTCTTCAGGTAAGATATCATAATCACCATAGTCTTTATCTGAATACCTTGAAAGCAGAGCAAAGCATATTGAATGAATTGTACCTATTATAGAATTTACACTGTTTAAATCTCTTATACCAAGCTCTGTATATAGTCTTGTTGTTAATTCTTCCGTTGCTTTTCTTGTAAAGGTACATACTATAATTCCATGATTTTTATCTTTTGCATTTCGGAATAATTGTACAGCTTTAGATATAAGAAAAGTAGTCTTTCCTGTTCCTGGTCCTGCTAATATAAGATGAGGCTTATTCATATATTTAATTGCGAAACCTTCCAAATTTAATTGTATTTCTCAGCTTAGGAAATATACTAGAGAATGATGGCAGATAACTTGCAGGTACTGTTGCATTTGTAATTGTAGTCCAGAGTGTACCATTCATAAAATTACAAGAACCTGTATAAGTTTTATTATACCATGTTGGTCTAATATATGTACGCCAGTTATTATCTCTGTCAAAAGGTCCAGTATCCTTGAAATAATGCCAGTGATTGCTGTTGGCATATCCAGTTATAATCAGATAAGGTCTAAAATTTAACTGAATATAGTTGCTACCCCCTTTGCTATCAATAATCTGCCAGAACCACTTTTCGGTAAAAGGCTCACTGTCAACAGGAATTCCTTTATAATATTTTTCTAATTGATCAATAAAATTCAGTTGTTTTTCTGTAATACAAGATCTGTAGAACTCAATCCCTCTCTTACCATACTGTAAATCAGCAGCCTTTAGAAATGAGAAAATATAAGATGCCCCTTGCAGATTTATACTCGGATTCATTATTTCATTTCTTGTATACCACTGATCTCCAGGTCTCTTGGGTCCTGGATTAAATCGATTGGGTATGAGGCATGGCAGATCTATATATCTGTAGCTACCAAGCATATCCAATGAGTGGAAAAGATAATTATTTTTTATATCCCATTCATAGCCATTGAGAATAAAGTCTCTTTTATCTATCTGCCAAAATGGTGTAGCACAAGTATCCCAGTCTAAGATAATATTATTTGATCTACAAAAGAATTGGAAAATTGCCTCTGCAATCTTTCCTTTAAAAATATTTATTATAGCTTGTAGTATTGTCTGTTTGTCGATACGTCTGATTGTAAATGGCTTGGATATAATTGCATATCTAATGCATTCATTTACTATAGCATCATATTCTTTATCTGGTATGCCGTCGACAATGATAACTTCGTCTTCTGTCATAGCTTATATTCTGTTCATTGGCTCAAGTAGATTAACTGGACATCCCCAATTATCCACTTTTATTTCGGCATATTGTTCAATATTTTTTGTGAATCGTTTATATTCACATCCATTAATTCTAAATTCCTCTTCTTTTATCCATCCTAGAAGGTAGATATATGCGTCACTGATGGTTAGATTCTGCCAGTTATTGTTGCTAGGCCAGTATCCCTGAGATTTTCTAGTTAGAGTAAATGAACATTGTGGAGAGATTATTTCTCTTAAATTTAAAGAAGTGGATAGAATTGTCAGATTACCATTAGGCATATTATCTCCAGTCCACTCAAGAGAAAAAACTTGGAAAAAGTTATTTATTGTTTTTATTTTTGATGAATTTAAATTGACTTCCTCGATACATGCCACATTTGCTTCTGTTGTTCCATAAATTTTAATAGATGAGAATTTTTTGCTGCCAGTATATTCTATTTCTAATCTACCCAAGTTTGGTAGATTTTTTGATTCAGCTCTCTTAAGCCACTTGTAGTCCCAAAAGGCATGTATTAGCGGCCTTAGACATCTCTGTTCTTTGAAATATCCTTCAATAAAAGGAAAGACATAGATTCTATCTCTGTTATGAGCTCTTCTCTTTTTATTTCCTGGATTAAGTTGATCCACTGGAACTAGTGCATGACATTTTAGAAACCACGCAAGTTTGTCATTTCTATTCGATATTTTTTTATATTTGTTATTTATATGAGTAGACGATGTATCGAGAAAATTAGATTTAATGTCAACACTATATCCCCTTATCCCTAGATCATATCTATCAATTTCATACCATTTTGTTTTACCAGCTGTTTCGAAATTCTTTGCATTATGGGTCAGATAAGACTCTACTGCCTTTTCAGCGATTATTCCGATTAATATTTTTTCAATCCGATTATATGGGTTGGGTTTCCCCATTCTATTAAAGGTTGAAGTCCATGATATTAGGGAATAGTCCAGCCCAGATCTGAACCAAGAATTATCTATATCCAGTCCAACAATATCTTGTGCTCTAATCATTTTCTTCAAAGTTTAAGAGGTCAGGTAATGTTACTTTTAGAGCATTGGCAAGTCTTATTAGAGTCTTCAGAGATGGATTTCTCTCACCACGCTCTATCATTCCAATGTAGTTCCGATCAAAGAGCCCTCTGTCCGCAAGTGCAGACTGAGTCAACCCATTTTCTAACCTAAGTTTTCTCACATGATTTCCAAAGTCTGATAATACCTTATTACCCATAAATTCAATTATATATTAATATATTTTACAATCAACCTACAATAAGTATCTATTTGGCGGAATTTTATATTATTTGAAAAAGATCTATACTGCAGCTAATTATCCTTTTACACAAAATTAATTTAAGCGTAAATTCTAAAGAGAATTTATTTTAATTTAGGAATAGTAACATTCAGCCCCTTGGAATAGGTCCGAAGATGCAGATAGGCTGTATATTATGTCTTTATCACCTCTAGTTATAATAGTTTCAAAAGAACACTGTAATTAAAACTTTCATAAAAATTTAATTTCTGTAATATTGGGTAGAATATCGAAATAAGCAGACTATATCTCCTATCAAGAAGAATACCTGATAAGGTGCTTAATCGAGCATCTAAATGCATGATGGCTAATATATCTAGTACCCAAATTGAAAAAGAAGCAGTTCTTGGGCGATTGTGTTATGAATCAATTTTATCGATATCAATAAAATTAGGTTTCAAGTCATATATTATATCAGAATAGAAAGAATAGATTATTATATATATAACTATTTCTCTAAATCTTAAAAAAACACAAATCAATTTGAAGTGAAGTTTGACAAAGCAGAGAAACATATCAGATGTCTGACAATTGAAATTGAACCCCAAAGAGAAATGGCCTAAAATAAAAACCCTTATCAAATTAAAAAAGAAAAGTTGAAAAATCTTCTATATTACTTGCAGCTAAAAAGCCACATTTCAGAAGAATAGCCTGCAGGTAGCAAGGCAACTGAGAAGATCCCAACTCTGCAGCACTGGAATACATTATGCAGCCATTAGTCATAATATAGTAGAAATCCCTGCGGGCTAATTGCGCTGTTAGTTGTATCCAATTAAAAAATGATAATGGATGCACGTATACAGCAGATACTTATCAGTTCCTCCCGACCTTGGGTACATGAGATGACCAGAGACCATTGAAGCTGTAGAACAATACAACAGAACATTATACACACAGATAAGATATGGGAAGCCCTATCTATATATAGCGCATGTATCAATAGATATAATAGTCATTGGATGTTAGAAAGAAATTGATATCTATTTACCATTGATAGATGGATTTAATTTAGTGGCTTTATTGACAGAATACCTGCTTAGGTGTATATACCTAATTAGTTTCCAATTGACTAGCTCTTGCAAATGCTCACAGATCTTCTTTTTTCTTCTCTCTTTATATATTTCTCAAGATTTTTTATAAAGAATAAAGTTATTGGTTGTTCTATAGCACTTGGATATCTCCTCTTCTTTTGATTTATTGTTGGGCTTATCCGACGGTTTCCGTATATTTTGTCTTTTATCTGAGTGTATGTTCATCTGGTGTTTATGCAGAGATAGCCTATTCATCTACGCCACCAGATTTATGGCTAGATTGGTGGTATTTATAGCTGCAGAACATTCTCCCCGTATTGTTCACTGCTGTCAACCATAGGTATTAGTTTATTCATTTTGGTGCAGAGTGCCCATCTCAGATACCGGAGTAATTTAGCAGATCACTATTATTTTCTCGATGTGACTTATCCTCTCTGGATGTATTCCATTTTCCCAGCAGTTACCGGGTGTAGATATCCCAGGTAATGATGCTCGAACGATATTGGGTCTCAACGAGACAGCCAAAGCGCCCACAATATCTGGCAGTTATGCTTTAATTTTCGATCCTAAGCTATATAAATATTTTCAAATTCTAGGATTACAACAAATAGCATATCTTTCTCGCACATTCGCTTTGGAAATTGAGTATATTTCTTGATTGGGTGTTATTACAAGATATTAGATTTTTGGAATGAAAATTTGGATAGATAATTCTTATAAGATACTATTATCTGATGTGTGCACGTCCCAGTAGATCCAGGACACGTCCTCCTGGTCTCAGGCTAATAGCTGTGTATTTGTGAGCCAGAGCTATAGGGGCTACCGCATTCTGATACAAATCGGTCTCCACTTCTACAATTAATCGCATAGCCTTCTCCAAGGTGGAATAATTCCCAATCTTTACTTTATTTGAAATAAAATTATCCCCCCTTTTGCTGCTAAAAGGATAAGGTAATGCGAAAATAAAAAGTTTTCCCTTAGGTGTTTTGAAAGCAAAATCATGGCCATAATAAGTTTCTGATCCAAAACCATTATCTGACCGTTCAATGCCCAAATAGTCATATCTGAAATCATCGGAAATACTGAATAATCGATTTCCCGGGATTCTATTTTGCAAGAGATTCATGTATTCAGCCAGATAGCCGCCCTTCTGCAAACCAATAACAAGCGGCTCCTTTTTGGATTCTCTTAATTTATTCAAAAATTGCATAATGCTTCGATGCAGCCATGCGGCATGCCCAAATACTGCAAGAGGTCCATCAATCAGTATCGCTATTTCGTTTAAGATTTTAGGCGAAAAATCTCGTAGAAACCTTAGATAATGAACTGGAAGCAAATGCTCAATATAGCTCATAAAACGTGATGCTGGCTCTTGATTTGGGAAAAAGTCATTTACAGCTTCCCATACTCGTAAGCAATCGCTCACATACAACTTTCTTTCACATGAGGGACAAACATTATCGGATTTAGTTGGGTCTATATAGATGTTCGACTGCTCACAATCTTTCTGGGGACATTTATGAATTTTTATCTTGCCTGGATGTTGTCTATCATCTGGACGCAATAATGCCAGCTCAATTAACGTGCTAAGCAGACTCGTATTAACATCACTAGATATAAATCTTGTCGCCTCTGATGCAAGAAAATTTTCTGTTTGTCTTCTAAAAGTTTCTCTTACACCACTATCTCCATCTAATTTTAGGTTAGAGAGCGGTAATACTGCGGATAGGGCATCCCTATTCTTTTGCAATGCAGCCACGCGGAAAGGATCTATCATGTTTGTTTTCTGGTCCTGAAGACCATTAAAATCTGATGTCTCAATCAATATGGTGCTGAACTTTAAATATGCGGCTCTAATGCTGGGCAGGCGATCATCTATGCCAGAGACATAAATACTGCCATCGGATGCAATAATGTGTTTTATTAAAGGGGCTTGTGCATAATCAGGTGCTTCTTTAAAATTATTCAGCAATAGATGTTCACCATCACCAGAAGGAGGATGTATAGGCTTACATTTATTGAGAAAATTTTGAACATCAGGATTCCTAACGATATCACTATGCGATGTTTTACTTCCAAATTGATTATCGTATGGCATTATGCACCTTCTAATTTTTCTATTTATTTTTTTTATTCTTAGGATTGAACTTATGAATCTGAACAGGAATCACAAAAGGGCTGGATAGAGTTTTAATCCTATCAAAACCAACATCTTGTGCGCGTATCAATGATTTGCTGAAATCTGAAAAATCATAAAATTTCGACAACTCTTTTATCTCTCCTTCATTATTTAAATGAGATACAAAAATATTCTCTGTATTAGCAAGAATGTTTGGATGAATTGAAGAAACTTCCTGGGTTGAGTATACGGTAGCTATTCTGCATTTTGCACCTTCTTTTGCAATGCGTGGCCAAACATCCGTAATATCATCTTTCTTCCCCATCAAGTTATGTGCTTCTTCAACATAAATAACAATGTTAGGTGCAAATTTTCCTTCATTAAAGGTTGCCATTGACCGATTAAAGATATGTCGGGCAATTACTTTGCTTAGACGCTCTCTATGTTCCGGATCACCTACGGATAGATCTAGAATAACGATTTTCCCATCCAGAAGGTGATCATATATTTCCTGCGAAACATCCTGATTCCTATCACGAGAATGATAAACCTTCAGTGGTGATAAATGTCTATGTCCGGTTATATACGCATTGTTGCTATTCTTCTGAGCCAACATATTTAGTAACGCCACCGCATCTGCATCGAACCAGTCATTTCCTGACGACGATTTAAGGGGATTATTTTTGTTTATGTCCCTTGCCCTTAGCAGCCATCTTACTGCTTGCTCTAAATTTAGAGTTAGCATCTGGCCTTTTTTTGGGGGGAAACTAGCATCATCATTCACTGTGTTGTGAATATCTTTATTAACCGGAAAAGTTATTTTATGTTCAATTGGAGCAAGAAATCCTGCTTTGTACAATATCGCTTGATAAATACCCTTTTTGACTTGCCAACGGTTATATTCGCTTATATTTTCATGTTCTGGCTCCTCAAATGATACGTTTAGGAATTGTTTTAAATCAGCTGAAGGAGTTCCCTTATCTCCTAGAATCTGTCTAATGATGGCGAATCCTTCGTTGATTTGAATATAAAAGTTGTTCTGAATAAGATGAAATCCCGGAGCTTCCAGCAGACGATATCTTTCTGTGCTATCCGGATATATGTCAGCAAGAGATGATCCTGCATCTTGTTGGTTTGCATTGGCATATTCGCCATTGAGATCATAGATAATTTGTCCTATTTTCATTTCGGTTTCATCCGCTGTATTCTTTACAACTGAGACAAGCTGTTTGATCATGTTTGACTTACCGGTTCTTGTCATACCAAATACGCCGGTGCGACGGGCAAGGAAATCGACCGACTGTATTCGAAAGACCACTTTATCCTGCTGGAACTCTCGCTGGAGTCTCTGTGTCGATGTATACCTGACATTACCTATTGGGAATGACGGAAGCGAAGTTTCCAGATTCATTTTTTCAGCTTCTTCCTTAGCCGAATTCTCTCGTATAGGTGATATGTAATTGACAATTTCCCCTAATGAATCTCCTACAGGCTTATAGACTTGAAGATGTACAGCGCTATGATATGTTTCAATATCGCTTCCCAGCAACAACCTGCCATTAGTGTCAGTATAAAATGTTCCTAATACTCTGCATTCAAGACCACTAAATTGCAACTGATTGCGGGTCAAATCGTCTAGATCTTCACCATTACGGATATCTTGTTGCTCCTGAAAATGCTCAATTTTTGTGCGCACAAGATCATCTTCCATGGGCAATCTTGACGAGCCTATGACGCGCAATAGGACAACTTCTTTCTCGTAGGTCTTTGCTTCTGTATATTTGTCAGGATTAAAAGCAGTCGCTATTAAGAAACAATTATGAGGGATTCCGCCAACCTTCTCTTTCCAAATATCGTTAGTCATGACATTGGCCTTCTCATAATCGATATGATATATCCATCCGATAAAATTATCTATCTGCACTAGGCGTGGTAGAGGGTCAGATCTAAATATCTTATTCATTATTTGTTCCATTATTGGACCTCCATGGATCTGTTTTTACTATTTATTTTCGCTACTAATTTCCATCGTGCTGTATTTATTGATTTTTTACCGGGTAATTTTAGATACTGAGGGGCTATCAGAAGCTCTCTGCCCTTGCTGCTAGACTGCAATGAATAACCTAAAGTAAATATCCACATTTGACATGGCTCGTACAGATTGCGAATAAGTTGAATATCATCATATGAAGCAACCCAATTAAGGCTTTTCTGATCTAATAAATAGTGTGCCAATTTGCCATGGTCGCTATTTTTGTAAAAATTAAAATATAACTTATTCCCCGCAGATACATACGGTGGATCGCAATATACCAGGATTCTTTTGCGTTCTTGGCCACTGGGTAATTGTTTTTTCAAAAACTCAATTGCATCCATATTAGATATTTTTATATGCTTTTTAAGCATTCCAATCTTAGAGATTCGTTCTGAAAGCATATTCCGGTTAAATCTAGCGTCTAATTTCCAGCTCCCTTTTTGCTCATACCCTCCAATGGGACCTGCTCCTGCAATAATACCTGACCTATTGCAACGGTTGAGATAGAAAGTCGAACAGGCAATTTCAAAAATTTTATATTTATTAGGACTATGATATATTTCTTTATGTTTTCTCCATTCATCAATGGTGAGTGGGACATCTATTAGCCAGTCAACGAATTCCTGATTTTTTTCAATAATTATCTTCCAAAAATAATAAATATGACAATCCGCGTCATTTATAATTACTTCGGATGCAATACCGCTTGATAGCAGTCCAAGAGCTATGCCGCTACCACCTGCAAAAGGCTCAAAATACCTACACCCTTCTAGACTGTTCTGCGTAATCAAGGTTCTAAAATATGATGAGAGTAATCCTTTCCCTCCTGGGTATCTTAGAGGACTTATAAGATTTAAATTATTTCTATTTCTTCTATTCATATCATACCTTTAATGCTCTAAGTAACAGATAAGATCAGTAATGACTTTGAAAAATAACTCCAGCAAATTTTCAAGAACAATGTCCAGAGAATTTATATTATTCCTCTGTGGACCGATTTTTTTGTGTTGCCAAATGCTATCTTCAGAATATTCTTTCTTACTAGATGAAGTCGTTATAGTCTCTAATGACACCAGATGAAGGTATGTGTTAGATCTTTCACCTGCACTAAAAATTTCAAGAATATCATTCCTTTCCATGGATCTATCACCCATTTAAATGATGTCCAGCATCTCTATAAAAGTACCCAAGAAGATCTGATCTGGTAGTATCTTTTTCTCAGCAATAAGATAAACTGCTCTCCATAAAAGCACGCGTGTCTTTCCTGAACCTGGAGCGGCCGTGATAAATATAGGTCTATCTTTACCAAACAGAGTTGCTTTTTTTTGCTCCTCATTTGGCGAAAAATTCTTAAATTTCCACAATTTTTGTATTAGATCAGTTTCCATTTTTCAAAAAAACATGCTCTTCTGCAGTATCAGAAAGATCAATTTTTACCCTTAAATTTAAATATCAATAAATTAATCCAAAATATTCAAATCCTGATAATATCCACCATATATATCGTATTTCTTAATAATTATATGAAATAATTTTGGATGAGTCTATATAATTTTTTCCAGATAGCTTGTTAGATAGGATTTCTAACCTGTATAAATGAAAAAATTGTAATAAATCCCCCTTGATGATTATATATTATCTCTAAAGTATATTTACATTTACAAGCAAAGAAGATCTGAGATATTCATAAGCTGATGCTCGTTAATCTTTAGAAGGCATTTTTTAGCATACATACCCATATGTTTTAATATCTTTATAATTTCGCGCCTTCCCTGAATAGCGGCTATTATTGTCATATTAGAGCAACATTCCGGATATTTCAGAGAATTTATTACATACTCACATATATCTTTATTGCCTTGATCTTATATTCAGGGGATCATTAGTTATTTTTTCCATGCTTGTCCTTTTCTATTGTAAGCAATGTAGTAGTGTATCCATAGTTCTTGTATGGGACTCATAGGAATCTGGTATATGCAGACCTACCCGTGAACAAATTAGCATTGTATATTATAAGTGGTATATTGATTTTAGATGTGTTATAAACCTTGTATGTGAATTAAGATAATTCATTTTATAATTTCTAAGAATTTTATAGACTCAAGATAATACCCAAACTATACTATTATAATTCAAATAAGGTAACAACCATCTATGGGGGTGTACAGATGCTATCGTCTTTAACATTAGAGAATTTTAAGGCATTTAGGAAATTAGATAAACTAAAGGTTAAACCGATCACTGTTCTATGTGGTTCAAACAGCTGTGGAAAAAGCTCAATTCTTCAGAGTATCTTGCTATTAAAACAGACATTGGAAAGTCAGAACGCTAGCCATATTCTGCTACTAAATGGTAGGCTTGTACATCTTGGAATTCTAAGGAATATTATATACAGCAAAAAACAGAAAAATAATATTGTTTTTAAGTTTTCATTTAAAAACCTAAAAAATCAAGGAACAAAGCACCAACAATCGCGCAGTATTCGGATGCATAGACCGCTCTCATACATTATTAGATGGTTTGATATTACTAAAGATGATAGGGATAAAGAGATCTATTGTGATTTTAATGTATCTATCAGCGAGCTATCAGAAAATAATGACACAAAAGATGTATATGTGTCAAATATGAAAGTAAATGAGATTAGAATATCAGCATATATAGCGAAAAATAGGGGAAAAAAGATATACAAAGGTAGTATTGAACTTAAATCACTAGAAAAATCTAATGAATATAAATTATCCTGGGATAATCTGCGTATTGGAGGGCGTATTCAATTTAATGGTAAAGAAAAACAGAAACACATTGAAAAATCAGGTCATATAATTACTAATATTGAATTTGCAAATATTCTACTACCTCTACTACCATCAATGACAATAGCGAATATCCATAAAAAAGATGGGGGAGATAAATCATTCAATCAAGAGTTTATATTAGCTGCTACTCATATAATTTTTGCTGACATTTATTACTGGTTTAAACATCAATTTAGTACATTTAGATATTTAGGTCCTCTAAGAGAAGAGCCATCAAGAAGATATATATATGAAGATGAGATTGTTGAGATTGGTGTAAAGGGTGAGAATGCAGCATTTATTTACTCAGTGGAAAAGGATAATGAGATCAAAGACCACTATTATTATGAACCATCTATAGATACATTTCAAAAATCTGACAAACCGATGTCTCTTCACAAAGCTATTAATAAATGGCTTAATGTTATGAATATTCAAGATTTCAATGCTGAATCATCCGATCAGCTTATTAAGCTGTTCCTAAATAGTAATACTACATCGAAGAAAACAATGGTCAATATTGCAGATGTAGGTTTTGGTGTTAGTCAGATATTTCCAATAATTCTGGAAGGACTTAGAATGGAAAAACATAATACATTATTATTAGAACAGCCAGAGATACACCTGCATCCTAGTTTACAGATGCAGCTTTCAGATTTCTTTATTTCAATGGCTCTATCCGGGAAAAATCTCATTATTGAGACTCATAGTGATCATATGGTTAACCGCTTCATTAGGAGAATTGTCGAGGATACTGAGTATAATATCAGTGATCTTGTAGGTATTTATTTTATAAGTCCTTCTAGTTCTGGATCGAAAGTTGAGGAGATTCAAATTAGTGAAGAAAGTGGAATTGTAAATTGGCCAAAAGGCTTTTTTGATCAGTCAGCAGATGAACAAGAAAAGATACTCCGATCTGCAATTAATAATCGTCGTAAGATATAATAGGTAGGATTCAATGATGTCAATTGTTGTTGATCCATCCTTATTCTGCATTTCAAAAAAAGATAGTAGCAGTGACTATGATAAGGATGATTTCTTGGAACATTTGTTGAACAATCTAAAAATGCTCTCAGATGAGATTACACCAGATGTATATCATATTGATGAATTCATTTATTCTATAATGGATCTCCAAAAAAATATTTCTTTTACTAAATATTTTAATGGTTGCACAATAAATAAATATATCAGCTTAATTTTACAAAAGACCAAAAAAATTAAAAATAATCTAAATTTGGATAAAATGAAATTAGATCCGTGCAAATCAGAGCCTGTTATGACTTGTAATGATTTAGAAGCATTAAAATATTTTCATATATTAATGCATTATCTAATTATAAAGAAAGAGGATGTATGGATTACTTTAGGCCTAGAGAACAAAAGAAAACTTACAAAAAATAATATGAATTTTGAATTTAAATGTAATTGTCATACATATAGATTGAAACCAGAAATACTGAGAAATGTTAAAGATTTTTATAAAGATATTAAATATTTCAATGAATTTTGGCCAAAAAAAAGTACAAATTGCAAGGAAAGCTTAGAAACGTTATTGTCAATTCATAATGAATACTGCATGGGGAAAGAAATAATAAACGAAGAATATTCATTTTCTGATGATTTTATTAAGGATTTACTGGGTGTGACCAATGATAAAGAACGGGAAAAAATAATAGAGAGTATGATTTTGAGATTATCGCTTACAGCAGCGGCAGCAGGTGCTGACAATCATCTGCGGGATGAGGAAGTGAAAAATGAAAAGAATTCAAAAACCTATAGATTTAGAGTAAAAAATGAAACTAGAATTCATTATAAGTTTGTTAATAAAGCTATATGTTTTATTAACTATTTCGGTCCGGGAAAACATGATAAAGGATTAAAAAAATAAATTGGAAATTATAGCCTGTGGATGCCAGCCTTATATATGGAAGATCACTTTGGGAAGCATGCCTAATTGTCATTATAGCATAACTATTTCTTAATAGTAAGCCATCTTTTCTGTATATATTATACCCATCATTATATATCTCGTATCTCGATCTTTTTTAGTATATTGAGCCTCATTCTATCTTTTCATAGTAGTCTTCTATATCTTTTAGCATCTGCTCCCGTAGCCTTTCTATACCATTATTCCTTGTAAGATCGTCCCAAATCTTATGGTGAATGGATATCTTAGATAGATCTCTTGCATAATACATGAATCTTTTTCTTTCAAATTTTTCAAATGGATTTCTCAGGATGCTTCCTATCAGGATATTATCATCCTGAATATACTCCTTATTGTGATCAGCGACAACTATTAATGAACACTGGCGAAATTTAAAAATACCCAC
>CAYMEV010000035.1:0-17750 GCA_964389675.1 uncultured Candidatus Sumerlaeota bacterium
GGAGAAATCCACCTTGTCTATTAAAATTTGTGTACAGATTTTAGGGCTCATTATATAACAGAGTATATGCCCATGCTATGATTCAAACTTTAATGAAAGATAAAGAAGGCTAATTAAATTACATTATTTTTTGAATCCTTTTATGATGTTATAAAAGATTTTTTGCTATAATCCTGTTTTTGGATTGGCAGATTGTTTTTATATACTATTCTATCCATGAATCAAAAAGAACCGTCCCTTTTGAGTTCCTTTTGCTTCGCTTGCATGCTGGGCCTCACAAATATTAAATTGCTGGCGGATCGCTATTGCCCGCCCCGGACCGGCCATACACAGCAGGTATTGGATTTATTGGAATCATCCACACACCCGTCGTGCGGGTAGACTCCCCACGCAATTTCCTCATAGTAGACAAATGTAGTAGATGTCCAGTAGCAGAGAGCTTGAACACCGGTAAATGGATGGCCGTCAGGCAATGCGAGATAATAGTTTTCAAGGTCTATAAGGCTGTTAAGCTCCATAATATTGGGAAGTCTCCAGTCATTATGGCCTGCATGGTTAAGAGCATTGCAGTAGTCTATGGCACCATCCCGTGTCTTTTTTCCGTCAATATCTGCATCTCTAGTCCACATAAGCCCTGTTAAATTGTCTGTTACCGTCCCGTCACCATTATCAGTAAAACGGGGATCGGGCCACTGGGTACCCATCTGGTAATCTCCATCATCTCCTTCACAATATGAGGTAGTCTGGCCTGTTACGGGTATGGGGGCATTACCATCTGATACACCGCGGACTGCCCAGACATAACATGTATCAGTCTTATCGTAATGCAGCGATTCTCCCCACTTTATATATACATACCACGCATAAGCATTATTGCCGGCATAAGTGGATGATGACCAGTAGTTTTCAGTCTGTACATCGGTGAAGGGATGGCCGTCAGGCAATCCGGGGCTGTATTTTCCCATGTCTAAAAGGCTTAAAAGCTCGCGCATGTTTGGCATGCGCCAGTCAGAATAACCTGCATGATCCAGCACATTACACCAGTGTATGCCATAGTCCCATGTCATATCACCGTTAATATCTGCATCCTGTGTCCACATAAGGCCGGTCAGGTTGTCCGTTACCGTCCCGTCACCATTATCAGTGAAACGGGGATCAGGCCACTGTACTCCTGCCTGGTAATAGCCGTCATCACCACTGCGATATGAGGCTTTCTGGCCAGTTTGCGGTACAGTGCTTGCAGGTGATGCAGATATAATAACTGACATGGCATTTGTATCACCTGAGGGAAGAATGTATTCCCAGGTATTATCAGCATGCCTGAGCCATATATCGCCTGACGCGCTTGCACATGCCAGAAGGTCATCCTTATCATGATTTGTGAACCTGCCTGCAAGCATTGTCTTAAAAGGCATGTGTATGAGCGTTGTCCATGACATTGTGTCATAACAGAAATAGCTGGTCCTGCCCTGATATGCTATAAACAGCTCTTTCCCGGTGCCTTCTGTTATATCGCCTGCAGAGATACTTGTAGCTTCATCAGGCACCCCCAATGTGAGCCTGTTGAACTGGATACCTTTACCGCTTTTATTTCCTGATACCCAGATATAATTCTCCTTTATATCCCTCTCAGGGTCAAAGGGAGACCCTATTGCTAATTTCGATCCATTGTTCTTATCATGAACATACCTTATAAGGTATACGCCAAGGCCCGGGAAAACTGCTGAGGCTTCATCATAGCCGTCGCCGGTAATGTCAGCGCTGATCACCTGGGATGGCGATACAACAGCTATCTTTACTGCTTCTCCTGTGTCAAAATCATAGACATAGGTCCCCTCAATGCCTGAAAAGGCAAAGACCAGTTCATCAGTCCCGTCAGCGGTAATATCATTACCTGCCATGACTGAAGCAGTATAAGGGCTGATATTATGCCAGCCTGTGCCATACTCCAGGCAGTTAATGCCTGTATCTATTCCCTGAATTGCATTGCTGTTTGATATTATGATCCTAAAGGTGCCTGAGACATCTGCCTGTGCCAGTGTAAAAGCAGTCAGGCCCGCTGATGGACCGCAGAGGAGATCCCAGCAATTTCCGGTTATATCATAGATATAAAGAGAACCGTCAGAAAACCACACAACAAGGTCGAGGCTCCCGTCACCGGTTATATCTCCCTGCATCATCCTGTCAGCCGAGACACCCTCAAGTACCTTCTCCCATGCTGAGCCCTGGGACAGGTTATATCTCCATTGGTATATGCCGGTTTCTCCCTCCTGCTCTATGCTTACCATTGCAGGCATGAATCTGTCTGACCCTGTATTATCAGCCGTCAATACAGCTGATAAAAGCATAAATGCAAAAATATAAATAAATGCTCTCCTCATGTACTCCTCCAAAAATTTTTATAAATATTTTTCAAAATATCTGTTCTGTGAATCAAAAAGAACCGTCCCTTTTGCGTCCCTTTCTCTTCTATGTTTTTTCTGCCTCCATTTCAGCCCTTATCCTGTCTATGCCTGAAAGGACCCTGAGAAGGTAAAGCAGTACAAATCCGTTAGATGCCAGGATAATGCCTATGATCATTCCCGGGATCATATTCGATACCAGCATGGATGTTCCGAAAAGGATGGATAAAAGCCCCAGGGCAAGCTGAGTCGCAGACAGCCTTATAAGTATTGCAGGGACTGAATCCGCCGGCTTATCCCTCTTTTTCAGAAGGGGAGCTGTGACCTTTGCAACAGCAATGATACCGCCGAGGATATTAAGCACCCCCACCAGAATTGTCAGCTGGAGGACAAGTATCCCTGGAATAATGCAGGATACAATACCTGCTGAAGCAAATAAAAGCCCCAGAAGTACCATTAGCCATGTACGAGGGAAAGGGCCTACAGGTGTGCTTCCCAGTGCAAGCATCTGGACTGCAAAAAGGAACATCAGAAGCCCAAGCTGTGCGCTTGGCGAGAAAGGAAGAATTCCCATGCTTACAGGGATCAGAAGCAGTCCGAGGACTATCATGAAAAAGCTCATAAGCATGATCATAGCACTGTCAATGGGAAGTCCTTCATCTCCCTTTTTAGTCTTGGTATCTTCAGGATATTTAAGGTAGATTCTTTTCAGTACAGCTGAAAGATACAGGACTGCCAGGCCGTATATAATTGCGGTAACTGCCGTCATCTGTACGGAAAGAAGCCTGTGGAGCAGGACAATAACACCTGTTATAATGGAAAGCAGATATACTGCTATACAGCCTGCGCTTAAATGATAGAAAATGCCCCCGTATCTTATCCAGGCCCTTAGCCTGTTCCTTGAAATGAATAATTGCAGTAGCAGGCACAGCCCGCCGATGCCGAAACAGGCAAAGAGCATTATACGGGGAAGGCTTTTGAAGATCCCCGGTATCATGGCTGTTACAACCCCGAAAATCGCAACAGCAAAACCTGCCGATATCAGAGGCTTTGACCTTTTTGCATTACCGAAGGGTGTTTTCCCCAGCACTATGGCCTGAAGGGCAAAAAGGACAAGGAATAATCCGTAAAGGCCGTTCTCATAATAGGGAAGTATCCCCATTGAGACAGGAAATAGCAGATAACCTGCTATCAGAGCGATCAGTCCCGCTGTAAGCAGTATGATTACCTCAAATGGAAGGTCTGCTGCTTTTAATATCCTGAAGCCTTTCATTATTTAATAATATGTTCCTTTTGTGCGATAGTTCTCACGCCTTTCTGCCGCCATACTGCGGGCGAATTTATCAAATTCCTCCCTGTTTTCCCTGTAAAGCCTGTCAAAATCTCTCATAGCCTGAGGGAATACTATAAGAAGGGATTTTTTTTCTACTTCCTCCAGTATATAGCTTACTGCTTCATCAACACTGACTGAATCAGGAGGAGGGGTCAAACCGCCGAATATGCCGGTAACCACATTTCCAGGGCAGATTATGCTGAAGTTCAGGCCCTCTGTCTCAAGCTCATAATGCAGGCTTTCTGTCATTGATATGACTGCGCTCTTTGTTGCTGCATATACAGCCTGATAAGGAACAGGTACCCTTCCTGTTATTGATGCAGTATTGACTATATGCCCGTATCCCTGTTTGCGCATGATGGGTATGGCGGTATAGGTGCCGTAGATCACACCCATAAGGTTGATATTTATAACTGTTCTCCATATATCAAATGTTATCTGCTCCGCAGGCAGTGTAAGCCCTATGCCCGCATTATTGAATACAAAGTCAAGATGACCGTGCAGATCCCCGGCACTCTTTATCAGGTTCTCCACCTGGTCAGGCTTTGTTACATCAGCTGATAAGGCATGGACCCTGCCCGGATAATCCTTATTCAAGCGCTCTGATTCCTTTGTGAGATTATCCTGGTTCAGGTCGCCCATAAATACAGCAGATGCTCCTCTGGAAAGAAGATGCTCAGAGATGGCCAGGCCGATCCCTGATGCCGCCCCTGTTACTGCAGCTACTTTATTTTCAAAATATTTGCTCATTGCCTGTCTCCTTTATAATTAAGGTAAAATTCTGGAGTCCCCGACATTAAGGCGGGCTGACCCTTTTGTCATGATCGCATTTCTGTATTTTACAACTGGCAGTTCTGCAAGTGCATTAATTATAAACCATTGAAGAGGATGCTGTGCAGATGAAAGCTTCGTCCACAGGACAGATCCCTCGCCTGTCCATGCCTTATCCAGTACTGATTCCTGCGGATACAGTGTGGCATGGCTAAGGGATGCACCGCCCTTTCCGAGGTTGGGTATGTATCTCCATCCAAAAAGGTTGATCCTGGGATTCTGGTTTAATTTTTCAATATCTGCCTTTGAGAGCTCCTTTTTTGTAAAAAAATCAATCCTAATGAATGAATTGCTTTCATAGCTTGCGGCTGTAAGCCAGTGATCTTCAATATGCCGTTCAGATGAAATATCCGCAAATATCTTAGGCACACCGTCCTCCTCCCTGCCTCCGATGATGGGGCATGCCTTGTTCTCCCATACCACAAGCGCATATTCCCCGGCAAGCCCTTCAGAATTACCTATATACCTTACGGGCGAAGTGACCTGGATCAACCTGTATTCGCCTCCTGCCATCCAGTCGACCTCACGGCAGTTGCTGTACTGGACATTGACAACAGGCTCAAGCAGTTCAAAGTCCTCAGGTATGTATGACAGCAGTGCTTCAGGCTCAGTTTCATACTGAACTGATATTGCAGTCATATCCCTATAAACTGTTCTTACCGGATAGAACTGGTGCCCCCCGAAATGGACAGGCATTTTGTAGACAAAATCGTCCTTAAGCTTAAATTTCCCTTTCATAAATTCCCCTTTCCTGATAAATTTTGTGTGTAAAAGAAAGATCCAAGCTTTGGCCTGGCCCAGAAAATGCGGGAATTGGCAGGTTTTTTTATATCACTTATTTATTACAAAAAATTATCAATAACTTTTTAAGCTTCTCATCAGGCTTAAATTGCATCTTTCTTCTATAAATAAACTGATACTTTCATTTGAATTGAATGTCAATACAAAATTAGAAACCTTCTTATCTATTAAAAAGTATTGCTTTATCCTAAAGGCAGCCTATGATAAATGAATGATAAGGCCTTTTCCATTGCCTGCGAAGCTATGAATCCCCAGGGAGATGTACAATAGATCCCCTGTCCTTAATTATGGATAAATAGTCCCTGGATGCTGTATTAAATTACCCATATACTGTAGAAAAGCCTTTGCCCTGTCCACTCTTTAGCAGTTCAGAAGCGTACTATCCCTGAGCCTTTGCACCAAAGACGATCTTCCAGAAAAATAACTCAGCAGAATAGATCTCGTTCTTTTTTGCCGGTACCCTTGCCAGTGAATACTTTGCCCTTTTTAAGTCAAAGATCCCCCCTGAGCGTTCTTCCGGCAGGACAAATATACAGGAAAGACCGTAAGTGGTCTCTGATGTGATCCTTGCAACATCAGGCCATGCAAGGCTGATCTTCTTTAAATGGAAGCCGTCCTTATCAATCGTTGCTTTTGAGCCGAGCCCTCCTGTCAGGGTGACGGAAGGATTTCCTTCAAGCCATTTGTCAAGCCGTTCCTTTCTAGTCTCCCTGTAATTATAAAGCCCTGCGAGCAGGCTCTTTGCATTCTTCAGCTTTCTTAGCTCATAAGCAGAGCCCCTGTTGTTATAGTCAATAAGGATTATTTTAACGCCTGAGAGCATGTTCTTATTTTTGCCTGATATAAACTGCTCAAGCATTCTGTAGAATTCTAGAGCAACCTCTTCATCCATAGTATCAGGAAATAAATATGATGTCTCCTGTGTAGATGATACAACCCTCCACTTAAATCCAGAGGGTACAACAAAGCAATATAGCCTTATATCTTCAAAGTTCCACTCCGAAGAACCAGTCAAGCCTTCCTTTATGCTGATCTTCTGCACTTTTTCTTCCATTTCAAAGGGCTTTTCATCGCCTGAAACGCTTCCGGCTGTCTCTGTATCTTCAATCTCTGATGGTTTTTCCCTGTAAAAGGCAAGGACAAACGGCACGATAAAGGGAAGCAGAAGAGCACCGACCGCCCACAAGCCTGCCTGAAGCCCTGCTCTCCATGCATAACGGTAGGAAAAAAATACATTCACTATGGTGGCAAGCGCCATTATCAGTCCCAGTACACCCATCAGATTCTGGAAGGACCTGTCGGTCTTTGACTTTTCTGATACAGCCCCCATGCCTATAAAGCAGAATAAAACGATCAGTGCCAGGACAACCATAAATATTCGGTTCAAACTCATATTTATCTCCTTATAAATTTTTATGTCAGTCAAACATTTTTCAATTTTATTCTCATAAAATTTAAATATCAATACCCGAGAGCAAAATTTTTTTATTTAAGCAGAATATAATATATCCGCCAAATATACAGGAGCTTCAGCAATAGATGTTGGAAGTGGAGCTCTGCCTCAGATTATGCCTTTTCATTAAGCCTGTATAAGGCATTCCATGAGGTGTTTTATGATTATTATGGCAGGGGGCCTTTATAAAGCCCCCTGCTTAAGGAAATGATTTAAAGTATCCAGTTTACCCTTGTTGTATACTGCTTTGTCTCCCCGTAGGCTGAGACGGATTCCAGTATGTACAGATAGTTGCCCTGGTTCTTTACATTGTCGGTATAGCTGTAGTAGCTGGGTTCCGGTGTGGTCCCGCTTCCCTCGATAAGGCAGTCGTTCAGTTTTACTGGCATATTTAAGACAAATGGGCTCAATTTCTTAAGGTTGAGCCTGTACAGATTAAATCCCAGATTATCTGCCTCAGATACTGTCATCCAGCTTATATTTACAAAGTCGGCAATGCCTATGGCCATGAAATACCCCAGGTCTACAGGAAGCGGCATCTCTATATAGGCCAAGTCATTGTCCAGGTTGTAATCATCAGGGGTAATGTCGTCAAGAACGGCTGTGATAATATATGTATCCGGGATAAGGCCCGGGTCTGTAACCCAGTTCTGTGAGATATCAACATAATCCCCAGGGGCAAGCATGCCGAAGGCCTGTGTGCCTATAAGCACCAGGTCGATACCTGGTTCCATGCTGTAGTAAAAACTGCAGTTTCCTGATTCAATACCCGTATCCCCGAGATTATAGACCCTTGCACTCAAGATGACTGTATCACCCGGCATCGGGTCTGAAGGGGAAAACCCCATATCAGACGCAAGAACTGAAGCATCAGGCCCGTCCTTGAATGCTTTGATCTTTGCGATATAGATATCTCCACTTCCGTTATATGTCTGATCATAGCCGTTTGGCGTGGGTATTATGTCATATCTGGAGTTCAGTTCATCATAAGTTGTATCTCCGGCAATAATTATGTTTTTCTCCAGGTCGGCATTTACAGCATAGCCCATGTCGGTATTATTTCCCCCTATGAAGGATGCCCACAGAAGCTCATCTCCTGCAGAGCTGACTATAGCTGAATACATGTCAAATTCACCGCCGTTGTATTCTGTGTCGAAGCCATCAGGGGTAAGGACATTTCCCCCTGACCCCACAGACCCCATGAGGACAGCATTATCATCAGGATCCAGAGCCATCCCGTAGCAGATATCAAGGCCCTCACCTCCGAGGAATGTCCCCCACAGGAGCTGGCTTCCTGTAGAATTCAGCTTTGCAGCGTAAAAATCAAAGTAGCCGCCTAAATATGCAGTTATAATGCCGTTTGGGACGGGAATATCAATGGATTGCGTGTCTCCGCCAATAATGATGTTATCACTGGAGTCGCATTTTACTGCATAGCATTCATCATTATTGGTGCCTCCCAGATATGTCCCCCAAAGCAGGTCTGTACCGTCAGAGGTAAGTTTTGCTATATACATGTCATAATTGCCGTTAAACACCGTGTCATATCCTCCCGGCACAGGCATGTCATCCGAAACTGTGCAGCCCCCCACGACAACATTCTCTGAAGAGTCCAGATCCAGGGAGATGCCGTAGTCAAAACTGTTGCCTCCGAGATAGGTCCCCCACATTACCTCTGTACCAGCTGAATTGATCTTTGCAATGTACATCTTTATATAGTCATCGCCCATGGTATCATCATATCCGTTGGGAGTGGGTATATCGACAGAATCGGTAGCGCCTGTAAAGACTATATTATCATTGCTGTCAAGAGCCAGGCAGTTTCCTGCCAGGGCATATGTCTCAATACCGGACCCTCCCAGGTAGGTCCCCCATATCATACTGTCTCCCGCGGGGCTTATCTTTGCTAAATAAAAGTCAGATTCGCCTCCCAGGGAGTCATCCATAGCACCGGGCAGAGGTATATCGGTGGAGCTTGTCTCGCCGTATACAATGATATTGTCCCCGGAGTCTGCAATGATGGAGATTGCATCATCCCAGCTCGTTCCCCCTATATATGTCGCCCAGATAAGGTCGTTCCCGTCAGGGTTCAGTTTTGCGAAATACATGTCTATTTCACCTGAATAGGAGGTATAAAGTCCGTTGGGTACAGGTATGTCTGCAGATTCAGTGATGCCGGCTATGAGGATGTTCCCGCCTGAATCCAGTGCTATATGTGCGCAGTGGTCATAGAGAGCCCCCCCCAGGAAGGTCCCCCATATCATCTGTGCAGGGTCGCTCTTTCCCTCATTTTTTATCCCTTCTTCCAGTTTGATTATCGATCTGTTCAGGGTATCATAATCGCCGATATACTCTCCATTGCTTACAATCCTGAAAAAAGGCAGGCTTTCTCCCTCTGCCTCGATGTCCAAGTTTGCTATCATGCCTGGATCATCGGCTGATATTGTCCCCAGAGACCTGCTGCTGGCCTCAAGCAGGATATCTGTCCCATCTCCGATATTCCTGATCCGCAGTGTCCTGTAAGTGCTGATATTGCTTATCCAGTTATCCCGGTTGCCTGTTTTGAATATGTTTATCTTTGTATCAGTGCATTTCTCCTCTGAGATGTCAAAGAGGCTTATACCCGGGAACCTGATATAAGAGTTGTATGATTTGTACTCTGATGTATAATTTTTTCTCTTCTTATTAAATATTCCGGTTTCTTTGTGCGTACTGCCCACAGGCTCAATCTCCTGTATAACAATATCGTTCTTCCTGACATACACCCTTCCTGTGCTGGAATCGCAATAATAGAGTATATCAGATGGCATCTGGCCCTGGTTCTTTATCCACAGGCCTGTCCTGAAATCAGCCTTTGAATGTATATCTCCCGCATAGGAAGATATCAGGAATAAAGAAAACAGTACAAAAAAGATAATAATTCTTTTCATTGGGGAACCTCCCTGTTTTTTGGTTATTTGATTATTATACTCTTTTCAGTTAAGTCTTGCAATATATATTATATAAAAAATAAAAAAAATTTATCTGTTATCTGCAAAATTTTATAAACAGCCGATATTATGTATAAAGGCCATATCCAGCAATAGCCGGCAAAAAAAAAGGGGGGGAATGTTTCCCCCCCTGAACATCAAGATCAATTCTCTACATCTTCCTGTAGATATTATAAATCTCTGCCACTTCTTCACCGCTTAAAGGCCTGTCATATACCAGTACTTCATCTATCATTCCCAGAAAGCATTCAGGGTACATATCATTTGAAGGGTTGTTCCCTATAGCCAGATTATTGGTGCTGTTGTCATATTCAATCTCTTCCAGATGAAAAGCCTCATCATTTATGTAAAAGGTGATCCCCTTTTCCGGGTCAAATACAGCGCATATGAACTGCCACTGGCCAATTAAAGCATCTATGCCCGTATCAACTATATCTGCATTATTAAATACAAACCATTTTCCCTCTTCTATAAGCACGGACCAGTCAAACCCGGAATTGTCAGTGCTTATCGCCTGCCTTCTCTCTGCCCCTTCATGCTCATAGGGAAGGACAAATGCGCAGAAGGTCGCGCCTGTATTGCCCTCATCCTGGTCTATCATTATCTTTGTCCTTATTATGGCGCTTTCCTGTGTAAATTCAACTGCATTGCCGTATTTTCCTTCCTTCCTTGAGGCTTTTTCAAGGACTCCGACAGCCTCACCCGACATGTCCCCGATATCATTCCCCTCTTTCTCCTCAAACCTCAAGTAGCATATAAGGCCCTCTTCAGGGACAAGCTCCTGCAGGCTCTTTTCCCCTTCATTCAGGGGTGCCTGTTCAGTTTCACCGGAGAATATCCCGGCTGTTAGAAAAACCGTTAATAACACATAAATGAAAATCTTTCTGATTTCCATTCTTTCTACTCCTTTTTTGTTTTAGTGATCCTATTATACAACCAAAAAAATACCTGCAGAATAAAAATATTTAATTTATTTTTATTTAGAAAATATGTTAATATTTCTACATAAACCATAAAACGGAGGCCTTAAATGGAGCTGATACAAAAAGACAGGGACACACTTCTCTATACTTCCCGCCCTGTAATGAAACTGCTTGCCATACTGACCCTGGCAGGGGGGGCTTTTCTTGCCCCTTTCCCTCTACTTGCGGCACTTCTTGACAGGAAAGATATAGGGGCAGGAAACCTTCTGGCAGGCCTGATCATCTTCTCGGCCTTCTTTTTATCTGCCGCCATAATGTATGGATATATAAATGAGATCGAGTTCAAAAGGTCAGGCAATCAGATAAAGGTAAAAAAGACAAAAGGCTGGTATTTCCATAAAAAGGCCATAATGCATGATATTTCTGAATTTGCCTCTCTGAATATCTATATATATACAGATATAGTAGTGAAGAATAATCCCGGCCCTGTATACAGGAGCGTCCCTATGAATGACGGAAAGCTGTACGGCAGGTTCGTAAAAAACAAGATAACACTGTATCTCAAAGGCAAAACAGAAAACAGAAACCTGACCATAATCCCCTCTGAAGAATTCACCCTGATAGACAGATATAAGGAGACAGCGCTTAAGATAGCAAACTTCACCAGGCTTCCCATTATCACAGAAAAGAATATGGATGACTACCAGGTAGCGAAAAAACTGCATAATTTCTGATATATCCCTTAACATCCCTGAATATAATATCTTGCTTATTTCTTATATTGTACAACAAGAGTCTTTTCCGGGTTTTTTCTTGCGATATGCTGTATTGTCTGTTATCGTATACATGACCTTAATAAAACCCAGAAGGAGAAACCTTGAAAAAATACATAATACTTTTCTTTGTCCTTATTATTATTGCCGTAATATCCTATTATTCCCTTTTTATTAAGAATGACCGCCCAATGAATATAGTATATATTGTCTCTGACTGCCTGAGGGCTGACCGTCTCAGCTCAAGCGGGTACCACAGGGAACTGGCACCCTTCCTTGACAAACTGGCTGGTGAAGGAACACTGGTCAAAAACACATATTCGCACTGTTCATGGACGCTTCCGTCAATGGTGTCCCACTTAACCGGGATAAACCAGATAGCTGCATATAAGCTTGCATATGCTCTCTCCCCTGACCTGCCATTTATATCTGAAATACTGTCAGAGGAAGGCTATAATACATACATGATATCAGCAAACCCTCTTCTTACCGGGAGGTGGAATTTTATCCAGGGATTTGATGTCTATAAATATATAGACAGCCATGACGGTATGGATGTCAACAAAGCGATAGAAGAGCTATGCAGTGGGATCAAAGAGCCATTTTTTCTCTATGTTCATTATATGGATCCCCATACACCCTATGACCCTCCTGATGAGTTCCTTAAAAAGATAGGCCCTTCATTAGAAGCTGAAGCTATCAGGTTTGACAACCTCAAGGACCATAATCTCTCAAAAAATGACCTCCAGGCCGGTATTGACAGCTATGACGGCGAGGTCATGTATCAGGACCATCTGATCTCCAGCGCCTGTGCAATGCTTGATAAAGACTTTGCTGATGATATTTTATATATCATCACAGCAGACCATGGCGATGAATTCGGCGATCATGGAGGGACCGGGCATGGAGTTACCCTCTATAATGAAGTGATAAAGGTGCCCCTCATATTTCACAGCCCAGGTACCGTCCCTTCAGGAGAAGTGATTCAGGAGCCTGCCCAGGTGATAGATATAGTCCCGACTATACTTGATATTGCCGGTATCGGATACAATAAGGATGATTACGAGGGATGCTCCATCTTCTCAGATGACAGGGGCAATTTCGAATCCTATGCATCTGTGATTAAGACAACCACACCATGCGGAAGCATAATCACAGATGAATGGAAATATATTCACAGCTTTGAAAGCGAAGACCATGAGCTTTATAACCTGAAAAAAGACCCGCTGGAAAAGGCCAATCTGATCGATAAATTCCCAAAAATTGCAGAGAACCTTAAAATCCGCCTTCTTGAATATAACAGCGAAAGCAAAGACAGCTATGACTATCCAGAACCCGCAGGCCCAAAAAAGAAGGGCCCCGACACAGAAAGGCTCGAGGAAAGGATAAAGGCCCTCGGATATATACTGTAAATCGATTGAGCCAGGCAATCCCTGTATTTTTTAAATACCCCCATTGCATCTGTGTCATTTAGTAATTATCCTTTGGATGAATGTGCTGTCCCTGACAATATCACAGGCATCATGAAATCCGTTTAATAATAAGCTGACTGTATCACGCTCTCATTTTGTATTGCTGAGAGCTTTAATAAGGCATTCTGTATTTACAAAATTAATTATATAAAAAAATTAAATTTCCCTCTTGACAAATAGTGTATTACTGTTATATTTAACTATAACAGTGATACAATCTACAAAGGAGGCTGAATATGATAATCGAGTTAAATCCCCACAGCCAGCTGCCACTGTACCGCCAGCTCATTGACCAGATAATCTACCGTATAGCTGCAGGGAGTATTTCCAGTAATGAGAGACTGCCCTCAATACGTGATCTTTCCTCATCCCTGCGCATCAATCCCAATACTGTCATCAAAGCATACCGAGAGCTTGAGTATCTCGGGTATGCATATTCTGAGCATGGTACGGGCTACTTTATCACAGATAACGGCATCAGTCTGGCAAAGAAGCAATGGCAGGAGAAAATAATGAGAGATTTGAAGAATTCTGTAATACAGGCCCTTTCACTGGGTATAACAAAGGGCAAAATTATTGAAATAATTAATTCTGCAGAAAAAGGAGGGGAAAATGAGCAATAATATAATTGAAGTAAAAAACCTTGAAAGAAATTACGGAAGGCTTAAGGCTGTCAGGGGACTGAGCCTGTCTGTCCCCGAAGGCAGTATAACAGGCATGCTTGGCCCCAACGGCGCTGGAAAAACAACCACCCTTCACATACTCATAGGTATCTTAAGGCGCCATGGCGGACAGGTATCGGTTATGGGCCATGATCCAGAGCAGGAGCCCGTCGCAGTCAAAAAAGACACAGGCTTTGTAATGGAGAGTCCCAGGGGAGAGCCGAGATTTACAGTAAAACAGCAGTTGAAATTCCATAAGGCATTCAGGCCTGGATGGAGTGATGCCTTCGAAGAAGAGCTCCTTGGCCTCTTCAGCCTGAAAAAGGACAAACCTGTATATGCATTAAGCAGGGGAGAGCAGGCCAAACTTGCCCTGATCTGCGCCCTTGCATTCAAACCCAGGCTCCTTATACTGGATGACCCGACAAGCGGCCTTGACCCCCTGGCAAGGAGGGAATTCATTGACAGCATCATACGCATACTTGCCGAAGAAGGAAGTACCGTCCTTTTCTCAACCCACCAGGTAGATGACATTGAACGGGTAGCAGACAGGATCGTAATGATACAGGAAGGCAGGGAAATACTCTCAGATACCCTGGAGAACATCCACCATAACTGGTGTGCCTTCAGGCTTATCTTTGATGACATCACACCGGAAGCAGTCGATATTCCGGGAATGGTGCGCTGGGACCCCATGAACAAGGAGGGAATTGCAATAATAAAAAGCTATTCAGAGCAGTCCATGTCATCAATGAAAAGCCTTGCACAGAAAGTAGTCCCCGTTGATTTCAGCCTTGAGGACATATACCTTGAGATCATAAGAGATACAACCCGGGGGGAAGAATAATGAATACCAAACAGATAAAGGCTGTAACCATGCATGACTTTAAGTCATTGAAATGGCTGCTTGCAGGCTTTCTTGTAATATATGCACTTATCCTGTTGATAGCTTATTATTCATCCAGCCGATGGATAAGCTCATGGATAAGCGTGAGTGATTTCAGGATATATTTCCATTTGCTGTGGGGCATAATCATTGCCTCAGGCATTCTCACAAGGGACAGGCGGATAGGTATAAAGCCATGGCTGGATGCAATGCCAGTAAAGCATTCATCCATTCTCGCTGTCCGTTTCATAACCAGGCTCATTACTGTAATAGTCGGCCCGGTTATCTTTTTTCTGATAACCCTCCTCTTAAAAGAATATATGTACCTTTCTACTTACCATACTTTTTACACAAGTAACCCGGAATATCCCATTATGATAGCAGTTTCTGCATACAGCCTTGCCGCTGTCTTTGCCGTCAGGGCAAAATCGCAGAGCAGTGCCATGGGCACAGGCCTTTTAGCCTTTATAATCCTTTCAGCCCTTATTCAGCTGCCCAGGGTTATAAACCCGATATTCTGTCTTTCCTACATGCCGTACTCTGTTACTTATTTCCTGACAGTTATCCTTCTGTTATGCTGTTTCTTTATAATTCTTAATAGTGGATCTATCCCGGACGTGCAGGACAGAATCTACTGGCGTAAAGCAGCAATAATATTTTTTGCAGGATTCATCTGTGTCCTTATTGCTGGAGGAGTTGCATATTCCATGATAAAAAACCTTCCTGCAGAGAAGATGCATCTTACAAGATATATGTCAGCAGTTGCTGGGGATAAAGAGGCATGCATTATCAGGGGCACTCCCAAGTTTTTTCGTATGCCTTATAAGCGTGATTTAGTCTACCTTTATATGGCAAGCAGTCAGGGCATTAGAAATATAGGTATTTTTAGGAATTACGTAACTAATGTGTCCCCCAATGGCAATTTCTTTGCCCACACGGACGGTATATATGATATCAAAGGAAAAAGAATTATACCTGGTTTTCCCCAATGGGGTTCTGTATATCATACCAGCGCAAAATGGTCGCCTGACTCCAGGCATTTTGCCTTAAATATTAATGATTTTTATTCTAATGACGAAATGATCAGATTTGTATCCCTTGAGGACCCTGAAAAAAACCTGGTATGGAAACCTGCAGAAAATTTAAAGGATATCCATATCATAACCTGGATTGATAACAGCAGTATCGTTATTGCTGCAGGCGCAGAAGACTCCTATAAGCTCATCACAGTTGATATAAGCCTCGAAAGCAGGGCTGTCTATGAAGGCAGGCTTGCAAAAGGAAAAGTCTATAATGAGATGCGCTTCAGAATATTCTTTAATTCAGAAGACAAGAGCATATTTGTCCTGGAGGAAACAGATAACCCTGATGAATACCACATAAAAGAAGTCTTTCTCCTGCAGGATAAGGTGCTCAGCCACGGTATGGGGAAAAGGTGCAACGGCTATCTATTCCACTCTGATTTTATGGCCGTATTCATAACGGACAATCAGCCAGAAGGGGATATTGTGATCAAGACTGTTAATCTCAGGGATGGGCAGGAGTCTTATTATTATCCGTCTAATCTCACTAACGATGTCGCTATATTCTTTCGGAACGAAGATTTTATATACTGGGTAAAAATCTCGCCCAATGGCAGATACATGGCCTTCAGGGACGATTCCATGATCCTTCAGTTGCTTGACCTGGAAAAGGGAGATATCTCAATAATCAACAGAGATGTTGTTTTTGACTTCCTCTGGACCAGCAGTAACAATATGTTTGTTCATTCATTTCCCAGGGACCATGTGCGATACATCATGGAGGAGAGTATCTCATATTATGATACTGAAAATGCTAAATGGACAGAGATATCCCATTATAAGCAGAAAATAAAGGAGGAAGAAAAATGAACAGAAATATGGTATTTAGCATCCTAAGGCTTGAATACTCACATCTGAAATATGTAATGGCCTTTCTATTACTGTTTCCTCTAATATTATTAGGCATTCGCTATCTTCCGATGGGTATTCTCGATCTATTAGGAATTGTCTCTTTCAGGCTTACAGTTATGCATCCATTAATTCCTCTGCTTGCAGCACTTCTGCTCGGATCAGGCATGATCAGCGAGGACGTAGAGAACAATACCCTCCTTAATCTGCTTGCCCTCCCCATAAAGAGAAGCCGGCTCTGGGCAGTCCGCCAGCTTTCCCGTGGATCTTTGCTATGTCTTGTTATTCTTTTTTGGTATATCTTTACCAGCTGGATAATGAAAGCGTATAACAGATCACCTGTTGAGTTTGATAAGGCTATATTGCATGTTCTCGCTGCAGGGCTTATCTATGCATTAAGCTCTGTATTCTCCATCATGATGGAGAATAATTTTTCCTCGATCCTCGCAGGTTTCAGTGGCGGGCTGGTGACAATATTCATTATCAGGAAAAGCCCTCTTGCCTATCCCCATTATGAATGGCTTCTGCTGTCTGCAATAATATACTTTCTTATTGTTTCTCTTGACCTTTTTACCTGCGGCCATCCGTTAGGGTTCCGCAGCCTGTACAAGCGCTTTGCCCTATGGGTAATACTCTTTTTAGGCCTTTTATACATACCCTGTATATTCTAACTTCATGGCCCCGGTTATCCGGGGCCAGCCCTACCTGCCCTTCTTCAGCCATTTCTTTATATCCCTGATAAACCCAAGGGAAAAGAAATATATGACCTGAAAAACAATCTGTACCACCATGGAATACCTTCCCCCGAAGTCAGTAATAAAAAGGAGTATTACGCTGAATGCACCCATGCAAAGAGCAATTGCAGATGATCTATACTCATACATGCCTACCCTGTAAAAGAATATAAAAAAGCAGAGAGCAATAAATAATCCAAAATAATCCATGATAAATAATTAAATCAAGATCCAGATTATTTCCAGAATTTTATTCTACCAGTCACATCTCTGCCTTAAAGCTTTCTCTAAGGAATCTATAAGCATGCTCCATTCTGCCCTTGCTTTATTAAGCCCAGCCTGTGTCTCCAGAGGGACATAGCTGGTATGCGGCATAGGCTTGCCGGTTGAATGTATTACCCTGAATACAGGTGATCGTATCTCGACTCTTACCATATAATCCCGTATAGACAGATCAATAGTCTAGCCCTGTATCTCTGAAGCCCCTCAGAATATTCAAAAACGATTTGCCTGCAATCTTGCCCGATTCTTTATCCTGCAATTCATTTACTGATTCTGC
>CAYMEV010000036.1:0-16470 GCA_964389675.1 uncultured Candidatus Sumerlaeota bacterium
CTGGTGGGAGCAAATACTGCCATAAGATTTATATTGTAATTGGGCATTTCAAATGAATTTACAGCAGTAGATCATTGTCATGGTGGGGAAGTTTATGGCTGGCATGTGGTTAAGAAAGGTACCAGGGATGCTGCCTTAGAACACATAATTCAGGCATTAGAGAAATACTGGCATGGGTCAAGGGCTAATTGCGCCAGAGGCCTTCAGTTTAGAATGGATAAGGGATGCCAGTATACAATAGATCACTTTATTAATCAGATCTGATACTGGGGAATTACCCCCAGCTTTGGGTACCCGAGAGAACCAGAAACCAATGGAGCTGTGGAACGCTTCAACAGAACATTGAAAGAACAGGTAATATATAGAATGGCCTATCGCAATTTGCAGGATTCCCGGAGGCTATAGGAACATTTATTGATGGCTATAATAATCATTGGATGCTGGAGAAAAATGGATATCTATCTCCTATTGAGAAAAGGAATGAATTTAATGTCTTTAGCTGTTTTTTTATCAGCTTCTAGTTTTGCCTTAGAGCATCATCATATATTTATTTGGGAACAAGATGCTTGTGGGCATTACTTTGTAAATGGCATATTTGTTGAGATCACAGTTGATGATGAAGATTCTGTGGAGCTGATACTATCAGAGACTAATAGCTGGCAATATGATGGAGAAGGATTTTCAGTAAATTATGATGCAGTCAGCCAGATTTTAGATGTTAACTTTGCCAATTTTCAATATAGTTATTTTAATGATGTATTTAATCCGATTCCTGGAATGATGGTAAAAACATGCAAATATTATTTGAACGGGGAAGAACTATTTTCTCAAAAACTTGTTTACACAAATGCTGGAGAAGAAGATATATTAAACTCAATCAGCGGGCATGTAGAAGGCTTTAAGTATAAGCTTACATCAGATAATCAGTATGTATATTTCCCTGAGATTAATGCTGATGTATATGTACAATGGAATTCCTCTGGACAGCCCTGCAAATTAAAATGGTATTCAACTGGAGATGAATCTATAATCAATAATATAATAGATATAGATGATTTGCCAAAGGATAATTTTATTTCTTTGTCAGCACAAGAGTATGATATACGTGGTAATTTCCATATTGATTAAAAAGCGCTGCAAAAAATCCTATCACCTTATTAATATCTCAAAGCTCTGAATAATGTACAGGCTCAAAAAGTGCTTATATAAATGCCTTAAATTCAATTAAATAGATTTTATATAGAATTTATCATGTATCGATCTTAATTACTTTATTTTCAGCTGATGATCTATAGACCTTTTATGAAGAATCCCGCTTATATCAGTTCTGCTGTGAGATGATTCCAATAAATTGTTCAGCTCCTTCTGCCTTTTCCTGTACATATAAGTGCGCTTTTTTTTATAAAGGGAGTCATAGTAATGAACAGCCTTTTTTATATAATCCTCTTTTGGGTCAAGATTATAGAGTTCATCGTAAATCAATGCCAGAGAATCTTCATCATTAAAATCATGGAGCAATGCCAGAATGGATCTTATGGCTGCATGCCTGTCTTTGCATGCAGATATCCTGATCGCCTGTATCCTGCACTGAAGCAGAGCATTTCTATGACCAGATCCTAATGCAATTTCCAGAGCCCGGTCATTAAAAAGGCCCGCATTTGATAAATCACCATCTTTCAAGCATATCCTGGATTTTTTCAGCAGCGGATCAGCCATCATTGCAGGCCTGGGTATAATCTCACTGTAGATGGATATTGACCTGTCAAAATAATCCAGTGCTTTTTCATAATCCTTCTGGTCATAGTATATATTTCCAATGGAATTATAGACATTTCCCACTTCTGTGCTGTCTCCAATCTCATTAAACACCTGCAGGGCTTCTTTGTAATATACTATGGCTTTTTCTGCCTGGCCTTTTTCCATATAAATATCGCCTATATCATATGCTGCATTTGCTATTGCCCCTTTGTCGCCTGTTTTTCTTGATAGTTTTATATATGACTCCAGGGCTTTTATGGCTTTGTCATATTCACAGAGGATGTGGTAAAGGAATCCTATATTTCCCTCTGCTGCTGCAAAAGAATGCATATTGCCTGCTTTTCTGGATAGATCCCTGCATGTATTATAGCATTCGAGGGCTTTGGCAAATTCACCTTTTCTTTTATAAAGAGTGCCAAGATTGTTTGCTGCAATGCCATAACCTGCCATATCTCCAAGCTCTCTGGAAATATCCCTGAATATCAGCTGGTATTCCATTGCCTTATCCAGGTCGCCCAGCATTTTATATACTATTCCAATATTGCCTGCAGTTCTCGCCATACCCTCTTTACACCCTATGCTGTGAAGGAAATTATGGTGCTCAAGATAGCACTCCAGTGCCTGTTTATAATTTCCCTGGCTAAAATATACATTACCCTCATTCTCTGCTAATGCTGCAATTCCGGCTTTATCACCGATCTTTTCTGCCAGCTTTCTGTATTTATCGAAATATTTGACTGCATTTGCATAGTCCGACTGCATATAGAAGATATTACCCAACTTTGACAGTGAGACCAGGACAGCCCTGTCATCTCCTGATTCACTGCATAATTTCTTATACATCATGAAATATCTGACTGCATTCTCAATATTTGATGTTTTGCTGCTATAGTTGCCGTAATTGTATACAGATTCAGCTATAAGCTTTTTGTCTCCCAGTTTTTTTGAATGCCTGAGGCTTTCATCAAACATCTCTTTTGCCTTATTCAGGTCCCCCTGATTTAAGAGGATATTTCCTAACTGATTATAGATTCTGCAGGCAAGAGCATTAATTTTCCGGTTTTTTGCAGCCTGCAGGCATTCTGAAAGGACCTTTGAAGCTTCTTCCCACCTGCCTGTTATCTCCAGGTCTATTGATTTTTTTACTGATATATCAAGCATTTTATCAAGGTTCCCGGGCATCAGCCTTAAAGCAGTATCATACAGGGATACTGCCTTTTCATTGAGGTAGGTCGATGAGGCATAATCCGCGCTTCTCTCATAGAAGGATGATGCTTTGTCCAGGGCTTTCCCCTGCAGGTATTGATATGCAATTTCCTCATAATATTCAGGCCTGCTTAAATACAGCTTCTCCATTGTGTCAGCCAGCTTGAGGCTTGCTGAAGGCATATCTTCAATCTGGTTTCTCATCGTTTCCTTTATAAGATTGCTGCTGACAATATAGGAAAGTCTTTCATTGGAAATGACACTCCTTATTATTTCATGATGCTCAAGATCCTGAAGCATTCTGGAAATATCATGTTTTTCAGTATCCCCTGATAAGCATTTCAGTAATTCTGTGCTGAAATCTGTTCTCAGGAGTGATACTGCTGAGAGCAGATATTTCTGCCTCTCGTCCCTTATTATTTTCTCAAGGCGTGTTTTTATAATGTCTCTAAGGCGGGATGGTATTCCTGTCTCATATATAGGCCTTATAAGTTTCCAGTTTTTTCCTTTCCTTATTATTATTTTGTTTTCAATAAGCGACTTTATAAATTCACCCAGGAAAAGAGGATTTGCGCCTACCCTCTCGCTTATAGCTTCAATGGAGTCCTCCAGGCTTGCATCAATATAGACCCGTCCGAATACATTCTCAAGATATTCTCTGATGCCATCGAGTCCAAGGGGGTGCAGGTCTGTAACATCTGTATAGTCAGCGGACAGGATCTTTTTAATTGCTTTATTTGTATCAGAATCATTATCATTAATATTTGCATATATTTTCAGAGGGACCCTTTTTCCACCGCTTATAGATATCCTGTGCATTAAAGCCATAAGTATCTCCGCTGACCCTTCATCAAGCCACTGCATATTATCAATTCCTAAAATTACAGTATTTTCCATTCCTTCTGCAAATTCCAGGATATAATCAGAAATATTCTGTATAATTCTGTTTCTGAGGGTAGAAATACTCTCTGAAGAATATAATGGATCAACTCTGAAAAGGGCTTCCGGTCTATTCATGACTTGACTGATATATGGCAGGTATCTGGACAGATGCTCTTTGTTGTCCTGCAGTATCATCTGCTCGAGAATATCACGTATTGAATAATAGGGAAATGTCTCACCTTCAATGCAGATTGAATCAAAAAATGGAATGCTGTTTAGCCTGCAGTATTTCCTGAATTCAGACAAAAGCCTTGTTTTTCCTATTCCAGAAGCCCCCCTGCATATCAGGACAGGCCTGGCATTATTCTTTAGAATCGTTTCTCTGATGCTATTCATTTCTTTTTCCCGGCCTGAAAAGGCATTGCCGAGTATATAGCTCCTGCTTGTCTCTTCTGTTTCTCCCGGGAATTCGGTACCGAGACAGGAATTTATCTCCTCAATTATCTCATTTCCCGACTGATAGCGCTCATCTGCATGATAAGCCATCATCTTTTTGAGAATTTTAATTATATTCCTATTTTCAAGCATGGAAGTCCTTTCAATGAAATAATCATTAAATGATCTCTCATCTGCAATCAGCTGGAGTATTCCATGGTTATTCAGCCTGGATGAATCAAAGAAAGGAATGCATGCTAAAATCTCAAAAAGGACAAGCCCCAGGGAGAAAAAATCAGAAGAAACACTGATATTGCCTGTGAATGTATCCGGAGAAAGATAGGGAACAGTACCCCTGATGCTCTTATCTGTCTTATGCGAGAGCACTGATATGCCAAAATCCAGCAGTTTTACAGAATCTGAAGTCAGGAGGATGTTCTTTGGTTTGATGTCACGGTAGATGATATTCCTGCTGTGGATATAATCCAGTGCCCTGAGTATCTGGACTGTAATTTCCATGGCTTCAATTATGCCGGTTTTTTCCTTTCCTTCAAGGTAGCCGGAAAGGGTTACTCCCTGCAGGTATTCCATAACAATATAGTAGCTGTCTTTATCCTGTATGAAGTCATAAACCTGTGTAAGATTAGGGTGCTTCAGCCTTGTCATTATATCATATTCATTCTTGAATATTTCAATCCCGGCAGTCCTGTGTTTTGATAATATCCTCTGGTTTATGGCTTTCAGCGCGAACTTTATATTATCCCTGAGCAGGTCCTCGACCAGATAGACAAGCCCCATTCCGCCTTCTCCCAGTGTCCTGATGATCTTATACCGGTTGCTGATTATCCTGTTATTATTTTCTGCAGTCATGGACATAGATCTATATTAAATACCCGAATATCACAAAAATTATTTTATTCATCTTGCTGACCTTTAAGTATTTCAAGCCTTTTCTTATATTCAAACTGCGGGGTTTGTTCATAAAGAGAGGAGTATATGCCTTCTGCAGCTTTTTTATATTCTTCTTTTCCCGTAAGGAGAAAAAGCTCATAATTGATGTCAGCACTCCAGCTGCTTTTTGGATATTCATCCAGCATCCTTTCCAGTGACCTTACTGCAGATGAAATATCATTGGAAGCTGATATGACATAACCCTGTATTTCAGCGCTTATGATCATTGCTTCATCTTTTGTTTCCCTGGCAGTATTTTCCATTTCCCGGTTTGTTTTGATGGCTTCTTCAATCAGTCCCTTTTTATGGAGGATACTTGCCTTTTTATCCAGGAAGGCTGCAAGCTCTGAGCTTTTAATCTTTAATGTATAAAGCGTACTGATGGCTTTATCGAGATAATCCAGGGCTTTATCGTAATTACCGAGCTCATAATATGCAGACCCGATAAATCCTTCAGCATTTCCAAAGCCCAGTTTATCCTTAATTTCCAGGGAAATATCCTGGTAAATCTTATAGTGTTTTAATGCTTTTTTGAACCTGCCCATTGTGCTGTAGAATATTCCCAGATTGCCGTTTGAAATGCCTATGCCCCATTTATTTCCTATTTCCTGAAATGTTTTCCTGCAGTTTTCACAAAATTTTATAGCCTCTGAATATCTCCCCGCATTAGCTGATAAAAGTCCCAGATTTCCCGAAGCGATTGCCAACCCCTGTTTATCTCCTGTTTCCTGTGCAATCTTCAGGTGGATTTTATAGCACTCCTTTGCTTTTTCATGTTTTCCCAGCTTGTAATACACATTGCCCATGTTCCCTTCAGACATTGCTATCCCAAGCTTATCACCAATTTCTTCAGCAATGTTCCTGGAAATTTTATGGTTCTTAAGGGCTTTTTCAAACTGGTTCATTCTGTAATATATACTGCCGATATTACTTGCCGCTATCAGATAACCAACTTTGTTTCCTGTTTCCTCGGATATCTTTCTGTTTATACTATAACACTCCAGTGCTTTTTTGTATCTGCCAAGCGTGAAGTATACATTTCCCTTTTTTCTTACTGCACTGCTGATTCCCAGTTTGTCTCCTTTTTCAGTAAAGATCTTTATGGATTTATTGTAGTACCCTATAGCCTGCTGGAACTTGCCCCTGATGAACATAAATCTTCCGTATCTCATGAGTGATTCTGCCAGAATCCCTCCAATGTTCATGGTGGTTGAAGTATGGATGCAGTACTTGTAGATCTTTTCTGATTCGTCGAGCATTCCTGTAAGATCATAAAGGGCAGACAGCTTAAGCTTGATGGCAAGCTCTTTTTCAATATCCCTTTCCTTCTTTTCTAAAACCAGCTTCAGGGCTATATCAAGATAACCGATGGCTCTGTCATTAAAGAAGTTCTTCGCTGAAATTTCAGCGCATTTCTCATACCATACTATAGATTTTTCTATCATGCCGGATTCCAGGTAATGAAATGCAATCTCTTCAGAGTAATTATCTGATTCACTGATGCCCTCGAGTGTTTCAGCCAGCATCCTGCTTAATTCCCTCTTATTGTGGATACTTTCCCTTATATGGTCCTTTATCAGACTGCTTGAATAGGAAAAATATACCTCGTCATTTACTCTGGCAGATCGGATTACCTCAAGATTTTCCAGTTCCAGAAGTGTCTTTGCCGGTTTTTCCCCGGCTACTTTCTGAATAATACAGTTGGCTGTTTTTAAATTTAAGTCTATCCTTAATAGCGATAATATCTGCAGTATATGCTTTCTATTCACATCTTCAAAAAGGATTTGCAGCTTTTTGTTTATAAGTTCAATAATATTTGAGGGCAGGCCGGTATCCAGGACAGATTTCTTTAATACCCAGTACCTTTTGTGTTTCTTTATTACTTCATCATCGATCAGTGACTTAATGAATTCCCCCAGTATCAGAGGATTTCCGCCTACCCTTTCCCTGATATCCTGGATTGCTGCTCTTAAGCTGTTATCAATAAATTCAGAACCAAAGATATTCTCCAGGTACTCGATAACCCCCTTATCGTCAAGCGGAGTCAGGGTTATATGCTTTGCTCCATTCCTGCAGGATAAGTCTTTTATACTGCTGTTTTTATCAAGTTTGTTCTGATTCAGGTTGGAGTAAATATACAGGCCGGGAAAATTATTATTGTCAATTGAGAAGCGGTAAAACAGGTTTTTTATAATTAGAATGGATCCTTCATCAACCCACTGTATATCATCGAAATATAATATAACCCTGTTTTTCTTTCTTTTTGCAAATTCAATTATATAATCTGAAATATTATGTACCAGTATTTCCTGCATAAGCTTCGGATTGCCGGTAATTTCTATCTCTTTATAATCCTTTAGACTGGGTGAATTGGGAAGGATAGCTTTAAGGCGGTTTCCGAACCGCTTTAGCAATGCCCTGTCTGACTGAGTTATCATCTGTGACAGTATCTCTCCGATACACTGATATTCTTTGAAATTTCCCTCCATGCAGCCAGACTCAAAAAAATAGATATTATTCAGCCTGCAGTATTTCTTAAATTCATTAAACAGCCTTGTTTTTCCTATTCCTGCCGGGCCGCTGTAGACAATGTAGAAATATCTGGCCTTTGAGGAAAGGTAATTTTTCAGGTTCTTCAGCTCTGATCTTCGGTTTGTAAATCCATTTCCAAGGACATAGCTTATCCTGGTATCTGATGTCTCAAGCTTATACTCAAAGCTGAGTTTCTCATTTATTTCCGCTATAATTTCAGAGCAGCTGCTGTACCTTTCTCCAGGATTATAGGATATCATTCTGCTTATTATTTTCTGTATAGATTTATTACTGACGGCATTAAGTTTCTCACTGATGTATTTAGTAAATCTGTCTCTGCTTTTCATCATTCTGATGAGCATATTTAAGTCCATCTTCCTTAAGTTGTAAAAGCGCTCTTCAGCAATGATCTCAAAGAATGTAATCCCCAGGGAAAAGATATCAGAAGAAGTGGTCAGTTCACCTGAGAGAGCTTCCGGGGATAAATATGCAAAAGTACCCCTTATAAGTTCGTCTTTTTTCCCGGCAAGCCATGAGAGCCCGAAGTCCATAAGCCTTGCCCTGTCACGGAAAAGGATTATATTGCCCGGTTTAATATCCCTGTAGATGATATTCCTGCTGTGAATATACTCAATAGCTCTCAGGATCTGCACCAATATATCAATCTTCATATTCAGGCCCTTAATACTGCATTCAGTCAGCAGTTCCCCCTTCAGGTATTCCATTACAATAAACAGGTTATCGCCCTCTTTCCCGAATTCATATACCCTGGTCAGGTTTGGGTGCTTAAGCCTTGTCATTATCTCATATTCATTCTTGAAGATTTTAATTCCTTCATGCCTGTATTTAGTCAGTACTTCCTGTTTGATCATCTTTAATGCAAAAGGCATATTGTCCTTAAGTGAATCCTCTACAAGGTAGATTATTCCCATACCACCCCTGCCAAGTTCCCTTAATATCCTGTACCGGTTATTTATCAGAGTCCGGGCTGTATTACTCATAATAAAATATTCTATTATATTATTATATTATGTCAATCTGAAAGGAATATGTGGGCACCATTGCCTAAGCATTATGCTGCAATCCAATAGGATCAGAATTCATGGGATAATACAATATAAGTAATTATCAAAAGCATAAGAGGTTAAAAACTTCGTTTAATTTTGAAATCCAGATGCAAAATTGTAAAGATATTTTGCATTGCCATTGCAAATTTTCATATTAAAAAAAATCTTCGAATATAGGATCTGCATGCAGGAAAACGCACAGGCAGAATGAAAAATTTGAAAACTGGATGTTTAAGCCTTTTTCCTTTCCCGGGCTATTTTGCAGATACCCTGGTTTTTATATCCTCGAGGCTGACATATATGACAGGGACTATTATCATGGTCAGGAATGTCCCGGCTATAAGACCGCTTGCTGCTACTATGCCGAGAGGGGACATCCTTTCAAGCCCTACCGCTGTCTCGAATACCAGGGGAGACAGGCCTATTACGGTGGAGGCCGTGGTCATCAGTATGGGCCTCAGCCTCAGGTCAACTGCCTGCTTTACTGCAGGGATCAGAGCAGTTTTATTTTTTCTTGCATCATTTATAAAAGCCACAATAAGAATGGCATTATTCACTATAGTCCCGTTCAGCAGGATTATTCCCATCATTGCTGGCATGCTTACCGACTTGTTGAATAAAAGAAGCCCTAAAAAAGCCCCGGAGAGGGAAAAGGGTATTATTGACATTATGGTTATGGGATAGGAAAAGCTTTTCAGCATTATTACCAGAAGGAAATAGAGAAGGGCAAGCCCTATCAGCAGGGAGCTGAATACCCTGCCCATAGTGTTCTTCATTTCAGTGATATTCCCGCCGAGGCTTATTGTTACGTCTGAAGGGAGTTTTTCTGTTATGGGCCTTATCTTTTCCTCAATTTTCTGGTTGACAATGGATATGGGTATAATGTTATTGACTGCATATATATCTATGGTGTTTTTCAAATCCTGACGGGTATCAAGGGTTTTTGTCAGCCTTTCATCTATATTGACAAGGTTCTTAACAGGTATCTTTCCTGCAAAATCAAGGCTGTAAATGTCATCAATGCTTTCCAGCCCCTGCATCTTTATATAGACGGGTATATCCCTGAATGATTCAAGATAAAGGTTTCCTGCCGGTACCTGAGATACATTATTGCGTATAAAATAAGCTATATCCCGGAAACGCAGATTGAGGCTTTCGATCATAAGAGGCTTCGGGCTTATAATGTATTCCTTTCTGGCTATATGCCAGGACCTCTTTAGATCAACGACCCCTTTAAGGCTGCTCAGTTCTTCAATTACCTCATCTGCATAATCACTTATCTGCCTGTCGTCCCGGCCTGATATTATTATATTTATCGGTGATCTTATTGATGAATTTGGCGTAGCCCCGTATTCCGAAAGAGTTATGCTCAGCAGTTCAGGATACTTGTTGAATTTCTCCCTCCACCTGGAGGTAATGCTCCATATATCTTCCTTTCTTCTGTTTCTGGGAAGAAGGTTTATCTGCATGGATGCAGTCTGTATTGAGCTTCCCCCCTGTGAAAAGCTCATGGTATCGGGTTCAGATCCTATTACAGTTGATATTGATACAACAGAGGGCTCTTTCATTATTTCCTTTTCTACCCTTTCCACTATGCTGTTCATCTCCTCAAGGCTGTTATTCGGGGCTGTCTCAAATGTGAAGTTTACAATTCCAGTATCCATAGGAGGCTGTACTGAGCGCCCTACTGTATTCATGGTGACCAGGACTATAACTGCTGTCATGACTGCCGTAAGGATGAGCGTTGCTGCCCTGTGCTTCAGTGCTTTATCCAGCAGGTTCAGGTAAAAGGCCTTTGTCCTGTCCTCCAGGTTTGTATAAAAGCTGTTCATTTTCTTTTCAATAAGGCCTGGTTCTTTTTTTACAGCAAGAAGCCTGTTTACAAGCAGAGGAACAAGTGTAACAGACATCAGGAACGAAAAAAGCAGTGTTATCATTATGGTTGTTCCCAGGGGTTTCAGGACTGTCTGGGGGTAACCGCCTGTAAACATTACAGGGAAAAGGACTATTACCGTGGTCATCATTCCCGCAAATACAGCAAAGGAGATCTCTTCAGACCCCTTTATGCTTGCTTTTCTGATACCCGTTCCCGGCTGTCCGGAAAGCCTTATTATATTTTCAAGTATGACCACTGATGCGTCGACCACCATTCCCACAGCAATTATCAGTGCTGAGAGTGTTACCATATTTAGTGTATAGGGAGAAAGGTACAGGTAGATGAATGCTGACAGAAATGAGAGCGGTATGCTGATTGCAGTGATCAGGGATGTCCTTATCTGCCCTAAAAATACAAAAATTATTATTACTGTAAGGATTATGGCATAGATGAGTGAATTTACCATCCCCCTGATATTTACATCAATGAGAGGCTGCTGATCGGTTGTTATATCAAAATTGATATCGCTGTACCTGTCTTTCAGGATATTTATATGCTTTTTGATCTCATTTATAAGGTCAACGGTAGGAGCTTCATCAGTCTTAAGAATGTTCAGTGCAATAGCAGTCCTGCCGTTTCCCCTGTATAGGCTCCTTTCATCAGGTGATGAAAACCTTACCGATGCTATATCTTTCAGATATACAAGGGAAGAGTCATTTCTGGCTATTACTGTATTTTCAATATCGTCGATGGAGTAAAAGCGGTTATCACTGGATAAGGGGAACTCACTTTCCCTGGATTCTATAATTCCTGAGGGTATGGTCAGGTTTTTGGACTGCATTCCCGTTATGATGTCATTGATTGTCATGTTATGCTGTTTCAGACTGTTGCGGTCAATGCTTATCATTATAGAAGGGGCATGCCCTCCGAATATCTCAACATCAGCTATTCCATCAATTCCAAAAAAATAATCCGACAGCTGATTCTCTGCAATAAGCCTTATATCCTGGAGTGTTTTTTCTGAGCCTTCCTCTGGTGTCAGGGCAATTGTAACCAGGGGCCTGGTATTATTCGTTATCTGATAGACCTGGGGACTGCCTGCATCTGGCGGAAGCTGGGGCCTGATGCGCTCTATCATGTTTATTGTCTCAGCTGTCACATCCTGCAGATCCTTATAATAGTGAAAATCCACGCGGATTGATGATACCTCGTCCTTTGTGGTGGAGACTATATTATTTATTCCCGATATGCTTTTTAGCTGATTTTCAATGGGCTGGGTAATATTTACAGAGACCTTTTCTGCAGTAGAACCCCTCCATGTTGTCAGAACCACAAGCGTCGGGGGAGTGGAATCAGGGAACAGGTCCGTGGGTGAATTGAAGAATGCAAAAATACCCCCTGCCAGCAGAAAAAGCGACAGAGTAATTATAATATAAGGGTTTTTGAATGAATAGGATGTAAGGCTCATAACTCACCGGCAATATGTACGGGCTGTCCGTCCCTGTATTTCTTTACAGTCATGAAGCTTCCGAGTGCAACTTTATCCCCCGTCTCCAGGCCGGACAGCACCTCTGTCTTATCCCTGCCCTTTATGCCCGGGGTAATGGCAACCATCTTCAAAGTATTATCATTTATAATATATGCAAAATATTTGCCCTCTGAGATAAAAACAGCATTATTAAGCACTGCAGGAACTGATTCCTTTTTTTCAGTTATGACATCAAGCGTGATGCTTGAACCCACCGGAAAATCCGGAGGCAGGTATTCAAGAAGTATCTCGCCTGTAAATATATTTTCCCGCAGAGAAGGGTATATGCTTGATACTGATGTTTCAACCGGGGGATCTGCATTCAGTATTGCCTTCTGTCCGGGTTTTATGATACCTGCATCCTCCCTGGGCAGATCAAAGACGATCCTGTAAAGCTCAGTTGAATCAATTATGAATATCGGGCGCCCCGGTGAAGCAAGCTCGCCTTCCTTCATGAGCACCTTCCTTATTATTCCGTCTGCCGGGCTTTTGATCTTTGCATACCCGAGAAGAATCCGTGTCTCTTCTATCTGGCTTTTCAGGCTGTCGCTCTCATAACGGGCCTTTTCCAGGTCGCTGGAAAATGATTCAAGGTCTGTTTTTGCCTTTATATAGCTGTTGCGTGCCGTATCATAGTTCTGCTGGCTTATTGCCCCTTTTTCCAGGAGCCTGCTGTTTCTTTCAAGCTCCTTTTCAAGAAATTTAAGATTGGAAACCAGGAACTCCTGCCTTCTTAAAAGCGACTCTATCTGGCTATCCATTGCATTTTTTCTCTGCCCGGACTGATCCAGCTTGAGTTTCAGCTCCCTTTCCTCAAGAAGGGCAATTGTCTCATCTGCTTCTACCTTGTCCCCCTCCTGTTTAAGTATCTTTCTGATCTTCTGGTTTACCTGCGGTGAAACCTCTATCTGGTCAAAGGACATAACAGGGCCTGTATACTTTTTAGTAACGGTTATATCGGATTCAGATACTTCATGGAAATATACGGAAACTGTATAATCACTGCTGCTCTTTGCCGAGGCATATCTCATCCTTATCCTGATTACAAGCACTGCAATAATAAGTATAATTGCAAGAAGCCATATTATAAGCCTTTTCATTTTTCATCCCCTTTTTTCAGTCCTTTGATATAGCTTTTAAATAATGGATCAAGGTATTCCTCAGGAGAACAGCCGTAATCCAGAAATGTGCAGTTTAAGGCATATGCCTGGGTAAGCCCTGCCAGAAACTGTGCATGAGCCCCTGTGTCACTGCAGATCATCTCTCCGTTCTTTACCGCTTCATCAAGGATATTCTTTATTATGGAGCTGTAATCAGAGAGCATCTGGCTTATTATGCTCTTCAGCTTTTTGTCATTTTTATAGACTGAATAGGCAAGGAGCATAAAATTGGCATTCCTGGATCTCCTTATATGCATAAGTGCTTTACTGAGAAGGCTGTGGAGCCTGCCTTCAAAACTGCCCTTTTCATTTATCACATCACGGACAGAACCTGCAAAGGACCTGTGCACATACATATAAAGCAAAGCGGTAAACTGAGATCTGTTCTCAAAATGCCTGTATATAGCAGGCTCTGTCACACCAAGCCTTTTTGCTATCACCCTGAAACTGCTGTTCTTTATTCCTTCCTGGGCTATAAGCTCCAGGGCTGTCTCCATTATCTCGACCTGTTTTTCTGTAAATTCATAATTTAACATATCTATAATCCTTTAATTTACTATGTTAGTTAATATATACTAACATAAGGATTTGTCAAGGGGAAAATATATAGATTTTTATTCAAAGAAACCAGCAGAAACTGAGACTTTCTGATTATAACTAAATAAAAAGCATCTAATAACCTAAAGTCAGAACCTTTTATTTACCATAATCTTTCATTTTATGAAAGCGGCATAATAGAAAGATCTAATATACAGATCTTTATTTTTTTAATGGATATTAAATAACATGTTTACTCATTTTTTCATGGCTATTTCAGATGATTTGAGCCTTTATAAATCTCAAATGCTTAAAAAGCAAAAAAATTTTATTTTTATAGCCATTTTTTACCCTCTGACTCTTGAAAAAATGAGATATCGTCCTATATTAAAAAGCCTAAAGGGAGAAGAGGAAATATGAATCTTAAAGATTTTAAGGGAAAGTATGTAAAAATTACATTGAATCTGGAATCATCACTTGATTCATTTGAGAATGTGAAATTTACAGGCAAAATTCATAAAGTCAGCAGAGACCATATTCTATTGTCAGATCCAGAATGCCTGACTGATAATGGATCATATGAATTTTATGAATCATTATGCGGCGAATACCTGAAGACCATGAAAAATAAAAGGCTCTATATTGCAAAAATAATCATACTTGACTGTAAGCCAGTTGATGGCGAAAAGCATGAATGTTCTGATCCTGAATCCCCTTCGATGGCAGATTCAGATGACCGTATTTACAGGAAAAGCGATAATAAGGATAGAACAATTACCGGCCTGCAGATTATATTAGAGATACTGAACAAGTACACATCCGATTGTGATGCAAAGGAGAGCCTTGCTCTGGTCAGGCTGTATGAAGATAAAGCAGATCTGTATGATAAAGAAATGCTGGAGAAATCACTTCAGAACTGCAATTTCTCAGCATATGGCTTAATTGAATCATTAAGCAATACAGATATGTTCTCTAAATCAGAAAAGAGGGATATATTATATGCAGTGCCCTTTTTATCACCATATGCCCTTAACAGCCTTATGGAAATTCTTGAAGAGTATGAGAATGCCCCGGATCTCTTTGAAGACCCGGAGCTTGTGGATTCTAAAAAGCCCTGCCAGAGAACCATCATCGATAATATCTCAGGAGAAAACTCATTATTCAGACCTGGCAGGAAAATAAAAGAGTGGTCATCTTTGATTAAGATTAAAAAAAAGGAATATAAGCCCAGGTATCCCGGAACTGTAATGCTGAAGGGAGGCAAAGTTGATAATGAGATTTACGACCTCAGGTATAATAACCCTATGACCATATACCAGGAGCTAAAAAAGAGAGTATCAACACACAGAGAAGCACTGAAGAAAATTGCCTGCTCAGCCCACAGGCACTATATAAAAAGATCTGATATCTTCAAACTGTCAAGGATCAAACCGGAGGTATTCCTTCTTGCAGGACCAACAGGCTGCGGAAAGACATATATAATGCAGAATCTCGCAGATATGCTGGGGCTCCCATTCGTTCATGCCGATGCATCATCCCTTGTTCAGGCAGGGATAATCGGTAATACATTATATAACTGTCTGGATATGCTGAGAGATTCTGCAGTTTATGTGGAAGAGGAAGCAGAGCAGGGAATCTTCTTTCTTGACGAGATTGATAAACTGTTTATTAGAGACGACAGGAAAATAGCCTCGAACTATTATGGAGAATCCGTACAGAATGAGCTTCTCAGGATTATGGAGGGGTCAAAGGTACATATTGAGAAATCTGAAGATCTGTTTGATACATCCAGGCTTTTCTTTGTCCTTGGAGGTGCTTTTGAAGGAATAGAGGAGATCATAGCCAAAAGGCTTAGGATAGATAAAAAGCTTGGGTTCAGGAGCAAAGAAGATACAAAGGGAGATTTTAATGAAAAGAAGCTTTATTCCTATATTACAAAGGAGGATATTATAAACTATGGATTCCAGCGCCAGCTTCTTGCAAGGGTAAATGCATTTGCAGGCCTTGCTCCTCTTGGTATTCGAGATTATATGAATATTCTGAAAAACAGAACTTCAAGCCCGTTTATAACACACATCGAATACCTGAAAGCATGCGGCATTAATCTTGTTATTGAAAACGATGAAATTTACTCAATCATAGCTGAATATGCCTCCACAAGGCCTTTTGGGGCAAGGATCCTCTCTGATATAATTGATTATCTTGTTAATGAGTTATCTTTTGATTTAATTGGAATCCACAGCGCAGATATAATACTTACTAAAAAATATGTATCCGATAAGATAATGGAGTATGAAGGAAAGTGGCAACCCTCGGCCATAAGGCCGCCAAATACAGAAGAAGATAAAAGGTGATATTTACAGAAATGGGTGAATGTCAAAGTTCTAATGGATTAAATGGCCTGGGTGTGATAACAAGTAACTATAATTTTCTTGGGCGTATGAAAATATAAATGATGAAACAGCATTAGAAATGAACTATATCCTAAAAATCTCTTATAAAACATTTATACGATAAATCCGAGCAAAAATCAAGAAA
>CAYMEV010000037.1:0-12556 GCA_964389675.1 uncultured Candidatus Sumerlaeota bacterium
TAAATTGGGTATTTTTATTTGTCGTTAGTGAGTAGGAATATTTGTCGCCAGACAATATTGATATTGTACAGGTATATTAGAAGATATATAGAGTGTTTGTTTAGGAATCAAGCTGAAAATCAGGCTAATCTATCAGGGATAACCAATGAAACCATATACAACCTGCAGTTAATTAAAGGATTTTCAGCAGAAAATCGATTTATTAAATTTTATAAGGATTTTCTATTAAAGATATTAAAATATGAAAGAAACAGCAATTTTAAAATACAATTTATAATATTTTTTATTTTGCTTTTTTTTGGGATATTGTTTTATGCATCATTGTCTTATCTTGAAAGTACAGCATCTTTTAGGGGATTTGAAGCATCAGTTCTGATAACCTACTGCGGATATCTATACATCTTATTTAGCAAGTTTTCAGCATTTATTAGTTATTTTGGTATTATTCAGCAGGATTTAAGCTTTATAGACAGAATATATATGGTCAATGATATAGAACAGCAGAAATGCGAAAAGAATACAGATCTTGATATCATGTCTATTACTATTGATGAACTAGGAAAAGGATTTGGGAGCAAATCAGTTGTCAAAGACATAAACCTTAAACTTGAGAAGGGGTCTATAACAGGAATTATCGGGAAAAGTGGAGGTGGAAAAAGCTCATTTCTAAAAACAGTATTTGGGCTTTATTCTAAAGATAAAGGGAAAATCATAATTAATAAAACAAAAAATGTTGAAAGCCTAAAGTCGCTTTTTGCGAATGATATTGTTTATATTCCCCAGGATGCTACATTATTTAAAGGAACAATAAGAGAAAATTTAGAGCTTCTATCTGGTATTTCTCAGATAAGTGAAGATAGAATAAAAAATATTTTTTTAAGACTCAAATTATATGAAGTATTAAAAAGAGAAAAAAGCATTCTAGACACATTAATCATGGAGAATGGAAATAACTTATCGGGGGGAGAAAAACAAAGAATAATATTTGCGGTTCTATTACTGATCTCGCCAAAAGTAATACTCCTGGATGAGATTACATCCCAGGTAGATCCCCAGACTGAAAAGATTATTTTAGATATTGTTTCTGAAGAAAGAAAAAAGGGTAAAATTATAGTATGGATAGCACATAAGGTTAAATTCGAAGAAATATGCGACCAGATTATCGATATGAATGAATAACAATAAAAGCAGTACAAAGTGAGAAGCAGCAATAAATATTGAAGTCTATATGTTATTGCATATTTCAAGATTGCAGAGCCATATGATAAAATTACCCTCGTTCCCCCCGCAAATAAGCCGGAAAACTGTAAACCGCTTCTTGCCCTTTCAGTCAGGAATAAAATGTCTGAAGGATCCAGCTTTACTCTTAATGGCTGGGCATCACCGGAAGAAAATGGCATCTGGTCTGATTCCAGAGAAGCATGCCTTAGTTTCAAAATGCCTGATCTTGCCGCCCAGAGCCTTAAGCTGAAGATCAATTCCTGTGCATTTGTGAATGAAAGCCATCCCTTTCAGGAAATTGATCTGTATATCGGCGATAATTACCTTAAATCCCTTAAATACACCCTTTCTGAGAACAGAATGATAAGGTCCATTCTGATACCGGCAAATTTTATTTTACAGGATGATTCCAGAGTCATGATAAGGTTCAGGATGAACAACCCTGTATCACCGTGTACTCTGGGCCTGTGCGCGGATGAACGCTGTCTCGGCATCTATTTAATTTCTGTGGAGCTGTCAACTGTCTCAAATTACAATTATCTGTAGGCCTGTATGTGTTAACCTTTTTGGATCCTTTTATTATAATATTTTCAATTAATTTTTCTCCAGATATAATATTGCTTCTTTTGCTGGTATCCACTGTATAGTTTGTCTTGATCCCTAATATTCTGTATCTGCCTTTTTTGCCTGATTCATTACTTCATTTCTTTAACTGATGCTTCTGCTTTCAGGCGGTAGAACCTTTTTTAAATTTATAGCTTTAAGGAATTTGAATATGACACCTCCTCTTTGTTTAGATGCAAAATATATATTGGTACATAGGGTCCAGGATAACTGGTGGCAATAAAATAGTACTTGCATTGAGAGGTTGATTTATATATACTTGCAGTAGTGACTTTAAGACATTTGCTTTGAGAACGATAATGGAAAAATGTATGAATTTGATATTGAGGAACAGATCAATAATAGCAGGAAACATAGATCAGGTAGTATCAAAGAGTGGAATTTGCTTATCTCATCAGCAGATATAAGCTAATGTCAGCAATGATTCAAAATATAGGTGAATGGAATGATTGAAAAAGTTGTTAAAATTATAGATTTAAGTGATAAAGACAATAATTTAGATGATTTGAAATATTGGTTAAGTAAACCTTCCAGAGAGAGAATCGCAGCTGTTGAATATTTAAGGAGACAATTTTATGGAAGTTCAGCAAGACTTCAAAGAGTTGTTAGAATTGTTCAACGAACATAATGTGCAATACATGATAGTTGGCGGATATGCATTGGCATTTCATGGTGCACCAAGATACACAGGCGACATTGACTTATTTGTTAAGCCGGATTCAGAAAACGCACAACAAATATTGATCGCTCTTAATAAATTCGGATTCGGATCTGCAGGAATTAAACAAGAAGATCTTGAAACACCAGACAGAGTTATTCAGCTCGGTCATCCACCGGTGCGTATTGATATAATTACATCAATTTCCGGTCTTTCCTGGGACGAAGCATGCCGAAAACGAATAAGTGGAGAATTCGGAGATATCTCAGTATATTATATTGGAAAAGAGCATTTCATCTTAAATAAGAGAGCTTCTGGCCGAAGAAGGGATCTTGCAGATCTGGAAGCCCTTGGAGAAGAATAATAGATCTGGTCCTTATGTCTTCAAAAAGGATTAAGGAAATAAAGAAAAGGATGCCCTGATAGAAACAGGTCATTTTATACCAGGGCATTAAACCTGCTCCGGTATGTATCAGCTTTTTATTTAAAGGCGGCATCTTATTGGCACATAGGGAAATGCAAAGAAATTTACAAAGTTTCTATCAAACTAACAAAACATCATATCCTTAACAGATGAAATTCTTATGGTCTTTCCTGTATCGAGTGCTTTATTGCTTGCAAAAATGCCGTCAATGGGATCGTGCATGCCCTGGAATCTTGATTCCCTGAGTATGGTATCCTTTATGAAAAACCCCTTAATATCTATTCCTTTTTGAGCCTTCATATAAATATCGTAATTTATGTTCTCTGCATCACTGTATATTTCTTTTGTACTGATTATCTTTTCAATTACAGGCTTGTTCTCAAATTCTATACCTTTTGTTATTTCCCCGAGTGTCTGGATCAGTGATTTAGTATTTTTACTGTACCTTTTTAGGGTATCAGGATTGATTGAATACACCCTTCCTGGATACAGTGAAAAACAGCCTGACGGGGATATGATGGGAAGATCATTGGAATCCGGTTTCAGTATGCTGTTGTCAAGCTTTAGCATACCAGAATTATATAGAAGCGTATTTGGGAAGAATTCTCTTTTAACAGGTTCAAATCCATGGTCAGAGAGCAGAAAAACTGTATTGCCAGCTTTTTTGAAATACATCAGGAAATCCCTGAAAAGGCTGTCAATATCACTGAGTATGCTAAGGACTGATAGAAAATAACTGCTGTTTTCATTATATATATCTTTAAGGAAATAATGACACAATCTGTCAAGCTCCATGACATGAAAAAGGACTGCATCAAAGCCGTTATCATTTATCCATCTTAAAAGACGCCTTCTGCCCTGAAGTATCTGCTTTATTTCATCAAGGACTCCTGCCCTGTCCCCTGCATGCCCGTATGGATTGATATCGATCTTATATCCCATGCCATTTAATATGGGAAGCATCCACTTGTGATTAACAGCCCTGTCAAGTGATGGTGAAAGAAAGTCGGATATGATAATGCCCCTGTTATAGTATGGCGGAGGATAGGTGCCGGGAATGTTCACTGCAGCAAATGATGATCTCTTATCATCAAGGATGTCAAAGATCGTTCTGCATTTAATGTCATTGTATCCGGGTATATAAAACCTGTTATTCTCAAAGTCCCTCTCAATGAATCCGAATATATTGTGTTCTGACGGGTCTTTTCCGGTGAGGAAGGATGCCCAGCAGACAGGGGAGAGAGGGGGCGTTTCGCTCTCTATCTTAGAATGGCTGGGGGAAGAAAGGTAGAAATCCCTTATTGCGGGTATATAATCTCCCTTTTCCCTTATAAGCCTGTCTGATGCGCCATCAAGTAGAAACCCTGCTATCATGCTATTTCATGTATTCGTTCTTATAGTTGATATAATTGGCAGCTGAATCTTCCAGGTGTTTTAGCTCATTTTCACTCAGGCTTCTTATGGGTTTTGCAGGTATGCCTGCATACAGCATTTTTGTCTTTACGACAGTCTTGGGCGTGACGACTGCTCCTGCAGCTACAATGCTGTATGGCTCAACAATGCAGTTGTCAAGGATTATTGAGCCTATTCCAATCAGCGAGAAGTCTCCTATCTCACCGCCGTGTATCACAACACTGTGTCCTATGGTGATATTGTCTCCTATTATTGTTGGGGCTGTGTCATGGGTTACATGGATCATTGAAAGGTCCTGAATGTTTGTATTATTCCCAATCTTGATGTAATTGACATCACCCCTTATTACAGCACCGAACCATATACCGCAGTCATTGCCTATTTCGACATCACCTATCACAGTTGAATTTTCTGCCAGAAAGACGTTTTTGCCTATTTTTGGGCTTTTATCCCTGTATTTTAAGATTAGTGCCATTATAGAACTCCTGAAAAAAGTATTATAAAATTTCTAATTTAATATGCTTTGTTGTCAATCAAAAAGGGAAATATCCTTAATATTGACAGCCTTTCATATAAATAATAAGATAGATTTCTGCCCTGTTTTGGGATATATTATATAGTACAAAATATTAGCAGGTTCAGTTTATGGATAAAATACTGTTTATTGATGATGAAGTCTATAATCTTGATTCAGTAAGGATAGTCCTTAGTGAAGAGGGCTTTGATGTTGATATGGCTGACAATTCCGACAAAGGACTGGAATTAATAAAGAAGAATGATTATTCATGTGTTCTTCTGGACCTTAAGATGCCGGGCAAGGATGGTTTCCATACACTTCCTCTGATCAGGGAGTTGAACCCTGAGCTTCCTGTCATTATTCTCTCAGCATTCGGCCTTGAGAATACAGCAAGGATAGTCCTGGATCTGGGGGCATTTGATTTTATCAGCAAGCCCCCGGATATTGATGACCTTATCCTGAGGGTCAAGAATGCAGCAGAGCTTTATAAAAGCAGGAAAAAGCTTGAAGAGATGAAGGACAATATAATTGACAGCTTTTTTCTGAGATCCAATAATCCTGCAATGCAGCATCTTTACAAACAGGCGCAGAAGGTTGCCCCGATGAATGTCCCTGTCCTGATCACAGGGGAAAGCGGGACAGGAAAGGATGTAATGGCAAGATATATACACCATAACAGCGACAGGTATGACAGGCCGTATATAGCAATTAACTGCTCAGCCCTTCCATTCAACCTTATTGAATCAGAGCTTTTCGGATATGAGAAGGGGGCTTTTACGGGGGCTGACAAGTCTTATAAGGGACTTTTCATGGCCGCCCAGGAAGGGACCCTATTCCTTGATGAAATAGGGGATATGCCGCTTGAGACACAGGCCAAGCTTCTAAGGGTATTGGAGACAGGAGAGTTCCACCGGATTGGCTCGTCTGCATCATATAAGACAAATGCAAGGATCATTGCTGCAACCAATAAGAACCTTGCTGAGCGCATAAAGGACAACCTTTTTCGTGAAGATCTGTATTACCGCCTTAACGTAATTTCTCTTGAGATACCCCCTTTAAGGGAAAGAAAAGAGGATATTGCCTCATTTGCCCAGTTCTTTGTTGATGATTTCTGTCAGAAGAACAGCCTTCCCAAAAAGACCTTTTCAAAGGATGCTTTAGCCTATCTTCAGTCTCTGAGGCTGAACGGCAATATCCGCGAGCTTAAGAATCTCTGTATCAAGCTTGCCATTCTGTCTGAAGGCAATATAATGAACAGGCAGGATTTTGATAAAGCAGACCTGGAGGATAAGACAGACGGATTAATGGGGCTTCTTAATCTTTCAACCCTTAAGGAATTCAAGGCGGAATCTGAGAAGCTTTTTCTGATACAGAAGCTTAAAGAGAATGATTATAACATCTCCAGGACTGCACAGGAGATCCAGACTCCAAGGTCGAACCTCTATAAGAAAATAGAATCCTATGGTATCGAGATCAAAAATTAGTATCTTTTTCGATATATGCACTCTGGGATGCAAGCTTAACCAGGCGGAGCAAACCCTTATTATAAAGAACCTTACAGACGCAGGATATATATATAAGCCATCCTGCCCTAACCCTGATTTTTTTATATTAAACAGCTGTACAGTGACAAACAGGGCCAGGTATAAATCCTTAAGCACACTGAGGAAAATAAGGTCCAAAAGCCCCTCCACAAAACTGGTCCTTGCCGGATGCATACCTCAGACAGAGCCGGATATAGGGGAAATTGAATATATTGACCTTACAATTGATAATGAAGAGAAAAGAAATATTGCAGAGCATATTAATAAATTTATGCTCAAGCCTGAAAAGCCATTAAAAGAGGAAAGCAATTATAATGAAAGAAGCCGTGCAAACCTTATCATACAGACAGGGTGTGATTCAGAATGCTCATACTGCATAATACCCAGAGCACGTGGAACATCAGTATCCTTCCCCCGAAAGGAAATACTGAGCTCTCTTGAGATGCTTCTTAATGAAGGGTACAGGGAAATAGTACTTACCGGCATACATATCTCGCATTTCCGCAGTGATAAAAAATATGAAAGAAGGATAGCACCGCTGGAGGAGCTACTAAAGAATATGCTGAAATCCTCAGATGGTTTCAGGATACGTTTAAGCTCAATAGAACCAGGTGATATTGATGATGAATTCATTAATTATATCCTTTCAGAAGACAGGATCTGCAATTTCCTTCATATCCCTCTTCAGCATACATCTGACAGGATACTGAAACTCATGAAAAGGGATTATACAAATGAATATATATACAGGCTTATTGAATCCATAAGGTCAAGATCAGGTGATATTCAGATCGGCTCAGATTTTATAGTGGGATTTCCTTCAGAGAGTGAAGAGGATTTTGCAAACATCCTTGAGACTGTTAGAAACCTTCCGATAAGCCACCTCCATATTTTTCCCTTCTCAAAAAGAAAAGGGACCCCGGCATACACCATGCCCGGCCAGATACCCAAAGATGAGAAAAAGCAGAGGTCATCACTGTTGAGAAAGCTTGGAGAGTTGAAAAAAGAAGCATTTCTGCAGACACAGCTCAATAAATCGCAAAATCTTGCTGTCCTTGGCAAAAATCCCGATGGTTATGATGTATTAAGCGGAAACTATATACCTGGTATCCTAATAACTGATAAAAAGCTTAAGCCCTGCAGCCTTACAGATGGTGTAATGGCAAGCTTTCAGCAGGGCAGGGCAGTATTTTATAAAACCAGATAATAAACTGCATAACTGAAAATTAATTATATATATACTGCCACCAATTATCTTGGACACAAAATTAGCTTAAATTTGAATAAAGAACGAGGCTATGGATGAATTGGGAATGGACTCATTAACAGAATCTGATAAAGGTATAGCAGAAAAAACAGATCTAAAACTGCAGGCTATTAACAACAAGAAGAATATTAAGATGGCTGATATGAATGAGCGATGTATCGAACTTTAAGAGTATAAGACAATATTTGCTATGGCTGGTGCATACCACTTTATCAGTGAGAACAGCATTATAGATATCTTGAGCGAGAGGGGCTATAAGATTAAGAGAATTAAGAGATCAGTAGACCTGCCCTTTTAAGGGGATTTGGTTAAGGTTTTTCAGCGTTTTCAATCAGCCAGGCCAGCTCTTTGTTAATATCCTGGCCAGGCCTGGTAAATCTTTCTTTAAGAATGCGGTAGCTTTCAAAAAGATCATCTTCGGTTTTAATCTCTATTTTAGTTAGTGCAGAGATTTCCTGCAGGAATTCTTTGCTTTCCCGGATTTTTCCATTCAGGCCCTTCAAAAGCCCCTTGTGTATCAGTTTCAGGACCCTGGAGTATTCATCATTGCTCGCTGTTTTGTTGATATACTTATGCAATGAAATCCTGTCTGGAGGGCTGGATATTCCTTCAGGCTTAACGAGGATTACTGACCTGTCTTCTGCAGGCAGGCCTGCATCAGGCTTTATCCCGAGATCAATGGCAAGTCCCCTGCTATATGCTACAATGAGAAGGCCCGGGGGATTCTCAGATGCATTTATCATTAAAGGTCTCTCAAAACCATACAGAATGCTATCAATCATTGCTTCTGAAAACCTGCCATATACAGTCAGGTCAATATCCGAATATTTCCCTGCTGTATTACCCGATATTGAGCCCTTGAGCAGAAGGCCTGCCTTATTTTCAATACATATATTTATTACATGTTCTCCAAATGCCCTGTGCCTTGCTGTCGGCCACTTAACATATATGCTCATAACCTAAATCCTTCATATCAGGTTTCAGCTTAAAAATTCAATTCTGAATCAGGAATTCAAAAAGTTCAAGATTATTAAGATTTTGGCTTAAGCTAATGTGGAGGCAGAGCTTCTTCAGGTATTTCTGCTTATATAAAAGGCTGACTGGCAGAATGCGGCGATTGTAATGGATAAATACAGCTTGCTGGATTGGAAACATACTGCAGTATAAAAACGTAAATTTCTATAACTGATATATTTTTTTAGTCTTTATTGTGAGATGGAAACATTTTTCATAATAATTAAGGAGAAACATATATGAATGCTGAAAACCATGAAAAGGTAGAGTTCAGGGAAATTACCAAAGATACTCTCTTTGAAATAATCAGGCTAAGCAATACATTATCTGAACAGCATAGCAGGATGGTTGCACCTAATTCAGTATCGATTGCAGAGGCGCATTTTAGTGAAAATGCATGGTTTCGTGGGATCTATGCCGGGGATCGTGCTGTAGGTTTTATAATGGTGGATACAAGTGAGGTGATCGAGGATGAGAGCGATCCAGAGAAGGATCGTCCAATGAATGGCTGGTTCTTGTGGCGTTTTATGATGGCGGCTTCAGAACAGGGGAGGGGGTATGGCAGGCAGGCACTGGATATTCTTGTAGATATGATGCGTGAAAAGGGGTATACTGAGTTGCGTACCAGCTGTGGGAAAGGCCCGGGAAGCCCTCTGGGCTTTTATGAAAAATACGGTTTTAAGAAGACGGGGAGGGAGTTATCAGGCGAGATAGAATTGATTCTTAAAATTTGAGTGCAGGGCTATTTATGAATCTTTCCAGTTTTAACAGGAGAACTATTTGAGAACAGAAAAGCAGATACTTGACTTAATTATCAATTTCGCACATAGATATGAGCAGATAAGGGGACTGGTATTAAATGGTTCAAGGGTTAATCCAAATGTAAAAAAGGATAAATGGCAGGATTACGACCTTATTTATTTTTGCCGTAACCTTGATTATTTCTCTGTTAATGAGGTAATTTTTAAGCATTTTGGCAGGCCTCTTTTCATGCAGAAATTTATAAAAAGGGCAAGGAAAGACGGCAAAATAACCTATCTTATGCAATTTGGTGATTATATTCGTCTCGATATAAATTTTGAAGATGTAGCAATGGCGGATACAATATTACAGGATAGCCTGACAGAAATCCTCCTGGATAAAGACGGGATATTTCCCCATATCCCTCCTCCCGGTGAAGAAAGCTATTTTATAAAAAGACCGGACAATTTACTGTATCAGGCAGCCTGTAATGAATTCATCTTCGGCATAGCATCCCATTTGCCAAAAGCCCTGATAAGAGGGGAACTGCCTTTAGTAAAGAATCTGATAGAAATTGTGCTGAGAAAACCATTAGAAGATATGCTTGCGTGGCAAATAGGGTATCAAAATGATTATAAATGCAGTTTAGGAAAGGGTAACAGGTTTTTATCCAGATATTTATCAGATTCTGTTTACCGGTTATATAAAGGAACCTATTCCGATTATCGATACAATAATATCTGCTTTTCAATAAACATCTTTTATCAATTATTTAAAACAACAGCCAGAGAAGTGGCAAAGCAGAATGATTTTATTTTTCCTGAAAAGCAGTATGAAGAGGCTTTGCAGTTTTTTAGGGATTCAATAAGCAAATTTAACAATAATGATAAGCTAATTGAGCTATAGGGTTAAGATCTTTTTTGTAATATTTTCTTGATTAATTATGTTCTGAATACTCATATATGATGCTTTTTTCTTTTCATAAACTGAATTTTCATGGTAACAGAATAAGAGTATAAATAGTTTGAAGATAAAGATTTATGAAAAAAAATTTACAGGGAGATTGACAGGGATGAGAAATTATATACTGATCTTGTTTACGGGGTTTTTAGCTATTGGATTAAGCATGCAATCAGAGGCTTCTGATAATCCCTTTTTTAATGACCACCAGTATTCATATCAGACATTGAGGACTATGGGATACTCAGTCAGCGGTGCAGCAGACATTAATGAGGTCCTGCTCACCATAAGAAATATCAGGGAAGGTGATGATGAGAGCTGGTATAATGAATGGTATAAGACAGCAGAGAGGCTGGAAAGATCTGGAGACAGCCTGCTGTCGGCAGGTAAAAAAACCAGCGCCGGGCAGGCCTATCTTAAGGCATCAAATTACTACAGGACTGCAGAATTCTTCCTGCATTCCAACCCTGGTGACGAGAGGATAAATTCAACCTGGCAGAAGCAGAAGGACTGCTTTTTAAGATTTGCAGAGTTATCCGAAAGAAAAATAAAGCCCGTTGAGATACCATATGAAAGTACAACTATACCTGGATACCTGTGCTTATCTGATGACAAAGGGGGAAAAAAGCCCCTGCTTATTATACAGACGGGTTTTGACGGTACAGCTGAAGAGCTTTATTATGAAACAGGGATTTTTGCACTGGACAGGGGCTATGATCTTCTGCTGTTCGAAGGGCCCGGCCAGGGAGAAGTCATAAGGAAACAGGGACTGCCTTTCCGCCATGACTGGGAAGCTGTTATAAAGCCGGTTGTTGATTTTGCCATTAGCCTGGATAATGTTGATAAGAACAGGATCGCCCTCATGGGGATCAGCTTCGGAGGTTACCTTGCTCCAAGGGCTGTTGCCTTTGAAAAGAGGATAAAGGTATGTATTGCTAATGGGGGAATATTTGATTTTTCAATGACCACAGGCATGTCTGATGAGATGTTTAAAGCCCTTAAAACCCCTGAGGGCATGGCGGAGATAAACAGCTATGTATATCAAAAGATGAAGGAAGATGCATCTTTAAGATGGTCCATGTCAAATGGCATGTTTACTTTCAAGGCAGATTCACCTGCTGAATGGATAAAAATGCTTGAGGATTATACAATGAAGGAAGTAGCTGACAGGATATCATGTATTATGGTAATTGTTGATTCGGAAGGTGATAAGGACCTGCCGGGCCAGTCAAAGATTCTGTACGACTCGCTAAGGTCAGAGAAACACCTGATTCATTTCAGTATTGAGGAAGGTGCCGGGGAGCACTGCCAGATGGGTGCCATCCTCATATCCAACAGCAGGGTCCTGGATAAGCTTGATGAAATAATGTCCGGACTAAAGTAAAAAGACAATTTAAGGTTAAAAAAATAATACTATGGTTATGGTAATCCTATTTTTTACCCTTAAAAAGCGATATTACGAACAGAAGGACCAGAGCGCCTAAAACAGCTGTTACCAGTGAGCCTAAAAGAGTATTTTCCATTACTGACGAGAATAAACCAAATAACCATCCTCCAATTAAAGCTCCGAGTATGCCTACAACTATATTGCATATTATTCCGAAGCCTTTTCCCTTGGTTAACTGCCCGGCTATCCATCCGGCGATTGCACCTATAATGATAAACCAGATAAAATTCATCATGATTTATATCTCCTTTTTATATTTAGTGTATAGAATATACTATAAAATAATAAAACTCAATAGTTTGTGGAATTTTATAATCTTATTTTCCTATAAAAAGATCTATGGTGATTTTTTTTATAATTGGATATAAACAACAATTTAGTGCTCAATAAATAAATATTGATATTATTATTCAATACAGCAATGCCAGCATGCAATAAAATAAGATGGTATTTCCCCTGCTTTTGTAAATCTGCCTCCCAAATAAAGCATATCATTAAGAATTCTTAGAGAATAAATTGTGCTGTTGGTTCCACCTCCCAGAGGATTCCATGCATTGCCGTCCCATCGGGCTACATTGTTGGCAGATACCTGGCCTGCAATTGTGAAAGCACCCCCAGCATAAAGCATATTGCCTATGGAAGATAGAGAACGTATTATACCATTACTTCCGGACCCCAAAGGAGCCCATTCATTACCGTCCCAACTTGCAATATTATTTGCAGATA
>CAYMEV010000037.1:12656-15477 GCA_964389675.1 uncultured Candidatus Sumerlaeota bacterium
AGGATATTATCCATAACAGCAAGGGCATAAATACGCCCGTTAGTTCCAGACCCCAAAGGAGCCCATTCATTACCGTCCCAACTTGCAATATTATTTGCAGATATACCGCCTGCATCAGAAAATATGCCTCCAGCATAGAGGATATTATCCATAACAGCAAGGGCATAAATACGCCCGTTAGTTCCAGACCCCAGAGGATTCCATTCATTGTCGTCCCAACGGGCAATATTGTTTGCAGATATACCCCCTGCATCAGAAAAGATACCCCCGGCATAAACTGTATTATCTATAACAGCAAAAGCATAGACATCGCTATTCAAACCTGAAGGACTTTTCTGTGGATTTAGAGGGGACCATGATATGCCATTCCATTTAGCTATCCGGTATGCATATTTTCCATCTGCCATAGTGAAGGAACCTCCGGCATACAGCTCACCATCCAGGACAGCAATGGCAAAGACATCATTGTTCATTCCCGATGCATTAACTCCAGACATGATAGGAGTCCATGAGTCGCCATCCCATCCAGCAATATCATTGGAAGGTAGAGCACATGATTCATGAAACTTGCCCCCAGCATAGATATTGTTCTCCATTACCGCAAGTGAATATATATGATTTGGCATTCCTGATTTAAGTGGAGACCATGAATTACCATCCCATTTTGTTATGTTTTTTCCAGGAAGATGGAAATTCCCTCCTGCGTACAATTCACCATTGAGAATAGCAAAGGTATAGACAGGACCGTCGATTCTTATAATTCTTCCCTGATATTTTGAGTTTAAGGGAGTCCATGAGTCACCATCCCAGCTGGCTGTATAATTTACAGGGACTCCATCAGCTTTAGTAAATTTTCCTCCTGCATAGAGGATATTATCCATAACAGCAAGGGCATAGACATAGTTGTTCATTCCTGAACCCAGGGGGTTCCATGAACTACCATCCCATTTGGCAATTCTGTTTGCTGACCTTCCACCGGCTGTATTGAAATTTCCTGCAGCATACAGGTCACCATTCAAGACAGCAAGGGCATGAACATTATTGTTCATGCCTGAGCCCAGGGGAGTCCATGAGCAGCCATCCCATTTGGCGATCCTGTGTGCCGGTATACCACCAGCCCGGGTGAATGCTCCACCAGCATAGAGCATCCCATCCATTACAGCAAGAGCATATACACTATCATTCATTCCTGATCCCAGAGGCAACCATGAACTACCGTCCCATCTGGCTATATAATCTGCTGTTATTTGCCCTGCTATTGTAAACTTGCCTCCCGCATAGATCTCACCGCCAAGAGTAGCGAGGGCATAAACATCATCATTCATTCCGGCTATGTAAAATTGTTTTTCCCAGGCACCTGAAAAATTATTATCATCTCGAAGAATATCTGATGAAATGATACTTAATCCTTTATCATATCCTGCTGGATCATTGCTGTCAGTTTCAGCTGAAAAACCTTTACAAACTGCAAATATAACTATTATAATTAGTAAGAGGGTGTTCTTTTTCATAGTAATTTCCTCTTTTGGTTTTTTATACGACCTTAAAAATATAATGCTTTTTCATCTTCCATTTATACTTGATATTCTTTTTGAGCCATATTATTTTATATCTGAGATACTTGGGGAAATATCTTTGCCTATTGTCGATTCTTCCAATGCATAGATATAACAATTACCCGAATCTGATGATGAAATATAGATCATATCATTAGCAAAAATAATATCATTGGCTTGCTCATGAAAAGAAGATCCAGCTTTTATTATCCCCTCAACTTTACATGAGGGTATATCAATAATATAGATATATGGTGTACCAGAATTTAACTTATAGCTGTCTCTTAGATATAGATAAAGCATATTTTCATGCTTTATAAGAAAATATATAAAGTAGTCCTTGTGTACAGTGTTTAGCTCTATCCTTCTGATTGCTTCGCCTGTTTTGCTATTGGTAATTATAAGATCGATATTGTGCAGGAGGTCAGATGATGGCTGCTTCTGGCGCTGTGTGAAATAAATATTATCATCAATAAAATTATTTATAGCCGTTGAATTTTCAAAAAATTTATCCCAGACTATCTCACCAGTTAGAGCATTAATTGCTATTATATAATTAGCTGAGAATGGTGGTATAGGAGGATACATTGATTCTATATAGCAATAAAGGTATAACAAGTCATTATTGTTGCTGGCGAAAAATATGTCAAATCTTCCTATATATCTGTTATAATAAAAAGTGCCGACATACCCGGTCTGGCGTTCATAATAGTCAGTAAGCTCTTCTATAAGTTCTTCTATATTCTTAATTCTATATTCCCATAATATTTGTCCAGTTCTGGCATCAAGCCCAGAGAGATAAACTGGTTCTATTTTGCAAAGGTCTATCACTTCTAAACAATACAAAATGCCATTATTGACGTGAGGATTGAACTCAAAAATTATCTCACCTGTTTTTTCCCATACTAACCTACCTGTCTTTTTGTCAAGTGCAAAGAGCTTTCGTAGGCTTCCGGTAAAATAGCGCCTGCCCATATAATAATGGCACTTCTCCACCTCCATGTCTGTAGGTATATTGAAAAATACAAGATTATCATAGCATGCAGATAATCTCCTTCCATATTGACGAAAATAAGCTTTGGGAGAAGGGTCTGCACGTGGGCCAAATGGATCGTCATAGAATAATTGACTTGATTTTACAATACGATTTCTATAAGCTTGTACTGGAAGGATAAATTCCCATAAAATATCTCCATTCCCTGGATTAATCGCTGTAATATAGTCTTTGATTTTGAAGTTTGGTTCGCCTGAAGAATCAATCTCAA
>CAYMEV010000038.1:0-13760 GCA_964389675.1 uncultured Candidatus Sumerlaeota bacterium
AAGCTGCTTAGGTGTATATGCTTAATTAGTGTCCAATTAATTGGGGCCGGTACAAAATTGCCTATTTTAGTGCAGTCCATGATTCATATATTTTTGATCATTTTCATAATGATAATCTCATGAATGATAATATAATGATAAATGCTATTAGAAAAATGCTTGAGGAAAATGATATAGAATATACTAAAATATACTGCGAGATTTATAAATGGGCTACTTTATCTTCTAAGGTTTCTGATAATATATTACATATTACACGAGAATAATGTACCATGAGATTTATGTTTAAAGTTCTATCTTTCTTTCTATTAATAATTATATATTCAGGATCTCTTTTTATAATATCTTCTAATAAGAATAATCTGCATTTGTACATCTACTCTTTTAATAAGGACCAAAATTATTGGCAAATTGCCTTGGAAGAAAAAATTGACTATGAGTCCTATATTAAAACAGGTTTGCCTAAAAGTATCAATTCTAATATAAACCTGAACAATATTTTCGTTGCAATAAAGGGTCATGCAATATATTACAAATTCATTACAACACCAGATGATACTATTGAAATTTGTTTTTCAGATAATTCTATTGACTTCTACTCTATTGACTGGGTTGGCATGCCAGTTACTGAGATAATCATAAAATTAGAATGCTATATACCTGAGATTGATGGATATATCTCCTTACAATCCACAGCACCAGATAAAGATGCTAAGATTCATTTCGATAATATTAACTCAAAATATACATACCGAATTAAATTTGACGGTCCGGCAATAGAAGAAACTGAATTTTTATTTTCATCTATAGATGATTTTCCAGGCCACTTTTTACTGGAAGAATTAAAAGCTATCTGCCTGATTAAAAAGAACAGCATATATGGATCTGTTCTTTATGATAATATCGATTATAAGCCACGAAAATTGATTGCTGATCTATATTCTTATAGGCCATCCGGGGGTAGACAAGTTATGGAGAAGGCATATAATCCACATAATAGATTTCTATTTATAGTTCCAGAAGATGATAATTCACAGGAATTCTTAATTATCTTTCAGGATGATATAAATAACAAGCCTATATCCTATAATTTTTTTGTTTCTAAAGAACCTTATATTCTATATTTTGATATTGATAATCTATTTGGTGTTTATGGCAGGGTAGCTAATAATGACATTTCTTTCCCTGCAAAGATCAATGTAGAAACACACTATTATTATGAAAGTGATAAAATGGCCTATCCTATTAATAATTTTAATTTTTCAAATACATGGCATGAAACTGATTATAACGGTTATTTTACAATCCCTTCATCTTATCCTCTATCTTCAGAATATCTAAGAAACATTGAAGATTATTTAGAAATGGAAATACTTTATGCAGAGCTGAAATTAGAAGTCCCTGAATCTGAAAGTGTTTTTTTACACAGGTATTACTTTGACGAGAAAACCCTTAGAGAACTTAAAAAGAAACCAAAGCTGATAAATATTGGAGATATATTTTTTGAAGAAGGACTGGAGCTTAGAGGATTTGTTGTCAATAAGGATAATTATCCTGTACCAGATACTAAAATATATTTTTCCCATATTGGTAATTATGCTTCTTTAGCAAGAATAATGTATGATACAGAAATTAGATCTGGCATAAATTCATTATTTGGAACCACAAAATATGTAATAACTGATGAAAATGGAAAGTTCTGCATTACAAAAAAAGATGCTGTAATTGCTGGTAAATATGAGTTATATCTTTATCATGAATCATATGTATTAACCATGTATCCAATTGATATTACAGATGAATCATCAGATATTGGTTCCCTTGTTATAGCACAAGGAAATTCAATAACTGTAAATGTAATAACAAATGAAGATATTGAAAACATTGATGTTATGCTTAAGGCTCCTGGTAATACATTAAAGTTAGAGCTTCAATCATCTGAAAATGGTTATTTTATATATTACATTGATAAGATTATTCCTTGGGATTTTTATACAATTCAGTTATACAATTCAGGCAAATTAATAGATGAAAGACATTTGATATTCGAACCTCACCAAAGGAATACCTCAGAAACTATAAGCTTTTTCTTGGATTGATTGCTTCAAAATTATTAACTTAAAGTTTTTAATACAGGCCGGAAAACAAGAAAAAAATATCGTTTTCAAGCCCTGTCTTAATTTAAATTTAAAGCATTCTCATGGCTCTTTTTCAAGTGAGAACGCTCCCATGGTATAGCCATTGTGAAGGCCTGATATCACAGGTGTAAGACCGGCCCGGACATATAATCCTGCAAGTTTCTGCCCATAGACAAACAGGCCTGTAATGCTTCTGAAGGCCTTTAATTCAAATTCGCCGGTTTCATTACGGACGATATTGTCTATGCAGGCAGGGGGTGCGTATTTTTGTATTATATAGTCTTCTCTGCTTTTCGAAATGAGAAGGTCTTCCCAGTCAGAATCTGAAAAGGCAGAACCTGCATAGACTCCCTTGGATGCATAATAATCAACAGGTTTAATAATATATTCTTGCTGGTTATCTAAATAATCACCGGCTATTTCATCAAATCTTAGCTTTTTTGTCAGAGGGATATGCCTGTCAATAAAACTGATCTGGCCACTTGTAAGATATTTTCTGAACAAAGGGTTATGCAGCACCTCAAAGTACCTCTTGGTATGGACAATTTGAGTCTTAATGCTTCCTATCACGCAGGTCCTGCCCTCATAGAGGCCTTCGATAAAACCCGGTATCTCTTCATAGCGTTCCATCAGGTCTCTTGTAACAAGCCTTCTGTAGACTATATCTATCTTCTTTCCTTTATAGGCCATAAATCCATTTTTAATTGCTATTTCCCTCGGATCTGCAATAAAACAATCATAGCCCTTTGATCGAAAGGCTGCGGCAAATTCCTCGAATTCTACCGGGCTTGACCTGTCTAATAAATCTATAATTGCAACAGATATTCTGTCTTTGGCTTTTCCAATGGCTTCATTATTTCTTGTGAACTGACTGTATATCTTAGAGACAGCATCCACCCAGCTCTCAAACAGCTCAAAACTGCTGAAGGAATACTGCCTGCTGAATTTTTTCATTATTCTGGAAGTTATAAGTATCCGGGCCAGTTCCTCCTGCTCTATCATTGCTGATGTTCCGTCGGTATTAAGCTCGCAGAACTGAAATTCTCCGGGAGAATAGTAAAAAAGGTCAAAACGCCCCATCGGAACATTTATATCATAGAAATGAGGAAGCCTTATCAGAGAATCAAGCCTTTCATCAAAATTAAAGAGTCTGCTGACATATGACTCTGTAAGGTAGAGCTCGATTGACCTGTTAATGATCTCAAATAATTGCCCAAGGGCTTCTCTGAAAGAAGTCATATCTTCTGAGGCATATATTTTGGGAATATATAGAAAAGGGACAGGCTCTCCCTTGTAAATTGCTTTAGAACCGGCAACATCTTTGCTGATTCTCAAAAAATCATCAATATATTTGCCCGGCTCGCTCAGGACAGCCATGCTCATCTTCTTTTCAAGTTTCATACTTCCTCTTTTTATCGGCCCGGGACTTCTATGGCTTTTAAGAAGGCATTTTTATCTGTCCTGTAAAGCCCTTTCAGCCATCTTGATATACTGCCATGTTCCCTGATTTTATCAAGAAAGGGGTATAAATATGCCTGGTCTGCCTGGTTCAGGTTTCTTTCCGCTGAAGAAATTATATAATCCTTCAGTTCCATGAAGCTTTCATCAACATCAGCAGGTATTTTAGCCAGGCCTTCGTTCTGCCTTAATATCCAGGAATCTTTAATTCTCAGTGACCTGTTATAAAGCTCCTGCAGCACATGGGGCGTGCAAAAGATGGATTTTGCCATGGCAGCCACTGCATAAGCATAAGGATAAGGCAAGGAATCAGCTGTTCTCATCTCAATGAACCTTTTGACACGGATATCGGGAAATACCATGCTCATCAGATGCTCAAGATCATTTTCATTCAGAACATGATTTCTTATTATTTCTTTCAGCCTGCTGTTGCCTGTGAATATCTCAGCATCATTCTTCTTTATGAAAATTGGCGGGACATTGAGAAGGTAAAGTGCATAATCCCTGAAGCCGAAAATCTTATCAAGTGAACAGGGAACCATTTTTGACCTGTCCCTGTCAGTACTGTTCCATATCATAGCCCTAAGGTTTTCCCCCTCATAAAGCTTGCCTTCAAAGACAACAGAAGAATCAAAAATTGATGAAATAACCGGGGCAATATAGTTTGCCACCCTGAATTTTTTAATAAAATCCTCTTCATCCGAATAATCTATGGAGACCTGGGTAGCTGCTGTGCCTTTCATCATATAATGGCTCATCCCGCCCTTTCCCACAAAATAATCATACATTATGTGATAGCGTCTTTTTGGAAGGATCGGAAGGTCTGATATCCTGCTCCGTGGATGGTAATTTACAGAAACAAGAGCCTGGCTTGATCCAAGCTCCTCATAGATTTCTGCAATTATTGCTTTATAAGCATTCTCAACTTCCCTGATATCTTTAAGCGGTTTTAAGCTTATCTCAAGCTGGCCTCCGGGCTCAAAAGTAATGGTACTGCCACCTTTTTCAATTCCAAGGGGATTTCCGTTTTCTTCAGAAATTATATTCCAGCCCTTTTTAATAAGCTTTTTTACAATATCACAGGATCCATCCGGTTCAGAATAAGAATAGCTTCTCAGGCTTACCCTGTCTATCAGGAAATGTTCAAATTCGATTCCCAGGAAATGAGTTCCGGTCCTTGCATGTTTTTTGAAATATGCTACCTGAAACTCAATAAATTCACTGCTCTTCATATACAAGTTTTCCCCAGGCAAAAGCTCCATTACCTGACCTTAAGGACAGGATTATATACACATTACTCATCATCAGAAATACACAAACAGCGAAGTGTTTTCAACAGCAATCATAACCTGCAGCAGGGCTTTATGGATCAGCCCTGCCGCTTTTAATTATTCCTGCTGCTTTACACAATACTAAAAAATATATTAAAGCTTTTTCTATTCAACATAAGGGTAGACATAAAAGGAAATACCCTCATAACTCCACTGGGGCAGTTCCATAACAGCATCCCTTTCCGTTTCGCTTGTTGTATAAAGGTGGCCTCCCCTGGCTGTATTGAAAAAGCGGTATACAGGCACTGTATCTGTAGCCTGGCCTGAATGGACATAAAACTTTATACCTTCATAGTTCCACTGGGGCAGTTCCATGATATCATCCCTCTCCTGTTCATTGATAGTATAAAGGTGAATGCCGGTATTGGTATTGAAGAAGCGGTAGGTAGGCATGGTACCAGCCTTCTGCTCTTCATATACGGCAAACTTTATTCCCTCAAGACTCCATTGCGGAAGGTTTTCCAGTATATAATCACGCTCTGCTTCACTTATGGTATAGAGATGCCCTCCCCTGGCTGTATTGAAGAAACGGTATACAGGAACTGTATCAGCAGCTGCTGATGCTTCCTTGTATGCTATGAGAGAAGGATCACCGAGATAATTCAGCCCAAAATGTACCCAGCGGTATGTACCGTCTGCATTGGCCTGTCCTACAAGGTCAATCTTTGACTGGGTAAATGCACTTCCTATCCTGTGATTGAAGGTATCCTGAAGCATGTGCTTAAAGACACGGTCATTATACTGGAAGGAAACACCATGGGTATTCATTCCGTAATCACCGAAACCATACCTTGAACAACCTATATATACAACAGCACCTCCATCGGGATTCCTTATAAAACCCTCACCGAGGCAGGGATCTGATGCCCCTGATACCTCAGGGTCAAAAGCATTTGTTATGCAGGCAATAGTTATTACTGTCCCCGGGATATTGTCCAGGGCAAGGGCATGGCTTGATGTAAATGACCCGCCAGTGCCCATCGACCATATTGTTACATCACCGTGTGTAGCCATGTGCATGAAGTTCATATTATTATTGAACATGGCTGTAAGAGTTGCAACTGAAACAGTAGTAACTGAATCATATAGAGTGTTTTTCACATGATTTGCCCAGTAGGGTGCAATATATTCATTATACATCTTCTCGCTCTTTGACTCCGCATCCCCGTAGCTCCAGAGCTGAACACCGGATAAAAGCAGGTTTTCCACAAAAGACTGGTCTGCTGCTGAGGCAATATAGGTCTGTACCTTACCCATATAATCAAGGATCTGCTGTTGTGTCCTTACAGATAGCCTTCCGATCAATACATCGGGGGATATATCTGCATTGTCCACGTTCATCTCACCTATCTTCGTGTCGCCGTCGGCATTCCAGTCAAACTGGTTATCAAAACAGCTGTAAAAGATATCCCCGGGCATGGTATTGTCAATGTAATATCCGCCGACATTAGCATAGACATTCTGATCAGGAACACTGTAATTTGAATCGGTCCCCCCGTCGCCAATTAAAAATACATGAGATATATTACTGTTCTGTACATAATCAAAAATGCAGTTCTTGATCTTCAGCTGGGTTGTAGAGCCGGTATATGCGGATGATATCTCTGATACGGTCTTTATCACATAGCTGATTCCGGCACTGGATTGTCTGTAATTTGCATAGGTTACAGCTGCTGGCTTTAAATTGTCAGTGGTTATAATGAGCATGTCATAATCCGTCTTGTTTCTGGATATACTGATTTTTGAAGGATAAAATTTTTCCATATCCTCAGGATTGATCACAGAGCTTTGTATAATTCCATTAAATACCTGATTCGGCCTGTATTCTATTGCACTATCATCTTTCTTATAGGAATATTCGATCTCAAAATCCGCTTTCCCGTAAAAGAACAGCTCCTGTTTATCAGTATCATATTCAAATGGGACATAGGCAAAATAGTATATATTGAACCCCCTTGTCTTTCCCACGGTATATCCGATTACTCTTTCTGATGGGAATATACTGCCAGAGCTGTATATATCCCTGTCAGGGCTGATAAAATCAGGGGCGGGCGCTGAAATAGGATGCTGACCCTGATATGGATAGGGGATTATTTTCCCAAGGCTTGTCCTCTTTTGGCTGTTTACCCTTATATCAGTAACTTCACTTTCCAGCGGTATAAGTACCCTTACCAGATATGCCGGTATATCGGGTTGTCCTTCTTCTACAAAGGAATAAGCATCTGCGTCTTCATACCTGACGGCATGAAAGTGCTCATTTGGCTCAAGAACAACTCTGTCTGCATCAAAAAGCAGTTTTAAACTGATAGTGTCTGCATAGGATATTCCTGAAAATACAAAAAGAAAAACAATTGAAAGAAGTATAACTTTTTTCATAAAAGGCCCTCCATGGTTAATATCATTTTCTATAATAATTCATTTATACACACTAAAACAATATAAATCATAATAATATTCATAAACATCCCTTTAAGGAGATGTCTATTCTTAGGCATTAAAATTTTAATTATTTTCACGTATTAAATGATTACGGATTTTTTGTGTTTTCTGTTGCTGTTTTATTTAAAATTTTTAGCCTTGCTTATATATCTCCTTAAAAATAGGAAGTAAATTTGGTATTTCTGATTTCTGCAAGAACAGGAAAAGGGATGATGAACCTGTTCAAGATTTTATGCATGAGCTTCAATCATAAAAAATTCCCATGGATATTTTAATCATTTTATTAAAGAATAACAGAATAATTTTATAAAAAGACGGCTTTATTCATTCTTTTATTATGAATTTCATATTCCTGTCAATTCTTCCCGAATCCTTTGTATAAGCAGTTTTTTTTTCGCATCAGCTTTTCAATAAGCCTGTTCATCCATTCAGGGTTATCCTCTCCAGTTTCCAGATCAAGAGACCTTTCTATTATCTTGTAGCTTATAAAATGATGCAGCCTGTAAAAACCAGGAAGCTGTTCTAATTCCTTATTAGAGATATCACATTCGCTTTTGTATCCATCAATGAATCTGCAAAACCGGGTATCTGAAATATTCAGTTTTTCCCCTTCATCAGTTAGATCCCTCAATGCATAGGCGATGTCTGCCACATACCAGGAGTATATTGAGTCATCAAAATCTATTATATACGGAGTCTTATTATTCCATATTATATTGTCCAGTTCAAAATCATAGTGTATCATTCCGTAATTATTCTTATCTTTATCCAGTCCTTTCATCCATCTTCTGATATGCTCAATTTCTTTAAGCTCAGTTTCATCTTCTGAAGGGTAGTCTCTGGCAAGGCTTTCAAAAAGGCCTTCATGGGAGGGCCTTAATATCCCTATATGTTTTGGAATGTCCCGGCATACTCTGTGCAGACTCCCCAGAGCCTTTCCCCAGACAAAGAAGCCGTTCTGGTCAAGTTCCCTGATATCCCGCTGTCTGCCATGCACTTTTTCAAAAACACTCATAAAAAAGGTGCCATATTCCGTGCATGCCTCTTCAATGAATTTATTGCTATTTGAAGGGACAGGGCGAGCTACTGGAATTTTTTTTTCAGCAAGATAATTGATGAGGGCAATTTCACCTTCAAGTCTTGAAAGCTTTTTTTCAGTACTGCTGTTAAACCGTGCAACATATTCTGTATCTTTATCCCACATAAAGCAGATAAAATTTGCACTTGCCCTGTACATCTTCACCCGGCCCCTGTCATTATTCCAGGTTTTTACCAGGGCTGATGCAAACGGGCAGTCCCAGTCCTCATTTACTGTCTTAAATACTTCTCTCATTAGAGATAATCTCATCATATGCAGTCTCCCCGATCAGATCATTTCTGAAGTAATCGAGATATAACTATAAAGCTTTGTTTAAGATTTTTAAAATGTTTTTTCTCTCGGGACAGTCAGTATTGTTTGCTATATATGTCCTGGATATACAAGCCCCTCCGATTAATTAAAGATTTTCTGTTATAATACTATTAAAAGCAGGCTTTATTTTTTGCAATCTATTGTCTCCGGTTGTATTTTTATTTATGACGCTGGAAAATCAGGGATCTTTTAAGCTTGAATATCTATAGGTAGAGCTTGCAGGCAGAATGAAAATAATAATTTCTAAATACCGTTTTTGTATGTTATTTATAGGTTTATAAAGCAATTTGTGAGGAGCAAGGAATGAATTATGTTTCATGGGATAATATAAACAAAAGCCTTCCGGAAAACTTCAAATCTCTCTGCCTTGACTTTGGAAAAGGTCTTTGCAGAATTTTGCAGGAAAAGCTTCGCGGTGCTTATATTTACGGAGCATGTGTTTTTCCGGACAGTCTTCCAACAAGGGATATAGATTTTCATGTTATATTTGATGAAACTTTAACCAATCAGGAGAAAACAGAGCTTTATAATCTGCATGACTTCCTTGGGCAACAATACCCTCCCCTGGGAGGAGAGTTTGATGGATATTATATTCTGAGCGATGATGCCAGGCATTCTTCTGCACCTCAAAGCGAGATGTGGCAGCTTGCAGTAGATGATTCATGGCCTCTTCATAAACAGCATATTCTTTCCGGGATGTGCATAAAGATTTGTGGAGAAGATCCTGACAAGCTGTTCTCTTTTCCCTCATGGGATGAGATCAGGAAATCCCTGCATTCAGAATTTAGTTATATTGAAGAGCACCTTGATGAATATCCTGACTTTTCCATACTCAATATGTGCAGGATCCTTTACACCCTTGAATATTCCAATCCTGTCATTTCAAAGGCAGGTTCCGCGAAATGGGCTTTAAATAAATTTCCTCAATGGAGTCATATTATTGAATCTGCACTCAGGTCATATGCTGAGAAAGCAGACTCCGGAGACAGAGAAATTATGGAAAAATCAGTAAAGAACCTATATGATTATGTAAAAACAGCACTGCTCTGAAAGGATAAAATGCTGTTGCTTTATAGTAAATATCAGATTAAGCTCATATTTAGCTGTAAACCGTCAAAAAGGCAAATTGACATTATTAAGCAGTATTTTTTGACTTGGCTTATATTTAAATTATTATTTTAATTATAAGATGCTGACTTGGCATCCATATGATGGATGATGCTATTATACTAATAATTAAATATAAATGAAAGGAGATATATATGAGGCAGGCTGTTTTCTATTTTTTAATTGCTTTATTTTTATCAGCAATAATGACAGGTTACCAGTCAGGTGACTCAGTATCCCTTTTCCCTCTTATAAATTCAAACGGGCCAGTCCCTGTATACCGCTTTTTCAATACAGTTCGAGGCGGTCATCTATACACTATATCGGAAGCAGAGAGGGATTATATTATGGAAAATCTTCCTCAGTGGACTTTTGAAGGCATTAAGTTTTATGTCCATTCTTATCAGGCTTCTGGTTCCTGTCCAGTTTACCGCTTTTTCAACACAAGGACAGGCATTCACTTCTACACAATTAACGAGGCAGAACGAGACAGCGTGATGCAGCTTCCTCAGTACAACTATGAGGGAGTCAAGTTTTATGTATTTGCAAATTTTGCTTCAGATACAACACCTGTATACAGGTTCTTCAACCATGTTAGGGGAGGGCACCTGTATACCATCAGCGAGACAGAGAGAGATGCTGTAATGCAGCTTCCAAATTGGACATATGAAGGAATATGCTTCTATGTATATCCGCAGGAGATTAGCAGCGATGCACCTGTCCCAAGCACCGGACAGACAACGGCCTACAGGACAGGTGATGACGGTGACCTGGAGATGGGCGTTCCGTGGCCCAGCCCGCGATTTACAGATAACGCTGATGAAACTGTGACCGACAACCTGACAGGGCTGATGTGGGCAAAGAATGCAAACATTGACGGGACCAGGACATGGAACGATGCAGTAGATTACTGCAATACCCTGGATTATGCAGGTTATAATGACTGGCGCCTTCCCAATGTTCGCGAGCTCTACAGCCTGATTGATATTTCAGAGCATACTCCCGGACTGCCTGAAGGAAATCCTTATACAGGGATACAGAACGGGTATTACTGGTCATCTTCAACTTATGCATTCAGCCCTGATTATGCCTGGGCTGTCTATATCTACTATGGCAATGTGGATTGCAGTTCAAAGACGCCAGCCTATTATGTCTGGCCTGTAAGGAGTATCTCAGATGGGGATGCCCCCATACCCAGGACCGGCCAGACAGCAAGCTACAGGACAGGTGATGACGGTGACCTGGAGATGGGTGTCCCGTGGCCCAAATCAAGATTTACGGACAATGGAGATGGCACTGTAACTGATAATCTAACAGGGCTTATGTGGGCAAGGGATGCAAACCTGGCTGGAGCAAAAAACTGGAATGATGCTATAGATTTCTGTAATGCACTTGATCATGGTGATCATAGCGACTGGCGTCTGCCCAATGTACGAGAACTGTCAAGCCTGAATGATTTCGGGGAATATGACATAGGATTGCCAGCAGGGCATCCGTTTCTGGAGATTAAATCCTATCACTACTGGTCATCCTCTACTGATGCTTACAGCTCGGAGTATGCGTGGAGCGTGAGCATGATTGATGGCAATATGCTCAATGATGATAAAGCTAATACAAATTATGTATGGCCTGTCAGGGGGGGCCAATGATATATGGGACAGCTCGCTGCTGTCCCTGGATAAAAAAAATAATTTAATTTGGAATTATAATTCCTGGAGAGTATGAGATCCTGTTCATCAAATTGACTATGCAGTTTCGCTTTTAATGCGAAGAGAAGATATCACTGTTAGTTTATAATATGCAAAAAGAACAATAAAGACTTAAAATGCTCATATTATAAAACCCATAATAAGATCCTCATTCTTAGTCTGCTATTATCTTAGATATGAAGATATTTTTATAAATTTATTATATCATAAGTTGCTATATACTGCGTTTTTCTGCACTTCAAAACCAGATGTGGCAGATTGCACTGGATGATTCATGAGCTATGCATAAGAAGTATATTCTTCAGGGATATTTATAAAGCTGAGCATAGAATACCCTGACTATCCATACTCAATATGTGCCGGATCCTTTACACCCTTGAATATTCCAATCCTGTCATTTCAAAGGCAGGCTCCGCGAAATGGGCTCTATATAAATTTCCTCAATGGAGTCATATTATTAAATCTGCACTCAGGTCATATGCTGAAAAAACAGGTCCCGGAGACCGGAAGATCATGGAAAACGGTGTAAAGACCATATATGATTATGCCAGGAAAGTGTTTGTCTGAAAAGATTCATGCCTTGTTGATAATTCACAATTTTAATACTGCTGTTATAACATGAATCAGGGATTTCAGAATTACCACTACTGCCTGCAGCTAAGGTATGCCCAGGCCCCCAAACTATCCTGCCCATAAATATTGCGGGGCTTCCTGAGCATATGTATTAATATATATCAGAACATCCATTTCAGCCTTGTCCTGTAAGTATCGCTGACCGTGCCTCCTGTGGATATTGATTCAAGGAGGTAGAAATAATCGCCTTTATCCTTCACACTGTCCGTAAAGCTGTAGTCATGGGGTGATGATGAACTCCCCTGGCCCGGTATTATGCCATTATTCAGCTTCACCGGGATAATGGATACAAACGGGCTTGCCTTTCCTGCCTTTAGCCTGAAAAGGTTAAACCCCAGGTTATCTGCCTCTGATACAGTCCTCCACCTGATACTGACATTCCCTGATACTCCCCTGGCGCTGAATGACTCAAGCTCCACAGGCAGGAGAAGCTCCCTGAATGCCCGGTTATTGATCACATTTATGTCATTGGGCTCAGTATCGGTCACTTCCACGGTTATTATATAAGCACGGGGGTCCATGGATCCGTCCGTATCCCACAGGATATCAATGTCCTCATATTCGCCGGGCTGTATTTCCCCGCATGGAACAGACCCTATAAGCTGAAGGTTTGTATTCGGCTGCAGGCTATGGTAGAAGCTGACAATGCCTGATAATAATGGTTCATTGCCTATATTGCGTATCCTTGCACTGATCTCCACTGTATCTCCAGGCAGGGGATTTTCTGGAAAATACCCGATCTCATCAGCAGATACCGCAGCATCAGCACCGTCTGTCCCCGCATCCATCTTGGCTATGAACTCGCCACCGTCCTCCCAGTCAAACTCATAGGTGCCCGGCTCACCGGGCTCCCCGAAATATGTTATTTCCTGAAACCCCCCGCTTATATAGGAATTGCCTGAATTGTCCACTGCAATGCCGCTGCAGTAAGTAGTATATGTTCCCCCTGCCTGCTCTACCCAGATGAAATTGCCCGCAGGATCGATCTTGGCTATATATACATCTATATATCCCCTGGCCAATATCTTTATCTGGTTTATATCACCGGGCTTACCGAAGGTAGAATAATTCCTGAAATGGCCTGTAGCATAGCAATTGCCTGAATCATCCAGGGCAATTCCCCTGCCATAATCATCATTATGCCCACCTGCCTGATTAGCCCACAGGAAGTTTCCCTCCGGGTCAAGTTTGGCTATAAAGGCATCAAAGCTCCCCCTTGATTCAAGGCTTATCGTCCCGGGCTGGCCAGGAGAGCCAAAAAATATAAGGCCTATGAAATGTCCTGTTATAAATGAATTGCCCATATCATCAACGGCAATGTCCTTGCCAGAAGAATAATCATCATAAACTCCGCCCTGTTTTACCCAGAGGAAACGGCCATCAGGGTCAATCTTTGCTATGAACACATCCTGAATGCCGTAGGCGGTCATTGGGATTGCATCCGGGTCTTCAGGGTATCCAAAACATACAGTATTATTGAAGAAGCCTGTAACATAGGAATTGCCGTAAGAATCAGCATCAATACCATAGGGCT
>CAYMEV010000039.1:0-13035 GCA_964389675.1 uncultured Candidatus Sumerlaeota bacterium
CTTCTTTTTCAAATTTAAGCTAATTTTGTGTCCAAGATAATTGGTGGCAGTATATTATCTATTATTCGATTATATGCCGCACAATGTTTGTGTATTTGCATTCCGCATATCCTTTCATACTGGTGCATGCGATATTCAGAAGCTGTTTTCATTTCCTTATCCATGAATCAAGTTCTGAATTGCTTGAGAGATAATTAATGCTGATTCCCTTATCAGTGATCAGTTTCCTTAATGCATTATCAAATGTCTGCAATAAAGAACTGAATTCCTCCAGCTTTTCTGGATCGAATGAATCGGATAGAACAGGAAGGCCGAATTCCTTTATTGCGCTGTATCCGTCTGAAGGAACTCCGAGCAAAGAGGAAAGTATACCATTTGTTATATCCTGGAAATGCATAGCAGAGATAAAGGCAGTATACTTATCACCTGTTGAGCATGCATTCTTAATCTTGTTTGTTGTGGATAACAATTCTTCATAGAAACCGGCGAATGATTCTTTCCAGTCTGGAAGGGATGAAGCCGCTGACCTTGCTTTTTCAATTACTTCTCTGGTTTTTAGCAGCATTTCTGCAGCAATGCAAAAAGCTCTATCAGTCCTGGAATCAATCAGAGTGTCAACATCTCTAATAAACCCTGAAGGCAGCAGGGGAAAACCTGATAATCTGTCAAGGTCTCTGGTCCAGCATGAAGTGAAAAGCTTCCGGTTTGCAGCTGATAAAGCACTCATAAGCTGGTCAAGGAATCTCTGCTTCAGAATGTTTAGCGGACGAGACTGGCTGTGCATATCAATGACTGTTGCACCAGATTCTTTAAGCAGGTCAAGCGCCTTATCCATCATGTTCAGGGAATTTGACTCCCCAAGCATATCATCAATCCTTCTTTTATACTCTGTGATCTTCTTCAGATCCTCACTGCTTCTATAATACACTATGATGCACTCTGAAATAACTGTAACTATTCTGGAGAAGTTTGCAAGGGCACTTTCCATTCTCTCCCATGATATTGGCCAGAAGTCATAACCAATACCTCCAATTATGAATTGCCTTGATGCTTCATATCCGCGCGGGGTTGCCGGTGTAAAAAAGATATCTATATCACTCTTCTCATGCTGGGTATTGCGTGCATAAGAGCCATAGACTCCAATAATTGCTATATCTGCCGGATATTCATCTCGCACAAATTGTACTATCGATTCTATAATGGGATCACTCTTTTTTCCCATCTCTTCTATCTTCATTTCTGTTCTTTATCTCCAATTGCTCAGCATTATCCCCGGATTACCAGCATCTGGCGAAGTCTGTCTGTTTTTATTCTGAAATTCCGTCTTGTTTAATCAGTTCTTTTCTGATTTTTTCTATCAATTCATTATCTCTATCAAGATCAAAATGTATATATGGCATTTTTTCAATATTATATATAAATGGTACTGTTTTTTTCTTTTCGGGCATCTCAGTATCATATCTTGGATGTATATGGGCATGCAGGGCCCTGTCAGTGTTTCCAAGTATTGAATAATTAATTATTGACGGATTTAGAACATTCATTAAAGCATCACCGATCAATGTCATGTCCGATAAGAACTGCATTCTTTCTGCCATGCTGATCGCGTTGAGATTATCAACAACAGGGTCCCTCAATAACAGACAATAGCCTTTAAGCCTCTGGTCATCACCAAGTACTGCCCAGCCTGATCTCATTTTTCCGATTACAGTTTTATTCTCCCCCCTGCGGGCTAATTCTACCCTTTCATGAATAAGTGTTTTATACTTCTTTTCCAGATCAAATCTCCCTGTATATATTTCCTTGTTCCTGTTATGTTGATCTAATAAAAATAACGAGAATCATCATATATATGTTCATATTTTTTAAAACCGTTATTTTTAAGTTTCAACATCGCTGTTGGCAGAGGAAATTTGGAATATAGCCGGTTCTGTTTATGGAATGCATTCGATCATGGGATCTTCACAGCCTTATCATTAGCACCTTCCAGTGTGTACATGGTAAATCCCTCAATATCACCGGAGTCATCCCTTATGAATGTAAATGTATCTGAAGATTCAGGAGTGACGAAAAACCGGTCTACATCTTCATAGAACAGCTCTAATGTCTCTTTTGGGAAGGTAGAGGTGTAAAAAAGCCTGTTCCCCCTGGTAAAGACAGTATATGTCCAGCTTTTCTCCCATTCCATTGCATATACCCCTGCATACTGCTCAAGCCTCTCAGCTGGAACAGATAGAGCTTTCCTTGAGATCTTCTCCGGCAGTGAATATTCTTCATCGAAAATTATGGCAGAAAGATCCTTTGCCAGGGTGGCCATGGGTGTCCTGTCATGATTTGAAAGAAATATTATAGCAGTTCTGCTTTCCGGGAAATAGAGTGTATAAGAGATGAATCCAACAGCCCTGCCTCCATGGCCTATTATTATATGGTCTTTTATCCTGCCTTTAACCAGACCGTAATCGTTCTCGATCATACTACCATATAAGTCTGCTGAAATGATCCTCTTCTGATGTAAGGCACACATCCATTTAAAAAGGTCTTCTGTCGTTGAATGCAGTCCTCCCGCGCCGTATCTGTTATGTATATTCTGCGGCTCATAATGAATATGCCTTCCTGCTACTGTGGTGTAGCCCGATGCACAGTTCTTAAAAACATCCCTTGAATTATGATGGCCTGTGCTGTTCATCTCAAGAGGCTTGAATATGTATTTCCTGAGATATTCATCATAAGTCATTCCTGAGACCTTTTCAATTATATAGCTGAGTGTAATATAGCCATTATTGGAATATGTATGCCCTTTCCCCGGCTCAAATTCAAGAGGGAGCTGCATTATCTTTCCTGCCAGTTCTGAAAGAGGTATAATGTCAGTGTCAGTGGTAATATATGCGCCTTCGGATGGTATTCCTGATGTATGGTTCAGCATATGCTCCAGTTTAATACCCTCCCAGCGCGGGGCATCAGGGATATATTTAGTCACCATTTCTGAAATATCAAGAAGGCCCTGTTCCTGCAGCTTCAGGATAGCGGCTGCCGTAAACTGTTTTGTGTTTGACCCTATGGGAAATACAGTAGAAGTCTCTACGGGAACAGAGAATTCAAAGTCTGCAATGCCATAACCTTTTGATAGAAGTATGGTATCATCCCTTGCAACAAGGACAGAACCATGGAACCTGCCAGCATTTGCAAGCGCTGTCATGTATTCGTCCAGTTCTGCTGTAATATTGGTATCTTCAATGCCAGGAATGAAAGTATCCTGCTCACTGTAAGTCATTATTGTCATTATCAGAAAAATAGCCAGTAAAGTAAAAATTTTCTTTGAGTAATACATGACCGTGCCTCCCATAGTTATTCCAGAGATTTAATCAAAGTGTGCATAAATATATTTTATTATGCTTTTATATCATAAACAAGGATAATATCCTAATTTACAGGGAAAAAATCTATTAATGCATATGTGCTGACATATATGCAAAAGGATTAGAAGCTGTCTAAAATACGACTTTATCACTTTATTTTCTATGACCTGGACACAATGTTTTTCAATATGGCAGTTAACGGTCTGGGGAGTGTGTCATTATCCCCGCAGCAGGCTGTAATGCCTGAATATATTGCTTTTCTGCGTTTTTGAAATGGTCGTTTTTATTGTTTCTGGTTTTAAGATCCGGTTTACTGACAAAGATTTATAAAAGAAGCAAAATCAATCAGGAAATGTGTTATGATCAAAACTTTGATATTTCTGTACCTGTAGTAATGATAAGAAAAAATAAGGCCGATCAGAGTGGGGACAATAAACCCAATTAAACTGCTGTTGCCAATATGGGCAATGCCAAACACTAATGCTGATAAGGAAATTACAGCCCATTTATGCTTAAACAGAATTTCCATCCGTGGCATTAGATAACCCCGAAATATAAATTCTTCTACAAAACCTGCTGTCAAGCATCCAAAGACCAGCAGTAATTTGTCTTCGCAATAATAATTTGCCAGGGATTCCAGTACTTCCTGGCTTTTGGGTATGTGCAGGAGGTCAAAAAGAATCGGTGTTGTAATAGCTACAATTACTGCCCCGGCAAATACAGCAATTACAGATATTGGATAGAAGTACCATTTTCTGTTGATCTCTTTCCATATAAGGAGGTTTGATCCTTCTATCTTTAATGCAACAAGACAGATCAATCCCAGCAATATCCACATCTTAAATTCACTGATCCATGCCGCTGTCCTGCTGTTTCCAAAATCTATCAGGCCAAATAGACCTGTGGTGATTAAGACATCTAAAAGGACAACAATGCTTAACCCAAGAATTGTGAGTTTTATGGTTTTATTCATGATTACATGCCTATATTGATAAGTAAGTGATAATTATTAGATAGCTCAGGAGATATAAAATGGCCTGGATTGCCATGATCAAAATTCATTTGCTTTATAATATTTCCCATAAATCTATCCATCTAAAAAGATCGCAATGAATTCAGCACAGTGTCTTTGCATATTTCCGCAATTTGTATTTTTCTCATTAAATAATTCTTAGTGTATCACCCGGGGATGTCAACATTTATATGCCAGCTATATCTGATCTGCTTATATATTATTTTCAATTTCATGCCTGCAGAATTTTTATTATATTACCAGGCAAAGATAATACCTGGAATCCGGTATTAATTTCAGGGCATGTATTTATTGCAGGGATCTTCTGCAGGATCTGCTGAAAAAATATACAGCCCCGGGAAATGCATTATTCAGGATGTCTCTACATAGGCCAGAAATGATTGTCAAACCATATATTTTCCCTGAGGCGTTCATCAATTTTCTGAAGGTAGTCAAGATGCTTGTTTTCCCATTCTGACAGCCATTTATACAGCTTTTTTTCTTCGGGGTCATCAGTTGCTTGTGCCTGTTCTGAATATACTTTGATAGCCTTCTGTTCCATGTTAATTGCTGCAGATACGGCAGCAGCCTCAAAATCTGCAGTACCTATAGCTGATACTATTTTGGTGGTCAGTATCCTGTCTATGGTGCTCCTCATGCCTTCAAGATCCTGATCCATGAAAGAGCCTGTTTTATTAAAATGCAGGAACTGTTCAGATAGAAGCTCAATATGACTCTGTTCTTCCTTTGCCATCATACTGAAAAAATCGCTTATATCCCTGTTTGAGGAATGGCGTGCAAATGATTCATAGAGCGCTTTGCCCCTTTTTTCCAGAAGGATTGCATTTTTAAGAATATTCATTGATTTTGTTTCAGCCATTTTTAATTATACTCCTTTTTTTCATTCATATAATATCATACGTAAAATTCACAGGATAGTCCAATGAATTTGAAGCATGCACCTGACATGATAGCGTATTCCTGCTCTTATCATTTTCAAGGGTATCATATTAAAACGTAGGAAGGCAAGGAATCCCGAAAATTCTGCTGCCTTAAAGAAGCAGTGAAGGCAGAACCGAGAAAAAGAATGAATATCAGGCAGACAATAAGAAAGAGAATATGATATCTGGAAAGAGAAGAACCTTTCTTGTCTTATTATCCTCGAGAAATCTGATACGCTGACCCGCTGGCTTTCATAAAGTCAAAAAACATTATATTTACAAAAGAAAAAAAGTCATCTATGTTTATCATTCATGGGGTTATTATATATATGGTAAATACCGGGTTTGCAATTGCAAAATTCAAATATTCAAAGGATGATTTCTATGCTGTTGAGATCATAGAAAGATTCAGCACCTATGAACAGGCATGTCAGGTGTTTGCTCAAATGTCCTATGCAGACTCATCCGGCGGGACATGGCAGGATTGCTACACCTATGAGATCATTGATATAAAAGACAATATTCTTTATTATCACAATAACGGGAAAATACAGACAGTACTGGATTGAAAAATACAATATGAATAAATGTTCAATATGTTCAGGCCTTAAAGATAAGGAATATGCTTTCAGTAAATACGGGTCCGATATAAATAACGGATATCTGCCCGAGATTTCAAAAAAGCTTATCCTTGTAAAGGATTTAAAAAACAGCTCATCAGGCAGATTAAAGCAATTAAAACAGTGCCCTGAATGCAGGACTTATTATCTCTATGAAACAGATTATGAGTATTTTGCCTTCGGCTCTGAGGACGAAGAATTTTTGACACGCCTTACTGAAAAAGAAGCCCTTGAACTGCTAAATCCGGCATAAATCAAACAAAGGCATTCTTCACATTCAAAAAGAGACAGATCTGCCGAACCATCCCGGAATCCTGACTGTTTGTCCAAAAGCATTTTAATTTCCATATCGGCAGGTACATAGCCTGAAACCGTTATTATATCTGACAGGCAGTTGAGGCAGACCTTTCTGGTTGGATGCCTGTTCTCCTGCTTTTGCCTTTATTATTTGACAGCAACCTTTACTAAAAATACATTTTGCTGAAAGGTTCATTATATGAGAGCAAATTTTCAGGTACTGGTGATCCTTTTCAGAAGGGTAGAAACGGAAATCCGCTTCTGTGTTTTTAAGAGAAGCGATAATGGTGTATACCAGTTCCTTTCAGGCGGAGGAGAAAATGATGAATCAGTCTTTGATGCTGCAAAAAGAGAAACATTTGAAGAATCTGGAATACTGGCTGATAATTTTATAGAGCTTGAGGCACTTGCATCTATACCAAAAAATATTTTTGCTGACCTAAAAGATAAGAAGGATCTTTATACTGTCAGGGAATATTCACTTGCATGTGAACTAGAAAAAACCACACACGTTGTTCTGTCAAAAGAACATACTGAATTTGTATGGGGCACTTATGATAAAATTTATAAGCTTCTAAAGTATGACAGCAACCGGACGGCCTTATGGGAACTTAATGAAAAGATCAGAGACGGGGTAATTTAATCATCTATTTTTATCGCCATAGCAAGACCTAAAGCTTCTTTCAGGTAAGCCGGCCTGATATCCTGTTTGCGGGCTGTCTCTATGGAAGACTCAAGGTGTCTTTTTGCCTCCGGCATTCGGTTCATTTTGTGCAGTATCCTGGCACAGGAGAACTCAGCCCATCCTGTTTCCGCATTTTCCGGACCCAGGCTCTCATTCCTTATTTTCAGTGCCTTAAAGGCATGATCAAGGGCCCTTTCATATTCATTCAGGCTACAGCAGGCCTCTGAAACAAGTAAATATAATGTGGACAACTGAACATCTCCAGGCCTGAATATGGATTCACCCATTTCTAATGACTTTTCATAATAGGCAAGGGCTTGACGGCTGTCGCCGTTCCTGGCATAGGCTTTACCAATGTCAAAATACAGGGGGACTATGGCAGGATGTTGCTTTCTTGATCTTAACTCAATTGAAAGCGACCTCTTTAGATATTCAATTGCTTTATTGTATTCGCCCTGGGAGCAGTATGCGTTTCCTATATTGTTGTAGCTCAGTGCAATATCCGGATGGTCAGGCCTCAAAAATTTAGCCCTGATATCCAGGGCCATATTATAGTATTTCAGAGCCTTATCATAGATACCCTTTTCCTTATAGACGACCCCGATATTATTATAGCACCTTGCAATATCCGGATGGTCTATGCCAAAGATGCCTTTCCAGATTGAAACGGCGTTTTCAAAATATTCAAGTGCCTTATCATAATCTTTCATGCTTGAATATATACAGCCTATGCTGTTATAGCTCAATGCTATTTTTGGGTGGCTCTTCCCCAGTGACCTTAAGCGTATCTCAAGGGCTTTTAAATGATGCTCAAGGGCTTTTCCTGCTTCCCCCTTATTATTATAGCATATTCCCATATTACTGTAATATGATGCAATATTCGGATGCTCAGGGCCCAGTGTCTTGATGCATATCTCCTTTGAAATCTCGTAGAATTCCAGCGCCTGGCTGTAGTTGCCTTTGTAAAGGTTTGCATTGCCAATATTATTATAATATGCGGCCGTATCCGGATGTTCAGGTCCAGATATCCTTAGCTTTATATCCAGGGATCTTTTATAATAATTGAGTGCCTGGTCATATTCACCCTTAAGAAGGTATATATTGCCGATGCTGTTATAGCTGTCTGACAGCACCGGATGTTTTTCCCCAAATGCCTCCAGCCTTATTTTAAGTGCATTTTCTGAATATTTCAGGGCATTATTAAAATCACCTTTCTCTGTAAGTATATTTGAAATATTATAGAAGAGTTTTCCCTGTATATCCGGATCAGGATGCCGGACAGCACCAATAAGCTTCTCCATATCCCTCGATATCTCCAGTGCCCGGCCGTATTCACCCTTAGAGTGAAGGATGCTTATTCTTGCAAGCTTGAACCTGTAGAGGAGATCGCCCTTTAGCAGGCCTGAACCTTTATTCTCAATCTCATCCAGCATCCTTATGCCCTGGTCATGTTTTGCAACTTTCTCCTTCAGATGAACATAATAAATATATTCAAGTATGGTATTCTCATTAGTGAAGAGAGTATCCCTGCTGATAATAGCCCATTCTTCATAAAACCTCTCGGCATTGCTGAAATTCCCATATTTCTCTTCCCTGTTCTCCGCTTTCAGGAAATATTCAGCTGCTTTGCCTGATATCTCTGCATGCTTATAATGATATGCTATATCAGCAAAATACTTCTCATCTTTACTGTAAAATTTCTCAACAGTCTCTGCGGCCAGTTTATGAAGTTTACGGAGCCTTGTCCTCAGCTGCATCTCATATACTGCTTCCCTCAGAAGAACATGCCTGAATATGTGCCTCAGCTCATTCAATTGCACCCATATCAGCTCTTCCTCCCCTTTCTGTATAATTGATTCAAAATTATCCTTATCCAGTGCAGACCTGTAGATGTTTATCAGTACAGTCAATACATTCAGGTCAAACTCCCTGCCTAAGACCGAAGCGATCTGAACAGCCTCTTTTAATTCCTCCGAAAGCCTGTCAATGCGCGCTATAATTACCGATTTTATTCCAGCCGGGATATCAATATCCCTTTTCTTTAAGCTGAGATTCCCTTCTGATCTATTAAAAATTAATAATCCATGTTCAGTTAAATATAGACAGAATTGCTCAATATAAAACGGGTTCCCCTCCGTCTTTGATTTTATGAGCAGGTTAAGCTCTTCATCCGCCGGATGTTTTAGGATTGTTTTTACCAGTGTTTCAGTAGAGTAAGCATTAAGGCTGTCAAGAAAGACAGATCTCGAGGCAATATTGCTGTCAGTCTTTAAAACAGGCCTTGAACCGTCATCTTTCAGCCTGCTTGATGCAATAATAATGAAGGGATAATCGTCTGGGATCCTTGTCATCAGCTCAAAGGCATCCTGAGAATCATTATCAATAAAATGAAGGTCTTCCAGAAAAATTATCAGCGGTTTTAACAGGCTTAATCCCTTAAAGAGGTTCTTTAATGCGTGCAGAGCATTCTCATGCTTCTCCCCGGGTTCCAGTTTCTCAAAAAGTGAATCTTTCCAGAATAAACCCAGCAGGGCTCCGATAATGGACCTGGTCCTTTCCAGTTCTTCAATAATACCTGCTTTTCTTTCATCAGTTAATGCATTCAGCTTCCTTTTCAGCTCTTCGTATCCGCTTTCGAATAATCTCATTCCTTCTTCCGCACTTCCTGCAGAAAAGGTTTTAAAATAATCGTTCAGGAAATAAATAAAAGGGTTCAGGCTTTTTCTTAAAATGCTGTCGCACTGTAAAAGGAATGTATCTACCCTGGGTCTCAGACCCTCAGTAAATTCAGATATCAGCATGCTCTTGCCTATACCTGATTCGCCATAGACATAAATAATTCCTCCGAACTTTCCCTCATAGACAGGCCGGATATATTCATTCAATAAAGCCAGTTCTTTTTCCCTTCCGATCATTCCTTCGGTAAAGAAGCTCCTGGTCCCGGATGGCCTGCGCTTTCTAAGGCGTATTATGCTCACCGGCTCATTTATGCCGTCAAATACCTTTCCGCCTATTAATTCAGTGTCATATATCAAAGGCAGTTTCCCCTCCTTTGTTTCTGACATCCATATCTCACCTGAAGGTGCTTTCATCATTATTCTTGAAGACAGGTTCACCACATCGCCGAGGCATGTATATGTACAATGCCTGTCACTTCCTATAAACCCGGAATAGACCGTGCCTGACGATATCCCTATCCCTGCTGATCCATTGATTACTTCATTTGCAAAATCGCAGGCCCTGATCAGATTATCTTCATATGAGAGTGGAGCGCCAAAAAAGACGAGGAAATTGCTCCCCTTATCCCCGAAATCAAGATGATTGAAATAACCGCCGTATTTATCAGTTTTTTCAAGGATATCGCTGATATATCCGTTAATACTTTCATGGGATTTAAGCCCCTTAAACCTGACAAATACAGAAACTACATCCCTGAACTCCCCTTTCTGGACATGGTCGATTATCCTTGAAGGAATGAATTCAGAGACTATTTTCTTTTTCAGCTTTATCATTTTCATATCACTATGCTGACTATCTTTTGTTTTTATCTCTCGAAGAAGGTAAAAGCCCTCCTCTATTTTTTCAGCCTCAGCTGAATCATCCAGGTCTTGCTTCATATCAGCATCCAGGACCACCTGCATCTTCCCTGCATAATGCTCAGCTCTTGCACATCCCTCTACTGCAGGCCCCCTGAAATAATAGGCTTTTCTTTTCCCTGCCCCTATTATTCCCCAGTCAACAGGCCCGAATGACAGGCCTATCTTCACAGATACCGGAAATCCGCCATATTTAGTACTGATCACATTGTTCTTTCTGAAAAACTCGATTATATCCCATGCTGAGAGAAGACAGGGCTCGATCCCGGCCTTTCCCGGAAATACAGCTGTTGCCCCGTCACCAGCAAATACTGAAATGAACCCGCCATGTCCATAAATGATATCTATTACCGGCTGGAACAGCCTGTCAATTATCTCCGAAAGGACCTCTGCACCTTCCTTGCCATGAAGCATCAGGGCTCCGGTCATACCTGTAAAGCCGCCTATATCAAAGAAAAGTCCAGCAGATTCAAAGCTTCCTCGGTGCTCTCCATTTTCAAGCCTTTCCTGCAGAAAGGGCGGTATCAGGTTCCTCATCTATCTTTCCCCGTACTGATTTGATAATTTTATTATATCCCATTGAACCGATATTTAAAAACAATTATTTTTAAGCTTCATAGAAGGTAAAAATTGCTGCAGACATGAGATCAGACCAGAAGATAATCCCTGAACTGAATGAATAACCGTTTTTCGGAAGCCAATGAGCTATTTCCTCAGACAATTCTATTTCCGGGTAAAAATATTTCAAAACCATAGGATTTTCTATTGACATTCAGCCAGTAAGTTAGTATAATACTAACATACTGGAGGAATTGGCATGGCTTTTAATGCAGTTTTTCCTGCCGGGGAAATTGATTATAACTACCTGAAATCGTACCTGTCAGGATACAAAAATATCCGGGTTAAGATCAATGATATGCTTAAAAAGAAAGAGATCATCCGGATAAAAAAGGGTCTTTATATTCCGGGAAACAAGTACAGAAGGGTTCCGGTCTGCAGAGAAACTCTTTCAAATCTTATTTATGGACCGTCATATATTTCACTTCATTATGCACTCTCTTTTTATGGTATGATACCTGAAAGGACAGAAACCGTCACTGCTGTGACAAATAAGAGGAACAAGGTTTTCGATACTCCGATAGGGCGCTTTTCCTACCGCTATATCCGTCCTGATCTTTATTCTGAAGGAATTGAGCTTATCAGGCTTGATGAAATTCATAATGTCCTTATCGCTTCAAAAGAAAAAGCTGTTGCAGACCTGCTTTATTTCAGTGATACCCTGGAAAATACAGAGGATCTCATGGATTTTCTGTACAGTAATATGAGAATTGATGAAAGCGAGTTAATAAATCTGAGAAATAGTTCTGTCCGCCGGCTTGCAAAAATCTACAGAGGAAATATATTGATACTGCAAAAGTATCTGGAGGAAGCATTATGAACAATGCAGTAAAAACTATGCTGAAAAAATATGACCCTGTCAGTATTGATGACCATGAAAATGCACTGAGAGAAATTATCCAGGAGATTGCTCTCCTTGGTCTATGGAGAGCAAAGTTCTTTGAAAAGACTGCTTTTTATGGAGGCACTGCACTCCGGCTTTTTTACGGACTCGACCGTTTTTCTGAATATATTGATTTCTCTCTTCTTGAGCCTGATCTGAACTTCAATATTGATAAATATACGTCGTCTGTTCAGAATGAGCTTTCTTCCTTTGGATTTGATGTTACAGTTGAAAGAAATGAAAAAATAAAAGAAACAAAGATAGAGTCTGCATTTATAAAAGGGGGAACAATAAAAAACCTAATCAATATAGAAACTCCCTTAAAACTGGTCAATAAATTCAATAAATCAAAGCTTTTTAAGATTAAGCTCGAGGTTGATATAGACCCCCCGGCAGGTTTTGAGACAGAAGCAAAATATCTGTTAAACCCTATCCCTTTTTCAGTAAACACTTATAGAATGGAAGACCTTTTTGCTGGCAAGATGCATGCTGTTTTATGCAGAGACTGGAAAACAAGCGTGAAAGGAAGAGACTGGTATGATCTTGTGTGGTATATATCCGTTAACAGCATGCTTAACCTGAAACATCTTGAGAAGAGAATGATACAGACAGGGCATCTGGAACCAGGTTCTTGCCTCACAGAAGATAAATTCAGGGAGATGCTAAAAAAACGGATAAAAACCATAGATCTTGAAAAGGCACAGAATGATGTGCTTCCTTTTATAAAAGATCCATCTGCACTTAAAGTCTGGAGTAAAGACTTCTTTAATCAGATTTCTGAACGGATCGTTTTCTCGTAAATGGATAATATAATTACAATATCAGGAATAATCCGCTATGAGATGCTTTCCTATCCTTAAGTGAAGGCATTGATGTCATTTCATCTATAATTATAAAAATGCAAATGATATTGATCTTTTAGTGCGCTTGATTTTATGCCCTCTCTGCTTTAGCAGCTCAATTATGCTGTTATTTCCGATAAAATGGCCAGTTCCAGCCATTATAAATACTGTGCTGTAATCATCAT
>CAYMEV010000040.1:0-12685 GCA_964389675.1 uncultured Candidatus Sumerlaeota bacterium
GAAGGTTAAAAGAACTCTATCAGATGCAGATGGAAGAAAAGTGCAAGGATAAAATTATTATTAAAAAAATCAATATAGAAGATATAAATTTTTGTTATGAAAATAAGGATATGATATTGAAAAATCTTAATTTAGAGTTTGAAAAAGGAAATGTCTATTTTATCTATGGAGATTCGGGTATCGGAAAAAGCACTTTTGCAAAAATATTAGCTGGATTATATGACTTTGATGGGGATATTATAATAAATAATATGATTAAAATTAATAGAGATAATTCTAACCTAAGAAAATACCTACGATCAAATGTGCTACTGGTACCCCAGGATATATTTTTATTCTCAGATAGCATTAAAGCTAATATTGCTTTAGAGGATAATATCGATGCGATAAAATTAGAAGAAAGCCTGGCTTTTTCCAGTTCAAAGGAAATTATAGAAAAAAAGCACGGAATTAACGCTTTTGTCGGAGAAAGGGGTATTAATCTATCATCAGGAGAACAAAAGAAGTTAATTTTATCAAGAGCTTTTTACTATATGAAACAGACAGACAAGGAAGTGATTATATTTGATGAGTCAACTTCAAATATTGACTATAATACTCAAAAGATTATATTGGATAATATAAAAATGAACTTTTTTGACAAAATCGTTATTATTATATCACATAGAAGAGAGATCTCAAAATTTGCAGATAAGGAATACAGGTTTAATTAGTATGAGAAAGCTTGCAGTGATCTTAATTGTCGTGTTCTGCCTTGAAGGATACTGCCTTTCACTGAAAGATCTGCTTATAGATTACAGCAAAAATAGCAGATACAGTGTAAAATATGAAAGTGAGAGGGATAAATACCAGCTGATGGTGAAGGATGCATATCACAGCTATATTGCTCCCAGCCTGATGGTCGATATATCGGCCCCTAACTTTTATTATGACCGGGATGGGGAGGGATCCTGGGAGAAAAGCAATAATGAGAGCCTTGCATTGAAGTATGATCAGAACCTCCCGTACAATATAACCATAAGCGATAATCTTGTCTATAATACATCCAGGGATTATAATAATTCTTACAGTATAACTCTTTCAAAGGGATTTATAAGGAAAAATCCCAGTTATCTTGACTACCTGCAGGCAGAGCTGGAACATGATCTTAACCTGAACCAGCTGAAAAGCAGTATAAATTATGATGTAATAGCCATAACAAACCTTTATTTTAATTATCAGAAGGCCAGTGCGCTTCACGGGCTTTACAAAAAGATACTGATAAATCAGGAGAAGCTTCTTAAATACTATGAAGATAAGGGTATCGACACCCTGAGCATATATATCTATTATAAAAGCATAGAGAGCAGTATGGTGGATTATGATATCGTCCTCAGACAGCTGGAGCTTGAAATGGCAAACTGTACTGATCAGCTAAAGCTCTACGGTATGAAGGAATTTGATGAACTGGAACCGGTATATCTGTATGAAAGGGTTAATCTTGAGGATTTAGAAATAAATAACCTTAACCTGCAGGACTACCGGATACAGAGCAGGATACTGAACAAGGTCCTGAAGGATTTTAAAAACAGTAATACAATAGATATTACCCTTAATACTTCCTATGATTATACAGATTTCAGGAATGATGAGAAAAATCATAATATAAATGCCTGGATAGGAATAAAGATACCTGTATTCACCAGGAATAAATACCAGGAACAGGTATTAAGGAAGAATATCGAAATACTAAACTATGAACAGGAAATATTCATGGAACGCCTTAAGACTGATATAGAATCAAGTATTAGAGAATATAATCTGCAGAGGGAGATAATAGAGATTCGCAGAAGGGATGCAGAAGAGTCTGAAAAGGTTCTGGATATTGCAAGGGAGCTTTTAAGCTCCGGGAGCATGTCATACTTTGAATTCCAGACCCGTGAGCAGGAATTTGAAAGCAAGATACAGAACCTTGAGGACGAGATAATAAATGCAAATCTCAGTGCTCTGAATATTCTAAGCATGCATGAGGAAGATCTTCTTTCTGCCCTTATAAAAATACTGGAATAGGGTAAGCAAATATGAAAAGAAAATCTTTTATTATCGGTTCTGCCGTTATTGTCTTTGTTTTGATAATAGCTTTCTTTATCTGGTTTGATGATCTGTTTGTGGAATATGTGTTCCTGCCTTCTGAACATATAAAACCGGATACCAGCCTAGCTGTCAAGGTAACCAGGCTAAGGGTGCTGGACTATTCTGATTATATTACATGCTACGGTATTGTTGAGAGCAAAAAGAACATGGAGATGACAGCCAGGGTGGACGGCACAGTTTCTGCTGTATATTTCAAACCTGGAGACCATGTCAAAAAGGGACAGGTTATTATAGATATAAAAAACGATATTGTGAAGCAAACCGCCTCAAGCAGTATAATCAGCTATTTCAAAGCGGTACGGGAGCAGAAAGCACTGAGGAATATTTCCGGTAAAGGAAGTGAATTTTCAGAGGATATGGAGGATGTTATTGATATTATCCTTACTGTTCCTGATAGTGAGCTAAAGAACACTCTTGAAAAGTATATTTCCAGAAGCAATACTGTATATCCACCTTCTGAACTGCTGATGCAGGAAGCGGCATTGATGAAGAGCATTGAGAACCTTAGGGCTCTTAAGGTATGTGCACCCTTTGACTGCATTATAACAGACATCAATGCTTTTGAGGGGAAAACCTTACGAACCGGGGATAATATCATTGGATGCTACAGTCCCTCAGAATTGCAGATAAAGGCAGATGTATCAGCTGTTGATTTCTTCAGGCTGAAAGTGGGCCAGAATGCTTTATACACGAATATATTCGGAGAGGAAGAATATCTCAAAGCAAAGGTAAACGCTGTATCAAACAGGCTTCAGAGCAAAAATTCCTTTGCCTGCTTCCTGGATGTGGCTGAACAGGGAGGCCTTCTGCCGGGCATGCAGGTCAAGGCCTTTATTGAGACAGAAATAATAAAGGATACGCTGGCTGTCCCCAGTATCTGCATATCCTCAACTCGCGACAGAAGCTATGTATTTGTTGTCAGGGACAACGAAGCTGTCTGGACAGACATAGAGACAGGCAGTTCAAATTTTGCATATACCCATATAATATCCGGTCTGAAACCGGGTGACCTGGTTATTTATGAGGGCCACTGGACTCTGTCACACCAGGCGAAGGTGAAGATAACTGATGAGAAGGATATTATGGAGTTCTCCCTTCTAAGATGAAGAAATTCATAGATTACTGCCTCTCCCATCCTGTAAGCATTGACATGTTCATTCTGATTATCATTCTTACAGGAATTGTATCTCTGCTTAACCTCAATGTAGAGATCCTTCCGGTATTTGATGTCCCCCTTGTAAGCGTAAGTGTAAAGGCAGGGGATGTATCCGTCTTCGAACTGGAGGAAAGGGTTACTGGTGTACTGGAAAGAGAGCTTTCGACCCTGTCAGGACTGAAGCATATTAGATCATCTACTTTTAGCAACCAGGTATTTATACAGATGGAACTTGAGTGGGGGATTGATAAAAACGAGCTTTTATTTAATATATCAACGAGAATAGACAAGGCAAAATCAGATATGCCAGCTTATGCTGAAAAGCCTGATATATCACTTGCTGACCCGTCAGCAAGGCCCCTTGCAGTATATGCTGTAAAAACAGCAGAACCGAGGGAAAATTTCAATTCTGTATTTGAATCAGGCATAAAACAGCTCTTTCTTCAAAACAAGGATATTGCAAACTTCGTGTACTATGGCAATTTCATTGATGAATTTATTATAGCCCTTGACAATGAAAAGCTCAATGCGCTGGGAATTGATTACTCCGTGGTTATGAATGCTGTCAGAAATTCAATGGAAAGCCATAATATAAGCAGTTATATACTGCATGAGGACAGCAGATACTCTATCAGGATAGATCCTGCCGTCAAGGACATAAATGGGCTTGAGAATCTGCATATTGATACGGGGAACAGAGTTTTTGTCCGTTTAGCGGATATAGCGGATTTCAGTTACAGAGAACAAAAAAATTTAGGGGATATATACCTTGACGGACAGGAGATTATTCTCTGCAGGATATATAACCGGTATGGTTCCAACCCTGTTTCTATAATTCAGGATATAGATAAAAGAGTGGAAAAATGGAACCAGAGCAATGCAATAAGCATTGCCAAGCTTGAGGATAACAGCAGCCTGGTAGCCGAATCAATCAGTGATATCATGATAAATGCGCTTATAGGCGGGTTAGCCGCTTTTCTGGTGCTTTTTTTATTCTTCAGCGAGATAAAATACCCGCTTATCCTTATGCTTTCCATGCCTTTGTCCATACTTATAGCATTTCTCTTCTTTTATTTAGGCGGTATTTCGCTGAATATCATATCTATTGGTGGTTTGTCCATTGGTATAGGCCTCCTTGTGGATAATTCCGTTATAGTCCTGGAAAGCATCTTAAGGAATAAAGAAGACAGGATTGGGGCCGTCCATGATGTGTTTTATCCCGTCCTGGCAGGAACTGCAACTACCATAGTCGTTTTTTTCCCGGTCATTTACCTGAGAGGGCTTATAGGGACCTTCTTCATGCAGCAGGCCCTTGCAATAACCATCGCTCTTCTGGCATCCCTCCTTGTTGCTTTCTTTATTGTCCCTTCAATGCTATCAAGGAAGCACAGGCCACCTTCTTTAAATATACCCCACTATACAGAACTGGAAAAAAGAAGTATCCTCACCTATACCTGTAATTATATACTGGTATTTATAAAGTATTTTTTTATCCTGTTGATCTTTTTGGTAAAGGCTTTGTTTTATTACCTTTTTACAGGAATATTCAGGGCAGTCGATATGCTGTTCAGGCCTTTTGCAATAAGGATGAAGGCATTCTGGGAAAAAGTTGAGGTATATTATAAAAAATCCCTGGAATACTTGATATACCGCAAGAATATGGTTCTTTTTATTTTCCTGCTTTTCTTTATATTCAATATCTATTTTCTTTTCAATATTGACAGGGCTTTCATTCCTGAGATCCCATCGGATATAATTGTAATTGAAATTGCTTTGCCTCCTCAGACCCCCATGAAATACAACAAATATCTGTGTACAAGAATTAAGGAAGCTATTGGGGATAAAGAAGGAATAAAGAATATAGAGACCCATATAGGCCAGCAATGGACAAACTCATATGGAAGCAGGTTTAATTCATACTCAAGCTATATAAAACTGTACCTCAGCGATGATTATGCAAAGGATATAAAAAAGCAGGAGAGCCTTATAGCGTTTCTTGCAGAAGCGCTTGACGAAAAATCAGTATCTTCCATTAGTATCAGAGGAGTAGAAACAATATACGGGGATATATTTTCTTTTGGCCAATATCCCTTTGAGATAAACCTTTATAAGGATGACATGGAGGATTTAAACAGGAATGCAGAAAAATTATGCTCAAAACTCAAACAATCAGGATACTTCAGCGATATCTCATCAGATGCTCTAATAGACGCTTCTCTGCTCAGGATAAGCCTCAACGAGGGTATGATAAAAACACATAATTTATCTATAAATGAGATTATAAATTCTCTTAAGGCAATGCTTTCAGCTGAAAATATTGATGCTAACCTTAAGGCCGATGGGATAAGCATTGCCATAAGCCTCGGCAGAGGTGGGATTTACATAAATGAGCTTAAAGACAAATACATTATTATTGGCGGCAAAAAATTTCAGATCAGGGAGCTTCTCAGTTTTAATACTGAATCCGAGCCTCTGGAGATTCAGCACCGACAGGCCCAGAGAAGCAGCCTTATTCTGGCCAGGAATCATACAAAATATAATTACAGGCATGTTCTTAACAATCTCTCTGCTATGCTATCTGACTTTTCTGAGAAGCATGCCCTCTTATACGATATTACCGGGGAAAATGCCCGCATAAGGGAAGCTTTCGGTGATCTGGTTTTGTCTGTATTTCTAGCCGTAATACTGGTCTATATATCCCTTGGAATCATGCTCGAGAGCTACAGGATGCCTGTTTTGATAATGACTGCCATCCCTATGGGCCTGACAGGTGTGTTTACAGGGCTTTTTCTGCTGGGGAAATCCCTTAATGTTTTCTCAATTCTCGGCATTGTAGTTCTTGTAGGAATATGCGTAAATGACAGTATCCTGAAGATAGCCAAAGCTCAGCGTCTGTTGAAGATGGGGCATGATGCAAAGTCTGCAATAATAACTGCCAGTATTCATAAATGGAGACCTATTATAATTACATCATCAACTACTATTCTGGGACTTTTCCCATTGCTTTTCAGCCAGGGGAAATTTGCAGTGCTTGCAGAAAGTCTGGCTCTGACTATTATTCTCGGTCTTACATTTTCCACTATATTGACTCTTTATATAATTCCCCTTCTTTATTTGTTTATCAAGAGGAAATAGATGGATTTTCAGAAGAAGAAAACCAGTATTATCCTTATCTATACTGCCCTTTTTATTACAGGAATAATATCCTTAATAAAAATACCCAGAGAGGATTCCCCTGAGAGATCATTTACCTGTGTAAGCGTACACACTTTTAATTACGGGAAAACACCTGAATTTATGGACAGGTATGTAACAGGTGCATTGGAGGGTGCGCTTTCCACTCTGCCTTTTGTGGAGAATATAAAGAGCAGAAGCGCTGAATCATCATCAGTAATTGACATTGAAGTGACTGAAAATATAAACAGAGCAATCCTTAATTATTATATTAATAATGCATGCGCCTCTGTTTTTGATAAATTCCCTGAAAAAACGACATACCCCATGATAAGCATACTTGAATCTTCTGATATGCTGGAAAGAGACGATGCCCCTTTCCAGCTGGCTCTCTATATTGAAAACAGGTCAAGAGAAGAGCTTTTTGAATATTTCAGCAGGTATATACATAATGATCTTTCAATGGCCAAGGGTGTAAAAGCTGTTGCAATAGAGGGAAAACCGACATGCTATGAAGAGATAGAGATTGATTATATCAGCAGTCTGCCTCATTGTGAATGGCCAGGCACTCTGCCGGGTGGCCAAAGCTGGATAATAGGGCATATAAATGATAATGAAAGTTTCTATCCTGTTAAGTATGACTATTGGGAAAGCATTTATCAATCTATTTTATGCATGGAGGATGCAGGCGCAGCAAAAATAAGAACTGTAAATGAGATAGACGGGAAATACCAGCAGATCAAGCTTAATCAAAGGGATGCTCTCATAATTACGATATACAGGGATCAGGATTCAAATGTATTTTCTATTAAGAAATCCATAAAGGATATTCTTAAAAAAAGCCAGATAAGATATTTTTTTATCAAGGATGCATCTGCAGGGCTGTATGACCAGATATATTTCTTTTCGACCAGGCTGTTGCTTTCCATAATACTGATAAATATAATACTTCTGCTGTTTTATAAAAGCCTCAGGATTATAGTCCTCTTTGATATTACTATTATTGTTAATGTTCTAATATGCATAAATATACTCTATAATCTGGGTGTTACCATCAATTACTATTCCATTGCAGCATTTCTGATATCCTTCGGTGTAATAATTGACAATGCAATTATTGTTTATGAGTATATATTCAGGCATATCGGGAAAAAATTGGGAGTCATGCCCGCAATTAACAGAGGAATCAGCAGGGCAGGCCATGTGGTGGTAGCTACAACCATCACAAATATATGTATATTTGTCCCCTTTGTATATATAAACCCTGACCTTAAGAACCAGCTGTTCTCCTTTGCCCTTACCATTGTAATAAGCATGCTGGTCTCCATTGCAGTGTCCTTTACCCTAATTCCTGTTCTTATGCTGATATTCAATCTTAGGAAGGCTGTTGCGCGCAGGTGGACATATTTCAGTGCCGCCTTGTACAGAGTCATGATAAGCAAAATATTGCATGTATCCCTGATACCGCTTGCAATACTGCTGTTATCCTTCTTTTCTGCCTTCAATCTTTATAGAACAGAAATCAGCCAGATATTTTCAGAATACAAGGCAGTAGGGCATAATGACTATCTCACCCTTGAGTTCAGCACTGGCGAAAACTCAAACCCGGAGCTACTGGATGAGGCAATAGCCGATTATGATAACCTGTTTAATTACTGCCTGGGAAAGCATGACTTTATTGAAAACCTGCTATTTATAAAGGGATATGATAATGTAACCTATAAGGTATTTTTCAAAGACGGGGAGAATAGTAAACCTGTAATATTAAAGCAATTATGCCAGATACTTGGCAATTACTACCATAAGCTTAATTTAAGTCTCAGCGGACTTAAGAGCTCCCACAGTATCTACCTGTATAGAGGAGGCCTAGCAAAATCCAGCCTGAAGCTGGCTGGTTATGATTATAATTACCTTGTTAACTTTGCCGAGAATCTGGCAAAGCAGATAGATGCCTTCGATGAGATAATAAATGTCCAGGTGGGAAGTACCAGAGGTACCTCTGTTAATGAAAAAGTTCTTAAAATAAAGCCCGCCCTGGTTAATACAGATTACCAGCAATATGCCGGCCTTATTGCAGATCTTATGAATGATACGGTAATAAGGCATGAAGGCAGAAATATAAGGATAAAATATATTGGCGATATCCAGGAGAAAAGGCTTATGGAACTCATTCTGGACCCGGGTTCCGGACTCAGGACCAGTGATATATTCAACCTTGCTACAAGGGAGACTCCTTATTCCATAACCAAGGAGAACGGCAGATACACTCTTGCCGTCGAGTACAGCTTTGTCAGCAGGGGTTCTGAAAGCCTTTCAAATACCCTGTACAGAAGAATACAGAACAATACCAGCTATCCCCCCGGGATAGAGGATATAACCATGGAGTCTTCAAAAAGAAGCTACTATGATTATATGGATTCAAAAAACATATACTGGTATATAGCTCTTACACTAGTTATTGTCTACTGCATCACCACGATAATGGTACAGTCCTATCTGGATGGATTTCTGATAATACTTAATATATTCTTTACCTTCTCATTTATTGTATTTGCTGTTTATTTAATGGGCCTATTTCTGGATATAAACGCCATACTCGCATTCATTATTCTTACAGGCATAGTGATCAACGGTTCTCTAATATTCTATTTCAGCATGAGCAGAAACAAACCGGGCGATAATATAAAAAAGCGAATCATAGTAAGTGCAGGAGAATCCTGCATGTCTGTAATGCTCACAACCCTGACCACGATTGCCGGTTTTCTGCCTTTTGCGGTATTACTGCCTGAGGGCCTGGAGATTAACCGCTGGTATTCCATGTCAGTCATAATGATCATAGGGGTCACTGGGGGAATGATATACAGCCTCTTATTTTATCCCTGCATTCTCTATCTAAGCAGAATAATGAAAACTGAAGTCTGACAAAAGATAATTTTATGCCCAGGATAACTACCGGCAACAAAAGAACAGCCCGGCAGCATCCCGATGCCTGCTTCTGAGACCATTCCCAGCTCTGATTGGACAATCTTGCCCGGTTTAGTATATAAACCTTATAATAGTTTTTTCATCAAAGCATAGATAAGATCAGGATCATCAATCTCATAAAAGGGCTTCTCAAGTTTTCCGGGTATGCATCTATTTTTATCCTCATCAAATATTGAGATATACTCTTCTGAAATATAGGAAAAACGGATAAGAAAATCAATTTTCACCCTTTAGCTCAAATCTCAAAAATCTGGTCCAGATTATTCAAATCCTTATAATATTCTGCATACATTTTAGAATCGTAATAATCTTAGGCAATAATTTCTGATGAGTCTGCATAATTTTTCCAAAATTGCTTAATGTATAGGATTTTTGGCCTGTTTTAAGGCAAAAAATTACAATAGCTCCCCCTTGATTATTATAAATCTTGTTAAAAAATATTAATCTATACAGTAGCAGAAGCTCTGAGGTATTCAGGAAGTGATACCCTTGATTCTATTACAGGTATTTCTGCAGGGTACATACCTATATGTTTTAGTATCTTTATAATCTCATGCCTTTCCTGAATAAAGGCTATTATTTTCATATCAGAGCCGCAGACAAAAAACGCGACATTTCAGCGGATCTATCTCATACTCGACTTTCGGAGATAAACTCAAAAAAAGCCTTGGAATGCACTGTTGAAGGTAATCCTGGCACTTTACTTTTGTAGGCCCTATATAAATTAAGAGCCTGAAATAAAACAATCATTGATAATAGCGGTTTATTGCATTTTTTTCTTGACAATGTAGAACCTATATTATAAGATACTAAACATGGCTCATATATACAAAAAGAAGATAGGAGGTAGAACCTACTGGTACCTGCGGGAGACTTGCCGGGACGGCAGTAAGGTGCGTGTAAAATGGCAGAAGTATCTGGGTACTCCCGAAACAATCCTATCCAGACTTGAAAAGGCAGAAGAAACAGAAAAGCCTGTCAAAATTAAAACAGAAGAGTTTGGTTCTGTGTTTCTTGCCAATGAACTTGAAAAAATGATTGATACTGCTGGTATAGTTGATTCAATTATATCCCCTGGTGCAAGAGAAAAAGGTCCTTCTGTGGGAGAATACTTCTTTTATGCCTGGGCAAACAGGCTGATTGAGCCAAAGAGCAAGAATTCAATAGGTGAATGGTTCAGCTGTACAGCTATTGACACAATGAGAAAGGTCGGAAAGGATGATCTGAATTCAAAGAGGTACTGGGACAAATGGGATAGAGTAAAACGCGAGCATATAGAGGCAATCGGCAAGGCATTCTTTGAGCGCCTGTGGGCAATTAGAGAATGTGCGCCGGAATGTGTACTGTTTGATACAACCAATTATTACAGCTATATTGATTCTAAGACTGAGTCAGAGCTCTTTGAGCGGGGGTACAATAAGGCAGGGAAACACCAGCTTCGCCAGGTCGGTCTGGCTTTGCTTGTTGATTCAGCAACACGGCTCCCCGTTTTCTATCGGGAATATGTCGGGAACGAGCATGACTCATCTGTTTTCAATCAGGTTATTGATGAAATGTTTGGTTTGCTCTGTGGTTTCAACAATACAAAACAGCGTCTTACCGTGGTTTTTGACAAAGGCATGAACAGTGAAGATAACATTTCATACATTGACAATCATAGGCGCATGCACTTTGTTACCACATACTCGACATACTTTGCTGAAGAGCTGGCTTCTACTGATTTGAAGCATTTTTCACCGCTCAGTATAAGGCACAACGAGATGCTGAGAGACAAAGCAGATGCTGTCAGTGCTTACAGAACCACTCTGGAGCTCTGGGGCAAAGAGCGTACTGTTATTGTTACCTTTAACCCCAAGACCAGGAGAAAGAAACTATTACGTTTTGAGGAAAAGCTTGAAAAAATCCGCCGGGAATTGCTTTTCTTCAGGAGGAATTACCGAAATAAGCAGCGACATTGGAGAAATTTTGATATAATTGTGCAGAGATATCATCGTTTGTGTGAGCAGCTGCGTATAGGTTCTCAGTATTACCGCATTGAGCAGAGTACTGATTCATCTGAGATCTCATTTAGAAAAGATCCCTATCAGACAGCCAAATCCGAGGGACTATTTGGTAAGAACATAATTGTAACTGACAATTCAGACTGGACTACCGAGGATATAGTTCAGGCATCTCTTGATCGATGGGGAGTTGAAAAGGCATTTCGCGATACAAAATCCTCCCGGCACATCAGCACGCACCCTATGTACCACTGGACCGATAACAAGATTCGCTGCCATCTTCTTACCTGTATTATTGCTCTTACCATGCAGAGATTACTTGAGCTAATCATTGAGCCCTCTCTCGGAACAATGAGTGCTGATAAGATCATTGAAGCAATGCGAGAACTGCGTTCCGTCATTGTCTGGTATCCAAAAAAGAAAAAACCTCAGCATCAGCTTGAAGAACCTACCTTAATTCAAAAAGAAGTACTCAAAGCCTTTGGGTATGAAGTTAATGAAAATTGGGTTCTACAAAAAATAAATCCCTAATCCCTCTTACAGAGCTACTTAAGATACATATATCGATTTATCTCCGAAAGTCCTGTCATATACTTTATATATCAGCATTGCCCATGACCTGCGGGCTGACCTTATATCAGGGGGATCATTAATTATCTTTATGTCCCTCTTTTTCCTTTTGCCCCTGCAGACATTAGAATAGTACCCATAATATCTAATAAGGCATTCATAGGGGTCGGGAATATGCAGACATACCCTGTGGAGGAATTCAATAGCATCCAGTATCTCAAAATTCCTGTTTTTACCAGGATGCATCTTTGATCTGTATATAATATTATGGGATTTCTCAGAGAAGATTATCTTCTCTGAGGCAAAAGAGAATAAGCGCATGCACTATGTATTCTGCAAGCCTGGATAAGGCATTTGGATTATCCTCTGATATCAATACTGCATTATGTACTGAGAAGCCTGTATATTGCCAACCTCTCATCTTATTAATAAGTATAGAACTCTGCTTTTTAATAAAAGCATTTTTCGTGCATTTCTCTTAAGCATGTCAAATACTTTTTTTATCCATTATTCCGCATTCGAGGTATTTGTTGACTGTCTTTCCGATGATTTTCCTGAAAGGTCCGTATTCTTTCTCATAATGGGAGGGATATATGCTCTCATAGTGATTGTAATAGTTATATGCTATTTTGTATAGAGCTGTTTTCTCCGGGGTTCTCCTTTTGTA
>CAYMEV010000041.1:0-12063 GCA_964389675.1 uncultured Candidatus Sumerlaeota bacterium
CCGGCTGAGCAGTGCATTAACAAACTTCTCCGGTTCAAACGGCATAAGGTCATATGCTTTTTCTCCGACACCGATATATTTTATGGGCAGATCAAGCTCTTCAGATATTGCTGCGATTATGCCACCTTTGGCAGTTCCATCAAGCTTTGTAAGTATAATTCCATTTATATCTACAATTTCTTTGAATTGCCTTGCCTGCGATATCGCATTCTGGCCATTTGTTGCATCGAGAATCAGTAATGTCGAATGCGGGGATCCTGGCAGCTGTTTGTCTATTGTCCTTTTTACCTTTTCCAGCTCCTGCATTAGATTGGTCTTGGTATGCAGCCTACCTGCCGTATCCAGAATGAGGATGTCATAATCCCTTGCTTTTGCTGAATTTACTGCATCAAAAGCTACTGCAGAAGGATCCGCACCCTCCCTGTGCTTTATAACAGGCACATTAAGCCTGTCAGCCCAGATCTCAAGCTGTTCAATTGCTGCTGCGCGGAAAGTATCGCATGCAGCCAGCATAACCTTCTTATTGTCCATCTTAAACTGCCGGGCAAGCTTTGCAATGGTTGTCGTCTTGCCAACTCCGTTTACGCCGACTATCATAATTATATACGGTTTTTTGTCAAGATCAGCTATAGGCCCCGAGCTGGGTCTTGAAAGAGCATTTATAAGGTGTGTCCTAATATGGGATATAAGTATATCCGGGTCTTTTTTCTCTTTTGCCGACAGGTTTTTTTCAAGAGTACTTATGATCTTTGAAGTAAGGCTTACTCCAATATCTGACAATATCAGGATTTCCTCGAGTTCATCCGCCATATCTTCGTCCATAAGCCCCCTGGCTTTATTTACAAATGAGTTTATCCGGCCGTATAACTGGTCCTGAGTCCTTGATAATCCGTCTTTAAGACGGTTTATCATCTTCTTCTGGGACAGAGTGTCTTCAAGGAACTCCCTGACCTTCAATTCCTGAGAAGACAGCTCGCGGGTCTTTTCTTCCTTTGCAAGCCCCCTGGAAATACTTTTCATAAGCCTGACCGCTTCTTCATAGAAAACTGTATCCCTGTAATTTATCTCTAAAAAGGAGATAATATCGGTTGCCTGGCTTATGTTCCCGCCTTCTTTAAGCAGTTTGCCGTACATAAGCAGCTGGTTCGGAGAGAACAGGCTTCTGGAGTTGTTGTATATTTCATCGAACTGCTTTAATGATTGATTATTCCTCTGCTGATAATAATAAAGAGCCGAAAGGGATAACTGGGATCTATACCTTAGTTCCCTGTCAATATCTGTATTCTTCATTGCTTTTTTCATGGTTCTTTCAATCTTTTTGCATGTTTCATCATTAATATCCAGTTGCCTGCTTTTTTCTGCGATCATATCAATTATAAGATCAGCAGAGCATATACTGTGTTTATCAAAGAATGGCTGGTCAAGGACCATTGTCAGATATTCAACTCCCAGGTCAGGCTTTTTGATGTCTTTATACATTCTGCCGATCTGAAACAGGAATCCGTTCTTATCCTCGTTTTTCAGATTATTCAGGCTTTTTTGAAGAATTTTCTCTGCCCGTTTATAATCTTCCTGCTCGATGAAAATTAATGCGTAGGCAAGAATGTCTTCAGAATCCAGCTGATCCCTTGAGTATCTTTTGCCCAGTTCATTTTTGAGATTTTTTAAAAATTGGTGGCATTTTACGGAAATTTCCGGATCAGACATATCCTTTAAAATGGATGAGACAGCTTCAATGGCTTTGATATTATCATTTTTCCTATGATAGTACATTGCGTTGAGATAAATAAAATCAGGGTTATTCTCAATTTCGCCTTTTTTATATTCTTCCAGGTTCTGCTTAAGCTCTTCCAGGAAACCAAGCTGATCGGATTTAAGGAAAAACTCAAAGGCTTTCAGGATTTTCTGGCCATCAGCAAGATATTCATTTGTTTTCATCCCCGATATAATAAATTCTCCGAGACTTGCTGAATCCTCTTTGGAAAGGTTTTTCCCATCAAAATGGTCAAGTGTTGCAAAAAGGGTATCAACCGCTTCTCTGTTTCTGGAAATCAGGTCAATATTATCAAGTGCATATGCAAGTGAATCAGCTGTTCTGTTAAGCCTTGCAAGCGAGATATATTTCAGGGGGACGGCAAGGCTTGAATCAAAGCCCTCAGCTTTGCTCAGTTCTTCCGCTACTCTAAGAAACAGCTTTGGATTCTCAGAAAGAAGGCTTTTCATCCTGCTTTCCTGGTTTGCTGAATTTATTATTTCATTGACCTTCCTGTTGATTTTGCTGTTTGTAAATAACATTTCCAATGCACCTGCTTATTCTATCAGCGAGTCAATGTCCTCTAAATTGATCAGCTTCTGCCTGATTACCCTTGACAGTTCCTCAGGGCATTCAGGATTGTTTAATGCCTTTTTATAGTTTGAAACCGCAGCCGGAATATCGTGCTTCATCTCGTAGATCAGTCCAATATTATAGGTGAACTGCGGTATATCAGGCTGTATTGCAAGAGCCTTCTCAAATATCTCTATGGCATCTTCAAGCCTGTCCGTATCTTTATATAGAAGGCCCAGCTGAAGATAGCTGTAAAGAAAATCAGGAGCTTTTTCAATGGCTTTCTTAAGCTCGGATATTGCAAGGTCCTGTTTATTTTCCCTGATAAATATAAGTGCAAGGTTGTAATGTGCCAGTTCGGGTGTAGTGTAGCTTTTGTTTTTCAGCACCTCTATAAAATGGTATTTTGCTTCATCATATTTGCCTGTTTCAGCATAAAGCACACCGAGATTATTATGAGTATCAAAGAATCCCGGCTCCAGATCAAGGGCAACCTTGAAGTACTCCTCTGCTGTCTTATAGTCCCTCAGCCCCTTATATGCCAGGCCTATAGAATTGATCAGGAGAGGGTCATTCTTTATGGCTTCGTAAGCTAAATTCAGTTCTTTCAGTGCCTGCCCATAATCCCTGTTATCAAGAAATCTCATGCCAATCCTCATATGAGCCTGGGCAGTCTGCATCTCAGAAATCTGTTTTTCGGTCTTTTTTGCTGATGAACATCCAGCAATTATAGCCAGGATTATTAATAATGATATTATTTCAGCCTTCCTCATAAAAAAATCTCCTTATTGATTCATAATAAGCATTTTCAAATGCTATAACTATTTTTGGGTCATATTTAGTGCCTGACCATTCAATTATTTTTGCCAGTACATCATCAGGCTCCCATTTATTCTGATAAGGCCTGTCTGTCGTCATGGCATCAAAAGTATCTGCAATGGCTATAATCCTTGCTTCCAGGGGGATCAGCTCTCCGCTGATTTTATCGGGATAGCCTGACCCGTCCCATTTTTCATGGTGGTGCTTCATTCCGGGAATGATATCATGAAGCTTCTTTATGCTTCCCATAATACTAGCTCCATAGATGGGGTGTTTCTGCATTTCTTTATATTCTTCATCATTCAGTATTCCCGGCTTTTGAAGAATGCTGTCGATAATTCCAATTTTGCCGACATCATGCAGCAATGCCGCTATTTTGACCTTTTTTATGATATTTGGAGGCAGTCCCAGTGAATAGGCTATGGCAACACTGTATTTTGTTACCCTCTCGGAATGCCCTTTTGTATACGGGTCTTTTGCATCAATGGATGATGCAAGTGCCTGAATGCTCTGGAAGAATAACTCTTCATTGTCTTTGGCAGCTTTTTCAAGCTGGATTATATACTCCTGAATCCTTTTTGTCATAATGTTGAAGGTATTTGCAAGGCGTCCAATCTCATTCTTTGATTTTATGTCAATAACCTGGGAGTACTGCCCATTTGCTATTAATTCAGATTTTTGATCAAATATCATAATAGGTGTGGAAAGCCTTTTTGCAAGTATATAGCTTACAATCCCCACTGCAATTATTGTGGTGAAAAGTATTGAAATAGATACATATATTATCTGCGATATCTGCAGCCTGCTTTCTTCTTCAAGCCTTCTTACATAAAAGAGTGCGGTTTTTAAGGGCGATTGTGATATTATTCCCCAGTTTATATTATATATGTCAATATTTGCAAATGCACCGAAGATCTGCTCCCTTTCAATGTCAAGATAGGTAATGGAACCGGACCCCCTTCCTTGAAGCGCTGTATTTACAACCTCCAGATTACCCAGGAACTTTCTGTTGATCATCGTTGACTTATCGCTGTGATAGACAGCAAATCCGTTCTGATCCACAACAAAAGCAGAACTCCCCCTGTATTCACGGCCGAATATGCTGTTGAAACTGCCGTACAGATTTGAACAAAGCTTTAGTATCATTTCCCCCCGGCCCTGAGTATCCAGCATCCTGTAGAAGCAAAAGTATGAATATATTTCATTATCTGTTTCATAAATATCAAGGTGTTCAATAAATATCCCGTTCTGTTTTATGACGGAAACCAGGTCCTGGCTGTCTTCTGTATCTATTATGGTAAATACATAATTTGGGTCTTTATTTATGCTGTTTAATGCATCTTCAATATTGGATGTCTGGATTGTCGAAAGCATATTTGCAGTATTGTTCAGTGTTGAAACATAGCCTGAGATAAGGATATTCAGCTCTTTTGCCAGCGATTTTACGCGGGATACCTCGGTCTCCTGCAGGTTTGCGATCAGAGTATCCTGGTATTTGTATATCAGGTCTTTTGTTATATTCTGGGTGCTTCTGAGGTTGAAAAATGTTGAAATTACCAGTGGAATAATCGATATTAGAAGGGTAGAGAGCAGTATCTCAGTAAGTATTGTCCTAATTTTCATTCCTGTCTCTGCTTTCAGAATGGGTATTTATTGGCGGAAGGTCCTTGATTATTTCACCTGTCAGCTCATATGCCAGGACCTTTTGGGTTTTTCCCTTAAGAAGAAGCTCACCTAAGGGTTTCATGCTGAAATAATCTCTGACTCCCAAAAAGGTCTCCTCTCCTATGGTGACACATTGGGGCCTGGATACAGATTCAAGGCGTTTTGCAACATTGACCGCATCTCCCAGCGCTGTATACTCCATACGTATGTCAGATCCGAGGTTTCCAGCAACTACTTTTCCCGTATTGATCCCAACCCTTATTGAAAATTTCTGGTCTGCAGGCATTTCAGTATTAAGCCTGTCTACTTCACTGATCATTTCAATCCCGCACTTGGCAGCTTTTATAGGATTGTTCTGATCATAGTGGGGAGCGCCAAATAATGCCATTATCCCGTCACCAAGAAACTTGTCCACGATTCCCCCATTATTGAAAATTACCTTTGTCATTGCATTAAGGTATTTGTTGAGGAATACTGCAACCTGAGGAGGCGGAAGCATTTCAGAAAGAGAACTGAAGTTTCTGATATCGCAGAAAAGGACAGACAGCGTAGTTTTTTGCAGATCAAGTGTTGTTATCTCTTTGCCTATATTGTTAACTATTACCTCAACGATATCAGGACTGAAGTATCTCTGGAGGTTGTTTCTGATATTCCTCTCAGCTATGATATTGTCCATAAGCTTGACCTTGTGGACTGCCATAGCGATATTATTTGCAATTGTTATGAGCAGCGACATATCATCCTTGCTGAAAATATTTTCACTTATCAGGCTGTCAAGGTAGATCACGCCGATTACCTGGTCTTCAAGCCAGAGAGGAACGCATAATACGCTTCTTATCCCGTACATGTGTATTGAGTCGCCTGCTTTGAACCGTGGGTCCAGAACAGCATTGGAGGTTATTATACCCACTCTCTCGTTAAATACCTTATTCAGGATGGTCGTGCTTATCTTTATATCATCATTATATTTATCGTTTTTGCTCTTTGTGGATTTTATTTTGAGTTTTCTGGTACTTTCGTCATAGAGGAGTATGAAACCCCTGTCGGAGGAAAATACGTCAAAGAGAAGAGACATGATATTATCAAGGAGAGATTCGAGCTTAAATGTCTGGTTAACAAGTTCAGAGATCTTGTTTAGTATGTGTATAACCTTCTGAAGCCTGTTAATTACCAGCAAACGGTCCTCATGGACCTTTTCCCCTTCAGCCGGGGTTTCTGGCTCAATCTGCTCTTCTTTTTGGCTTATTACCGATGTATCAATAATATCATGAAGTGATTGTATAATTGTTCCTGAATTGTTAAACAGGGTTTCAGATGAATCTTCATGGGTGATTGTAACATTTTGCTTGCTTTTGTCTATTTTTTCTATGGTCAGGACACTGGAGCCAATCCTTATTATATCCTTGTCAAAGAGCTCTTTTTCCTGAATGAAGATATTATTTACTATAGTGCCGTTTTTGCTTTCCAGGTCCCTTGCAAAAAGCCTGTCATCTTTCAATGAAAGCAGGAGATGCGTTCTTGATACCCCTTTGTCATTAAGGGCAATTTCATTTCCCGCTGCCCTTCCTACATAATTAATGTCTTTACTCAGCTTGAATACCTCTGTAGATCCGTCCTTATACTCTGCGATCACTTCCCATGTGATATTCTGATTATTATCTTTAGAATCCATAGATATAAATATACCCGTTACCATTGTCAGAAATAAATATTCTGCTGTTTCTTACCTCTATATAATATGGGTTTTTCAGTTCAGGGAATTCGATAGTGCCTGCAAATTTGCCCTTGGATGTCATTGCTATTATTTTTCCGTTGCCCTCATCTGTGATGAGCAGGATATCCCTGTAAGCAGCTATCCCTACAGGGTCATCGCAAATATCCTCCGGTATCTTAAAGCTGTTCAGTTCAACCAGGTTTGGCCTGAAAGCGTGGACAGTCCTGTTCTCATTGTCGACAACATATAAAATACCATGGTGCATGGCCAATCCCATTGGCTTCTCGAGGCGTTTTCTGGTTTTACTCAGAAGATTGCCTCTTGTATTGTATTTGTAGATATGCCCTGTATCATAGTCAGTGATGAAGAATATCTCCTCGGCTGGAAGGCTTGCAATGAAAAAAGGCTTTTCATGCCCTGAATCAATATAGCTCAGCAGATTTCCCATCATGTCGAAGAATTTGATGCTCGCATTATTTGTATCAGAGACTATGAAAAGCTCTATTACCCCTCTTTTGTTTAGTTTTATGTCTGAGGGCGTATCAAGCCTTTCACTGTTGAAAAGCTTGAAATCTGAGGGATTATCCAGACTTGTGATCAGCACAGGGTCACCTCCGCCGATTGGGTCCTCAGTAATATATATCCGGTTTTTTACGATGGTGAACCCCCTTGGGTTACGGAAATTATCCCCGTTCTTTTTAATAGTGTCCAGGAGGTATATGCTGTTTTTCAGTGCATGCAGTGCGGGGTTTCTTTCAGGGGCTGTGGTATGGCCAGGGGTTGTGTCTGTTGCTGGCTTATCTTCAATCTGTGTGGTTTCAGGGGTCTCTTCAGCTGTTTCAGGCTTTGTTGAGGGGACCTGGATTTCCTCTATACTGTCATGCATCACAGAATCCGGTCCAGTATCAGAAGTGCTGTTCTCCACTGTATTATCAAGAATAATTGCCTCCGGCACTGTTTCATCTTCAATTATGCTTTCTTCATTTGCCTGGGTATCTGAGGGGATCTCAGTGTCCCCCTGCAAATCCAGTCCATTGTCATTATCTGCCAGGCCGTCGTTCACAGCAGGCCCCTGTTCCTGGTCAATAATAGAGACTGGCTGGCCGGTCTCTGGCTTTTCATCTTCATTTATAGCTTCCTGTCCCATTTCTTCCACAATTTCATTTTCTGCCTCAGATTTTCCGAAAAGCCCCACCCTGGTGTGAAGAAAATATATAAGCCCTGAAAACAGGGCGATATTTGCGAGCAGTATAAGGGCTATTGCCAGTATCCAGAAGGATTTTGACCTGCCTTTGGCAGGCTTTTCTGCCTGATCTTTTGAAACTGCCATGGTTTTTGACTGGTCGGATACCCTGACTGTTCTTGAGTCTGATATTCCAGCTGTTTCTGATGCTGTTTCCTGCACTGGTTCCATGACCATCTCAGATGCTCCTGTTGCCAGAACTGTCCCGGATGTTTTTGAGCCTGTTGTCAGACCTGATGCTTCTTCAGCTGATTCCCTGGCTTTCTCAGGCATATCCATATGCACGGCCTGTGTCTCACCTTCGCTTTCGCCTGCGGGACTCAACAGGGCTGTCTTAATGTCTGATACAAAATCTGCAGCTGAAGCATATCTCTTTTCCGGGTCCCTGTCCATGCATTTCAGTATGGCCCTTATAAGCCTTTGATTCTGTGACAGGAGGTTTGATTCAGGAAGTGCAGGCTTTTCATTAAGTATCTTATATACAATGGATGTAATATTATTGCCCTTAAAAGCCTTTTCTCCGGTAAGGACTTCGTATGCAAGGGCACCGAAACTGAAAAGGTCGCTTTTATAGGAAATTTCTTTGCCAAGAACCTGTTCAGGGCTCATATATGAAGGAGTACCAAGGCTTTTTCCTGTCTGGGTAAAATTGGTCCCTGATATCTTTGCAATTCCAAAGTCTGTTATTTTTACTACCTTGTTTGATGTAAGAAGGATATTGGCTGGCTTAATATCCCTGTGGATTATTCCGTTTTTATGGGCGAAATCAAGCCCATCAGCGGTCTGGGACAGTATTGAAAGGGATATATCAGTGTTTATGGTCTTTTTTTCTGAGATGATCTCTTTCAGGTTTTTACCTGAGATGAATTCCATTATAATATATAGATTATTGCTTACACTGTCCTGGCCGAGATCATAAATGGTGACAATGTTTGGATGAGACAATCTCCCCGCAGTCTGTGCTTCTCTCTTAAACCTTACCAGAAACTCCTCTTTCTCTTCATCATCACTGAAGAGGTCCATGCGAAGTGTTTTTATTGCAATGGTTCTTCCAATATTGGGATCATATCCCATATAGACGATCCCCATTGCTCCCCGGCCAATCTCCTTGTGTATTTCGTACCTGTCTATCTTTTTAATCATATTCAGATCCCTTTTTTGCCTTATTTTGATTAAAATACAACAATATAAAATTGTCCTAATGAATTATTATACACATAAACATTTTATAATAAAGCTAAATTTTAATATCCCTTTCCAAAAATATTTATCTGCAATATTAAATAATATAATTTCCCGCCAGCCAGGCAAGAAAGCGGTAATGAACGTATCTTCAGTATATTATGCTTATGACAAAAGCAAGAGCGGAAGCAATTATCTGTCCAAAGATGAACCCCATCCAGAATCTGCTTTTATGGATTTTTGAAGGGAAATCCTTTAGAAGCCGGATTACAAAGAATATAAATACATTCAGGCCTGAGATCAGTGAGAGGTACATAAGGAACCTGTTCAGATGAAATGCACCGGCAATGCTGTCAGGGTTTTCTTTGTCCAGTTCTGAATCAGCTGTAAATGAATAGTTAAGAGAATCCATGGGGATGATGTCTGCAGAGACAGTAAGCCTGTGTGCCTGATTGTCAAAACCCGTACCGCTCTTCAGGATAAAATCATAGAAGCATGGCCTGTATTCCAGCAGTTTGTCAAGGCTGTTCCCAATATCAAGGTTATAGTCCGGATTATAGAAAAAGTTCTCAGAAATGATCTGACCTGTGGTTTCAGATGGGCTGAAATTGAAGATATAAACATAGGGATATTTTTTTGAAATATCATAACTGATATCATAATCAAAGCTGATAGTATTCGAAAAAACAAAAACAGCTCCTTTAAGGCCTTTATCATATATCTGCTTCTGGAAAATATTTATCCTCCTCAGTATTTCTCCGCTTATCTCGCTGTATATATGCCTTGAAGGCTTAATGCTTTCAACTGTATTAAAAATAGTGTCCCTGTCGGATGTAAAATCCACTATCCGCATTCCCTCGCTGTTTATTCCTACAAAGGCGGCCATATCCTCAGTGCTCATTGCTTCAAGGATTTTATATGATATCCTTTTTGATGATGCAACTGGCGTACCTCTCATATTCAAGCCCTCATCAATGATAAACAGCATGTAGAATCTGTGTTCCGGGTAGGTTGACTTGAAAAAGGATTTAGCAGATACTTCAGAATTATCGATTTTAAAGCTGAATGAATCTTTGCTTAGAGTATTTACATACCCGTGGTTTGTTTTTACAGAAAGCCTGAGTTTAATATCCGGGAGCTCTTCAATATCTATATACTCAGGTTTTATTTTATATGAGAATAATGAGGAGCAGAAAAATGATGAGATAATAAACATAAATACCAGGTATTTAATTCTTTTCATTGTCTTCAGTCCGTATCAGCATAAGATTGGTGAGCCCGATGCTTATAATGTCTTCCTCGGTGATCCTGTATGGCTTTTTAGAAATCTCTTTACCATTCAGATATATCGGGTTTGTCGTTTTTGGCGAATTTTTGTAAAGAAGATCGCCTGTTTTGGGATTTATCCATATGTCAGCCTGTTTTCGGGATACGGTCTTGTCGTTTATTACTATATCATTGCTGAGATCCCTTCCAATTGAAAAAACATACCTGTCAGATATCTTAAAAATTTTTCCGCTGTCAGGGCCCGATACTATCCTCAGATAATAGGGCTGGCCATTCTCTATCTTTTTGGGGATTCGAATCAGAAGTACAATATTCAGGATATAAACCAGTATAAGTATGGCATAAAGAATATTCATGATCAGCATACCCGTTCTTAAATCCGGGGTATACGGCTTATATGCCGGTTTAGAAATATCATGGTTATACTGGGTAATAACTGATTTTATAGAAATATCCTGATTGACCTGGAGGCTTTCCTGAGAAATAAATATTACTTCGCTCATATCATTCAACCTGATGAGATATGAATTGTCCCTGAGACTGGCTGTCACTGTCCCCTCAATCTGGATGGGTTCAGAAGACAGGAGGGTATTTGCTGCAATTAACGCAGATAACAGAAAAAATATGAATTTTATATGCCTGCAGATCATCTTTCTTATTTAATCTTTACTATTAATTTCATCCCCCGTTTTAAATTGAAATCATTTTTGCAGTTTCCGTTCCTGACAAAAAGCTCAAGAAAACCAGAAGAGCCTTTTATCATGTTGATAGATTTCTCCAAACCTTCTTCATAGTTTTTAGAAGCCTTCTGAATAATGTGATCGAGGATCTTTGCACCGAATTCTTCTCCTGCGGCATCATTTCTAATATTCGTAACAGCATTCCCGAAGGTATCAAACCCGATGATCACTCCGCTGAGAAGGTCTTCTCTTTCTTTGCTGCAATCGGGTATCATGATCTTTTTGAAATCTATGATCTGTTCTCCGGTATCAGCAGGATAGAGCCCCTTTGACATATGTGCGGCAAGAGGTGCGAAAATATCCCTGCCCTGGAATGTATTGCTTATACTTTCTAAAAAATAGTGAGTATATGATACATTGTATACTTCAGCTTTGGGGTTTTCCCTGTAAATAAAAGAGAGCAGGCCATTATCCGGTGCAATATAGAAGAATTCACCGTCTGAACAGGTTAATACCCTCCTGTCGGTTCCTACCCCGGGGTCTACCACACACAGGAATATTGTTTTGGGCGGAAAATACTTATAAGACTGGAAGAGCTTCAGCCCTGCATCAAGAACATCATGCCTTTCAATATTATGGGTAATATCCATTATCATTGCATCTGGATTTATATTGAGTATTACTGCCTTCATTACAGCAACAAAATGATCGCTTAAGCCAAAATCAGAAATCATTGCGATTACTCTTTTCTGTGCCATTTATTACTCCTTTTTATGTTCTTTGCTTCTCAGGTGATATGTATTATATTCGTCTTTAAGTTTTTTGTCTTCTAAATGTGTATATATCTCTGTTGTTTTCAGGGATTCATGCCCAAGAAGGATCTGAATAGTCCTGATATCAGCCCCGCCTGCTAAAAGGTGGGTTGCATAGCTATGCCTTATTGTGTGAGGGCTGAAACTGATTTCAATGCCTGCGATTTTGCCGTATTTCTTAATGTTCAAAAAGAAGCACTGCCTGGTCATTGGTTTTCCCCTGTTTGTCAGAAAAACAAAATTGCTCCTGCTTTTCCTGGCAATAATATTCCTTGATCTGCTAAAATAATCCTTAAGTGTCTCCACTGTTTTTTCTCCAAATGGTACTATCCTTT
>CAYMEV010000042.1:0-9291 GCA_964389675.1 uncultured Candidatus Sumerlaeota bacterium
TCTCACGGTTACTCAGACAACGGGGGCTTTTATCTCCTTCCTCAAAATCTAGTATGCCAGATTCTCTTTCTTTTATCCAGTTCCTTATTGTCTGTTCGCTGACACCTGTTTCTTTGCTTGTTTTCCTGATGCTTCTGCTTTCAGGCGGTAATACTTTTTTTAGAATTCCTCGCTTGACTGAATTTGAATATGACATCTTTCCCTCCTTATTTAGAGACGACATATATATTTGCACATAGGGTCAGTAATAATCTAATCCTATGACTATAGTCTATATTGTAATATTGCAATATGACTATGTCAATTTCACGGGTATAACATTCCATTAGAACGGAAGAGTCAGGGATTTCTTTATCCGCTTTGCCTTGTATCCCTTCTTCTCCAATATCTCAATAATATTATTTTCCCCTGTGAAATGTAATGCTCCTGCCATGGCAAATATTATATCATATTCATCCCCTTGAAGAAATTCCTCTACTGTATCTACCATATAAAGGTTTCTTTTTTCATGGATTAAATCAAGTTTTATGGAAATAATAAGCTCCAGGTCTTTGTTTACTTCTGGATCAGAGTCTAATCTTGTTATATTAGCTATGTAATACTCATCTAACCATTCATCAACAGAGCCATTCAGCCAGGCCTTCATCATTGATTCACAGGATTCCTTTATAAAAAGGCCTTCCTCAATGTATCGCCTTGCTAAATGGTAAATATGGTACCCTAATTCCTCTCTGGAAAGATTTTCCTCCAGATAAACAGCGAAATAATCCTGTTTCTCTAAGGCGTATTTACTCCAGTTGTGATGTATATTCTTATAATAATACTTATTTATAAAAAATATATCAATACCACCGCGATAATATTCATCCCACCCATAGATGCTACCGCTAATCTCAATCATCCTGTTAATAAAATAATATGGCCGGTAAGGAGAATATGCATCAATGAATAGTTCATGTTCTTTAAACAATTCATCTAATTTTTGATAATACTCTTCAGTAATATAATTGCTTAAGGAATCCCCTAAAGGCAGCATCCATCTTTTGCTTCTCGAATCAGAACTCTCGGTTAGCAGTATATCCGATTTATTAAAAGCATCAATTATCTTTTGGTCTATTTTCTCGTATAACTCCTGTTTAAATGCATGTATTGTCCCCAGCAGATAAAGGGTTTTGCCATTGCTTTTTATTTCCCATAAATATAAATACCCTCTAAAAAGACAGGAATATACTATGAAACTTCCTAATGCTAAAAGAATCAAGGCAAGTAATATTAATATCCTCTTTCTAATAATAAATACCACTCCTCTGTGTATATCGTAAGTACTGTCTTATTGCTATAGACATTTCCTCAGAAACTGGAAGGAATACCAGGGGGCATCAAACCCCCCCCTTTTATTGATGTCATAGTTTCAGATACCCGGCGTTGCTGATTGTATTTTCATCCTCCTGGCCCTTTTCGCTGTCACTTATTATTATTTCCCCCTCATTGGTGCGGAGCTTGCTCTGAATTATTCCGTAATGCTTCTTTGAGGCCATTATTTCACCGAAATTGTCAATACAGTCTATCCCTGATGAAAGCAGTTCGGGATCTATACCAGAATCTATTTCCAGTTCGCCGGTAACAATATAGCTTGTTCCTTCTTTGCTGAATTCAAGCTCTTCCTGTGTCAGCAAATGTTCCTGATTGATTTCTGCAAGCCTGTTCTTATAGCTCAGTATTCTTGTGAGAGGGTCGGGACAAAGGCTGAAGACGACCTCTGATCTATCCTCATGGCAGATGATACCAGTCTTGCTTATTAAACCCTTTATATGCTTTTTTAGTTCTTCGGATTTAATATCATCACTGATCCTGATGCCTGAAGGGCAGTAAATGCCTGTTTGGGAAAAGCGGGAAAGGTTCAGCCTGTTGAGTGTCAATTCCTTGCCAATATAGGTGAAACCGGCAGGGATTACCTCAATCTTGCTGGCTGTGCCTGACAGGAGCTTCTTACCTGTTATTGAAGAATATTCTTCTTTTACAATAGCCTTGCCTATAAGGCTTATCGACTTTATTTTCCTGTCCAGCAATTCAGCATCTATCTCATCTGTAATTTCAATTTTGCCTATAATAAACAGGAATGTACCATCATCCAGGGAGTTGAGAAATTGCTTGTTCATTATTATTTTCCCCTGATGCATGATCGCATTTGCCGGGTATGTATATACCTGGCCTGTAATGCTCTTTATCTTAGACTGCACGGCCGGCATGATCTTCTCGGGGCACAGAAGCTGTCCTGTTATTAAAAGGGATTTGAATCCCTTTTCAATATCCTCAGGCTCAAGGTCGTTCTTGAAAATTATCTGTCCTGTGAGAAACAGGTCCAGGGGTTCCTTCTGCTGTTCGAGATAGCCCTTGTTTATCTCCACCTGGCCGGTAATTATCTTGCAGTCATCAGGGACCTCTATGGAGGCACCAAGATTCCCGAAGCTGAGCCTGGTAAGCAGATGGGCTGTCTTGCTGCTGTAGATGACCGCTCCCACATTGAGTATCTTCTCGATCTCGCTGATGGATTCCTCTGTTGCATTCCTTATGTCGAGAAGCCCGACATTTTTAATTATCTTTTTCATAATAGATCCTCCTTATTTATCCTTTTTCTAAGGATGCCGACGGCAGTTTTCAGCCTGGATCTGACAGTGGAAGGCGGGACAGAGAGGGATTCAGATATTTCGTAGCTGTTCATGCCGAGCCAGTATCTCTTAAATACAATATCTGAAAGGCTGTCCGGCAGGCAGCCCATCAGCTCCGAAATGTCCGCACCCTGGATATTGCTTTCGTTTACCGGCAGTTCCAGGTCGGCTTCCAGGAATTCAAACCTCTTTCTCCTTGCCAGATCCAGGAAATAGTTTTTAAGGACCGAGAAAAGCCATGACCTCACTTTATGTGCAGGAAGCACCCTGAGAAGCTCCAGGCTTGACATCGCGCGCGTGAATGTCTCCTGGACCAGGTCTTCAGCAAGGCTGTCATCGCGGGCTAATGAGCCTGCGAACCTTAGAAGGCGGTCATAATACTTTTCATAGAGTTCTGCTATATCCATTCTGCTCTCCATAAGCATCCTTTATCTGTATGACGGATCAGGTGAAGAAAGTGTTGGCAGTTTGCTAAAATATTTTTACCCCGGTAAAGGATCAGGCTTCAGAGAAAAAATGAGTAATTTTAATCAGGCCTTTTTTATAGTGCAAGAGAAAGACCATTAATCTGAGAACTGGGAAAGGCTGACCTGATGTTATCAAGCCAGCCCTGTAAATTACATTATTTGAATGACTGAGCCCCTGCCGGCTTATATGCTCCGAACAGCTTTAATGCATCCTTCCATGGATAACGGTTCATAAACATTGTAACGGAGGATTTGATCTTACCCTGCTTGTTCAGGCCTACTGCTTCCCTCAGGAGGTTTGCAGGTGATTCAGGATCATAGTCCGTTTCTTCAGTATAGCTTGCGCTCAGGAATCCCTCAAGATAGGCCTTGTTTACAGGAAGGCCGGAAGGGATCTCTATCTTGTTTCCTTTTGCTGAGGCAAAGGTCAGGTCGCCGAACTGGTCTGCGGTAAGATTGAGCTTTACATTGCTTTCAGGGCTGTATTCCAGGTCTGCCTTCTTATTTACAAAGAATACATTATTATCAAGCTTTATCCTGTCATCAGGCGTGAACCTTGTATTGTCAACCCCTGCAAGGACACTGCCTCCAATGATATTATCGTGTATATTATATTCACAGCGTGTCATGATACGGATCCCGTATCCCATGTCAAGCATATCGGGCAGCCTGCTCCATGTAAAAATAATGGTATTATTGGCTATCTCAACAGTACCGCAGTTGGACATTGTGCCGGGGCCTCCCTTTGAGGGGCATGTCCCGTATATCTCCACAGCTGCCATACGGTTGCTGATAAAGACATTATTTATGACTGAGAATTTCCCGTTCCTTAAAGCACCCTGTACAGCAAAGCTTGCACCATTTACAAAAACGCAGTTCTGAATGGTAAAGTCACCGGCCTGAGCAGCGCTTACAACCTGGATTATGGGCTCTTCTGCAGTGCTGTTGCCTTTTGCCGGCCTTTCTGTAGCCCTGAGCATGCGCCCTGTATCAAGGCCCTCGATCCTGCCTTCTGTTGCATGGTAGGCATTCCTGTACCCCATATCAAATACAATGCCGTCAATAATAGTTCCGTCTATTGCCTTTGTGAACTTCAAAAAAGCCTTCCTGGCTTTACCCCCTGCTTCATTGTCCGGCTGAAAAACAGCAGGTGTATTAAGTATGCTCCTGGCGGAAAATGCCTCATCATAACTGCCGTAAAGTTTGAGCGGCTTATCGCTTTCCATATAGCCTACTCCGAAGGTACCCTTATATATGCCTCCGGCAATAAATATCTCATCCCCTGGTTTAGCAAGCTTTATGGCCCTGTCGATCTCCTTGACGGGGCTTTCCTTTGTTCCAGGGTTCTGGTTATTGCCCTTTTCCTGGGAAACATATACAGCTGCCTGGATTACACAGGTGGATAATGAAAATACTAAAAGGTTTACAAGCATGATCACAAGAATGGTTCTGCTTTTCATGGGTTTCTTTCTCCTTTTTTTATAGATCTGGATCATTTTTTTTATTTAAAAATAATAGCAAATAAATTGTCTAAGTGTCAATATTATATTCGGTTTAGCTTAAATGAAAATTGAAAATACCTGGGTCATAAATTCCTCTTAAAAAGCTTAAGGGACTTTATCCTGCTTACCTGCTCAGATGTTCCGTACTTCCTGTATAAACGGGTTACCCTTTTTTTATATGAACTGAGCTTTTTATGGTCTTTTTTCAGGTAATACAGCTCCAGAAGCTGTATATAATTATTAAGTGTTTCGGTATTTCTGATACCAAAGGCATTTTTCTTTATCTTAAGTGATTTTTTCAGGTATTCCTCAGCAGTATCATATTTTCCCATAAAAAAATAGCATGATCCTATATTGTTCAGGGCAGTTGCAATGAAAGGGCTGTCTTTTCCAAATCTCTTCTGATATATGTACAGAGCTTTCTCAAAATATAAAAGGGCATTTTTGTAATCCCTGCTGTCAGTATAAAAGACACCCATGTTTATATATGAAAATGCCGTATGACTGTGGTATTCTCCAAGGAGCTCCAGCCTGAGCTTCATGGCATTTTCAAGATATTTAAAAGAAAGGTTTCTGTTCTTATTCAGTGCATAGGCAATGCTTAAGTTATTCCATAAATATGCGGTATTATGGTCTTTTATCCCTAATGAATTTATTATTTTTTTGCTTTTTTTCAGGTAAAGAAGAGCCTTTTTCGGTTCCTTCATCCTGATATAGGTAACGCCTATATTATGGTAGGATTTGAAGGTATCCAGATTATTCTGTCCATATATATTTAACCTGATATCAAGTGAATCCTTAAAATATTTCATTGCCTGGTCAAAACGGTTAATCTGAAGATATGTGATGCCTATGCAATTAAGGCAGTCAGCCTTTCTGCCCATGTAATCCGGCAGTTTATTGTCTGCATGCTTAAAAGCATGGCTGAAATAATGGATGGACTCTTCCATAGCAGCCATTCTCTGATAGATAAGCCCCTTTACATAAAGGATATCATATAGGGTTTCCGGCCCTTTTTTGCCTGAGGATTCAGCCTTTTCTATATATAGAAGGGAGGCAGTCAGATCGCCTTCCTCTATCAGTGTCCTGGAGATAAGGATATACAGCATTGTTTTCCCTGGATCCGGCTTATCAGTCCTCTCGGCAATATTCAGAGCTTTCTGATAATATTCAAGTATGTGTTTTGTCCCGATATATTTCTGCTCACCGGCTTTCCCTGCTTTTATAAGATAATCAACAGCCTTGTCCATATCGTTTGAATTCTCATAATGATATGCAAGATCTTCAATATAATTATAAATCCGTTTTCTGAAGATGTGTTCGAGACGATCTCCTATAATCCCGTGTAAAGCCTTTCTATCCCCTGTCTTTGCTTCTGTAATGTCCTGGATAATATCAGATGAAAAATAATAGAGCACATCCTGTCCTATCCTTTCAGAACGGAGTATCTCCTGCCTTTCAAGGTCAAATATCCTGTTTTTTACAGTATTTCTGGAAAGCTCGGAAAAGATATTGCTTATCTGGCTTAGATTCAGGCCTATCCTTACAAGGGAAAGGGTCTTAAGGATTTTTGATACTACAGGGTCTTTAAGCACAATATCCATTCTTTGCGATATAATGTCATTTATATCGCAGGAAAGCTCCGGCATTTCATCATCCATTTTCATATCCCAGCAATATCCATTTCTCCGGAGGATGCCCTTCTTTACCATAAGCTTGAAAAATTCGCCCAGAAATAGAGGATTACCTCTTATAGACCTGTCTATCCCGGATATAGCATCAAATATGCTTTTATCAAGGCGGTTTTCCCCGAAGGTGTTTCTCAGGTATTCTGAGATAGTCTTATCTCTAAAAGGCTTCAGGTGTACTTTTATTAAAAGGCCGTCCTTCCTTAACTGATCAAGAAAAGATGATATGTTTTCCGCAAAATCTGACCTTACAGTTCCAAAGACCCTTAGCCTGCTGTCTTTATCCATCTGCATCTTCTGGAGGATCCGGTGGTATATCTGAAGGCTGCCTTCATCAGCCCATTGGAGATTATTTATAAATACTACGATTGTATTTTTGCATTTTTTTGAGAAATCAAGAATGTATCTGCTTATATTTTCCAGTATCTCATCCTTTTCTATGGCAAGACTGCCCTGTGAATAATTAATATTTCCGGTAGATCTGAGTAGTGAATTAAGATATTTCTTATACCTGTTATTTATGGTCTCCGGTGAAAACAGCAGGATCTGTCCCAGAATATTTATTATTGAATAGTATGGTTTTTTTACCTGGCTTAGGCACTCACTTTCAAGAAAGAGAATATCATTCAGCTGGCAGTGTTTTTTAATTTCCCTGAATATCCGGCTTTTCCCGTACCCTGCTGTCGAGGATAAGATGAATATCCTGTGGCTGTCCGGCTGATTGTCTATCTTTTTTAAGATCCTGTACAGTTCAGCCTTCCTGTTTGTGAATTGGACGCCATTTAAGTGGCTTTCCTTGGTCTCATCCGTCTCAACAGAACAGCTCATGCCCAGTTTGCGGTTTATATCAATGATAATTTCAGTACAGCTGTTATATCTTTTATTAGCATCATGATCCGTCATCTTTGATATAATATATTTTATCCTTTTGTCTTTTAGTGCATCAAGGGAAGTTTTTCTCATTGATTCAAATTTTTCCCTGTCTCTAAGAATGGATAAAATAGATGAGAATTTTGAATAATCAAATATATGGTTTTTTGTTATCAGCTGATAAAATACAATTCCGAGGGAATATATGTCAACCCTGTGGTCAATGTCCTTTCTTAAGACTTCAGGGGCGAGATAGAGGGGTGATCCCTTAATAGTATTTATATCAGGTTTTTCAATATCCGACAGGCCAAAATCCATTATTTTGATGATATCTTTCTGGATCATTATATTTAAGGGCTTTATATCCCTTGAAATTATATTCCGGCTGTGGATAAAGGACAGTCCTCTTAAAGCCTGTACGATCAGCCTTAGTATCTTTTCGGTATCTGCGGGCTTTTTGATGTTAATTATATCAGCCAGGGTCCTGCCTCTTATATATTCCATGGTAAAGTAATAGCAGTTAAGAAAAGGGTCATACCCGAAATTATAGACCTTTGCGAGGTTAGGATGGCTGAGCCTTGTCATAATGTCGAATTCCTTCTTAAAAATTTCAAGGTTCGCCGGTTTTATGAGGTCCGCTTTAATGGTCTTAAGGGCTACAGGCAGATTTGCCCTCAGAATATCCCAGACCAGATACACTATCCCCATACCACCCTGGCCGATGGTATCCTTGACAAGATATCTGTTGTTTATCTTAATATTTTTATCAAAAGTTTCCATAGACTGATAATCACAAGGATAATAATAAATTATTATGCATCAAAGCTAAAGAAATTAAAATTATTCCCCCTGCATATATTTTTCTTTAACTTAAGTTTTCCTGACAGTAATTAGTTTACATAAACGCCAAAAAGAAAGTGGACAGTTACCTTATTGCTATACTGGAAAAGACTCAGAATACCCTGTCTGACCCTAATGAATAAGAACATCGCTTTCAGATGCAGGCGAATTCCTGAAATGATGGATTTGATCAGAATATAATATCTATGTACTGAGCATAATAATCCTGTATAATATAGATTTATAGGCTTATTCAGGAGTGAGGAAATTGATAGACCTGCTGATATTGTTTTCCGGTTTCATTCCCCTGATATATGGTGCGAACATTCTTGTCGACAGCTCATCCTCGCTTGCAAAGAAACTCAATATCCCGAGTATAGTAATAGGCCTTACAATAGTATCTTTCGGCACCTCGTCCCCGGAGCTTATTGTGAACATTTTTGCATCAGCCTCAGGGAATTCTGACATAGCACTGGGCAATATCATAGGCAGTAATATATTCAATATATTGGGAATACTCGGCATCTCTGCAATGATCTATCCCCTTTCTGTAAAGACAAACACAACATGGATCGAGATCCCTCTCTGTCTTTTGTCTGCAGTTGGTTTACTGCTGCTCTCCTGTGACAAAATCCTGCAAAATTCCGACAGTCCGGCAATATCAGGGTCAGATGGCATTATTCTGCTGGTGTTATTTGCCGTATTTCTGGCTTATAATATGAGGAGCATGAGAAAGGGAAAATTTGAAGAAAAGCTTGAAATTAAGGATTATAGAATAAGCACGTCAGTATTTATGATAATAACCGGTATAATACTGCTGACACTGGGTGGAAGGCTCATAGTTATTTATGCTGTCAGGCTTGCGGCCAGTGCAGGAATACCAGAGAGGATAATAGCACTTACTATAGTATCCCTGGGGACATCCCTTCCTGAACTGGCAACTTCTGCTGTTGCCGCAAAAAAGAGAAATGTTGATATAGCAATAGGGAATGTCGTTGGGTCGAATATTTTCAATGTATTTTTTATTCTCGGGATCTCGTCCTGCATAAGCCCTATAAGTGTCCTTCCCGTTAATAATCTTGATATGCTGGTCAATATCCTCGCAAGCATAATGCTTTTTATTTTTATATTTACAGGCAGGGGCAGGATGGTAGAGAGATGGGAGGGAGCCGTGCTGATTGTTCTTTATCTTCTATACCCCATTGAAGCGTGGGTCAGGTGCTTCTACGGGAGCCAGCATGGCGACCTTCGGGCT
>CAYMEV010000043.1:0-8627 GCA_964389675.1 uncultured Candidatus Sumerlaeota bacterium
ATACCGGTAAAGGAAGTAGTATTAAATCCGGAGAAAAATTGATGGAAAATATTTTTTAATAAAAGGCGACAAAAAGGTTGACACATACCGGCAGACTAACTTTGAGATCATCAACAAAGGCACAGATTGTTGAATTCGTTTTAAAATGTATTTTATTCAGACTATTGAAATTACGATACATCTTTAGCATTGGTTCTTCTAAGCGTAAGTGCGATTTAGGAAGGCATGATTATAGAAACATCAAAGAGTTCATTGATTGAGGAAATGTTCCAGATGAAAAATATGGAGATGAGAAACTCCGTTGTCTCATTAGTTGCAAATTTTGTACTTTCCTTGGCAGTATTACCATTGTTTATCCCACCTTTCCGGATATATTCTTTAAATGAGTTAATTGAAGCACTTTACTGGCAAGTAGTAAGCATGGTTGGATGGCCAATAGGGTTATTGGGTGGGTGTGTAGCAATACTTATGCAAGGCAAATTGAGCAACCTGGGAACTTTGGCAATAATGCTCATTTATCCTGGCATATGGATACTAATCATACGTACATTTAAGGCTAAGCGATCTGGGCGATGGGAATTCATACTGCTGCACATACTCCTGACTGTTTCGTTCGCTGCTATCTGGTATCAAGTTTTGAATGGTTATGATTTTATGGCAGGATAAATGATATTCAACAAGAAAAATGAACTCCAAAAAAAGAGCCCCCGTTGGGCCAGCAGGAGATGAGCAAGATGAAAGAATACAACGGCGCGATGATGCAGTTCTTCCATTGGTACACGCCAGCGGAAGGTTCGCTGTGGAATCAGCTTGCTGAACAGGCGCAGTCACTATCCAGAGCTGGTATCACATCAGTCTGGCTGCCGCCAGCATACAAGGGAGCAGCCGGAGTTGAAGATACAGGCTACGGAGCCTATGATCTCTTCGATCTTGGGGAATTTGATCAAAAAGGAGCGAGACGTACGAAGTACGGAACACGGGATGAGTATCTTCATGCTATTCAAGCTGCCCATGCAGCAGGAATGCAGGTGTACGCCGATGTCGTCTTAAATCACAAACTGGGAGGCGACAAGGAGGAAAAATTCAAAGCGACTCCATACAATCCAGCCAATCGCAATGAGCCCATCGGAGATTTGCAGCTCATCAAAGCCTGGACCCATTTCACTTTTCCCGGCCGGGGGACGAAGTACTCATCACTGCAGTGGCACTGGTGGCATTTCAACGCCATCGATACCAACGCCATGGCAGGCGATGCTTCTGCTGTCTATCTGTTTGAAGGGAAGGCGTTTCATAACGAGGTCGATAAAGAGAAAGGCAACTTCGACTACCTGATGGGGTGCGATCTCGATATCGCCAATTCTGACGTGCGGAAGGAACTGCTTTACTGGGGGGAATGGTATACCGATCTGACCAGTGTGGACGGTTTCCGCTTTGATGCCGTTAAGCATATTGCTGCTGACTTCATCGTCGAATGGCTCAATCACATGCGCAACCATACTGGGCGTAACCTCTTTGCAGTCGGAGAATATTGGTCGGGGATCGACGAGGCACTGGAGCATTTCCTCAATGTGACCGGGGGCAACTTGATGCTTTTCGACACCGGACTTCACTACAGCTTTGCAGTTGCCGGACGCGAGGAAAAGGGCTATGATCTTAGAACCATCCTTGACCGAAGCCTGGTCAAGAGCCATCCCGATATGGCTGTAACTCTTGTAAGCAACCACGACACACAACCGTTACAATCGCTCGAATCGGTCGTTGAAGCCTGGTTCAAGCCTTTGGGGTATGCAATCATTCTCTTGCGGCGAGGCGGTTACCCCTGCGTCTTCTTTCCTGATTACTACGGAGCTGATTACAGGGGTGTGGGTAAAGACGGTAATGAGTACGATATCAGCATGCCGAGTCATAAGTATCTGATTGACTGTTTCCTCAACGTACGGAGGATCCATGCTTTCGGCGACCAGAACGACTACCTCGATCACCCGAACTGCATCGGGTGGACACGTACGGGAAACGAGGAGCATCCCGGCGGAATGGCGGTCCTGCTGAGCAATGATGCAGACAGCGCCAAGTCTATGAATACTGGATCGCCAGGCATCATGTATGGCGATGCTACAGGACACATCAAAGAAACTGTAACCACAAATAACGAGGGATGGGGAGAGTTCAAGTGCATGGGAAGGTCGGTTTCTGTGTGGGTTCCCGTTGATGAATCGCAATCATCCGGCTGACAAAATGCAATAAACCGGCCCAACAGAGCCATCGACGGCGACTGAGTAAGCCCACAGGAATCATCGGGAAATATGTTCCTGGCCCTCCGTGGAACAAAAGAAATGCACCTTTTGGAGACATCAGTTCTCCATTATAATTAGGATTATATTCAATGCTATAATGGAAGGGTTGAAAAATGGTCAAAAGGAATATGCACAAGAAGATACAGCATTTTAAGAAGCAAAGGTTTACCAAAGCAGAGATCATTAGAGAGACCGGATTAAACAAGAGGACAGTCTCCAAGTAATATGATATGCCGGAGAAGAGTTACATTCGGTATGTCAAGAGGGCTGATACAAGGGTCATATGGTGGGAAGTTTTTCTTGAGCATCCATCCCCTTCTTCCACCAGGCATTTTGAGCTGGAGGCTGCATTTATTGATCCTGAAGGGAATGAATTAACCAGGCACGTGAAGGACAATTCATATATAGATCCCGGTTGGACCAGCTCATATCATACTCTGGGCTTTGGCTGGCGGGAAAAGGGCAACTGGAAGCCAGGGATCTACAGAGTGGAGTTTTATTATCAGATCAAGAGAATAGCCCACGGAAGCTTTGAGATAGCCCCATAAAAAAAGGAGAGAGATAATGAAGAAAATCATTATTGCCGGAATACTGATATTTTCTTTCTGTATCCATTACAGCAGCCAGGATCTATCTCCAGAAGATCATCTTGTCCTGGCTCAGAAAAAGCTCCAGGATCTAATTGTGCCGGATGATCCTGCATCACCATTCTTCAAAAAAGCCTGCAGTATTATTAATGAAGCTCTGCTAAAATACAGGCAGTACAGACTTGCCTCTGAACAGGAGGAAGTAAGCCAGCAGGAAGAACACATATTAATGTCGCCTGCAGAGCATCTGTATATAGCAGGTGATGAAATGGCCCAGACAAGAGCAGCTATAATGATAGCATCCCATAGCCTGACCATTGAGCAGAGCAATGGCCTGCAACTGCTGACTGAATCTGTCCAGCTTGTGGATGATGCCCTGAAACAGCTGGAGAGTACCAGCCTGTGGAAGGTCCACTGGATGCCTGGAGCCCGGCTGATAGTATCCGCCCCTCCTGACCTTGCCTGGCGCTTGCCCCTGGAATCTGAGCTTCTGCGACTAGTCAGGACAGGACCGGATGACAAACCTGCAGCTCTATTTTATATATACAGGGTACCTGATGAGGAAATAGCCAAAATCCCTGAAAAAGGATATATTGACAGCAGTATACAGAGATTTAAGAAACGTTTCCCTGACATGGCCATTATTGACCGCGCTGAGCCTGCTAAGAGTAAATATTCCTTTACATATGAATATTTATGGGAAGGGGAGCTTATAAGGTCCCATGTGGCTATCCATTCTTTTAAAGACCTTATAATTGAGCTCAATTATGCAGCCCCCTCTGCTATTTTTGACCATGCAGAGGCAATGGCAATAATTGACTCCCTGAAGATGATCCGCCAATAATAAGAGGCCTGACATTTTTCATATGCCACATAAAAGAACCTCATAGTTTATCCCTGTTCTTTTCCAGAAAAAACTTGAAAATTATTAAAAAATAAATAAACTTAAAAGTGTAGGTCTCTGAGGTAGATATGAGGGAAAAAGTAAAAATTTATGTTGGGAGCTCAAGAAATAGATTTAATAAAGCTATGTTTGCTTAATGCTTTTTAAAGAAATTTCTTTATTTAAAGGTATTAGTGGGTGCGTAAATAGGCTGTTGCCGCAAATAGAACTGTAGCTATGGTGAAACCATGAAACTATATAGCACATCATTTAGGAGATAGTAATGTGGTGCATAGTAGGCTGGCTGCTCTGCTTCATATTGCCATCCAGTTTCTGTGGATCTATAGGCAATAATAAGGAGGATATAATGAGAATCTACGTGATTTATTCTTTAGTCTTTTTTTCGATAATATTGATTGGATGTGGTATTACGCAAAATAGAAAGCAAATCACCATTGAGACTTTTACAAATGCACTGGAATCTAATGGAATGTCAATCGGAGAACGAAGTGAAAAGCTGTACGGGCTTTTAATGGCAATTGATGGATATGGAATTGAGGTTAATGGTGACTTTATTGAGGTTTATCAGTTTGATACCACTATTAAATCTGGAAAAGAAGCCATAGAAAAATGGAATAAAGAGGGCTTCATGGGACAGCCAGTGATTGTGAGGAAGAACCTGATGATGTTTCTAAATAAAAATCATAAAAACTGGAAGCAAATAGAGAATATATTTAATAGCTTATAGTTTCTATATAGAATTATATAATGATCACATATGCTCGCTCGGATAGCAATATGAGAGGTCCCTGTTCCTCATTGCCCTGCTTTTACCATCTGGCTATGTGATTGTTAAAAATAAAAAAAAGGGAAATTAATATTATGACAAGAATAAAAAAAAGGATAAAATCTATAATTTTACCTACATCAGAGGAATCTGTAAGGCATTTATTCAGTTTGCATTCTAAGGAACTTGGGTTTGAGATCCTGAATATACAGAAAGCATTTCCTGATTGTACAGCCATAGATTATAGCAAAGCTGAGCCAAAAGAAGTCGATATAGAATTAGAATTTAATGCATTAAATTTTGTAGCACATGGTCATATTAATCAGATGCTGCCAGATAGAGAATATATAATAGTATGCTGGACATTGAAGAGTAGAAGGGGTATCCCTCAAGACATTGAAATTATTGTTCTTGAAGAAATGGTAGATATTGTATCGCCGAGTACCAAGCAGATACAGACTGTAATGGAAAAGCCAATATATAGTATAATTTCCTATAATCCTTCACTTAATAAGCAGCCAATAGAGATATGGGAGGAAATAAAGATATTCCGTACAAATACTAAATTTAAGGGTAATAGGATACCTAGAGGTTCCGTGATTGTTCTGCATTCTAAGGGAAAGCTTGTTGGAGAGTTTACAGTTGCAAAATATCATTACTTAGAAAAGCCACCATCAACTGATGAAGAGATTAGATTTTATAACCTTACTGCATTCCCAATTGGATTTAGTGAAGACCCTATGGTTGATCCTATGATTAAAAATAATAATGATTGGCTTAAAGGTCATATAGTGTATTATAATTTTAAGAAATATGATCCGCCTGTTCCTCTTGATGTTCTTAAAAAGAAACTATCAGGATATGGGCGTTTAAATATTGATTATGAGGATTTGCAAAGAATTCGTGGGAAAAGATGAATAAAAAAATATAGCCATATTATCTACAGTACAACAATTCAGCAATATCAGGGGAAATGGCAGAAAAAGGACGCTACTTTTATCGTAATAGAGCCTTTTAGAAAAAAGCAGCAAAAAGGGCTAGGATATGGATTATCCAATAAATTTGCCTCAAAAAGGGAGAGCCCTATGCATTAATGGGGGAAGTAATATAAAGGTTATTTTTTTGACAGAAAAATAATTGATATCTGCAAAAAATAAGCAAATTTATGAGTGCTAATACTTGAGGGAATATATGAGCAAAATTGCTGAAAAATACTAGCAGATGTTAAGGCTAAAGAAGTACAATTCAAATACATACAAAGAGCAATCATATTGTACATCCAGAATTGAAAGAGTTTCAGGAAATATAAAAGACAGAGAAGCAGTAATATCGTTTATCTGGGACTTCTAAGAGTTGGGTATACATGGCATTGAACTGATGGCAGATTCATCTGTCTGATCATATTGGCCAATCTGCTTTAAAAAAAATATTTCAAACTAAAGCTTCAGGAGGAATAATTATGAACTTCAAAAAAGTCTTAATCAGTTTTGTTATCGGGTTTGCGATTACCCTAATTGTGAGCGGTATAGTGACATATCTTTATAGCTTGGGCTTCCATGAAACGGCAGAAATAGATTGGGAAACATCTTTCCGCTTAGCCATCATACTTGGGATACTATTTCCGGTTATCGAAGCAAGAAAGGGCAGATCTGAAGAAAAATAGAAAGCAAATCAGAAAGACGAAAGGCCAACAAAGGCTAAAATTAAGCGGGCGGAAAATCTGAAAGGTATTGCATCTAAAAACTCTATCGCAAATTGACTGCAGCGTGCTCAGAAATACCCGCCGGTTGCTAGCCTTAACCATTAGCTTCAATTATTCAGAAAGAGGTACCAAAGGTAAAAGGCCTTACATTCCATATATGCCGAATAAAAAAAACAAATAGTTCTCCATATTCTTTTTCCAGAAAAAACTTGAAAATTATTCAAAAATAAATAAAATTAGAAATGTAGGTCTTTGAGGTAGATATGAGTGAAATTATTGAGAAGTACAATAAGATGCTAAGATTAGAAAGATATAGCCTGCCTGTATATCGAGATATTTCATGCTCTCCACCCAAAATTAAAAAGGCCTTAGGAAGAATAAAAGGCATAAAAGCATTAATTTCAAAATCCATCTTAGAACTTCTGAGAGAATATTGCCTGAATAACAGGCCTAATACATTTGGAATGGTACTATTTAAGCCCGGAACAAAAAAGCATGCAACAGTGCATACACTCAAGCATAGCTTAGCAGCACATCTATTGAAAAAAAGAACAGACCTAAGATATATTCAGGAACTGCTGAGACATTCAAATTCCAAGACTGCTGAAATTTATACACATATAACAAGCAGAGGCTTGGATAAAATAGTAAGCCCTCTGGATAATTTGATAAAGGCAGGCAAATTATAAAAAGTGGATATAGAAAAAATATGTGCATCGCATGATACATGCCATAATGGAAGGATATACGCAATGCGGATACACGGATGTTATTTGACATAATCCTTCAGTAGGGAAAAAATGAATTATAAAATGCAGTTTGTTCACCACGATCTTGGAAATCTTCAAAGAGGTCAGATAGTTGAAATTACACTATCTGGGAGTGCAGCAAATGTTCAGCTTTTAGATAGTAGTAATTTTAACAATTACCGTAATGGCCGCAGGTATAGTTACACAGGAGGATTAGCAAAAAAATCACCAGTAAGATTAGCAATACCAAGATCAGGATACTGGCATGTTGCTGTTGACATGAGAGGCTTAAAAGGAACAGTTAGGTCATCGGCAAGAGTCCTACCTGGACCTTTGCCAACATTACAAGAACGGCCTCTTTCATCTATTCCATCATTAATGAATGGCAATCCTTTTTTAGAAAATGAAGACTTTAATCCTGAATTTGATGTTTTTGTATCACATGCGTCAGAAGATAAAGACGAAGTAGTAAGACCTTTAGCAGAAGCTTTAAAGGCATCAGGATTAAAAGTTTGGTATGATGAATTTGAATTAAAAATTGGAGACAGCTTACGTAAAAAAATTGATAAAGGGCTTGCTAACAGTAAATTTGGAATTGTAGTACTTTCAAAAGATTTCTTTAGAAAAGGTTGGACAAATTATGAGTTGGATGGAATTGTTTCAAAGTCAGTTTCAGGCGAACAGATAATTCTTCCGATTTGGCATAATATTACTAAGAAAGAATTGCTTGACTTCAGTCCTTCTCTGGCAGATAAAGTTGCTAGAAGTACAACTACTCATACAATAGAAGAGATTTCAGAAGAAATAGCAGAAATGGTTTTAGGTAAAACATGATGGAGTACGTCATATAACAGGGCGTATATGCGGCGTCGCTTAGCTCCTTGGCCTTCGGCACATTCGGCATTCGCCGAACGTCATATATGCCCGGAACGTTGTGTGCAATGCCCAAATTAATATGAGTAAAGATACTAAAAAATATCCCTTATCTATCCGTAACTGGCCTGAAGATGACAGGCCGAGAGAGAAATTGTTAAAGCATGGCGAGCATGTTCTAAGCAACGCAGAATTGCTGGCGATTTTAATAAGGACGGGAACAACGGGTAAAAGCGCTATTGATTTAGGAAGGGAGTTGCTGAACAGGTTCAAATCCTTACGGACGATGAGCGGAGTAGATATATCGGAGTTTAAAGAAATTTCTGGTTTGAAAGATGCCAAGATTGCACAAATAAAAGCGGCGATTGAGTTGGGACGGCGGATGATGAGTGAGGAGAAGGCTTTTCATGGTGTTGTAAAATCATCTGCTGATGTCGTGGATTTTCTAATGCCGTTAATGCGGGATTTAAAAAAAGAGCATTTTAAAATATTGCTACTGGATAGAGGCAATCATGTATCCGAAGTAATTGACATTGATGTGGGAACCGTGGATCGGGCAAATCCGTCGGTGCGGGATATTCTAATGACTGCTTTGAAATATCAATCGCCTTCCATGATTTTGGTGCATAATCATCCATCGGGGAATATTGTGCCAAGTGATGCCGATAAAAGATTGACCAAAGATTTGATAAGAGCTGCTCTGGCAATGGAACTGCGGATTTTTGACCATGTAATCATCGGAGAAAATTCGT
>CAYMEV010000044.1:0-8595 GCA_964389675.1 uncultured Candidatus Sumerlaeota bacterium
CAAGATAACTTAGGATTCAGGCTAAAAAATTTACAGAAAAATTTTGACATAACCATTTTTTCCCGGTATTCCAAAACCGTCTATAAATATTAATATTATCTTATTTTTCATTTTATGGCTGTTTTAACCCTATAAAGTCCAGTATGATATTATGCTTTTATAAACAAAGATGGGTGTCCTGTCAAATTTAATCAGGGCTGCAGTTCATTTTATTGGTTTTTTTCAGACTTTGGCGGAAATCTTATATTATTAATTATTATATTGATTAAAAAATAATTTATATTTAAGATTATGATGATTATACAGTAAGGAGTCAAATAAATGACAAGAGTAAATATTTTTGCAGTAATGATGGTAATATTAACAGCGCTTTTTCTATGCTGCAGTAAAGAGGAAGCATCAGGAGAAAAGAATGAGAATAATATACCGATTGAGGAAGAGGCACTGTACATTGACCTGGAAAATATTTCATTTAAGAGCATATCAGAAATTTTGCTTGAGGCTATTAAAGCCTATGATACAGATGCAAGAATGGCAAGGATAGATATTACCATAAATATTGAAAGCAATTTAAAGGACCTTAAGGCGATAATGTTCAATGATGATACTCAGACCAGGTATGTTTGCAATATCGAGGAAAATAAGCTTATCGTTAAAGAGAACCCTGCGCTATTTCAGGCACCAATGATTTCAATGGAAGATATTATTATAGACTATGAAGAGCTTATGTCAAAAATTCCCGCTGACATTGAGGATGAATCAGTTCGCAATACAGTTAAAGATTTTGCCCTGGCAAGGATTGTATTCTTCAACAGGCAGGACAGACCTACATATATGACTAAATACGTTAATAAAAGCAATCAGAACCAAAGCATTGTTCTATATTTTGATTCAAAGAACGGAGAGCTTTACCACATAGAGAAACTCGGCTTCTAGCAAGACTTTCAGCAATTTTCATTCAGGCAATGATTACACTTTAAAACTAAAATGATCATTGAGCAATTATCTGAACCTGAAAAAGAAAGCCAAAATATATCATACCAATTTTGAAATCGATAAATAAAATATTATAAAATGTTACTAAGCATCCATCTCTTGAATTTATTCATTTGTCTTTTAATATAAATCCCCTTTAAAAAAACAAACTTAAATTCGATGTCAGTGTTTAATTTTATAAAGCTAAATGAAAACCTATATCAGGAGGAAAATAAAATGTATAAAATAGGCACTGCATTTTTATTTTTTATATTATTAATTCCTGCACTCTTTTTTATATCTCTGGAAAGCAGCGGAAAAGTGAATCAGCCTGCTGAGGGCAATCTGATACAGATAGCGCTTCTTCTGGATACCAGCAACAGTATGGATGGGCTTATAAATCAGGCTAAATCCCATTTATGGAGCATTATTAACGAGGCATCAAGCGCAAAGAAATTCGGTGAAAATGCAAGGATTGAAGTTGCATTATATGAATACGGCAATAATGGACTGCCTGCTGAAGAAGGATATATAAGGCAGGTTGTTCCCCTTACATCAGACCTTGATATTATTGCTGAAAAGCTGTTTGAGCTTAAAACATTCGGCGGTTATGAATACTGCGGCCAGGTAATAAAAAGAGCTGTGGATGACCTTCAATGGAATAGCGATAAAGGTATTCTGAAGCTTGTTTTTATTGCAGGAAATGAACCATTTAACCAGGCAGGAAGCCAGAACAGCGGTGATTATGCAGATTCCTGTTCAGCAGCCATCAGGAAGGGCATCATAATAAATACCATATTCTGCGGTGGCCATGCCGAAGGGATCAATACACACTGGAAACATGGTGCAGACCTTGCAGATGGCCAATATATCAACATTGACCAGGACAGAGTGGTCCGCTATATTGAAACACCTATGGATAAGGAAATTCTCAGGCTCAATGAAAAGCTTAACAGGACATATATCCCTTATGGGTCAGAAGGGAGGAATCGGAAAGAACTGCAGGAGGTACAGGACCTGAAAGCTGAGGAGATGAGCCAGGAAAGCATGATACAGAGGTCTGTCTCAAAATCAAAATCAGTTTATGATTCATCGAGCTGGGATCTTGTCGATGCACTGGAATCAGGGAAAATCAAAATTGAAGATCTTGAGAACGAGAAGCTTCCTGATGATATGAAGGGCATGGATACCAGGCAGAGATCTGAGCATATCGAGGCCATGAGAAGAGAAAGGGGTGAAGTACAGGCTAAGATAAGCCAATTAAATGATCAAAGGGAAAAGTATATTACAGAAAAGAAAAAGGAAGAAGCCGATGAAGATACTCTTGATTCAGCAGTGAGAAAACTGATAAGGCAGCAGGCAGAAAAAAAGAATTATAATTTTTAAGGATAGGGGGAAAATAAAATGAATTTAAGGTATTGGTCAGCCTTTTTTCTTGTACTTTTTTTAAGCGGCATTTTATATGCTGATGGTTTTGTTGTTGTCCATAATACTCCAAGGCCTTTTCCCCTGCAGGTAATATATCACCATGTAACTGCTGAAATCAATGACAATATCGCAAAAACCAGGATTGAGCAGGTCTTTTATAATCCCTCAAGAATCCGGGCAGAAGGCACATATATGTTTCCTATACCCCCGGGGGCAGCGATCAGCGGATTTACGATGGATATTGACGGGAAAGTATTATCAGGTGAAATACTGGAGAGCAATAAGGCAAGAATGATATACAATGATATAGTCAGGAGACAGCTGGATCCTGCATTGCTTGAGTATGTTGATCATGGGCTTTACAAAACTTCTGTATTCCCCATAAACCCGGGTGAGGAAAAGAGGATTACAATTGAATATGTAGAAACACTTGAAAGTGATTTTAACACATTTCAGTATTTCTACCCGTTAAGTACAGAGAAATTCTCCTCTTCAATAATAAAGGATACCAGAGTAAAAATATCCATCAGGGACAAAAATGCAATAAAAACTGTGTTTTCAACAACACATGATGTTTCAGTCCATAAAAAGAGCAAAAACCATGTGGATATTTCCTACGAGGAATCCAATACAAGACCGGACAGGGACCTTATTCTGTATTACAGTACAGATCCGGGCGATGTTGGAATTTCACTTGCAACATACAGGGGAGTAGATAATGAGGATGGATTTTTCATGCTTGAGATATCCCCAGGAATGGATGATGATTCGGGAGAAGCTATTGTCAAGGATGTTGCCTTTATTATTGATACTTCAGGAAGTATGGCAGGCGATAAGATAATAAAGGCAAAACAGGCTTTGAGATTCTGCATAGATAACCTGAATAAGAATGACAGATTTAATATTATCAGGTTTTCAACCGAGGCTGAAGGGCTTTTCAACGGCTTTGAAAGAACTGGTGAATCAGAGATCAGCAAAGCATTGAATTTTATTGAAAATATGAAACCAATAGGCGGGACGAATATAGAAGAAAGCCTCAGTATGGGGTTAGACCTGATCGAACAGGATGACAGGCTTAAGATAGTTATCTTTATTACTGACGGAAAACCCACTATTGGCGAAATGGATGAAAACAGCCTTATTGATATAATTAAGAGATCAAACATCAATAATACAAGGATATTTACCTTCGGCATAGGCTATGATATTAATACCCACCTGCTGGACAAGATCACCGAAATATCAAACGGCTACAGAAGCTATGTTACTCCTGAAGAAGATATTGAAATAAAGATATCAAACTTTTTCCAGAAGATGCAGAACCCTGTCTTTGCTAACCTTGCCATTGAAATGAATGGAAATGTAAAGCTTTCCAAAATGTACCCTGCAAGGCTGCCGGACCTTTTTTCAGGTTCGTCTGTTGTAATATTCGGAAGATATAATGGTTACGGGGATGCAAGGCTTCTCCTGAGGGGAAATTACAGAAACAGAACAAAAACCTTTGAATTTAAGGCAAAGTTTCCTGAAATAAGCATAAAGGATAAATATATAAGCCTGCTTTGGGCAAACAGAAGGGTTGGATTTCTGCTTGACAATATCAGGCTTAATGGGGAATCAGAAGAATTAATTGAAGAGATAATATACCTGTCACGGAAATATGGGATCATAACTCCCTATACAAGCTATCTTATTCTGGAGGATGAGCTCGAAAACATCAGGACAGACAGGATCCACAGAGAACAGATGCTGGTTCCGGATGCTACAGCAGATATGCTAAACTATTCATATGATGAGTATAATTATTCAGAAATCAGAAAGAAAGACGGCAAGGAAGCAGTCATGTCAAGCAGGTCTATACAGGAGATGTCAGATTCCTATAATATTTCACAGCAGAAAAACCAGTATGATAAGCAGTCGTATTTTGATGAAACAGTATTTATCTCTGGAAGGACATTCTATAAATCCGGTAAATTCTGGATAGATTCATCTATCAGTGAAAAGAACAAGACTGATATTAGAAGGGTAGAGTTTGGAAGCAAGGCATATATGAAACTGCTTGACCTTGATGAGGAAATTGTGAGGATACTGTCTCTGGGCAGAAATATCAGATTTTTATATAAGGGATATATATGCGAAATATATGAAAAAACTGATAATGATTAGGCCTCAGCAATAGGTCATATTTCTTTATTATTTTGATTAAGCTGTTTTATTATGCTAAAAATTTGGTATGAATCTGAATAGCAGGTTATTATTATTTCTTTTCATGTTTATCCTTGCAGGGACCTGCGCTTTTCTGGATACTTCAGTAGGCCTGTGCGAAGAAACAGGAAAAGAAACAACATATGTCAGTATTATACTGCAATGGTTTCCCCAGAGCCAGTTTGCGGGTTTTATCGCTGCATATGAAATGGGATATTTTGATGATAATGGCCTGAAAGCAGAACTGGTTTTCTATGATAATACTGGAAGCATGCTGGATAAACTCGTTAAAAATGAGATTCATTTTGTGACAGCATGGCTTTCCCAGGCAATTACCATCAAATCCAGGGGCAATGATATTGTAAACATATTTCAGCTTCTTAAAAAATCATCACTGATGCTGGTTACCAAAGCTTCATATGGCATCAGGAAACCTGAAGATATCAGCAACAGGTGCTTAAGCGTGTGGGGCGGGGACTTCTCAATACAGCCCAATGCTTTCTTTAACAAATATGGTATCAAGCCTGACCTTGTTTATCAGTCATACAGCATAGAACCGTTCCTTGCAGGTGCCTGTGAAGTGACATCCGCAATGTATTATAATGAATATAACAAGATCTATCAGGCAGGGTTTGATCATGACGAACTCGTTACCTTCATGTTCTCAGACTATGGCCTGAATTTTCCTGAAGACGGCATCTACTGTTCACGTGAATTCCTGATTAATAACAGGGATATTGCCTTAAGGTTTCTGGATGCTGTTGTAAAGGGCTGGGAGTATGCCTTTGAAAACCCTGATACAACAATCAATTATATCATGGAGTACAGCCGCGCCTATAACCTTAAAACAAACAGGGCACATCAGGAATGGATGCTGAATCATATAAAAGAAGCATTCCTGTATAATACCGGAAATGATACTTTAAGATGGGGCTATCTGAGCAGGGAAGAGTATGAAAATGTTGCAGAAATACTGCTTCAGCAGGGCATTATTGATAATGTGCCTGATTTTCAGGAATTCTATATAGATTTGAGAAATGAGAAATAAAGCAAAATCAAAATTCAGATTGAAATGCCCCATCAGGAAAAAACTGGTCCTGTACATAACCATTCCTCTAATAATAATTTATGGGATTGTATTATTTCTCAGTTATGATTATGGGAAAGAGAATGCTCTTCAGAGAACCAGGGATTATCTGACTGAACTGACAGCCCACAATGCATCTGAGCTGAACAATCTGTTTTATTCGGTATCCTGCGAAGCTGCCGCCATAGCTGATTCTATCAAAGCTATCGGTGATATAAGTGACAGAGAGCTTGCTGACCTGGTATGCCACAAAGTAGATAATAATAAAAATATATACGGAATGGCAATTGCATACGAACCAGACCAAAAAAAAAGCGAAACGGGTGCTGAATTATATGCACCTTATTTCTATAAATCAGGTAAAGAAATAGAATCGGTTGATCTTGCAGATAAGTATTATTACCCCACTCTGGACTGGTATCTGATCCCCGCCCTGCTCAAAGAGCCCTATTGGACTGAGCCTTATTTTGATGAGGGAGGCGGGGATGAGCTGATGGTAACATGCTCTCATCCTGTAATATCAGATGGGAGACTTAAGGCTGTTGCCACAGCAGACCTTTCTCTGCACGACCTGAGCAGAAGGATGTCAGATGTTCATATTATGGCAGGATATACATTTATAATTTCAAGAACTGGCAGCTTTGTATATCATCCAATCGAGGATTATATTATGAGAGAGACAATATTCAGCCTGTCCCAGTACTATGACCTTCCTTATTTAAGGGAAATTGGCAGGGATATGATAAAAGGGGGAACAGGGGTTAAGGAATATCTTGATTTTGATACAGGTGAGAAGAAATGGCTTGTATATACACCAATCAAAGATTGTAAATGGAGCTTTGCTGCAGTCATTCCCGAAGCACAGATTTTATCTGCCGTACGAAAGTCAATGATCTATCAGAGCATTATAATGCTGGCTGGCCTGCTGCTGATTATTGTGATTATAATCTGGGTATCATACGGCATAACAAGACCCATAAGCAGACTAACCGAGTATGCTGAATATGTTGCAGAAGGAAATCTTGACAAAGAAATAGAAGAGATAAAGGGCTCTGATGAAATAAGCGAGTTAAGCCATATTTTTAATAAAATGACCAGAGACCTTAAAATTCATATTGCCAGGCTTATGAATGCAACCAAGGAGAAAGAGGCAGCTGACAGTGAACTGAGGATTGCAAGGCAGATACAGGAAAGCCTTCTTCCGAGAATATTCCCCCCATTTCCCGAAATGAAGGAATTTGACCTGTATGCTGCAAATATTCCAGCCAAAGAGGTTGCGGGGGATTTCTATGATTTTTTCTTCATAGATAAAAAAAGACTGGCTCTGATTATTGCTGATGTTTCAGGCAAAGGCATTTCTGCAGGATTGTATATGGTAATTGCAAGAACCCTGACAAAAATGCTATGCCAGAGGGAAAACAGCACTCCTGCCATGGTATTGAACGAAGCAAACAGGATCCTGTGCCAGGATAATGATTCATGCATGTTTATTACTCTCTTTCTGGGATATTATGATATATATACGGGTGAATTGTCCTATTCAAATGCAGGGCATAAAGGAAGCAGCATACTCACATCAGAGGGGAGCATTAAGGAGCTTCAAAGCCTCGGGAACATGGCAATGGGGATCTCTGATACTGAAGCATATCGTGAAAGATCAGCCATATTGAAAAACGATGACAGGCTTATATTATTTACTGATGGTGTAACAGAAGCTACATCGTCGTCAAATGAGCTTTATGGCGAGGAAAGATTCTATTCTGTAATCAAAAATTCTGCTGAATTTTCACTAAAGGATATTACAGGAAAGGTCTGCAATGACCTTTTATTATTCCAGGGAAACAGCCAGTTTGATGATATTACCCTTTTATTGCTAAAGAGGATAAAATAGATATGTATAGCAGGCAGGCATTATGAAAGACAGGCTTGAATTAAGCATTCAAAATGACCATGAGATGGTTCCATCTGCTATAAGGGAACTGGAAGAATTTTGCAGAAAAAATAAAATACCTGATAAAACATGCATTAAATTAAGCATAGTTTTTGATGAGGTACTGACTAATATTATCAGCTATGCCTATGAAGATGAAAAAAAGCATATTATTGAAATTATTATAGAAAAGACTAATGATACAATGGCTGCAACTTTTGCAGATGATGGCATGTATTTTAATCCCGAAGAAAAAATGCCTCCAGCTCTTGACAAGCCTCTTGAAAATCGGAAAGTAGGCGGGCTGGGTATACATATTGTCCGGAATCTGATGGATAGTACGATATATAAAAGAGAAAACGGCAAAAACTATTTTATTGTAATTACGAATTTATAAATATAGGATTAATTATATATTAATTATCTGGAGGGAAAATATATGGAGATCATAAAATCAAAAAAGGATCATATACAGATTCTGGAGCTTGTCGGCAGGCTGGACAGCAATACATCAAAAGACCTTGAAGCTGAGCTTACCGCTTTATTTATAAATAATGAATATAAAATACTCCTGGATTTTGCAAGGCTTGAGTATATAAGCAGTGCAGGGCTAAGGGTGCTTCTGGTCGGCGTAAAGACAATTAATAAAAACGAGGGCAGGCTTGCATTATGCTCTTTAAAGGAATTTGTGCATGAGATATTTGAGATTGCCGGCTTTACCCCGCTTTTTAATATCTATGATAATCGGGATGAAGCCCTGAAAAAACTTACGAGCTGAGTTAAATTTTTGCTGTAAGATATTTATTTTTATGAACTGCTTCTATAAGAAGCATTCCTTCCTCATTTCCATAATGCCTTCTTTGTGAAATACGGCTGATGTACCTGTTAATTTCAGAAGGCAAAAGCACCGTGCTGCTTTTGCCCTGCGATATTACTCTTCTACCAGGTTTACGACTACATAAAGGACATCCCC
>CAYMEV010000045.1:0-7650 GCA_964389675.1 uncultured Candidatus Sumerlaeota bacterium
GCACAGATCACTTTCATGCAGTGGATGCAGACTCAGGCAGGGAGATCTGGAAAGCGGGGCCATTTCAAAAAATATTACAATGTGCTGTGAATAAAGGAAGGGTCTATTTTACCGGTACTATTTATATTTATGATAATGGGAAAAAATACAGGTATGTATATTTATACTGCTTTAATACTCACACAGGCACAAGGAATTGGAGATATGAGATCTCTCAGCGGGAAGTTCATGCTGATATTCATGCAGAATATGGAGTAGAAGAATTAGAATCAGTAATACCCAGTAATCAGATAATAATCTCAGGAGATATGATCCATCAGATTGGTATCGGCAATACATGGTGGAGAAGAGGCAATGAAGACTATCGCAGATCAAATGGCAGTATTTTGGGCATTCCTGAAAATGAGGATATGGTATATTGGGGACTTAATACATTAATTTACCCCAGCAGGAGATATCCCTGTTATAGCAAACCCTGCAGCAGTTATTCATATTCTGTTACCAAGCTTAATTCACCTGCAGTAATATATGATGAAGTAATGTATTATGGTGCAGAAATACCCGGAGAAAATGACTGCTATTGTGCATTATACTCTATTCAGAGCGCTCAGGATAAATTTCGATGGGACCCGCGCACTCTGGACTGGAATACAGCATACCCTTTGATATCAGAAAATTTCATGGTCCTATATAGCCTTTTATCAAAATATAAATTAGACTTATATAAAATTACGAAAGCATCCCCAGGAGAATTTCAAATCGCAACCTATGAAATCTCTTCAGGAAAGGAAATATACTCCGGTACACAGAGCATAGGCAAAATCCCTTTCACAACGATATTTAGAAGATCATCTGCAGCCTGCTCAGATAGATTGCTTGTTGAATTAGGCATATTAAGTGGAACAGAAAACCAGGTCATATCTAATTCATACAATTCATTTGATATTACTACCGGAGAATTAATATGGAAATATGACCTCGGCCAGAAGATACTCAACACCCCACCACTGATCCATGAAGATAATATCTTTATAGGAAGCTGCTATATAATAGGAAGCTGCTATATAAAAAGATTCCCCGGTAATTTGAAGCACTCTGATAATTTCTTTCTCTCATTAAATGCAAAGAATGGAAAAGAAAACTGGAAAACCAGGATTAATGGGAATGTTTTTTCAAAGCCACTTCTCTATAATGATATTCTATATTTTGGCACAGATAAGGGGTATGTTTATGCAATGGACCGCTTTGAGGGGAAAATACTGTGGAGAACCTATATCAATGGCGGAGTCAGCACAACTCCTGTAATATATAATGATGCCACCATGTTTATCGGCAGCTGGAACTGGAATATCTATGCACTTGATACTAAGACCGGAAGGGGCAAGTGGAAATACAGAACAAGAGGTGAAGTCAGGAAAGATATATTAATCAATAAAGACTGCTTATACTTTTTAAGTCAAATACCAATGGAGGAGGATGATATCCATTGCAATACATGTTTTCAATCCCTTAATATCAGGACTGGCATTGAAAACTGGAAAATAATACGGCTTGATCCCTCCATACCCTCTCAGATAATTCTAATTTCAGATATTATATATGTTTTATATGGTCATGTCATAGATGCAATTCATGTAGAGACCGGGTCCATTTTATGGCAGAAAAATATCAAGCTAAATGGTACTTCTGGCTTTGGTTCATCTGCAAAGGTAACAGAGGATAAGATATATTTTATTTTGGTTACAGGAACTCGTCCTGTGGAAGTATCTGTTCTAATACTTGATCCAAAAATGGGAGAGACACTTCAGAGTTACAAACTGACCAATAATAAAATACAGTTATAAGCTTTTAATAGACCATGTAAATCAAGAAATATTAATACTGACACAAAATAAAGGGTGTATTGCAAAGCAGTTCTGAGCAGATCAACCTGGAATAGGATACTTACAATTCCGGGACAAAAGATTGTATCTGCAAATATAGACAGGGATGCTGAAGCTGTTGATGAGCTTATTATTTCCTTTGCAGGTTATGGACTTTATATATATGATTATTATGAGGATAAGTTTACAAGGATCTTATCAGTATGGCCATCAGTAATGTCAGCAGATGACATTACAGGAGATACATTTGATGAGCTTGTATGCTGTTTTATCAGAGTCCCTTTTTAAAAGATGCATATTTTTTAAGATACATACCTATGCCTCCCGGATGATAAATCCGATCTGCATGAATATTAAAATTATAATGCATGGTACTGGATAAAAACCATGACCATCTGATGATACCCGGGAAATACAATTTTATTGACAGCAAAGCCTAACTGGATAATCATCATGTATCTGAAATGAAAGACAGGAATAATATAAGATCCATCATATATATATCATTATTCTGGTCTTTTCTTATTTCTTCCATAACTGCAGTTTCTACATTCAGTCAGAATCCGGACATACTGCTTTTCCAGGCAAGGTTTTATCTGTTCCTGTTCTGCTTTTTTTCAAACCTTCTCATCTTTGCAGGTATAAGCACTGCAGTATTTATCCTCTTTAAGCTTTTTAAATACGGGAAAACTGAATTATAATCAGAAAGCAATGTTATAGTTTGTTTTTCATCCTTCCTTCAGAAAGGAAAATTTGTCAAGACATCATAATAATATGGGACATTTCTTTTTGTTTTGACAAAAAATGAAAAACCATTGACATCGGCATAATCAAGAGATATAATTTCAAATGAATAATGCTTATATAAAGGAGATAATAAATGCAAACATGCAAATATGCAAATATGCACTGTGTTATTATTTATATGTTTTCTGCTTATTTCTCCAATAATAACTCGGTCTCAGACTGAACATCTGCTGATTAGCAAAATCCATCCCCAAAAATCTGTAGAGAAACATATCCAGGATTTATACCAGCCTTCCCTGAACATTAGCAGAATAGAGATCAATCAAGATATTATCTTAAACAACGTTAAGAAAGGTGATTATTTAGCTTTAAATCTTAATAATGGTAAAGAATATCATGCAAAAGTAATAAAATGTGGCAAATCCTTTACCGGTAGCCATGTTATCACTGCATTTGTTGAAGACAGCTACTACAGCAAGATTATTATCACTTCATTCAATGTAGAGATTTTTGGGATTATTGAGATAATCGATGAAAAAATTAACTTATTTGCTATTAATACTAACCCTTACAACAAAAACACATATCTGATACAGTTCGACCCAGAAAATCAGAATTTCTTCAATCTTGGAGATACTATTCCTGTCAATGATAGAGAAATTCCAGTTCAACCCAGGGAAATAAAAGCTAGAGACAAGAAGAAAGATTTATATAAATTCCCCCAGACATTAAATATACAACAAATGTCCAATGATCCAAGTGCTATAAATAAGCCCGCATTATTAATTGAATATAGCATTGATGGAGGACTTAACTGGGCACCTTTCAATGAAAATACTGGTGAAATAATTAATGAGAACCATGAGGTATACCTGAAAATTGAACCAGAGAACATAAGTCTAATTCCGGCTGGAGATCCATACTATGGAACAGAAAATGAACGATGCCTTTTCTTATCCTGGGAGTCTTCAGACTGGCTTGCTTTTAATAATAATGTAGAAACTATATTAGATGGTTGTTATAGCCATTCGGAGACAAGCAAGATCAAATTTATTATGCCATCTCAGGATGTCGAACTTACCGCAAATTTTCTAATTCCTCCAAGGGGTATTTATGGCTGGTTTCCTGAAGATGATGATGAACTCACAATCATGATAATATATACATCTGCAGCTGAAAATATAATTAGAACCCAGTATGGTGGAAGTGTAAATAATTTTATCACATTAAACATGGAGAATCTTAATTGGGCTTTGGGACCTTATTATGATAACCAGATATGGGATCCGCCATGTCTAGGAGGAACATGTTCTAAAGTTTCTCTTGTTCACTATGAAAAAGTTGAATATACTGAATATGATGGAACAGAAACATATCCTGGTAATCTTAAAAATCTTCAAATTGAACTTAATCGCCTTACCTGCACAGGAGATAATCATCCATTAAATCAATACAGCAGAACTCCTGATCAAAATGGATCTTATATGAGCCGTATGGATGGTATACATGAAAAAAGAGATAGATATAATGCGGACCTTGTGCTTTTGTTTACATCATCCGGGCTGGATGGCAATATAGCAGGAATAGCATGGCCATTGCTGAATCGTGGTATTGGAGCAGGTTCAGATCTTGCGTTTGCAGTAGTAGACCTCCATAATTTTAACGATAGCAGAATTCTAACATTCATTCATGAAATAGGACATCTCCTCGGGGCTGGTCACCATAAGCAAGCAAATATTCCAGGACCACAATTATTTACAAACTCTGCTGGTTGGCAGTTCAATGGCTATCCATATCTTATTCTTGATACTGTTATGGCTTCTGATATGGCTTTTCCAGGCAACTATAGAATAGGCCATTTCTCAAATCCAAACCTTCAGCTCCATGAGTTTGATGACGAAGCTGGGCATATAGATGATGGCTATAATGCAAGAACTATTGAATATTCCCAAAGAATGGCTGCTAAGTACAAGATAAATGACTATAATAAATACCTTACACTTTATATCTCACCTGAAACTGCAGAAGATTATGAAAACCAGGTATATATTGATTCTAATCAGTGGTTCCATGAAGATTTTGAGGCATTCGAGCCCGATAGCATAATATGCATTGCTGTGACAGAAAAAAACGGATTTGAATTTGTCAACTGGCATACATCCTATACCGGAGATTTGGCAGATCCGATGAATGATCCATACAGCACAAATACAACAATAACAATGCCGCATCAGCACCTAATTCTAACAGCAAATTTTCTGCCACCCAAAATATTTAGGTTTATTATAAACGGGATTGATATTCTTGATATGGCAGCCTATACTGAAAAAAAAGCTGTAATTAGCCTCCAATCTTGGGATTATACATCCAGTGGAGTGTATATATATAATCACAAATCACAGGACAATAAATGGTACAAATTTTTTGACCATCCTGCAACACAAGTTATTGTTAATCCTAATACTGAAGAAATTATTATACGAATCAATAATATACCTGGCCATGAGGGTATTTACCGCGTAAATCCCAATAAAGGGGCATGTGAACAGATATCAGATATGCCCTCAAACTATATTGCATTTGCAAGGACAGATCATAATTCTGAAAAATCAATCATTGCATCTTTCACTGGCGTTGGCCTTTACCAATATGATAATACAACAGGCAATTGGAACTCAATTATTCAATATCCTCCAGAAATAGTGGTTTGTTCAAATCTGGATGATGATATAGATAGCTTAGATAAACTGCTAGTGACCTTTGAAGACATAAATGGTCTGTATCTCTATGATTTTAATACAAAGAGCTTTGAAAATATTCTCCAGGCTAAACCTTCTCAGATTATCTCGGATGATATTACAGGCAATGGAATTGATGAGCTTGTTTGCGTTTTTAATGGGATAGGAACATATATAGCAACTTATTCTTCTGACAAGGCTGAACTTATTCTTGCATCTCCTTATTACTTCCATAGAGGATTTAGCTGGGAAAGAATTACTATAGCAGCTCCAGACTATGATCATAATATAGCAACCTGTGATTTTGAATATGGCTCCCTTAAGGAAATATTAATGACATACAACGGCAGCACCTATTACTATCAATATGACGAAAAAGAATGGTCTACACTGATTCATGCTCCTTTCAGCAGAATCACATCAGGAAAATTCACAGAAGCATTAATTGATGATCTTATTTTGTATTGCCCAAACATAGAAAGTCTCTTTATTTATGGAGAACCTGACTGATGTGTCTTCTCCTGATTTATCTTAATTTGATTTTTTTTTATTATTAAACATAGGGATATTAATATGAGATATTACCAGATAGTCATGATCTTATCTGTTTTAGCTTTCATTTCAGCCTGTACTGCACCTCATTATTCTTCAAAGCCTTCTGCAATACCGCAGGAAATTAACCATCCCAAATGGTGGAAATGGAGATCTGAAAGACAAATGGATAGCAAGCCTTTTATATATAAAGGAATAATATTTGCATATTCAGAGAAAGGCATCCTATATGCTATTGATAGCGCAAATGGAAATGATCTATGGAGTTTTTACCTTAACAGGGAAATTTATTGCCTTAATGATCCATTATTCTACAAAGATATGGTATTTATAGCTTTAAGTAAAGGAACATGCTATGCATTAAATATTTATGATGGCTCTCTGATATGGAAAATCGAACCTGAAATAACTCCTGCAGAAGAACTTCTTAATCATCTGAAATCCGAAATGGAAAATGGAATAAGTTCAGAAATAATTAAAGAATATACTTCTTTCAAGATGCCTACGGAATCTATCTTTTTATATTGCAGTATCCATGATGATGTTCTATTTTTTTGTTATTCAGCAAAAATTATTGATATAAATTCATCAAATAGACCATTTATTTCTACCAGAGAATATATCCATGCAATAAATCCACGAGATGGAAGCATCTTGTGGGAATTTCTCCTGCCAGATAAAATATACTATGGGCATCCTATTAAAGGTTTTTCATGTAAACATAGGGGGACTAATGCTTATAAAGAATGGCTTCTAAGGGGTAAACCAGAAAATACAGATATGCATATGTCCGGTATATATAATAGCATGGTGGGACTGGTAACTGAGTCATTGCGTTATCCATGGGAAAGGAACCTGTATGTAATTGATAAATATACAGGGAAAAAATTGTGGAAAACTGAATCTTATATAATAGGAATTAATCAGCATACTGATGATCAAAAACTGTATACAATAATTCACAATACTGATCAGCCGCTATTTAGGGCACTGGAGCCAGAGAATGGCAAGCTGATCTGGGAATATAAGTTAAAAAAACTGGTAGATTTAGCACCTGTATTTGGCGGGTTAATTATTACACAGTCTGGCTCAAGATATCACCATTATGATATTTTATTTTCAGAATCAGACAATATGGTTTTCCTGATATGCTATATTTTTAATAAAAGCTTTGATGGCCTCTCTGACAGTACCGGGCATATATATCGAAATCACAATGCCTATCTTGCATATATCACTGCTATCAATAGCGATACAGGCGAAACCCTCTGGAAAAAAGGCCTTACTTATACTCAGATTCTTGGCATATCAGGTCAAATGCTCTATTATGTCTTAGATCGCCGGTATTTATACGGGATTGATACAAAAACTGGCAAAACCATTAAAAACCTTGACCTTAATATGAAAAATGAAGGCTTAAATCATGATTTTTGCCAATTACATGGTAATTTATTATTAAGCAGGTCTTATCAGGATAAGCCCCACCTATCCGCAATTGATATTACTACCGGGGATAACATCTGGAGAATCAATTGCTTTCTCAGTGCAATTGCTGTTGCAAATAATGCAATTTATGGAATTTATAATGGAAATATTTATGCGATCGATTTAAGAGATGGTGATGTTTTTCAATAGCCTCACGGTCAATCTGCGATATTTCAGCCAAGTGATGAAATTGATGGCAAAGCCATCTCAGATCTTTGCAGATGACATAACAGGAGACGGCAAGG
>CAYMEV010000046.1:0-7284 GCA_964389675.1 uncultured Candidatus Sumerlaeota bacterium
TTTTGAGATTTTTAAGATTTGAGCTGAAGGGTGAAAATTGATTTTACTATCAGTTCAATATCCCCACCCCCTGCATGCCTTGCCCATAGAAAGCGGCCTGTATTGTCTATCTTTGCTATAAATATATCTCTTATGCCATACGAGACAAGGCTGATATCCTGAGACTCTCCGAAATAAATTGTTTTGCCGAAATCCCCTGTTATTACGGCATTGCCTTCATTATCAACAGCTATACCCCTGCTGTAATTAGATTTAGTCCCATAGGAATAGGTAACTTTGCCCACAGGAAATTGCCCCCGGCGTCAAGCTTTGCCACAAAGTTATCGGTATAAATATCAGAGCATCGGCCAACCAGGGTTATGACCGGCAGGGAGAAGGGATCGCCGAAATAAGCTGTATTGACGAATTCGCCTGTTATAAAGGTATTGCCTGATGCGTCTGTGTCAACGCCGTTAATCGAAAAACGCTCACGTTCATCTATATAAGACCCTGCCTGGTTTACCCAGAGGAAATTTCCGTCATTATCCATTTTTGCAATGAAGCCGGTCTTATGATAATTGCCTAAGGTTATCAGTTCAATAGTGCCGGGAGCCCCCGGCTCCCCGAAATAGCAATTCCCTCTGACATTCCCGGATATATAGATATTGCCCTGGGAGTCCACATGTATATCCTCGCCGTAGTCATGGTGCCATCCCCCGGCCTTTGCGGCCCACAGATAATTGCCGTCAGGGTCAATCTTTACAATGAATATATCCAGCCCGCCGCGGGAGATCAGCTCAAAGGGACCGAAGGAAATAATATCCCGGAAGTATCCAGTTACATAAGAATTGCCGTATCCATCAATATCAATGCCGTATCCATAATCAAAATCCAGACAGTCGGCCTGGTTAACCCAGAGGAAGTTCGCGTCATTATCAATCTTTGCAATAAAGGTATCAGGCCACTCAACGGCAGTCAGATCAATACAGTCAGGATTCCCGGGGATCCCGAAGGTCGCATCACCGCTAAAGTCTCCTGTTATAAAGGAATTGCCGTCACTGTCCACAGCAATATCATGAACAAGGATAGACCCGTGGCCGCCATCATCCCCGGCCTGGGTGGCCCAGAGGAATTTGGGGGCTTCCTGGGCAAAGAGTAGAAATGAACCTGAATATAATAATAAAATCACCATTGCGGTATTCTTTAACATAAAGCACCTCCATACAGCTAAAACACCCATTCCAGCCTGGTCTTATACTCATCGGTAACCATGCCCTCTGTGGATATGCATTCCAGGATATAGAAATAATTCCCCTTCTTTATTTTATCCCTGAATGTATAAAGCTGAGGGCTTGATGAGTTGACCTGCCCGGGTATTATCCCTTCATTAAGCTTTACCGGGACAAAGGATGCAGAGGGGCTCACCTTGTCCCCCTTAAGCCTGTAAAGGTTGAATCCGAGATTGTTCACCTCGGATACGGTCATCCAGCGTATATCGGCACTGCCCCCGTATCCCCGGGCTGTAAAAAAGGCAAGCTCAACGGGAAGGGATAGCTCGCTATAAGCGATGTTATTGATCATATTTATGTCATTCGGCATTGTTTCAGAGACAAATACCGTAATTACATACATCCTCGGATCAAGCTCGGCGCTTGTTTCCCATTGAATGGAAACATCGGCATAATCCTCTGTCTGAAGGTTATAAAATGACACAGTACCTATCATATTCAGGCCTGTATCGGGCTCAATGCTGTAATAGAATTCAACATTTCCCTGGGAGATATCCTCCATCCCGTAATTATACACCCTTGCATTTATTTCCACCGTATCCCCGGGCTCCGCCATACCCGGCTGAAAACTGATATCAGAAGGCAGGACCGATGCATCAGCTCCCCAGGCCCCTGAATCAAGACAGGCTACAAAAAGCGTGGTATCAAAGTGGGGAGGTACATAAAGCTGGGGAGTATCCGGGTCATCAGGTTCACCAAAATAGACAGTCCCGCCAAAAAGCCCTGCAATATAGGCATTTCCTTCATTGTCCACCGCTATGTGATAGCTGGTGCAGACATATCCCCCCAGGCGCTTTGCCCAGTAGAAATTACCATTCGTGTCCAGCTTGGCAACATATGATCCATCAGGGAAAGGAGAATCAGGCATAGGATGAAGAACTGTTGTATTTAAATGGCCAGGATCTCCGAAATATGCAGTAAGTGTGTATTCACCCGTTATATAGACATTGTCCGAGCTATCAACTGAAATGCCAAATCCAAAATCAATATCCCCACCCCCTGCATGCCTTGCCCATAGAAAGCGGCCTGTATTGTCTATCTTTGCTATAAATATATCTCTTATGCCATACGAGACAAGGCTGATATCCTGAGACTCTCCGAAATAAATTGTTTTGCCGAAATCCCCTGTTATTACGGCATTGCCTTCATTATCAACAGCTATACCCCTGCTGTAATTAGATTTAGTCCCATAGGAATAGGTAACTTTGCCCACAGGAAATTGCCCCCGGCGTCAAGCTTTGCCACAAAGTTATCGGTATAAATATCAGAGCATCGGCCAACCAGGGTTATGACCGGCAGGGAGAAGGGATCGCCGAAATAAGCTGTATTGACGAATTCGCCTGTTATAAAGGTATTGCCTGATGCGTCTGTGTCAACGCCGTTAATCGAAAAACGCTCACGTTCATCTATATAAGACCCTGCCTGGTTTACCCAGAGGAAATTTCCGTCATTATCCATTTTTGCAATGAAGCCGGTCTTATGATAATTGCCTAAGGTTATCAGTTCAATAGTGCCGGGAGCCCCCGGCTCCCCGAAATAGCAATTCCCTCTGACATTCCCGGATATATAGATATTGCCCTGGGAGTCCACATGTATATCCTCGCCGTAGTCATGGTGCCATCCCCCGGCCTTTGCGGCCCACAGATAATTGCCGTCAGGGTCAATCTTTACAATGAATATATCCAGCCCGCCGCGGGAGATCAGCTCAAAGGGACCGAAGGAAATAATATCCCGGAAGTATCCAGTTACATAAGAATTGCCGTATCCATCAATATCAATGCCGTATCCATAATCAAAATCCAGACAGTCGGCCTGGTTAACCCAGAGGAAGTTCGCGTCATTATCAATCTTTGCAATAAAGGTATCAGGCCACTCAACGGCAGTCAGATCAATACAGTCAGGATTCCCGGGGATCCCGAAGGTCGCATCACCGCTAAAGTCTCCTGTTATAAAGGAATTGCCGTCACTGTCCACAGCAATATCATGAACAAGGATAGACCCGTGGCCGCCATCATCCCCGGCCTGGGTGGCCCAGAGGAATTTGGGGGCTTCCTGGGCAAAGAGTAGAAATGAACCTGAATATAATAATAAAATCACCATTGCGGTATTCTTTAACATAAAGCACCTCCATACAGCTTTTAATTTATATAAAACATGAATGCAAGTCAATGCTCATCTGCATAAAAAGTAATACTTCTTCATTGCACAATAACAATATCATATTTAAAAATATTGACCAAAAAAAAAAATATTTAAGCTCGGATATATATTGTTTGTGGCAGGGAAAGCCGTGCATTTTCCTGTTTTTTAATAAATAACTTTACAGGAGGTAACTTATGTTATTTTTTACCAGAAGAATCTTTTTGGCAGTTTTTATCCTTGGTTTTGCATGCTTACCCATGTTTGGACAGTTTCTGCCTTCACAGGAGAGGCTGAGAATCAATGACTATTCCTTATTCCTTGATGACGAGAGGATAGTGCTCAGGGGAACATCGGAATATGCCTATATCAGTGATCCTGTCTACTACAATTGGCTTTACCCTTATAATTTCTGCATTCTGGTGGACGGGAATGGGGCTACGCAGTCTAATTTCCTGAGGATATGGATGGAAGGCTCTTCCAATACCAGCGGAGCATGGAAATCAGGCGATGATCCCCATCCTTTATTCGGGACAAGCTCCTATCCTGATTATGCCATGCGGGAACAGCAGCCCTTTAAGTGCACCAATTACTTGAATGTGCAAGATCCTGCTGATTATGTGTATGAACTGGATTCCTGGCCTGATTATAGCTTTGATTATGAAGGAATGGAAATTCCAAAGTATACGGACAGATTAAACTTTATTGTAACAGAGGCAAGGGACAATAATGTAATAGTAATGCTCACTCTGTTTGACGCATGCCTTAAAGACGGTGATTTGTTCAGATACTCAGCATGGCATCCTCATAGAAATGGCAATGCAACGTTGGGATATCTGCCGGAAAGCGGGTCACCATACCCTGGATCAATTACTAGCGGGGAAGGTCAGTGCTTCTATAATATCTGGGAATGGCAGCAGGATGTATTTGGAACATATATAGAATTCAATGATAAGCGTTTGAATTTATTGGGAGGGCTACAGAGAGAATATGTAAAGAGGGTGGTTCGGAGCATACCTTCTGACCGCTGGAATGTAATATTTGAGATAGAGAATGAGCCTAAAGCGGTAATAGCCCATACCGGCCATGGCGATGTCAATCTCTCAGCAAGATGGAGCTACCAGGTGGCTAAATGGATAAAAGAAGAAAGGCCGAAGGCCCTGGTGGCATTTAATGCCCATGGAACTCCTTTTGTCAGGAGAGGACTGTTTCTCCTGGACCAGGGAGCAGACAGGATGATAGACATAGTATCCATACATGCTTCATATAATGCAGGCACCGGTGACAACTGGCAGCTTGATAAGCCTGAGGACTTTAACAATGATATTTTATGGCGGAATGCTGAGAAAATACATATACTGGATGCGCTTAACAGGACAAGGGAGGATGCTTGGTGCCAGGATTATGAAAATATGTCAAGGTTTTATATCATTGACAGCGACGGTGATTATGAAGAGGGGGGTGTGTATGATAATAATGCAGACAGGGTTAGAGAGATTGCGGGCATAGCCTCGCTATTCGGGGCTGGTTATAATAACAAGTACTCCTCTGTAACTGATTATGATGAGGCTGTCTTTAATCAGGCACAGCTTCAACAGTTCAATGACAGGATAAATGAGAGGTTTTTTGACCCAAGCCAGAACTGGATGTATGGCATGTATAATACCACTCCCCCGTACAGGAGAAGCTATTTTGAAAATAATGCCATCAGGTGCATGGAAATGTGGTATCCTATAATTAGGGACAAAGAAGAACCCTACAGCATTGATTTTAAGATAATAAACAACGGGACACTGGATGACCTGGAAGCAGACGACTATTATCTGTATGATAGTACTACCGGAGCAACAGTTAAAATTACAAAGACACTGAATAAAGTGTATCCTGCCTGGAGCTGGACCATTCCGATATCTAATCTGCCTCCTCCTCATAAAGAGGAAGTGACAATGGACTTTCCTGCATCTTCATGCAGTTGGGTTGTTCATGAACTGTATCTGCAAAAGAAAATATCTGAAAATGAATATGAGAGAGTAGGCGGAGATACCCTATATACAGTGGTAAATCTGGTAGAGGATTAAGAAGCAGAGGCAATAGCAGCACGGTGCTATTGCCTCTTCATTTTTTTACCAAAAAAGAAATTTGCGCTACCTGTAAGTTGCTTTATCATAATACTTCCGGGTCATGCTGAATGTTGCCTTGCCTCTCTTAAGTGAAATTTCCATGCTACATCGGCAATATGGAAATTAAGTGCACAGGATGTTTAATAATAATGGTCTTTTAGATGATTTGATAGAGTTTTTTCGATATTTCGTTAAAAGTAAATGACAGGCTTTTATCGGGCTCTATAAAGATTGTTACGGCAAAAAGCAGGTTTTATAGAAAGGAAAAGGGAAATTTTTTAAATAATAATCTGAAAAAAGGCAGAACTGGTATATATTTTCAAATATATTATAGGAGGTCCCGTTAAATAATATACCTTTAATTATCTTTGCAAGAACCACTCTAATACAATCACGATAAGAGCATTGTATTAGATATTATTTCATGAACAGAATTTCTGTTAAAAATATCTTATAAGCAGAAGTTATATTCCTATGTCCATCTTGTGATCTTGCTCCGCCCCATATGTAAACTGTCTAAAATATTCCATTATAGTTGTCGCTGAACAATCGTTCTTTCCTAAAATGGATCACAGATTAGCAGTTTCAGGAAGAATCCCCCTGACCTTAATGAGAAATGATATTGATCTTTTAATGCGCTTGATTTTATGCCCTCTCTGCTTTAGCAGCTCAATTATACTGTTCTTTCCGATAAAATGGCCAGTTCCAGCCATTATAAATACTGTGCTGTAATCATCATTATTTATATAATGCTCTATTCTATCTGCCATGTTTATATTTCTTTTTTCTTTTACTCTTTATTTATAAGATCAGAAAGGAGATGCCTATATTCCTGTCAACAGTTTACAATGTAAATCAATCTCTTCATTAATATAAATACCTATATTATAATAACATACTGTCTGGAATGAGATTTGCAATATAATCCTGCATGGCAGGATTATACAAAAGGAGAACCCCGGAGAAAACAGCTCTATACAAAATAGCATATAACTATTTCAACTACTATGAGAGCATATATCCTTTACGTTATGAGAAAGAATACGGACCTTTCAGGAAAATCATTGGAAAGACAGTCAACAAATATCTCGAATGCGGGATAATGGATAAAGGCTTTGCCAGGATACGCTGTCCACAATGCGGTAAGGATTACTTTATTGCCTTTTCCTGCAAGACCAGATTCTTTTGTCCCTCATGTTCCCAGAAGAGGACCCTCATCTGGGGAGATTGGGTCAAATCAAATGTACTGGAGAATGTAGCTCACCGTCAATGGGTATTTACAATTCCCAAAATCCTAAGGAAGCTTTTCTATAAGGACAGAAAGCTCCTGGGGCAACTTGCAAAATGTGCAAAAGATACAGTAGCAGAGATATTTAGCTCAATATATCCAGATTATAAACCAGGCATAGTACTCTCTATACAGACTTTCGGGGACCTTCTTTTATGGCATCCGCATATACACTGCCTTATAACAGACGGAGTCTTTGATAAGGAAAATAATTTTTACCCCATACCAAAAGTAGACACCAAAAAGGCAGTGATAGTATTCAGGGAAAAGGTATTTGACATGCTTAAGAGAAATGCACGTATCAGCACTATACTCATTAATAAGATGAGAGGTTGGCAATATACAGGCTTCTCAGTCCATAATGCAGTATTGATATCAGAAGATAATCCAGATGCCTTATCCAGGCTTGCAGAATACATAGTGCATGCTTCTTTTTCCTCAGAGAAGATAACCTTCTCAGAGAAATCCC
>CAYMEV010000047.1:0-7065 GCA_964389675.1 uncultured Candidatus Sumerlaeota bacterium
ATATGACATCTTTTCCTCCTTGTTTAGAGGCGACATCTATATTGGCACATAGGGCTGCCAAAAAGCTGATTCATAATAAAACAAAGCCGCCCAACATAAGATCAGGTGCACTAATGAGAATAGCAAAAGTTGATTTTTTTGGCAAACTTTACTTAATGATAATTTTAGTTGAAAGAGTAGTTTTGTCAATCTTAGAAATCTTACCGATAATGTTTCGCAAATAGGCGAAGTCGGCCGAAGGCCAATTTGGGCGGAGCGAAGCGGAATCACCTATTCGCTGTTAGGCGCAGTATCAATCAGGGGCAGGATGAAGATTAAAAGAAAATCCCACTCCATCGTATTCTTTATCACCAATCTTAAATATTTTCTCATAGGATATTATTCCGCCGTTTTTTTCATAGAAAGAATTGTTTTTTGCTCCCTTCAAAGTCCACAGTATCATTTTCTGACAATTTTTTTTAGAAAAAATTTCATTCATTCGCTGAAATAATAATCTGCCTATTCCTGATTTTTGGTATTTTGGTAAAACATAAAAACCTACTATTTCACATTGATAATTATCATCATCAAGTAGTTTTCCTGATATAAATCCTTTAATTATTTCATCTTCCTCATAAACAAATATTATTTCTTTCTTCTGCTGTATATTATTCGTCATGATTTTTATAAATCTTTGTACCTCTAGATTATCTGCATAATTTTGATCAATTATACCTATGTACGCACTTCGCCAGGCTTCTACAATTATTTCTGCGATTATTTTTGAATCATCTAATTTTGCTTCTCGAATCATCTTTTCTCTAATTGATATTGCACACAACGCTCCGCGAATATACGAAGTAAACCCGGCCCCGTGCGGGCTTGAATATATTCTGGGAAATTATATCATAATTTTTCAGAATATATTCAAAGGGTTTATTTGCCGAAGGCCAAGGCGAAGCCGCAGCAAATATTCGCTGTTAGATGCAGTTATTCAAAATGCCGTACGCATAACAATTATGCCATAATGGATTTCCATTTTCATCTCTTCGGAAAAAAGCCTTTTGTTTGAAGAAACCTTCTCTTTCCATTCCAATTTTCTCTAGAACTTTCCATGATGCAGTATTTTCAGGATTACAAAAAGCAACTACTTTATGAGATTTCAATTCTTTGAACGCATAATCTATGAGAGCAAAAGACGACTCCGAACAATAACCTTTATGTTGAAACTTGGGATTGAATATAAATCCAAGTTCCCAAGTCATAAAATGTTTCGGATCAGCATGATGAAAGTATAAATGACCGATCATTTGCTTGCTTATTTTATGAACAACAGCAAGGAAATCATCACCTTTGCATCTTTCTGAAATCATTGCTTTAGCTTCTTCTGGAGTAATTGGTTCCCCGGGCTCGAATCTGTATATTTCTGGAAGTGACAAGTAATCATATAAATGTTCCCAGTCTGATTCTATATGGTTTCTGATTATCAAATTCTTTGTTTCAATTTCTATCAAGTTTGACCTCATTTTGAATAATTGCATCTAACGGTGTAAATGGCAAGTAAAAATGCACCTTCCATGGAAAATAATTTTGCACCTTTTAGAGAAAAAAAAATGGCTTATTCCTCCTTCTCTTTTTGTATTCTAAATGATTTTCCACGACAGTAGGTTAATCTACTAATTTTTGTTCATTATCGGGCATTCTTGACCTACTTTCTTCTTGTTTTCGTTGGACGAAAAGGTAGGATTTATTTACTTAACTCTCTGTCCGGCTTTTTAGGGTAATATCATGCTCGTACTTGAGAATCTTCTGTTAGCATCTTGTGCATTTTGATAATAATATAGACTCGAAACGCCAATATATTACTGTCAACTGTTGGGCTTGCTATTGTCTCGCGTAGTTTATTTTTTACAAATTTAGGCAAAATAGAGCTTATTAAGTTTTTGATACTTTGCTTCTTCTTTCTTGGCTTAGCTTCATCAACTTTAATTCCTTTGAAAATTAGATCTGTAAACTCTTCTCCAAAGAGATTAGTTGAATAATTGCTGCTAATTTCTGATTTTAAAAGTTCAGCAAATGCTCCACTTCGGAGTATGTCCTTAGGAGATGCATTTGCACCTTTTGTAGCGAAAGGAACATTAGGGCTTATGGATTCAACAATATGCTTAAACAGAGCTTTATCAGTCCTTAGGTTATCAGGCAATGTTCTTACAACATTAAGTATAGACTTAGAGAGCAAAGGATTGATTTGCTCGACATAGGAAAATTTAATGTCTGATAAACTAGAAAGTATGGTTGGGAGGCGGTATGAATGATAAAGTCTGTCTCGCCATGCTTCGAGGGTCTCTTTTTCAAGCTTTTGTAATTCTTGTGGTAGTTCTTGTTGGGGTAATTCAAATTTATCAATAAAATTTGATAAGTTTTTATAGTCAGTGCATAATCCACAACCAACGGAGGTTCTAACAGTCATCTCTGATGAGACAGGAGTCCATCCAAACCCTTCGTCACCCCTAATAACTGCTTGAATATTCTCATCATAAAATTGTTTCCAGATATCCATACCATCCATGTACCCAGCAATATGGTCAATGCGCCCTTCGCTGCAAAAAAGAAATCGGTCGATAATTGTTTCAATGGGCTCTGAAGATATATCCGTATGATAGTACTCATGCTGTACTCCTATAGAACGAGCCATATCTTTGGCTACTTTGGCATCATTTCCGTATTCTTCTAGCGATTCCTCTAAACCCCAAGTTACTGCTTTCAAATTATCGGGAACTCCAAAACTATCTTTTATAAAACATAATATTCCCCGACTATCATAACCGCCTGATAACGGTAGTAGCCAATGCTTAAAATCAATCTCACCAAGCGACTCTACTGTTTGGGTGATCGCTTTAGTCAATAATTCTTTATGTTCTTCCTTCCGGCGACGCACTTCTGTAAAAATAATGGGATTTTTGTTGACTGAGATAGACCAATCTTTTCTGTCGAGTAGTAAGGAGGTATCAGCCTGTATGCGTTTCAGCCTTCTATCCCAAGAAAGATGTGGCCCTAATGAACCCGTAGATATTAACCATGGGATTACACCTTCATTAAAAGAAAATGATTCAAGAAACATTATGATTGCACGTTGTGAAGTTGATGCAATAAAAAGCTCATCATCATGGTAATACCATACAGTCCTGGTCGCAACACAATCGCTTACTACCTCAATTTCATCCTTGCTAGCCCTGAACAATGCATAATTTCCATCAGGATAATTTTTTCTTGGCTCATTCCAATGCGCAATGTTTTTTTCAAAGAGAACCCCAAGAAGCAAACTCATCTGAAACTCTTGAACAGCACCTTTATTCAAGTAAACGGCATAAGCTAAATCATCTTTAACACATACACTATGTCCTTGAGGACTATCTATATTGTCAGGAACAAGCTTATTACAAATGTTATGTAGCTTCTTCTTAGTACTAATGTTGAAACCATTATTGCGGCTACAAGCGTATAAAAGTTTAGACATGTTATTACCTCCTTTTTATTATTTATTGATATTTTACCCTGTTATTTTGAAGTAAATTAAAACGGCATTATTTATTTTTCGTATTCCTTACTTCAAAATCTTACCGATAACATCCGTGTATACGCATTGTGTATATCCTTCCATATTGGAATGTATCATGCAATGCGGATATTTTTGCTATATCCACTTTTTATAATTTTCCTGTTTTTATTAAATTATCCAGGGGCTTACTATTTTATCCAGGCCTCTTTTTGTTATATGTGTATAGATTTCAGCAGTCTTGGAATTTGAATCTCCCAGCAGTTCCTGAATATATCTAAGATCTGTCCCTCTTTCCAGTAGATGTGCTGCAAAGCTATGCCTGAGTGTATGCACTGTCGCATGCTTTTTTATTCCTGGCTTATATAGTACCATTCTGAATGTATTAGGCCTGTTATTCAGGTAATATTCTCTCAGAAGTTCTAAGATAGATTTTGAAATTAATGCTTTTATTCCTTTTATTCTTCCTAATACTTTTTTAATTTTGGGTGGAGAACATGAAATATCCCGGTATGCAGGCAGGCTGTATCTTTTTAATCTTAGCATCTTATTGTACTTCTCAATAATTTCACTCATATCTGCCTGAAAGACCTGCATTTCTAAGTTTATTTATTTTTGAATAAATTTCCAGTATTTTCTGGGGAAAAGAACAGGGATGAACTATGAGGTTCTCTTATATGGCGTATGAGGAATGTCAGGCCTTTTACCTTTATTCCCTCTTTCTGAGTAATTGCAGCTAATGGTTGAGGCTAAATGCTGGCGGGCATTTCGCAGTACGCCACAGCCACAATGCGATAGAGCTCTTTAGATGCAAGACCCTTTAGATTTTCCGCCCGCTTAATTTTTAGCCTTTGTTGGCCGATCTACTTTCTATTTTTCTTCAGATCTACCCTTTCTTGATTCAATAACTGGAAATAATATCCCAAGTATTATGGCTAAGCGGAAAGATGTTTCCCAATCGATCTCTGCCGTTTCATGGAAGCCCAAGCTATAAAGATATGTCACTATACCGCTCACAATTAGGGTAATCGCAAACCCGATAACAAAACTGATTAAGACTTTTTTGAAGTTCATAATTATTCCTCCTGAAGCTTTAGTTTGAAATATTTTTTTTAAAGCAGATTGGCCAATATGATCAGACAGATGAATCTGCCATAATTTCAATGCTGGTTGGACTATATGATTGCTCTTTATATGTATTTGAATATCTTTTTAGCCTTAGATCGTATTTTTCAGTAATTTTACTCATATTTCACTTAAGCATCAGCGCTTTTAAGCTTATTTATTTTTTGCTTCAATTTCAAGTATTTTCTGGTAAAAAAAGGAAATGACATTTATCCCATTATAATTTATCAGCCGGCCTTTATTCTGAGACTGATTGCAGCTTCAGAATATACTGGTATAGTGGCTATTCTGCATATGCATTTTTTAGGCCAGCTAATTCTTCTCTAAATTGTGTTTTTAATATTGCTTTCTCCTCTTCATTAAGCCACAATGTGTCAATGGAATTAATTAATATTTCCTGAACATCCTGTTCAGAAAAATGAAATATATCCTCTAATGATTGATATTCTTCAGCCAATGAGTTATTGAACATTTTCGGGTCATCAGTATTTATTGAAACAGGAATTCCCATATCTATAAAGGTTTTTACCGGATGGTCTTTCAAGTCTGAGATTGCTTTTGTCCTTAAATTTGATAATATACAGACTTCAACAGGTATTTTATTGTCTGAGAGATACTTTAATAATGCTTTGTCTTCCGTTGCTTTTGTCCCATGTCCAATCCTGTCAGCCTTAAGATCCTTCAAAGCGCTCCAGATGCTTTTGGTGCCGGCAGCTTCACCGGCATGAGCAGTAGTTCTAAATCCATACTTCCTTGCTTGTTCAAAAACATCAATGAAAAGCTCAGGCGGGAATTCTCTTTCAGACCCACCTATCCCAATTCCAATGATACCTGATTCCTTTACTTCATTAATCTCATTAAGAGTCTGCATTTCATTATCTGCTCCGTAGTCCCTGACCAGATCAACAATTAGATTGATTTTGATTTTGTTCTGATTTTTGATCTCATCTGTTATGGTTTCAACAATTCTTTGAGTCTTCAGCCTTTTCTTAAATAAAGAGGGAGAAATAAAAATCTCAGCATATTTTACATTTTGGCTGATTAGATCCTGAAGAATAGAAGCAGTCAATAATGAGAAATCGTCATATTCTCGAATAAATCTATTTTTCCAGGACCATGTTTCTATGAATTGATCGAAATTTCTGTAGACAAACCTGTCTTTTAGCTGACCTATATTAGAAACAGACTGGTCTCCTCCATATTTTTGAATTAATTGCCATACAGTTCCGAGAGGAATAGCGCCTTCTAAATGTAAATGATTCTCAACCTTAGGAAATTTCTTGTATTTCATTATATTGCCTTAATCTGTTAGAATTTTTCTGAAAATTCCATCTCTACAAAGTTAGCAGAAGGCCATTCCGGGTGTCATACTTAAACTCGTACCGCCTTCTTATCCGCATAAATGCACATGGTACTCAAGTCATCCATAATATTATTTGGATGCTTCAATCTTTATACTTTCAAGATTGATACCATTATATTGTCTTTCGCTAATATCTTTATCTTCTGATAATATTTTTACATTTAATCCGACACTCTTCATGATATTAATGTATTTATCCTTCAGCAAAGCTCCGCCGACACACCCGGCAATTAATTCAGGATCATTTTTTTGATCAGAAGTTAATTCTTCTAATAAAACAATATCTGAAATGAACATTTTCCCATCAGTCTTTAAGACCCTATATGCTTCCTTAAAAACATTCTTCTTATCAGTTGCAAGATTAATTACGCAATTACTGATAATAACATCGATAGAATTATCATCTATTGGCAATTTTTCAATATCTCCCAGCCTGAATTCAACATTTCCATACTTGTATTTTGTAGCATTTTCCTGAGCCTTATTTATCATTTCCTCAGTCATATCAACACCGATGACTTTTCCTTTTTCCCCGGCTTTCTTTGCTGCAAGAAATATATCAAAGCCGGCTCCACTCCCCAGATCTAAGACAGTGTCACCCTCCTTTATGCTGGATATGGCAACGGGGTTGCCACACCCAAGACCAAGATTTGCTTCAGGAACTGTGCTGATCTCTTCATCAGAGTAGCCTATACTGCGGGAGATATCCTCGCTTGTATTTATCGACCCGCAGCAGCATGATGAATTATTGCAGCAGGAGCTGTTCTTTGCAATATTTGCATACTGTTCTTTTATAATGTCCTTAATTTTTTTGTTTGCCATTCTAATACTCCTCTTTTTTATAATATATATAATTTAATGATCGGTAAAACTTGCAAACCGGTCATTTCGCATACAGTTCCGCAGGTATGCGTAGCTCATCTGCTTCTGGAGAAGGCTGTCTTTTTTGATTATGTACGTCCGTTATTCTTAATTTATCTATTATTCGTGTACCGGCCCCAATTAATTGGACACTAATTAAGCATATACACCTAAGCAGCTT
>CAYMEV010000048.1:0-5806 GCA_964389675.1 uncultured Candidatus Sumerlaeota bacterium
AAGTCTTGTTGAACCTATAATTGTAAATATAGGAGAACCATATACACTTGATATCATGGTTATCAATAATGGCACATACAGTGATTTTTCAGATATCGGGAATAACCTGTATCTCTGGGATAAGGAAACTGGAGTGACTGCAGAAATTGAGCCTGACCTTTTGAAGGTAACACCACCCACAGCCTGGACAATACCGCCTCTTACCCTGGGCACTTCCCATAAAACAGTAGTTACTATGTCCTTTGATGCAATCGAAGAGGAAACAAGCAGAGAACATGAGATCGTCATTGTCAAAATGGCTGCCGGCTTTAAGGTAGAGATTGGAGGAGATACATTGAGAGTCCAGGTTTTTGCACAATAGGCTGTAAGGAAAGAAAGATACACGGTAATTTCTTTCAGGATCATGTTTCTTAGCATTCCAGGGAGGGTGAATAATTATTTCCCCTCCCTGGTTTTCAATTGCATTATATATTCCTGAAGTCATTTTATGATTCAGGACAGGCTACATTATATTCTGAGAAATTTATCTAATGGATGTTTCTAAATAATTATTCCCTAATGGTTTATGAAAACTATTGAGCCCAAAAATAATTGCTTGTTTTACCCGGGCTATATTAAATTATTATATCCAGTCTTTATTCTGATCTGTGAAAAGAGATATAGGTATTGTTTTCACCGTTTTCAATGATCTTTTTTGCATAAACATCACCCAGTATATCATTGCCAGAACCGAATGTTATTGTACCGTTCTTGCAGATCAGGTCCTGGTGGATATCATTATTGTCTCCCATTGTGATGTTTCCATTTTCCACTACAACGGTTTTTGTTATATCAATATTGTCCTTGATAAAGATATTGCCCTTCTTTATCGTAATTTTGCCGAGTATATTCACTCCGTTACTCATAAACAGGTTGCCTTCATCAATGTAAATATTCCCCGCAACATCGCTTCCTTCACTGATGCGTACATCTCCCAGTTCCATTTTGATATCACCGAGGTGATCCCCGGAAATTGTCCTGTCACCTGCAAATACAGCAAATGAAGCCATTAGGAAAATAGCGGTTAACAATAAAATTTTTCTCATTTTCTTCCTCCTTAATTTATTTTCTCAAAGTAATAATAGGAATGATTTAATTTTAATATGGATACTGGCGTTTAGTCAATAAATCATTCCAATAATAAGATATCAATATTTAATACACTATGCATTTGCCAGTCCATTCATATATATGGACTGACAACATTTTGGAATATTGCATGGTTTTTGCTTTTATAATTTTCATTTGATAGACAGCCATAATAATATTCCCGCTAATATTTCCAGGCTTTTATTCATAATAAAAAGATTGAAAATATGCAGGACCTGCATTATTCTCTTTTCCTTATGGAGGTATCTTATGAATATTGTACACTATGCATTATACATTGGAAAATATGAATATGCTGAAAGGATATTTAAAGAGCTTTTTGGACTGGAAAAGGGTGCAGAATTTGAACTGAATGATATAATGTCAGAGAAAATTTTCCAGACAAGGGGGATAAACAGGGGAATAATCTATAAAACAGATAATAATGGAATCCTTGAGGTCTTTACGGGTAATGCCTGTATTGAACCAAATAAGGTAAACCATGTCTGCTTTACATTGAAAAATCGTGAAAAACTTGTCAAAAAGGCTAAGGAAATGGGATTTGATGTAAATATCATACCCAGGGAAAGCAAGGAAGATGTAATTTTTATTAAGGATGACCATGGCAATAATTATGAGATAAAAGAGGCCTGATACGCTGGGATTGCAGTATTTTCTTTTATCTGCAAAACCTGTGATGGCTTGGCTTTTCTTTTTGCTTTCATGTATTTATGGCAGATAATCACCAGCATTGAACATACAGAAAAGAATGGCCCTGATTCAGGGCAATATTGGTTTTGATTTATGATATTTTCATGCAAAAAATTAAAGACGGAGGCAGATATATGAGACCATATCTGATAATTATGATTTTATGCATTGCAATGCTTTTTACAAATAATACAATAGGAGAGGAGAACATGGAGAAACCTGTACTTGACCCGAACATCCACCATTACCTGGGAATTGAGCTGAATATGCAGGTATGGAACCTGCTTGGCAAAGCTGACAGGGATGCAAATGACAATAACCGGATGGTAGCATTTGCAAAGGGCAGTCTGTATCACTGGCATCACTCCCCGCATTTCCAGCCTGTGAATGCACAGAGGGGAGAGTGGCTGATATCAAGGGTCTATGCAGTCCTTAACAGTGCCGGAAAAGCACTGCATCATGCATTAAACTGTCACGAACTTACAAAGAAGCTGAATCTTGAGGACTTCGACCTTGCCTACTCCTGTGAAGCTCTTGCAAGGGCATATGCACTGAGCGGGGATAGGGAAAACTTTGAAAAATACTATAAGCTTGCAGAGAAAGCTGGAGAAAAGATAGAGGATGCAGAAAATAAAAAGCTGTTCTTTGAAGACCTTAAATCTGAACCATGGGCTTTGAAAATGCAGTAATTTTCATACTGACCTTCTACGGTATGAAAATGGGTCTTACTGCCGGCTGTCCACTTCAGATGTCATCAAGATAATGGCTAATTGTCAAATTTATAAGGGTCCAGCTCATACTCCCTTACTACATTGTAGAGATTCAGTACAGTATCATTGTCAATCTCAGGAAGAGAGTCTGATATTATGTTCAGAAGGCTGTCATTATGAGGTATTCCTGCCTGATAGCCGGCAATGAAACTGATAAGAAAATCATTCCATGAAAGCTTCGGGTCTAAAACCTGTATTATATAAAACAGCTTTGCATACATGTTCGCCTTATTGTCAATGATCCCGGGAAGATAGAATATCCTCGAGTCAAGGATATCCTGATCAATATCATGGTATTCATGCTCGCTTAGATCATATGGATATTTCAGGAAAGCCATCCTTCGAAATCTTTCAAAATAGCTCTTATCCAGCACCCTTGAATTATAAAGCGAATTGACTGACATGAAGGTGAGCAGGCTGTTAACGGGAGAAAGCTCTGTCAGGTTTTTAAAGCTCATGCCTGCAAGGTAGAGTTTTACAGCCTGCCTGAGGACTTCCCTGTAAAGGATTATCTGAAGGTCTTCTGCATAATCCCCGATCTTTGCTATGGAGATGAAGCAGATATCATTATAGTACAATACAGGCTTATCAACAATACCTGGCTCCTGCTCATCATAGAAGAAAACGACGAACTGTGAGAGTATTCCCATATCCTTTGAAATACTGCTTATGGCTTCTGTAAATTCCTTTGAGGAAAGGGCTTTTTTGATATTCCTTGTAATGCTGTTAAGCTGGGAACGGGGTATGGACTGATCAAGATACAGATTTATTATAGACTGCTTTGAGGAATTTTCAATCTTATGCCACTTTCCTATGGGTATGACCAGTTCAGAAAGCTTATCTATTGATGAGGAGAAATAAAGGTCCTTTTTCAGGCTTCCAATGGAAAAAGGCCTGTGGAATTCAACATCCCTGGAATTTATATCTATCTGTATGCTGTCATCCCTGTACCCTACAGGCTTCATCAGGGTTGTAGAGAAGAACAAGAGCCCCTTATCTCCATCATAGAAGCTCCTGAAAGGCCTTTTTGCATGGTAGAAATCCAGAGGGACTATCCTGTAGTTGATCAGAAGCTCGCTTTCCTGGGGGACCTCAAGTACTGTCCATTCAACCTTATCCTCCTTCATTTCCTCCCTGGTTATAAGTGCTCTTGATTTTCCGGAAACAGCACTGAAATCCTTTACATTCTGGGAGGGGTGAAAGTTTATATAATCATAATCCTGGATATAGAATGAATAATCCGATGTTTCATCTACAATATACTTCATGCTTACCGAGATAAAGAATGGGGATTTATTTATAAAGAACTCATACTTGTAATATGGATCAATACCTTCAGATTCCTGTCCATAGCATAAATTAACAGAAAAAACCACCAGAACCAATGTAAAAAGCACAATTTTATTTTTCAATTCCAAGCCTAGCCTCCAATCCATCTTTATAATAATGTTTTATTTCAACCATTTCAGTAACCAGGTCCGCAATATCTATAAGCTCCCTGGGTGCATATCTTCCTGTAACAACGATCTCTGTCCTTTCCGGCCTGGCCTTAATTACCGATATAAGGTCATGCACAGAAAACAATCCGAAGAAGACTGCAACATTTGCCTCGTCAAATATTACCATATCATACTCATCGTTTTTCAGTATCTCCTCCATCTCTTTTAATCCTTTTCTGGCATAGTCAATGTCCTTCTGTGTGGGCTTCTTTACAATAAAGCAGTCCAGGCCGTATTTTCTAATGGTAATATAGTCCTGGAGGGCTTTTAGTGCTTTATCCTCGCTGTATTCCATGCTTTTCATAAACTGGCCGATGAAGGTCCTTTTACCAGCTCCTGCAGATCTTAGCGCCAGGCCAAGGGCAGCGGTTGTTTTACCCTTCCCGTTTCCTGTATATACGTGAATATATCCCTTTTCCATTTTTCCACCTTTTAATTATTCAGTTAATATCATACAATTAAATGCCGATTATACAAATATTTTATCTTTAGAATAAAACAAATACGAATATAATGAGGATAAGGGGAAACGGAATATGCCTTCTGATCCAAGAAAAAAGGCTGTCAGTATACTGACTGATATCCTTGCGGACGACAAACATCTCAATGAAGAGATTGAAAAACTGCATACTGCAGATATTGACACAAGGGATAAAAATCTCTGTATAAATCTTGTTTACGGTGTCCTTCAGAAATTAAAGCTGATTGATGGACTGATTGAAAATTATTCCAGGCATAAGCCAAAAAAGATAAAGATTTTTGCAATGAATACTCTCAGAATATCCGTTTACAGCATTGTTTTCATGGATAGGATACCCGGCTATGCTGCTGTATCGTCATGCCTTAATATGATCAGAAGAAATGAGATCTATCTCAAAGGGTATTTTCACAGTATATTATCCCGGGTTTCAAAGGACAGGGAAAAGATACTTGATAATATCAGGCAGAGCAGTGAATATTCCCTGATATATTCACTTCCTGAGTGGTTTTTGGAAAAGATATTTAAGCATTACCCGGAAGCCACGGCTTTGAACATTATACAATCATTTGATCAAAAGCCCGGGATATTTCTAAGGTTTGCAAAGAAAGGAAGCATCCCCGATCAAATAACAGGAAACAGCACCTGCCTTCCTGAGTTCCTTTCCATTGAAAGCAGTGACCTGCCGGAAATGGTGAAAATACTTGGAAGGCAGAAAATCCCTTATTATGTCCAGTCCCTTTCAAGCGGGCTGGTATCCTATATATACAGGCCGGATAAGTCAGAAAAAATAATTGATCTCTGTTGTGGAAAAGGCGGAAAACTGATACATTTTATGGATATCAACAGGGATCAGGACCTTAAGGTATATGCATACAGCCACTATGAGAAGGATTTGAAAATGCTCGAGAGAAACCTTCTTCTATGGGGATTTTCAAAAAACATAAAGCTGATAAAAGGGCTTTCAAATCTGGGGGAAGGGGAATTCTCGACTGTCCTTCTGGATGTTCCCTGCACAGGATCAGGTATTCTGGCAAAAGCCCCTGATATCAGATACAGGCTTACTGAAGAAAATCTTGCCCAGCTGAATAAGCTTCAGGGAAGCCTTCTTGGCAGAGCCGTTGAATTAGTACCTGAGGGGGGGCATATTATTTACAGCAGCTGTTCTATACTTAAGGAAGAAAATATTGACATAATAAGGGAATTTGACAGTAAAATTG
>CAYMEV010000049.1:0-5100 GCA_964389675.1 uncultured Candidatus Sumerlaeota bacterium
GGAGAAATCCACCTTGTCTATTAAAATTTGTGTACAGATTTTAGGGCTCATTATACATTCCGATCCTTGTTTTGTATCTATATAGCATCTTCATAGTTCTCTCCTTTTTTTCCGTTCCATGTATTTTTTATAACCTATTAGCTATATGCATATAAAATCATATATAAGAATTCTTTATAAATTGAACTAATTCCAATAGAAAAAGATGCTAAATTACTTTATAATAATGGCAAAAAATATGCGCATAGGCACATTATCCTATTCTTTTCTACATGGTCTAACTATCTTGGTCATTTATTTCCTACCTTATATTATTCTGGAATGGTTTAAGCTTCTTTGAACGTGATGGATGACGAAGTTTTCTAAGGGCTTTTGATTCAATCTGCCTGATTCTCTCCCTTGTTACTGCAAATTCCTTGCCCACATCCTCAAGTTTTGATTCAAGTTCACTAGCAATTCCGAATCTCTTGCGGATCTCAAGTTCTTCACGGAACGTAAGTGTCTTTAACAGCCTGTCCATGATTCCCTGCAGGTTATTGCTAACAACTGACATTTCCGGGTTCATTGCATTCAGATCTTCGATGCAACCATATAGATGGCTATTGTTATTATAGCCTGCTGGTGCTTCCAGAGCTATTGTACCCTGGGCAATAGAGAGCAGCTCCCGGACCTCTAGGGCAGGAAGGTCCATCCTCTCAGCAAGCTCATCGACAGTGGGCTCCCTGCCATTTTCCTGGACCAGTCGCCTGGAGATCTTCTGCAGTTTGCCCAGCTTGCCAGAAAGATAGGCAGGTATTTTTATGATGCGGCCCTGGGATGCGACCGCTCCTGCAATTGCCCGTCGTATGAACCACAGAGCATAGCTTGAGAATCTATATCCCTTTGTGTAATCAAATTTATCGACAGCCTTAACCACCCCAATATTGCCCTCCTGTATGAGATCGCTGAATTGAACTCCCCTGCCGCAATATTCCTTTGCAATACTGACAACGAGTCTAAGATTTGACTGGACAAGCCTTGTCCTTGCTTCTTCAGCCTGTGCATAGGATGTATCTATTGTCAGCATGATGTCTTTTATCTCATCTTCACTGCTGAGGCTGTCAATTATAGCACGTCTTTTTTTTCTCTTTGCATTCCTGATCCCCTTCTCGAATTTCTCTATATCCTCGCAGCTGATAGTGGGATCCGAAGCTATGCCGCTGTCACTCAGTTCGCCCGATTCAAGGTACTTTTTATATTGCCGAAGAGGCATGCCTAATCTTGAATCAACATATTTAATATAATTATTTGCTGATATGATATTTGAATTAAATTCTCTGAGTATATCTACAAACTGTGATATAATGCTGTCGGAAAAGGGTATTTCAATAAAATATTCCCTTATACGGTTCTGATAATCATCTATACGCTCCCAGTTAACGCTTCCAGATGTTATTATATCTTTTTCAAGCAAGGGTCTCAGTCTCTTATATATTTTATTTATTTCATCAGTTCTCCTAAAAAATTCATATTTTATTTGATTATTAATAGTACTACCGCCATGAGTCTCTTCCTGCAATGCCTGCTCTTCAATATCATCTAATTCATCTATATAGTCTGCATCCTCAAACTCAAATGATTTTTTTAATATATCATTTATCTTTATATGATTCTTCCTAAGCTTCTTAGCTAATAAAAGCAGCTTTTCAATCACTGGGTTAAAATGGCAAAGAGCCTCTTGAATATCTGCCTTTGCTTCTTCTATCCTCTTTGCCAGCTCAACCTCTTCATATCTCGTAAGCAGGGGCATTTTGCCCATCTCTATAAGATACATTTTTAGGGGGTCATATCCGTCTGCTTTGCCGTCCGACTGACTATCTGTCTTTATGATATTGTTTGCCTGTTCTTCCTGAGAAATCTTTATTCTGTTCATTTCTTCACTTTTAGAGATAAGCTCAATATTATTCTCATCAATAATCCCGCATATTTCAGTAAGATTGCTTGGTGTGCTAAGATCATCTGGCAAAATATCACTTACCTGTTCAAAAGTGAGATAGCCATTCGCTTTTCCCAAGGAAATCAACCTATCTATTGCATTTTTATAACAATTGCCATCCATAAGATTCTGCCTCCTCTATAAATTATATGCCTTATTCCTTCGTGGATGATGATAACATCTAATATAATAACAAAGTGATAGCTTAAAAACAATCTTAAAGTAATTAATATAACTCAATCGTAATTAATTTTTTCCCCAAAAGTCCAGATGAAATTCCTTATAGACCTTCTTCCCCATCGGCGAATCTAAAGGAATAACATCTGGTGATCCGCATTTGGGGCAGACAGCTCTCCTTAAAGCAAATCTGTATAGTGAAAAGATAGCTGCTATAGTGAGGAAAGGTGGCACTATAAAGCCTATGATCCAGAAGGTAATTTCTGTCCCGAGTGTACCTGGGCCTTTTTTCACTACAGGACCGCAGTACCCGCATAATTTACATATCTTATCCATGGTATGTTCCTTTAATTTTTATACTTCTTTTCCAGCTCCTGGAGCCTCTGCTTATCATATTCATCAAATTCCAGGGATGAATAGACAGGCTCTCCGTCAGGACCGTCAAGGCGCTCCACTGTAACAGTAAGGATAGCATCCGAAGGAACTTCCACTGTTCCCCATTCGGAAAACATATTGGGCGATAGTCTCCAGCTTGCCTCCTCTCCGGGCTCCAGACCGCCTCTAATCATGTAGTTGAATTCTTCCTTTATCCATGGCACACTGCGGTCAGGGCTTGCAACAGTACCTTCAAAATAGGCACGTGATACAGCATAGGGAGTATTATTCCTGACTGTAAGCTCAATAATGGGCTCTTTACCCATAAATGTTCCCTTCTCGATATAATATCTGGAGCGAATTATCTGGAAGTTCTGCATCTCCTGCTTTGCTTTTTCAGCATTAGCCTTTTTTTCTCTCAGTTCCTTGATCTCCTGGAGTGCCTGTAATTTTTCCTTTTCTCTTCTTTTTTCCAGTACTCTATTGCTTTCAGAGATGATTTCATCTGCTGTTTTTCCGTGTATAGCCTTTTTGAATTTATCCTGCAGATCTTTCGGGTCAGAATTTTCAGCCATAATGTCAGCCAAATCTATCTGGCCGAATAATAATGTCTGCAATGCTTCATCAAATTCAGAACGTTTATTCTCCGGCAATGATTCCCTGATCTTCTGGATGCTTTTCTCTGTGGATTCCTCAGTAGATGAATCAATTTTCGGGCTTCCGCACTGCAGAAATGATAAAAATAGAAATAACATCAGTATTGCCTTAAAAATCTTCATAGTATATCTCCTTTACAGGTATTCCACCTTATTTATTTTAATCCCAATTTTAGGAATTAATTCAAAATATCTATCCATACACGCCATTCAATATTCCTTTCCAGTCCGTATGCCTTTATCTTTTTCAGGAGTATTCTTTCCTCAGGCTTAAAAGGCCAGTATACAGTCCTGCCTGAATAAACTGAGGGAAAAACTCTGAATTCCTTCTGCTTTTCCCTGCCGTCAGGTGTCTGATAGTAAAGGACGAAGGTGGCATTAGATGAACTGCCTGTTTTGTCGGTGCGTTTTACCTTCATATCATATAGGCAATATTTTGAGAGATAGATATTCGGATAGAAATTGAATGTATCTGATGTATCATCGAAGATTATATTCTCCTCTATCCAGAATACCCATGCTATTCTATGATTAATTCCTGAGGATTGTATTTTTTTAATCCTTATATCTGATCCCGGTATATAGTCCCATTTGATTACATGCCCACCGGAAGCTGAAGGAAATACATCATAGTTCATTGCGCTTAGCCTTCCGTATCTGTCAATATACTGGATGGAGAAGCTCGGCATGGACTGAATACCCTGTACATCCGTTCTCTTTGCAAAGAACTGATACCTTCTGCCTTTAGAAAGCTTTACAGGGTCCTTGAATATGTGCTCATTCTGCTTATAGCTGTAATAGATCTCTTCTGTGATCTTATATCCATAGGATCCGGAAAGAAATAGTAATAGAACAATGAAAATAAATAATAATCTCCTCATACAAACCTCCACTTGTGAACTTTTCCCAATTGATAATAAATATATGACCTTTAATGGGGAAAGTCAAGGCTATAATAAGTGAATATTCCAGATGAAAAAAATATTATGGAATTTGATTTTTAGGATATCGGGGAGTAAGCTGTCTGGTGACAATTATTCCTACTCATTTACCGGTCCAGTTAATTGGGGTCGGTGCTCTCTTTTGGCTTTGTACCAGTAGCTTCTTTTTCAAGATAAGCTAAGATTCTGTCATAATTTTCTATTATCTTGTCAAATTTTTCTTTTATCCTCTTCATTGTTTCAATATTTTCAGGACTGGTATCAGAGTCGGCACTTTGCATTATTTCCTTTGATACATCAGTTACGTATTCTCGTGTCTGTTTTATTTCGTTGTATCCTATTGTGTCTTTCTCATCAGCAGAAGAATTTTCAGTACCTTCCGGAATGTCTCCATTGATATTCTGTAGCTGATGTAGACAATCGTCATATGAAAAGTTCGTATCATCTTCCGGAGGAATGCATTTAATGAGAATTTCTGTCTGATATAGAATGCCATCAAGCTTTCTTTCAATATCATTATAATCCATATTTTACCCTCACATAGTTTTGCTAATAGCTCTAATATAGACTATTTATTATTAAAAAACAAATAATTTTTATCTACCACAATCAGAGCATGGCTTCTCAATGCCTGCAGATACGTGATAAATTTTTTTGTAAGACAGATCTGCAATTTTTCATTATTAGCAAATAATGTACTACTGGAGTATTGGAATTATCTACAAAATAAGGGAAGAGAAAATATTATGAAACTACAAGTATTTATATGTCTGACATTAGTTATCTGCCTTTTATCAGGCTGCGGGACTGTCATGGGCGTAAAAGCACCTCCTGAGTCAAGAACTATGGAGAGAATTATTGATGTTGCAAATGCACATAAGGATAAGCTGTATATAAAAGCTAGCTGACACATTTGTTTCTGCAGAATCAGTAAATGAATTGCAGGATAAAGAATCGGGCAAGATTGCAGGCAAAT
>CAYMEV010000050.1:0-5036 GCA_964389675.1 uncultured Candidatus Sumerlaeota bacterium
GTGTCATGTGTCCTAATATTGAAAAATATCTTTGCTATAAGAGATTTTTAGGTAATACTATATTTTTCATCATGGCCTTATTCGACAGATACAAATAATTGCAGAAATCACTTGAATAAACATGGCTTCCGCAATATTGGCAGTTTGATGAACTTATTCTGTAAAGTATCTTTGCAAGGTTTTCACTGCTGATGATCTTTTCCTTTGCAATGATACCTAAAAAGACTGGTATGATATCAGTACACCGGCAGCATTTATTCTGTTTCGAATATACTATGCATTCACTACTGTTTCTGCAGTCGCATTTTATTACATTAAGATGCGGATTAAGCTCCATGAGGTTTATAATGCAATCCGGGCTGAAGCCGTTCTCCCATTCAAAAGTCCTGTTTATCAGGAAAGCCAGCCTGCTTACTGATATGAATCCGTTTAAAAGGGTGATCATATTGATTGCTTCCCATAAGGGCTGTATTAATTCCAGGGATTTTTCCTGAGAAAGGATAGATGCTGACCTCTTAATGATCTGCCTTATCCTTTCCCTTGAAAGATGGGATTTTACAGCAAGGTTTTCCAGCGTGTATCTTTTATTTTTTGAAAAAAGCCTGAGATAGAGTATATCAGAATGGGATTTATTATTAAGTACGGGTGTAATCCATGATTTCAGGAATTTTTCATAATCACTGTTCTCCTCCTTTATTTTGAGAAATAAGCCCAGATGCGGGGAAAAGATCTTCCTGTATAATTCAGGCAGGGCATTAAGCCCATGAAGAAGATATAAGGAATCACTGGATAAGCCAAAATCTGCAAAGAGCCCGTATTCTGTTTTTTCAAGTATATCATTGAGCCTTATGCTGTTATGACCGGCAAGGAATCTTGATATACCTTCAGGCAGAATTTCTTTTTTGATAGTACTGCATTTTAACAGGAATATGCCCAGCACCTTGTGTATTTTATCAATATCCTGAGTCAGGTCCCCAAGTTCTTTTATTTTTAGGTGGAACATTCTGGTCAGGATGTAGTGTATCCGGCAGATGGCCTTCTCAAAAATATTCCTGCTGGTGATGGATATTAGATATTCAATGGATGAGGAAATGAATATATCCATTTTATCTTCAGGAAAAACAGAAGATCCTGCCAGGACCTGAAGTTCCTCAGGGCTGAAAGAATAATGATCGGATATAAAGGAGTTCTCTGCCCAGGATAGTACTGATGACCTTTCCTTTTCCCCGCATATGTACAGGTCGAGAATTGACTTTCCCAAAATGGCAAAATACTGCTTTTTACTTCTGTTCTCCAGAATAATAATACCCCTGCTCCAAATACATTAATATTATAAATATAAAATTATGATGTGTCAATAGAAAATATTTTATGGAAATTTTTTGTTTCTGGATATAAGCTTTTGTTTCATGAGAGTCCTAAACAGCAAAAGGATAAGAAGGCTCAATCAGGCAACTTCAGGAAGCGGCCCCGTAATATACTGGATGCAGAGAGACCAGCGGGTATCTGACAACTGGGCATTTTCATTTTCATGCGAGCTTGCTGATATTAAAAAACAGCCTCTTATTGTTGTTTTTAATATTGTTGAGGAATTTGCACGGGCATTGCCGAAACATTACAGCTTTATGCTTAAAAGCCTAAAAGGGGTTTCATATAGCTTGGCCGGCCTTGGTGTGCTGTTTATTGTAATGAAGGGATCTCCTTGTGAGAATATTTCAGCCATAGCAGAAAAGTATGGAGCTTCTGCAATAGTTGCTGATTTCAATCCCCTGAAAATTGTGAGGGAATGGAAGTCTGCTTTAATCAGGAGAGTGGATATCCCCCTTTTCGAGGTGGATGCTCATAATATTGTGCCATGCTGGATCGCTTCCCAAAAACAGGAATACGGAGCATATACCATAAGGCCCAGAATAAAGAAGATGCTTCCCGAGTTCCTTACAGTTCTCCCATCCCCTGAGAAGCGAAAGATTATAATAGAACCGGATCAGAATCCGACTGATATATTAGACAGAGAACTGATGAATATTGGTGAGAAATCCCAAAATGGGATGGGAGCAGTATATGGAGAAGCAGAAGCATTAACATCGCTTTCAGCTTTTATCAGCAAAAAACTTGAAAGATACCATACTGATAAAAATGATCCAAACTCTGATGCAGTATCAGGCCTTTCCCACTATCTTCACTTCGGCATTGTTTCCGCACAGAGGATAGCACTGGATGTCATGTCTGCGGATGTTCCTGATGAAGCAAGGGAAAGCTTTCTGGAAGAGCTTATAATCAGGAGGGAGCTGAGCGATAATTTCTGTTTCTACAATCCCGGTTATGACAGCTTTGCAGGCCTTCCGGAATGGTCAAAGAAAACTTTGATAAAGCATGCGGGGGACAGGCGGGAATATACCTACAGCTACAGTGACCTTGAAAACAGCATGACCCATGATGAACTCTGGAACGCTGCTCAAAGGCAGATGGTGAATAAGGGGAAAATGCACGGATATATGAGGATGTACTGGGCAAAGAAGATACTTGAATGGACCGCATCACCGCAAGAGGCTGTTGAAATCTGCATCAGGCTGAATGATACATATGAGTATGACGGAAGGGACCCTAACGGATATGCCGGCTGTCTGTGGGCTGTCGGGGGCCTCCATGACAGGCCATGGAAGGAGAGGGAAATATTTGGGAATATAAGGTATATGAACCGCAGGGGTTGCGAGAGAAAATTTGATGTCGAGAGATATATTAAGGAAAATAGCTAATAATATCCAAAATCCTCAGCTTCGAAATATATCTTAAATAAGGATACCAAGTTCCATTCCTGATATGAAGAACTTATCCTGCCTTAATTTGAATCCTGCTGATGTGCTATATGATAAGTCCGTAATTATATTATGACATCTTAATGATTTAAGGCTTCCAGACCTTGATTTTTTAAAGATTTTGTGGTATAATGACAAAATAATTAGAAACTAATAAAAGGAGATTATTTGTGATCAAAAAAACTTTGATACTTATGGCGGCAATCTTTCTGATCTCTCTGGCTGCATTTTCCCAGGACGGATTTATACCATTCATGGAGCAGGAAAACACTGATGTTTTCATATCGTCCTATAAGGCTGATGAGATAATAGTAAAGGTTAATTCACACGGTACATTCTTCAGCCTTGTATACAAGGAAGGCAAGGCATTCGCAGACCTGAGCCTGGAGAAAGGCTCTATTTACGGTGAGATAGGTGACCCCAAGCTTCCTGTATTCTATAAGTTTATCGTAATTCCTGAAGGCGGGGAGCCGGTTATCAATTACAGGGCAGGGAAATCCTACCATATTGACCTGGTAACAGAATCAGGGGCTGAGTATATAATCCCTGTACAGCCTCCTGTGAGGAAGACACCTGATCCTGATGAGGTTAAAAAATTCCACTTTAATAAGATAACATATAATAAAGATGCATTTTTCCCGGAAGAATTTGTAATTGCAGGTGATGAGATAAGGGCAAGGGGAATGAGGATCATCCCTTTAACAATATTTCCCGTTAAATACAATCCGGTATTATCTAAAATAGAGGTATACCCTGAGATTGAGGTTGATATAAAGATTAAAAATGCTGATATGACAAAGACCCATCAGACGCTGAGCAGGTATTCATCAAGCCTGAGCGAGGTTTACAGGGCAAGCTCGATAGGTGGCGGATTTATAAGATGGGGGACCAAATCCACAGGCTTTGACTCAGAGGCTATGCTTATTATAAGCAACAGCGCATTCTACAGCACCATGCAGGATTTTGTCGATTGGAAGGAGAAGAAGGGCTACAGGGTAACCCATGTTAACCAGTCAAATATAACAAACGGCACAACAACAGCAGGAATAAAGAATTATATCCAGAATGCATACGATAACTGGGACAAACCGCCTACATTCATAATACTTGTCGGTGATTCCAATACAATCCCCACTTTCACAGGAGAGGGTTCGGACTCTGCTGCTGATGTATATTATACCTATCTTGACGGGAGCGACTATTTCCCTGATGCAGGTATAAGCAGGATCTCTGTGAGGACGACAGCACAGCTGAATACATACCTGAACAAGCTATTATACTATGAGCAGTACGGAAACTCAAATGTATCCTGGATGAATGATGCCGCTCTTATCTCAGGTGAAGACAGCGGTTATTACACTGTTGGGGAAGGTACTTTCAACTGGGTGGTAGGCACATATCTTGATGATTATGACTGGGATTACCAGAAGCTTTACCGTCATACATATGATGCTACAAAGACAGAGGTAATATCAGCTATGAACAGCGGGCTCATGATCTCCAACTATACGGCCCACTGCAGTGAAACAGCCTGGGGGTTCCGTTCAGGTCAGTATATCTATAATGCAGATGTCCATGGGCTTACAAACAGCAATATGTATTTCTATGCCATAGGCAACTGCTGTCTCAGTGCGAAGTTTGACACGGTAGACGAATCAATAGGCGAGGCGTTCATGCGAACTGAGAATGCTGCCATCGCCTACTGGGGAGCTTCCAATTATTCTTACTGGGATGAGGATGATATCCTTGCAAAAAAGGCATATACAGGATTATTTTATGAGAAGATACAGAATATATCCCTGAATGCGAATTATGCCAAGATACAGCTCTGGCAGTACTATTCAGGCGGCGGAAGATCTCAATATTATATGGATTTCTATAATGTACTTGGTGACGGGTCAACAACAATTCCAAGAAAGCTTCCTACACAGATGACAGTTACCCATCCCGGCAGTGTCTCCATAGGAGCTGCAACAATGTCTGTCAGTGTTTCATCGTCATCAGGAGCCGTTGATGATGCAATAGTCAGTGCATATAATCCTGATATAGGCATCAGGGGATCAGCCATGACAAACTCTACAGGAAATGCTGTAATAACCTTTGATACAGCTGTATCCCAGAGCGGGACTTTTGTCCTTATGGTTACGCACCCTGATCATATAAATTATGAATCCACCATCACTGTTGGCAGTAATTCAGACGGTAGCATCAGCCTTGACA
>CAYMEV010000051.1:0-4513 GCA_964389675.1 uncultured Candidatus Sumerlaeota bacterium
AGATCTTGGGAGACACACTATTTTTTTAATTTACAGAAAATATTTTACACTCTCGTCTCTGTTATCCAGAATGGTATCTCTTTACCAAGAGTTGCATCAATAATGGACCTGAAGAGAAGGCATTTGTGTGCAAGGTCAAAGCCGTTCTGCCTGTTTTCAGGGGCTCCCCTCCTGTCCACATACAAAAGCTGGTTTACCATGTCAAACCCCGGTTTTTTCCTCTGGTTCAGGCATCCAAGGGTATGAATGTATTCAAAGTCTATCACAGAAGGCCCGATAAGCCTTATCTCATTGTACTTCTCTTCTTTCAGAAGCATTGCTTTCTCAAACAGCTTCAGATACTGCCTGCCCGACATTATGCCCCATTTTACCCTGTTGAATGCATGCCCTATAATGAAATGACTGCAGTATGGAGACAATCTCCCGAATATCAAATCAAGCTCATTCTGCCACTTACCCAGGTCATTTACAGAGTCCTGCCCCTGTATGATATCAGCTATTACTTCTATATCATTAGCAGTGATATCCCTGATAAACCCCAGGGTATTTTCCATACTGTCAAGGCTCCAGACAGGTATCCTTAAAAGCAGGCTGTCTGGCTTCAGCTCAATGATATGACATGAAAGCTTATCCAGCAGTTCAGGTTCATTGCCTGTGCTGAGGCAGAATCCTGAAGGGATGTCCCGGGAAACGGGATAAAGGCTTTTAAGCCCCTTTTTATAATGATACAGGGTTTTTGGAAGCCCTTTTAGGAAATAGTAGAAGAAGCTTAAGTGCGACTTCCCATGGCTTAATAAAAGCATGTTCCTCTGCAGTTTGCTTTTTGGCCTGTCAGGCTGGTGGCTTTTTGGATTATATAAAAACTTGCCTTCCATTTATAAAGTATCCGTTTTATTAAAATAGAACAAATAATACAAGTATTTTATACATGCAATACTCTTTATCAATATAATAATAAAAGAGCATACTGGCATAAAATTGAATCAAATCTTATTGAATGTTAAAAAAATTAGGACAGGCTGTCTTACTAGTAGCAGCCTGTCCTGTTAGAATAAAAATTTATATTATTTAATAAATGAAAAAACTATATACTGAGAATATTAAAATGCTCCGACAATAACATAAGCTTGAGCTCCGCCATCACCGGCTCCTGTTGCAGAGTTGATTTTTGCAAGTGTAGATTTATCCAGCCTTGTCAGATGTTCAACTTCATTTTCAATTATATATATATAATCGTCATCTGCTTCTATTGCCCTGATTATGTTTCCATCTGATACATACTCCCTGCAGTAATTTAGTGAAAGGTCATATTCCACAAGTTTGCCATAAGTAACTCCATCTTGTTCTTGCATAGATCCTACCAGGGCTATCCTGTTGTCATATATTGATATATCAAGACCTCGAGAGTAGTTGCTATAGCTTGCTGTTACTATCCTTATCAAATTAAGATCAACTTTGTCAACCATTACAATCTCTGCCCAAGTTCCGCTTCCAAGAGCACTCTGATAGGCACCTGTTGCCATGTATATATAATTACCATGTATCTTGAGTTTGTTTACTGATCTTCTGCGTTGTGGATAATTTCCATATGGAGTTTCAAATTCCTGAGATAGATTCAGAGTTTTAAGCACTGTCATATCAGATATCCTGACTTTATGAATGCTTTCCTCAATTCCCGAGCCCTGACAGCCGACATACAGGATATCGCTTCCATCCATCTCCATTGTATTTGCATATCCCCCGAGAGCAGCTGTTCCCAGAAGGTCATTTGAATAGCTGTATTTATATACATTGCCGTCCAGGCATGCCAGCAGGTAATAGTCATCAGTATAGATAAAATCGTTGATTCTGTTTCCAACACCTACATCAACACTTTCAAGGCTCTCATTGTATTCGAGGGTCGACAGGTCATAATGCCTTACTGTCCGCCCTCCGCATATAGCAACACAGTTGTTGACTATTCTCCCCCTTCTTGGAATGTCTGAGTATACCTGATCAGCCTCTATATCCTTATATGCAAGTTCTCTATCAAAGACCCTTAGTGTTCTGTAGGCATAGTTGCAGTTATAGATTGCCTGATAGCTCTTTTCTATCCTGACAGTTGCCATGGCATCTGATACTGCATTATCCCTTAGTATTATGCCTTCAGGCCAGGGAAGCCCTGTTGATGTATTTATGAGCTCAATAGCCTGGTTTGCGGAATTAAAGGCAATAATGTCATCATTTGAATTAGCTGTGAATTTTCCGGTTATGACTGCTGGTAAAGGATCGCTGTAAAATTTTGCAAAACCTTTTGAATTGTAAATATAATAATACATCTCTGACCCATAACACAGTATCAGCTCATCAGCATTATCTTGCCCAGTTATGTCCCCTGCAGCCATCTTATGGCCCTCATCAGGATTTACACTCAAGATCTTATTAAACTGCACCCCTTTAGCATCAGAACTTTTTGATATCCATTCACCTTCCTTATTAATATCCTGTTTGAGGTCAAATGCACTGTACCTGGTTATTCCCTCCTGGCAAGCCTTACCCGGGATATATCTGATGAACCATATGCCCTGCTCATTTTCAAAGGTGCAGGCAATCTCCTGATAACCGTCGCCCGTCAAGTCGCCTTTTGTGAAATCAGATGCTTTTGCATATATTACAGGTGAGAAAGAGCCTGTTGTGAAATCATAAATATAGGAAGCCTGTATTGAACCGACAAATGTAGCAAATAAATTCTCTGTCCCGTTAGGATTACGGTTAAAATTAACTGCAAGAAGCTTCTCTGCAGGGATCTGGCAAATCCTTTCAAAAGACGATGAATCATTATCATAGATGTAAAGCCCGTAATTTTCAAATGATACAACAACCTGCCTCTTAGAGCTTTCGCTAGTCTTTGCCAGTGCAAAATCTATCACAGGGTAGGTTGATATAGCGCTCCATGAAGCTGAAGCCCAGTTATAATAATACAGGCCAGAACCCGCGATATTGCAGACAATATCCAGAACTGCATCCCCGGTGATATCTCCTGCTTCAATCTTAGATGCCGGAGCAGTTAGAAGATTTATCCAGTCATTTCCATATGTCACATGATAAATGCCTGCATCAGGCTGATTATTAATGCTTATTACAGCAGATTCCTGGTAGGTCTGTTCATCCCTGGGGGAAAAAATGCTGTCTTGATTAGCTATATCTGCTGAATAAAAAGCCAAACAGCAGAAAAGAACAAAATTAATAAAAAGAAAACTGATAAAAAATTTCATATCGTACCTCCTGGTGATTTATATCTGACAATAAACATTTATAGTCAATAAAAAAATAATCTTTGTCAAAAATAAATTATTTAAATATGTATTAAAGCCGCACAGCATCGAGGATTCAGATTATGATTAGCCTGCACTGCTATCTGGAATTATTAGGAAAGAAACTGAAGGATAAAAGAAACTAAATTTGCAAATTCGCTAAGTGTTAAGCTTCTTGTCGCCTTTTATTAAAATATGTTCCATCAATTTTTTCCCGGCTTTAATACTGCTTCCTTTGATGGTATCTACTGCATAGTTCTTCTTGCCCCCAGCACTCTGGATCTGCCGTTTTTGCCTGATTCATTACTTCATTTCTTTTAGTGCATATTTCTGAGGTCTTGTGCTTTTTCATCTGTTCAAGGGTGATAAATTCCAGGGATGAGTGAAGATGTATAAGTGTTGTACCAGCTTGAGAAATGTGCCATCCATTCTCGAGCATGTGATATATCTCTGAATCTCATAGGATATCCGGGATCTCATTTCAATGTTCTTAAGAATGATACTATAAATGGATTGTCATTTCTGGTTCTGGGTCTGCTTAATGATACTTTAACATCCATTGACTTCAAAAAAAACCAGTGTTGTTCCTCTCATAGGATGGCCATTATCTTCATGGAGATATTCAAAAAGGATATTTCTTCCCCTGGAGAGTGTCCTGAATAGACCGCGGCTATTTATCTCACTTTCTTTTTCATGGATGCTCTCCTCCTTTTATTTTACGTGGACAGCGTCTGCTAGGTGAATTGTTCCACTCCCCTATTCGGTTTTGGAAACCATTGAATGCTGCGGCTACGGCTCTCCAATCTACTCCGCGGTCTCCAAGGACCATTAAAAATGTCGAACACTAGTCCTGCTGACCAAGACAACTTTGGCTGGTATAGCATAACTCAATTCACGCCTCATGAAGACTTTTTATCATTCCTCCTTATTTAGAGGCGACATCTATATTGGTACAAAAATAGTTGATTAATTTTATATATTTGAAAAAGCGCTGCCATTGAGAGGATATTTGTATAAAAACCATAACGGGCCTTTAATATTATAATATATATCACCTTTTTGGTGGGACAGAATGTTTATTAATGAAAATATTGACATTTAGTTAAATTATTTATAGATTTAGATTACAAAAAAATGACTGATAAAATAAAATACGATTATTTTAGAGAGTGTAAAATATTTTCTGTAAATTAAAAAAATAGTGTGTCTCCCAAGATCTT
>CAYMEV010000052.1:0-4303 GCA_964389675.1 uncultured Candidatus Sumerlaeota bacterium
CCAGGGACACATAAAGAAGCAGGCTGGCTGTCACCAGGGATATGGAAAGTGAACCTAGCGGGCCGAACTCTATTATTTCCTTTCCCGTAGGCTCCAGGACACGGCTTGAGAAGATGGATCCCCCGATGCCGAACCAGGGTGCAATTATAAGGACCGAAAGGAGGTATGAGTTTATCCGCTTCCTGGATACTCTCCCTCCTTTTCTTTTTGCACTCCTTCTGCTGATGATAACATGCATATCTTTTAAAAAAAGGCATAAATTGATAAGCCTTCACTGTAAGGTATCACTTAATTCCAGCCTTTTGCCCTTTCATGGTATATGTGCATACCTCTTTAAAGATTAAAGGAAAGGCAATAACACCGTGCTGTTATTGCCTATTTTTTTTACTGGAAAATTACCGTAACATATAGGACATCTCCTCCTATTATTTCACGTAAGTAAGGTCCAGTCTGCTTTTCAATTACCAGTTCATGAGTTATGGAATCTTCAGACGAAGCCTCAAAATTCATCGTAACATAGTCCTTATGGGAATTATCCAGCTCAGATATCGGGATGGTCCAATCCCAAGGATTATACACCTTATTAAGTGTTTTTGTAATATCAACTCTTTTCTTTGTATTAATATCATAAAGATTATATACCGTATTGGGGGGATCGTATTGCATATCATCATTGGTCCCATTGTTTATCACATTAAAAGTGAGGCTGTATTCAGAGTTTTTTGTTCTTATAATGGGGTGTGGTTCCTCGCACCTGATTGCATTATTATCAAAATAGTTTCTACTGTATGAGGGGTCCTGATTAGCATATTTGCCGTATTTCCAGCCCTGGCTCTCATCAAAGAATCTCTCATTTATCTTATTATTAAACTGTACCATTAATAATGGATCAAACTGAGGATCATCATAATCGTCTATGGAGCAATACTTATTATTATACCCGGCCCCAAATATTGAAGCAATCCCCGCGATCTGCTTTACTCTTGCAGCAGTATTGTCATATAGATTTCCAGAATCTCCGTCGCTGTCAATTATATAAAATCTTTGTAAATTCTGTAGATTTTGGAGTAAATTATCATCCCTTATCCTGTCCAGGGCATTTTTTATATGGATTTTCTGTGCATTTTCCCAATCTGAATAACTGGGGTAATCCTGAGGGTTATCAAGCTGCCAGTGGTCATTAGTACCTGCATTGCAGGATGCATGAATAGATATAATATCTATCAATTTTACCAGGCCCTGATCCAGTGTAAGCAAGTCTCTCCTTATTGCAGGATCACCATGTGCATTAAAAGCAATAAGGGAGCTCGGCCTTTCTTTCTTTATCCATTTTGCTACCTGATGGCTCCATCTGGCTGACAGATTGATGTCTCCCTGACTGGTATCTGCAATAACAGGCTTAGGCTCATTTTCTATCTCAAATATGACATTCCAGTACTCAGCCGGGATACTGCCTGCTACCCTCTTTACATATCCCTCCTGCAATTCCCCCATATGATTAAGCGTATTAAAATAAATAGTATTTCCGTTCCATTCCCAGATATCATAGAAAGCGTAATTGGACTGCAAATTTATAGACAATGGATATGGAGACATACCTTCTAACAAAAACCCTGCAGTTCCAGGCTCACCCTGGACTGAATCATTATTATCAGGATTCCATGCAGAACATTTCCAACAAGCATCATTATCTTTAAGGCATGAATCAAACAGTGTGATCATAACTATTACATTATTATCCCTTGCCTCTGATATGATATCAAGAAGCCTGTCTTCATATGCTGGTATATCATCATCATACCAATCGGGCCAAAACCGAAGGTCATACTCATAATCTACAGGGTTTACGTCCTGTCCCAGGTAGTTTAGGCACTTAAATGGCTGCTGTTCTCTTTTGCCATAATCAGGATAGGAAATGGTCCCGAATATTGGATGAGGATCATCCCCAGCCTTCCAGAGCCCGCTGGTATTGGAATAGCCTTCCATCCAGATCCTTAAAAAGTTGGACCTTGTATTACCGGAGCCAGCTATGAGTATTGTGAAATTATCAGGAAACAACTCACTATATATAAGTGGATCGCTTAAATAATGGTAATCTGATGTTCCCCTGAGCACAATCCTCTCATCATCAAAGAACAGTGAGAAATCATTGATCCTCAGCCTTGGCAATACCGGGTTCCATTGAGTAAAAACAGAAAAGCATGCAAAACCAAGAATAAAGAAAAATAATAAAAGCCTTTTGATTAAATTAAACATATATTACCTCCTAAAAATATTATTAAAAAACAGGAAAATGCACGGATATCCCTGTTAATAATATAATAATTACAATTCTAAGTAATTTTATTTTTATTTTTCAATATTTTTTAGTATGATAATATTATTATGAAAATATATTTCTTTATATGTAATTGGATATTGACTTATATTCATGTTAAATATATATTAGAGCTATATGGAGGTATCTTATGTCAAGAGATGCTTTAGCCATTATTATCCTGGTGTTTTTTTTGGGAACATTTTTATCTTATGCTCAGGAAGCCCCTTTGTTTCTCTGGGCAAACCAGGCAGGATCTGAATGGGGATTATATTTTATTGAGGTTTTTGATATTGCTGTTGATAATTACGGCAATTCATACATAACAGGATATTTTGCTGGCGATGCAACCTTTGGCATACCGGGAAATCCTGACAATACTGACCTTTTTTCATGGGGATACGGCGATGTGTATTTTGCCAAGGTTGATCCTGAGGGAGATTTTTTGTGGGTGATCCAGGCAGGCGGTATAGACTCGGAGAGGGGCATGGGGATTACTAGCGATGATAATGGTAACATGTATATAATTGGCCAATTTTCTGAATATATCTGTTTTGGCGACCCGGATGACCCTTCTACAATAAGGCTCGATACAGATGAATATATATGTGCATTTATAGCAAAATACGATGCATATGAAGCTATACAATGGGCAATAAAGATAGAAGGCAATGCTCTTGTAACGGGAGATGATTTGGCTGTTGACAGCTCCGGTAATATAATTATATCTGGACATTTCAGCAGCACAGCATATTTTGGGGAGCCAGGAGATCCTGAGACAATAGAATTGACCGCATTGGGAAACTGGCAAATAACAGGCTTCATTGCAAAAATGGATAGCTCAGGCAGCTTTCTCTGGGCGAATCAGACAGGGACCCTTATATATGAGAATGATAATTTTTCCCTTAATGCAATTGATACTGATCCCTTTGGCAATACATTCATTACCGGATATTATCGTAGTGCAGCATATTTCGGAGACCCATATACCATACCGCTTATTACACTGGATATCTATTCCAGCAATGATAATTTTAATGATATATTTATAGCAAAGCTTGATGATGAAGGAGAGTTCCTCTGGGCAAGGCGGGCATATGGCAGTGGTGCTGACTTCAGCCTTGATGTGGCTGCTGATAATGAAGGCAATGCAGTCATAACAGGATATTTTAAAAAGACCATATACTTTGGGGAGTCTGAGGATATAAGCCTTTCCACGAATAATCACTGCAATATATTTATAGCAAAAATTGATCTTTCAGGTAATTTCCTTTGGGCGAAGCAGGCAGGGGGCGTCCATATTGATATTGCAGAGAGTGTTGCAGTTGACAGTTCAAACAATGCATATATTACAGGATCATACTGTGAGATAGCATATTTTGGAGAGCCGGGTCATTTAAATACAATAATTCTAATGCCTTATAATAATTGCGGTTCATTTGTAGCCAAACTTGACCCTGATGGTAATTTCTTCTGGGCAAAGCGCCTGGGGGGATTCAGCTGCTCAAGCAGATGCATTGCAGTAGATGATGAAGACAATTCATATATTGCGGGGCTTTTTAAGGGGACTATCTATTTCGGTGAGCCTGATGACCCTGGTACGCCACAGCTGTATGTATCACCTAATGAGTATAATATAGTTTTTGTCGCCCGTCTTGATTCGGGCACCTATGGCCCTGATGCTTCCGTAGTATCCTCAGATTTGAGCTTTCAGCCGGGCCTGCCGGATCCAGGAGATACTGTGGAAATAAATGCAAAAATTTATAATTATGGAATGGAAACGATCAATCAGGGAAATGTTGAATTCTATTATAGTATTGAACCAGATACTGGCCTCAATATGATAGGGACAGTCCCCTTTCATGATCTTCAGACAGAAAATTATACCGATGTTTCCATTCAATGGGAAACAGGCACTGAACTTGACCCGCGAATGTATGTAATAACAGTATATATTTCTGATACGATGCCGAATGATATAAATAT
>CAYMEV010000053.1:0-3368 GCA_964389675.1 uncultured Candidatus Sumerlaeota bacterium
TCTTGATTTTTGCTCGGATTTATCGTATAAATGTTTTATAAGAGATTTTTAGGTAGTTATAAATTTAACCACAAAATACTATAAAAATGGAGATGGTATTATGAAAAAAAGATTTTTGCTACTGTTCCTCTGTATTTTTCTTATTGGTTCAGCATCAGTATTTGCCCAGCTCAGAGGTTCAGTCGAGGGTTCGGTTACTGATGAGACCGGAGAACCTCTGCCTGGAGTAGTTGTAAAGGCAGAATCATCAACACTTATTCAGCCGAGATACTATACAACCGATGAAAATGGCCTATACAGGCTGATAGAACTGCCTCCCGGGTCTGATTACCAGATAGAATTCAAAATGATGGGTTTTCAGACCATACTGAGAACAGGAATAACAGTTCAGGTTAACAAAATTACAAGGGTTGATGTTCAGCTGAAGGAAGTTGCTTTCGAAGAACAGGTTATCATTACAGGTGCAGCTCCCGTACTGGATACGACATCCTCAATATCCGGTATAAATGTTGACAGGGATTTCACAGAAAGGCTTCCCAGCTCGCACAGCTATCAGACAGCCCTTGAGATGCAGGGCGGCAGTACAGGTACTACCGGTAATCCCAGCGTAAGAGGCGGTGGAATGACAAGCAACCTTTATATGTTCGACGGTGTTGACCAGACAGATCCTCTGACAAGCACATTCGGGTCCAACCTCAATGCAGATGTTGTTGCTGAGGTAGAGGTTATGACCGGGGGTCTGCCCGCTGAATTTGGAAGATCATCAGGTGGTGTAATCAATACTGTTACAAAATCTGGAGGTAATGAATTCTCAGTATTCTTCAGGTTAAGGCTGGATGACCCGTCATGGCAGCTTGAAGACCGTGAAGGCAATAAACCTGACTCTGACCTTGAATATCACCCAACACTTTCTGTAGGTGGCCCTATCATAAAGGACAAGCTCTGGTTCTTCCTTTCCTACTATTATAAGAAAGGCCCCTGGATGCAGGGTGGCTACAATTACTACAGGTACAACTGGACCAATGGTGAAAGAGAGACCCTTCACTGGGATGATGAGGTTTTTACTCAGTACTTTTATGGCAAGCTGACATGGTCTATTACACCAGAGCACCAGGTATTTGTAACATACAACATGGACCCTATGGAATGGGATGATGACCCTTATCAGGCATCAGGCATGACTATCTCAACAGATACTTTCTCTTACTGGGATCAGGGCGGAGAATCCTATGGACTTAACTATACCTGGATTGCAGGCACCAACCTTTTCTTTGAAGCAAAACTGGGCATGGTCGAGGGGCGCCTTAACTACGGTCCAATGATGGCAGGCGATGACTATTACCGTGTTCGCCATTCAAACCCTGACTATACTGATATAGAATGGGGAAGCTTCCCATTGGAATCACTGACGGATAGGAATAAGAACACTTATGACCTGTCTGCAAAATACTTTTTATCAGACATGTACGGAAACCACGAGTTTAAGACTGGTATTTCCTATCATAAGCTTGAGGCAATAATAGGTGATTTCTGGGTACTGAACCAGTATGATATACAGCTCAGCGAGGACTACACCGGTGATGAATGGGGTGACTGGGATAATTCAATCTACTGGACATCTGACACAACACTTACCGAAACCTATGACCAGTCAAAAGCACCGAGCACAACTGACTATTATGCATTTTACATCCAGGATAAATGGAGACCTGATTTTATCGAAGGATTTACAGCAAATATAGGTGTCAGGTTTGAAAGCCAGAGCGGTGAAAATAATATGGGTACAGAGATATTTGATAACGGCTGGGGCGACATGATTGCACCGAGGCTCGGATTTGTATGGGATATCGGCAATACAGGCAAGCATAAAATAAATATGTTCTGGGGAAGGTTTTATACCGCCTGGACAACAATGCTTGTATATATATTTAACATAGATAATTCCTATGAGAGAAATTATACATGGAATCCCGATACCATGAGCTGGGATTTCGATTATCAGACAGAGCCTGGTGAAAACCTGACCCAGATCGATCCAGACCTGGAACCTGACTATACTGACGAATTTACCATTGGTTACGAAAGAGAGATCTCTGATAACTGGTCTGCAGGTATAAGCTATACCAAGAAGGAAAGCAGGGATTGCATGGATGCTTACAGGGTAATTATCGCTGAAGATGGTACAATACTCTGGAATGGCCCGGGAAGTGAAGATAATGGCGTTAATGTAATAGATGCTGATCCTTCACAAAGCTATGATTATTATGCAAATATACCGGGTAATAACAGGGATTACTGGGGTGTTGAGCTTTATACAAATGCAAAGATAAGCAATTTTACACTGCTGGGTTCCTATACTCTTTCTGAAGCAAAGGGTACTACATTTGACTCACCCGGTAGAAATGCATCAGGTGTCTGGTATGACAGCCCGTATTATGGGACCCCTGATCTTTCTGAAGACCTCTACGGCTATTCCATATATCATGTCAAGCACTATGTTAAGCTTAATGCCACATATCAGTTCTCATGGGGGACAGTCCTAGGGCTTTCAGGAATATGGAGATCCGGATACCATTATTCAAAGCTTGATTTTGCACCTCTTTTAGGTTATCCCGCAAACAGGGACCCAAACGGCAGGTATCTGATCATTGGCGAGAGGGGAGAATATGAACTGCCCAGCTACTATAATATTGACCTGTCAATCCAGCAGGACATAGATTTTGGCAAATATGGCATGATCACACTCATTGCTGATATATTCAATATTACCAATAATGAGGGCGTTTTAGGCCATGTTGAGGCAAATACTGCTAATTTCGGCGAGCCTAATTCATATGCAGCTCCGATGAGATGGAGCCTGTCACTGCTGTATAAATTCTAAGCATCAAGATAAAGATAAAAAGGGCTTCCCTTAATGGGGAGCCCTTTTTTTATATCAATAAGAATTTCAGTTATTCCTTTTTGAGAACATCAGGTACAGCATTGACAATCCTCCGTAGAACAGTATCTTTAAGCCATACCTGTTGGTGATCAAATTCCTTAATTTGTTCAGTAAGGCCCCGGGCCTTAAATAAAAGGATGTATATGCCTTCTTCTGCAGATAAAAAAAAATCTCTCGAATAAACGAATAATCGAATTAAAATAAAGTAACAGCAGAATAAATGATGAATCATTAGACAGCTTTAATGTCTAATAGCATATTTTTCCGCCAGCTTTTTTTGATCTTATTACCTAAAATACCCATTTCAGCCTGGCCTTATATTCATCAGTGATTATTCCTGATGTGGATATGCACTCAAGCAAATAGAAATAATTATACTGCCACCAATTATCTTGGACACAAAATTAGCTTAAATTTGAAAAAGAAG
>CAYMEV010000054.1:0-3358 GCA_964389675.1 uncultured Candidatus Sumerlaeota bacterium
TTGAGATTGATTCTTCAGGCGAACCAAACTTCAAAATCAAAGACTATATTACAGCTATTAATCCAGGGAATGGAGATATTTTATGGGAATTTATGTTCCCTTCAAAAGGTTTAATGAGTAAAAACAAAGACTATTTTAATAAACTATTTTCTACATCACATGATAATTTGCTTTATGTTCTTATTGACCCCATAACTAAAAACAGCAGCCTATATTCTTTTAATATTAAAACTGGAGAATTGATCTGGAAAACTGCTTTTTCAGATCCTAAGCATTGGTTGTCGCTTATTGTCAATGAAAAATACAATAAAATATTTTTTATTTCTGAAGATTTTCTATATGCATTAGACACAAAAACCGGTAATACTCTATGGAAATGGAAATTAATGAGTTTAGATCAGGCTATCCACTTCTTCGGACCAAGGCCCGAATTATACAGAACCTTTTCAATTCACGATACATGGGTATATAAAATTTTATTTCCTTCAAAAAACCATAATATTGTTATATTAGCTGCATCCAGTTTAGAAGTATGCCAAGGACTTCCATATAAATACCATTTAGATTCTCCTCATTATCTTATTGCTTTTGATATCAATACAGGCAAACCCTTATGGATAGAGGATGCTTTTTCTTCAATTTTGATACTAAAACATGAAAATAATGATAAAATCTTCTTAATATATCCAGATGATGATTTAAGGCTCATTCAAAAGCCTAATTCTTTTTCTATTCATTCATTATCATTTTTAACTGGAGAATTGATAGATAAATTTCAAATAAATAACATATATCAGTTGTTTCAATCAGATTTTTATTTTTACAAAATACATGGGAACCATCTTCTGGCAAGATCACGTAAATTGCATCTCAATGAGTCTTCTAAATTATTTTCCATAAATCTTTTAACAAAAGAGCTGGAATGGATAATAGTGGATTCATCACTGGATGTCTTTGAAATGAATAAAGGTGATATAATTTTTTCAAATAAAATGATATATTTATATGGGAACGGCTATATTTATGCCATACAATCCCGAAAAACTATATAAATCATTAAAACTATATATAATATGATACTGATTGCATTTTTTTGAAATAATTCTTGCTGAATAATAATTATAGGAGTTGAAATGAGGCAATTGAATAAAAATTTGAATATAAGGATTCTGCTTTTTGTTTTATTTTTTTTCCTTTTTGAAAATATTATAATATCCCAGGATGCAGAAAATAGAAAAGTATATATTATAAACGGAGTTAGATTTGCTGTCCATTATATTCCTCCGGGAACATTTATAATGGGAACAGACAGACCGCCATCACTAAGGAGAAAGGAAGAAACTGCCAGAAAAGTAACTTTAACAAAAGGATTCTGGATAATGGAAACAGAAGTAACCCAAGAACTGTATGAATCTATAATGGGAACTAATCCCAGTCAATTTTCAGGAAAACAACACCCGGCAGAAAATATTTCATGGTATGATGCGATAAATTTTTGCACTAATTTATCAAAAGCAACCAATATGAACTGGAGTCTTCCAACAGAGGCTGAATGGGAATATGCTTGCAGAGCGGGAAGTAAAACTATGTACAGCTTTGGTGATCTTTATCAAAGTAAAATATCAGATTATGCATGCATATCTATCAACAGGTATAATAAGAATATTCATCATTGTCAGGTAGGAAAATATAAGCCTAATAACTGGGGTCTGTATGATATGCATGGCAATGTATGGGAATGGTGTTCTGATTGGTATGGAGAGTATCAGTATAATTCAGTCGTAGACCCGCATGGACCTGATAAGGGTTATTGTCGTGTTCTCAGAGGCGGAAGCTGGTTATCAGATAGAGATGCTTTGCGTTCTGCCTACAGGAATAGCTTTTATCCTCATTTCCAAAGCAGATATTTTGGATTTAGGGCTGTAATGCGCGAAAAGTAATAAAGTAAATTCAGTAAGGATTATTTTATTGCCTATTCCTGCAGGAACAGGCAATTGAGCATGTCCGGATCCTCAGCATTACTGCAGTTGTAGCATCAGTAAAGGAAAGAACATCTCTTCTGGCTTATTATATCAGACCCTATGTAATCCTCTTAGGTCAAAGTATACATTTCTTACCCTGAATGGGCCAGGGCAGCTTATTATAAGTCTTATCCTGTCAAAGTCGCTTAATCTTTCCTGAAAAAAAAGGGCTTATCAAAACATAGCTGTTTATTTCTAAGCCAATCGGGAACCTCGGTTCCGCAATTCTGCAGATAATAATCAATCAGTGCAGCGGCAATGGTTAAAAACCTTTTCTCATCATCAGTGCATGAGTCAATATTTTCAGGCACCTGCAGGCTTTTTATAAGAGCAGGGTCTTTTCTTTTAAGTGATTCCATCAGAAGATTCAGGCTTGTATTTTCATCTTTGCACAAATACAAGGCATTCAGAAATTTATTTCCAATCATATCCGAGGTCCTCTCCCAGGTATCTGATGAATACGATCTGCCTTTCACCGACCAGAGATAAGGGAATATAATCCGATATTACTGTTAATAACTGCTCCTTATTATTTATTTCCAGGTCCTTGCATAGCAGAAAGGCATCTGCGAAGTCTTTTGATGGTTCTGGCCTGGCTGACAGGATTTTCATTGCAAGAAGCTGCTGTGCTACAGGCCTTAAGATTCTCAAGTTGGAGTAGCTCCTGTAGGTTTCCTTATCTTCTTTCAGAATGGATTTGAGTGGTTCTTTAATATCTTCATTAATCCAGCCCTTTGGGAGAGAAAAAACAAACCCTGTATCTTCCAGTATTCTCTCAAGAAGCTTTTCATCAGTATTGCCGAAAACGCAGTCAATATACCTTGTTGCAGGCCTGTTATCAGAAACCAGGGCCATTATGGACCCGCCATATAAAGTTATATCGAGATGCAGCTGGTTTTCATTAAGCCTTAGATTGATGTAATCAAAAATTGCAAGCAGTCTTTCTTTATTTAGAGTAATATCTTCATTCATTGGTTACATACCGATTTTTATTATAACATTTTGCCAAAAAAAGCAAACTATAAATTCTCCAATGAGAAAATTGAATATCCGGTCATTCTGGAAATATTATCAAATCTTGAAGGCAGCGGGCTGTGGTATTACAATATGATAAACAATAGCTGGCATCTTCATACGCAGATGCCATCAGGCAACAGCTGATGTCTTAATTTCGCATTCTTATTGATGAGAGCAAAACAACCCGGACAGGATACTTACAATTCCGGGACAAACGATAATATCTGCAAATATAGACAGGGATGTAGAAGATATTGACGAGCTGATTATTTCCTTTGCAGGTTATGGACTTTATATATATGATTATTATGAGGATAAGT
>CAYMEV010000055.1:0-3255 GCA_964389675.1 uncultured Candidatus Sumerlaeota bacterium
TGCTGATGCCGGCATCAGTTACGGTATCTATTACATCGCTTATATCCTTGTATGCTTCCGGGTATTCCTCAAGTATTGTACGCCTGCCGGCTGCAATTACAAAGATGCCCTTTTTCAGTCGATCTTCAGTTGAGATGAAGAGTGGCGATTTCCAAGTTCCTATCGATAGCGGATATTAAGCAACACGATGCCGGCAATGATGGCCGGCAGAAAGAGGACATGGCTGCCAGGGAAGGCGTAAGCGCTGTCATGGAAACACGTAAAATTTAATGCCTTCATAGGCGTACTGCGGCAGGTTCTCTATTATGTAATCCCTTTCCACCTCGCTTATGGTATACAGATATCCTCCCCTTTGGGTATGAAAAAATCTATATACCGCCATGGTATCCACAGGCCGGATGCCTGGGCCGTACACATAAAATTTGATTCCTTCATACGTGTAATGGGGCAGGTTGGCTAAAATATTGTCCCTTTCGATTTCACTGATAGTATAGAGATGATTGCCCGTTTTTGTGTTAAAAAATCGGTAGACAGGCTTGGTATTGTCTTTCTGTGAGTCATAAACAAAAAATTTAATACCCTCAAATGAGTAGTAAGGCAGGTTTTCTATGATAAAATCGCGTTCTCTATCGTTTATAGTATAGAAATGCCCTCCACTCAGTGTATTGAAGAAACGATATACAGCAGCCAGGGGAGGATGGCAAATAGTTCTCGTATACAGGCCATCATCCGTTGCTGCATAGATGGTATGCCTGGAACGGATGTCAATAGCCACATCGTTTACTGGAACATATGGCAACCCTTCATTAAATTCTATCCATGTTTGCCCTCTATCTGTGCTTTTATAAACGCCCTTACTGCTGCTACCGCCCATCGACACATACACAACATCCAGCGAATAAGGGTATATTGCGATACCATAGATATCATCGAATGTTCCGGGATCTATGTTTGTCCACGTGTCTCCTGCGTTGGAGGATACAAATATCCTTGGAGAATCACGAAAAGCAGAAATATAAAGAATATTTGAGCAAAAGGGATGAACTTCTATGTTGCCAATTTCAGAAACATGTGGGTAGATATCTCCTGTTGGTACCCAGTTAATGCCGCCATCAACACTCTTTATGATTTTACGTGAATAGTAATCATACGTATATACTGTGTCCAAGATAAGGGGATCTGCCTGCAAGGTGTATGGCCTGGGGGGATGAATAAAAAACCAGTAATCACCGCCGTCCACTGTTTTGTAAATGCCATTGTAGTCTGCGGCATATAGGTTGTTGTGATTTTGCGGATCAATTGTAATGTCATAGACATTCTTGCCTTCAACTCCGTCAGGAATGCCGTTGTTCTTTGCCTCCCAGGTATACCCGCCATCAACACTTTTTAGCACTCCGCCTCCACTTACTGCTGGGATATATATGATTTGAGGATTAACCGGATCTATGCATATGTCGTTGAACGGGTAATTATAAGTTGAGCCATCGGGTAGATTTCTTGAGAACCACGTGTTACCCCCGTCCTTGCTTACATATATTTTTCCATCACCTTCATTTACTCTAACATACAGATTATTCGAATTCGTCGGGTCTATGGCTATGCTTTGCGTATACATAACATCTGGAATTTCTATTTTGGTCCATGTATCTGTTGCGCAATATGCAATCGCCTGCATAACGAAAAAACATGCAATGGCCATTAAAAATACTCTTTTATAAAGCATTCCCCTGCCCCCTTAGATATTATTTGATTGAAAATCAGTTCTCAATGTGTGATAACTGATTCCTCCATTAACATTATGATAAAACAAGGTAATAAAATAACCTGTCTGGCAAGTTCCAGTTATATTTCTCGTATGTCTGATTAGCTTTGATTCGGATATATTGGCTAAAAAAGTTGAGTTAAATTCGGGAAGGAACTCAAAATTTGCTGATATGTTTAGGCAATTTTTACCAGGGATTTCGCCTGGTTGAATATTGCTGATTTTAAGCACAAAGCTTTGCAGATTGCATGATTCGATTCGGTGGATGACTATGAGATCTTGATTGTCCGAATCGTCGCTCATATTGCCAGAATCCAGATGAAATACCTTGCATTCCATGGGAATAAAACAATCATTGGAATCGGTAACTTTTAGGATTATTTTGTAGTTTAGGAAGTTATTTTCATCAGGCTCTCTGACATAGCGAATAAATGAGCAATCCTCATTGTATGGATATACACAATCCCGAACTATTGCAAGATTTCCTTGTAATGATTCACCAGGAGGTTTATACTTTAACTTAACAAATACTATGCCATGATCATACAAAAGATTACAATCGTCTTTTATCCCCTGACTATAGCGCAAGGTATTGCTTTCATTGCCCATTTGATGAATATATAAAACATCATCATTTTGCGTTGTTATTCCGACACATTGCACCACTAAATCATATGTCAAGGCTTTTTTGGAAACTCCCATATAGTGTACCGAATTTGAGTAAATATAATCATTGCCATTCCTTGGAAAACGCAATCCATTAGAATAAGTATAAGCGATACTATAAGATATGGCATTAATTGAGCTATGAAAAGAAAGCTTTAGTGCTCTAAAAGTTGAACGATCCAGTTCATTGACTTTGTAAGTATAGCCAAATATTAACCAGCACATTTTCCCTTGCTCAGATATTGGCGCCAAGGTGAGTTTTCTAAAAAGATGGACATTTTCCCACAATGAGCCGGTAAAGGAATCATAATTTAACAATGTCCAATTATCATCAAATACAAAGTAATATATTTTGCTTCCATCAGGATATTTCTTGCCATATCCTATGAATACAAAAAATCTCGGAGGAGTACCTGTTCTGTCGTCAAAGAGAGCAATAGATGCACTTTTATAATCCGTTGGAATTGATACAGATAGCTCTTCATCATACCCAATGCTCCAAGCTTGCTCATCTGGCAGGAATTCACAGATAGTAAGATAAAGCTTAGGATTACAGTTATCTTTAGGAACTTCGCTTAGAAAGGCTAAAACTCTGTCTCCTTCTTGTTCAAGTGGCAGCGAGTTATTTTTAAAGGTAGCAAGCGGAAGTGACTTGATTTTGTCTGCTTCAAGGATAATCCGGTTAGATAAAAGGTCTGGCATAATGAAAACCTCCATTTCTTTATAAAATACTACCAAAAATCAAAATTGTCAAATTGATGGCAGCGATGACTGTCTGGCGACAAATATTCCTACTCACTAACGACAAATAAAAATACCCAATTTAA
>CAYMEV010000056.1:0-2596 GCA_964389675.1 uncultured Candidatus Sumerlaeota bacterium
CAAACCTTCTCATCTTTGCAGGTATAAGCACTGCAGTATTTATCCTCTTTAAGCTGTTCAAATATAAAAAAACTGACAGATACCCCTTTTTCTACAGCTATTTCATAATACTTTTTAATATTTCAGTACTGATAACTGATCATATAAGACTCAGCCTTGAGAACAAACTCAGTCTCTACAGCTATATCTACAACCCTGTATTTTTGTTTATATCCTTTTTATCCATATTATTTATATCAATAGTCCTTTATTTTGCCTTAAAATGGCTGTCAAGGCCTGTTCCAGCATTATACAGGCTGATTGCCCTGATAATATGCGCTGTTTTACTGCTTTTCTCCCTGTCAAAAAATGCAGTATTCTCCATCGATACAACAGAAATAACTGCTAAACAGGATTATGAAATATCAGAATCCGGTATAAAGGTCATTTTCCTGGGTATTGACAGTATCAACCCTGATGTTATAGACCCGCTGTTCCGGCAGGGAAAGCTTCCCAACCTGAAATTCCTTCATGAGAACGGCTCTTCCTTTCTGCTTGAGACTCTTGAACCCGGCAAATCACCCATTATATGGAACAGCATCTATACTTCCACAGAACCTTCAGAGCATGGCATAAAGGGTTTCAGGATGTTCAAAATGCCTTTTTTCAAGGCCTTTGACGATGACGTACAGTTCCCTCCCCTGACAATACAGCGCTATATTGCAAGGATCATAGACAGGCTTAATATAATTGAATCCAGGCCATACCATTCAATCCACAGAAAAAGAAAGGCAATATGGGACATACTCCAGGAAAAGGGCAAAACTTCATCTGTAATCAGCGGCTGGACTCTCTATCCTGCCTATGAGATCATGGGGAATATGATCTCTGCTGAATACTCCTATCCGGATAAAAGAAAAAGGATCAAAAGCATTTCGCTATACCCCCCTGAACTGGATGCTTCACTGAATGAGTTTATAATAAAACCGCAGGATATTAGTTTTAAGGATCTCTCATACTACATAAATGCAACAGAAGCCGAATACCAGAAACTGCTCCAGGATAGCTGGACAGCAAGAAATATTTTCATATTGAAAAAGGCCATAGCCATGGACAGGACATTTTTTAATATTGCCCTGTCTATATGGCAGAAAGATAATTATGATTTCAGGGAGCTTTATATCAGGCAGACAGACACACTGTCTCATGCATTCTGGAACCATTATCACAGTGAAGAATACCCCGATAATGAACCAGACAGGGTCAGCATATTCAAGGATACCATACCCTCATCATATGAAAAGGCTGATGAATATATTGGCTATATAATCGAAAATTTCCTTGATGAAAATACAGTCCTTATGGTTGCTTCCGACCATGGAATGCTCTCAACAGGACGCCTTAAAAAACCCGGTGATCACATATACGGCAAGCCTGAAGGGCTGCTGTACATCTACAATCCCGGCATAATAAAAGCAGATGATACATTAAGAAAGGCATCCATATACGATATTGCACCAACTATTCTCTATCTCTACGGATTTCCCCATGCAGGAGATTTTAAGGGAAGAATACTTATTGAGGCATTCAAGCCTGAATTTCTGGAAAAATTTCCGTTAAAGACGATCAGTTCCTACGGTTCGATTGATATAGAACTTCCGGCTTCCTATGATGAACAGGATGATAAGACTCTGAATCATATCAAAGCACTCGGGTATATATAGGGCTGATCGTTAATATGCCATTCCACATTGAATAATAATTTATGTGGAATAAAAAATCAGGGTCTCATATAAGGATTTCTAAAGATAAATCAATATATTTATCCTAAAATAGTCTTTAGAAATGATTCCAAATTATGCTTTTGTAGAAGCAAAATTTATCAAGCTTACTAGCATGGTAATACAAAAAACCTCTAAATTGCTAAGAAAGTGACATTTCTATTTTGTTTTGACAACATTCAAAAATACTCTTGACAATATACAATTTGGTATGTTAACATAATATATTGGAGTTTTATTAAATTAGTGAGGTACTATAAAATGCTTAAATCCAAACAAATCCAAACAAATCCAAACAATAATCCTGCTACTGGCACTTTTTCTATCCTTTACTATTTATGCTCAAGATTATAATATTCATTATCTTATTACAGAAGAAAAGCAAAGCGAACAAGAAATATCGCAAGAGATAAAAGATATCTACTCACCATTCCTTCAAATTAGAGCCGTTGAGATAAATCCCTCGCTGACAACAGAATCGAAACTAAAAGAAGGCAATAAAATAATTATTAACCTAACAGAAGACAAGCACTACAAAGCCACAGTAACAAAAATAAATAAAACAAAATATAATTCTTATGTTATAAAAGCAAAAGTAGATGATTCCATTTATAGCAGATTAATACTATCAACGAATAATGGTCAAAGTATAGGGATCTTTGAGATTATTAATAATGATTTTGAAGTCTATTTTATTAATACTGCACCATCTAACAACAAAACATACATAATCCAGTATGATGTATCTGAGAATAATAACGGAATTTACGCTCCAATTAACACCTAAAAATCTCTTATAAAACATTTATACGATAAATCCGAGCAAAAATCAAGAA
>CAYMEV010000057.1:0-2559 GCA_964389675.1 uncultured Candidatus Sumerlaeota bacterium
TATCATCCCCTGTCCAGCTAATGAACTCATAGCCTTCAATATCTGAGACAGATATGGAAACAGGCTCTCCTTCAATATAATTACCTGTTCCTGTAAAAACTGCCCCTATGCCTTCAGGGTCTGAATCCAGTGCTAAATTATATGTTTCTGAAAAATGAGCAGTGATCTTTAGTGGATATTCTGGCATTATAATACATGTCTGTTGATTATAGTAATTATCTATTTGACAGTTTTCGGATGTTACCCAGTACGAGAACTCATATCCGCATTCTTGTTCAGCAAAAATGTTATAGGTCATACCTATCTCATAATAGTCGCTACAATTATCTGAGAATGCATTACCTGCTTCTGCAGGTTCAGTATTAATTGTTACTTTAGGCTTAAAATAAGCTGTTAAATTAACGACATAGCTTGGCATAATGAATTCTATTATTGGATTAGAAGGATCTACAATCTCAATTTCATCGGAATCCCAGTAAGAAAAGCAGTAATCTTCCATTGGAATTGCTGATACATTTATAATATTACCAATTTCAAAATAGTTATTATAGTAATTGTCTGAGATATGAATTATCCCTCCATTCAAGGGGTTTATTGAAGTTACTATATGATTGAAATATCCAAATTGTGCCTCAAGGTGAACGTTTCTATCAGGCATTTCAAAAGTGTTAGTAAAACTATTTAGGTTAATAGGAAGAGAAGTTTCAGAAGGAATATCTGTATTGAGATCTCTCCAGCAGATAAAATTCTCAGGATCTGCTGTGATTGTAACTTCATCTCCTTGTGAATAATAGCCAGAACCATAGACTTCACCACAGCTGGATTGCAATTTTGATAGATTTACTTTATTTCCAAAAACAGCTGTTAAAATGAAATCATCACAATAATTATTGCCAATTATCAGTGTAGTTTCTGTTGAATTCGGATCAATAATTGTATGATTACCTGAAATATTCCATTCTGCAAAGGGAATACTAGGGTGAGGTTCGGCAGATATTAATAATTCTCGTCCTGGCAAAAAGGGGCCTATTAATGTTCCATGTTCAATAATCTCACCATCAATAGTAATAACTCTAGCATCTTCCGGACTTTTTAATAATATTCCCTGTATCATCATCCCACATCCCTCATCATGCCGCACATAATTAGATACGTGATATGCTGAAAAGTTTATGGTTTTTGCATTATTATGGCTGCAGGTCCCGTCATCATATAATTCGCCTGTATATGCACCCCCTAGCATAGCGTCTTCGTCTGTATTAGAGAACCTTCCTATTCTCGTATAATTAGTATTTGCTTGATTCATTACAGTAGCATACGGGTTGCCATTAGAAGGTAGATAAAAAACATATGCTTTTGAATAGCCTTTCTTAGAATTTATATCCATATATCTTTTGTACATTTGTGGTCCTGGATATCTTAAGTTATTCTGATGATGCCCTGCTCCAAGGTTATGCCCTATCTCATGCACAAATGTTAATAAATAATCATATATGTCTAGAGGTTGATTCCGAGAAAGCGTAGTAGCGCTTAAAAAGTAGCTATCACGAGAATAATCGGGGGTAAAATAATTATATGATATATATAAATCTCCTTCTAAAAGATGGTTAAATATTTCTTCTTGTTTAAGTGCATAGCCTTTGCCTAGAACGCCTTCCCCTCTTCCTCGTAGTAAAATTGAGACTAGATCTGCTTTTGCAATTTCTCTTTCCAAGAAAATCTCATCCATGTAACCATCATTTTTGCCAAATAATCTAGAAATATCTTCATTAAAGTCAAATGTCTCTATATAGCTAATTTCTCTATTATGAACAAGATTGATGTTAATATTTATTAGACTTTCATCAAGTGTATCATTAAGATATGCCATAATAAATGACATAAAATTATCAACACCTCCCCCATATTCATGTATTATGTAGTCTTTTGCAGAACTAGTATAAATTATCATTAGATCTAACGGATCATCAGGAATATTGTCTTGAGAAGGGATAGCGAAGTGTGCATCAAGAAATACAGGGTAGTCAGGCATCTCAAATTCAATAAATCTCTGTCTGCTTACAATGCTTCCGTTTAATTTCCAAAAACTAAAAAAATTGAATTCATTATATAGATTATCTGGTGTAGCTCCATTTGCTACAGGTATTCTATCTGGTTGCACATAGAACATTAATGTCTCTCATGGAGGATGATTTTTACAATAACCATTAGGGTAATACGATTTGTCGCCTAGCTTTAATAGTTCATTGTTCAGGGGATCCGGATTTTTACTTCCCACTTTTACAATGGTATGAGTATATATTGGTTGGGAGTTTACTGTTAGGCTGTAAGTATCCTTTTTTTTTAAGTTATTTACAAAATAGCTTTTATTTTTTAATGTATAAAGCTCCATTGCATAAGATTTTGCAGAAAAAAGAATATTTGTGGGGATTTCTAGAATAGGAAAATCAAATTCTATTGAATTTGTATTAAAATTTTTCAGATAGTCTGAAAATCTTGTATTGTTACCTAAAAATCTCTTATAGCAAAGATATTTTTCAATATTAGGACACATGACAC
>CAYMEV010000058.1:0-1910 GCA_964389675.1 uncultured Candidatus Sumerlaeota bacterium
CGGAAGATATGCGTCCGTTACATAATTATTTCTCTGAGGGTTCCATGCTGAGTATGGCCAATACCTGCCATCATTTTTAAGACATGCATCAAACAGAGTAATCATCACTATAACATTATTATCCCTTGCTTCTCTCAGGATATCCTGCATTCGGTCTGGATACTGTTTAATACCCTCAAAGTCATAATCAGGCCAGGAATCCAGCTCATAAGTATAATTAACAGGGTCTGTCTCCATATAATTAGTGCACTTAAAGGGCTGCTGCTCTCTCATGGCATATAAAGAATAAGAGTTTAGTTTGTCCCGAATACTGGATGGGGGTCATCACCTGCTTTCCATGTCCCGGCTGTATTGGAAAAGCCTTCCATCCATATCCTAAGGAAATTTGACTTTGTATCCCCTGTACCGTTCACAAGAACACCGAAATTATTTGGAAAAAGCTCATTGTAAATGAGGGGGTCGCTGATATAATGATACTCAGATGTCCCCCTCAAGACTATCCTCTCATCATCAAGAAATAATGAGAAGTCATTGACCCTCAGCCTCTCCTGTGATGGGAGAAACTGCCCAAACAAAGACAGACATGAAAAAACAAGAATAAAAGCCGATAATAGAAGCCTTTTAATTAAATTGAACACAATATTACCTCCTAAAAATATTATTAAAAAACAGGAAAATGCACGGATATCCCTGTTAATAATATAATAATTACAATTCTAAGTAATTTATTTTTTTTTTTCAATATTTTTAAATATGATATTATTATTAGGAATGAAGAAGCATTACTTTTTAGGCAGATGGACATTGACTGATATGCATATTTGATATATTATAAATTAAAGGTATATGGAGATGGAGGTGCTTTATGTTAAAGAACACCGCAATAATAATTATATTATTCTTTTCAAGCTCTTTTTTTGTCTTTGCCCAGGAGGCCCCCAAATTCCTGTGGGCAACCCAGGCAGGAGATGAGACCGGAGGCGGTTCTATACATGTTCATGACATTGCTGTTGATAATGACGGAAATTCCTATATAACAGGATTTTTTATTGGTGATGCGACATTCGGGATCCCCGGGAATCCTGACTGTATTGATCTAAGTGCTGTTGAGTGGGCTGATACATTTATTGCAAAGATCGATAATGATGGGAACTTCCTCTGGGTTAACCAGGCCGATTGTCCGCTCTCTGACCAGGCATGCAGCATTGATATTGATGAATACGGTAATTCTTATATAACCGGATACTTCCGGGATATACTTTCCTTCGGTTCCTTTGAACTGATCTCCCGTGGCGGGGTGGACACATTCATTGCAAAGATTGACCCTGAGGGCAATTATATCTGGGCAAAGCAGGCCGGCGGAGAACGCCACGACTACGGAGAGGACATACATGTGGACTCCCAGGGCAATATCTATTTATCCGGGAATTTCGGGGGAACATGCTATTTCGGAGAGCCTGGAGATCCCGGGACTATTGAGCTTACAGCCTTAGGTAATCATCATATTACTGGCTTCATTGCAAAAATGGATAATACAGGAAACTTTCTCTGGGCCAACCAGGCAGGGTCTTATATAGATGATCATGGCCTTTTTTCAATTAACGGCATTGATACAGACCCATCAGGCAATACATTCATAACGGGGGAATTTCCCAATACTGCTTATTTCGGCGATCCCCTATCCCTTCCGGTCATTACCCTGGAGGCCTATAATCACACCGATCTCTTTGTGGCAAAGCTTGATACCGGGGGAAATTTCCTGTGGGCAAATGGGGTTCATGGGAATGGGATTAGCTGCGGTACAGCTATAGCAGCTGATAAAGAAGGCAATGCTGTAATAGCGGGATATTTCGGTAAAACCATTTATTTCGGAGAGTCTCAGGATATCAGCCTTGTCCCGTATGGCATAA